>NZ_FCOM02000350.1 GCF_001544695.2 Caballeronia arvi
TGAGGCGGGCAGAGGCCCCCGGGCTACCCCCATTCCGCTGCTCGCCTCGACGAAGTCATCGGCAAGTTGACGAGCGGCAAAGAGGCAACCGTCTATGTCGGCTTTTTCGTGTGTCTGCCAGAGGCCTTGCGTGGCAGGGGTTTCATGGCACATGGTCTTTTGTCCCGCCATCATCGCCGCATTAGCGGAATTAGCGGACAAGCCAAGCGCACTAGCACGAGCGAGCGCGGTGTTTGAATGACGCAGTTGCGCCAGCGCAACATGTTTTCCGCATCAAGAATAGAATTTTCAACGCAAAATCAAGACATGCGCTAAAAACCGTTAGCAAAATAGACGGGCGCCATTAGCAGAAATAGCGAACCTCAACAGCCACGTCGCGGACCCAGACCTGACCGAGTACGGCTGCGAAGCGACCATGGCTGAAACATTGGAAGAGTTAAACCAGGAGAGTGCCGCCGTGAAGCGCCCATATCAGGCACTCATAGCGCCGCTGTCGGCAGA
>NZ_FCOM02000029.1 GCF_001544695.2 Caballeronia arvi
GCCAGAATGTGCGAGTAATCCTTCGCGATGTTCAGCACCGTGCCTTCGATGTTTTCCGCGAGGCCATCGGCGAGTTGAGGCGCATCGGCGAGCAGCACTTTCGCCACGCCCGCGATCTTTGCCGCTGCGTCCGCCGCGCCTTGCGCGTTCGAGCCCGCGACCAGCACGTGCACATCGCCGCCGATCTTCGCAGCCGCCGCAACCGTGTTCAGCGTCGATGCCTTGATCGACGCGTTATCGTGTTCCGCAATTACCAGAATCGTCATTTTTCGCGTCTCCCTTTACAGCACCTTGGCTTCGGTCTTCAGCTTCTCGACCAGCGTCTTCACGTCCGGCACCATGATGCCCGCGCTGCGCTTCGGCGGCTCGGTGACCTTCAGCGTCTTCAGACGCGGCGCGACATCGACGCCGAGATCCGCGGGCTTCACCGTCGTCAGCGGCTTCTTCTTCGCCTTCATGATGTTCGGCAGCGTCACGTAGCGCGGCTCGTTCAGGCGCAGATCGGTCGTGACAACAGCGGGAAGCTTCAGCGACAGCGTTTCCGCGCCGCCATCGACTTCACGCGAAACCGTGGCCTTGCCATCGGCAACGACCACTTTCGATGCGAACGTCGCTTGCGGCAGACCCGCCAGCGCAGCAAGCATCTGACCGGTCTGATTCGAGTCATCATCGATGGCCTGCTTGCCGAGAATGACCAACTCAGGCTTTTCCTGATCGACCAGCGCCTTCAAAATCTTCGCGACCGCCAGCGGCTGCAGATCTTCTGCGGATTCGACGAGAATCGCGCGATCCGCGCCAATAGCCAGCGCCGTGCGCAACGTCTCCTGACATTGCGTCACACCGCACGACACGGCGATCACTTCGGTAGCAACACCCGCTTCCCTCAACCGGACCGCCTCTTCCACGGCGATCTCGTCGAACGGGTTCATCGACATCTTCACGTTGGCGATATCGACTCCCGTGTTATCCGATTTCACACGGACCTTCACGTTGTAGTCGACCACGCGCTTGACTGGCACCAGAATTTTCATGCACACGCTCCAAAGTTACGATTACGTCAACCCAGCGACATTATACGAGCGCCACGTCGGCTAGCCCCTCCACAAGCGGGTGGGTTGGGTCGTCATGCAATAGGAATCGGTCTATTTTTATCGAACGATCGTTCTATTTATATCCACGAAAACCCGCATCCGTCACTGAAAACGATTACCAGGCCGTAATCACCGCCCCCGCATATTTGCCTTCGACGAACTGCTTCACCTCCGGCGAGTGATACGCCGCGATCAGCTTGGCGACCCACGGCTTGTCCTTGTCGGCTGCGCGAATCGCGATGATGTTCACGTACGGACCGCGCGGGTCTTCGATCGCGATCGCATCCGACTTCGGCTTGAGGCCCGCTTCCATCGCGAAGTTCGTGTTGATGGCGGCGGCGTCGACGTCGTCGAGCGAGCGCGGAATCTGCGCCGCGTCGAGTTCGACGATCTTCAGCTTCTTCGGGTTCTCGACGATATCGATCGGTGTCGCCTTCAGGCCCGCGTCCGCGCGCAGCTTGACGAGACCTTGCTTTTGCAGCAGCAGCAACGCACGCCCGCCGTTGGTCGGATCGTTCGGCACCGCGATGCGCGCGCCGTTCTGCAACGCCGACAGCGACTTCAGCTTCTTCGAATAGATGCCCATCGGGAACGTGACCGTGTCCGCGACCTTGATGAGCTTGTAGCCGCGATCCTTCACCTGCGCGTCGAGATACGGCAAATGCTGATAGCTGTTCGCATCGAGATCGCCGGATGCGAGCGCGGCGTTCGGCTGCACGTAATCCGAAAACTCGATGACCGTGATCTTCAGGCCGTTCTTCGCGGCGACCTGTTTCACCACGTCCATGATCTGCGCGTGCGGGCCGCCCGTCACGCCCATCTTGATGGCGTCCTCGGCATGAGCGACGTTGAAAAGCGATGCGCCCAGCAGCGCGGCGGCGAACTTCAGCATGAATCGACGTTGCATGGATTGGTCTCCTGTAGATGAATTATTTGTGGCTCAGGCGGCGCACGAGCCAGTCGCCGAACGACTGCACGAGCTGCACGAACACGATGAGAATCACGACGACGGTCAGCATCACTTCAGGCAGGAAGCGCTGATAGCCATAGCGGATGCCGAGATCGCCGAGCCCGCCGCCGCCGATCGCGCCCGCCATCGCCGAGTAGCCGACGAGCGACACGAACGTGATCGTCAGTCCCGCGACGACGCCCGGCAGCGATTCCGGCAACAACACCTTGAACACGATTTGCGATGTCGTTGCGCCCATCGCCTGCGCGGCTTCGATGAGCCCGCGATCCACTTCGCGCAACGCCGTCTCCACGAGACGCGCGATGAACGGCGCGGCCGCGATCGTCAGCGGCACGACGGCGGCCGCGGTCCCGATCGACGAGCCGACGACCAGCCGCGTGAACGGAATCACCGCGACGAGCAGAATGATGAACGGCGTCGAGCGCACCGCATTCACGACGCCGCCGAGCCCGCGATTCACGCCGAGGTTCTGCAGCACGCCATCGCGGTCCGTGAGATAGAGCAGCACGCCCAACGGCAAGCCGATCGCCGCGCCGACGAGTCCCGAGATGCCGACCATGATCAGCGTTTCCCAGAACGACTGGACGAACATGTCGAACATTTCACTCAACATGGGACAACTCCTCCACCACGACGCCTTGCGCGCGCAAATATTCGATCGCCTCGGCGATCTTCACCGGTTGCCCGCCCGCGAGCACCGCGAGCGAGCCGAACGCCTGCCCCTGAATCTCGTCGATCTGGCCATGCAGGATGTTGAAATCGAGTTCGTAGCGGCGGATCGTCTCGGAGAGAATCGGCTGATCGACGCCCGATCCCGTGAACGCGAGCCGCAGCAAATGGCCGCTGCCGGTCTTCAGCCGCTCGATGACGCGCGCCTTCAGCGCGGGCGGCAACTCGTGCGCGATGACGTCGCCGATCAGCGCGCGCGTGACTTCGTGATGCGGCTGCATGAAGACATCGACGACCTTGCCCTCTTCCACGACGCGCCCGGCGTCGAGCACCGCAACGCGGTCGCAGACCTGCTTGATGACTTCCATCTGATGCGTGATGAGCACGATCGTGAGCCCGAGCTCGCGATTGATCTTGCGCAGCAGATCGAGAATCGCGCGCGTGGTTTCGGGATCGAGCGCGGATGTGGCTTCATCGGAGAGCAGCACTTTGGGATTGCTCGCGAGCGCCCGCGCGATGCCCACGCGCTGCTTCTGCCCGCCGCTGATCTGCGCGGGATATTTGTCCTTGTGCGTCGTCAGGCCGACGAGTTCGAGCAGCGGCAACACGGCCGCCTCGATCTCCGCGCGCTTCTTGCCCGCGAGTTCGAGCGGCAGCGCGACGTTGTCGAACACCGTGCGCGAGCTCAGCAAATTGAAGTGCTGAAAGATCATGCCGATATCGCGGCGCGCGGCGCGCAGCGCGTCGCTCGAAAGCGTCATGAGATCGCGTCCGTCGACGATCACGTTGCCTTCGCTCGGCCGCGTCAGCAGATTGATGGTGCGCACCAGCGTGCTCTTGCCCGCGCCGCTGCGCCCGATGATGCCGAACACTTCGCCGGCGGGAATCGTCAGATTGACGTTGTGCAGCGCTTCGACCCAGCCCCGGGGCCCGGCGAAACGCTGCGAGAGATTGCGTATTTCGATCATGAAAATGCAAACGGCGGAAGGCTCGCCGGGTCGAAACACCCGCGCAGCCGGCCGCCGCTTGTCGTAGCTGGTTGATACGTAGCCCGCGATTTTACAGGACGCGTTACATTCTGTTTAATAATGATTTCGGATCGGCTAATAACGCGGAGGAATTTACCGGCTCATGTCACGCAATATTTATTCGACGAGCGCCGTCACGACGCGGCACGGCGTCGAACTGTTCCTGCATCGCTGGCAGAGCGCGCCGGACGTCGAAGTGAGGGCTCGCATCGCGCTGATTCACGGTCTCGGCGAACACGCGGGACGCTACGACGCGCTTGCGGTCGAGTTGAACGCGGCGGGCATCGAACTGCTCGCAATCGATCTGCGCGGGCACGGGAAGTCATCGGGTGATCGCGCCTGGGTGCGCGTCTTCACCGACTATCTGCGCGATGCCGACGTGCTGCTCGAAGCGTGTGCCGCGACATCGCCCGCCGACACGCCGCTCTTCCTGATGGGCCACAGCATGGGCGGCACGATCGCGGCGCTCTACGTCGCCGAACGCGCGTCTGGCCGAAAGCTGGCGGGGCTGATTCTGTCGAGCCCGGCGTTGAAGCTGGGCGCGGGCACGCCGCGCTGGAAGGCGAAACTGAGCCGCATCGTGGGGACGGTCGTGCCGCGCATGGCCGCGTTCAGCATCGATCCGTCGTTGCTCTCGCGTGCGCCGGGCGTGGTCGTTGCCTATCGGCGCGACCCGCTCGTGCATCATGGCGCCGTTCCCGCGCGCACCGCCGCGCAGATTCTCGCCGGGATGGAGCGCGTGGCGGCGAAGCGCGATGCAATCACCTTGCCGCTCTACGTCTTCCACGGCTCGGCGGACGCGATCTGCGATCCCGCCGGCAGCCGCGAATTCGAGGCAAACGCCGGCTCGACTGACAGCACGCTCGCGATCGTCGAAGGCAGCGCTCACGAAACGCTCAACGATCTCGATCGTGACCGCGTGATTCGCGAGCTGATCGACTGGACGCTCGTACGCACCGATTACGCGCGGGCGCATGCGAACGGCTAGATGTCGGCGAGCACCCGCAGATGCGCGACGACGCTGCGCCCGAGCGCCGACAAGTTGTAGCCGCCTTCCAGACAACTCACGATGCGCCCCTGCGCGTGACGTTTCGCGACCGCGCGAACCTGCTCGGTGATCCACGCGTAATCGTCTTCGACGAGGCCCATGTTGGCCATGTCGTCTTCGCGATGCGCATCGAAACCGGCCGAGACGAAGATCATCTGCGGCTTGAACTCCTCGAGCCGCGGCAGCCACATCATGTCGACGACCTCGCGCACCTGCATGCCCTTCGTGCGCGCGGGCAGCGGCACGTTGACCATGTTCGGCGCATGATTCCCGGCGCCGGAGAACGGATAGAACGGATGCTGGAAGAAGCTGCACATCAGCACGCGCGAGTCGCCGCTGAAGGCGGCTTCGGTGCCGTTGCCGTGATGCACGTCGAAATCGACGATCGCGACACGTTGCAGGCCGTGCACCTCGAGCGCATGGCGCGCCGCGATCGCGACGTTGTTGAAGAGGCAGAAGCCCATCGCGCGCGCGGGCTCGGCGTGGTGGCCCGGCGGGCGCACGCTGCAGAACGCGTTGTCGTAACGCCCTTCGATGACGGCATCGGTGGCCGCGATCGCCGCGCCCGCCGCGCGCAAGGCTGCCCGATAGGACTCGGGGCACATCGACGTATCGGGGTCGAGCTCGCTTCGGCCGTGCTCGGGCGTGCGGCTCTTGATGTAATCGATATGCGCCTGCGTGTGCACGCGTGCGAGCTCGGTTTCCTCGGCGAGCGGCGCTTCCTCGCGTTCGATGAGCGTATCGATCCGGCTCGCGATCAGTTGATCTTCGATTGCCTGCAAACGCGCCGGGCATTCGGGATGCCATTGGCCGTTGTCGTGCTGCAGGCAGTCGGGATGGGAATAAAAGCCGGTGGCCATGATGTCTCGCAATGCCGCTTTTGTCGGCTCTCGTCTCGTGTTTTTTCGTCATACGCGACCGTGTGCCGCGCATTTGACGTTAAGTTACCACACCGTTCGATACCGCCGCCCGCCTCCGGACGCCCGGGCGATACCGGCGCGAAGCGTCGGTTATACTGCCTCGACGCCTTGCCGGCCAAGCGTTTGCGCGCGGCATGTTGCAGGCTGTTGCGTTCCGTTGAGAATCGTTGCGGATCGATTCGACTTCACAGGCGTTTCGGCCGCTCGCGAATCCGGCATCGCCCCAACCGTCTCCAACCACGCACACTATGACTTTCCCGTTTGCTCCGTTCGACTTCACGGCCTCTTTCACGCCGGCAAAGCGCGCGCTCCTCGTCTCTCTTTTCTGCGCGCTCGGTGTCGTCTCCGCCAACAGTGCCTTTGCGCAGTCGCAGCAGCCGCAGACCGCGACGCCGCAAGGGCAGGTGTTCGAAGAAGAGATCGTGCCGCAGCGTTACGCGAACAATCCGAATGTCGCGGCGTTCATCAACGACATGGTTGCGCGCTACGACTTCGATGCCTCGGCGCTGCACGATCTGTTCGCGCGCGTGAGCTATTCGGCGACGGCGGCGAAGCTGGTCCTGCCCTCGCCCACGCCGCAAGCGAAGAACTGGCGGGCGTATCAGTCGCGCTTCATCGAGCCAGTCCGCATCAACGCGGGCGTGAAGTTCTGGCGCGCGAATCAGGCCACGCTGCAGCGCGCCGCCGAACAGTTCGGCGTGCCGCCGGAGGTCATCGTCGGGATCATCGGCGTGGAGACGATCTACGGGAAATACATGGGCAACTTCCGCGCGCTCGACGCGCTGACCACGCTCACCTTCGATTATCCGAACACGCCGAACCGCGCCGAACGCATGGCGACGTTCCGCAAGAATCTCGAAGATCTGCTCGTGTGGACGCGCGATTCGCAGATCGATCCGACGACCGTGCTCGGTTCGTACACCGGCGCGATCGGCATTCCGCAATTCCTGCCGAGCAGCATCGTGCAATACGCGGTCGATTACGACGGCAACAGCCGCATCGATCTGCGCTCGAGTCCGGCGGACGCCATCGGCAGCGTCGCGAACTATCTGAAACAGAACGGCTGGCAGCCGGGCCGCCCGGTGGTCTGGCGCATTGCGGGTGATGAAGGCAGTCAGGGTATCGCGCAGGCCGCCGCCGATGGGTCGCCGGAACCGAAATGGTCGCTCGCGCAGTTGACGAAGGCCGGCATGCTGCTCAACGAGCCGGGCCTGAATATCGCGGCGGAAGCGCCGACGCCGCTCACCGTCGTCGACCTCCCGACGCCCGGCCGCGCGACCGAATACACGCTCGGGCTGAAGAACTTCTATGTGCTCACGCGCTATAACCGCAGCTTCTTCTATGCGCTCGCTGTGTATCAGCTCGGCGAGGCGGTCAAGGCGCGCATGATAGCGGGCGACGCCTCGCAGTGATATCGCGGCGGCGCCTTATGTGAAAAACCCCGGCACGCCGGGGTTTTTTCATTGAGCAAGCGTCGATTTACGCCGGAAACACGCCTGTCGACAGATACCGGTCGCCGCGGTCGCAGACGACGAACACGATCGTCGCGTTCTCCACCTGACGTGCGATGCGCAGCGCGACTTCACATGCACCACCCGACGAAATGCCCGCGAAAATGCCTTCGACCGATGCGAGGCGCCGCGCCATCGCTTCGGATGCCGCCTGGCTCACGTTCTCGACGCGATCGACGCGGCTGCGATCGAAAATCTTCGGCAGATACGCTTCCGGCCACTTGCGGATGCCTGGAATGCGCGAGCCTTCTTCCGGCTGCGCGCCGATGATCTCGATGTTCTGATTCACCTCTTTCAGATACTTCGACACGCCCATGATCGTGCCGGTCGTACCCATCGACGAGACGAAGTGCGTGATGCGTCCTTCCGTCTGCTTCCACAGTTCCGGGCCGGTGCCTTCGTAATGCGCGAGCGGATTGTCCGGATTCGCGAACTGGTCGAGGATGATGCCGCGGCCATCGCGCTGCATCTGATCGGCGAGATCGCGCGCGTATTCCATGCCGCCCGTCACCGGCGTGAGCACGATCTCCGCGCCATACGCAGCCATGCTCTGACGGCGTTCGATCGACAGATCTTCAGGCATCAGCAGCACCATCTTGTAGCCGCGCATCGCGGCGGCCATTGCAAGCGCGATGCCGGTATTGCCGCTCGTCGCTTCGATCAGCGTATCGCCCGGCTTGATGCGGCCGCGCTCTTCAGCTTTCCTGATCATCGACAAAGCCGGGCGGTCCTTCACCGAGCCCGCCGGGTTGTTGCCCTCGAGCTTGCCCAACACGATGTTGTTGCGGCTGCGGATTTCATCGTCCACGACGCGGACGAGTTGCACGAGCGGCGTATTGCCGATCGTGTCTTCGATAGTCATGTAAGCCATATGCGGAGCGGATTCGTGTCCCACGGAAAACTCGACGGCTGTGGGCTTTTTGATATAGGGGTTCTTCGATTGTAGCCCAGTGGTCCTCCCGGTGCCGGCGCACCCCTGATACGCGGATGGATTGCCGAATCGAACTGTAAGCATGCGCGCGCGGCGGGCGAGCAAAAAGCCCCGCGACGAAGCCGTTCGCGGGGAGCCCAAAACATCCGAAGGCTGAAGGAGGTCAATGGCGCGCGCCGCACGCCTGGGCGCGCGCCGTCATGTCGTCCTTATTTCTTTACGACGACCGGCTTGGCCGACGCGGACGCGGAAACCGGCGTCGCGACAGCCGAGTTCGCCGCGCCAGGCGGCGCCGCGTTGCCGGGCGCGACCGCCGCCGTCTTCGGCGCGGCACCGATGGTCAGCCCTTCCGCTTCGAGGCGCTGGACGGTCTTGCCGCCCATGCCTTTCACGCGTGTGCCGAGATCGTTCGCGTCCTTGAACGGGCCATGCGCCTGACGCTCATCGAGAATGGCTTTCGCCTTCGCCGGGCCGATGCCCTTGATGCCGCGCAGCGCATCGGAGTTGGCGGTATTGACGTCGACGGCCGCGAACGCGCTGCCGATGGAAAAAACGAGCGCGAACGCGGCGATCGACGAGAGTGCTTGCTTGAACATGACTGAGTCTCCGTGAAGAACCGGCCGGCACCAGCGCCAACCGTGAGACCCAGTGTAAAGACGCTCGAAGCGCGTTTATAGCTGGCCGAATAGCCAACGCACGTAGCGGTCGACGCCTTCCTGAACCGTCAGAAATGGCGCGTCGTAGCCCGCCGCGCGCAGCCGCGACTGGTCCGCCTGCGTGAAGCATTGATACTTGCCGCGCAGTGCGTCGGGGAACGGAATGTACTCGATGAGCCCGCGCTGCACGAGTTCCGCGAGCGACAGCGCGGCCTCATTGTTCATCGCACGCAAGGAGTTCACGACCGTCGACGCGATGTCGTTGAACGGCTGCGCGCGTCCGGTGCCGAGATTGAAAATGCCCGACTTCTCCGGATGATCGAAAAAGAACAGGTTCACCTTCACGACGTCTTCGACCGAGATGAAGTCGCGCGTCTGCTCGCCCGCCGCATAGCCGTTGTATTCGCCGAAGAGCTTGACCTTGCCTTCCGAGCGGAACTGATTGAAGTTGTGGAACGCGACGGACGCCATGCGGCCCTTGTGCGTCTCGCGCGGGCCGTACACGTTGAAGTATCGAAAGCCTACGATCTGCGTCTTCGCCTTCGGCAGCGTTTGCCGCACGATCTGATCGAAGAGGAACTTCGAATAGCCGTAGACGTTGAGCGGCTTTTCGACTTCGCGCTCTTCGACAAAACGGCTCGACCCGCCGTACGTCGCCGCCGACGACGCATACAGGAACTGCGCGCCCTGCGCGAGGCACGCGTCCATCACGTCGCGGCTGTAGCGGAAGTTGTTGTCCATCATGTAGCGGCCGTCGGTTTCCATCGTGTCCGAACAGGCGCCTTCATGAAAAACCGCGCGCACCTTGCCGAAATCGCCACGCTGAAAGCGCTCGACGAACTCCGTTTTGTCGAGGTAATCGTCGATCTCGCAATCGACGAGATTCTTGAATTTGTCGGCGCGCGTGAGGTTATCGACCGCGATCACGCGGTTCTCGCCACGCTCGTTGAGCGCCTTGACGATATTGCTGCCGATGAATCCGGCAGCACCGGTAACGATGATGGTCATGGCGATGGGTCAGGTAAGGTCAGCGAAGAGTTCGTTGTAGTCGACGGTGGCCGTGCCGAGCTTGCCCACGACGATGCCCGCCGCGCGGTTCGCATAGACGATCGAGTCGACGAGCGGCACACCCGCGCCCAGCATGGTCGCGACCGTCGCGATGACGGTGTCGCCCGCGCCCGAGACATCATACACTTCGCGTGCTTCGGCCGAAGTGTGCAGCACCTGGTTCTCCGTGAAGAGCGTCATGCCCTCTTCCGAGCGCGTGAGCAGCAGCGCTGAGAGATCGAGCTCGGCGCGCAGCTTCGTCACGCGCTCGTGCAGGTCTTCCTCGGACTTCCATTGCCCGACTACTTCGCGCAGCTCGGCGCGGTTCGGCGTGATGAGCGTAGCGCCACGATAGCGGTCCCAGTCGTCGCCCTTCGGATCGACGAGCACGGGCTTTCCGGCGCGTTTCGCGTCGGCGATCATCTGCGTGACGTGCGTCAGGCCGCCCTTCGCGTAATCGGACATGAGGATCACGTCATGCTGCGGCAGGATTTCCGCGAAGCGCGCGAGGCACGCGCGCAGCACTTCGTGATTCGGCGTGTTCTCGAAATCGACGCGCAACAGTTGCTGCTGCCGCGACAGCACGCGCAGCTTGATGGTCGTGAGCAGTTCGGGATCGCGTTCGAGATGCGCCGCGACCTTGCTCTCGCTGAGCAGTTCGACGATGCGCTCGCCCGGCTCGTCATGTCCGACCACGCACAGCAGCCCGGCCTGCGCGCCGAGCGCCGCCGCATTGCGCGCGACGTTCGCGGCGCCGCCCAGGCGATCTTCCTTCTTCTGCACGTGCACGACCGGAACGGGCGCTTCGGGCGAGATCCGGTTCACGTCGCCGAACCAGTAGCGGTCGAGCATCACGTCGCCGACCACCAGCACGCGCGCCGCCGCGACGCGCGCGCGCGGCACGACGGGAATATCGGTGCTACTTGCCGTCTTGGCTTCGGTCGAGTTCGACATGGGGACGTCCTATTGCGTGATAGTCGATGCCCATCTCGGCCATCGATTCCGGTTCGTACAGATTGCGGCCATCGAAGATCACCGGCGTCTTCAGCGCGCTCTTCAAGTGCCCGAAATCCGGGCTCTTGAACTCCTTCCATTCGGTCACGATGATGAGCGCATCCGCACCCTTCAGCGCTTCGTGCTGCGTGCCGACGAGATGCAGGCGGTTCAGGTCGTCCGGCCGCTCGGCGAGATCGAGCTCGAGCACGCGTTCGGTTTCCTGCATCGCGACAGGATCATATCCGCGCACCGTGGCGCCGCGCGCCAGCAGCGCCTCGATGATGCGCCGGCTCGGCGCCTCGCGCATGTCGTCGGTGTTGGGCTTGAACGCGAGGCCCCATATGGCGAACGTGCGCCCGCTCAGATCCTCGCCCATGCGCTTCACGATCTTGTTGACGAGCACGTCCTTCTGATCGCGGTTCACCGCTTCGACCGCTTCGAGCACGCGCAGCGTGTGGCCGTTTTCTCGCGCCGTCTGCGCGAGCGCCTGCACGTCCTTCGGGAAGCACGAGCCGCCGTAGCCGCAGCCCGCATACAGGAAGTGATAGCCGATGCGCGGATCCGAGCCGATGCCCCGCCGCACCGATTCGATATCGGCGCCGACGGTATCCGCGAGATTCGACAGATCGTTCATGAACGAGATGCGGGTCGCGAGCATGGCGTTGGCCGCGTATTTCGTGAATTCCGCCGAACGCACGTCCATGTAAAGCGTGCGCTCGTGATTGCGGTTGAACGGCACGTAGAGGCGCTTCATCTTCTCGCGGGCGAGATTGCCCGCGTGGTCGTCGTCGATGCCGATGACGATGCGATCCGGACGCATGAAGTCGTCGACCGCCGCGCCTTCCTTCAGAAACTCAGGGTTCGACACGACCGAGAAGCCGTGCGACTCCGAGCCGAGCCCGCGCGCCTTCAACTCTTCCTCGACGACGTTCTTCACCTGCTGTGCCGTGCCGACCGGCACCGTCGATTTATCGACGATCACCTTGAAGCCGTTCGAATATTTGCCGATGTTGCGCGCCGCTGCGAGCACGTACTGCAGGTCGGCGGAACCGTCTTCGTCGGGCGGCGTGCCCACCGCGATGAACTGAATATCGCCATGCTCGACGCTTGCTTTCACGTCGGTGGAGAACTGGATGCGGCCCGCCGCGCGCGTGCGCCTCAGCATTTCCTGAAGGCCCGGCTCATGGATTGGCACGCCGCCATTGTTGAGGATTTCGATCTTGCGCGGATCGACGTCCACGCAAAACACGTCATTGCCGATTTCGGCGAGGCACGCGCCGGTCACAAGACCGACGTAACCCGTGCCGACGATGGTCACTTTCATACGCTTTCCGGTGGTTTTTGAAATGCCGGTGGCGGAAGCGGCGCTCACGCGCCGCCTGATCTCATTCTAGTCGCGCGCCGCTCAGGCCGAACTCGTGATCGGCTCGACGCGACGCGGCGCGTACGTCTCCCAGCCGCTGCAGCCGGGACATTGCCAATAGAATAGTCGCGCGCGGAATCCGCACGTTTGACAGGTATAACGCGGCAGGTTCTTGGTGCGCTGTTTCACCAGATTGCGCATCAATTCGAGCTCGCCGCGGCGAGGCTCCTCGGCCGTCGCTTCCTGGGCTTCGAGCAGGCGTGTCATGCCCGCGAGGTTCGGCGCGCTCTGCATCTGCCCGCGCGCGAGCGCGTGCGCCGCGTCCAGGCCGCGCAGCTCCTGGACGTGCTTGTACGCGACATCGAGCAAATCGTTCGACGGATAGCGGCTCGTGTAATCGGTAAGCAGGTCGACGCCCTCGTCCTTGCGTCCAAGCGCGGCGTACGCCTTCATCAGCTTTTCGGCCACGAGCGGCAAATACGCTTCGTTCTGCTCTTCGACGCGCTTCCAGTTCGCGATCGCGGCTTCGACATTGCCGGCGGCCGCTTCGACATCGCCTGCGAGAATCGTCGCGCGCACGTTGTCCGGATTCGACGCTAGCGCGAGCTTCAGCTCGGCACGCGCGCCATCGGGATTCTTGCGCTGCAACGCTTCCTGCGCGAGCTCGCAGTGAAAATGCGCGATCTCCATGTGCAACGACGGCGCGCCCATCTTTTCGATCTGCTCGGCCGTCGTGATCGACTTCGGCCAATCCTTTTCGATTTCGTAAATGGTCAGCAGCGCGCGCTGTGCGCCGAGCGAATACTCGCCCGCGTCGAGCGAGCGGAACGTTTCCTCCGCGCGATCGAGCAAGCCCGCCTTCAGGAAGTCCTGTCCGAGCTCATAGAGCGCGTGATCGCGCTCGGCGACCGGCAAGTCGGAGCGGCTCAACAGATTCTGATGCACGCGGATCGCGCGATCGGTCTCGCCGCGACGGCGAAACAGGTTACCGAGCGCAAAGTGCAGTTCGATGGTTTCGGGATCGAGCTTGGCGACCTCGACGAACGCATCGATCGCCTTGTCGTGTTGCTCGTTGAGCAGAAAATTGAGGCCGCGAAAGTACGAGCGCGGCAGATTCGCATTTTCGGACAGCAACGTTTTCAGGTCATAGCGGGACGTCATCCATCCCAGCGCGAACGCGACGGGAATGACGAGCAGCCACCAGAAGTCTAGATCCATGCGATTAGTCGTTGATTGTTAGGTGTCCGCTTTCGCGTCACGTCAGATGAGCGGCGGCATCGGCGGCTCTTCCTTGACGACCGGCGTTTCCCGCGCTGCGCGCAGTTCGCGCTTCAGGCGGCCGTTTTCCATGCGCAGGCGCAGCTTCGCGGGCAGGCCGGACACGAGACCTGCCAGCAATCCCACGACGAAAAACGCCAGGCCGATCAGGATCAGCGGCGCGGTCCAGGCATAGCCTGCGAGAAAGTTCAGTGTCGCAGTCTGGGTATTGGCGAGCGCCAGCACCAGCAGCAGCACGAAAACCAGAACGCGGATAAGCCAGACGAGGAATTTCATGTAGGGTCTCGCAAGAGCGGTTTCACCAGACGCGGCCAAGCCTGCGCGGTTGAACACGCAGGTCAAAGTGACCGGTATTGTAATTGATGCTCACGAGCGCAGACACCGGCCTGCTCCCCGCACGAGTTTAAGCAAGTCGCGCACCCGTTGCCGCCCGAAGGCGACGCGCATAAAAAAAGCACCCCGAGGGGTGCTTTCCTGGTCGATTGCCTCGTGGCCGGACGCCGCGAACCGAAGATCCAGTGAGATCGTCAGCAAGGATGCGCCGATCAGAGATCGTCCGCATCGTCGTCATTCGACTGCTTCAATGGCTCGCCCGCGCGGCCGTCGACACGTTCGCGCAATTCCTTGCCCGGCTTGAAGTGCGGCACGAATTTCTCCGGTACCAGCACTTTTTCACCCGACTTGGGATTGCGCCCGACGCGTGACGGACGACGGTTGAGCCCGAAGCTGCCGAAGCCGCGAATCTCGATGCGGTGACCGTTGGCCAAGGCCTCCGACATCGCATCGAGCATCGTCTTCACCGCGAAATCCGCATCCTTGAGGACAAGTTGCGGAAATCGCGACGCCAACTGGGCGACCAATTCCGATTTGGTCATACTGCAGCTGTGCCTTTAAGGGCTTAGCTGTTCTGGCCGTCGAGCTTGGCCTTGAGCAGCGCGCCGAGGTTGGTCGTGCCGGTCGCGGCGGCGTTCGAGTCGCCCTGCAGGCTGCGCATGGCTTCCTGCTGTTCGGCCGAATCCTTCGCCTTGATCGACAGGTTGATGCCACGCGACTTGCGATCGATGTTGATGATCATCGCGTTGACCTTGTCGCCTTCCTTCAGCACATTGCGCGCATCTTCCACGCGGTCTTGCGCGATTTCCGAAGCACGCAGGTAGCCTTCGACTTCGCCGGACAGCGTGACGACCGCACCCTTCGGGTCCACCGTCTTCACGATGCCGTCGACGATAGCGCCCTTGTCGTTGATCGCGACGAAGTTGTTGAACGGATCGCCTTCGAGCTGCTTGATACCGAGCGAGATGCGTTCCTTGTCCACGTCGATGCCCAGAACCACGGCTTCGACTTCGTCGCCCTTCTTGTACTTGCGGACGGCTTCTTCGCCGGTTTCCGACCACGACAGGTCCGACAGGTGAACCAGACCGTCGATGCCGCCAGGCAGACCGATGAACACGCCGAAGTCGGTGATCGACTTGATGGCGCCGCTGATCTTGTCGCCCTTCTTGAAGTTGCGGCTGAAGTCATCCCACGGATTCGGCTTGCACTGCTTCATGCCGAGGGAGATACGGCGGCGGTCTTCGTCGATTTCGAGAACCATGACTTCGACTTCGTCACCGAGTTGCACGACCTTCGACGGCGCGACGTTCTTGTTGGTCCAGTCCATTTCCGACACGTGAACCAGGCCTTCGATGCCCGATTCCACTTCGACGAATGCGCCGTAGTCGGTGATGTTCGTGACCTTGCCGAACAGGCGCGTGCCCGACGGGTAGCGGCGCGAGATGCCTTCCCACGGATCGTCGCCGAGTTGCTTGATGCCGAGCGAAACGCGGTTCTTCTCTTGGTCGAACTTGAGGATCTTGGCGGTGACTTCCTGGCCAACCGACAGCACTTCCGACGGGTGACGCACGCGGCGCCATGCGATGTCGGTGATGTGCAGCAGGCCGTCGATGCCGCCGAGGTCCACGAACGCGCCGTAGTCGGTGATGTTCTTGACCACGCCTTCGACGATCGCGCCTTCCTTCAGCGTCTCGAGCAGCTTCGCGCGCTCTTCGCCCTGCGTCGCTTCGATGACGGCGCGGCGCGACAGCACCACGTTGTTACGCTTGCGATCGAGCTTGATGACGCGGAATTCGAGCGTCTTGCCTTCATACGGCGTCGTGTCCTTGACCGGACGCGTGTCGACGAGCGAACCCGGCAGGAACGCGCGGATGCCGTTGACCATCACGGTCATGCCGCCCTTGACCTTGCCGGTGATCGTGCCGGTCACGAGTTCGTTGTTGTCCAGCGCCTTTTCCAGCGACAGCCACGAAGCCAGACGCTTCGCCTTGTCGCGCGACAGGATGGTGTCGCCATAGCCGTTTTCCAGCGCGTCGATCGCGACGGAAACGAAGTCGCCCGCCTGCACTTCCACTTCACCCGCGTCGTTCAGGAATTCTTCGAGCGGAATATAGGCTTCGGACTTGAGACCAGCGTTGACGACCACGAAGTTGTGGTCGACACGCACGACTTCGGCGGAGATCACTTCGCCGGCGCGCATGTCCTGCTTGGTCAGCGACTCTTCGAACAGAGCCGCAAAGGATTCGGTATTCGGGGTGGAGGTTTGCAGGTCGGACATAAAAATCGATATTTGCACGGCCTTCGCGCGGTGGTCTCGGTATTGAGACCGGTGAGGCGCAACGCCATACGGGGTTGAAGGGTTTAACACACGCCCTGCCTCCCGGCAGAGCACCTTACTTCTACTGCACTACGCGAATCTCGCTGTACCAGCCGATGATCTGCTCGACCGCTTGATCGATCGACAAACCGGAGGTGTCCAGCGTCTTCGCATCCGCCGCGGGCTTGAGCGGCGCGGCGCTCCGGTTCATGTCCCGGTCGTCGCGTGCACGCAAATCTCGCAGCAAGTCATCCATATTAGCAGAAAAACCTTTTTGCATCAATTGCTTATACCGTCTGGCCGCGCGCGCCTCGGCGCTGGCGGTCAGAAAGACCTTCAGCGTGGCGTCCGGGAAGATGACCGTGCCCATGTCGCGGCCATCGGCGACGAGGCCGGGGCGCTTGCGGAAGGCCCGCTGGCGCGCGACGAGCGCCTGGCGCACCTCGGGATGGACCGCGATCGCGGAGGCGCGGTTGCCGACTTCCTCGGCGCGGATTTCGCCGGAAACGTCCACGCCGTCGAGCTGCGCGCAACCTTCGCGGAAGGTGATATGGAGCGCCTCGATCAGTTTTGCAAGGCCGCCCGCGTCGTCGTTCGCCACGTCGTAGCGCAGGCTCGCCAGCGCCGCGAGCCGGTACAGTGCGCCGCTGTCGAGCAGATGGAAGCCGAGCGTCGCCGCGACGATCGCCGCGACCGTGCCCTTGCCCGACGCCGTCGGCCCGTCGATGGTGATCACTGGAGTGGGGTCGAATGGACGGGTCGGTTTCATCGTGTCCTGGCGGTCTGGCCCGTTGTTACGGTTGTTGAAGTCGATGGCATCGCGTTTCACGTCAGGCCTTTACGAGTGTGGCAAACCGGTCGAAATAGTCCGGGAAAGTCTTGTTCACGCACTTCGGATCGTTGATGCGCACCGGCACTCGTCCGAGACTCACGAGCGAGAAGCACATCGCCATGCGGTGATCGTCGTAGGTGTCGATCGCGGCGTTCGCCGTCAGTTTCGCAGGCGGCGTGACGACGAGATAGTCCGCGCCCTCTTCCACCGTTGCGCCGACCTTGCGCAGTTCGGTCGCCATCGCAGCGATGCGGTCGGTTTCCTTCACGCGCCAGCTCGCGATGTTGCGCAGCGTCGTCGTACCGCTCGCGAAGAGCGCGGCGACGGCGATCGTCATCGCGGCGTCGGGAATCAGGTTGAAGTCCATGTCGATGGGCGCGAGCTTGCCGTCGTCGGACTCGACACCGCGCACTTCGATCCAGTCCTCGCCCATCATCACGTTCGCGCCCATGCGATTCAGCGCATCGGCGAAACCGACGTCGCCCTGAATGCTCGCGCGCCCGACGCCTTCGACGCGCACCGGCCCGTGGCCGATCGCACCCGCCGCGAGAAAGTACGACGCCGACGACGCATCGCCTTCGACCATGATCGCGCCCGGCGACGTATAGCGCGCGTCCGCTGCAACCGTGAAGCGCGCCCAGCCGTCGCGCTCGACGGTCACGCCGAAGCGCTCCATCAGGCGGATCGTGATTTCGATGTATGGCTTCGAAATGAGTTCGCCCTCGACTTCGACCGTCACCGGCGCGTTGCGGCCTTCGATCACCGGCAGGCTCATCAGGAGCGCGGTGAGGAACTGGCTCGACACGTCGCCGCGCACGCGAACGGGCTTGTCGATGGCGATCTTCGCGGCGTGAATCTTCAGCGGCGGAAAGCCGTCGTTGAGCTCGTAGTCGATGCTCGCGCCGATCTGACGCAGCCCGTCGACGAGATCGCCGATCGGCCGCTCGTGCATGCGCGGCACGCCGTGCACGCGATATTCGCCGCCGTTCACCGCGAGCGCCGCGGTCAGCGGACGCACCGCCGTGCCCGCGTTGCCGAGGAACAGCTCCGCCGATTTCGACGCAAACGCGCCGCCCGTGCCGCCGACGATCACGCGCTCGCCGTCCTCACGGACATCGACGCCGAGCGTTTTGAGCGCGGCGATCATCACGCGGGTGTCGTCGGAATCGAGGAGATTGGTAATCGACGTTTCGCCCGCCGACAACGCCGCGAGCAGCAGCACGCGGTTCGAAATGCTCTTCGAGCCGGGCAGGCGCACCGTGCCGGACGCGCGGGAGAAAGGTCCGAGATCGAGATGTTCCATAGTGTTTCTGTTTCCTTATTTCGCGGCGACGTCGTTGGAAGGCTTGATGCCGCCGCGTTCCTGCCATTCCTTGCGCGCGACGCGCGAGCGCGCGAACGCGGCTTCGAGCGCTGCGCCGTCCGATGCCTCGATGGCCGCACGAAAACGCGCGAGCACGGCAGTGTAATCGTCGAGTTCGGCGAGCAGCGCGGTGCGGTTCGCGACACAGATATCGCGCCACATTTCCGGGCTCGACGCGGCAATGCGCGTGAAATCGCGGAAACCGCCCGCGGCGAACGAGAATTTCAGCTCGGCATCGGGCGTATCGAGAATCTGGTCGACCAGCGCGAACGACAAAACGTGCGGCAAATGGCTCACGGAAGCGAACACGCGATCGTGCTGCGCCTCGCTCATTTGACGCACGCACGCGCCGGTCGCGCGCCACATCGACGCGATGCGCTCGACATCGTCGGCTGCGTTTTCGGGCAGTGGACACAGCACGACATTGCGATCGACGTAGAGATCGGGCAGCGCCGCATCGACGCCGCTCGACTCGCGCCCGGCGATGGGGTGACCCGGCACGAACTGCGCGACACGTGCGCCGAGCGTGCGCCGCGCCGCCGCGACGACGTCGCTCTTCGTGCTGCCCGCATCGGTGACGATGGTGCGCTCGCCGAGAAACGGCGCGATGCGCGCGAGCAGCGGCTCAGTCTGCGCGACCGGCGCCGCGAGCAGCACCACGTCCGCGTCTGCGAGCGCGCTTGCCAGCGCGGTGTCGTCGTCGAGCGCGGCGGCTTCGTCGATCACGCCGAGTTCGATTGCGCGCGCGACCGACGTCGCCGTTCGCCCGACGCCGACGACGCTGCCGCCAGACCCCGCGCGCTCACGCAACGCGCGCGCGAGCGATCCGCCGATCAGACCGACGCCGAAAATAACCAGTTTGTTGAAAGAGAACATCGATGCAGCCTGAAGCTGAAAACGAAACGGCCGCTCAACGCGCCCGCGGATACGAACCGAGAATCTTCAGGAACGCGGCTTTGCGCCCGAGCTCTTCAAGGGCGGCGGCAACCGAAGGGTCATCGCGATGACCTTCGATGTCGATATAGAAGTAGTACTCCCACGCGCCCGAACGCGCCGGGCGCGATTCGAAGCGTGTCATCGAGACGGCGTGCTTCGAGAGCGGCTCCAGCAGCTTGAACACCGCGCCCGCTTCGTTCGTCACCGAGACGATAAGGGACGTCTGATCGTGGCCGCTCGAATCGGTCGGCTGCTTGCCGACGATCACGAAGCGCGTGCGATTGTGTGGATCATCCTGAATCTGGGAGAACACGATGCCGAGGTCGTAGTGCGTCGCGGCGCGGTCGCCGGCAATGGCCGCAACCGTCGGATCGTTGACCGCCATGCGCGCCGCTTCCGCGTTGCTCGACACGGCCTGGCGCTCCAGATGCGGTGCGTTCGCCGTAAGCCAGCGCTGGCACTGCGCGAGCGCCTGCGGATGCGCGCATACGCGCGTGACGCCATCGAGCCTGCCGGACGCGGTCAGCAGATTGTGATGAATCGGCAATGCGAGCTCGCCGCCGATCAGCAGCGACGTCTGCAAGAGCAGATCGAGCGTGCGCGACACGGCGCCCTCGGCCGAATTCTCGACGGGCACGACACCGTATTGCGCCGCGCCCGCTTCGACCGAGCGGAACACTTCGTCGATGGACGGACACGGCAGCCCTTCGATCGAATGCCCGAAGTATTCGAACATCGCCTGTTCGCTGTAGGTGCCGACCGGCCCGAGATACGCGGCGCGGATGGTCTGCTCGAGCGCGCGGCTCGCGGCCATGATCTCGCGCCAGATCGACGCGATGTGCTCATCGGCGAGCGGTCCTTCGCTCATCTCCTGCAGGCGCGCGATGACCTGCAACTCGCGCTCGGGACGAAACACCGGCGCATTGAAATGCTTCTTCACCTCGCCGACTTCGAGCGCGACGGAAGCGCGCTGATTGAGCAGCGCGATGAGCTGCGCGTCGAGCACGTCGATGCGCTCACGCAGCGGTTTGAGTCTTGAATTGAGATCGTCGTCCATGCGGTGCTTTGGTGTCTGATGCGGTTTAAGCGCTCGTGCGCTCGAATTCCTTCATGTAGTCGACGAGCGTTTTCACGCCCTCGACCGGCACCGCGTTGTAGATCGATGCCCGCATGCCGCCGACGGACTTGTGGCCCTTCAGTTGCAGAAGCCCGCGCGCCTTCGCGCCGGCCAGAAAATCGGTATTGCGCGTTTCATCGGCAAGGAAGAACGGCACGTTCATCCGCGAACGGCTTTTCCGCTCGACCTTGTTGACGTAGAAATCGCTGGAATCGATGGTGTCGTACAGCAGCGTCGCCTTCTCGACGTTACGCGCTTCGATCGCTTCCAGGCCGCCCTGCTTCTTCAGCCACTTGAAGACGAGCCCGGCGATGTAGATCGCATACGTGGGCGGCGTGTTGTACATCGAGTTGTTCTCCGCGACGATCTTCCATTCGAACGCGGACGGGCAAATGGGCAGCGCGCGATCGAGCAGATCCTCGCGCACGATCACGACGGTCACGCCCGCCATGCCGATATTCTTCTGCGCGCCGCCGAAGAGCACGCCGTACTTGGCGATGTCCATCGGGCGCGACAGAATGTGCGACGAAGCATCCGCGACGAGCGGGATGTCGCCCAGATCGGGAATCTCGAAGGCCTCGACGCCGTCGATGGTTTCGTTCGAGCACAGATGAACGTATGCCGGATCATCCGACAACTGCCATTCACTGAAGGCCGGCACGCGCGTGAAGCCCGCGTCGGTCTTGCCGCTCGCCGCGAGATGCGGCGTGCCGTACTTCTGCGCTTCCTTGAATGATTTGGTGGACCACGAACCGGTCACGACGAAATCGGCGGTTTGCTTCTTGCCGAGCAGGTTCATCGGCACGATCGCGTTTTCGCCGATGCCGCCACCCTGCAAGAACAGAATCCGGTGCGACGCGGGGACCTTCAGCAACTCGCGCAGATCAGTCAGCGCCGCCTCGTGAATCGACATGAACTCCGCGCCGCGGTGGCTCATTTCCATCACGCTCATGCCGCTGCCTTGCCAATCGAGCATTTCTTCGGCTGCCTGTTTCAGCACTTCTTCTGGCATGGCGGCGGGGCCGGCGGAGAAATTGAACACGCGCATCTGAAGATCCCGGAATTCCGATTGGGCAGGCGCGAAAGGAACGGCAGATGGAACGATGACCGCGTTTTTCACGCCCGAAAAAGAAATGGCTGTTTGCACTTGCGCGCAAACAACCATTATCGCACTGTCCTGAAAACCCGCCAATGCACGGGGCGGCGAGCCCCGTCAGCGGATGTCTGTCAGGACCATACTGCCGTGCTTACTTGCCCGGCTTGACGCTCGCCACTTCCTGATCGGCTTGCGTGCGCGTCGCCTTGATGGCTTGCGGCATGTACTTCTGCATCAGACCGTTCACGACGTCGCGGCCAACCTGGTCCTGAACCTGGATGAACTTGCGGCCAGTCGGGCTCTTGTAGAAGTTGGTCAGATCCTTGATCTCGTCGGTCGAGTAGTACTTCGCGTATGCGTCGTACTGAGCCTGCATCGCGTCCTTGCGGAATGCATCGGTCGCGAAAACCTGACCAGCGGAATCGACCAGCTTCGGCACTGCGTTCTTCTGCAGCGCCGGAACAGCAGCCTGCTTCTGCTTGTCGTTCAGCGTCTTGTTCTCGGACAGTGCGTCCGAGAGGATCGCCGGCACGAGCTGCTTCGACTGCATTTGCGCACTGTTACCGATCGCACCGACCAGCTTCTGTGCGTCGATCGCGTCGAGCAGATCCTTGATCGCGGCTTGCTTGGCCGGATCAACCGGTGCTGCTGCGGCCGGCGCCGGTGCGGCCGACTGTGCAGGCGCCTGATTCTGAAGCGACTGAGCCATCGCGAAAGTCGGCACGAAAGCGGCCAGCAACATCCACTGCTTGAAACGTCCTTGCATCATTACTCCCTGTAAAAAATATCCAGTTCAGCACTGGCGACGAGCTTTGCATGTCCGTCCGATGCCGGCTTCGCCTGCTGCGAAGCACGAACAACAGCGAACGTCAGCAAGGCGCTCAGGTCGCGCAGCTTAACCAATTCAGGCTTTCAAAAGCGATAACGAGAGGTCCGTGACACAAAAAATATCAGGCGTTTTCTCCGCCTTCACCATTCTCCGTGCCGCCGTTCTCGCCCGCAGCATCGTCCGACCCGGCGTCGCCTTCGAGCTCGGCCTCGGCTTCCGCTTCGGCGATATGCTGCAGTCCCGACAACTTCGTTCCCTCGTCAAGGCTGATGAGTGTAACACCTTGAGTTGCACGGCCCATTTCACGTATCTCTGAAACACGCGTGCGGATGAGCACGCCGGAGGTCGTGATCAGCATGATCTCGCTTTCCGGTTCGACGAGCGTCGCCGCGACGACACGGCCGTTGCGCTCGGAAGTCTGGATGGCGATCATGCCCTTCGTACCGCGGCCGTGGCGCGTGTACTCGTTGATCGGCGTGCGCTTGCCATAGCCGTTCTCGGTGGCCGTGAGCACCGACTGGTTTTCGCCGCCGGCGACCAGCATCGCGATGACCTGCTGTCCGTCCTCGAGCTGCATGCCGCGCACGCCGCGTGCCTCGCGGCCCATCGCGCGCACGTCGTTCTCGTCGAAACGAACGGCCTTGCCCGCGTCGGAGAACAGCATGACGTCGTGCTCACCGTCGGTGATTGCCGCGCCGATGAGGTAATCGCCATCATCCAGGCCAACAGCGATGATGCCCTTCTTCATCGGACGGCTGAAGGCTTCGAGCGGCGTCTTCTTGACCGTGCCGAGCGCGGTCGTCATGAACACGTACTTGTCCGCCGAGAATTCCCGGATCGGCAGGACGACGTTGATCTTCTCGCCATCCTGCAACGGGAACATGTTGACGATCGGACGGCCGCGCGAGTTCCGCGAGCCCTGCGGCACTTCATAGACCTTGATCCAGTACACCCGGCCGCGGTTCGAGAAGCACAGCATGTGATCGTGCGTGTTCGCGATGAAGAGCGTGTCGATCCAGTCGTCTTCCTTCATCTGCGTCGCCTGCTTGCCGCGCCCGCCGCGCTTCTGCGCGCGATATTCGGACAGCGGCTGCGACTTCACATAACCGGAATGCGACATGGTCACGACCATGTCCGTCGGCGTGATCAGGTCTTCGGTGTTGAGCTCCGTCGCGTTCATCTCGATGCGCGAGCGGCGCTCGTCGCCGAACTCGGCGCGCACCTGGCCCAGTTCCTCGACGATCATCTGGCGGATACGCTCCGGCCGCGCGAGGATGTCGAGCAGGTCGGCGATCTGCGCCATCACCTCGCGATACTCGCTGACGATCTTGTCCTGTTCGAGCCCGGTCAGGCGTTGCAGGCGCATTTGCAGAATTTCCTGCGCCTGGACGTCCGACAATTTATATAGGCCGTCCGCCTGGAGACCGTACGCCGGATTCAGCCCTTCCGGACGATACGCCACGCGCCCGCCCGAAGCCTCGGTCTCGGCGCGCGTCAGCATTTCGCGCACGAGCGACGAGTCCCACGGCTTCGCCATCAATTCCTGCTTGGCGATGGGCGGCGTCGGCGCGGCCTTGATGATCGCGATGAAATCGTCGATGTTCGCGAGCGCGACGGCGAGACCTTCGAGCACGTGCCCGCGATCGCGCGCCTTGCGCAGTTCGTAGACCGTGCGCCGCGTCAGCACTTCCCGTCGATGCGACAGGAAGCACTCGATCATTTCCTTCAGGTTCAGAAGCTTGGGCTGGCCGTCGACGAGCGCGACCATGTTCATGCCGAACGTGTCCTGAAGCTGCGTCTGCTTGTACAGATTGTTCAGAATGACTTCGGGCACTTCGCCGCGCTTCAGTTCGATCACGACGCGCATGCCGCTCTTGTCGGATTCGTCGCGGATATCGGAAATGCCTTCCAGCTTCTTCTCGTTGACGAGTTCGGCGATGCGCTCGAGCAGCGTGCGCTTGTTCACCTGATACGGAATTTCGTCGACGATGATCGCCATGCGCTGACCGCGGTCGATCTCCTCGAAGTGCGTGGTCGCGCGCATCACGACGCGCCCGCGCCCCGTGCGATAGCCGTCGCGCACACCCGCGACGCCGTAGATAATGCCGGCCGTCGGGAAATCCGGCGCAGGCACGATCTCGATCAGTTCGTCGACGGTCGCCTCGGGCGTGTTCAGCAGATGCAGACACGCATCGACGATTTCGCGCAGATTGTGCGGCGGAATGTTGGTCGCCATGCCGACCGCGATGCCCGCCGAGCCGTTGATCAGAAGATTGGGAATACGGGCCGGGAGGACGAGCGGCTCGCTTTCGCTGCCGTCGTAGTTCGGACCGAAGTCGACGGTTTCCTTGTCGATGTCGGCCAGCAACTCGTGGCCGATCTTCGCCATGCGAATTTCGGTGTAGCGCATGGCCGCGGCATTGTCGCCGTCGACCGAGCCGAAGTTGCCCTGGCCGTCCACGAGCATGTAGCGCAGCGAGAACGGCTGCGCCATGCGAACGATCGTCTCGTAGACGGACGCGTCGCCGTGAGGATGGTACTTACCGATGACATCGCCGACGATACGCGCCGATTTCTTGTATGCGCGATTCCAGTCGTTGTTCAGCTCGTGCATCGAGTAGAGCGCCCGGCGATGCACCGGCTTCAGGCCATCGCGGACATCGGGAAGCGCGCGCCCGACGATCACGCTCATCGCGTAATCGAGATACGAACGGCGCATTTCCTCCTCGAGGGAGATTGGCAGAGTCTCTTTGGCGAATTGATCCATTATCCGTGTCTAGAACTTTGCAGCGGCGACACGGCAGCGCGCGGCGATGTGGCGGGACAGTCCGCCAGCCACGCGACATGCGCCGGCGTGGCGCGGAGCCGACGCACGCTGCGCGCTGCATGTGCAGCGCATGCATTTATTATGTGCTGCGAACGCAGCGCATCAGAAGATTCTACCATGCGCGACTTTCGCGCCCGGCGCTGCTGTATACATACAGTGCACGTCGAAAAAACCTGCCTGCAATCCGCTATGCGCGCGAATAGTTCGCGATGCGCAACGCTGTACCAATTACTTACAAAAACCGGGGAACGTATTCCGTCAATTCGTCATCCGGGCGGGCTATCATGCCGCCTCGTCGTTTCGCCAGACAAGCAAAGTACCCGCGATAAAAACACGCAGGAAATCGCCTTTAGGCACGCAAAGTGCGCGAGTTTCGCGCCTTCTTTGCTGCCCGACCGTCTCCTGTCCCCTTCTTGTTGCGCATGCACCACATAAGGTTGCGGGCGTACAGCGTGCGGGGATATTTTTATCGTTGCAAGGGAACGATATGGCAAAATGCCAACGCACAAAGTTAGACACTGCTCGAAGTCTATACAGCGCGTTTTGTTCCGCGGGAATGTTATACTTCGAGCAATGTATGACTTGACTTCGTCTACAGGCTCGCAGTAAACCTGCGGTAATCTCAATTTCGAGAGGAGAAATATGAATAAACTTTCAAAGCTCGCGTTCATTGCAGCTACCGCAGTTATGGCTGCATCGGCCTCGGCACAATCGGTGCCGGCCTCGCGACAAGCCGTGAATGACAACTGGGTGAACGGTACGGGCGAGTATGTGTGGATGAACGGCACGAACGAACTGTGCTGGCGCGACGCGTTCTGGACGCCGGCAACGGCAAACGCAAAGTGCGATGGCGCTCTGGTCGCGCAAGCACCGACGCCGCCGGCACCGGTCGCTCCGCCGCCGCCCGCTATCACGAGCCAGAAGGTTACCTATCAGGCTGACGCTCTGTTCGACTTCGACAAGGCAGTCCTGAAGCCGGCTGGTAAGGAAAAGCTGGACGATCTGGCATCGAAGATCGGCGCGCTGAACCTCGAAGTCGTGGTTGCAACGGGTTACACCGACCGCATCGGTTCGGACGCGTACAACAACCGTCTGTCGCTGCGCCGTGCGCAAGCTGTGAAGGCTTACCTGGTCAGCAAGGGCATCGAAGCCAACCGTATCTACACGGAAGGCAAGGGCAAGCGCGACCCGGTCACGGGCGGCAAGTGCACGCAGAAGAACCGCAAGCAACTCATCGCCTGCCTCGCACCGGATCGTCGCGTGGAAGTCGAAGTTGTCGGCACGACGCGTCAGCCGCAGCAGTAATAGCGAGCTGGATTGCCGCAGATCAAACCCCCGCCTCGGCGGGGGTTTTTTTATGCCCGAAGCCCTTCAGGCTTTCGCATGCTGAACGTCCGATCCGGCAGACTGACCCGTTCCGGCTTTTGCCCACCCCTTGCGGCGCCTATATACTCGGTCCTAATCGATTCACGACTAAAACAAGGCACTTCCGAACATGACCAATGTCGATCCCCACGAACTGCAGAAATTCAGCGAGCTCGCGCATCGCTGGTGGGACCCGAACGCCGAGTTCAAGCCGCTGCACGAGCTGAATCCGGTGCGGCTCGACTGGATCGACGCGCACGCGCATCTGATGAGCAAACGCGTGCTGGACATCGGCTGCGGCGGAGGCATTCTTTCCGAGTCGATGGCGACACGCGGTGCGAATGTGAAAGGCATCGATCTGTCGTCGAGCGCGCTCGGCGTCGCGGATCTGCATAGCCTCGAAAGTGGCGTCGAAGTCGCCTACGAGGAAATTTCCGCGGAGGCGCTCGCCGCGCGCGAACCCGCTTCGTACGATGTCGTCACGTGCATGGAAATGCTCGAACACGTGCCGAATCCGGCGGGTACCGTCGCCGCGTGCGCCACGCTCGTGAAACCGGGCGGCTGGGTGTTTTTCTCGACGCTGAACCGAAACGCGAAGGCCTACCTGTTCGCTGTCATCGGCGCGGAATACATCGCGCGCATGCTGCCGCGCGGCACGCACGATTACGCGCGCTTCATCAAACCGTCGGAGCTCGCGACGTTCGCGCGCATGGCCTCGCTCTTGCCCGTCGATATCAAGGGCATCACTTATCGGCCGATCTCCAAGCACTTCGGCCTGTCGAACGACTCGAGCATCAACTACATGATGGCTTGCCGCCGCGAAGCCTGACGCTATGACCAACGAAGATCCCTTGTCCACGGGCACTATCGACACCAGGCCCCTTCCGGAAGAAACCACGCCCCTGCCGCAGCGCCTAGCCGAACGTGACGGCATCGGGCTGTGCCAGGCGGTGCTGTTCGATCTGGACGGCACGATCGCCGATACTGCGCCCGATCTCGTCGCCGCTGTGAATAAGATGCGGCACGATCGCGGCCTGGAGATGCGTCCGCTCGAAATGCTGCGGCCGTTTGCGTCGGCGGGCGCGCGCGGACTGCTGGGCGGCGCCTTCGAGATCGGGCCGGAGCATCACGACTTCGCGTCGATGCGCGACGAGTTCCTCGCCAACTACGAAGCCGACCTGTGCATCGAGACGACGCTCTTTCAGGGCATCCCCGAGATACTCGATCAGCTCGATGCGCGCGGCGTGCGCTGGGGCATCGTCACGAACAAGGTGACGCGTTTCGCCGCCCCGCTCGTCGGCTTGCTCGGTCTCGATACGCGCTCGGGTTGTCTCGTCTGTGGCGACACCACGCCGCATTCGAAGCCGCATCCCGCGCCGCTGCTGCACGCGGCGGAGTTGCTGGATGTCGCGCCGGAGCGCATCGTCTATGTCGGCGACGATCTGCGCGACGTGCAGGCGGGCTTCGCGGCGGGCATGATCACCGTGGCGGCCGCCTACGGCTATTGCGGCGACGACATTCCGCCGCGCCGCTGGCACGCCAATCACGTGGTCGATTCAACGGAAGAGTTGCAGCAGCTGCTGCGCGACATCGCGTGAGTCGCGAGGCGAAAACGGCGCCTTGATTTGCGCGCCATTCGCCTCATATGGTTTTTCGTGGGATAATTTCAGTTCCGTTTCGGGGGCGACCTGGTTTCGACAGTGGTTGTGAAGCGGTCAGGGCATACCGAGGACCCGTCACCTCGTTAATCAATGGGAAAAACGTAACTGCAAACGACGATACGTTCGCACTGGCAGCCTAAGGGCTAGCCGTCCTCTCACTAATTCGCTGACGGGTTAGGGTAGCAATACCACGAGAGGTCATATACGTCAGATAAGCCTTTGCGGCGTCACGACGCCAAGGTCGAAAATTTAGTGAATCGCCGTAACGCAGCGTGTTCGTCCGCGTCGTTGTGGTTAAATCAAATGACAGAACTAAGTATGTAGAACTGGTCGTAGAGCGCTTCTGGACGCGGGTTCGATTCCCGCCGCCTCCACCAAAACACCCTAAAAAACCCGCGATTGCGCAAGCATCGCGGGTTTTTCTTTGCAGACACGGCAGACGATCCGCCCGGCGCAAAAAAAAGCCCCGCACGGGGCGGGGCAAACATCCTTGAGAGACGTAGCGAGGACAGAGACCACCTTCACTACGTCCGAGAGAATAGGCGTACCCGGGAATTGTTCGTATCAGACCGGTCCTAATGCCATTGCCTCATGTCAATTATCAACTGATCTTCATGTTGCGGCCGCAGCGATCTGTCTGGAATCGTTGTCTCAGAGCGCTCCCATTCTTGATAGCCGATACATCTTCTATCCTTCCATCGCACCTCGAACCGCAGCTTCGTTCTGCTGCGGATCGCAGTGTCATTCCAAGTACTTTGACCTCGCCTTGTGCGAGGTCTTTTTTTTGGCGCAGGAAAAAGATGCGCTGCAGCAGCGCAATGGCGAGATCGAAGTCGAACGATGTCAGTTCGTGCCGTCTTTAGGACACTTCAGATTGCAGCCGTCGGGATCGCCGTTGTCGCCGCGGCGGCGCATCGACGACTTTCCGTTCTGATATTTGTCCGACGGTGCCGACGCCGCGTACTGAAGCTGCGGATGTTCGTTGAGACGGAACTGATCCTGCAAAATGCCGCCCGGCATGCCCGGGGAATTCTGAGCGAAAGCAACAGGAACTAGATACATCGCGCCAGCGACGAGCGCGGCGGAACAGCAAACGAGCAACGGAAGTTTCATGACGGTATATCGCGCGTAGAGCCAAAAAGTCGACAGCAAACCGTTAGGTTATCCCAATTTGACGCCAATCGCAGCGTTACGCCCGCCCCGCTCTTTTACGGCATGTTTCGAGTCTTCGTCACGCCCTTATTTCAACCACGCAATCCTTCATCGATATCGACGAGCGAGCCGCAACGCGCCGGATCGTAGCCTTCGAGATGGGAGACGCTGTCCGTGAAGCCCTCGCTGCGAAGAATGCGCAACACGGATGCAAGCCGCGCCTCGTCGAGCCGCTCGCGCTCGCAGGCGAAAAAGTAGTCCTCGTCGATGATCGGAATGAAATCGAGCGCGAAATGCTGCGCGGCCGGCTGCACGCCGAAACCGAGATCGGCCATGCCGCTCGCGACGAACGCGGCGATCGCCGAATGCGTGAGCTCGGTGGTCGCATAGCCGTTGATCTGGTCCGGATCCACGCCCACGCGCCGCAACGACAGATCGAGCAGCATGCGCGTACCCGAACCTGGCTGGCGATTGACGAAGCGCACGTCGCTGCGCGCGAGATCGCGCAAACCGGAGATGTGCTTCGGATTGCCCTTCGGCAGGAAAAGCCCTTGCGTGCGGCGCGTGAGCCGGATCAGCTGATGCTTGTTCCTGTCCAGATACGGCCGATAGATATCCGCGCAGGTCGAGCGAAATTCGCCGATCGGCAAATGGAAGCCCGCCAGCTCGCATTCGCCGCGCGCGAGCGCGCTCACCGCTTCGGCACTCTCCCGGTATTTGATGTCGACCGGCACGCGCTGATCGCCGAGCGCGCGCACGAGCGTCGCGACCGCGTAACCGTGCGACGCATGAATCCGCACCTGGCTGACGCCGCCCGCGAGACGCCGGTTCAGCTCGACGGCGACGTCGTTCGCGACCGCCTGCAACGGGGCCTCGAGCCGGTCGCCGCAGACCCGTTGCGCGCGCAGCACGGACTCACCAAGCTCGGACAGCACCGACCCGCGCCCGCGCGATTTGGTGATGAGCGCACCGCCCAGGCGCGCTTCGATTTCGCGCAACAAACCCCATGCGTGCCGATAGGACAAACCCTTAGCGTTCGCGGCATTCGCGATGCTGCCTGTCTGAGCGACGAGCTGTAAAAGCGGCACAACCGCGCTGAGACTGGTTTCCCGGCCATCGGCGTCCCGCAGGACCAGCTCGGCCCGGCATTCGACGTCTACCATATGAACTCCCCCATCCTATTGCCAAGATATATCACGACGCCTATTGTTCTTTAACCGGCTCGGCACCCGTAATTATATCGACTCAAATATGTACCGACAAAACATATGCCGAGTGTTGGAGGAGCCCCATGACACATACGCAGCTATCCGCCGCTGCTTCCGTTGAACTCGTGCGTCGCCACGCGGTACAAGGCGCGACGTTGATGACCATTCTCCACGCCATCCAGGACGAAGCCGGCTATGTGCCGGACGAGGTCGTCGCGTCGCTTGCGCAGACGCTTTCGCTGTCGCGCGCCGAAGTGCATGGCGTCATCACGTATTACCATCACTTCCGGAGCGCGCCGCCCGCGCGCGTGACCGTGCAGCTCTGCCGCGCGGAAGCGTGCCGCAGCATGGGCACGGAAGCGTTGAAGGATCACATCGAAGGTCACACGGGCTGCCGCTTCGACAGCGGCCACGCCGAGGACACCGAGCTCGAATCGGTGTATTGCCTCGGCCAATGCGCGCTGTCGCCGTCGATGATGATCAATGGCGAACTTCACGCGCGCGTGACACCCGCGAAGTTCGATCGACTTTTCGCCGCCGCGCAAACCAAAGTCGCGGAGGTGACGGCATGACGCGCATCTACGTTCCCATCGATTCCGCGGCGCTCGCGCTCGGCGCCAATGCCGTGGCCGAAGCCGTTGCGAGCGAAGCGCAGAAGCGCGGCCTCGACGTGCAGATCGTGCGCAACGGCTCGCGCGGGCTCTTCTATCTCGAACCGCTCGTCGAAGTCGAGACGCCCGACGGCCGCATCGGCTATTCGAACGTCGAAGCCGAAGACGTCGCCGCGTTGTTCGATGCCGGCTTTCACGAAGGCCGCGCGCACGAGAAAAACGTCGGTGTCGTCGACGAGATTCCGTATCTGAAGAACCAGCAGCGCCTGACGTTTGCGCGCATCGGCATCACGGACCCGCTCTCGATCGACGACTACACCGCACTCGGCGGCCTGCAAGGCCTGCGCAACGTGCTCGACATGAACGGCGACGCCGTCTGCGAAGCGCTGCTCGATTCCGGCCTGCGCGGTCGCGGCGGCGCGGCGTTCCCCGCGGGCATCAAGTGGAAGACGGTGCGCGCGGCGCTCGCGGACCAGAAATACATCGTCTGCAATGCCGATGAAGGCGACTCGGGCACCTTCTCCGACCGTCTCGTGATGGAAAGCGATCCGTACATGCTGATCGAAGGCATGATCATCGCCGGCGTGGCGACGGGCGCGACCAAGGGCTACATCTATGTGCGCAGCGAGTATCCGCATTCGATCGACACGCTGAACCGCGCCATCGACCGCGCGCGCGACGCGGGCTGGCTCGGCGCGAGCGTGCTCGGCACGTCGCATGCGTTCGAGCTGTATGTGGCGAAGGGCGCGGGCTCGTATGTGTGCGGCGAGGAAACGGCACTCCTGGAATCGCTCGAAGGCAAACGCGGCATCGTGCGCGCGAAGCCGCCGGTGCCGGCGCTCGTCGGCCTGTACGGGAAGCCCACGGTCATCAACAACGTCATCACGCTCGCGACGGTGCCGATCATCTTCGCGAAGGGCGCCGCGTTCTATCGCGACTACGGCATGGGCCGTTCGCGCGGCACGCTGCCCTTCCAGATCGCGGGCAACGTGAAGCAAGGCGGACTCGTCGAACTGGCGTTCGGCGTGACGCTGCGCGAACTGATCTACACCTACGGCGGCGGCACCGCGAGCGGACGTCCGGCGCGCGCCGTGCAGGTGGGCGGGCCGCTCGGCACGTATCTGCCGGAAAGCCAGTGGGACATTCCGCTCGACTACGAGGAATACGCGAAGGTCGGCGCGGTGGTCGGCCATGGCGGTCTCGTGATCCACGACGACATCTCGAATCTCGCCGAGCTCGCGCAATACGCGATGCATTTCTGCGCGATCGAATCGTGCGGCAAGTGCACGCCGTGCCGTATCGGCTCGACGCGCGGCGAGGAAGTCATCGCGAAAATCCGCGAGGGCGATACGTCGGTGAAGCAGATCACGCTGCTGCGCGAACTCTGCGACACGATGATCTCAGGCTCGCTCTGCGCGATGGGCGGCATGACGCCGTTCCCGGTGGTTTCCGCGCTCGATCACTTCCCGGAAGATTTCGGTTTGCCCCGCACGCCCGCGCAGAAAGCGGCCTAAGCGGCGCGCCATTTCATTTGCATGGGGCCAGAGTAAGGCGCTGAAGCGCCAACTCTGGCCGACAAGGAGACAAGACAATGTCCAACACCATCAACGGCTGCGGCTCCGGCAACTGCGCGTGCAAGAGCGCGGCATCGGTGCAGCGCCGCGATCCGTTCGACGACACCGATTACGGCACGCCGCTGCGCCACGCCGACATCGACGTAACGCTGGAAATCGACGGTCAGTCGGTCACGGTTCCCGCGGGCACGTCGGTGATGCGCGCCTCGATCGAAGCCGGCGTCAACGTGCCGAAGCTCTGCGCCACCGATTCGCTCGAACCGTGGGGCTCGTGCCGTCTGTGCCTCGTCGAGATCGAAGGCAAGCGCGGCTATCCGGCATCGTGCACGACGCCCGTCGAAGCGGGCATGAAAGTGCGCACGCAAAGCGACAAGCTGCAATCGCTGCGTAAGAACGTGATGGAGCTCTACATCTCCGATCACCCGCTCGATTGCCTCACGTGCCCCGCCAACGGCGACTGCGAGCTGCAGGACATGGCGGGCGTCGTCGGCCTGCGTGAAGTGCGTTACGGCTACGAAGGCGCGAACCATCTGAAGGACGCCAAGGACGAATCGAATCCGTACTTCACCTACGATCCGTCCAAGTGCATCGTCTGTAATCGTTGCGTGCGCGCGTGCGAAGAGACGCAAGGCACGTTCGCGCTGACCATCGCCGGACGCGGTTTCGAATCGCGGGTAGCGGCCAGCGAAAACGTGCCGTTCATGGAATCGGAATGCGTGTCGTGCGGTGCATGCGTCGCCGCGTGCCCGACCGCGACGCTGCAGGAAAAGAGCGTCATCATGCTCGGCCAGGCAGAGCATTCGGCCGTGACGACGTGCGCGTATTGCGGCGTCGGCTGCTCGCTGAAGGCGGAGATGAAGGGCGACACCGTCGTGCGCATGACGCCGAACAAGAACGGCCAGGCGAACGAAGGCCACGCGTGCGTGAAAGGCCGCTTCGCATGGGGCTACGCGACGCACAAGGACCGCATCAAGAAGCCGATGATCCGCGCGAAGATCACCGATCCGTGGCGCGAAGTCTCGTGGGACGAAGCGATCAACTATGCGGCAAGCGAGTTCCGCCGCATTCAGGACAAGTACGGGCGCGATTCGATCGGCGGCATCACGTCGTCGCGCTGCACGAACGAAGAAACGTACCTCGTGCAGAAGCTCGTGCGCGCTGCGTTCGGCAACAACAACGTCGATACCTGCGCGCGCGTGTGCCACTCGCCGACCGGCTACGGTCTGAAGACGACGCTCGGCGAATCCGCCGGCACGCAGACCTTCGCCTCGGTCGAGAAATCCGACGTGATCATCGTGATCGGCGCGAATCCGACCGATGGCCACCCGGTCTTCGGCTCGCGCCTGAAGCGCCGCGTGCGTGAAGGCGCGAAGCTGATCGTGATCGATCCGCGCCGGATCGATATCGTCGATACGCCGCACGTGAAGGCGCAGTATCACCTGCCGTTGCGGCCGGGCACGAACGTCGCGATGCTCAACTCGCTCGCGCATGTGATCGTCACGGAAGGCTTGCTGAAGGAAGACTTCATCGCGGAACGCTGCGAGACGCGCGCCTTCGGCCAATGGCGCGAGTTCGTCGCGCGCGAAGAGAATTCGCCCGAAGCGATGGAAGCGACCACCGGCGTGCCCGCGCAAGCGGTCCGCGAGGCCGCGCGCGTCTACGCGACGGGCGGCAACGGCGCGATCTACTACGGCCTCGGCGTCACCGAGCACGCGCAGGGGTCGACGGCCGTCATCGGCATCGCGAACCTGGCGATGGCCACCGGGAACGTCGGCCGCGAAGGCGTCGGCGTGAATCCGCTGCGCGGCCAGAACAACGTGCAGGGCTCGTGCGACATGGGCTCGTTCCCGCACGAGCTGCCGGGCTATCGCCATATCGGCGATGCCGCCGTGCGCTCGCTCTTCGAAGAAGCGTGGGATGTGAAGCTGCAGCCGGAGCCGGGCCTGCGTATCCCGAACATGTTCGATGCCGCGATGCACGGCAGCTTCATGGGCCTGTATTGCCAGGGCGAGGACATCGTTCAGTCGGACCCGAACACGCAGCACGTGGCGGACGCGTTGTCGTCGATGGAATGCATCGTCGTCCAGGACATCTTCCTCAACGAGACGGCGAAGTACGCGCACGTGTTGTTGCCGGGCTCGACCTTCCTCGAAAAGGACGGCACCTTCACCAACGCCGAGCGCCGCATCTCGCGCGTGCGCAAGGTGATGCCGCCGCTCGCGGGCTATGCCGACTGGGAAGTGACGATCAAGCTCTCTCGCGCGCTCGGCTACGAGATGAACTACGCGAATCCGTCCGAAATCATGGACGAGATCGCGCGCCTCACGCCGACGTTCCACGGCGTCTCGTACGAGCGCATCGACGAACTCGGCAGCATCCAGTGGCCGTGCAACGAGAAGGCGCCCGACGGCACGCCGACGATGCACATCGACGAATTCGTGCGCGGCAAGGGACGCTTCGTCATCACCAAGTTCGTCGCGACGCCGGAAAAGGTCACGCGCAAGTATCCGCTGCTGCTCACGACCGGGCGGATTCTGTCGCAATACAACGTCGGCGCGCAGACCCGCCGCACCGAGAACTCGCGCTGGCACGAAGAGGACCGGCTGGAGATTCATCCGGTGGACGCGGAAGATCGCGGCATCAAGATGGACGACTGGGTCGGCATCGAATCGCGCGCGGGGCAGACCGTGTTGCGCGCGAAGATTTCCGAGCGCATGCAGCCGGGCGTCGTCTACACGACGTTCCACTTCCCGGAATCGGGCGCGAACGTCATCACGACGGATTCGTCCGACTGGGCAACCAACTGTCCGGAGTACAAGGTGACGGCTGTGCAGGTGATGCCGGTCGAGCAGCCGTCGCAATGGCAGAAGGACTACTCGCGCTTCAACACGCAGCAACTCGAACTGCTCAACCTCGCCACGACTTCTTCAGGAAAATAAAAAATGGATGTCGATAACCTGATCGAGATGGCGAACCGCATCGGCGAATTTTTCGATTCGATGCCGGACCGCGCCGAAGCCGTCGATAGCGTCGCGGATCATATCCGCCGCTTCTGGGAGCCGCGCATGCGGCTCGCGATTCTCGCCGCGCTGGACAATCCGGAAGCGAGCGCGGCGATGGAGCCGATCGTGCGCGAGGCGCTCAATCTGCACAAGGCGGACCTTCAGCCGAAGACGGCGCCAGCCTGAAGCGTTCATCGCATCGTCTTGAACCGAAGCCCTGCACCGCAGGGCTTTTTTTCAATCTTCGCGATATTCGCGCTCGACGTGCCGCTCCGTGCTCGTTTCCTGCGCGCCGAACCACGTCTCGCAGTGACGCAGGAGCGCATGCACATCCGACGGCGCGCGTCCGCGCGCCGCGATATAGCCATCGGGACGCACGAGATAGAACGCGGGGCGCGTGCGGCCGTAGTTGTCGGTGAGCGAATGCGCGCCCTCGCCGCTCGTATCGGTGATGCGCCACACGCGCACGGCGTTCGGCATGATCGTTTCGATGGAAGCAGCGAGGCCGTCGAGGTCCGGCTCGCCGATCGCGTGCGCGACGGTGATGGTCGCGGGCGCGAGCGCGATGTCGTCCTCGCCCGACGGATTCACGAGCAGAAAGAGCGAGAAGCAGCCGGGATCGTGCAGATCGTAGAGGCAGCCGACGCCCGGCAGACGCCCGAGCGGACCGTCGATGACATGCACGCGCGCATCGGGCGCCCGCTCGCCGGCGCGCGGGCCGCCGTCGAGCAGACGTTCGAGCGTGAGCGGGCTCTTGCGATAGTTGATCGACAGCTCGCTCACCGTGCGCCGCATCGCGTCGCGCAGCGGGCCGATCGCGGCGAGCGCGGGCATCACGTGCTCGCGCATCAGCTTCATCGGGCCGTGCTCGGCGCCGGCCATCTGCGTGAGCATGCTGGATTGCCTGAGCACGTCGCGCTCGATCGGATAACGCTCCGTGTGATAGGTGTCGAGCAACCGCTCGGGCGCGCCGCCCGCAAGCATGCGCGCGATCTTCCAGCCAAGATTGAACGCTTCCTGAATGCCGGTGTTCATGCCCTGCGCGCCGGCGGGACTGTGCACATGCGCCGCATCGCCGACGAGAAACACGCGCTCCATGCGCAGCCGGTCGACCATGCGGCTGTTCAAATGAAAGTACGACGACCACGTGAGATTCGACAACGTCACGCGATGATGCACGCGCCGCGCGACGAGCGCCCGGCATTCATCGAGCGTCGGACCTTGCTTCGATTCGGCGGCGTTGACCGCGCTCGCGACCGGCGCGGGCAGATCCGCGATCAGGCGTGCGCGGTCGCCGCCCATCGGAAAGAGCGCGACGAGGCCTTCGCCCGACGCGAAGATATGGAACTCGTCGTCGGGCCAGTCTGAGTCGGCCTGGAGATCGGCGAGCAGAAAGGTTTGCTCGAAGGTCTTGCCGTCGAAACCGATGCCGAGCCGATGCCGCACGAAGCTGTGCGCGCCGTCCGCCGCGATCAGATACGACGGCCGCAGCAGTTCGTCGCGTCCGTTCGGATGGCGCAGCGTGGCTTGCAAGCCGGCCGAGCCTTGCGACAGATCGACGAGCTCGACACCGCGCTCGACGTTCACGCGATAGCCCGCAAGGTGCGCTGCGAGCAGGCGTTCGGTCTGCGATTGTTCGAGAAAGAGCAGATACGGATAACGCGTCTGCAGCGGATCGAAGTCGAGGCGCGCGAGGCGCTGCCCGTTCGAATAGAGGTTGGCTACGCGCGCGCGATGACCGAGTTCGAGAAAGGGCTTGACGACGCGATGCTGCTCGAAGAGTTCGAGCGTGCGCGCCTGGATGCCGATCGCGCGCGAGTACGGCGACGGCTCGCGCGCACGGTCGACGAGCCTGACCGGGATGTGCGCGCGCGCGAGGCTCATCGCGGCAGCGAGGCCCGTGGGACCGGCGCCTGCGATCAGAACGGGCGCGACGTCCAGCTTGTCGTTCGGATTCAGCTTTGGCGCGAACATCGGTCGATCCTCCCGAAAGTCACGCGCTCTAGTGTACGCCGCTCAATGCGCGTGGCCGCGCTCGTTCAGCACGCACGCCTGGCACGCTTCGCCGAACTCGACCTGCACGGTCGCGTGATGCATCGCGTATTCGCGGCGCAGCGTCCCGACGACGCCTTGCACGAATTCATCGCCGGGATGGCCTTGCGGCATCACCAGATGCACGGTGAGCGCGTTTTCGGTCGTCGAGAGCGCCCAGACGTGCAGGTCGTGAACGTCGCGCACGCCGGGCAACGCCGTCAGATAGCCCTCGATGCGCGTCATGTCCACGCCCGGCGGGACCGCGGCCATCGCGAGGCGCATTGCGTCGCGGCCGAGTCCCCACGTGCCGTAGACGATCACCGAGACGACGATCAGGCTCATCAGCGGATCGAGCCAGCTCGCGCCCGTGAACAGAATGACGAGGCCGCTCACCGCGACCGCGGCGGAAATCGCGGCATCGGCGGCCATGTGCATGAAGGCGCCGCGCACGTTGAGGTCTTCCTTGCTGCCGCGCATGAAGAGCCACGCGGAGAAACCATTCACGACCATGCCGATGGTCGCGACGATGAACACGTCGAGGCCCGCGACGGGCGCCGGATTGATGAGCCGCTGGACCGACTCGAGCACGATCGCGCCGCACGCGAGCAGCAGCAACGCGGCGTTGGCGAGCGACGCGAGAATCGACGAACTGCCGAGCCCGAAGGTATAGCGCGCGTTCGGCCGGCGCGTGCCGAGCCACACGGCACCCCACGCGAGCAGCAGACCGAGGACGTCGGAGAGATTGTGGCCGGCATCGGCGAGCAGCGCGGTCGAATGCGCGAGGAAGCCGTAGACGGCCTGCACGACGACGATCAGGACGTTCAGCCCGACCGCGAGCGCGAACGTGCGGCCCTGCCCTGCCTGCGGCGCATGGTGATGATGATGATGGCCGCCCGAGGCGTGGTCGTGGCCTTCATGCCCGCCATGAGCGTGATCGTGATCGTGCCGATTTCCGTGTTCTTCGTGTTCTTCGTGTTGATGGGTGCTCATGGCGTGCTCATCGCGGTGCGCGTGGTTTGACGGCGGTCATTCGATATCCGTGGCTTCTGTTTGCGGCTCGGCGACGTGCTCGAGCAATTCGCCGAGCATCGCGCTGATGTGGCGGTCGGCGGCGACATAGAACACCTGCTTTCCCTGGCGCTCCGCGCGCACGATCCGCGCCGCGCGCAGCAGACGCAGATGATGGCTCACCAGCGACGCCGACAGCCCGAGCAATTCCGCGATCGCTCCGACCGCGCGCTTCTGTTCGAGGCACGCGAGCACAATGCGCAGGCGCGTGGGATCGCCGAGCAGACGAAACAGGTCGGCGAGCGGCACCACGCGGTCGTCGGACGTACTCGCGCCGACGGAAGACACTGGATCGGATGACACGATTGTGACAAACATATGAATAGGTGTTCATATGTTAAGTGCCTTCGCCGCAACATGTCAACCGCGCTTCTGAGGGACCAGCCGGCCGATGTGGGAAAATGCGGGGTTTGCTTTTCCGGGTCAGAAGTTTTTCCGTCATGGACACCGTATTCGCCCGCGGTTTCGCGGCCCATCGTGACGGCCGCCTGACCGACGCGGAGCGCGACTATCAGGCCGCGCTCGCCGCCGAACCCCACCACGTCGACGCACTGCATTACCTCGGCGTGCTGCGCCATCAACAGGGCCAGCACGCGGAGGCGGCCGAGCTCGTGCGCCGCGCCGTCGACCTGCGCCCGACCGATGCCGGCCTGCAGCTGAATCTCGGTAACGCGCTGAAGGCACTCGGCCGTCTCGACGACGCCATCGAGCGCTTTCGCAACGCGCTGACGCTCGCGCCGGGCTTCCCGATCGCGCAGTACAACCTCGGCAACGCGTACACGGCGGCTGGCCGTCACGAGGACGCCGCCGATGCGTTCGAGAAAACGCTGCGCCTGCAGCCCGACGATCCGGCCGCGTGGAACAATTTCGGCAATGCGCTCTCGGCGCTGCGCCGCTTCAAGGACGCGGCGCACGCTTTCAGGCGCACGCTCGCGCTGCGCCCGCGCCATGCCGGCGCGCACAACAACCTCGGCATGGCGCTGAACGCGCTCGGCGACACGCTCGGCGCGATCGCGCATTTTCGCGCCGCGCTCGACGTCGAGCCGAACTACGCCGCCGCGCATTTCAATCTCGGCAATCTGCTCGATGCCAACGGCCATCCGGACGACGCGCTGCCCGTACTGCGCAAGGCCGTGGCGCTGCAGCCGCATTTCGCGCCGGGGTATTTCGGGCTCGGGCATGCGCTCGCCAAGCTCGGCCGTCACGACGAAGCCGTGCCGCACTTCGAGCGCGCCGTCGGGCTCGATCCGAAATACGGCGTCGCGTGGCTCTGTCTCGGCAACACGCATCTCGCGCTCGGCGCGCATCGCGCGGCGCTGCGCGCGTTCGATCAGGCATTGCGCATCGATCCCGCGATGCCCGCCGCGCATCTGAACCGCGCCCTCGCGCTGCTGACCATCGGCGACTACGCCCGCGGTCTTTCAGCCTACGAATGGCGTCTTCAGACACCGGGCAGCGAACCCGCGCCACGCCTGCCGCGCTGGAACGGCGAGCCGATGCCGGGCCGCACCCTGCTCGTACGCGCCGAGCAGGGTTTCGGCGATACCCTGCAGTTCGCGCGCTTCGTGCCGTTCGCGGCGAAGCTCGTCGGCAAGCTGGTTCTGGAAGTGCAACCCGCGCTCGTACCGCTGCTCGCGCCTGCCGCCCATGCCGCGCGCGTCGAATTGAAAAGCAAGTCGGATGGCATCCCCACGCCCGCCGACGCCTTTTGCCCGCTGCTCAGCCTGCCGCTCGCACTCGGCATGACCTCGCCCGATGCGATTCCGGCGCGCGCGCCCTATCTCGTCGTGCCCGCCGACTACCGCAGAAAATGGCGCGGCTCGATCGGCGGCCAGGCGCGGCGCAAGATCGGCCTGACGTGGTCGGGAAGGATGCAGCCGGGCGAAACGCGCTCCGTGGAAGTCACCGAGCTGGGGTCGCTCTTCGCCCTCGAAGGCATCGACTGGGTCGTGCTCCAGCCGTTCGTCACCGACCGCGAGCGCGACGTGCTGCGCGCGCATCCGAACGCGAAGTCGATCCATCTGCTCGAAGGACGCCTCGAGAATTTCGCGGACACGGGCGCGATCGTCGACCGGCTCGACGCGGTCGTGTCCGTCGATACGTCCGTCGCGCATCTCGCGGGCGCCCTCGGCAAACCGGCCTGGGTGATGCTGCCGTTCGCCGCCGACTGGCGCTGGGGCGTCGATGCGGACAGCACCGTGTGGTATCCGCGCGCGACGCTCGTACGTCAGCGCGCGCCGGGGCAGTGGCGCGAAGTCATCGACGAAACGGCGGCGGCGCTGGCTTCGGTTGCGGCATAAAAAAATCCCTCGTCGGTGCGAGGGATTTTTTTCGGGCGCCGATGCGCTTCAGGCCGTCTTGTACTGATTGCGCGCCTCCGGCGAGCGATACAGGACGAGGGTCGCGATCAGGCCGCAGATCGCCGCCAGCCCCATCCACAAACCGGGCGCGGCCTTGTTGCCGGTCGCGTGGATCAGATACGTGGAGATCGCGGGCGTGAAACCGCCGATCGTCGTCGCGAGACTGTAGGCCATCGAGAACCCGGTCGTGCGCACGTCGGCCGGCATGACTTCGGTCAGCGCCACAACCATCGCGCCGTTATAGCTGCCGTACAGGAACGAGAGCCACAGCTCGCACATCAGCAGACGCAGGAACGAAGGGTCCGCGACGAGCCACTGCACCACCGGATACGAAGTGAGAATGGTGAGAATCGTGAACACGAGCAGCACCGGGCGGCGCCCGACGCGATCGGATACCGCGCCCATCAGCGGCAGCCAGACGAGGTTCGAAAGGCCCACGCAGACGGTAACGACGAGCGCGTCGATCGACGAGAGCTTCAGCACTTCCTTGCCGAAGGTCGGCGTGTATGCGGTGATCATGTAGAACGACACGGTCGTCATGATCACCATGCCCATGCCTGCGAGCACGACGCCCCAGCTCTGCGCGATCGAGCGCGCGATCTCGCCCATGCTCGGCCGATGCTTCTTCGCGAGAAACTCGTCGGTCTCACGCAGCGACCGGCGGATGATGAAGAGGAACGGCACGATCAGACAGCCGATCAGGAACGGCACGCGCCAGCCCCAGGCGGTCATTTGATCGGGCGGCAGCATGCGGTTCATGATGACGCCGATCAACGCCGCGAAAACCACGGCGACTTGCTGGCTGCCGGACTGCCAGGAACAATAAAAGCCCTTGTTGCCCTTAGTCGCGATCTCGGACAGATACACCGATACGCCGCCCAGCTCCACGCCGGCCGAGAAGCCTTGCAGCAGGCGCCCGCCCAATACGATGACCGGTGCGAGCACGCCGATGGTCGCATAGCCCGGCACGAGCGCGACGCACGCCGTGCCGACGGCCATCAGGGCGAGCGTAAGGATGAGGCCCTTGCGCCGCCCATGGTGGTCTATATATGCGCCGAGCACGATCGCGCCGACCGGCCGCATCAGGAAGCCCGCGCCGAACACGGACAGCGCGAGCATCAGCGAGGCGAACTCGTTGCCGCTCGGAAAATAGGTCTTGGCGATCGCCGAAGCGTAATAGCCGTAGACCATGAAGTCGTACATTTCAAGGAAGTTTCCACTGACGACGCGAAAGACCGTCTTGAACTTGGATTCGTTGGCAGGTGCTACGTGGCTTGTGGACATGACTTTCTCGAAAAGCGGTGGGCGCACTTCGGCTTTGCATGGGAGCGCAAACCGTACGCGGCCGCGACGACGATCGGCCGCAACGAACGAGGCTGAATGTTTCTTTTTTCAATATGCGATGCCGTCGATTTTAACGCCTTCCCGTCCGCGTCCGCACGCATCTTCGTTTAATTTCGCCCAATTCACTATTAAAATACGCTTACATAGGCCCAACTCTAAGCTGACATCTGAACAGAAACTCGACGGCGCGAAAGTCTCGCTGCGCATCGCTACCCTGGCCGACACCGCGCTCATCGCATCGATGCACGCGCGGAGTTGGGCGACGGCGTATCGCGGGATTCTGCCGGACGGCTATCTCGACGAACTACCAAGTGAGCGCGCCGCGCATTGGGACGCGCGCATGAAGGAAATCGCCGGCGGCGCGGGGTGCGTGTTCATCGCGGAACACGAGGGCGAGCCGGTCGGCTTCATGTGTCTGGTCGAGCCGGACGAGACGGGCAGCGTGCTCGTCGATAATCTGCATGCGCTGCCGGGCCATCGCGTCTCGGCACGGGCACCGCGATGCTCGACGAAGCGGCGCGCTGGGCCCGCTCGCGAGGGGCGCGGCGGTTGCATCTTTCCGTGCTCGAGCAGAACACGGCGGCGATCGGCTTCTACGAATCGCGCGGCTGGCAGTGTGCCGCACGTGAGTCGGACCATATGGCGGGCATCGATCTGTTTTCGTTGCGCTATACCCTCCCACTCGATCAACCACAAAAGCGGTGAATCGGTCAATAAGCATTCCTGTCAAAAATCAACAATCAGATTCCTCTGGTCGTCGGGCTCGTGACCGTTTCGTATGATCGCGGGTCGAAATTTCAGCCGTCTCGCGCCGAACCTCGGTGCTATCTGTTGCGCCACGAAGGCCCGGGCGGGCTGTCCCGTTGTCCGTTCCGGACGCATGCATGTGGAACCCTCATGACCGAAGACTTGATCGAAGTGGAAGGCAATCTGCGCGTGCCCACGCTGCACGCGCTGACGGACTCGCCCTTGAACTACGGTCGCGAGTGGTCGCCCGCGTTCTCGCGCCCTGTTCAGTCCCGGTCTGAATTCGCGCTCTTCGCCGCGCAATTCAGGACCGCCTACGTACCAGCGTTAAGTCTGTCCGATACGAATTCGCCCTACCGTGCCGCAAGCCTCTGGGGTGTCTTCGCCAAGGAGCACATTCCCCGCGCGATGCTGCGTCTGATGGAAGGCAAGTCCCCATCGGACGAGGCAGGCATCGATCGCGCCGCTTTCGTCCATCTGAACGTAAGCGCGCCAGCGGCGCCGGGCGCGGCGAAGCATTACTTCAGCAAGCCTGTCGCGGCGCTCACCGCTGTGGCGTGTGCAGCGCTCATCGCATGGCTGTTCTTCGAATACGATCGTGACGCGCCGGGCAAGTCGCGGGCGGCCCCGGCGATGGAAGTCGGAACGCAAAGCCGCGAGCCTGATGCCAAGGCGCAACCGGACCGCCCGGTGTCGCCGGCGGCGGCGAGCATCGCTGCGGTTGAGACGGGCGTTGCGGATCGACCAGCGAAGGACAGTCAGACATCTCAGGCGGCGACACCGTCAGAATCAGCCATCGCGATCGCGAATGCCAATGTGATCGCGAGCGAGAACGTCCCGGCCGCAACGAGGCGCGAGGCGTCGGGCGTGCATCTCATCCCCGAAACGACTGCCCGCAGGCCTAACGGCCGCGTAAGAACCGTGCTCGCTCCGCGCACCCCGCAAACCGCCGCAGTTCGCACACCCGCGACCGACAAGCACGTCGCGAAACGTGACACCACGGCGCATGCACGCGCACCATCGGCCCGGGCTCATGCAGACCGTGCATCGAAAGTTTCGGATCCAATGAACGCCGAGGCGCTTTACGCGATCCTCCAGCATTCGCCAACACTCGATAGCAACGCAGGCGGCGCATCCAGCCGCGGCGGCGCGCAAACCCAGAACGCACGCTGAAGGACGAACCGCGCCCGATGCATCCGCGAGCACACTCAGCCCGCCCAATCAACCATTCCGGCCAAGACGCCAATATGATGCAACACCGATATATCCGTTACGCGACGCTCACGCTCGCCTTGTCCCTCTGCGCCATCCTCGCGCCGTTCTCGACGACATTCGCCGCCCCCGTGAAGGCGGACGCGGCACAGACGCCGGCAGCAAGCGCACCCGCACAGGCGGCCCCCGAGGACCTGTCCGACCTGAACGCCGATTCGAACGCGCCACGCGTCGACGGCAACATCGCCGAATTGCAGAATCTCGTGCAGGCAGGCAGCCTCACGGAACTGCGCGCGACACGCAACGGCAGCTACGGCGCGAAGCTCTTCTTCCTCGCGCAGGAGATGCTGTACTACGTCGCGCTGTCGCAGGATGCGCGCTGGTGGCGCGTCGTGAAGACGCAGGACGCGGCGCGCGCGGAATCGATCTACGCGCAGTTCTCGCGCAAGAGCTACGAACTGGCCGATGGCGAAATCCGCCGCATGCAATTGCAGGCACAGAAGGCGCTGCTCGATCGCGTGATCGCGAAGTCGGCGGATCGTGCGAACCGTCTCTCCGCCGATCTCGCGCTTTCACAGCAGCAGGATTCACAGGTCACGCAGCGTCAGCAGCAGTTGCAGGCCGAGTCGGCGGTCCTGCAGACGGACAAGCTCGAAGCGGAACGCAAGCTGCGCGCGCTGCAATTGCAGGTCGAACAGCTCCAGAAGCAATCGGAAGCCGGACTCGCGCCGGTGAGCACGGCGCCATCGCGTTGATGCCGGCAATACGCGCCTGAAAGCGAAGAAGGCCCGCTCGAATCGAGCGGGCCTTCTCGTTTTTGCGTCGTACCGCTATGGGCTTCGTCAGAAGCGCGTCTCGCGCGCGACGCGCAGGAACGTATCGAGCAGCGGCGTGCAATCGAGCAACTCGGCGCCGCCCGCGCGATGGAACTCCGGGTGCCACTGCACGCCGACGACGAACGGCGACTTGCGATACCGCACCGCCTCGATGATCCCGTCCGACGCCGACACCGCCTCGATGTTCAGATCGCGGCCGAGCGTCTTCACCGCCTGATGGTGAATCGAGTTGACGATCGCGTCGCGCTGATTCGGGAACATGTTGACGAGCGTGGAGCCCTCGGGGAAGCGGATCGAATGGCGATGCTGGTCGTAATGCTCGTTGACGTGAACGCCGGCCGTCGGCACGTCGGTGGCGATATCGCCGTAGAGCGTGCCGCCGAATGCGACGTTGATCAGCTGACAGCCCCGGCACACGCCGAGCACCGGCTTGCCCGACTCGACGAACTCGTGCAGCAGCTCCAGCTCGTACATGTCGCGCACGCGGTCGCCGGGCCATTCGGGCCGCGTCGTGCGCTCCTCGTAGGACTGCGGAGAAACGTCGGCGCCGCCTTGAAGCAGGAGGCCGTCGAGATGCTTCGCGTAGTCGCGCAGGCGGATATTGCTCGGATGCAGCATCCCCTGCTGCCCGACCGTCGGAATCATGAAGACGAGCACGTCGCGCGACATGACCCAGTGCGCGATCGATTCCTCGAGATATTGCAGCGTTTTGCCGCGGAGCCCTTTCGCGCCCGGCTCCGGATGAAAGATGCGCGCCGACACGCCGATGCGTAACGTACGCTGCGTGATGCGCTGCCCCGCGCGGTCGAAAATCTGACGCGCGCGCGCCGCGACGATGCGGCCGAACACGGACCACGCCGAATCCGACTGCTTGAGATAGGCAGGTGGCGCAGGAGCCGCGGCCTGCTCGGGCGGCGGCAAGGGCGGCGGATTGAGCGTGCCGAAGTCCGGCGCGTCGCTGATGCTGGGCGGCAGGCCAACAGCGGGCGACGGCGCGGCGCGTCCGGTCGGCGAGTCTGACGAGGCGGATTGCGCGTTGGCCGTGCTCGCGGCTTCCGCTTCGGTCGCGGCTTCGAGGTTCTCGGCGAGGCTTGCCCTGGGTTTCGTCGATGCATGCTGCTTCGCACGCACCGCGGCTTCCTGCGCGGCGGTTGCGCTCGCCGCCGACGCGCGCGCGTCGCGGGCCTCTTGCCTTGCGGCGTCGCGCCGGACCTGCGCTGCATCGACCGGTTCGACGTTCGATGCGCTCGAAGGCGCGTCCGTCGACGCCCGTTCGGTCGCGCTTGCGTCGGGGCCGGGGGCCGCAGCCGCCGCGGCCGCTTCGGGCGGCGCCGTGGGATTCGCGCCGCCTGGCGCATCGTGCGTGGATGTCTCGTTTCGCGAATAACCCGCGGCTGAGGAATCGGCGCCGCTTCGGCGTGCGTCGGTGCTGCTTGCGTCGTTGGACGTTTTGTTATCGCTCATTCCGGATTCAGGCGCTCGCGCGCCGTAAGGAGAATGCACAAGCCCTAATTATCCGCCTGTCGACTAGACGGGGCAAACCAGCACACATTTGGTCACATTATCGCGAGAAGCGGCCATGCGTCGCTGTCAGGGCTATCCCGCGATGAAGCCGTCAATGATCGCGCGGTTCCTCAAAGGTCTCGCGCAGTGCGATTTGCATCGTCGCGTGGATCTTCACGCACCAGCGCCATAACACCGTGAGCAGCAGCGCCGCGCACAGCAGCACGCCGACCATCAGGCCGAACGGCGGCAGGATGCCGCCCGACAACGCCGCGACGAGCAGAAAGACGCCGAACATCGCGACGATCGGAATCAGCCCGGAAATTGCCGAACGGATCGCGCGCGTGAAGCGCCCCGCTTTTGCGGGCTGCACGCTCACTTCGGCGAGCAGCAGCGCAAGCGATTCGAGCTTGCGATACACCGCGACCAGAAACGGCAACGCGACGACGAGCGCCGCGCTCCACAGCACGACGCGCTGCGCGTTGTCGGTGTCGAGCCAGCGCGCGAGATAGCCCGACGCGAACGGCGCCGCATAGGAAGCCCCGAGAAAGATCGCCGCGACGAGCGCGAGATTCACCGCGATCTGCAACACGATGCGCCGGGTCATCGAGAACAGCGTCGGGCCGCCGGACGCGGGCGTGAGGCTCGCGAGCCACTGCGAATAGAGACCGAAGGTGTGAGCGAGCGGCGCGGGCATTGCGCGCGCGAGGCGCATCGTGGCGGGATCGGCGGCGCGGATCAGATACGGCGTAAAGAGCGTCGTGAGCGCGGATACCGCGACCGCAATCGGATAGAGAAAGGGGCTCGTGACTTTCAGCGACAACCCGAGCGACGCGATGATGAACGAGAACTCGCCGATCTGCGACACGCTCATGCCGACGCGCATCGCGGTGCGCCCGTCCTTGCCCGCGAGAAACGTGCCGAGCCCGCACGACACGATCTTGCCCGCCACCACCGCGATCGTGATGACGGCGATCGGCCACGCGTACTCGACGAGCACCGTCGGATTCAGCAGCAAGCCGATGGTCACGAAAAAGATCGCCGAAAACATGTCGCGCACCGGCGCGATCAGATGCTCGATGCGCGCGAGATGCTTCGACTCCGCCATGATCGCGCCGATCAGAAATGCGCCGAGCGCGATCGAATAATCGAGCTTCACGACGAGCAGGCAAAAGCCAAAGCAGAAGCCGAGCACGGTGACGAGCAGCATCTCGTCGCTCTTCGCGCGCGCGACGTAATTGAGCGCGCGCGGCACCGTGAGAATGCCGACCACCAGCGACACCGTCATGAAAAGCAGCAGCTTGCCGAGCGTCACGACCGCGACGCCCGCGCTCACCGAACCCGTCTGCGCGATGCCGGACAGCAGCACGAGCATCGCGATGGCGAGAATATCCTCGACGATCAGAATGCCGAACACGATCTGCGCGAAGTGCTCGCCCTTCATGCCGAGCTCGGACAGCGCTTTCACGATGATGGTCGTCGACGAGATCGCGAGCATCGCGCCAAGAAAGAGCGAGTCCATGACGGTCCAGTCGAACCAGCGCCCAATCTCGTAGCCGATCCAGATCATCAGCACGATTTCCGAAAGCGCCGCGACGAACGCCGTCGCGCCGACTTTGAACAGCTTGCGCAGGCTGAATTCGAGCCCGAGCGAGAACATCAGGAACACGACGCCCAGTTCGCCGAGGGTCTGAATGGTCACCTCGTCGTGGATCAGATTGAACGGCGGCGTGTACGGCCCGATGATCACTCCCGCGACGATATAGCCCAGAACGACCGGCTGCCGCAGACGGTGAAACAGCACCGTCACGACGCCCGCGATGGCCATGATCACAGCAAGATCCTGGATGAAGCCTATCGCGTGATGCATCGAATAGTTCCTTACAAAGAAATAACGAGATTTCGATGTTACCGCACGGATGGGAAACGCTTGCGCTCAGGCAGGCAATGGCGCGAAAAAAATAGGCCCGCGCGAACGGCGGGCCTGGGATGACGTGGAAAAACGCGAACGCTCAGACCGCCGCTTCGTTTTCCTCGCCGGTGCGGATGCGGATCACGCGTTCGACATCGGCGACAAAAATCTTGCCGTCGCCGATCTTGCCGGTGCGCGCCGCGCCGATGATTGCGTCGATGACCTGATCGGTTTGATCGTTCGCGACAACGACCTCGATTTTCACTTTCGGCAGGAAGTCGACCACATACTCTGCACCACGATAGAGCTCGGTATGTCCTTTCTGGCGCCCGAAGCCCTTCACTTCCGTGACCGTCAGCCCGGTCAGACCGACTTCGGCCAGCGCTTCGCGGACTTCGTCGAGCTTGAACGGTTTGATGATGGCGGTGATGCGTTTCATGGCGTGCCTCGCTGAGAGTTGGATGGATGTCCCGGATGGACGGATTCGGAGAGATGCTTTCGATTCTAGTCGCGTTTGATCAAGCCAGTGGTTCGTTGAAGCGCGAAGTGATCGGATAACGCCAGTCGCGGCCAAACGCGCGATGCGTCACGCGAATGCCGATCGGCGCTTGCCGGCGCTTGTACTCGTTGATCTTGATGAGGCGCGTCACGCGCGCAACGTCGTCCGCGTTGTAGCCCGCCGCGACGATCTCCGCGAGCGAGCGGTCTTCCTCCATGTACATGCGCATGATCGCGTCGAGCACGTCGTAAGGCGGCAGGCTGTCCTGATCGGTCTGGTTGTCGCGCAGCTCCGCGGAAGGCGCGCGCGTGAGAATGCGCTCGGGAATCACATCGCGCGCGCCGTACGCATCGGTCGCGTTGCGATAGTGGCAGACCTTGTACACCAGCGTCTTCGCGATGTCCTTGATGACGGCGAATCCGCCCGCCATGTCGCCGTAAAGCGTGCAATAGCCGACGGCCATTTCGCTCTTGTTGCCCGTCGTGAGGACGATCGAGCCGAACTTGTTCGACAACGCCATCAGGAGCGTGCCCCGAATGCGTGCCTGGATGTTCTCTTCGGTCGCGTCTTCCGCGCGGCCCGCGAATTCATCGGCGAGCGCGCCGCGGAACGCCTCGAACATCGGCGCGATCGCAATCTCGTCGTACTTCACGCCGACGCGTTGCGCCATGTCGCGCGCGTCGGTCGTGGAGATATCGGCGGTGTAGCGCGAGGGCATCATCACGGCGCGCACGCGATCCGGGCCGAGCGCATCGCAGGCGACCGCGAGCACGAGTGCCGAATCGACGCCGCCCGACAAGCCGATGATCGCGCCCGGAAAGCCGTTCTTGCCGATGTAATCGCGCACGCCGACGACGAGCGCCTTATACACCTGCGCTTCGAGCGGCAAGTCCGGCGCGACGTCGCCACGCACCGGCGTGGTGCCGTCGAACTCGACATAGCCGATGGTCTCGTCGAACTGCGCCAGCTTCGTGACGAGTTCGCCGTTCGCATCGAGCACGAAGGAGCCGCCGTCGAAGATCAGTTCATCCTGCGCGCCCGCGAGATTCACGTAGACCATCGGCATGCCGGTCTCGCGAATGCGCGCGCGCAGAATGTCGAAGCGCACCGATTCCTTGTTGACATGAAACGGCGAGCCGTTCGGAATCAGCAGCACTTGCGCGCCCGCCGCCTTCGCGAGTTGCGCTGCCGATGCGTGCCACGCGTCCTCGCAGATCACGACGCCATAGCGCACGCGATCGAGATCGAACACGAACGGACGTGGATCGGTCGCGAAGTAGCGCTTCTCGTCGAAGACTTCCGTGTTGGGTAGATCCTGCTTCAGATAGGTGCCGACGATCGCACCATCGACGATCAGCGAGGCCGCGTTGTAGGTATCGCGCGGCGGCACGCCACGGGCGATCGGCGCGTTCATGTCGGCGCCGTCTTCCTGCGCGCGATGCGGATGCCCGACGAGCACATGCAGACCGTCGAACGCTTTGAGTTGCACGGCGAGATCGTCGAGCGCCTGCGCACTCGCGCGATAAAACGCCGGACGCAGCAACAGATCTTCCGGCGGATAACCCGAAATCGCCAGTTCCGGCGCGATCATGAGCCGTGCGCCATTGTCGTGCGCCGCGCGCGCGGCATCGACGATGCGTGCGACGTTGCCGGCGAAATCGCCGACGGTGACGTTGATCTGGGCCAGTGCAATGCGGGTTTTCATGTCGATGCAATATTGAGGGTGCGATGACGGCGGGATTATCGCATCAGGCTTTCTTCCTGAACGGCGTGTGCGCTTCCAGTTCCTCGATGTGATGATCCATCGCTTCGGTTTCGGCATCGAGAAACTCGGCGATCGCGTGCGCGAAACGCTGATCCGCGATCCAGTGTGCGGACCATGTCGGCGTCGGCAGCAGACCGCGCGACATCTTGTGCACGCCCTGCGCGCCGCCTTCGAAGCGCGCGAGCCCGTGCTCGATGCAATACGCGATGCCCTGCATGTAGCACGTCTCGAAGTGCAGCCCCGAGATGAACTCGCGCGTGCCCCAATAGCGGCCGTACATCGTGTCGCCGCCGATCATGTTGAGCGCGCACGCGAGGCGCTCGCCGTCCGCTTCGGCGATCACGAGCAGGATGCTGTCGGGCGCGTCCGCGTGGATCTGGCCGAAGAATTCGCGCGTCAGATACGGCGCGTTCCAGTGCTCGCGATACGTGTTCTCGTAGCAGTCATAGAAGAAGTCGAGCGCGCTCTGGTCGATCTGCGCGCCGCGCAGCCACGTGTAGCTGACGCCTGCTTCCGTCACGCGCCGCCGGTCCTGCTTTACCTTCTTGCGCTTGTCATGGCTCATCGTCGCGAGGAAGGCGTCGAAGCTCGCGAAGCCGTCGCCGGGCAGATTTTCCCAATGGAACTGCACGCCTTCGCGCAGCATGTAGCCCGCGTCCGTCAGCGCCTCGACGTCCTGCGCATGCGGAAACAATACGTGCAGCGATGAAAGCTCGAGCCTGCGCGCAAGTTCGATCGCACCACGCGCGAGCAGCACGCGATCTTCGTGGTGCGCGGCGATGAGGCGCGGGCCCGTCACCGGCGAAAACGGTACCGCCGAGAGCGCCTTCGGGTAATAGCGCAGACCGTGGCGCTCGAAGGCATCGGCCCATGCGTGATCGAACACGTACTCTCCGCGCGAGTGCGATTTCAGATAGAGCGGCATCGCCCCGGCGAATTCACCGCCGCGTTTCACTATCAGATGATGCGCGCGCCAGCCGGTCCGCTTCACCGCGCAGCCCGTCTCCTGCAGCGCCGACAGAAACGCGTGACGCACGAACGGGTTGTCGCCCGCGAGCCGGTTCCAGTCGCCGGCGGGGATGTCGGTGAGCGTATCGATCACATGAATTTCGATCTCGCGATTCAACAGGCTACCTCGCTAAATATCGATGGACGCATTCAAGAACCGCGCCCGAAAGCGGCTATTCTCGCGCAAGTCATCGAATGACGCCCACGCGTTCCCGCGCCCTGAATCGGTGCTTTCGGCGATAATGCGCGGCAAATCATCGACACGCGCTCATGGCCTGGTTCCTCTATCTGATCGAATGCGACGACGGCAGCCTGTATACGGGCATCGCCACGGACGTCGAAGCGCGTTTCACCGCGCATGCGAGCGGCAAGGGTGCGCGATATACGCGCGCGAAGAAGCCGTTGCGTGTGCTGGCGTCGTTCGAACTGGCGGGGAAATCGGAGGCGTTGCGGGCGGAATATCGCGTGAAGCGCTTGTCGCCGATGCAAAAGCGCGCGCTGATCGCGGGGGAAAGAACGCTGGAATCGGTGTTGCCCCAGACCGAGGCAAGCGAAGAAGAATGAAGCGCCGCCGCGTCAAAAGCGTGCAGCGGCGCTCGTCTGCGAAACTTACTTCTTATAGTTCGCCACGCCTTCCGAAATTTCCTTGTGCGCGGCATCGATGCCCGCCCAGCCTTCGATCTTCACCCACTTGCCCTTTTCGAGCGCCTTGTAGTTCTCGAAGAAGTGCTTGATCTGGTCCTTCAGGAATTCGGGCACGTCGTCGATCGACTTGATGTTCGCCGTCATCGGGCAGACCTTGTCGTGCGCCACGGCGATCAGCTTCGCGTCCACACCCGATTCGTCCGTCATCTGCAGCATGCCGAGCGCGCGCGCACGCACGACCGAGCCGGCCAGCAGCGGATACGGCGTGATGACGAGCACGTCGACCGGGTCGCCGTCGCCCGAAAGCGTCTGCGGGATGAAACCGTAGTTGGCCGGATAGCGCATGCCGGTGCCGATGAAACGGTCGACGATGAGCAGGCCCATGTCCTTGTCGGCTTCGTATTTGACCGGATCGCTCTGCGCGGGAATCTCGATGATGACGTTGAAATCCTGCGGAAGGTCCTTGCCGGGAGGTACGTTATTGAAGCTCATGAGCACTCTCTGGAGAAGTTGAGAAGGGAGAAGGAATCGCACGGACGGACGGTCTTCGAGGCACCGCCGCGGCGCACGTGCGGCGCTGGGCGTCGCTTGCGCGTGATCACGTCATTATAGCCAATCGCGTCCTGCGCCTTTGCGCGCAAGGCGCGCACCGCGCGTTGGCGTGATAATCGAGAGACCAGACCGAATTCCGGCACCGGAAACCCCGATTTCAGGAGACATGCATGGAAGACGCGAAGCATTTCATCAACAACCGCTGGGTCGCGGCATCGGGCGGCGAGACGATTCCGGTGGTCGATCCGTCGGATGGTCAGATTTTCGCGCAGATCGCGCGCGGCAATGCGGGCGACATCGACCGCGCGGTCGCCGCCGCGCGCGCCGCCTTCGAAGGCCCCTGGGGCACGACCAGCGCCGCCGAGCGCGGACGCATCCTCGCGCGCCTGTCGATGCTGATCGCCGCGTGTCACGAGGACATCGCGCAGGTCGAGGCGCGCGACACCGGCAAGCCGCTCAAGCAGGCGCGCGCCGACGCGACCGGCATCGCGCGCTATTTCGAGTTCTACGCGGGCGCCGCCGACAAGCTGCACGGCGAAACCCTGCCCTATCAGTCCGGTTTCACCGTGCTGACGATCCGCGAGGCGCACGGCGTGACGGGCCACATCGTGCCGTGGAACTATCCGCTACAGATTTTCGGGCGCAGCGTCGGCGCCGCGCTCGCGACCGGCAACGCGTGCGTCGTGAAGCCGGCGGAGGACGCGTGCCTGTCGCTGTTGCGCATCGCGGAGCTCGCGGCGGAAGCCGGCCTTCCCGATGGCGCGCTCAATATCGTCACCGGCTACGGGCACGAAGCGGGCGCGGCGCTGGCGCGGCATCCGGGCATCGATCACATCTCGTTCACCGGTTCCCCCGCGACGGGCGCGGCCGTCACCAAAATGGCCGCCGACAACCACGTGCCCGTCACGCTGGAACTCGGCGGCAAGTCGCCGCAGATCGTTTTCGCCGACGCCGATCTCGACGCGGCGTTGCCCGTGCTCGTCGCCGCCATCGTGCAGAACGCGGGACAGACGTGCTCGGCGGGCAGCCGCGTGCTGATCGAGCGCTCGGCTTACGAGCCTTTGCTGGAGCGTCTCGGGCAGGCGTTCGCCGCTTTGCGGGTCGGCCCGAGCAAGCTCGATCTCGATTGCGGCCCGCTCATCAGCGCGAAGCAGCAGCAGCGCGTGTGGGACTTCCTGTCCGACGCGCAGCACGACGGCATCCCAATGGCGGCTCACGGCGAAGTCGTCGGCGATGCGCCCGAAACCGGCTTCTATCAGGCGCCGACCCTCTTGCGCGACGTCCCGCCGACGCATCGGCTCGCGCGCGAGGAAGTGTTCGGCCCGGTGCTATCCGCGATGCCCTTCGACGACGAAGCCGAGGCGCTCAAACTCGCCAACGGCACCGACTACGGGCTGGTCGCGGGCATCTGGACACGCGACGGCGCGCGTCAGATGCGCCTCGCGCGCCGCGTGCGCTCGGGGCAAGTGTTCATCAACAACTACGGCGCGGGCGGCGGCATCGAATTGCCGTTCGGCGGCGTGAAGCATTCGGGACACGGACGGGAGAAAGGCTTCGAGGCGCTGTACGGCTTCACGACGCTGAAGACCATCGCAATCAAACACGGATAAGGAGACACCATGCGACTGCAAGGGAAGACGGTGATCGTGACGGGCGGCGGCTCGGGTTTCGGCGAAGGCATCGCGAAGACGTTCGCGCGCGAGGGCGCGAATGTCGTCGTGAACGATCTGAACGCGCCGGCCGCCGAGCGCGTGGCGAGCGAGATCGCGCTCGCGTCGTCGCCGGAAGTGAAGCATGGCCGCGCGATCGCCGTAGCCGGCGATGTCACGAAGCGCACCGACTGGCAAACGCTCTTCGATGCGGCCATTCAGGACTTCGGCAGCGTGCAGGTCGTCGTCAACAATGCGGGAACGACGCACCGCAACAAGCCTGTGATGGATGTGACCGAGGCCGAGTTCGACCGTGTCTACGCGGTGAACGTGAAGAGCATCTACTGGAGCATCGAGCAGTTCGTGCCGTATTTTCGCGAGCAGGGCGGCGGCGCGTTCATCAACATCGCGTCGACTGCGGGCGTGCGGCCGCGCCCCGGTCTCGTCTGGTACAACGGCAGCAAGGCGGCGGTGATCGTCGCGAGCAAGGCGCTCGCGGTCGAGCTGGGCGCGGATCGCATCCGCGTGAACTGCATCAATCCGGTGATGGGCGAAACCGCGCTGCTCTCCGAGTTCATGGGCATGGAAGACACGCCGGAGAACCGCCGCAAGTTTCTCGCGACGATTCCGCTGGGCCGCTTCTCGACGCCGCAGGATGTCGCAAACGCCGCGCTCTATCTCGCCTCTGACGATGCCGAGTTCATCACCGGCGTCGCGCTCGAAGTGGATGGCGGCCGCTGCGTCTGAGCGTCGTGCGCACGCCGCGCGGCGCTTGCGGCGTGCGCTGAAACATCGGGGCTTTCCCTAGCGAAAACACGCGTTTGACGTCGTTGCCGAAGGGCTAGAATCCTTACGCGCCCGTAAACGTGAGCGGGCCCATCCGCTCGGCTTCGTGCGTTAAAAACTAGAGGAGACAAGCAACATGGCCAGCACCGCCAACCCGGCGCCTCGCCCCGCCGCGGGCGCCAATTCCGCCTTCGAAGAGGCCACATACCGCAAGGTCGTGTGGCGGCTCGCGCCGCTTCTGCTGATCTGCTATATCGTCGCGTATCTCGATCGCGTGAACGTCGGCTTCGCCAAGTTGCAGATGGCCGCCGACCTGCAGTTGTCCGACACCGTGTATGGCTTCGGCGCGGGCATCTTCTTCTTCGGCTATTTCATCTTCGAGATTCCGAGCAACATCATCCTGCATCGCGTCGGCGCGCGCGTGTGGATCGCGCGGATCATGATCACGTGGGGCATCATTTCTGCGCTCACCATGTTCATCTCGACGCCGACGATGTTCTACGTGATGCGCTTTCTGCTCGGCGCGGCGGAAGCGGGTTTCTTCCCCGGCATCATTCTTTATCTGACGTACTGGTTTCCGGCGCGGCGGCGCGCGCGCATCACGACGCTGTTCATGACCGCCATCGCGTTGTCGGGTTTGATTGGTGGGCCGATCAGCGGCTGGATCATGGACGCCTTCCACATGAAGAACGGCTGGCACGGCTGGCAATGGCTGCTGCTGCTCGAAGGCATTCCGTCGATCATCGTCGGTATCGTTGTGTTTATGAAGCTCGATGACCGCATCGCGAAGGCGAAGTGGCTCACCACGGAAGAACGTGAACTGCTCGAGCGCAACATCGCGGCGGATAACGTCGCGAAGGAAGATCATTCGATCGGCAAGATCTTGTCGAGCCCGAAGGTATGGCTGATGAGCCTGATTTACTTCTCGTTCGTGATGGGTCTGTACGGCGTGAGCTTCTGGCTGCCGACGATCATCAAGTCGATGGGTGTTTCCAATGCGCTGCATGTGGGTCTGTTGTCGGCGATTCCGTATGGCGCGGCGGTGATCGGCATGCTTTACGCGGCGCGCAGCGCGGATCGCAGCGGCGAGCGACGCTGGCATATTGCGATTCCGGCTTTCCTGGGCGCGATTGGGCTCGTGTTGTCGGTGATCTGGGCGTCCAACACGACACTTGCGATGCTCGGGCTCACGCTTGCGACGATGGGCATTCTCACGACGCTGCCTTTGTTCTGGAGCCTTCCGACGGCATTTCTCGCCGGGACCGGCGCGGCGGCGGGTATCGCGATGATCAACTCGCTTGGGAATCTTGCTGGTTTCCTGAGTCCCTATCTTGTGGGGTGGCTGAAGCAGGCAACTGCTTCCAATTCCAGTGGGATGTATATGCTCGCTGGTTTTCTCGTGCTTGGTGCTTTGCTCGTGTTGAGCGTGCCGGCGCGGATGGTTAATCGTTAGTTGTTTCTTTTGGGGCGGTGCTCTTGGCTTTTTCGTGGAATCCTGATTTCGCGTCGGTCTATTGGCATTGCCCCTCCCCGGGGCGGGGGTAACTTTCTTTGCTGCTGCAAAGAAAGTCACCAAAGAAAGCAGCTTTCCCCAGCCTAAGCACTTCATACCGGCCGCGGCACAGGCGATCGACCTAATGGCCCCCAGAGTAGCGAGTGCCCTCGTAGGCCTAACCGGGCTTGGATCGCGCACGGTCTGACACATCGCACCGCATAACATGCTGGTCCAGCACCAGATAGCTCCGGCCCGCTTCGCGGCCGACCGGTCAATCGGGTTTGCGTGCGCTCTACTCACTGCACTTGTGATCAGTTGGTTTCCCTTGCATACCCGGCGGCAGCGCGTAGCGCTGTGCCGAAGCCATTTCGTGCTGAACCGGTGCCCTTTGCGTTATGGCTTATCAGACCGTGCGCGGTCCACGCCCGATGAGACCTGCGAGAACACTCGCTACTCCGGGTTCCATTCAGTCAATCGCCTGTGCCGCGGCCGGCGTGAAGTGCTTAGGCTGGGGAAAGCTGCTTTCTTTGGTGACTTTCTTTGCAGCAGCAAAGAAAGTTACCCCCGCCCCGGGGAGGGGCAACGCTAGTAGACCACCGCGAAAACAGGATTCCATATAAGCACACACGCACCGCAACGATGCACTCAAGGCCACATCTGCACCAAAACCCCGCCGCGCAGCGAACACAAAAAAACCAAAAACCACCACGAAACCCGCACGGCCAGTGCATTCCACCCCAACTGGCATACCCCTTGCAAAACGAACCGGGCAATTTGCTCAAACAAACCAAATCGGCAAGGGGAACCCAAAAAATGAAACGACGCAGTCTGCTGAAGTTCGGCTCCATGTCGAGCGCGCTGGCCCTCGCAGGCCAGCTTCCGATCACGAAAGCCCACGCCGCCGATACCGGTCCGATCAAGGTCGGCATCCTGCATTCGCTCTCAGGCACGATGGCGATCTCCGAGACCTCGCTGAAAGACACGGCGCTCATGACCATCGCCGATATCAACAAGAACGGCGGCGTGATGGGCCGCCAGATTCAACCCGTCGTCGTCGATCCGGCTTCAAACTGGCCGCTCTTCGCCGAGAAAGCCCGCCAGCTTCTCACGCAGGACAAGTGCGCAGTCGTGTTCGGCTGCTGGACGTCGGTGTCGCGCAAGTCGGTGCTGCCCGTCTTCGAAGAGCTCAACGGCCTACTCTTCTATCCCGTGCAATACGAAGGCGAAGAGATGTCGCGCAACGTGTTCTATACGGGCGCGGCGCCCAATCAGCAGGCGATTCCCGCCGTCGAATATCTGATGGGCGCGGAAGGCGGCAACGCCAAGCGCTTCTTCCTGCTCGGCACCGACTACGTGTATCCGCGCACGACCAACAAGATCCTGCGCGCGTTCCTCCATTCGAAGGGCGTCAAGGATGCAGATATTCAGGAGGTCTATACACCGTTCGGACACAGTGACTATCAGACCATCGTCGCGAACATCAAGACCTTTTCCCAAGGGGGAAAGACGACCGTCATCTCTACGATCAACGGCGATTCCAACGTACCGTTCTACAAGGAACTCGGCAACCAGGGCCTGAAAGCGACCGACGTACCCGTTGTCGCGTTCTCGGTCGGCGAGGAAGAACTGCGCGGCATCGATACGAAACCGCTTGTCGGGCACCTCGCCGCATGGAACTACTTCATGTCGGTGAAGAACACGAACAACTCCAAGTTCGAGAAGGAATTCTTCGCGTACGCGAAGGCGCAGAACCTGCCCGGCGGCGACAAGCGTGTCACCAACGATCCGATGGAAGCAACCTTCGTCGGCATCCACATGTGGAAGCAGGCCGTCGAAAAGGCGAAGAGCGCCGACGTCGACAAGGTGCGCACCGCGATGCTCGGCCAGACCTTCGCAGCGCCCTCGGGCTTCACGCTGACGATGGACGGCAACCATCATCTGCACAAGCCGGTGATGATCGGCGAGATTCGCGGCGACGGCCAGTTCAACGTCGTGTGGAAAACGAAGACCGCGATTCGCGCGCAGCCGTGGAGTCCGTATATCGCGGGCAATCAGGGCAAGCCGGATGTGGTCACTTCGATTCCCGCGTTTCTGCGCCGTCAGCGCGTGCGCGTGGCCTGACGCATCGATGCCCTGAAGTCATGGCCGCGCGCCGATCGATGACGCGCGGCCGTTCGAGTCATACAAGAAAGGCCACCATGACCGGTTCCTTCGTGCGCGTTCTGCTCGCGCTATGCATTGCGCTGATGTCGCTCGCGGCGCACGCGCTCACCCGCGACGATCTCGCCCCGCTCGCCGGCGATGATTTCGAAGCGAAGTCCGCAGCCATCGACAAGCTCATCGCCAATGCCGACGCATCTTCGATCGCCGTGCTCAATGCCTTGGCCGATGGCTCGCTCGTCGCAACCGACGATGGCCAAGTCACCATCCAAACCGATGAAGGCAACAAGGACCCGGTGACCGGCAAGACCGTCGAAGCGCCGGATGCGCAGCCGATCACCCTCTCCAACATCCTGCGCACGAAAGTGGCGGGTGCGTTGTCGGGCCTGCAACTCGCATCGACCGATATCGCGAAACGTCGCGAAGCGATCACGGCGCTGCTGAAGAACCCGGACGCATCGATGAAACCGATGATCGATCGCGCCCGCGCCATCGAACGCGATCCCGATTTGAAGAAGCGCCTGGACACGCTCTGGGCGATGACCGCGCTGCACGATCCCGACGTGAACAAGCGCCTCGAAGCCGCGCAACTGGTCGCCGCGCGGCATGATCTCGACATGTACGAACTGCTGCGCCCGATCGTCGCGAAGCATGCCGATGGCGCGTTCAACGAGCCCGACGCGCGCGTGCGCAGCGCGGCGCAGGAAGGCCTCTACGCGCTCGACTCGCTTCAGCGCCGCAGCGAAATCTTCGGGACGATCTTCGCGGGCCTGTCGCTCGGCAGCGTGCTGCTGCTCGCCGCGCTCGGCCTTGCGATCACGTACGGACTGATCGGCGTCATCAACATGGCGCACGGCGAGTTTCTGATGATCGGCGCCTATGCGACTTATGTCGTGCAGAACCTCGTGCAGCATTACGCGCCCGCCGCGTTCGACTGGTATCCGCTCTTCGCGGTGCCCGCCTCGTTCGTCGCGGCGGCGCTCGTCGGCATCGTGCTGGAGCGGCTCGTATTGAAGCATCTCTATGGAAGTCCGCTCGAAACGCTGCTGACGACCTTCGGCGTCAGCCTGATCCTCATTCAGGCGACGCGCACGCTCTTCGGCGCGCAGAACGTGCAGGTGACGAATCCTTCATGGATGAGCGGCGGCGTCGCGGTAATGCAGAACCTCATCCTGCCGTACAACCGTTTGACGATCCTCGCGTTCTCGCTTGCCGTCGTCGCGATCGCGTGGGGCGTGCTCACGAAGACGCGTCTCGGCCTCTTCGTGCGCGCGGTGACGCAGAATCGACGCATGGCCGCGTGCGTCGGCGTGAAGACGGCGCGCGTCGATTCGTACGCGTTCGCGTTCGGCGCGGGCATCGCGGGGCTGGGCGGCTGCGCGCTTTCGCAGATCGGCAATGTCGGGCCGGACCTCGGGCAGAGCTACATCATCGATTCGTTCATGGCGGTCGTGCTGGGCGGCGTCGGCCAGCTTGCGGGCACGGTAATCGGCGGCTTCGGGCTCGGGCTCGTCAGCAAGGCCGTCGAGCCGTTCTGGGGCGCGGTGCTCGCGAAGATCGCGGTGCTCGTGCTGATCGTGCTGTTCATCCAGAAGCGTCCGCAGGGCATGTTCGCCTTGAAGGGCCGCAGCGCGGAGGCCTGAGTCATGACCGCATCGACCAATTTCCCCGCGAATCTCGACGTCACGCCGCAACCCGATGCCAGCGCCGCGCGCGCCGGCTTCGCGCTCGGGCTTCCACCGCGCGCCGCGTTGCTGCCGCGCAATGGCTGGATCGCGCTGATCGCGCTCGTCATCGCGATGGGCGTCTTCGTGCCGATATCGGCGCTCGTGTTGCCCGAGACGAGCACGTTCCATCTGTCCGCGTACGCGATGACGCTCACCGCCAAGCTCATGTGCTACGCGATCGGCGCGCTCGCGCTCGATCTCGTGTGGGGTTACTGTGGCATCCTAAGTTTAGGTCACGCGCTTTTCTTCGCGCTCGGCGGCTATGCGATGGGCATGTACCTGATGCGTTCGATCGGCCGCGAGGGCGTGTACAAGAGCGATCTGCCCGACTTCATGGTGTTTCTCGACTGGCATGCGCTGCCGTGGTATTGGCAAGGCACGGAGCATCTCTGGTATGCGCTGCTGCTCGTCGTGCTCGTGCCTGGCGTGCTCGCGTGGGTGTTCGGCTTCTTCACGTTTCGCTCGCGCGTGAAGGGCGTGTATCTGTCGATCATCACGCAGGCGATGACCTTCGCCGCGATGCTGCTTTTCTATCGCAACGAAACCGGCTTCGGCGGCAACAACGGCTTCACGGATTTCAAGCGTATCGCGGGCTTTTCCGTCACGCATCCGGGCACGCGCACCGCCCTCTTCCTCATTACGTTCGCGGTGCTCGTGCTCGCGTTTCTCGCGGCGCGCGGGATCGTCACGTCGAAACTCGGGCGCGTCGTCACCGGCGTGCGCGATGGCGAGGCGCGGCTCATGTTCCTCGGCTACAGCCCGCTCGCGTACAAGCTCTTCATCTGGACGGTGTCGGCTGTGCTGTGCGGCATCGCAGGTGCGTTGTACGTGCCGCAGGTCGGCATCATCAATCCGGGCGAGATGTCGCCGGCGAACTCGATCGAAATGGCGATCTGGGTCGCTGTCGGCGGACGCGGCACGCTGATCGGGCCGATCCTCGGCGCGTTCGCCGTAAACGGCGCGAAGAGCTTTTTCACCGCGTATTTCGCGGAGTACTGGCTGTTCTTCCTCGGCCTCATCTTCACGCTGGTGCCCTTGCTTTTGCCGAACGGCATCATGGGACTCATCGATCTCGCGCGCCGCGGGAAGGCTTATGGAGACGCAGCGGAATGACTGCACACAACGCATTGATCGTCGATCTGCCGCCGCTTCCGCCTCTTGAAGAGCATCTCAATCTCAACGGCGTTGCGGGCCTGGGCCATGTGCTTGCGCCTGGCGAGATCGATGTATCGCACGGTGCGATTCTCTATCTCGAGGACGTGACCGTGAGCTTCGATGGCTTTCGCGCGTTGAACGCGCTCACGCTTTCCATCGACGTGGGCGAGCTGCGCTGCGTGATCGGCCCGAACGGCGCGGGCAAGACCACGATGATGGACGTCATCACCGGCAAGACGCGGCCCGATGCAGGCCGCGTGTTTCTCGGGCAGACGCTGGATCTCACGCGCATGTCGGAGCCGGTGATAGCGCGCACGGGCATCGGACGGAAGTTTCAGAAGCCGACGGTGTTCGAGAATCATCCGGTGTGGGAGAACCTCGAGCTCGCGATGAAGACCGACAAGCGCTGGTTTGCGTCGTTACGTGCACGGCTGGATGCGCAGGCGCAGGCGCGCATCGAGGAAACATTGGAGTTGATTCGCCTGCAGCATCAGGCGACGCGGCTTGCGGGGGAGTTGTCGCATGGACAGAAGCAGCGGCTGGAGATCGGCATGTTGTTGATGCAGCAACCTGCGTTGTTGTTGCTCGATGAGCCTGCTGCCGGTATGACGGATCACGAGACGATGGAACTCGCCGATCTTCTCAACAAGCTGCGCGGGTCGTGTTCGATGATGGTTGTGGAGCATGATATGGAGTTTGTTGCTGCTCTCGCCGGGGCTTCCGGGAAGGTTACCGTGATGGCCGAGGGTCGGGTGCTTGCTGAAGGCTCGCTTGATGAGGTCAAACGGGATGACGCTGTTATTGAGTCTTATCTGGGGCGGTGAGGTTTTTGGGCGTTCGCTTCGGCTTTCGTGGAATCCTGCTTTCGTATTGGTTTATTAGCACTGCCCCTCCCCGGGGCGGGGGTAACTTTCTTTGCTGCTGCAAAGAAAGTTACCAAAGAAAGCAGCTTTCCCCAGCCTAAGCACTTCACACCGGCCGCGGCACAGGCGATTGGCTGAATGGATCCCGGAGTAGCGAGTGTTCCCATTGTTGAGCCGGGCGTGGACCGCGCACGGTCTGCCGCCCGATAACGTTGAGCGTGCTGGTTCAGCACGAAATAGCTCCGGCACAGCGCTACGCGCTGCCGCGGGGTACACGAGGGAACCCAGCGGTGGGCGTAGCAATACCGGGCTCACGCAAACCCGATTGACCCGTCGGCCGCGAAGCGGGCCGGAGCTTTCAGGTGCTGAACCAGTGTGTTATGCGGTGCGATGTGTCAGACCGTGCGCGATCCAAGCCCGGTTGGGCCTACGAGGGCACTCGCTACTCTGGGGGCCATTAGGTCGATCGCCTGTGCCGCGGCCGGTGTGAAGCGCTCAGGCTGGGAAAAGCTGCTTTCTTTGGTGACTTTCTTTGCAGCAGCAAAGAAAGTTACCCCCGCCCCGGGGAGGGGCAACGCTAATAAACCAACACCAAATCAGGATTCCATAGAAACAAGCAAAGCAAAAACGGAAAGCAAATGCTAAACATAGAAAACCTGAACCAATACTACGGCGGCAGCCACATCCTCCGAGGAATAAACCTGACCATCCCCGAAGGGAAACTGACGGTCCTGCTAGGCCGCAACGGCGTAGGCAAGACGACACTCTTGCGCTGTCTGATGGGCGTAGTCCCAACAAAAACCGGCACAATCACCTGGCGCGGCAGCAAAATCTCCTCGCTCCCAACGCACGCCCGCGTCGCCAACGGCCTCGCCTACGTCCCACAAGGCCGCGATATCTTCCCTCGTCTCACCGTCGAAGAAAATCTGCTCGTAGGCGCAGCAAGCAAAACGGCACCAAAGAAAATCCCCGACCACATCTACGATCTCTTCCCCGTGTTGAAAGACATGAAACACCGAAGAGGCGGTGATCTCTCCGGCGGCCAGCAACAGCAACTCGCAATCGCCCGCGCGCTGATGAGCGAGCCGCAACTGCTGATCCTCGACGAACCCACGGAAGGCATCCAGCCATCCATCATCCGCGATATTGGTCGAACACTGAGGCAACTCGTCGACGAAATGGGCATGACGGTGCTGCTCGTCGAACAGTATTACGACTTCGCACGCGAGCTCGCGGACCACTATTGGGTGATGAGCCGCGGCGAAATCGTCGCGGGCGGCGCGGGATCGGACATGGACGCGCATGGAGTGCGCGAACTGATCGCCGTATGATGACGGCTTGCCATCGATCGCAATCCATTCATGCATCGTGAATCCCACACGGCGCTCGCCGACGCGGAAATCTGGCGCGGCTCGCTCGAACTCGGCTTTGCGCGCCAGCACGGCCGCACGGCCTGCGTTCATCGCAAGCACGAAGGGCCGCTGAGGTTGCAACGGCCGCTCTATCCCGAAGGCGATATCTGTCACTCGGTGATCGTGCATCCGCCGGGCGGTGTCGCGGGCGGCGACCGTCTGTCCATCGACATTCGCTTGCAGGAACACACGCACGCCGTCATCACGACGCCAGGCGCGACCAAGTGGTACAAGGCCAACGGCAGGCTCGCGACGCAGCGTATCGATATCGGCCTCGCACCGCACGCGAGGCTCGACTGGCTTCCGCAAAACAACATCGTGTTCGAAGCGTCGAACATCGAACTCGAATTCAATCTCACACTCGATGAAAGCGCCACCGCAATCGGCTGGGACGCGATGCTGCTCGGCCGCGCCGCAGCCGGCGAGAAATGGACGCAAGGACATATCAGGGCGACGTCGCGTATCGCACATCGTGATGGCCGCACGCTCTGGTTCGAACGCACCCTGCTCGATGCAGGCGATCCGCTGCGCGATGGCGCTCAAGGGCTCGCGGGCTATCCCGCCTACGGCACGCTCTGGGCGATCGGCCCCGCCTGCGACGATGCGCTCGCCGAAACCCTCACGGCCCGATTGCCATTCGACGATGCCTTACGCGCGGCTGCATCGTGCGTCGCCCCCGGCGTATTGATCGTGCGTGCAATCAGCCGTTCGATGGAGCCGCTGCAACGCGCCCTCACCGATTGCTGGACGTATCTGCGGCCAATCGTGCATCACGTCGACGCGCAGCCTTTGCGCCTGTGGACGACCTAATCACGCACCAATCTGACGCACGCATCTGCCCCGTCGTGGTGCGAGCACGAGCCGAAACGCATAGAAACAATCGTTGGCACGACTCTCGCTATATAGCGTGAGCCGATCAAAACAACGAACTCATGAAACTCACGCCTCGCGAAAAAGACAAGCTGCTGATCTTCACCGCAGCCTTGCTCGCCGAACGCCGCCGCGCGCGCGGCCTGAAGCTGAATCATCCGGAAGCGGTCGCATTCATTTCCGCTGCCTTGATGGAAGCGGCGCGCGACGGCAAGACCGTCGCCGAAGTCATGCACTACGGCACGACGCTCCTCACCCGCGACGACGTGATGGAAGGCGTGCCCGAGATGATTCCCGACATCCAGATAGAAGCGACCTTCCCCGACGGCACGAAGCTCGTCACGGTTCATCATCCGATCCCCTGAAAACATGATCCCCGGCGAATATTTCATCGATGACGGCGAGCACGAGCTCAACGCGGGCCGCGAAACCGTGACGGTCGTCGTCGCGAATCATGGCGATCGCCCCGTGCAGGTCGGCTCGCATTACCACTTCTACGAAGTCAACGCCGCGCTGAAGTTCGAGCGAGAGAAAGCGCGCGGCTTTCGCCTGAACATCGCGGCGGGCACGGCGGTGCGCTTCGAGCCGGGACAGGAACGCACGGTCGAGCTCGTCGCGCTCGCGGGCGATCGTCACGTGTACGGCTTCAACGCGCTCGTCATGGGCCCGCTTTAATTCGGAATCCAAAGGAAGACTATGACGCTACGCATCGGCCGCCGCGCTTATGCGGAAATGTTCGGCCCGACCACCGGCGACCGCGTGCGCCTCGCCGATACCGATCTCATCATCGAAGTGGAGCGCGACTTCACGACCTACGGCGAGGAAGTGAAGTTCGGCGGCGGCAAAGTGATTCGCGACGGCATGGGCCAGTCGCAACGCCCCGCCGCCGATGTGGTCGATACCGTCGTGACCAATGCGCTGATCCTCGATCACTGGGGCATCGTGAAAGCCGATATCGGCATCAAGGGTGGACGCATCTTCGCGGTCGGCAAGGCGGGCAATCCGGACATTCAGCCGAACGTGAACATCGCCATTGGCGCGGCGACGGAAGTGATCGCGGGCGAAGGGATGATCGTCACGGCGGGCGGCGTCGATACGCATATCCACTTCATCAGCCCGCAGCAGATCGACGAAGCGTTATCGAGCGGCGTCACGACGATGCTCGGCGGCGGCACCGGGCCCGCCACCGGCACGAACGCGACGACCTGCACGCCGGGTCCGTGGCACATGGAGCGCATGCTGCAAGCCGCCGATGGCTGGCCGATGAATCTCGGCTTTCTCGGCAAGGGCAACGCGAGCCTGCCCGCACCGCTGATCGAACAGGTGAAAGCGGGCGCGATCGGTCTGAAGCTGCACGAGGACTGGGGCACGACGCCCGCCGCGATCGACAACTGCCTCTGCGTCGCCGATGACACCGACACGCAAGTCGCCATCCACACCGATACGCTGAACGAAGCGGGCTTCGTGGAAACGACCATTGCCGCGTTCAAGGGCCGCACGATCCACACGTATCACACGGAAGGCGCGGGCGGCGGGCACGCGCCGGACATCATCAAAGTCGCGGGCGAACCGAACGTGCTGCCCTCTTCGACCAATCCGACGCGCCCCTACACCGTCAACACGCTCGACGAGCATCTCGACATGCTGATGGTGTGCCATCACCTCGATCCGTCGATTGCGGAAGATATCGCGTTTGCCGAATCGCGCATTCGCCGCGAGACCATCGCCGCCGAAGACATCCTTCACGATCTCGGCGCGCTGTCGATGTTGTCGTCCGATTCGCAGGCGATGGGCCGCGTCGGCGAAGTCATCATCCGCACGTGGCAGACAGCGCACAAGATGAAGGTGCAGCGCGGCGCGTTGCCCGAAGACAGCGCGCGCAACGACAACTTTCGCGCGAAGCGTTACGTGGCCAAATACACGATCAATCCGGCGATCACGCATGGCATCGCGCATGAAGTCGGATCGATAGAAGCCGGCAAATGGGCCGATCTCGTGTTCTGGGAGCCGGCGTTCTTCGGCGTGAAGCCATCGCTGATACTCAAGGGCGGCATGATCGCGCTCGCGCAGATGGGCGACCCGAACGCATCGATTCCGACGCCGCAGCCGGTGCATTATCGCGAGATGTTCGCGACGCGCGGCGGCGCGCTCGGCAAGACATCGCTCACGTTCGTATCGCAACTGGCGATGGACGCACGCATCGCGGACCGTTACGGCCTGCAGAAGCAGATCGTCGCGGTGAAGAACTGCCGTCATGTGACGAAAGCCGACATGATTCACAATGCATGGCAGCCGTCCATCAGCGTCGATCCGCAGACCTATCAGGTGATCGCCGATGGGCAATTGCTCACCTGCGAACCCGCCACCGTTCTGCCGATGGCGCAGCGCTATTTTCTGTTCTGATTCCCTCATGCGTACCATCGACAAACGTCTGACCGCAAAGCTCGCACCCGTGCTCGTCAAGCGCGCGCCCACCCTGACTCTGCCCTTCGATGCGCGCAGCAAGAGCCGGCTCGCCGCCACGCTCGATGACGGCGAAGACGTGGCGCTCGTGATGCCGCGCGGCACCGTGCTCGCCGACGGCGACATGCTCGTCGCGGATGACGGCGGTTTCGTTCGCGTGGTTGCGGCGGCGGAAGATGTGCTCGTCGTGCGCGCGCCGAGCGTGCGTCTGCTCACGCGCGCCGCCTATCATCTCGGCAATCGCCATACACCCGTCGAAGTCGGCGCGGACTATCTGAAGCTCGAAGCCGATCCGGTTCTCGAAGACATGCTGAAACGTCTGGGCGTGCTCGTCGCGCATGAATCGCAGCCGTTCCAGCCGGAAACCGGCGCGTACGGCGGCGGTCACAAGCACGGCCACGACGAAACCTTCAGCGAAGACCATGCGCTCGCGCAGAAGGTCTTCGATGAACATCACGGGCACGATCACTCATCGTGCGGACACGATCATCACCACCACGGCCATGCGCATCGCTGAGCTGACGGCGCTCCTGCATCTCGCGTCGCCGGCGCTGCCGATCGGCGCGTTCAGTTATTCGCAGGGGCTCGAAGCGGCCATCGAGCACGGCCTGATTCACGACGGCGACAGCGCGCGCGACTGGATCGCGAGCGGTTTGACGAACGTGCTCGCGCGCGGCGAACTGCCGTTCATCGCGCATCAGATGCAACGCTGGCATGCCCGCGACGAAGCCGCGTTGAAGGCCGCGAACGACGAATACATCGCGAGCCGCGAATCGGCGGAACTGCGACGCGAAACCGAACAGATGGGCTGGTCGCTCGCGCAGCTTTGCGCATCGCTCGAATGGGGCGATGAAGCCCGCCGCGCGACGCTCGCCGCGATCAGGCCGATCGCGCAGCCGACCGCCTTCGCATTCGCCGCGTTCGCGCACGATGCGTCGCCGAACGCGGCGCTCGCGGCCTACGCATTCAGCTGGGTCGAGAATCAGGCGGCCGCCGCGCTGAAGGCCGTGCCGCTCGGACAGCTCGCGGGGCAACGCATCATCGTCGCGTTGCGCGAGCCGATCGATGCCGCCGTGCGCCGCGCGCTCGATACATCGCCCGACGCCATCAACACGTTCGCGCCGCAACTCGGCATTCTGTCGGCGCGGCACGAATCGCAATATTCACGACTCTTTCGCTCCTGACTCGCACGATGAACGCTCCCGCCTATTCCGCCGCCGCCCGCCGAACCAAGAAACTGCCGCCGTTGCGTGTCGGCGTCGGCGGGCCGGTCGGCTCCGGCAAGACCACGCTGCTCGAAATGCTCTGCAAGGCGATGCGCGATCGATACGATCTCGTCGCCATCACCAACGATATCTACACGAAGGAAGATCAGCGCCTGCTCACGGTTGCGGGCGCGTTGCCGGCCGAGCGCATCATGGGCGTCGAGACGGGCGGCTGTCCGCATACGGCGATTCGCGAGGATGCATCGATCAATCTCGAAGCCGTCGATCGCATGGTGTCGAAGTTTCCGGATGCCGATATCGTGTTCATCGAATCCGGCGGCGATAACCTCGCGGCGACGTTCAGCCCCGAGTTGTCCGATCTGACCATCTACGTGATCGATGTCGCGGGCGGCGAGAAGATTCCGCGCAAGGGCGGGCCGGGCATCACGAAGTCGGATCTGCTCGTCATCAACAAGACGGATCTCGCGCCGCATGTGGGCGCGAATCTCGACATCATGGCAAGCGATGCAAAAAAGATGCGCGGCGAGCGGCCATTCGTGATGTGCAATCTGAAGGCGCTCGACGGCCTCGATGAAGTCATCGGCTTCATCGAGAAGAAAGGGCTGCTGCTCGCCTGAGACGTATCGTAAAAGCTGCTACGACAGCGCGATCGAGTTCGATATGGAGATCGCGTTCTCGCCCATCTGCACGAAATCGCGCTTCATCTCGACGTGCCATTGCAGAAAGTTGCGGCTGTTGGATTCGCCGGGCAGCATCCAGTCGTGCAGCTCGATCACGATGAGCGGGAATGTGTTCAGCGCTTCGCAATGGCGCGAGAACAGATCGGACTCCGCGCCTTCGATATCGATCTTCAGGATGAACGGCGTCACGCCGGACGGGATCAACTCTTCGAGCGTGAGCGCGTCGACGGCATAACCCTTGTCGACGGGCTGCTCGGCCGTCCGGAACGCCCACTCGCCGCCGCCGGGATCGTTGAGATAGAGCGTGCCGTGCTTCGCTGCGATCGCGGCATTCAACGGCGTGATCAGCGGGAACGGCGCGGCATTGCGCTTGAGAAGCGCGAAGTTCGCTACGTCCGGCTCGATGGCGACGATCTTCGCCTTCGGATAGGTAAGCGCGTACCATACGGCGGACGCGCCGATATTGGCGCCCGCGTCGATGATCAGCGGATTTTCGCAAGCGTCGTAGAACGCCGCAATTTCCTTCGCGCGCCAAAGCGAATCGGTGGCGTAGGAGCGGAGAAAGAAGATCTGCTTGCAGACGCCGCGATCGGCGACGCAGGGCCGGTATTCGAAGCGGCGGTTACCCGGCAGCACGAGACCGTGCATGCCCCATCGGGCGCCGCCCCACGCATCGGTCGGTTCGTTGGATGGCTTCAGCAGGCGAAAAAGCCGGGGCGGAATTACATCTTTGACGAACTGCTTGATGAGATCTTGCATGCGAGTCCTCAATGTCAAACTGAAAACGCATTCGCAGGCATCCGGCCAATTGTCTGCGTGGCCGGCTCGGGGCGATCAGTATCCCTCTTACGTCCAAGACGTTCAACCCTCGTTACCCTTCGACATATAGGGCGGCAACGTTCGAGACACTATTTTCTGTCAGACGAAACCGTTCCGCACGGTCGTACATTCTGAATAGCGCGGTGGAGAATCGATACTGACCAAACCGGAAGCGAGACTTCGTTTTTTACACTAGAAGCGTTAATAGTATTTTGATTGCGCTGCGTTTAATGGCGTTGCCTTTCCCGAAACCCTCATCTATTTATCTCTATGGACTATTGGCTCTTCCGCGTCATCTTCGGCTCCCACTTTGTATTGGATAAGTTCGCTGCCTGAGCCAACGAGCTTACGAGCTTCGCATCTCTTCCTATCAAGAACCGTTGACACATCTCCGCCGCAGCGAGATTTACCTGCCTAATTTGCCCCTCATCCGCTTGCATATGTCTGAGTTTCCCGGTGTTGCTATACATTAATAACGCACATGATGCCGTTAGCGGAAAAGTAACCAACGCGTCAGCGTTTCCGAATCCGAGACCCCAGAAGTTTCCCTCGCGAGGCTCCAAGGTCGTTAGCAGCACGGGAGCGTCTGTTGTGATGAAGGATTTTCGCTCATTGGGCCGATGTACAACAACCCATTCGCGTCCAGCAAATATCGGAGCCATCTTTAAACCCATAAGAATTGCTCCACCTACGGCCCAGCTGTGGCTCGCTTTGATGGTCACGCCGTCACGAGCCATCTTCACCATCAGTTCCGCCTCGCTGGTAATCTGCTCATCGGACTTCCCTACGTATTTGGGATCCTCCCGTAACGACTTCCACACCTCGTCGACTGAATTGAAGTTTGCCTTCACGAAGTCCATTCCAAGTTCCGCTATCAGTCCTTTCACGGATTCGACTGTATCCGGCGTGCGCGCGACACATAATGCCAGGAAGATAGAGAAATCGGATCGCTCCTCTGGATCGAGCGACTTTTTGGCTTCCAACTTGTCGATGATGGGCTTGGCTCTCGACTCATAGTGCGAAAGAATAAATTCTATGTCGTATCGCCTCCGCCCATCACTGTCCGTTACTGTATAGAAATGTCCAATTACCGCTGAATTTATCGGTTGCTGCAAGCGAACCGCGTTTGCTTCTCGATCGTAGACCGCAACCAATCCATTTTTTGAAAATTTTTCGAGATAAAAACGAGGCAGAAAGTGTTGACGCTTCGGACCTGATAGTACTGCTCTCTGCGTCAGCACATTCGGTAACGGGATTTCGCTTTTGGCCATACTCAAGATCCAAGCAACTACGCCTAATTATTGCGCACTACTCCATACCCATACTTACCGCTTACGCTAACAAAAAGCAGCCAGATTCAGCGCATTGCTTGTTCAAGCTGCCTCCCCTTCCTCAAGCAACGCGCTCAGCACGCTCACCGTTCTTTCCGTCGCGCCGCGATGACGCGCCGCGAATGCCGAGGCCGCCGCGCTCATCGCGAGACGTCTGGCCTTGTCGTTGAAGATTTCACGCAGCCCGCGCGCGAGATCCGGCGGGCCCTGCACGCGCAGCGCGGCGCCGGCCGCGATGGCGTCGTTGGTCGCCTGCGTAAAGTTGAACGTGTGCGGCCCGATCAGCACCGGCACGCCCGCCGCGCACGCTTCGATCAGATTCTGCCCGCCGAGCGGCAGCAGACTTCCGCCGATGAACGCGAGATCCGCCGCCGCGTAATACGCACCGAGCTCGCCCATCGAATCGCCGAGCAACACCTGCACGCTCGCCGGCAACGGCTCCGGCACGTCCGCGCCCGAACCCGCCGCGACGGGCTTCGGCGCCCACACCGAGCGGCGCGCGCTCGTGAGCCCGAGGCTCGCGATCAGCGCAGAGACTTCATCGAAACGCTGCGGATGCCGCGGCACCAGAATCAGCAGCGCATCGGGCACGTTCAGCGCCGCGAACGCGCGCAAGACCAGCGTCTCCTCGCCTTCGCGCGTGCTCGCCGCGACCCACACGGGCCGCTCGCCGATCGCCGTGCGCCACGCCTGGCCGCGCGCGACGAGTTCGGGCGGCGCGGTCATGTCGAACTTCAGATTGCCGAGCACCGCGACGTTGCGCGCGCCGAGCGCGGTCAGCCGCTCGGCGTCGGACGGCGTCTGCGCGAGCACGCGCGAAAAACCGCCGAACACTTCACGCACCGCGCGTCCGAACTTCGCCGCGCGCCGGTACGAGCGCTCCGACATGCGCGCGTTCGTCAGCACGAGCGGCACGTCGGCGCGCTTGCATTCGTCGATGAGCGTCGGCCAGACTTCGGTCTCCATCACGATGCCGAGCGACGGACGCCACGCACGCAAAAAACGCCGCACGAGAACGGGCAGATCGTAAGGAAGATAGCTGCGCAGCACGCGATCGCCGAACAGCTCGACGCCGGTTGCGCGACCGCTCGGTGTCATGTGCGTGAGCAGGATGCGGGCTTCGGGATGCGCCTTCAGCAAGGCGTCGATGAGCGGCTGCGCGGCGCGCGTCTCGCCGACCGACACCGCATGCACCCAGATGAGCGGCGCGAGGTCGTCGGCGCTTCTGCCGCGATGCGGCGGCACGCGCCCGAAACGCTCGCCGATATGCTCACGGTAGCCCCGCTCCCTGCGCGAACGGATCAGCAGCCGCAGCACCGCGAGCGGCGCGACGATCCACCAGAGCGCCCGGTAGACGAGCCTCAGCATCGCAGCCGATGCGCCCGGGGAAGCCGCGCCGCTCAAACGAGCGCCCTGCCCTTCAGGCGCTCGAGAATGCCGAGCGGCGCGCATTCGGGACGCGCCATCGCCTTGACGGGCAGAAAGAACGTCTGCTCCATCATGAACTGCCCGGACATCACCGCGTGCGATGCGTGATCGGAGAAGCAGACCCACACCGAGCCGGGCGGGAACGGCATCGTTTCCTGCGGCGAAGTCTTCTGATAGTCGAGATCGGCCTTCATCGCGTCATGCAGATGCAGCATCAGATGGTCGTACGCCGAGCGCTTCGACTTCGTGATGTGCAGCAGATTCATGAGCCACGCCGAGCCGGGCGTCTGCGCCTTGATGCCGGGCAGGAAGCGCTTCGCCATGTCTTCGAACGGTTCGCCGACGCGCCACACGCGTGGCGCGCCCTGCGGATTGATGTTCGTGAACACGCGCAGGATGCGCTCGCCGTAGTTCGGGCGCGACGGGAAGGCATCGACGTGCAGGCGGCTGTCGTCCTTGCGCCACGACGTCTCGCGCGTTTCGACCTGATGCAGCCGCAAGCTGGTGGGCGCGACGCGCAGCTTGCCGTCGTACTCGGGGAAGAGCCCGTCGACGAGCGAGCGCGCATGATCCTGATATCGCTTGATGAGCGAGCGCACCGCCGACTGCATCACGTTGTCGCCGAGCACGCCGGCGAGCACGCCGCCGTTGGGTGCGAGGCTGATGTTCTTGCGCTTCGGGTCGGCGATCTTCGGATCGAGCAGCGCAATCTCGCCGCCTTCGATCGGAAAACGCAGATTGGGGAAATACAGCACCTTGCCGTTTTCGACGCCGGCAAGCAGCGTCTCGCGCGGCACGGACAGGTTCTTGCCCTGCCAATCGCCCGATGCGACTTCGATGATTTGAGATTCCGTCATGTGTCTACGACCTTGAGTTACCGCGCATGGCGCGCGTCGGGCACGCTAGCACGGGCGCGCTACAGCAGGCCGAAGCCCGCGAGCGCGGTCTTGACTTCAGACAAAGTGGGGTGCCGGCTGGCGTCGCCCAGATTGACGACTTGCGGCGACCAGTAGCCGCCGGTGCGCCATGCGGTCGAGAAATTGTACAACTCGACGGTCGGGCGCTTCAGCGCCGCGGCAATGTGCACGAGACCGGTATCGACGCCGACGGTTGCGGCCGCGCCGTCGATCAGGCCGACGACCGCGGGCAGCGAGAGCTTCGGCGGCACGATCGCGGCCGCGCCGAATTCTTTCGCGAGCTTTTCGCTTGTCGCGCGTTCGGCGTCGCTGCCCCACGGCAGCACGATCGACGCGCCGCGCGTCACGAGCGCCTGACCGAGTTCGATCCACGCGGCTTCGGGCCATTGCTTGTCGGCGCGCGAAGTGGCGTGCACGAACACGACGTACGGCACCGGCAGGTTCAGCCCGAGCTCGGAGACGGCGAGCGTCGCGCGCCGCGTGTCGATGCCGAAGTCGATGTCGTCGGACATCTGCGGCTTCGGCAAATCGAGCGCCGCCGCGACGAGCTGCCGCGTGCGCTCGACGACATGCGTGCGCGGCTCGATCGGCACGCGCCGGTCATAGAAGAAGCGCACGGGCCATTCGTAGCCCGCGCCGTCCGTGCGGTTGCCGAGGCCGGCCAGCGGCCCACGCGCCCAGCTTGCGACCCATGCAGTCTTGATGAGCCCCTGGCAGTCGATCACGAGATCGTATTTCTCGGCGGCGAGCTCGCGCCTGAACTTGCCGATCTCGCGCCAGTTCGCGGGCGATGCAAACCCCTTGCGCCAGCGTCTGAGCGAGAACGGGATCGCGCGATGCACGCCGTGAACCAGTCCGACGAGACTCGCGAAGCTTTCCTCGACGAGCCAGTCGATTTGCACATCCGGATAGCGGCGGCGGATGTCGGCGATGGCGGGCATGTTGTGGACGACGTCGCCAAGCGACGACACGCGGACGATCAGGATCTTTTGCACGCTGGGATGGGGAGGCGCGGACGGGCGCGCGGCGGTGTGAGCGGGAAAACGGGGATTTTAGCGCGGCGCGTGCAACAGCCAAGCAAAAAGCGGCACGGTAAAAAACCGTGCCGCTCTGTAATCAACTATCGAAACCGCTCAGAACGGCAACTTCGCGTCCGGCTTCTCCGCCAGGATCACCCGGCGAAAATCCTCCTGAATCCGCTTCAGCGCCGCGTCGTTGTCCGCCTCGAAGCGCATCACGACGACCGGCGTCGTGTTCGACGAGCGCGCGAGTCCGAAGCCATCCGGATACTCCACGCGCAAGCCGTCGATGGTCAGCACATCGTCCGCGCCGGTGAACTTCGCCGATTTCTGCAGACGCGCGATCAGCTCGAAGTTCTCGCCCTCTTCCAGCTTCAGTTGCAGTTCGGGCGTCGACAGCGAATTCGGCAGATCGTTGAGCAGCTTGCTCGGATCGGCCACGCGCGACAAGATTTCGAGCATGCGCGCGCCAGTGTAGAGACCGTCGTCGAAGCCGTACCAGCGGTCCTTGAAGAACACGTGGCCGCTCATTTCGCCCGCGAGCGGCGCGCCGGTCTCGCGCAGCTTCGCCTTCACGAGCGAGTGGCCGGTCTTCCACATCACCGGCTCGCCGCCCTGCTCGCGCACCCACTTCGCGAGATTGCGCGTGCACTTCACGTCATAAATGATTTGGCCGCCCTTGTTGCGCGACAGCACTTCCTGCGCGAACAGCATCAACTGACGGTCCGGATAGATGACCTCGCCGTCTTTCGTGACGACGCCCAGACGATCGCCGTCGCCATCGAACGCGAAGCCGATTTCGGCATCGGTTTCTTTCAGCGCCTTGACGACGTCCTGGAGGTTTTCAGGATGCGCCGGGTCCGGGTGATGGTTCGGGAAGTTGCCGTCGATGTCCGTGAACAGTTCGACCAGCTCGCAGCCGAGCGCCTTGAACAGCTTCGGCGCGAGACCACCGGCCACGCCGTTGCCCGTATCGACGACGATCTTCATGCCGCGCACCGGCTTCACGTCGGACACGATGCGATCGAGATACATCTGCGACACGTCGAACTCGGTGTAGCTGCCCTCGCCTTGAGTGAGATCGTTGTCGACGATGCGCTTGTACAAGCCCTGGATCTGCTCGCCGTAGATCGCCGCGCCGCGCAGCACCATCTTGAAGCCGTTGTAGTCGGGCGGATTGTGGCTGCCCGTCACGACGATGCACGAATCCACGCGGCGCTCGCCCGACGGCAAGGGCAGCGGCACGCTCGCCGCGAAGTAGCCGACGGGCGTCGGCACCATGCCGATATCGACGACATCGACGCCCGCCGAGCGCAAGCCGTCCGACAGCGCGCCGACGAGTTCGGGGCCGGAGAGACGGCCGTCGCGCGCGACGACGACCGAATCGCCGCCCTGCTTCCTGATTTCGCTGCCGAATGCCTGGCCGATGCTTTTGGCGACGTCACGGTCGACCGTCTTGCCGACGATGCCGCGAATATCGTATGCCTTGAAGATGGACTGGGAAACTTGGCTCATGAGATGGCTACCTCTTCTCTATTAATTGATGTTTTCCGGCGATGCAGCCATGAGGCATGCAGGTCGTGACTGTCGGCGCGCCGATCTTTGCTGCGGGTAAGCGCGCGAACGGCTGCCAGATGACGTATCGAATTTTGCCTATGCGTGTGTCAAATCAATACGAAAGAAACAATTCGAAGCAAGTCGAAGCAAATTGAAGCGGAACCGCGACAGCGGGCGGGTGTCGGATCGCACTTATAATCGCTGTCTTTCGGCGCTCTTCGCGGTCGCGCGCGCCGGGATCGAAACCCGGTTCAAGCCTGCGCGTTCATTCTAATCCAATGCTTAAACGCTCTTTCGCCTCGATGCCTTCGAATGAGGCGCGTCCGCGCGCAAACACACAAAACTTCACCGATCACGCGCGCCTTTCAATAGTCGATCAGGCTCGGCCAGCACGCGGCGTGCCCGTTATCGTGACGGGATCGGCCGAATGAAGGCGCTGACGCGCTCCGGCAATCCGGACGTCGCCCGGGCGCTTGCCAATATCGTGTGGCTCGGGCTGGAGCGGCTGACGCAGATCGCGGTCGCGATCGTCATCTCGGGATTGCTCGCGCGCTATTTCGGGCCCAACGATTTCGGCAAATGGCAGTACGCGAACACGCTGCTGCTCGTGATCGCGCCGATCACCTGGATGTGCGGCGCGGAGATTCTCGTGCCGACGATCGTCCATCGCCCGCCCGCCGACACCGGCGCCGTGCTCGGCAGTGCGTTCGTGCTGCGCATCGGCATGTCGGTCATCGCGCTCGCGCTGACGTGGATCTGGATCGCGGCGGGCGGACCCGATCCGATGGTCGGTCTGATGCTCACGGGCCTCGTCGTCACGTTGCTGTTTCGCGATCCGCTCATCGGCGTGGTGAATTGCTGGTTGCAGAGCATGACGTACAGCAAGCCGCAGCTCATCGCGAGCATGACGGCCGCGATCGTCAAGGCGGCGCTCGTCTTTGCGCTCGTGCGCGTCACGGCGGCGCCGCAAAGCTTCGGCTGGCTCTGGGCGCTCGAAGCCGCGGCGATCGGCGGCGCGCTCGTCGTGTATTACATGCGCCGGCATGGCGGCAAGCTCGACTGGCGTTTCGATCGCGCGCTCTTCAGACATTTCGCAAGCGCGGGCACCGTGTTCTGGCTCGGGCTCATCTGCATGTATCTGTTTCTGAAGCTCGACCGGCTGATGCTCGCGCATCGCGTATCGTTCGCGGAGCTCGGGCTGTATTCCGCCGCGCAACAGCTCAACGAAAACTGGATCACGCTCGCGCTGATGCTCTCGCAGACCATCGCGCCGGCGTTCGTCTATCGCGTGCAGGACACCGCGCGGCTCAAACGCAACCTCGTGCGCCTTTTCGCGATGACCGCCGCGCTGATGATCGCGGGCGCGGCCGTCCTCGATGCGCTCGCGGGCTTCATCATCGCGCGCGTCTTCGGCCCGAATTACGCAGGCGCTGCCGATATCTTCCGCTGGGCCGTGTGGCTGTCCGTGCCGGCGGGCATCGAGGCGATCGGCAATCTCGTCGTGCTGAAATATCAGGCGAAATACGTGCTGCTGGCGAAATGGCTCTTTGCGCTCGCGGTCGCGTTCGTCGTGAACGGGATCGCGATTCCTCGCATGGAAGGTTACGGCGCGCTGATCGGGCTGGCGGCGGGTTATCTCGCGGCGGCGTCGGTGAACTTCTACTACATTCGATACCGGCTGCGCGCATGAACGATCTATCCGACGTTGCTGTCTTGATGCCCGCGTTCAACGGCCAGGCCGATGTCGAACGCACGCTCGCGTCGTTCACGGAAACGTGCACGGTCCGCGTGCTGATCGTCGATGACGGCAGCACGCCGCCGATCGTCGCGCCCGCCGTCGCCGGCATGAACATCGACATTCTGCGGATGCCGAAAAACGGCGGCATCGAGCGCGCGCTCGAAGCGGGCATGACAGCGCTCGCCGCGCGCGGCATACGTTACGCGGCGCGCATCGACGCAGGCGATCTCGCGACGCCCGGCCGGCTCGCGAAGCAGCGCGCGTATATGGAAGCGCATCCGCGTGTCGCGGCGCTGGGCATGTGGACGCACGTCGTGTCGACCGAAGGCGCCCCGCTCTTCGATCTGACGCCGCCGACCGAGCCCGCCGCGATCCGCCGCGCGATGCTCGCGCGCACATGCTTCACGCATCCGTCACTGATGCTGCGCGTCGATGCCGTGATCGAAGCGGGCAACTATCGCGCGCAGTATCGCGCGGCCGAAGATCTCGATCTTCTGCTGCGCCTCATGCAGCGTCACGATGGTGCGAACCTGCCCGAGTTCGGGCTCTTCTATGAGCTGAATGAAAGCGGCATCAGCGCGACCAAGCGGCGCGCGCAGGTGATGTCGACGTTGCGATTGCAGCTTCGCTATTTGCGCGTGACGAATCCGCTCGACTGGGCGGGCGTCGTGAAGAGCGTCGCGCATCTGCTGCTGCCGTATCGCGCGTTGCGTGGCCTGAAGGCGCGGCTGCTGAAGCCTGCGTCGTCGGCATGACACTTTTTGTTTAGCCGGGCGCGTCATCGAGCGCGCGGCGCACCAAGATTTCCGGATGACCAAAGAAAAGTCGAATCTTCGCATCGCCCTCGTGTGCAACACGGCGTGGGCGATCTACACCTACCGGCGCGGCGTGCTGCGCATGCTCACCGCGCAAGGCGCGCAGGTGACGATCATCGCGCCGCGCGACCGCACCTTCGAGCCGCTCATTGAAATGGGCTGCCGCTGCGTGGAGCTGCCGGTGGCGTCGAAAGGCACGGACCCTCGTCAGGATTTGAAGACGCTCGCCGAGCTCTATCGCGAATATCGCGCGACGCGTCCGCATATCGTGTTTCACTACACCATCAAGCCGAACATCTACGGCTCGCTCGCCGCGATGCTCGCGCGCGTGCCGTCGATCGCGGTGACGACGGGCCTCGGCTACGTCTTCATCCAGAAGAGCCGCACGGCACAGGTCGCAAAGCTGCTGTACCGGTTCGCGTTCCGCTTTCCGCGCGAAGTGTGGTTCCTCAACAAGGACGATCATCACGCGTTCAAGCATGAGAAGCTGCTCGCGCATCCGGATCGCGCGCGGCGTCTGCATGGCGAAGGCGTCGATCTCGACGAATTCGCGCTTCAACCGCTGCCCGCGCGCAAAGATTTCGTGTTCATCCTGATCGGGCGTCTTCTGTGGGACAAGGGCGTGGCGGAATATGTCGAGGCCGCGCGCAGAATCCGCGCGAAGTTTCCGCACGCGCGTTTCCAGTTGCTCGGGCCGGTCGGCGTCGACAATCCGAGCGCGATCAGCCGCACCGACGTGGAGAAGTGGGAGGACGAGCATATCGTCGAGTATCTGGGCGAAGCGAACGACGTGCGGCCGCTCGTGGCCGCGGCGGATTGTGTCGTGCTGCCCTCGTATCGCGAAGGCGTGCCGCGCACGCTGATGGAAGCCTCGGCGATGGGCCGGCCGATCATCGCCACGGATGTGCCCGGCTGCCGCGAGGTGGTCGAGCACGGCGTGAACGGCCTGCTGTGCGAGGTGAAGAGCGCCGACAGCCTCACGGACGCGATCGAGCGCATGCTGACGCTCTCCGCCGACGAACGTGAAGCCATGGCGCGGCGGGGCCGCGAAAAAGTCGCCCGCGAATTCGACGAAAAAAATGTCGTCGAACGCTACAAGGGCACAATACATGCCATTACCGGCATTTCACTCTGATTCAGCGATTTCAGTAATTTCACCGATAGGGAGAACACACGATGAATGACAACCAGTCGATGAAAGGCACGATTCTCGTCACGGGCGGAGCGGGCTTCATCGGTTCGCATACGTGTGTCGAATTGCTCGATGCGGGCTACGGCGTCGTCGTCATCGACAATCTCGTCAACAGTCGCGCGGAATCCCTGAAGCGCGTGGAGCGCATCACGGGTAAAAGCGTCGCGCTATACGAAGCGGACGCGCGCGATGAAGCCGCGCTCAACCGCATCTTCGACGCGCACGCGATCACCGGCGCGATTCACTTCGCCGCGCTGAAAGCCGTGGGCGAATCGGTCGCGAAGCCGATCGAGTACTACAGCAACAACATCGGCAGCCTGCTTGCCGTGCTCGAAGTGATGAAAGCGCGCAATGTGCGCAACTTCGTGTTCAGCTCGTCCGCGACCGTGTATGGCGTGCCGAAGAGCGTGCCGATCGACGAATCGTTCCCGCTTTCCGCGACCAATCCTTATGGACAGAGCAAGCTGATCGCCGAACAGATTTTGCGCGATCTCGAAGTCTCCGATCCGTCATGGCGCATCGCGACGCTGCGTTACTTCAATCCGGTAGGCGCGCATGAAAGCGGGCTGATCGGCGAAGATCCGGCGGGCATTCCGAACAACCTGATGCCGTATGTCGCGCAGGTGGCCGTCGGCAAGCTGGAGCGCCTGCGCGTGTTCGGCAGCGATTACGATACGCACGACGGCACCGGCGTGCGCGATTACATTCACGTCGTGGATCTGGCGCGCGGGCATATCGCGGCCATCGGCGCGCTGAAGACGCTCGATCGCAGTTTCGTCGTGAATCTCGGCACCGGGCAAGGCTATAGCGTGCTGGATGTCGTGAAGGCGTTCGAGAGCGCGTCGGGCAAGCGCGTGCCGTACGAGCTGGTGCCGCGCCGCCCCGGCGATGTCGCCGCCTGCTACGCCGACCCCGCTGCCGCCGCCGAACTGATCGGCTGGCGCGCGGAGCACGGCATCGAACGCATGTGCGCGGATCACTGGCGCTGGCAATCGCAGAATCCGCAAGGGTTCGCGTAACCACGTCGCGGCGCTCGCATTCGATGCGGCGCCGCTCTATTTCATCGGTTCTAGTTCATGCTTAGTTTCGCGCTTGCTTTTCTGGTCTCGCTCTTCGTGACCTTGTTGATCGTGCGCTTCGCACACTTGCAGGAAGGCGTGCTCGGCGACACCGATCTCGCCGGCGTGCAGAAGTTTCACGCGCGTCCGGTGCCGCGCATCGGCGGCGTGGGCATCATCTGCGGGCTGACCGCTTCGGCCGTGCAGTTGCGATGGGGCTATCCGGCCGTGTCGGGCGGCATTCTCGGCATCATTGCGTGCGGCTTGCCGGCGTTTCTCTCCGGGCTCGTCGAAGACCTGACCAAGCGCGTATCGCCGCTCGCGCGCCTCATCTGCACGATGGCGGCCGCGGGCCTCGCCTATGCATTCCTGAACATCGCGGTGACGCGCATCAGCGTGCCGCCGCTCGATTTCCTGCTGTCGTACGCGGTCATATCGTGCGCGGTGACGGTGCTCGCCGTCGCGGCGCTCGCAAACGCGGTGAATATCATCGACGGCTTCAACGGCCTCGCGTCGATGGTCACCTTCATGATGTTCGCCTCGCTCGCCTACGTGGCGTTCCAGGTTCACGATCCGGTCGTGCTGTCCGGCTCGCTCATCATGATGGGCGCGGTGATGGGCTTCTTCATCTGGAACTTCCCTGCCGGGCTGATCTTTCTCGGCGATGGCGGCGCGTACTTCGCCGGATTCATGCTGGCCGAGCTCGCGATCCTGCTCGTGATGCGCAACCGCGATGTCTCCGCGTGGTATCCAGTGCTGCTCTTCATGTACCCGATCTTCGAGACGTGCTTCTCGATCTATCGGAAGAAATTCATTCGCGGCATCTCGCCCGGTATTCCGGACGGCGTGCATTTGCACATGCTCGTCTACAAGCGTCTGATGCGCTGGGCCGTGGGCGCGAAGAACGCGCACGAGCTGACGCGGCGCAACTCGCTCACGTCGCCCTATCTCTGGCTGCTGTGCCTCATCGCCGTGATTCCCGCGACGCTCTTCTGGCGGCACACGCTGCATCTGTTCTGTTTCGTCGTCGTGTTCGCGGCGACCTACGTGTGGCTCTACATGAGCATCGTGCGCTTCAAGTCGCCGCGCTGGCTGGTGTTTCGCCGGCCGCATCAAGCGAAGAAGTAAGCCGACGCCGCCCTCTTTCGGGCGGCGTTTCTCTTTCCGCGCCGCTTACTTCAGGTGCTTCTTGAAGAACTCGGCAGTGCGGCCGTTGGCGAGTTGCGCCGCGGCTGCGTCGTAATGCACGCCCTGGTTGCGCGCGAACGCATGATGGCAGCCGGGATACGTGAAAGCCTCCACATTCGCGTGCCCCTGCACTGCGGCGAGCACGCGATTGCGCGCCTCCTCGTTGATGAACTCGTCGGCTTCCGCGAGATGCAGCATGAGCGGCACCTTGATCTTCGGCAGATCGGCGAGGTATTGGTCGGTACCGCCGCCGTAGTAGGAAACCGATGCATCGACATCGGTGCGCGCGGCCGTCAGAAACGACAGGAGGCCGCCGAGACAGAATCCGACGGAACCGATCTTGCCCTGGACCTGCGACAGCCCGCGCGCAAAGCCGATGGTCGCCGCGATGTCCTCGACGCCCGTGTTCACGTCGAACCCGTTGTAGTACTTCATCGCCTGCTGCCATTCGGCTTCGGTCTTGTCGGTCAGGACGACGTTCGGCTCCTGCCGCCAGAAGAGGTCGGGACACAGCGCGACGTAGCCCTGGCGCGCGTACTCGTCGCAGGTTTCGCGCATGTCGGCGTTGATGCCGAAGATCTCCTGAATGACGACCACGGCGGGCGCGGGCGTTTGCGCAGGATAGGCGACGTAGGCGTCGAAATTGCCGTCGGGCGTGGAGATGCTGAGCATGTCGGACATGAGGGTCTCCTTTAGTGGGTGTCACGCAGCGGGCTTGCTTCTACCTAAATAGGTTTTGAGCACATAGGATAGTTCCTTGACGAGCAGCTGCCATATCGAGAGGTCGTTCTTTTCCTCCTTGGTCGGGCCGCTCTCCCGGAACAAAAAGCGTATCAGCGCCAGCAGCGGCACGGCAACCAGCGCGGCCACGATGGCGATTGGCGTGAGAAGCAGACCGCTCGTGGCGGGATCGGTTCGGTATGCGCTAGAGAACAGACGCACGCCGAAGGAACCGGTCCATGTGACGAGCACAATCGTCAGCGTCGCGATGAGCGCTGCAATGCCGTAAAACGCATGTTGCCTGAGCTGCCGATACTGCTTTCTATCGGCAACGTCCTGGTCGACGAGATCCGGATGACCCGTCCTGCGCCTTTTGCTCTCGACCGCCATCGAGAAATCCTCAGCATCGTTGTGTTCCGGCGCGTTGACTAATTCTTTCGTTTTCGTGCTCAATAAATCCATTTGAGTTTCTTCAATCGATGCTTCATCACGAGGTCCGAGACTGCGAATATTTCTGTGAGCCGCACGAAATTCATGATGTTCCGTTTGCTGATCATGATATTGAGGGCGAAATCGGGAACGAGAAGTTCCAGCGCGAACTGGTTCGCCTGATGTTCCGCGCGGTCGTAGTGCACGGGCCAGAACTGAAGCGCGGTATCGACGAACCGCTTTCCGTGCTCCAACGCAAAGTGCCCCAACTCGTGCGCGACGACGTACCGCAAACGCGAAACCGGTTCATTCGGGTTCGTGTAGATGTGCGGCTTTCCGTCCACGAACTCGAAGCGTCCCAGTTCCTTCGGCTCCATCTCCGCGTCATGTTCGACGGTCACACCCGCCGACCGCGCAATCGCAAACGGATCGACCGGCAGCTTTCCATCCCAATGCTCGGACAACATGTAACGCGCAGCCATTCTCGGCATAATCATTGCCCTCCATCAGCAAGTTGTGGCACGCAAATAGATGCTTCGCAATCCTTTGCGTTCTTGCGATGAAGTCTATCATCGGGCTTTCGGCGTCTCCATGCACCTCGTCCGAATGGCTAATCTTTGGAACGGCCCGCCGCATCGGGCGAGCCGCACCTTTGCTTACGACTCGATGAACGCCAGCAAATCCGCGTTCACCTTATCCGCTTCCACGGTGCACATCCCGTGCGACCCGCCCGGATAAACCTTCAACGTCGCATTCCTGACGATCTTCGCCGCCTTCTGCGCCGCCGCGCCGATCGGCACGATCTGGTCGTCGTCGCCGTGAAGGAAGAGCGTCGGCACGTCGAATTTCTCGAGATCGGCCGTGTAGTCCACTTCCGAAAACTGTTTGATGCACTCGTACTGCCCCTTGATGCCGCCACGCATGCCCTGCAGCCAGAACAGGTCGATCACGCCCTGCGAAATCGTCGCGCCGTCGCGGTTATAGCCGTAGAACGGCGTCGTCAGATCCTTGTAGAACTGCGAGCGGTCAGCGGCGACGCCCTTGCGGATGCCGTCGAACACGTCGATCGGCAAGCCGTCCGGATTCGCCTCGGTCTTGAGCATGAGCGGCGGCACCGCGCCGATCAGCACCGCCTTCGCGACCCGCTTCGTCCCGTGCCGGCCAATGTAATGCGCGACTTCGCCGCCGCCCGTCGAATGGCCGACGAGCGTCGCGCCCGTCACGTCGAGTGCGTCGAGCAGCGCGGCGAGATCGTCGGCATAGGTGCCCATGTCGTTGCCTTCCGACGGCTGATCCGAGCGGCCATGTCCGCGCCGGTCGTGTGCGATCACGCGATAGCCCTTACCGAGAAGAAACAGCATCTGTGCGTCCCACGCGTCGGCGTCGAGCGGCCAGCCGTGAGAGAACACCACGGGCTTGCCGCTGCCCCAGTCCTTGTAGTAAATCGAGGTGCCGTCCTTCGTCTTGATCGTGCTCATCGGGTGAAATCCTTGGCTATCCAACAGTTGGGAAATGCGCCCCATCCGGCGAACGCGCTCGAACGAGCGTGCGCCAGAGCGGCAGTCGAAGTGTGAAACGCTTGTGTGACGGTGAGACGCGCGCCAGGCACGAAAGGGCGCGCCGTGCGGCAAGAGCTTATTTGATACGCGAAAAACGGCGCGCGCGCCAGCATTGAATCGCCGGACGGCAAGGGATGAGAGGCAGCGCAAAGCAGCAGGTGACGGACGACGACTCTTCACGGCGATGATCGCGAGTCCCCGGATGATCGAACTGGTTCGATCGATCGGGTTCCCGGCATGCGTGTCGCGCCGAACAAGCCCATGCCGTTTCCCTTCTGCGAGGGCCGCTCGTTGACGTATGGCCCGCGCGGCTGACGCCGCGCGTCCTCGTGGGCTTGCTGACCCGCTATCGCGGGTCACCTCGTATCGGCACGCGCACGCACATCGCACCTGTGGATTGGTCTCGCCGGATCAGACCGCATCCGGCCATCCAATCTTCGGTCCGCAAGTGCGGGGCGATCCGCCAGAATCACGTCCTTTACGGACACGGCGACACGCACGCGTTTCTCTGCGCACACCGGATCGAAGCGCTCCCCACGCAACGTTATTTGGCGCACATGTGCGCAATGGGGCCGCTGATATATTCGACGCACAAATAAAAGGGGTGCCCGGGGGCGTCATGCGCAACAAGTTCGCCGTCGTCTGGATCTGGCTCGTTCTGCTGCCGCTCGCCTTCGACATCAAGGGCGTCGCAACCGTCGACAAAATCATTCCGATTCTGCTCACCGTCACGTCGATGGGCGCGGCCTGCGCCGTCTTGCTGATCGCGCCGCGCTTCGCGCGCCGCTCGCGCATGCGCACGCTCGTCACTTCGCTGCTGCTGCTCACGCTCTTCGGCAGCGCCGCCACGCACGCGCTGCAAGGCAACGACGTGGGCAACTACGCGCGCGTCATCCTGCCGTTCCTGCTGATGCTGCTCGGCTACTTCGTCGGCTGCCGTCCGTGGGATTCGCAGCGTCTCGAACAGATCGAGCGGGCGCTGGCCGGAGCGATGATCGCCTCGCTCATCGTGAGCGTCGGCTTCGACGTGGCGATGAACGACGGCATCGGCAATGCGGACGCTGGCATCGTCCCCGTCACGTTCCTCTGCCTGCAAGCGCTGCTGCTGCATGAACTCGTCTTCGCGAAGCACTTCCCGAAGCTCACCGTTGTGCTGTTCGTCGCGACCGTCGTCATCGAGTTGCTGTTCGTCACGCGCAGCCTGTTCGTCGGCACCTTGCTGCTCTTCGTGTTTGCGACGTGGCTCGCCGCGCCGTCGATCCGGCATTTTTTCGGCGCGAGCCTGCGCGCCGTCGCGATCCTGACGCTGCTCGGCGCGATGGCGGCCGCGTCGGCGTCGTTCTTCCCCACCGTTGCCGAGCGCTGGTTGCCGGATGTGCCGCTCGCACAGGACGACGCCGCCATCGCGCGTCTCGCGGAGATGAAGGCTCAGGTCGATCAGGCGACATCGTCGACGCTATCGACGATCGTCGGCATGGGCTATGGCCACGACTATCGCTACTCGCCTTCGACGCTGCGCGAGCCCGGCGAAAACAATGTCCCTGCGATCAGGAACTGGACCGCTGGCCAGGACTTCTGGGTGTATCAGTTCTTCGCGGGCGGGCTGTTCGGACTTGCGTTGCCGGTCGCCGTGCTGTGGGCGCTCTGGCGCGGTTCGATGGCCTATCGTGCGTGGCGGCATAGCGCGCCCGATGCGCGCCATCTGCCCGAGCTCGGACGCGCGCTGCTGATGCTCGCGGCGCTGCCCGCGACGTCGATCGGCGGGAATCCGCTCAGCAACGGCTTTGCGGCGGTCGTGTTCGGCGTCGCGCTGGGCGTAGCCGTCGCGTCGTATGCGCGCATCGCGAACGCGATGCAGATGCGCGCAGCCGTCGCTGCGGGCAAACAGCCGCAGCCCGTCTATCCGTACTATGGCGTGCCGCCGGACCTGCGCGCGCACGACGAACCGTTGCCCGAATCGCTGCCTGAGCTGCTGCCCGCGGCTACCTTGCCGGCACAAGGCCGTCAGGAACCGCCGGAGCGGGACTCGCTCGCGCCCAACGCCTGATTCACTGCGCGGGCAAATGCGCCCGCAGATACGGCGCGAAACCGTTCTGCACGGAGATGATCTTCGTCGCGCAGTCGTCGAAATCGGAGCCGCGCGCGCGTTCGTCTTCATACATGCCCTTGCATTGCGCGAAGAGCGAGATCGTCGCGCCGTTGCCGCTCGCGATGCGTGTCGCGGAGAACACCGGCTTGCCGGTGCCCGAAGGCACGTCCGTTTCGATCGCGGCATCGTCGGCGCGCGTCAGGCGTTCCTTCGAATTCTGCTCGACGTAAGTCTTCGTGAGCTTCCAGGCCGCATCACACTGTGCGGCGTCGCGGCACGCGATGGTCGCGTTACGCTGCGCCGTATCGAGCGACTGCTGCGAGAGCAGGAACGTGCGTTCCTTCTGCTGCTCCTTCTCGGCGGACGAGCATGCGGTGAGGACGATCGAAGCGACTGCGAGAGCGATGAGCTTTTTCACGGGCGGAAAGCAGAAAAACAGGTCGGACGGCGATTATAACGACGCCCGCTTTCAACGCGCGTGCCCCTGTACGAATGGCCGCTCGCGCAGGGCTTTTGGCGTCGGCTGGTGACGGCACGCAATATTCTTGCTTTCATGGGCGCAAGACGCAGCTTTTCAACATCGGAGGAAGCATGAAACATGCGCTACGCAAGGCGGTCCTGTCGCTGATGCTCGTGGCATCGTCGGCAGCGAATGCAGACGATCTGGCCGATGCAGCGTCGGCCGAACTCGCGTTGTCCGGCAGCAGATCGCCGTCGGCGCAGCTTCTCGCACAGCAAAACGGATATGCGGGGAATCCCGCGGGAAGCGCGCGGCTTCGTCCGGGCGGACGGGCCGACGCCAGGTCGATGACGGCGCCGAAGAGCGCCGCCGCGATACTCTATCCGCCGCCGCCGGGCTTCAAGACGCCGAAGACCAATCCGGCCCGCGCGCACGACATCTACAAGTCGCCATATTGATCGTGAGAAAGGAAAGCGCCGGCATCGCAATGCCGGCGCGTGACGCGATGCCTGAATGCGAGGCTTATTCCGCGATGCTTTCGTAGCTGTAGTAACCGGCGTACGTGCTGCCCATCAGCACCTTCGATTGCGGCACGTCGGTGAGCAGCACGCCTTTCATCTGCACGCCGCCGTTGTGCAGTCGCTTCATCGTTTCGCCGATCTCCTGCACCTGGTTCTTGCCGTGCCGCACGACGAGCAGACTCGTGCCGGCGTGCTTGCCGATCACGGTCGCGTCGGTGACCGCGAGGACCGGCGGCGTATCGATGACCACGAGGTCGTAATGCCGCTTCAGTTCCGCGAGCACTTCGCCGAAGCGGTCGCTCGCGAGCAGCTCCGAAGGATGCGACGGCAGCGAGCCCTTCGTGATGAGATCGACGCCCGGCAGCACGTCGTGAAGGATCGTGTCCATGACGTCGGCGCCCATCAGCACGTCGGAGAGACCGGGCGAATGGCGCACGCCGAAATGCGAGTGGATGTCGCCGCGGCGCATGTCGCCATCGATCAGCAGCACGCGCTTTCTCGTCGAGGCGACGAGCGTCGCGAGATTCGCCGACAGGAACGACTTGCCCGCTTCCGGACGCGAGCCCGTCAGCATCACGACGTTGTTGCGCGCATCGGTGAGTTGCAGTTGCAGCGACGTGCGCAGGCTGCGGATGCCTTCGACAGCCGCATCTTCCGGCGCCTGCGCGGCGAGCACATGCAGCCCTTCGCGGCGCATGCCGACCTGGCGTTGCAGGCGAAGCTGCTGCGTGCTGCGCGGCACGATCGCGAAGACGCGCGTGCCCAGTTGCCGCTCGATGTCTTCCGGACGCTCGACGCCGCCATACAGCGACTTGCGGATGAACGCGACGATGATGCCGATCACGAGGCCGATGCCCGCCGAGATCAGGATCACGAGCATGCGCTTCGGACGTACGGGATCGTCGGGGACTTGCGCGAAGTCCACGACGCGCACGTTGCTGCCCTGCCCCGCCTTCGTGATGCGCATCTGCTGCACGCTGCTGAGCAGGTTCGTGTAGAGCTCGGTGTTGACGCGCACGTCGCGCATGTAGCGCAGCGCGGTCTGCTCGGTGTCGGGCAGCGTCGACACGTTCTTGCCGAGTCGCGTCTGCGCATTCGTGAGCGAGGCGATCTGCGCATCGAGCGCCTGCACCGACGGGTGATTCGCCGTGAAGCGCAGCGACAGTTCGGTGCGCTGCTGTTGCAGGTCCGCGAGCTTCGTCTTGTTATCGACGATCTGCTGCAGCAACATGCGGCTTTCCTCGTTCAGATCGACGCCGCCCTGCTTGTTGCGAAACGCGCTATAGCGCTGCTCGGCATCGTCGAGCTGCTTCTTGGCGACGGGCAACTGCTGCTCCAGAAACGAGAGCGTGTGCTCTGCATCGGACGCGCGGTTCTCCGCGTCCTGCTGCACGTAACGGCGTGCAATGTTATTGACGATCGCCGCAATTTCATTCGGATTACTACCTTCCAGCGATACGCCGATGATGCCGGACTGCAATGCGGTCTCCGCCACGGTCAGGCGCTTTTGCAGACGGTCGATGGTCGTGACCGTCGAGAAGCGCTGCAGCTCGAACTGCACGCCGGGCTTGCCGTCGAGCTTGTCGACCTTGAGCGTGACGGCGCCTTGCGGCGTCATGCCGGACGCTTCCCTGCCGACGTGGCCCGTGAGCACCGCGAGTCCGTCCGGATCGTTCAGCGCGTAAGTGCCGTTCTGGCCCGCGATGAGGGTGAATTTTCTGTCGTAGAGTTCTTTGGGCGTGTCGAAGAGCGGCACGTCGATCTGCTCGCCGCTCCAAGCGAAGCGCGACAGATAGCCCTGCGGCACCGGCTTGCCGAGCATCGAGAACGCGCGGCCGATCAGACCGCCCACGACGGGCATCGAACGCGGCGACGCGCTAATGTCGAGATGAAAACGCCGCACGGCATCTTCGATGACGAGACGCGAGCGCAACAGCTCGATCTGCGCGGCGGTGACGGACTTGACTTCGGAATTCTGCGCAACGCCCTGCTGTCCGCCATTGGCGGGCGCGTTCGCGTTGGTCTTGCTGTGCTCTTCCACCTGGATCACCGCGTCCGCCTTGTACGTCGGCGTCGCGAGGAAGGCGTATGCGGTCCCGACTGCGACCACGACGAGCATGACGGCGGTCACGAGCTTCCAGTTGCGCATCACCGCCGCCAGATAGTCGGACAGCCGCAACTCGTCGCCCGTCGATACGTCCACGTACCGTGAATCGAAGTTCATCGCCATGATCTCGCTCGCTTGCTTTTTTTTAAGTCGAACAATGATTTCCCGGCGCGCCCCCGCGCGCGCCGGTCAGACGCTTTCAGACGCTTACTTCGTCAGCACGGCGGCCGTCAGACCCGCGTTGATCGCCGGCAGGAGCAGGTTCAGGACGCGCGAGAAGCGCACGAGGCCGTTGTTGTCCACGTAGACGACGTCCTTCGGCTGCAGCTCGAAACCGTTCGCGAGCAGCATCGACACCGGCGAACGCGCGTCGAGGTGATACACCTCCGGCTGGTCCGTCTGGCCGTTGCGGATCACGTAGACCTGTTTCGGGTCGGACGTTTCCGCGTTGAAGCTGCCGCCCTGCGAGATCGCATCCGACAGCGTCATCTTGCCGTTGCGCATCGGGATCACGGTGGCGGGACGCGTCACTTCGCCCATCACGTAGACGCCGTTGTCGTCGCGCGAATCGACGCGCACCGCATCGCCCGGCTTCAGCATGATGTCCGACGGGCTGCGGCCCTTCGCGGTCATGCCCGCCATGTTGATGTGATACGTGACGCCGTCGCGGATGAGCGTGACGCGGCTCTGGTCCGCCGTCAGCGCGAAACCGCCCGCGCGGCCGACCGCCTCGGTGAGCGTCATCGGAATGTCGTTGATCTGCTGCGCGCCCGGCGTGCGCACGTCGCCGTCGATATACACCTGCGACGCACGGAACGATGCGACGCGCACCGTCACCTGCGGCTTCACGAAGACCTTCGACAGCTCCGCATAGAGCTCGCGCTGCACTTGCGTCTCGGTCTTGCCGACGACATGCAGCGGCTTGTTCACGTACGGGAACTGGACGTTGCCGTCCGCATCGACGACGAAGCCGGGCGCGGCGTCCGAAGTGCGCGACTGAGCGACCGGCTGGCCCAGTGCCGCGACGAGTTCGGGGTGATCCCAGACCGTGATCTGCAGCACGTCGCCGATGCCGAGCTTGTACGGCGTGGGCTTGCCGTAGAGCGACGCGTTCGGATCGTTCGTGTCGGAAGGCATCGCCGCGCGCATCTTCTTGATGAGCGTCAGGTCGATCGGCGTGATCGGAATGTTGACCGTCGAGGCCGGATCGCCCTGATCGTTCGACGTCTCGACGAGTTGCGCCGGCTGTTCGAAGTGCATGCCCGGCGCGAGCCCGCAGCCCGTCATGACGACACAGATGGAAGCTGCCGCGGCCAGGCTCGTGAGGCGGAAGATACGCGACACGTTGGTGTTGGCGGCCAGTGAGGTGGTGCCCGGTTGTTGTTGGTTGTGCATGATGGTCGTCCCCTGCATCAGTAAGCGTTGGTGTGGCGTAGTCCCTTGAAGATCGTTGCGGCGATGATTCTCATATCGAGTCCGAACGACCAATTACCCAAATAGTACAAATCGTGAGCGACGCGTCCTTCCATCTTTTCGATCCGATCAGTTTCCCCACGAAAACCGTTGACCTGGGCCCAGCCGGTGATGCCTGGCTTGATCCGGTAACGATGGATGTACCCCGATACGACCTTCTGATACAGGTCGTCATGTTCAAGCGCGTGTGGACGCGGGCCCACGACCGACATGTCGCCTAGCAGAACGTTGAAGAACTGCGGCAGCTCATCGAGGCTGGTGCGGCGCAGGAACGCCCCGACACGGGTCACGCGCGGATCGTTGCGCGTGGCCTGCTGGAGCACTCCGGCCCGTTCCGTGTGCATGCGCATCGAACGGAACTTGTAGATGTTGAAGACGCGGCCGTCTGCGCCCTTGCGGCGTTGCCTGAAGAAGACCGGCCCGCGCGAGGTCAGCTTGATGGCGAGCGCAATGCAGATCAGGAGCGGCGAGACGGCGATGATCGCGCCGAGCGCGAACGCGCGGTCGAAGAGTTCTTTCTGCAACTGCGCCGATGCCGACAGCGGCGACGCGACCAGGTCGATCGCGGGCTGGCCGAGCAGATCGGTCACGCCGCTTTCGAAGAGCGCGAGGCTGCGCACGTCGGGAATGAAGCGCACGTTGATGAGATCGTCGCGGAATTCGTTCACGAAGCGCAGGATCGTGCGCTCTTCGGAAAGCGGCAGCGCGAGCCACACTTCGTGCACGTTCTGCGAGCGCACGAAGCTGATGAAGGCATCGTAGTTGTCGTAGACCGGCACGCGCGTGGTCAGACGCGCCTTGCCCGGCGCCGCATTGAACGCAGCGGTCATGCGAAAGCCGGTGTCCTGCGAGCGTTCGATCTTGCGAACAATCGAATCGCAATGCCTGCCGCCGCCGACGATCGCCACCTGCTGCAGGTTCATACCCGCGTTGCGCATATGCGCGAGGATTGCATGCGTGATGAGGCGGCCGGCGATCATGAGGCCGCCGGACATCGCGGTCCAGTAGGCGAACCAGAGGCGCGATACATAGTCGAGCCGATGCAGCGAGAACATGAGCGCGAGCGCGCAGCCCTGCACGACGAGCCAGCCGAGCGAGACCTGACAGGCAAGCTGAAGCTTGCTGCGGCCGCGCCACGACTGATAGACGCCGAAGCCAGGAAAGAGCGCGAGCGAGAACGCCGCCGCGAACGCGACGAACGCCACCGAATAGGTGTGAGCCTCGATGTACTCGAACCTGATTTGCGACGCTACCGCCGCGCCGCCGACGATCATTACGACGTCGAACAGGCGTGCCAGCAACCCTTGTAAATCGCGCATGTTATCTCCCCGAAACGCAATCAGCCCTTTACCGCTCCGCTTCGTCTCCTCCGTCGCCAGTGCCCGTCTTTTCGAATGAAAGCCGTTGCAAAAACGCTGCTGCCTCAACCGGTCATGCCGTCGCCCGTGGCGCGCTCAATGGCGCCCGTAGGTATCGTCGAAGCGCACGATGTCGTCTTCGCCGAGATAGCTGCCGGACTGCACTTCGATGATCTCGAGCGGCACCTTGCCCGGGTTCT
>NZ_FCOM02000041.1 GCF_001544695.2 Caballeronia arvi
AGAACCCGGGCAAGGTGCCGCTCGAGATCATCGAAGTGCAGTCCGGCAGCTATCTCGGCGAAGACGACATCGTGCGCCTCGACGATAGCTATGGCCGGCACTGAGTGGCCGTTCGAGGACAATAGTCATCAGCGACTTCACAAGGGGAAAGAAAATGCGAGATTTTCAGGCATTTTTCATGCGCCTGTTTGACGTTGCCATGGTCCTCTGTGGCGCTGCTGTGGCCTCACAGATCAGATTCGCATACGTCGCCGAGCAAAGCTTCTACGTGGCATTCGTGGCGTTTGCCGCTGCATTCTCGCTCGCGCTCTTTCCCAGTTTCGATGTGTACGGGTCCCCGCGAGGCCGCAGCGCCCTGGGCCTTGTAAGAGAAGTGTCGCTTGGATGGCTGATCGTGCAAGGTTGTGCACTTGCGCTCATGTTCTCGCTACACCGCCTCGACGCTGTGTCGCGCCTCTGGTTTGCATACTGGACTGCGATATCCGGCGGTCTGATGATTGTCGGGCGTCTGATTATCCACGCGATTATCGCGAATATGCACAATGCCGGAATGAGTCTGAATCACGTGGCGATCGTTGGATGCGGCGCACATTGCGATTCGATCGTAGAGAAGATCGATCGTGCAAGATATTCGGGCTTCCGCGCGACTGTCGCGTTCAACGCAACGCCCGCTTCTGGGCACATCAATGCCAGGATACCGGTATTCGAAGAACATGAAGCGTTTGTCGATTACGTGCGCAGCCACGACGTCCATGAAGTGTGGCTTGCGCTGCCGCTTTCACAAGAGCATACGATCCTGCGCTTTGTCAATGCGTTCCGTGATGACCTTGTCAACTTGCGCTTCATTCCTGACGTGCGCAGTCTCGCCCTGTTCGAAAGTGGTGTGAGCCGCTTGCTCGATGTAGCGGCTATCGACCTCCTCGCGTCGCCTCTTTCCCGGGACGCCCGCTTGAAAAAAGAAATCTTCGATCGGGGTTTTGCATTAGCCGCACTTATAGTTCTTGCCCCGCTTTTGATCGGTATCGCGATCGCGGTGAAACTTAGTTCACCTGGCCCGGTTCTATTCAAGCAGCGTCGCAAAGGCGCGGACGGACGCATCTTCACGATCTACAAGTTCCGCTCCATGCGCCTGCATGCGCAAGACGCGGGAATCCTTCGTCAGGCTACGCGCAACGATCCGCGTGTAACCGGCGTCGGCGCATTCCTTCGGCGCAGCAGTCTTGACGAGTTGCCGCAGTTTTTCAACGTCTTGTGCGGCGACATGTCGATAGTGGGGCCGCGTCCGCATGCATTAGAACACGACGATTTATACCAGAAGGTGGTGCCTGGATACATTCATCGTTACAGGATCAAGCCCGGCATCACCGGCTGGGCTCAGGTGAATGGCTTTCGCGGAGAAACAGACCGGATCGAAAAGATGGAGAAACGCGTCGCATGTGACCTTTATTACTTGTTAAACTGGTCTTTCGGATTAGACATGCGGATTATCGTTACAACAGTTTTTAAGGGACTACGAGGTACCAACGCTTATTAATTAGCATGAGTGGGAAGCATCGTTTTTCACGACGCGGGGGTCACAGAGGACGCCGCTCAAGCAAGGCCCTGGAGTCTTCACATTCGATGAGTGGAGTGAGTGCAGCTTCGCTCTGGTCCGAGGCGATAAGGCATTTTGCATCCGCGAGTGGATCCCCGCATGACGGGGACGCTTCATGAAGCTAATGATCCGTTCGAATGACGTCTATAGCAATCGGATGTCACTCCGGCGCGTCGGCTGTAAAGCTTAGTTGAATCATGAGCTTTGGCGTTGAAGGCTACAATTAGTTAAAACATGGGGCACAACGCCTTGTCGCGACCGGCTTTAATGATCTTCCGGGTCGACCCACAAGAAGGAGGCGACAGACTCGACTGTGCTAAATTGTTTCGCTCAATGTCGCAAGGGATAGGCTGTGAATTGGATGACACGCTTGTTAAAGACTGCGCGACGGAGACGAAGGCGCTCAAGCCATTGAGCGAAGAAGCTGTTCACGGCGCGCAAGAGACGGCGGCAATGACCGCGCTGATGCGAGCTATGGAGTCGACCGTGCATCAGCGGCATTCCGATGGGCTGGCTGGCGATTCCAAGGCCTGTCGGCGACTCAAACATCGAGAATCTGACTACTCCCCACCACCGCAAGACGTCGTGAGCATGGAACGTCGCGATCGGGAAGTCGCCCAGCGAACGCGGGCATCGTGCTGGTACCCGCGGAGCCGACTATATTGACGGGTAAGTCATCGCTCGAAGCGGCGTCCCGCGTGGCCAGCCCGATCGGAATGTCGATCCCGCCGAATCTCTTTTTTCTTAGTCTACCGAGTGGATTCGGGCTTTCGAAGCAATCGCTTGCTGCACCGCTCCCGATCGCTTAGGATCTAGAAAAGACAAATTTGTGGGCGTGATAGGGGCTCGTGCACCCGTTAAGTCCAGTCGATGATCCTCTTTCTTTTGCATTCCGCCAACAATGTCACGTCGATATCCGGAGCCGTCATGTATCAAAGTGAGGAGTACGATGGGTGGAACATTCAAATTACCACGGTTAACCAGGGCGGAATTATCACGGCGATCGCAATAATCAACCGAGAAAACCTCGAGTTCCGGTTCGAAAACTTCGCTGATGCAGACACAGAACGCGCCTCGGCCGCGCGCGCAGGCGTCTGGTTGCGCGGTTGGTTAGACCTGAATCAATTAACTGGCGTGACGGCGGTAGGAGCCTCATCCCGTATTGATCAACAACCAGCGAAAAATCAGCGCCGTTTAATAGACGAACGTTATTAGCTAACTTCTAACGAAAAGGCGACCTAAGCCGTACTTTAGTAGGGACGTCGGAATCAATCCTTCGAACTGTGGCGCGACTCTGGAAACTTTACACAGCGACAGCACAGATTACAGAGTGGCAGCGTCCTTACCGTCTTGCAGGTCAGACAGCAACGCGCTACGACGCCACGTGCGCTTTGACGATTGCTGTCATTGACCAGTCAATGCTGACCTTCACTGCGCGGACGCATCCCTTCGCCACGACTACTTGGTGGATTTCGCAGAGGAAGCGCGGCATGGAAAATCAAGAGTAAGGTTCGTAAGTCCTTAAGTGGGACGGCGAGTGTTTGCACTCCCAAACGCTCGGCCTGTTCGACGAGATTCCGCACCTCTTCGATTGACTCTTCGTTCGATTTCATTTCATCGCTTCCGTGTGAGTGCTACTTTGGCTCTTAAGTGCAGCTCAGATACGACGTTATACTAAATAGCTGAGATCGACTACCTAAAGCACCGGGCGATTCAACGCGCAATTTTGGCCAGTTTTTGTGGCAGCATCAGGCGCTGCACCTAGAGGGTTGGCCTGCCGCCGCGTATCTAGTTCAGCAAGATCTTTCAGCGCCGCATCCCAACTGAAGCGGGCCGCATCCCTGAGTGCTGAGGCATGCAGCGCTTCCCATGCTCGAACGGAGCTGGCACATCGAACTTGATCAAGGAAATTGTCGGTGGTGTAGTATATTGAACTATCATCGAGCGCCGTGTCTTTTCGCCATGCAGGAGTTAGCACGGGTACGCCATAAGAGATGTATTCCAGGTGTTTAGACGAGAAACTATGTCGACGCAACTCATCGTTGCTGATGGTGACCAAGCCAAACTGATAATCCGCAATGACATCGGTCGACGGCGCATAGCCCTTATAGTTGATCTTCAAATCGGCTGGTGGCTCTGGTCCGCCATAGACGTCCAGCGAGGGACACAGTTTGCACAACTGCGCCAGCAATTCGAGGTTGACCCAATAACCGCCTAGATAACCGAGGAAGATAATCTTTGGCTGCTCATTGTAGCGCGCGATTCTCGTCTTACGATGTGTGCCGTATGTAATTGGTAAGAAATTGTCGCCACAATATTTTTTTTCGCGAACGAAATCAGCGTACGTATGCCAATGAAACGACAGGTGGTCGGCCGCGGCGTAAGCGGCCACTTCTACACTTTTCAGTCTCTCGTAGCCGGAAATGTTCAATTCTTTACCGTAAAAGAGTTCTTCGGCAAACGGCGACGGTAGGTCCAGAATCTGCACAGTGGCTATTCGATCTCCAAGTGTCACTGCCTCGTCGGGATTGCTTTCGCAAATCAGCAGGTCGAATTTGTCATGCTCGGCTAATACCTTCTGCAAAACGCGCCCCCTGATTAAAGTCATCCGCCACAGGAGTCCGGACTTAGCCACTCGGTCTATCGGGCTGCCAAGCCGCTTAGCGAGAGCAAGGATCGCCTCGTAAAAATACAGTTCGAGTTTGAGAGGCTGCATGGCCGGCAGGCGCCGGCGAAAGCCCGTTTTCGCCATGCGCGATATTTTTCCCGATTCGAATATAAGCACGGAGGAGTAACCGTGTCGCTTGAGGAATGATTCGATCTCCTTAGGTTTTATCCCGTTAGCAAAAGCGTCTTGCAAACAGATAATGACTGCCCGCTTGGATCCGCTCATAAGTGCCTCTTTCCGGCGAAGGTTGCAAGGGGCGTGGATGCGCTCAGCGTGGGATGGTTACCAAGAGCGGCCACGCCAGAAGCGGATCCTCAAACTTTATACGGTGCTTCTTGGACCACAAGGTCGGAGCGAATCATCACGCAATCCGTTTCCAGAAGACGGGGGAAATGCCCTGCATTGTTTGGCACGAACGCACTCAAAACAAAGCCACATCGCTCGTATTCGGTGAGCGCATCACGAAAGTCAACCGAGGCAGTATATAGCTTTGCGATTGACAACTCGCTCTGTAATCCCACAAACGAGCGAATCACATCGTGCGAAGCCTTGACGATATTCACATCAAAGCCCTGAGTATCCATTTTTAGAAAGGGTCTCGAGAATCCATATTCGTCGCGCAGCTTCTTCAGCATGGTCCCCAGAAGTTCTGTCCGGACCGTGACCGTTTCCGCAATTGAGTTCATTTCTTTAAACAATGAAACTTCGTCGTGCCTAGGAACACTTAGTGAACTGAACTCACTTTGCTGCATTACGTTGAATTGCGCTTCCCCGTCAGCGTCCGCTATCGCGACCTCAATTACCTTCCATTTATCGTCTCCCGCGGATCGCTCGCGAGCGACTCGCGCGTCATGAGGGCTTGGCTCGAAGGAGAATATTAAACCCTTGTACCCGGCTCTCTTTCGCAACATTTGCGCGTATTGGCCTTGGTTCGCGCCGATGTCAAACACGCAATCTACGTCTAGATAGGAGAACAGGCGGGTTAGATGAGCATGTTCCCAGGTTTGGTAGAGCTTCCTTCTGTCCAGAATCGAAAAATTCTTGACAAACGAGATGATTCGGGTGGGATCAGAAAAGGCTCGTTGGATTGAATGTGCTTGCATGTAAACGATACCTCCTGTGAAGGACCATCGCCGTCCCACGCCGTAGCATAGGCGGGAAGCTTGCGTAGGTATAGGGACTTTTCGTGTTTGATACGTATGCGGAAATGCGGCAGAGAAGATTTCGTCTGCGTAGCTTTCGATATTCGAATAGGGAGAGAAGGATTTTTGTTTTTGGACCCGACGTTAGGCGCAAAGAGTGAAGTCTACGGTCCCGCCACCAGCCTTGCACATCACTGCGATATTCAATGCCCGTAGGCAGAGCCCAGCCGTAGGAGACATTCTCGGCCAGGACGCAGCAAGACCCGCGCATCGACCGTGTTGCACAAGGTCCTAACGCTGAACATGATCCCGATGCTTAGTGGCGAATTCGCTTGGCTCATCATATGTATGTGATCCTACTGCGCAAATCGAATGCAAGCGCAGAATTGTTTGTTTGACACTGTGATCACCCTCAAAAAGGCATGGAAGCGCGCCTTCGCCGCGCGGCAACTCTGCCGACGTAGGTGCGCGTCGGTTCCTCACTGGGACCCGGCATAGCGTTGAGAATGACGCCGATGGTATTCGCCCCAATCCGATCCAGCTGCTTCACCGTCTCGTCGAGCTCGCGCTCGACGCGCGGGCCGGAATCTGCAACCAACACTGTCGAGCCTGCAAGCGGCGCAGCCAAGCAGGCGTCATTGGCCAAGAGCATCGCAGGCGTGTCGATGATGATGAGGTCGTAGCGGGGTGCCAGTTGTCGCAGCAATTGCGCCAGACGTCCATTGGCGAGCAATTGCACAGGATCGGTAAGCAAGTCGCCTGCCGGGATGACGTCGAGGCCGCCGGACGTACCGACCGAGCGGATCACGCGGTCGACGTCGACTTGGCCGTCGAGTACTTGCGCGAGTCCTGTCCTTCCCGAGAGCCCGAACAGAAAGCCGATTCGGCCGCGGCGCAAATCGCCATCCATGAGGAGCACGCGTTTGCCGGCCGCGGTATTGATGCCCGCCAGATTGACGGCCACAAACGTTTTGCCTGAGCGCGGCGCAGGGCCCGTCACGACAAGCACCTTGCGTTTCCATGGCGCAGAGGCGAATCTGATCGTTTTTTTTCGCCTGAAGTCGGAGCGTCCGAGAGGCGACAGTACAAAGCGCTCCTGCATGAACCATGTGCGTTTTGCACGAAAGGCTGCAAACCTGGGCCAATACAAAATCAAGTATGCGATGCACACGAACGATGACACGGTGGTAAGGCTGACCGTCGACGTGAGCAGAAGCAGCAACAGCATGACGAAGCCGTCGCTCGCGGTGAATGCGACGACTCCAAACAAAAGCAGCGCGCTGAACAACCCCATCTCTGCGACGTTTGCAGGAAGGCCGGCGAATGGAACGCCCGAGGAGAGCTCATACTCGATCAGACGGAAGGACGGCATATACATGTAATGCGAGCGCACATACTCAGCGGTCACGCCTCCCAATAGATCCTCCAGTTTTTCTTGAAGCATAAAGGGATATCCACCGAGCCGGTGCGAAAACGTCGTTGACCCAAAGAACGTGTGACTTTCGAGATAGAGGCCGGTCAAGCCGACCACGCCGATGAACACGGTGAGGACCAAAAGCGGATGGATGAGGCGTAGCTTTTGACGGAAGGGAAAAAGCGCCAGGAAGATAAAGATAAACAGCGACGACTTTGAGAAACAGATGAAAAGCCCGACGCAATACATCGCGACAATCCTCTTGTTGACCTTCTCGGTCAGTAGGTGAGCAATCAGCGAGGAGACGAGCAACGAGGAGAAGAAGCCGGCTTCCCGGGAGAATCCAGAAGCCCGCGCAAAGTAGAAGATCTCGTAAAAGTTCGAGTACGTCGCCGTTGCATATTGTCCCCATATTGTTCGCGCCAAAAGGGTCGGGCCAAGCTGCGCTGCGAGCCCCTTGTCGACGTAATAAAGTCCGAATTGCACGATTGCGAACGCGACATTGATTGCCATCCAGTGATGCAGATAGCAAATGTGACGTCCCATCGTATACATCAGGTAACCAATACAGATGGCAATGGATACGACCCGAACCGCGACGCTTGGTGATCCCAGAAGACTGACGGCCACGGCGACGAGCAGCGGACCGCTCCAACTGCGCGCCGTTGAGGTCAAGAATCGAAGGAAGGAAGGGTCTAAAAAGGGGACGAAGAGATAAAAATAGATCGTAAAGCCGTTGACTCGCGGATTGAAAATCACGCAAGTGAAGAACATGTAGAAGAGTATCGAAACGATTCTTGAGTACATGAGTTCCTCGTATCGGCCATTGTCTGTCCGACCCCGTCGTGGCGCCGCAGCTAAATTCAAATCATCGTATGAATCAAAACCTGTACACAAGCGACAGTGGCTTTAATGTCTGATAAGTCCTACGAAGCGACATGTAGGACAGCGCGTCCGACATCAAAATCGTCGATGTAGAAGCACCGTTGCCCGGCTTGAACTGCCGATCAAATTCGTTCCCTCCTTTGGACCCGCCGCGGTGCGTCTGCATTCGTTGCGTCACGATGTAGTCCATCTCTTTGCAGGTACATAGCGTGCCGACTTGCAAATTTCCAACGATCACACTTCCTGATACCCGTATAAGCGAACGTCTGTTCCTCTGCTGCAATCATCTGAAGTAATTTTCTCTCCTTACGATATGAATAAAGCGCGTGTTTCCTTTTTTCCTTATCGGTTACATTCAGAAACGTTTGTGGGCTATTTCGGACCATATACTGCGGCTCCTTTTAGCGAAACACGAACCTTTTCGACGTGTCCTTCAAATCCTTCCCCCAACAGCAGGAGCAGGTATCGCCTGCCATTAATGACTCCGTACCACCGATATCGCGTAGAAACTTCCTGTCTCTCCTGATGGCAAGCGCCGGCAGCGTCGCTCTGTCGGCGTGCGGTGGTGGTGGTGGCAATGGTTCTGCTACGGACGACATCGCAAACACCGAAAAGGGCGTGGCCAAGGCCGCCTCGGCAAGCGGAACGGCCATTCCCCCAGCAACATCGATCACCGACTCCTCGGGCAACGTCTGGACGCTCGTCAACGGTCGCGTGACTCGCAACGGGACCGGCCTGATGACAGGCTCCCCAGTCGCTTTGGTCCTCATTGTTTACTACAACGGCACGATCTACGCGCAGAGTTCGGCGGGTATCTGGTACAGAAACGGCAGCCCTTGGACGAACCTCGGCACCGCCGATCCGCGTGGCACAGCCTCGGCGCCCAACACCTCGCTTTTTTACGGCATGAACGGCCACATGGCGTGGGACAGCGGCATTTACAACACCATGTCGGCCGCCGCGCAGCTTGCGATCCTCAGGGATTTGGGCGTCACGAACTACCGCGCCGACGTGGCTTCTGTCGGGATGGCGAAGATTCTCGCAAATGCTCTGACGGGCCCGTTCAAAAACAGCGGCGTTTCCATTCTGCCGGTGCTCAATCCGGCGTCGATCGGCTGGAATTGTTCGATGAGCGAGTCGGCGGCGTATACGCTTGGCTATAACCTCGCGACCACCGTTACGACGCCTCTCAAAGGTCTGGTGAAATACATCGAATGCGGCAACGAGCTCGAAGTGCCCGTGCGGACCAGTGGCGATGGGCACAGCACTAACAACTACGATTCCGCATCGTGGCTTCCATTCCGTGGCGTGATCCGGGGCATGATCGACGGTGTCCGCGCCATCGACCCGACGATCAAAGTCGGCGTGAACGTCGGCTATCCGCTCGCTTTCCGTGCGCTGCAGATGCTGTGGAACGGTATCACCCCAAATGGCACGGTCAACGGTGTGAGCGGCGCGGCAACAGTTCGCTGGGACATCACCTGCTACCACTGGTATGAAAGCTCGGGCGATGCGCTTTGCGGTTGGATCAATAACCAGTGCTTCGATGTTCTCCAGGCGCTGAAGGATTCGTTCGGCGTGCCCATCTGGCTGACCGAGTGGGGCTGGCACGGCCCGACCGATACGCCGGATCAGCAAGCTGCGTATGTCACCAAGGCCTTGACGGAATATAAGTCGGTCAAGGACAAATACAACCTCCAGTCCGTGATGATGTATGCGTTGATCGACGACTCCTTCGGGCTGTTGAAGAACGACGGCGTCACGAAGTCGCCGGCCTACGCCGCCTTCAAGAACTTCGTCAAGGCAAATCCGGCGTAAGCGCAAGTCGGAACGAAGCGCTCCGGCTTGCGGTATGCCGGAGCGTTTTTTCATGGCTTTGCGTCCATATCGCCTCATCGGTTTGCCGGGACGAGATACTTCGGCAGCGCGCCAAGTTTCCACTCGAAGCCTTCCTTTACTTCGAGAGTCGAAGTCGAACCCTGCCAGTCAATCTGCGTGTATCTTCCCGGCGGAATCGGCGCTGGTGTGAGGACGGGATCGGCATCGGCATCGCTCTTCCAGCCCGCGATCACGCCATCGTCGCCACCGTATTGATAGATCTTGGTCGTATCGTCATCGACGAACGAGCGATTCCACTTGCGCGCGCCGATGGTACGGAACAACGTAGCGGCGGCGACGTACGCAGGTTTCGGCGACAAATCGAGCCGTAGGAGGCCGAAGTTGGCTTCCTTGTCGTTCGGGTTCACTCCGTCATCGACGAAGTCGTACCAAATCACCGTTTCCACCGCGTTGAAGCGCCGCGAGAGCAGGAAAGTGCGCGCCGCCGCGGCCGCTTGCTTGCGCTCCGACAAGCCCGCATTCGCGGGACTCGACGGCCATCCGATCTCCGTGACGTACAGCTTGAGCGGTCCCGCGCCTGGTCTCGGATGAGACCGGGTCATGCCCTGCAGATGTGGCCATACGGTCGATACGTTCACTCGGGGCAGCGGCGAGCCCTTCGCAACGTATCCGCGATCGGGATCATGCGGCGACATATACGGATGAATGCTGAAGCCGTCCTGGTACTCCAGTGCACCTGCCTTCACAATCTGCACGATGCAATCGCCGCCTGGGCCGCCGCCGGCCCCGCCTCCTCCGCACGACAGGACGCTCGCGTCGGGGCTTTGTTTCTTAATCGCGCCGTACACCTGCTTGAGCAGCGCAATATACTTGTCATAGCCGATGCTCGCAAACGCCGGCTCGTTCCATATCTCCCACGTCTTCGCGTAATCACGATAGAAGCTGACGACTTTCTCGGCGTAGCGGACGAAGAGGTCGCGTTCCTGCTGTGTTTGGGGGAAGCCTTGCGGTCCCTTGAAGAGCCCCGGATAAGCGCGCCCGTTGCCGAAGTCGAGCTCGATCAGCGGCTTCAGGTTCATCCGCGCCGCCACCCGCACATATCCGCCATAGTCGTTGTCGTTGCGCGGAAACTGAAATTGGCCTGGCGTTTTCTCGATTTCGCTCCAGTACACCTCGTCGCGAATCCACGCGAAGCCTGCACGCTTGACCAGCGATAGCACGGTTGCGGGTACGCCTTTTCTATGAGCGAAGTGAGTCTGCACGCCGGCGTCGCTGAAGCCGCCGCTGCCGACGGCGAGGGCGGCGAGGCTCACCTTGAGCGAATCTCTTTCGGCGCCATCCGTCGACACGATTTTCGTGTCGAGCACATAGAGACCGGCGCCGGGCAGGGAGACATCGACCGATATCGATTCGCCGCTGCCCCTTGCGATGGAGACGCGATATTTGCGGAGCGGCGACTGCGATACTTCGGCGTTATCGTCGTAGCGATAGAGCGCCGCGACGACTTCGTCGCCGTCAGACATGATTGCGGGCGCGATCTTGAATCCGATGCGTCTGCTTCCCGCATCATCGCTGATGAGTGCTCCCGGTGCGGTCATCAACTGCAGGGCGAAGGCCGGGTGAGGGGCGGCCGCCAGTGTGATCTGGCCGGCCAGCATCATCGTGAGGCGTGCTATCAGATTTACGCGCTGCGTACGGAGCGGAAAGCTGCGCTTCATACAAACTCGGACATTCGAATTCCTGTTGGCGTTGGTTTCCACGGTACAAGTCCACGTGCCGTGGTTCATGCGGCGGTCCACGGCGCTCTTGACGGGACTGACGCGCTTATTCCTCTTCGGTGTCGGAATTTGACATGTACGCGCTCGCGTACGCGTATGTGCGTCTTTCGCTGCGGCGTTTCGGAACCGCATTAAAGATCACACCCGCGATGCGCGCGCCTGTGAGGTCAAGCCGCTTGATCGCTTCCTCCAACTCCTCTTCACTTTGTGCGCTGGGGCGCACCACGATCACCGATGCGCCGGCGTTGGCGGCGATGAGGTTGGCATCGCTGACCGCAAGCACCGCCGGTGTATCGATGATGACGAGATCATACTGTTGGCGTAGGTAGTCGAGGATCAGCGGGAGGCGCGGTGTCGACAGCATCTTCGACGGGTTCGCCGGGAAGTGGCCCGACGTCAGCAGCGACAGACCCGGCACGTCGATCTGACGGACAGCATGATCGACGTGCACCTTGCTCGCGAGGACTTCCGAAAAGCCGTTGCCCCCGTTCTGTCCGAAGATCGAAGCCATGCGCCCGCGTCTCATGTCACCGTCGATCAGAAGCACACTCTTGCCGGATTGTGCATGCAGCACGGCTAGGTTTGACGCGACGAACGTTTTCCCCGTGCCCGGCGTAGCCCCCACGACTGCAAGCACGTTGTTCGGCGCTGGCGCGATGTCAAGCATGAGCGACGCATGCACCGCGCGCAACGCTTCCACAGCCATGTCGTGATTGCCGAGGCTCGAGAGCGGGTGGCTTCCGTCTGCGCGAGGCACGACTTCGAGATCGTCACTCAGCACGCCAGACGGTCGATCGTTGGTCAAGAATGGCAGTCGATGTATGCCAGGCAGGATCGATGGCCTCGATGTGCGATCGAGACGCGCCTGCATCGCGCTGAAACTGACCGCACCGAACACGGGCAAGCTCAAACGGCGCTCGACCGAGTGCGGCGTCTTCACGCTGCGCGAGAGCTGGTCACGGAAGAATACGAATAGGATGCCCAAGATCAAGCCGCCGGCGGCGCCGCCGGCGATGATGAGGATTCGCTTGGGCTTCGACGGGTCGGTCGGATAGATAGCCGAATCGATAAGATGCACGTTGCCGATTGTGCCCGCGCGCGTGACGGCAAGCTCGCTCGCCTTTTCACGCATAGCCACATAAATGTCTTCGGCGACCTTCGCGTCACGCGTGAGGTCCATCAGCTTGCGCTCGGAAACCGGGAGTCGCCCGAAGCGCTGGTCGAACGTCCGCTTTTGCGCGTTAAGGGTCGAGAGTTGTTCGTCGATGGTGCGCACCTCGCGCGTGCCCGGTGCGAACCGGCTCGCCACTTGAGTCCGTTGCATAGTGAGGGTGGCAATCTGCCGTTCGATGTCGATACTGCCCTGAAGATATGACGACGCTTCGGTGCCTGGTTGCATCGAACTTGCAGACGTGCGGTAGTTGCTCAGTTCACTTTCAGCGCGCTGCAATTCGCGCTCGAGGCGCGGAAGTTCGCCGATAATGAAGTTTCGAGTGACGCTTGCTTCTTCGCGATGCTGGTCGACGTGCGCCGCAATATACATCTTAGCAATGGCATTCGTAACTTCCTGCGCGAGTTTGGGATCGTCGTTCTCATAGATGATTTGCACGACACCGGAGTCCTTCATCGACTCCATGACCTTTAGGCTCTTTAGAAAACGCAAGACCGCCTGATACTCGCTGTAACGGATCACCTTGAATTCAGTACCAGGCCGCGCAACGAGCTTGTCGACAAAAATCGAGGTGCCGTCCGCGCTAATCAGTTGGCCGACGGCGCCATGGAGAATAGGGTTGCCATCGGGATCACTGAGCTCGTAAGCGCCTTCTGGTAGAACGCGCAAAATAAGCGTCTTGTTTTCCAGGCGCGGCGGCACCGATAGGGTCTTGATGTCCGTATCCTCACCGCCCCATGCAAACGATTTGAGGCCTAGAACGGGAGCCATTGGCTGCTCTGGGGTGGCGAACAGTTCCCAGATACGTCCGAACAGGGGCACCTGACGGGGCGTAACAGCTATATCCTGATGATATTCCTTGATGACCGGCAAGAGCACTGCGCGGCTCTGAATGATCTGTATCTCCGCATCGGTCGGCAGTGTGGTCGGAACCATCTGCTGCTGTGCCTGTGCGTTCACGCCGAAAGCGTTGGGATTCGGATAGTCGACCTTGATTAGCGCGTCCGACGAGTACACCGGCGTGGCGACAAACGCATAAAGCGTCGCGGCACCGGTCACCAGCACCATGATCGCAATCACGACCCACACGTTATCGACAATCAACTTCCAGAAATCACTGGCAGAAAACGGGTCGTCTCGGGTGCGCGCGGGTACTGGATCGATCCCAAGAACTGGTGTGTTCATCAGAGGTTTTCCTCATGGATTCGAATGCCGAACAACGACACTGCGGTCTAGGTACAAGTCGAACGAACGCTTCCTCGGAAGCATGGTCGCCGCCAACAACGGGCACATTGGTACTGCGAACGACCGTTAGCATCGGAAAATAAAAATCGGGTTCGCAATGGCTCACCCTCAAGCTCGATGCACTTGCTGTACGTGCGGCAACCCACATTTCTTAAAAAGGGACCCACCGGCGGACCAAATTGACAGCAGGTTTCGTCATCTTCGACTTATATTCAATCTTCAGACGTGAATGTGCTAATTCACACTAAAGTCAATCCTGCGCTGTGTAAAAGGAAAGCTGCGGAACGAGGGAACGCTACGGTATCGCTCGGTCCATATGGTGGGCGCTTCGATTGATCGCTTAAACGCCACTCACCTATGTCCACGTGGTCTCCTGATGTACCTGCAAGAAACGAAATCGTTGACAGGGACAACAGTCGTTCCCAGGAACGACCTATCGCAGCCGGCACGGATGTGATGCGTCCGCAGGCATGTGAGTAGGATAAGGGGATAAGAAAGTTTTTTGGAAACCAAAATCATGCAAGATCTATTTAGAGCGTACGTTTCGCTTCCAATGCCACTGCCAACGGCTTCTGACGCATGAGAAGCGAACGCGGCTCTGCGTCAATTGCCTGACGAATAACGGATCAAGCCTGTATGGCGAAGTTGAAGTCACCGTCAGTTGGAAGAATTCATGTGGTCTGGGTTTCTCCTGTTAGTTCAGACGGACGAAAAAATTTGATCGAAAAATAGTGACCCCTCACAAACGCGACTGGCCTTGGCGAACGGCGCGACGACGACCGGGCAGTGTCAACATGGGCGTGTTGCTGCTGCCTCGCTCTTCTCGGTCAAATTAGGGGCGTAGAAGGCATGGGTTTGAAAGCCGACGCAATGGCGGCAATGGCATTAACGACGCTGCCGCCTGAGCTTCGCTCGCATCTGCGAGTCGCTTGCTGGTCGTGGGGGACATAGGGTTTCCAGCCATAGAAACTCATGAATGGGCCCGCGCCGGCGTTCGCACGACTATAATTCCGGGCCTTCTCTGTCAGCGCCGCGAGTACCTTTTGGTCGACTCGATTTGCGCGTCGCCGCAAGACATCGAGCGCGACATTCGCGGCGGTCAACGACTGCGCCAGGACGGGCAGTCCGCGTCCGATCCCGACGTCCAGCAAGCGAATCACCCGGGAAACGTCGCTTGCGTCTTCGGCGATTGCACGGGTGGCGAGCAATATAGCGGCGTCGGATGAGACGCGCGCCATCTGGAGGAGACTTCCCGCGTCCGCAAGCGTGAATCGATCAAGCGCGTGGAGCCTTATCGCGGCATGGCCGAGCGCACATCCGCTCAGCGGATCATCGCCTACGCGTTCCCAGTCAAAACCGTCGCCGAGCTCCTTTGCGACGCCCGCGGCGTGCACCGATTGATTCATCGAGAGGAGAGAGAGCAAAGTGTTACGCGGGCCCGTTGGCAAGCGGGATACGACCACATTCAACGGATCGCCATCGGCGCGGTCCGCGGCATTGGCGGTGAGAAGCACCTTGACGCGACCTTCTGGAAGTGAAACAAAGCGAGACGGAAGGTCCGGCCCTCCGATCTGCAAGACAGATGGCTCATGCGTCGTTAATTCGAACTGCTTCGCATAGTCATTCGATTTTTCCTGGTCGACCGTGAGATTCACCGGACGCCACGCGCTCAGCCTGCGCGCCCAAAGTCTTCCCCACACGTGGGACGCCGAAGTCTCACTGAAAGAAATACGCGCGTGCTGCGCCAGATCCACGTCAGCCGCGGCCCATGTGAGCCAGTCGGGGATATCGTCAGGACATAGGTCGATCGTATGTTCGGTGAATCGTCCGATCAAGGGCAGGCGGCGGCTAATACGCGCGCCATGCCGTGTGGTGAGTTCGACGAACACGCATGACACACCGGCGCCAGTTGATGCACCGGTCGAGTGCGCTTCGTCCGGAAGTAGAACGGTTCTCAGCCGCTTCGTCGAGAGCATGTCCCGATCGAGGACTGATCCCAATTCGTTCTTTATCTCGGCGGGCAATGCAAAATCCCCTTCATCATCGTTCAGTCTTGCGAGACCAAGAATGAGGACCCGGCTCATACAATGGCCTCCAAACGTTGTAAAATAGAACAGGGCCTCGGCCAAAATGCCGTTCTTCGCAGAGGATGGCCTGTTCTTGGACGTACTAAATTATTCGCTGTACTACCATATCTATTCGGCTCGTCCCGCGCAAGCAGGAACGCGAAAGCGCGTGGAGCACATCTGCCACATACGTCGGGGGTTGAGTTGACGCCGCCTCCTCGGGAGCCGACCGGGACGCGTCATCGCCTGCCGCGTGGCTGGGTATCAAATGCCTCTCGCGATAAGCGGCGGCGAACACCGAGGCGGACAAAGTCATTCACGGTTGAGTTCGGGCTAAGACAACGTTGGGCTCTCTTACACGTTCTGCGTTCTACGCTGTCCGTGCATGCCGATCAGGATTGCGATCGTTCTCAGCAACGCATTCGCGGCGCTGCGTACGATATGTGCATTATGGATTTAATTCATGTTGACACGCCGGTATCGGGCAAAGGATATTCTTTAGCGACTAATCAGCCTTCGCGAAAAACGCGACGACTTCCGAGTGCTCAGTTAATTCAGAAGTCCAGCTCACGTTACGCTAGCAGCCCCTGCGGTTGGGCCATATTCTCGGCTATCCGAGGGTATATCGGTGTGTTAAGGTCAGACTCGACCTTCCCGGTCAACATGAAAATTGGTTTCTCCAATAGGGCTCACGTGGCGGTGCATCCGCTGAGCGGGCTACCATCGACTTACTACTGACGCATCGCGTACGGCACTCAATCTTTACTGCAAACATGGACCAGCGAGAAGAGTGGCGGTCGCTTTACTCCGTCGTTTGTCCCCGCTGCGAGAGCCTGTCTCAAGCAGACGACCTCCCGTGTCCCTATTGCGGCGCAGACCGCCATGGGGCTGTGCTGACACGGGCGGATGCGTCTCTCTTGGAAATCGACGAGGCCGTGCGCGCTATGGTGCGAGCGGCGTCGGCCCGCGTCCTCGATGATTCGTCTGACGGATCGAACGGTAGCGGCGCGGCCCCGCAGGAAGTTGGTACAGGGTCGTGGCTTCTCTCGTCGCGGGCGCCGCTGCTTGAACGGAACACGTTACTTGCAGTGATGGCCGTCGGCCTCTGCGGCATACTTGGATCGTATGGATGGGTGCGCAATGCTTTAAATGACGGCGTTGGTGGATCGAAAACGGAGGCGGTGAGTGCAGTAGGCAACGTCCGCGAGCCTGCCTCACCGGTCGCCCAGTTGGGAAGCGCAAAGACAACCGGTATCGTGGACAATAAAGAAAGCATCCCGCTCGCCCAAGATCATTTTCTCGCCATGGTGCGTCCAATGAATCGCGCCGCCTTCATGCTGCATGGGGTGTCGCCTTTGCCGCCGTGCATCGTGACAGCCCTACCGGCATCGGTGTTCGAAGCGCGGTGGTGCGACGCGACCGCCTTGACGCGAAGTGGGGTGGAAGCGCGCGGTGTGAATGCCTGGGCTGGAACAATTGTCCTTCGAACAGCTGAGAAAACGCTCCGGGACACCACCAGGGCAAGCCGTCCGCCGGAATCAAGCCGTACGACGAGCACACGCCACCGTACGTCGTATGCCGATCCGCGCGTTGATAACCGGGCTGCTCATGCGAAGTCCGCGCAGCAACCAGCCCGCCATGTTGCGGGGACGACGAAGACACACGCCGAAATGCGTATGCCACAGCATGCGGCGCCTCTCCGAAAGAAAACTGAGGTCTCTCACGTTGAACGCCCCAACGGCGTCCCGCTACTGGTCGAGCCAGCGACGACGTCATCCGGAAACCGGAGATCGAGCGCCACGCCCGATCGATTCGATGGCCCCTTGCAGGCAGGGAATCGCGGCCCCACTGTACGGCCGTCGCCAATCAATACGGGACGGGGTGACGCACACTGAGGTCAAGATAGCAGCCGCGTTCAGTCGAATATCGACAAAGTGACACGATCTCGCAAGAACGCAATTATTGTGATAGCACCATTCTTCGATGCACGTAAGGGGATCCGGATGTTATTAGCAAAGAAGTTTTTCGACAGCACGAAAGCGTACTTGCCAGATCCGGTATTCCTGAGTATCACGCATCGTCGGAGGGTTGGACGATTCCCCGATATGCGGAATCCCAAAACTTTCAATGAGAAGATCCTCCAGCGGTGCCTGTACCCCGACCCTCGCTTTGCGGATCTCACTGACAAGTTGAAAGTCCGTGAGTACGTGGCGAGAAAAATCGGTCCGGTACATCTCATCCCTTTGATAGCGAATCCGGAGGCTTTCACGGAAGAAGTTTTCGAGCACCTTCCGTCCGCATTCGTGATGAAGTCCAATCACGGCAGCGGCTTTGTGAAGATTGTTGAGGACAAGAGCCGCGTGTCGTTCGAAGAACTCTCCGCTTTGTCGAAGCAGTGGCTATCAACGAACTTCTATAATGTGGCTCGCGAACGTCATTACCGCATGATTGAGCCGCGCGTCTTCTTCGAGAAGCTTCTGCTTGCCGAAGGCGGGAAGGTCCCGGCTGACCTGAAAGTCCATGTGTTCAACCGACCATCGGGCGAGCAAACTATCTTCATCGCGGTCATCTCGGACCGATTTGGCGATAATCCGCGTGGCGACACATACGACGCTAGTTGGAATGTGCAGGATATTTGGATCGGTCACTATCGACGTAGCGAAAAGCCCGCGCCACCTCCGGAGAAACTGGACCGCGTGATCTCGATAGCAAGCATCCTTGCATGTGAATTCGAATATGTGCGAGTCGATGTTTACGAACTGAACGGTACAATCTACTTTGGTGAATTAACGTTTACGCCGGGCGCAGGCGTTTTTCCGATGCGGCCGGACGAGGTTGACTATGAGTGGGGCCGGCTGATTCAGCCGAATGTGCTGCATCATGCAAACAGATAGCGCCCGCAGAATGCGAGACGCGGCAATGACCAACGGCCGCGACGGCGCGCACATGGCTATATGCGATAGCCTCGGCAATCTTCCGAGCGGATGAGTAACAATCGTGCCGACGTGACTGGCATGCATTCGTGCCGAGTTTCAATGACGCTCAGCGATCAGGGTGAGGCAATTTGCGCGACTCCATGTGGCCGGGTCATTCGATGCGAGTCGTTCCCGCTCCGCCATGCTCCATAGTGAACTGGTCATCGATTCAAAGGATCAAGCCCGACGAATGAGGCAGGCGATATAAAGGCTTGACGCTCGTAATGGCGTGAAGCTCTGGTGTCGCGGCCAACGCTATTGGACCGGTCTCATCGAAGGCGATGTGCGCGTGGATCTTGTCGGCGCAATCACTGGCGTTGTCACCGCTGTCGAGGCACAGTATGGCAAAAATCAGGAGGAGACTCGGCACGGGAGCAGATTGCTGCGCATCGTAATGATCGACCGCGTTGACCGGCAAAACACTTCAACTGCAGGGTAAATTGGACATAATGAACATTAACGCATTTTAGTTAGTTATTCGAAATATCTACAAACCGCAATATTAGCTGTTGAGCATGGGTCGGCTTAGGGGCATTCTTTGTCGGCGAAAGCGAGCGTTATTGCATGCGTGCCGCACTGGGGAGCGGCGACCGTCGTCCGCTCAGCGTGAACCGATCCAAGCGCTCGCTCGCCTCCATGTGTACGTAGCTGGGGGCACCATCAAACTGGCGGTCGGCTTGTCGCAGGATCGCCTCGAACAGCGGCGCGTCGTCCCGCTCAAATCGCCAAACGCTCTCCCGCTCGGTTCTTTCTAAACAGCGTTCAAGTGCGGCTTCGGCGTGCACATACACCGTGAGATCGGTGTCGCCGTACCCCGCGTCCTGGACGTAGAACGTCAGGTACACGAGCCGCACCATCTCATTTACCAGATAAGCGCTACCGGCTGTTTTTTTTGCAGGCCGCCCAGGTCATATGACGAGCCAAGGAGGCCTCGCGTCTCGCGCTCTCGGGCAGCGGCAGGAGCATCCCTTTGCTGAGGGAACCGTGGAATTTTCGAACGGACGAGCGGACGGATTTTCGATTCGCGTGGCGTTTGGACATCTGGTTGAAACGATCAGAGGGCGGGACGACCACGAGAGCAGTGTAGCAGAGCGCTATATCTATACCGTCTGAGTTCCACCGCAGCAAGGACTTCCGTTCGTATATGAAACCCGTACTTGATTGTGGGGGCCGAAAAGCTGTCTTCGGTAAGAAATGGCTGCGGCTTAACGTGTCCCTAGACCTCCTCCTAACTTTGGCGTAACGCAGGCGTAATGACGAGCGAACGGCTGATAACGTACTGCCATTCGCCTGCTCCCAAGAAATCAGTGCATCCGCAGGCTCATGACTAAGGGAGCCAAAACGGCTTGCAATTCCTTTTGACTAACATATCCTTTCTGTAACGTCCGGCGCAACATTGTCAGGTATCTGCGGGTGCATACGGGCGTTGCTTGCGGTCCTCGTCTCGGTCGATGCGTTTCCTAACGTAAGCACATGTTTATACGCCTGAATGGGCAGAGGGAGAATACCATGCCTTATACGAAATTAGGTGTCCTGTCTATCTTGGTGGCAGCTTCAATGGCGACCGCCATTCCCGCTTATGCGTCAGGCGAATGTTCGGCATCGTCCCTCAAAGGAGCCTACTCGTTCAGTGCCCGTGGTGAGTTGCTTGGTATTCTGGACACAACTAAGTCTCCGCCAGTATTGGATCCGCTCACCAAACCAATCGTCATTGACGGAGTGGCCCTCCAGACCTTCGACGGAGCAGGGAGCTTTACGCGAACTGATTTTCTCAATACCAATGGCACGCCTCGGGCCGGACAGACTGCATTTAATCCGAACCAGCATGGCACATACACCGTGAACCCCGACTGCACGGGGACCATGCATATCGTCTATGACAGCGGCGCGGTACTGGACCTTCAGATGGTGCTTGCGGACAACGCGGAAACAATTAAAGCGATAGTCAGTGTCGAGACAGTGCCGTCGTTTCCCTCCACGCCGAACGCGACCTGCGGGACTGGCTGTGCCATCGGGGTCCAAGTCAGTCTCGACGGACAGAAGACCCGCGATCGCGATCACCGCCATTGATCAAGATCGATCTTGAGCGCAACTCGTGCGGAGAAAGGCTTTGACGGCGAGTAAATCGAACCTAATGGGCGAGCCGTCGGACGCGAAATCCGATGAAAGGAAAGGTGCCTAATGGACGTCACGGGAGCTTCCGTTACGTTGCAAAGTCGGCAGCGGGGGTCTGATCAGGCAGAGGGCGCCACAGCGACGAGCGCAGGCGGAATCGGTACTGCGGTTTGAGCGCCGCGGTTCTGCGCCCTTCCATCCTCACCCATCCCGTCGACCCGGCTAGTCAGGCTGATGCTTCGGCTAGCCGGGCGCCTCAGAAATCTCTCTCATCAGGGCGCCGAGTCGCGTTTTCAATTCGGCTTTCGTGAAGTCGTCGACATTGCTTGCCTCGATCTCTGCCTCCAACACAGGCAGCTGATGCCGTAACTCGGATCGCATGTCCTTTCGATCCTCGTCGGCGCAATCCTTCCAGTACCCCTCTACAAGGTCGACTTCATGTCGCCATTTGACTCGTTGCTTTCGCAGTCGAGCGTTCCGTTCGGTCAGCTTGTTTCCCATGGTTGGAGCCTTACACCCTTAACAAACGCGCGAGGTTCTGCAGGCTGAGGAAGGACGCGACGTCCAGATCGTCAGTTAAAGGCGTTGGTGCGCCGCTGTGACGGAGCGGAACCCTTGCTGGGGCATCCGAGGCAGCACTGGCCTCAATCAACGATATGGAGACGATTGCCAATTCTCATTCTCAGAATGACCTCCGCACGACGGTGTCGGCGGAAAGCCTTGCAGCAAGCAGAACCGCGGCAGGACGCACTGCTTAGCGGCGACGCGAAAAATCGGTCATCGGCAACTTCGCACGCCAATTCATACGGGCGGGTCAGCATACTGATGCCGCCGTTGCCTCATTGTGTCATCAGCCCGGGGCGCCAATCGCGCACAATGGATTCGAACTGCGGCCCATAGCCGAGGTTGTCCGGGTAGCCGCCTGCTCGTACAGCCAGAGCAAAAACTATAACGACATCGGCTGCAATGTTTGCATCGAGTCCCCAAGTGGCGGCTATGTCGAACCCGCCGCATTCTTCAGCGTTCCACCATGCGAGTAGAAAATCCGCCACACGTCGGCTTTGACCGGTGTCACCTCGCGCATGTATGAGCAACCGATCGAGCGCTGCTTTTTCCTCGTCCGTCATTTCGAACATATCTGTACCTTTGCATCGTCTACGGGCTGAACAACCGGCAACACCTATCTATTCTGTCGCGCCGATAGACAATCATAGGGTGGCATTCCCAAACTTGGAAATGACGGAATCAACTCCGGACGCATCGGCACCAGCACCCGGACAGGAATTCAGATAATCCTTGCGCGCATTGGGTGTCGCGATGAGGTCCATGTGGCCATTATGCATTTTGATGATCGATAGGAAGTCGCTAACGCTCTGTGAACAGCCGTCCTGAGCGCTTCCGTTACCCGCGATGCCTCCTTGAACCTTGCCCACCATGCAAATTAGAGACTGGCACGGATCTTTGGCGAAAGCAGAAGAACATACCGAAAAAGCTGCGAATATCGTAATAATTGCAGACTTATAACGCGTCATCTCAGCCTCTTAGCGGATTTTGTTTCTTTTGAATGGTAAGACATTTTATAAAACTGACGTAAAATCCGAGCGTCAGCAGCAGTACGATGATTGCGCCGCATGCAATGATGCAGAAATGCAAGTCACGCCAGTGGTTCATCCCTTCCATCACCACAATGAGAAGAAGTCCGATGATGCCGAGCTTGAAAACGAATCTCGCGGGCCGCGCGAGCAGAAGCAACAGGGACAGCAGGAAGTCCAGCGAGCCAACCCATAACGCGCGCAGCAAGACCAGCGCGACCTTCTTCACTGCGCGTACAACGCGTCGACAGACGGGCACTCGCTGCCGCGCGCCCGCATCCTGAGTCGCCGACGGCGAAGCTCGAAATTCTCGCTTCCGTCCAGCTGAAAGTGGGATGCCCATGCTCAACCTCCTCGTCAGATTTCGAAGTCCGAGAGCTGCGCGCCTTGTTCGAGATAGGCCCTTAACCAGTCGGGCCGCTTGCCGCGACCACTCCATGTGTTGAACGGATTGGCCGGATCACGATAGCGAGGCTCGCCTTTCGGGGCCTTTTGCGCCTGCGTGACGAACTGGATTGAGTTCAGTGTCCGCCCTGCTCTTTCGGGTTCCTTGGTTTTTTTCACGCCCCGCGTTGACACCGCACGTTTTTTGTCTATCATAGGATTGATGATTGAAAATGCAATTTCAAGAGTCAATTATGTTGAGCAGACTCCTCAGTTTGATCCTCGTTGCCGCGTCGTTGGCGAGTGCGCCGCCGATCGCGGCGGCGGCGATGCCGGCCGAGATCGCGGCGCTTGCGCGCACCTGCTATCCCGACGTAAATCCGGTGACCATGGGCTCTATCGTGTCTCACGAATCCACCAACCGGCAATTCGCGATCAACGTCAATGGCAATTATCGCTTGCCCCGGCAGCCTGCTGATGCAGAGGAAGCTGCCGCGACGATTGACTGGCTTCAGGCGCAGGGCATGAATTTCGATGTGGGTTTGGGCCAGGTGAATTCAGCCAACTTTGCAGCGCTCGGTTTGACTGGCCGACAGCTGCTTGACGCATGCACGAATCTTCGGGCAGCGGCAGCCGTCCTCACGGGCTGCTACGCCCGAGCGGTCAAGCATCACGGTGAAGGGCAGAAAGCCCTGTTGCACGCACTTTCCTGCTACAACACGGGTTCGCAAACGCGCGGATTCTCCAACGGCTACGTCAAGGCCGTTGTCGCGCAGGCGCGAGTTCTACAAATCCCCGCCCTGTCGAGTGACGCGAGCGCGGTGAGTGGAGCGCACCCCGTGTCTGCCGCCGCGATCCGAAGCGACCCTGGCGACAAAACAGGCGGCACGCGGCTGATCCAAGCCGCGGCCGTAAAGCCTCACCGGGACGACGAAAGTCAAGGCGCGTTCGCTCACGACGACCCCGGCGCATTCGGCTCGGAGAAGCCGGAGCCATGACGAATGCAGATTTATTTGATTCCTCAGCGGCAGCTGGAGGACGAAGCTAAGCGCGGTCGCCTGCAGGCCGTTTCCATTCAACGCGTCGCTATCAAGCAGTGGTTTCCACTCTTTGAGATCGGCGATGACAAAGCAAACGTTGTCGTCTGTTCAGTGCGCGTGCAAGCAAAAGAGGAAGTGCGCTATTGGGCTGACTTGAGGTTGTTGGTTGAGTGGCTTCGTGAGAGATGCGGAGTCGAAAGCTGTTCATTGCTGCTGTCCGATTGGAACCCCAAACCCGGAGAACCTTGATGAACGTCGTAGCTATTCGGAAAAATGCCCGCCCAGTCGCAACTTCCTTTGCGACCGTCAATCGAGCCCTGTTGATGGCATGGGCTCCCTTCCTTACCTTCGTCGCCTCATCGACCGCAACGGCGGCTGGCACGGATACCGGCGCGTCGGCCCTGTCGTCCCTGCAGGCCTGGATGATGGAGTGGATCCCCATCGGCGCCGCTCTTCTCATCATCGCCTGCGCCCTCGGCTGGATTGCGCACCTGGTTCGCGCTGATTTCGCGGTCCGTTGCGTCGTGGGTCTCATCGTCGTCGGCTCCGCCTCATACCTCGTCGGCCTGTTCGGCATCGCCTAACCAGTACCGGTAATAAGGCCGATGCAGGGTAAGACTCCAGGCCAATTCTCGGCCGGTTCTCGAGAGGTGCGACCGATGAAAGCAGGCGAATTTCCGTTGTTCAAAGGCGCGACGCGCTTGCCGACCTATGCAGGCATCCCGCGTACGCCGTTCCTGCTCATCTTCATGGTGTGTGGGGCGATGTTCATGCTGATTCACTTCTTGACGTTCCTGCTGTTCGCTTTTCTGTGGTTCGTCTGCTTCTGCATCACAAAGCACGACGATCGCATGTTCCGGATCATCGGCCTCGCCTTCAGCACGAAGGTAGCGAATCTCATTGACTCGCCATTCACCAAACGATGGGGTGGCTCGAGCCATTCCACAGTGGACTACAAGGTGAAGAAATAATGGCTGTCTCCGTTCGCCGAGCGAAGGCCGACAATGGCTATCGAAAGGAGCCAACGGCGGTGAAGTTCGTGCCGTACTCCTACCACGTCACCGACCAAATCGTTAGCACCGTAGCGAATGAATATCTGATGACGTTCCGAGTCCGAGGCCGATCGCACGAATGCGCCTCGGACTGGGAGCACATCAACTGGCGCCGGGACCTGAACCAGCTCTTCAAGACGGTAGGCAATGAGCACGTCAAGTTTTGGGTGCATCTGCATCATCACCGGACGGACCGCTACCCGGAAAGCGAGTTCGCCGCGACGTTCGCTCGCGAGCTGGACCGCAAGTACCGCAAGCGCTTCGAAGATGTGCCGTTGATGACCAACGACTGGTATCTGACGGTCGTGTACAACCCGGTGGGCGACTTCACGCAGAAATTCCTTGCGCGCTTCGATCGCCCGTCGCGCGATGATCTGCTGGACATTCAGGCCGAAGCCATCGCGAGCCTCGAAGATATCGCCTCGCAGGTGACCGGCTCGATGCGCGCCTACGGCATCGAAACGCTCGGGGTGTACTACCGTGATGCGCGCGGCAACCGGATCACGACAACCGAAGCCGAGCAATCCGACGATGAGCTGGACCCCGACGACGTTCTGGCTGAAGCGGACGGCGGCGCCGCGGACTCTGTCCCCGCGTTGCGCGTCTTGCCGCCGCCATTGACACCTCATCGCCAGTTTGCGTTTTCGAGCACGCTCGAATTTCTCAGCTTCCTGGCCAACGATGAGTGGCAACCCGTGCCGATCACGCGGGACCGGGCGCGCGAAAGCATGTTGTACAACCGTACCGTCAGCTCGCTTTTCGGCGATGTGATGCAAAGTCGCCGCATCGACTCGGACAAGTACATCGCGGGCGTTGAGGTGGTCGACTTTCCAGAGGCGACGGAACCGGGCCAGCTCAACATCTTGATGGAAGCCGAGTTCGAGTTCGTGCTGTCGCAGCAGTATTGCTGCATGTCGAGCCTGGCCGCGAGCGTATTCCTGTCCAATCAGGAAAAGGCGATGCTCGAAACACAGGACAAGAGCCGCTCGCAGATCGCGCAGATGGCTGATGCAGCGGATGACGTGGTTTCCCGGCGCGTGACGATGGGCCTGTACTACGGATGCCTGCACGTCACCGCCGACACGCCGAAGGAAGCGCAGCGTCGCGCGCGAGCGACGCGCGTGCTGTTGAACTCGTGCTCGGTTGTTGCGGGATCCGTTGGCCTCGCCTCGGACGCCGCATGGTGGTCGCGCCTGCCCGGGAACCACGCGCTAGCGCCCCGTCCGGTGCCCATCAACAGCATGAATTACCTTTCGTTCGCGCCGTTCCATAACTTCATGGTGGGCAAACCCGATGGCAACCCGTGGGGGCCAGCCGTTGCGCTGCTCAAGACCGTCACGGGCACACCGTTGTTCTTCAACTGGCATTCCTCGCCGATGCATGACAACTCGCTCGGCAAGCGTCCGCCCGGTCACACGATCTTGCTCGGCAAGACGGGCTCGGGTAAGACGACGTTACTCAACGCGCTGCAGACACTTTCTACCAAGTTCAAACCTCGTCAGTTCATCTATGACGTAGGGCTTGGCATGTATCCGCTCGTCGCCGCCCTCGGTGGCTTATACACGGTTCTGCGCGACGGCGAGCCGACCGGCTGGCAGCCTGCGCAGCTCGCGCCGACGAAGGCGAATATCCGCATGGTGAAGCGCCTGGTGCGGATCTGTGCCGAAACGTCGCTCGAGGGCCCGATTACTCATGATGAAGTCAAGCAGATCAACGATGCCGTTGACGCGGTGATGGGCGACGAATCGCTCTTCAAGCAGAGGGAAATCCGGACGTTTACGGCGATCGTGCAGAACATCCCGCGTCCGTATCAAGTGGGCGCAGGCGAGCGCCCCTCGCTTGCCTCGCTGCTGGAGCCATGGTGCCGTGGTGGCGAGCACGGCTGGTTGTTCGACAACGACTCGGACGAACTGGATCTCAGCCAGCGTGACGTGTTCGGATTTGATCTGACCGACTTCATCGTGGGTCCAGGTCAAAAGGCTCCGATCGCACGCACGCCGCTGCTCATGTATCTGCTCTATCGCGTGCGGTCGTCCATCGACGGCAAACGGCGCGTCATTCAAACGTTTGATGAGTTCGCCCAATACCTTGACGACCCGACCATCACGCTCGAAGTGAAGCGTGGTCTGAAAACCGACCGGAAGAAGGATTGCATCTATGTTTTCGCCACGCAGGAAGCGAACGACGCGCTCGATAGCACGATCGGCAAGACCATCGTGCAGGCGTGCGTGACGAAGGTGATGCTCTATAACCCCGAAGCCACGCACGCCGACTACCTCGACTACCTCAAACTTACGCAGGCCGAGCTGGACGCAATGCTGTCCATTCCAGAGGACAGTCGCCAGTTTTTGGTCAAGCAGGGCAACCAGTCGGCTCTCGCGGTCATGGATCTCACGGGTATGTACGATGAGATTGCGATCCTTTCCGGCACACCCGACAACGCTGAGCGGCTGGACAATGTGATGCGGCGTCTCGGGACCGACGACCCCGATCAATGGATGCCCACGTACTTCGATGCCGTTCGCCGCAAGGCATAGCCAGGAGCCGCACGATGAAGAAGACACGCTTTGCCATTGTTCTCGCGCTCGCTGCAGGCCTGCCGCTCGCGGGTCACGCCCAGGTCGTGGTCACGGACCCGCTTGGGCAGGTTCAGTGGGTCCAGCAGGTCGCGACGCTGAGCCAACAACTCACGGCTCTGAAAAGCCAGCTCCAGACGCAGGAAGCTCAATATCGGTCGCTCACGGGCAGCACGGGCATCGGTGGCTTGCTACCCAGCGACGCGTCGATGCTGCGTACCAATCTGCCCTCGAACTGGTCGCAGGTCTATGGCGACGTCCTCAACAGCGGCAGTTCGGGCTACAACGCGCGCACCACGCAAATCGTCAACGCCATCAAGTCGAAGATCGACGGCATGGGGCGAGGCGACGCGCTCGATTATGCCAACAGTCAAGTCGAGGCCAAGGGCGCGACCGATCGAGCAATGGGCGAACAGGCCTATAACAACGAGATGGCCGAACTGAACAACATTCAGTCGCTGACCAGCCAAATCGACGCGACCAGCACGCCGAAGGAGATCGCGGACCTACAAGCGCGTATTTCGACGGCGCGCGGTGCGATTGAAGCCGAACAGACCAAGCTTAACCTCATGACGTCGCTGCAGCAGTCGCAGGACAAGATTCTGCAACAGCAGCAAATTGAAGCGGCGCGCCGCTACGGCATCGGCACGTCATCGGATGACAACACAGCCCCGAACCTTACGCCGTAACTTCCATCACCGGACTGATCAATCATGAAAAAAGCAGCCTTGATGCTCCTGTCGATCTCGATCCTTTCCGCTTGTGGCAAAGACCCTGATCACCCAGCGCAGACCAAAGATTGGTACGTGCAGCACGACACGGAGCGCCTCGCACGGGTGTCCGAGTGCAATAACGACGCGGCGCAAAAGGTGATGCCCGATTGTCAAAACGCTTTGACTGCCCAAGCGCAAGTTGTTGCATTCGGCAAATAGGAGTAGTCCTCATGGCGACCTACAACGCAACGTCGCAGATCTTCTCGTACATGGATACAGTCGTATCTCAGTTCGTGGCGACCAACCTGTCGAATGTCATCAGCTTCGCCGCGCCGATGGTTGCGCTGGGTCTGACGATGGCGTTGATGATCGAGGGGTTGTTTCTCATGGGCCGGCCCAATGGCGAACCGCTAAGCTCGCTGGTCAACCGGTTCGTGAGATACGCCATCATCATCGGTATAGCAAGTGCGGGCGGGTGGTACCAGACGAAGCTCGCCAACACCGCGATGCGCCTTCCCGACGAGCTCGCTTCGGTGTTTATCATCAATGGCCAGTCGGGCGCGAACGCACAAACGTCAATCGCGAACTCGATCGATCAGGCGATGGATAACGGGCTGAGCGTCGCAAAAAAGGCTTTCGCGAACTCGGGCGTGCTCAGCGGCCCGAACCTCGCAAACCTAGTTCTCGGCGTTACAGTGCTGTTCGTTACAGCGGTCATGTGCGGCATTGGTGCTGGCTTGATTCTGATGTCAAAGGTCATGCTCGGCATAACCATTTGCTTCGGCCCAATTTTCATCTTCTTGTTGCTCTTCGAGAGCACGAAGTCGTTGTTCACCAAGTGGATCGGGTCGGTCATCAACTACGGCCTGGTAACAGCGCTGTTTTCCGCCGTGTTCGGTCTGTTGCTGTACTTCTTCAAAGCCGCAGTCAGCGCCGCGTCGGCAGACAATCCGAGCTCGCCGATCATGGTTGCCATCGTTACCTGCGTATTCGTGCTCGTCCTCACCTGGTTCATGCTCAAGGAGATTCCGCACATGGCTTCATCCTGGGGACAGGGTGTGTCAGCCGATATCTTCCGGCACATGAGGCAAAACCGCGACAGCGGGGGCGGCAACGGTGGCAGCAGAGGCGGAAGCGGCGGCAGCACGAATCAGTCAGGAAGTGCTGGAGGCGGCGCTCCCGCAGGCTCAGCCGCCAACTCCACGGCGGCCGGACCGTCTGGCCAAACTCTGACTAACGGTCTAGCCCGAGGCTCGCGGCGATCCGCATAAGTACAAGCATGCATTTGACTAATCCTTGAATCGGTTTTCAAGGACGTGGGATGGTTTTGCCTCATCGAACATGAGAGGGTCGCGAAATGAAGTTTCCCTGTGCACTGGCGCTGTGTGCGGCGGTTGCGCTCGCGGGATGTGCGAACAGCCGCAAGCCTGCGCCCGAGCCGGACATGAGCCAACTGGTCCCGGTGAACAAGTCCATGCCGAGCGAGGTCGTCGGCAAAGCCGTCCTTCCCGTGAGAGCGCCTGTCCAGCAATCGAAGACCAGGGATGCAAAGTGATGGATAGCAATCAGCCTAATATCGCGCGAGCCGAGCGCAAAGCGATCACGCGAGCCGAAATGGATGCCTACCGAAAAGAGCGCGGCAGCGCCGAAGTCGATTTGCTCGATGAGGTCTTGCTGTCGCGTAAGCGCGCGTGGCAAGTCGCCGGGGGCTTCGCCGCGTTTGCGCTGCTTGCGTGGCTGGTCACGGGCGGCACGATGCTGCGCTACGCGCGACCCTTGCCGCAATACTTGCTCACGCTGGACAAGTCCACGGGCGAGTTGTCGCAGGTGTCGATCGTCACGCAGGACATGGGCATGGATGAAGCGACGGACCAGTACTGGGTGTCTCAATTCGTCATCCACCGCGAAGCCTACGACTTCTATGCCGGACAGACCGATTATGACTTTGTGCGCCTGACGGCATCGGGACAAGTGGCCGACGATTACTTGCAGCAGTATCGCGGCGCGAAGCCGAAAGACAAGGTGCTGGGAGACTCGGAAAGCACGTCGGTCCATATCAACTCGGTCATTGTCGACACCAGGCATCGCGTCGCAACCGTCCGCTATACGACCACGAAACGCTATCGAGACCGCCCCAACGCCGAGCCGCCGCAATATTGGATTGCGACGCTGGCCTTCGATTACGTGCGCCGCCCGATGACCGCGGCCGAGCGATTCATCAACCCTGCTGGCTTCCAAGTCACCAGTTTCAGGCCGAATCCGGAGAGTCCTGCGAACGTGGGCAAGGTGGGAGGCTGACCATGAAGCGCATCGGATCGGTCTTACTCGTCGGCCTCGGCCTGACCGCACTGGCGGCGGCTGTACTGTTCGCCGCTTCGCCGGCAATGGCCGTATCGCCGAAGAAGAATTCCCCCTACGACTATCGCATCAAGTCAGTGGTTTACAACCCGCTCGACACGGTCGAGCTGAATGCCGTGCTCGGCATCCAGATTCATATTACAGTCGGCAAGGATGAAAAGTACGTGACGCACGCCTTCGGTGACACCAAGGCGTGGCAGTTCACGCATAGCGGCAACAACTTCTTCATCCGTCCGACCGCCGATCTGAGCGATACCAACCTGACGATCGTGACGGACAAGCACACCTACAACATCCTGCTTCACTTCATCGGCCACTACACGAAGCAGGGCGCAGACGGTCAGCCCGTTCGGGCTTTCATTAACAACCCCTGGTCGATGAAACAGGCCACGATCGAGCTGAATTACCAGTATCCGAATGAGGACGCGGCCAGGGCCAGGGCCGAAATCGCCAAAGCGAAACTGAAGGGGGCAATGGCTCGGACGGACCCCAATGCGTCGTTCAACATCGACTATCAGATGTCAGCCGATCCGGCGTCGGCAACCATCGCGCCGGTCAACGTGTGGGATGACTTCCGCTTTACCTACTTCAAGTTCGCGGCAAACGCCGAGCTGCCTGAGATTTTCGTGATCAGTTCCGATGGCAAGGAAAGCACGGTCAACACGCACGTCGAAGGCGCCGACCACAACATCATCGTCGCCGAAACGACCGCCCAGGAGTGGCGCGTGCGCTACGGCCAGCAGAAGGTCATCGGCATCGTCAACGGCGAATTCGATCCGTCACGTGGGGCGACACCAAGCGGCACGATCATTCCGGGCTTCAGACGGGTGATGAAAAGCGAGGATGAGCAATGACCCGGCGCGAACAGAACATCGATGAGCTAGTTGACGACAGCCAACCCCTCTCCGGCGGACGCGACGCGTTTCGCAGCGTCGTCGCGTCCCGGAACCGCATTCAGGGCATGCGTGCGTTTGTCGCGCTGATGGTCATTCTTGGGCTCGGCCTCATGGGCTGGATCATGTACCAGAAGCTGCACCCGCGGGCCGGTCCTGAGGTCCAGGCCAAGCAGATTTCGAACATGCTGCCCAAGTATGACTTCTCGACGGATCCCAACGGCGCGGCCTCGCCTCCCCTACCCGCGAGTCCGGCTGCCGCCGCGGCGGCGCCAGCGCAACCGCAACAGCCCGCTCGCGCGCAGGCAGCGGCAAAACGCGAACTGACGCCAGAAGAAAAGGCGTATCAGCGCCGCCTCGGCGCCGACGGCTCGACGGTGCAAGACCCGCCCCAAGGCAGGGTCGACGCGGTTCAACGTGAAACGGCTAGCGGCGGGAAGTCGGGGTTGGAGTCCGGGTCGGGATCAGCACCGGCGAGCGCTGATAGCGTGGCGCTCGCGTCGCGGATGAACGGCGTCGGTATCGGCCGCGTCATGGCGAGCACGTTCAAGCATCCGAGCCTGACGGTTCCCGCTGGCACCATGATCCAGTGTGGCACGGCAACCGAGCTGGATACGACAGTGCCCGGACAGATCAAGTGCCATGTGAGCCAAGACGTGTATTCGTTCGATCACAAGGTTCGGTTGATCGACAAGGGGGCGGCGGTCGTCGGCGAAGCGAGTGGCGGCATCAAGAGCGGGCAGGCCCGAGTTTTCGCGTTGTGGACTCGCCTCGTCAATCCTGACGGCGCGACGATCAACCTTAATAGCCCCGGCACGAATTCGCTGGGTAGCGCCGGTATCCCCGGACAGGTCGACTCCCACTTCTGGGAACGGTTCGGTCCCGCCATCCTGATATCGATCATTTCGGATCTCGGCGATGCGGGCGTCCAGTACGCGGCGAACAAGGCGAGCAACGGCGGAACGAACATCAATTTCGATAACACGTCGCAAACGTCGGATTCGCTCGCACGCGAGGCCCTCGCCGCGACGATCAACATTCCGCCGACGCTCTATGACCAGCAGGGCGATCACGTCGCGATTTTCGTGCGTCAAGACCTTGATTTCAGCAACGTCTACGAGTTGAACAGCGATGCCGCTCCATAAAGTCCAGTCGTTCATTGCGTCGGACCACGCGGTCAGCATGACACTGGCTCCGCTGCTGCGTTATCTCGATAATCCGGATGTATTTGAAGTTCGCGTCAACAAGTTCGGGCAGGTCGTCACCGCCCGAGCCGACGGGCGTGAATTGCACGACGAATCGGCGATCACGCCCGCCTACGTCAATAATCTCACGAACACGCTTCTCTCGTACAACGGCTTGGGACCGTCGCCGATCATGGATGTGAAGCTGCCAAATGGCACGCGCGGTGTGATTGTGCGGCCTCCGGCGGTGCTCGAAGGAACGGTGCTCCTTTGCTTCCGCAAGCACTTGCAGGTCAGCAAGGGGCTGGAACAGTTGCGCGATGAAGGCCGCTTCGATAACGCGAAGCGTCGCACGATTGAGGACATGCTGAAGCTCGACCCGGTCGAAGAAACGTTGCTTCGCCTGCTTGATCGCGGCGATGTGGTCCGGTTCATGCGCGAAGCGGTGCGCAGCAAGAAAAATATCTGTGTCTCCGGCAAAACGGGTTCGGGTAAATCGACGCTCACGCGCACGCTGCTGGCCGAAGTTCCGCCGTCTGAGCGCGTGCTGCTTTTGGAAGACGTGCATGAGGTCCAAGCCGATAACCAGTACGAAGTCGGCTACATGATGTACGGGAAACAGGAGGGCCGCGTGTCCGCGAAAGAATGCCTGACCGCGGCCATGCGGCTGTCGCCCGACCGTATTTTCCTCACTGAGCTGCGCGACGATGCGGCATGGGACTACCTCACGGGCGCGAACACGGGCCATCCTGGCGGCATCTTTTCGACTCACGCGGACAACGCGGCAACGACGTTTGCCCGGATCGCGACGCTCGTCAAAGCCTCGGATGTAGGCCGCACGGTCGACTACGACGTAATTGTAAAAACCGTCATCACGACGGTTGACATCGTTATCTACATGGCCGAGCGCGAAGTAAAGGAGATTTACTATGATCCGGCGTATCGGCGTCGCCAGCTTGTGGGCTAATGCGCTCTGTGGCCGCTGTGCTCCCGTATGCGTGCCGGCTGCGCCTAGCCATGCGGCGACGCTGCAGTTTGATTTTTGGTCGCAAGGCACTGCGCGCTGACTGGTTCTGATATTCGATCCCGCACGCGCAGGCTGCATCGAAGGCGCGTTCTCCAGGTCCTGGACCGTCGACGCCCAGTCCTTCACGAGCGCATGAACGCAGAGGTTTCGCCCGAAGCGTGCAAGAGAGCCAATGCCCCCTGAAGAAGCAGGTTGAGTTGCTTGGCGAGACGCTGAGGTTTGGCAAAGCCCGCCCGCTTGCACAGCTCGAGGAACTTCACTTCACCGCGTGAACTTGCCGCTATGCTGAGTTCGACGATGCCCTTGTGCTTCCCGGCATATTCCTGTGCCGCCTCCATTCCCAGACGGCCGCGCGTGAGCATCCGACCGATAATATTTCGTAGGTCAAAGAACTCGATGGTCTGCGCGCGGGTCGCTGATGTGCGCGACCGGATCGAAGAGTTCGTGCACGACGCCTTGACTTTAGAGCCGCAACATGGCCCCACTCAGATCAACTTGCGAACCCAGCGATCGCAATAGCCAGGAAAAGCACACTCGATCCGGCTATCAACCAGACTAAGGACCGCCCTCGTAGGCGAGCGCCTCCAATGATCGCGCCGGCGACAAAAGATCCCGCAGGCTCCGCCGCCGAAAGCACGCCGATCATCGTGGCCGACAAGTCGAACGTCTCCCTTCGGAGAGGGGTCAGTAGAACGTTATAGCTGTAGCCGCATAAGTTCGTGATTGTCGTCACGATCAAGAGAGCCATGATCGTTTTACTGTTGAGCGCGTATTGCCATGCTTCCTGGAGGTCCTTGCGGATCCGCGTCAGGGAGAGGCGCCCGGACGGCGCCTGCACGGACGAAAGTCGATAGATGCACGCCGCGGCGCAAAGCGACGCCGTTGCGGAGAGGAAATAGGATGTCGAGACGCCGAGTGCTCCGTAGATCAAGCCTCCAAGCAGAGGCCCGAGACATCGCGTCGCGAAGTTGGTCATGCTGTCGATAGCGACCGCGCGGGAGGCCATCGCCGTGCCCGCTGTCTCCGCAATCATGCGCCTACGCGCAGGCATCTCAGTGGCATAGACAACACCGCTCACGAGCGCGGCGGCGCAAGGTGCCATGTCGATAGAACCCCGAGGAAAGACAAGACTCCAACTGTCGCCGACGAAGCGCTCGCCAGCAACAATCCGAGCAGCACTATTTTCTTGCGATCCATTGCATCCGCGATGACGCCCATAACCGCGCCGCTTAACAAGGAGCGGGAGACTCCGGCACGCGGAGACCACCGTCACTGCTACTGTCGAATTCGTAGCCTTGAAGGTGAACAACGCGGCTGCGAGCATTTCCAGCCACATCATCGAGGTTGAGACCGCGCCGCCCCCCCAGAGCAGTAAGAAACCTCTGGTGCGTACCACGCTTTTCGGGTGCATCGATTGCGTTACAGCGTGTTTCTTCGCCGATGGAGGGTGCTCATTTCAAGCGTTTAATTGGAAGCAGTCAGGCAGCGGGAGCGCGTGTCGCTTTGGCCGTAGGGGTCCTCTTACGGGTTGTCGTGATCGCCGAACGGCGAGCGCGGCAGCGTTACCCATCAGTGCGCCGGACGATGATGCCGCCGGCAGAATCGAAATAGACGATGCCGAGCGCTGGCTTCGTCATGTCGATGTGTCGCTCCTAAGGAAACGGCCGATCGCGAGCCTTTTCGATGCCAACATGGAAACAAGCGATCGTTCACTCACTCTCTTCTGATCGCGTCGTCTTTTCCGGGTGACTCGGGACGGTTGCCCGACTCAGGTGGGACTTCCTGCTTCGACCGATGTTGTGCAGGAGACGGTTCGACCTCGCCGGGAGATCTTTGACGCACTCCCTGCGCGGGATCGCCGCCTGTGGCGGCGCCCGGTCCTGGCTGGTTACCCAGCGAGCCACCACCGCTTGCTCCGCTGCCCGCATCGCCGAGCGGCTTATCGGTGCTGCCCGGTCCTTCCGAACGATCGCTGCTCATGACCAGTCTCCTTCCTTTTGAACTTGGTGATGAGCAACGCGCATGCCGAGGGCGGCGGTTGACTTGCCATGTCGACTGTGTCGCGATATCTGGCCTTCGACGCAACAGAATCCGTAAGACGGAGGCGCGAAAACCAGCATGCAGTAAGATTTTGGTGAAAGGTCAATGCACAAGCCGCGAATCGTTTTATCGGTATCGGTCGCTTTGCAGGTCGATCCCAACAACCGCCGGGCCGATTCAACGTACGTGGCCGAGGGAGGGTGCCTCACGCGCGCGACGCGGCGGCGAAGTAGCTTATGATGGCGGTCGGCATTCGCCCGCAGTTTCTGTGATCACCCCTCGTCTTCCAGCAGCACGGCAATGGTTCCACGCTCGCTCTGGCAGCCCGCCTCGTAGTCAACGTCGTGCGGCGCGAGATGCTGGATTGATCGCAGCAATCGCGGCGCGAAGCTTGAGCCAAAGCGCGCCACCAGCGCGTCGCGCGCAGTTTGGTCCGCGTTCGCGAGCGCGCGCAACTCCGCGAGTGGCAGGCCGACGAATAAGTCCAGCGGGAAAGGCGGTGAGTCTCGGTCGTCGTACGGACTTTCTGGTGAACGAATCCGCAAGCCGGGCTGCAGGTGCGTTTGCAGTTCCATCGTGAACGTGTAGCGCGCATTGCTAGCAAGCGCGGTCTTTGCCTCGCTCAGCAGGAACGGCGCAATGGACTCGACGGCAGCGAGTTCTTCATCGTTGAGCATGATCGATCTCGTCGGGCGCCTTTGCCTTCGGCGCGGGCTTCAGACAGCGGGAGCGTTGCCATGAGCAGCGAATGGACTCGCACAGGCCGGGTCGTCCCTTCACCAAATTTAATACAAACTGGTGAATCCTCGCAAAAAATGTGATGTCGGCACAGTTCCGCGCCAGAGGACCTTCTCTTTCACACACTTTCACACTCGTCAGCTGATGCTTCCTTGCCGCTTCTTATTGGCCCGTGCCCCCAGACCTGCAGCTCTGAATTGGCTGGATCGGCAAGCCGCAAAGTTGAGCGCGAGGCGCGGCACCGGTTCGACGTGGCGTTGAACAGTGCCGGCGTGCCGTTCTTCATCGTCACGCCAGTCGTGCGCGAGGGCCGCATTGCAGAACTTCGATGGGAGTACCCAAACGAGGCGGCCGCTAGTCAACAAGCCGCCGCAGTCGTGATCGGCAGTTCGACTTCGTATGTACGTCCGCCTGGCTGGGATGCAAATATTCTGCTTGAGCGACTCGTGTCACTCCTGCGCCAATAATTTTGTCAACTCGCCGTGGGAACCCATGCCCGCTCCCGCTCAGCCTTGCCAGACAAGAGTTCCCCGGAGCGAAGTAATTGCGTCATCAGCGAAGGCTAAGTTCGGCAGGGTTGGGCGGCAGGCAGGACAGCAAGGTCTCAGTCAGGCCAAATTCGGCCATTGGCATATGGATTATAGGGACGCCGTGCGGCTCCTCCGCCCCTGACACCGGTCATTGGAGTTATGAACGCGTTAATGAGTTATTGACCGCTGACGACTTTCGTCCGTCGATGCCAGCACACGGTTAATTGACCTTACAGTCCGTTCATACTGAGATCACGTTCAACCGCGGCACCTTCCGCGATTGAAGGATAAATCGACCCGTCGCAGATGGCTGCGCGGTGAGAACTTCAAGCAAAAGTATCCGAGACGGGGCGGCGTAGCTTCGCTGCTATCGAACAACAACCTCCTGCGTGTCTCCAACCGGTCTGAAGTGTCTAGGCGCACCAACTTGGCGCGCTGGGCCGGCGCACGCTCGCCGGCTGGGGCGGGATGATAGTTTCGGCGGGTCACTGCTGGAACTTCCGGTGGTAGCCGCGATGCTTATTGCCAACCTCGCGCTCGGCATTCTCAACTGCGCCGCGCCGCAGATCGGGATTTTCCCGATCGGGTTTCCCGTCACGATGCTTGTCGGCATGTTGCTCCTGCAACTGATGCTGCCGAACATCATCCCGTTCTTCTCGCACTTGTTCGATTTCGGGATCGACGAGTTTGGCCGACTTGCGGCCAGGCTCAACGCGAGCTGATTGAAGGTCTCGCATCGGGAAAATCTTGCCGGCCTGGCGTCAGGCAACTGTATGCCTTCGTTAGGCAGCGCACTATTACCAAGTCTTTCGCTACCTATGATCCTCGGGCGCATCGCGCATTCATCAAAAACTTATAAATTTCTCCGGGGATTGGGAATGAAGACCTATCTTGCCTTGCTGACTGCGGTCGCACTGGCCGCGTGCGGCGGTGGTGGCTCCAACGACGGCGGCGCCAAGACCACTGCGCAATCGTCACCTGCTTCGGAAGCGCCGTCTGCCTCAACACCGGCCGCGACCACACCTGCCGCTGATAGTCCTGCAGCTTCGACGCCAGCTACGACTTCCCCCTCGATAACGCCGACGAATACGCCGAACACGCCTGCGTCGACGCCGGATACGCCCGCATCGAGCACACCGGTCACCGCCGATCCTGGCACACCCGCAAGCAATCCGTCCGGTGCGAGCGCGCCAGGCGGGGCAAGCAGGCCTGCTGCGTCCGCTTGCACATCAGGCTTCACGACGGACGTCACCGCTGCCTGCTGGAACGGTAACAACCACAACATCTACGTCTACGAGATCCCGAAAACGGTGATCGCCGCCAACACGATCATCCGTGAGAACACGACGTGGACCGCCGAAAACTCGCCGTACTACGTGCCGAGCGGTATCCAGATCGCAGCGAATGCCACGCTGACTATCGAGGCGGGCGCAGTCGTCGAGGGCGACCGGATTACGGGTTGCGCGACGTGCACGGGCGAAGGAGGTCAGCAGATCGGTGCAACTCCAATTACGAACGCCGGTGTCGTCAAGGTTCAAGGTTCGTCCGCCGCGCACGCAAAGCTTTACGGTTTTGGCGTGAGCAATACGCAGAGCGGCAGCGTCTCGATCCAGTATGCCGACCTGTATGAAACACCTCTGCCGACGGGAAGCACCAACAAGCTCGTATTGCTCGACTCACGGGTTGAGCGTGCAAGCGTCACCGAAGACATGACGAACGGAGTTCGCTCTCTCAGGTCATACGGGGTCAACCTCGGTCAAAACTCCGACGTCGAGCGCAACACGTTCATCAATTCGGCAGGCCTGCTCTTCGACACTACGTCGACCATCAAGAACAATTTGTTCGTCGACATGGTGAGCCCGCTGACGATCACCTCCGCTGCGATGGTCTGGACACCGGACACCACGGGCGGATCGGGGACCACCAGCTATGCGCCCACTGCCGTCACGCTGAATTCTTTCCTGTTCAAGACGGGCAGCACTAACGCCAACAGGATCGCCGTGACGATGTACTCCGGAGTGGGTTGCTCAGTCGCCGCCTCGACCGCGGCTGGAAGCACGTGCACGCCGTTTGTATTGGACGTCTCGAACAGCTACTGGGGAACGACGAACAACACGATCATCGCGTCGCGCGTCGTCGACAAGAACAGCAACGTCAATCTTAACGGCGAGATCAAATATACGCCCGCCCTGGAGAAACCTGACGCGGCCACGCCAGTCGATAACACGGGCCTAACGAACGACTAATAGTCTCGTCATGCCGGCGGTCGTCGTTGCTGGCAACTTGAAGCCCCGGCTCCTCGCGAGTCGGGGCTTCGATCTTTTGAGCGGCCTTTGCCTGACGACGCGCTTCAGTGCGAGACGCGTCTCCTCAAAGTCGGACCGCGCGAACCTCATTGCGCAGCTGTCCGATGCTCCACCCAACCTCGACTTCAAGGGCTAGGCGGAGGCGCAAAGAAAACGTCGGTGCGATTACTTAGGCCCGGGCCCGGATTCGTTTGTACAAAGAACGGTAGAAACGTCGTTCCCCTAACGTCAAGACCCTGATAGTCGCCCACGAAGAGGCCTTCCGCGTTCGGGTCCGTTTTCATATCAAACGGACCGGCAACACGCTGCTTATCACCTCCAAAGCTCTGCCCGCCATTGCTCGATTTGGTGATCCAGATGCCAGTCAGCAAACTCGAATTGCCAGTCTGGAGGTCGCGGAAATCATAATAGGTGACGCCCACGGTGCCAACAGAGTTGACGCGAATCGACGGATTGAACGCTGCTCGCCCTTTCGGCGTGTTTACGCGAATCGGCGCACTCCATGTGTTACCGCCGTCGGTGGAGGTCGACATTACAATCTCGTCGAAATGGCCGCCACTGAAGCGCGAGTCCTGCCAAACAACGTAAAGATGGCCTGTTGCCGGGTCGATCGCCGGCTCGGGAATGATGTCGCCGGTACGCAACAACACATTCGGATCTCTGGGATCAGTCACGCCGACGGTCCGCAGGTCGGCGATGATCTGAGGCTTCGTCCAGGTGGCACCATCGTCTGTTGACTTGACGAATGCAACCTTGTTGGCCGTGATGTCACTTTCGGTCATTCAGGACGCGGGCCAATTGGAAGGTCGAAAGCTTGTGCGCGACCGCTTACCAAATAGCAAAAGCGATCGTTCGCATGCTTCCGAATTCCGAGGGCGTCTCGCGGGAGATGCGACGTGTGGAGGCACGCACGATTCAAACCTCTTCATACGCAGAGGTCCAGAACGCTTGTCGCACAGGGTTGAGCTCTGTTACAGGCACTGTGCGGTCGCCTATCCTAAAGTTTTATCTGGGCCGGCCGTTATTAAGGTCAGTGTCGAAAGCGATTGACTCACAGCTCCTCGCAACGTCACGGAACTGATTTGCTCTCAGGGGCGGCTTAGTTAGCCGCCAAATCGAGGCTTTACGACCGAAAGCAATGTAATACACTCGAATGCAAAAGCAAAGCTTTGCTGACGCTGTTAATACATACGGCACTAGAATGGGAAAGCACGGCGACACGAAATACGTCGGCGGCGTCCGGGGGCGTCGTACTCTCAGGCTGCTCCGCTCCGATTCGGGTAGTGTGGCGCTGGAATTCGTTATTCTGCTGCCATTTTTGATCATGGTCCTGGTCGGGATCATCGACGGCAGTTTGATCCTCTACGACAAGGCCGCAATTACGAACGCGGCTCGGGCAGGCGCCCGAGCCGGGACCGTACTGAAAGTGCCGCCACTTAGCACGTCTCAGATCATTGCCATCACAACCGCCAGTGCGCAGGGCAGCCTCGTCACAGGCGGCAATGCGACTTCGCCGACTGTCACCGTGACTCAGCCGAACGGAACGATCTCGGGAAGCCCGCTCCAAGTCGCGGTTTCATACACTTATCAGGGCCTGTTGCTCGGCTCGGCATTTAGTGCGCTGACCGACCCGATAGTGTTGAAAGCAACTGCGGTCATGAATTACGAATAACCTATGGCTGCGCACATGGGATGCCGCGATTATGCCGGCCCTACTCATCACCGCTGGGTCAAAGGTATAGGCCCTCGTCGGTCCCGGAGCGCCATTGCGCACCATCGACGCCAGCGTGGTGCGATGAGCGTAGCGATGCTTTTCAGCATACTCGCGGCGCTCGCGGTCGCAGCGGTTTCGATCGACATCGGACGTGTATTTGTAGCCCGTTACGAATTGCAGAACGCAGCTGATGCCGCCGCTCTCGCGGGCGCCGGCTCGTTGCTTCCCGGCAATCCGAATCCGAAGTGGAGTGTTGCACAAGCCAATGCTGCAAGCGCGGTCAGCTTGAATAGCTCGGACGGTGTCAAGTTGACGACTGCGTCGGTGCAAAGCGGGTTCTGGAACTTGACGGGTTCCCCGGCGGGCATGCAAGCATCGACAATATCGCCCGGGACCTATGACAATCCGGCGGTGCAAGTCACCGTTTCGCGCGCGGCAGGACTTAATGGTGGTCCTGTTAGTTTCTTCTTCGCGCCGCTTTTCGGCGTGGTCAGTGGTCCCGTCGCGGCGACTGCTGTCGCCGTGGTTTCGGCGCCGGGCTATGTTGCCCCGGGTGGACTATTCCCTGTGGCGATCGGCAAGTGTATTTACGACCAGTACTGGGACGCTCAAACCGGCGCCCCGAAGGTGGATCCGTCGACTGGGCAGGTTTACACATTCCAATTCGGCAACGGCCAGACCTACGGTGGCGGCTGCGCTGCCGGGCAATGGACCTCATTTCAAACCGACAACAACGATGTCCCTACCGTACGTGGACTCATCAGCAGCGGAAACCCGGTAGGACTGGGTATTGGCGATTCGATCTGGATCGAGAGTGGAGTCAAGGCAACAATTTACGATTCGGTCCCTACCAACACCAACGTGCTGATTCCTGTTGTGCAGCAGGTGTCGTCGTCGAACGCCGCAATTGTCGGTTTCGCTGCTTTCCGAATCGACTCTGTGAACAAAAGCGGCAAGTACATCCAGGGCCATCTCATAACGGGATACAAAATTACTGCAGGCACCGGGCAGAGCGGTCCGTACTACGGGGCTTACGTCCCGCCTCGTTTGGCGCAATGAGCCTCACCCGAACTACGTATTCCACGAAGAACCGAGCCCGAATTCCGCCGTTGCACCGAGCACTGATTTCATGGTGTCGATGGCGGTCAGTTTCCGCGCTTTTCGGGCGGCATCGTATATCGGCGTCGCGGCAAGGGGCGAACAATCCAGCTAGCGGAAGCAGTAAATGCGCTATGAGTGATATGACGACGATGCGGGTCGCGGCGTAGAGAGCCCGTAGGGCGACTGGAGACGCGACCCGCATCGCGTCGCGGCAGCGACATGGTAGAAAGGCGTTTGCCAAGGAAGAACAACAGGCGCGACGCCGGCCTCAACTGCCAGGTCCAGTCCGGCACCGCGCCTCCACAGGGTTTCCATGTGGCAGGCCTTCTGGCCGGCCGGAGAGCCGTGTGAGCTGCCAGTATCGCATTGCTCGCGCGGCCCGTCGACTTCACTGGACCCGTCTCTTCGGCGTTCCAGGGGAACCGCCAATGCAGCCGCCTTCAGGTCGCCTGTACCTGTGCGCCCGTTGTCGGGCGCAGGTCTTCGTCTGCCGCCAGTGTGACCGTGGCAATCGATACTGCCGCGACTGCGCCGCCCATGCACGCCGCGACAGCGTGCGCGAAGCCGGGCAACGCTATCAGCGTTCCCGTCGCGGACGCTTTGCACATGCCGCACGCGCCCGGCGCTATCGGGTCCGGCGGCAATTCGTGACGCATCACGGTTCACCTGACTCCCCCGCCGATGGTGTACTGCAACCGGACCGCGCCGACGCCGTTGCACTCGCCAACGCCGCCGTTCGCCCGGCGGCGCCGCCTCAGTTGAACTGTCGTTTCTGCGGCACCTTGCTCTCACCGCTGGTACGAACCGGCTTTGTGCGTCGTCGTGGTCTCCATCATGTTCGCCCCGACGGCGTTGCCTTCGACCGTCGTTCTGATCGCGGAGGCCCCGATGACGATTCCGGTTGAGCCTGAGACGCAGATCCTGCGTCTCTACCACGTCGAGAAGTGGCCCTGCGGCACCATCGCGAAGCAGTTGCACGTGCACCGTGAGACGGTGCTGCGTGTGCTCGCCAGCGCCGGACTACCTCGATACGGCCCGACGCCGAAGCCCTCGATGATTGAGCCGTACCTGCGTTCATCCCCTCATCCTTTATGCACCGATCGAAAAATCAGGCCCGCTTCGCTCAGTGTCTTTAGTTCTCGGACTGGCGTGCTCGGGGCCGTTGTTCGCGTGCGCCTTCTCGGCGTGGCGTTGAAGCTGGCTAATTTCGAGTGCTGCCGTCTTATCGGCTTCGCGCGACACTGCGGCTGGGAGGCGCTTGCCGTCATCGGTGAAAATCTCGGCCTCGTATCGTGCGCGGGACACGGCGACGTAGTACACGTCCTTCGCGGTCGTCAGCGAGCGGGTTTCAAGGTTAATGAGAATTTTGTCGCTGGTCAGTCCCTGGGCGCTGTGGACCGTCGATGCGTACGCTAGAGCGGCATACATCGCTTGCGTGGCATCGAGCTTGATGCGCCGTCCGCCGCCCTCCGCGATGATTTCACGCTCGTGTATTTCCTTCACTGTAAAGCGGTCGCCATTCGCCAGGTCACGGTCCTTGTCATTCCGGGTCATCTTAATTTGGTCGCCCACGGCCAGCTCTGCGCGCTCGGGCTTGTAGACCGAAAGCTGCGTGGTCTGCGCCGGTGAAAACTTGAGTACCGCGCCGTCCGGACCACGCACGGTCAAGCGGTTGCCGGGACCGGTATCGAGCACGGTGTATTGCTCGCCGCGCCGCAAGCCGCTACGGTAATCCCGCTCGGGAATGATGATCGCGTCCTTCTCATAGTATTTGCTGTGCCGCCGCTCAGCCTGCGTCGTATCGAGCCGATCCAACAGTGTGTATTCCAGGCCCGTGCCCTTCAGGCCGAGCGCCGCTTGTATGCCGTCGTTGATTGCCTTCCGACTCTGGTTTGTGCCGGTGATCACGAGCGTTTCAGCACGCTGCGCTGGCGTCAATCCCGCGTAGGCTTGCACGATCGCGCCATATCGTTCGCTCGAATCTTTGACCTCGTGGATATGTGTGACATGCGCGAGCGAATCCGCAGCCTTGCCCACTGCGGCGAGTTCGACCGCCTTCAATAGCTCCGGGTTTTTCTGGCGCTGAATGATGCGAATCTCAGTCGACTGCATACCAGCATCGAGAAGCTGCTCGAAGGGCTTGCCCGCCTCGATGGCCTTGGTCTGCGCGGTATCGCCAAGAAAGACAGCGCGGGCGCCGGTCGCCTCGATGACTTTCATCGTTTCAAGCATCTGACGCGCCGGTATGACACCCGCCTCGTCAATGAACACGACGGTGTGGTCATCCAGCTTCTTATTCTTTGCCTTCAGGAAGGATTGCAATGTGCGCGCCTCGATGCCAACGTCCTCCAGGGCCTTTTTCTGACTGCCGTACGGGGCGAGCGCGGTCACCCGATAGCCGTAGTCCTCGAGCAATTGTCTTGCTGAGTTGACCATGTAACTCTTGCCCACGCCCGCGAAGCCCGGAACGGCCATGAACTGGTTCGTGGTGTCGGCGATTCGCGCGACGGCGCGGGCCTGTTCGACGTTGAGCCCTTCCCGCTCCGCGGTGCGGATTCGCGTTGCCAGATAGGCGTCGATCTGCTGCGCGGTGATGCGTGGTTCAACCTTGCCACGCCGGGAACGCTCGAGCGCAAGAATGTCGCGCTCACGCCGCTGCGCAATGTGCGTCGTATAGCGGGTGCCTGTGGCCTGCAACCGGCCCTTGGCAATGCCGCTGTCCACGATCACCTTAGCCTGCTCACGGGTGCGATCCCCCTTCAGCAGCTCGGCAATCCACTGCTCGCGCGTGAGCGCCGGACTTTCCGGTGCGGTTTTGGCTTTCGCGTCCTTTCCATCTTTCCCGACGTTGCGCGCCGGATTCATGGACCGATACAGGGCGTCCTCTTTGATAAGGTGACCGCCGTCCTTCGCGCGGTCGATCGCGGCGCGAATGTCGGTCGCCGACAAGCGCCCATAGCCGTGCTTCAGGGCGACGGCCAGCAATTCCTCGCCCGTCACGATCGCCTGCCGTTCGGTCAAGCGCTTGATGCCAAAGCGCACGGTCTGATCGGCGTGATACTCAAGCGGCTTCTCGATCTGCGGGACGCGATTGCGTGCCTCGCTGCTGTCATTACCAGGGCCATCGTTGCCGACGCCGGCCCACTCGCGGCTATGGAAATCGATGCCCAACTCCATCGCCCGTGCCTGCCATGCTGTGCGTACGTCGTCACGGTCGATGTCGGTCTTGCGTTCGCGCGTCTGCATGGCGGCGCGATCGCGCTGCTCGGGCGTCGCTGTCTTCCGGTCGAGCCCCCACTCTGCCAGCTTGGCGTCGATCTGGTTCCGCCTTCCGCTGAATTCGTGGATCTGGTGCTCCGTGAAATGCGCGAGATCGAATGTACCCTTCCGGTCATAGCGCAGCGTAAAGCCCTGACGCTCCAGTTCCTTCGCCAGCTCCGCTTTATAGACGTTGCCGAGGTGACTTAGCGAATGGACGATGCCGTCGTTGACGAGTGCGCGCCACTCGCCGTTTTGCCGCTGCGTCATGTTGAGCACGAACGCGTGCGTGTGCAGGTCGGGATCGACTTCGCGCGACGTTTCGTGCCGGAACGTCGCCACAACGAGTTTGTCGGTGCGCTCGATGCTGGTCTTGCCGTTCACCGTGTAGCGCGCTGCCGCGAGCATTTCGGCCTCGCGCACGGCGGCGGCAACGGCCTTGTCATGGGCGGCGATGATTTTCTCGTCGCCGTGGACCAGCGCCTGCAATGACACGCCCTTCGGCGCGGAGAACGTCAGGTCATAGCCCAGGCGCTCTTTGCGGGCCTCTGACGGGGTGGTACGGCGCAGTTGAGTGTGTTCGTCTATCCGGCCGTCCAGAAGTCCGGCGAAGCGCCGCTGCTCGACCGTACCGGACAGGCCCAAGGCGTCGGCGCCCTGGCCGTGCCACTGCATGGCGCTGCCGTCCTTGGCGTAGTAGTCGTCCGCGCTGTCGGTGTAATAGTTCACCACCTTGCCGACGTTCTGGCGCTTGATCGTCGTGATGTTCAGCATCAGGACGCCCCCATGATTTCACCGTCGAGCGAGATCATGCCCGGCACACGATGCTTGCGGGTGTAGATGACGGGCTCCGTTTTGAATTTCGCAATTGGCAGGTCGCCGGGAAAGGCAAGATAGCCTTCAAGGTTCGGCATGCGCATCAGCTCTGACGGGAGCACGACCAGTTCCGGTTTGATTTCCTCGTTCTGGCTGCTGGTGCCCGCCCCTCCAAACGTCTTGCGACTGCGTCCCGAGCGATGTCGCATCACTTCGTGCTGGCCGAGCGCTCGCGCCATCTTCTCCGCCGTCTTTTCGCCCATGCGGCCTATGGGAAGCGCCACCATCGTCCGATGGTTACCGAGCATGGTTTCGGCGAGATTTTCACCATAGACATCGACCAACTGGGTGTATGTCTGATAGCCGGACACGACACGCAGCCCCTTTTTGCGCCCCTTCGTCAGCGCGTCGCCCAAAGTCGGCAAACGCGCGAGCGATTCCAGTTCATCGAGATAGACCCAAAATCGCCGATTCGGATCAGTGCTCATGCCGAGCACGCTGCTGAAAATGGTATCGACGAAACAGGAAATCAGTGGGACTAAAGCGGCGCGCGTATTCTCCGTCCAGGTGATATACAAATTGCCGCCTTTGGGGTCCGCGATCCAATCCCGCAACGAGAAATTGCCTGGCGGCATTTCAAGATGCGGCGGGATTTTGTTACTCAGCACAAAGCGCGCGCTGCCTGACGCTCGACTGTTTCCCGTAAAAAGCGCTTGTGCGTTCGTTCCTTCGACAAATTCTTCGAGTTCTTCCAGACTTTTGCGATTTGTCCATTCGAAAACCTGATCCATCGTCGGATGGCGCTCGGTGGCATAAACCTTCCGCGCCACTTCGGCGAACAGCAGCCGCCCGTAGTCGTTCCACTCTTCCGAATCTGCGCTGCCCGCGCGTTGAATGATGGACGCTGAATAGCGTTTAAAATCATAATCCGCGCGGATTTCGTTGAAAAACGACCATCCTTCCGAGCGCGCGTCATAGGGATTGAGAATTTTATCGCCCTTGCGATAGAAATTCGACAGGAATTCACCATCAGGATCCAGCACCACCATTCGATCACCGCGAGCCAGGCAGCCGACCATCATTTCCTTGAAAACGGTCGATTTCCCGGTACCGGTCGATCCGCCGATCGAGACGTGCGTATTTTCTGCGTCGGTTGGCATGGGGACGCCAGCGATCGTGATTTGTCGTTTCCCTTTCTCGGCGGTCTTCCGGGCCAACTCCGGAGCCGTGACAATCTGCGTACCCCGATAAAACTTTGAAAATGAGGCGCCCTTGAAGGGCTGCTTACTGGCTTTAGCGGCCAAAACGATACCGAGAATCGCAACAACTTCGCCCAACATCAAAGCCGTCCACAGGGGCCACAGATTGGGCGTGTTACGGATCAAAGACGGCATGACATCGCGGACGGTTTGAGGCGTGAATCCATAAACCGTTTTGGCGGTGATGAACCATGCGAAAAGCGGCAAAATTAGCATTGCGGCAAATGCCGTTTGACGCTTCTGAATGTCATCCACGACGGTTCTCCGATGACGGCTCCCAGGATTCGATTTTCAACCGGTCAAGCTCCGCACGCGCCGATCGTAATTTCTCGGGCGATAGCGACATTCGCAGCAGGATCAGGGCTTCGGCAAGCATGGTCGTTGATGGCTCGGACTGCACGAATTTGCCTCCGGTTTGCAATGCGGAGACACTAGCCACCAGCTCACCCAACACATCCAGGCGTGCTAAGACCTCTCGGTTGCGATCCCCGAAAAGGGAGTCTTTGATGTACTCCGATACGTTGCCCTCGAAGCGCACCGAACGCTCTTCGAGCTCGACTTTTTGCGCCTCCGTGACGCGGATGCAGATTGTGGGCATGTGCCAGCCTCATCGTATCACGTCAGTTTTACAGCTTAGTACCGTAGATAAAGCGTTTCAAGGAAGATCGTAAAACGTTGGTTTTACGCCTGCCGCGCGTTAGATCGAAAAACATACATGTTTTCAATCACTTAGACAATGCGAAGCATTGCGTATGGTGTATAGCCTTTAAGGGCGCATTCATACCCGGAAATTTCGCTCGAAGGACGGCCTTCTATCCTCTGTCCACGTTCACAAAGAAACGTTCGACTGATCCCTCGCGCTAATGCGCGAGGGCAGTAAACGCTCAACGGCCAAAGGATCATTTCGGGATCAACTCGGGATCACAAGATGGCGAAAATCGATTTGACTGACGAAAGAGGATCACCTAGAGTACAGAAAAGGATCAGTTGGACATCACCGGTCAATCAAAACGTGGCGCGATTCGCCCATGACGATCTTTGACTTTAAGCCAAGAAGTGATGCGGCTATCGTCCGCAATCTGCTGAGTGAAATCGAGGCCGCTCAGAACTCGGGTGCAAGTCGCCAGGACCTCTGGCGAAATCTACGCGACCATCACCACTTGAAACTGTCGTTCGATGCGTTCTGTGTGGCACTGAAGCGCGCGAGAGCGAAGAACAGGGAAAAGGCGAGTACTGAACATACTGGCCCTCCCCTTGGATTGACTGCAGGAAAAGCGGAGCTACACAACGAGAGCGCGCCAGAAGGCATTGAGGACCCGAAACACCTGCACGCTTCGGGCCCTTTAGAGCATTTTTGTACGCGCGAAACGGAACACACCTCGGAGAGCTCGCCGCGAAAAAATCGCATAAAGACGTCCAGAGATTTCGCTGATGTCCATAAACTGGATTTCAACGAGTTTGACGACAAATTTAAGTGAGGTGCAAATGAAGATTGCCGTCCTGAACTACAGTGGCAGCGTTGGTAAGACGGTCGCGGCTCACCATTTATTAAAGCCGCGCATGCCTGAGGCCGCTTTCTTTTCGGTGGAGACGATCAATCAGTCGGCAAGCGATCTCGGGGCGTCAGAGGTCTCTCAGTTGCAAGGGAAAAAGTTCGGTGAGCTTCTCGAAGCGTTAGTACTCGAGGAAGATGCCATTGTCGATGTGGGTGCATCAAACATTGAGGCGTTTTTTGAATCGATGTCGCGTTTTTCTGACTCGGAACGCGAGTTTGATTTATACGTCATACCGGTCACGCCTGATCAAAAGGCATGGCAAGAAAGTCTGAAAACGGTTGAAGCGCTATTCGCTATCGGTGTGGATGCAGAAAATGTCCGATTGCTACCCAATCGTATTACGACCGATCCGGCGGATGAGATCGCCGCGATATTCAACTATGTCAAAAAAACGGGGAAAGCACGCATCAGCGAAAACGCATATCTTTTCGAAAGCGAGATCTATGGTTATCTTGCCGCCAAACGCATGAGCTTCACGGAGCTGATCGACGATGGCATCGACTATCGTGCGTTGGCCAAGTCGGAGGCCGATGGCGAGAAGGCAAAAGAGTATGCGCGGATGTATCGATGGAAGAAGCTGGCGATTCCTGTCCGCAACAACCTTGACGATGCTTATACGGCGCTGGTGACATGAAATGGAACGCCCGCCTACCAGGGAAGAAGTTCTTTTTGAGTGGTTCCTGGGCGACTCCAAGGAGATTCTCGCCGATCTGAAGTCCGCCATCGCGGACGCGACGAGCGTGCGCGATGGCATCAGCCATGCAAAGGTCGAACTTGATGCGACCGTGCAGGCCGCGACGCGCGAATTGGTGACGGCACATCGGGAGTTGACTCAGGCGATCCGGGATGCCAGAGCGGCGAACGCCGACGCGGCGCAGGTCGTCGCGGCGAGGGGCCAGCGAGCCGCAGCCGCTGGCGTATTACAGGCACTGCCTGCGTTGGGAATCTGGTGCGGCGGTAGCGCCCTGGTGGGCGCTGCGATCGCCGGGTTTATCGTTCATTGGCTTGTCTAAAATGCCCGCGCGGCGTCGTTCCGTTCCTACATGCTGCGGTCGCAGTGGCAGGCCGTCGAAAGCAAGTGGTCGCATGCGTGCTGCGCTCGCGGCGATGAAGATCACCCTCTTGCGCCGTCTGACCAGCCCGATCCCTGTGGTTCTGGGAATGGGCGGCGCCGCACTCTCTTCAGCGGTATCGGCTTTCTAGGGCCGCCAATAAGGCAACCCCGGCGCGATATACAGCTTGCAAAGATCTTCAAACGACAGGCTAAAGCCCGGCGATGTCCCGCGAGCCGACAAATCCGGTCGCCAGAAGCATCCCACCGATTATGAAAAACGTACCCTGTTGACCCCACCCTGTTGACCCGCTTTTTCAGCGGGCCGTTTTCTACCCCCCTCCACGCGGCCGATGCGGCCGCGAACCGATTCGTCGAACGGCTTTCGGGATTCAGTTCTTGCCGTTCGCCGCAGCAATAACAGCTTTCGCGACATATGACGCGGCGCAAAGCCGCTCGACGAGATGTTCGTGTCGTCCGTTCGGGCAGGCGAGCGCGTGGAGCAGATCGTCGGAACGCGCGACCAGTTTCTGCAGACTTTCGAGCATGGCCGGTGAGGCTTCGCAGAGAAGCCAGGCGGGCCGTCCGCCGTAACGCATAAAAGCCCCGTCGAGGGTGACGCCCTCCGCGATGCTCCGGCCGTCGTCGTCAGTGATTGAAACAATGCGCGCGCACGCGGCGCTGCTGCAGTCGCGCTCGGTGCAGATTGCCGCGGGGTCTCGATGCTTGGCCACGGCGATCGCTTCGGCCGCCGTCGGCGCTTCGATCTGGGTCCTGCCGTAGTGCGGGACATTGACGGCATAAACAACGGTGAAGTTGCTCACGAGTCCATCTCCTTATTTCGAAAAGCGATCCTTGGCCTGGAACGGTGCACCCAGGCCTCTCGGCGATCCCCTTCACGCTGCTTGTTGTTCGTCTTCGCCTTGCAGGGAGAAGAGGAACTCGCAGGCTTTTTGCGCTTGGCTCGCGGCCGTGAAAATCGCCTTCTTGTCAGCCTTCAGAACCTTGAGCCAGTGGTCGAGGTACGCGGCGTGGTCTTCACGGACTTCCGGGGTGAGGCCCAACTGCGCACATAGAAAAGCAGCGCCCATCTCGGCGATCAGTTCTTCGGCCGCGTACGCGTCGTCGCCGAAACGCTTACCGAGCTGGCGGTCGAGGCGGGTCTGGTGGCTGGTCCAGTGGGTGATCTCGTGCGCCTTGGTGGCGGCGTAGCTTTGCGCCGTATCGAATGACTCCGGGATGGGTAGCTGCACGATGTCCTGCACGGGCGCGTAGTAAGCCTTGTCGCCGCCGTGACGGATGACAGCGCCGGTCTTGGCAAAGAAGGCTTCTGCATCCTCGATCAGCTCGAGCGGCTCGCTGTTGACGGGTTCCGTGTCGGTGCGGTATTCCGCGGCCAGGTTCTCGATCTGGTCGACGTTGAACACGGTGTAGCCCTTCATAAAAGGGATCTCGCGTTCGATCTCATCGCCTTGGTCGTCGGTGTCGGTCTTGGTGACTTTGTTGGCGTAGACCACGAGGGTTCCATGCTCGCCTTTACGGACGTTTGCACCGAGCGCATGCGCTTGCTTGAACGTCATCCAACGATTGGATTGGAAGCTTTTCTCGATCTGCTCGCCCCAGAGAAGCAGAATGTTGATGCCTTGATACGGGGCGCCGTTGTGACGCACAGGAAGAGAGATCCGGCCATCGGCGTTTCCACCTTTCCACGGCTTTACCCATGGCCTGACGCCCTGCTCCAGGTCGGCAATGATCTTGTCCGTCACTCGGCTGTAGACGTCGGGAAGGGAGGTTTGCGTTTGCGCTTTCATGGTCTTTCCTTTAGGTCTCGGGGTGGATGTGCTGGGTTGCGCACATGCACCCGACGACCGTCGGGCGACGACCGGGGAGGCAAGCTGCAAGGGCTGGACGCGGGGAGGGGGATCACCCGGGATTTTTTCAGCGCTTTATGGAAAAAATTTTGGGGACACCCCGCGGCCAGGGCGCAGCCATTTCCCTTGCAGCGCGCCAGGGGCAGAGCCCATTAGCATGTCCTTCTGACTGTGCTTTTGACTTTTGCGAAAGCGATCGTCACCGGATGGCCGGGACGGGTTTTCGGCCCGGTGAGCGTCAGCGAATAGAGCGCGGTCCGACGTAAGGAGGATTCGCCCGGTTGTAGTTCGACCAGCGACCCGGGCTGTAGGACCTGGAACCGTGCGAATCAAAGCAAAGGATGACGAAATGACTGATGCGGCGATATGAAATGTCCCGAAGTCAGATGCAAGGGACGAGTCCTCACCTTGGTGAAGAAGATAACGGAATGTTCGCCGTCAAGCTCGTTGTTCGGTCACGCGAAGGCGTCCAACGTACGACCCGTGTCCTCGGAGATTTTCCTTGCCCGCTGAAGCGCTGCGCATCGCGCTTCGATATGGATGGCTGAAGTCGATCATCAGCCGTTACCCGCTCCGGATTGGACCGAGCAAGAGTGGCACGACGTCATCTTGCCGCAAACAACCACATGCAGAAACGGTGCTTTACCGCAGAGAGACAGAGCGAGGCATACCGACCACTCCGGCGTAAATATAAGTTCTGCAGAGCTTGTCGATAAGTAAGGGAGGGTGTCGTCAGCAGCGACCCCTCCCCTACCCTGCTTGCCTTCGTGCGTGATGCCGGCTTCGTCTCTGCTCGCTTGCGAGTCAATTCGGGGGTCGTCGTGCGTAACTGCGTATCGGATTTGAAGAAAGGATCGTTAGTTGCGTTGAGCGGCGGTCGAGTCCTTCTTCTCGACATAGCGATGACCCCGACTGCGCTGCCAAGACCACGACGCGCGGTTCGCATGGTGCGCATGCAACTGCTCGCCGGATACGACGAGCAGAACGCGCCGCTGCGCCGTGCTCAGCGAGCGCCGACCGCCGCAGATCGGACATTCAGTGTAAGACGCACCAGAAGCTACGCCTCCCGCCGAGCTCGTTGCGCTGTTCCGCACCAAGGGCGTCGAACAGCGCGGTTACCTGCCGGAAAAGCACCGAGGCCACGCTGCCAACGCCCCTTGCATCCGGTCACTCACACCAGCGCGGAACCACTTGCTCGCAGATAGCGATGCTCCATCAGCAGTGGTCTTGCCTTCAAATGTGACAAATTCCGGCCTAAGGCATGCCAGCGTTGTGAGCGCCAACAGCCCAACTATGGCCTTGTCAGCCCGGTATGCGGATGAACCTGTGTGAGAGATTTCGTGCCATCAGGGCGAAATGTGACGTTTTCCGGCCCACGCAATTCACGCCCCTCGCTGGGCGCGGGATACAAGCTTCGTGGTAAAGGTGACAGATGGCGGCCTGATACGCAGCGTCAAGCATCCACCAATCGCAGACGTCGTTGCGGATTTTCGATAAAGCTGAACTCTAACGAGTACACCGCACGTCCTCGTTTGATGCCTTTCCAATTGATGACCAAATCAGCTTTCTCATTCAACTCGCTGACAGCCATCTCAATCACGCGCCGTTTGATGTCGGCGAACCGGTAAGTCTCCGGTATCTCCAGTACCGCACGAAAATCTTCTACCGTGATGAGCAGCGTTCCTCGATCCTTCTCCCGCATCAAAAGCTCGAGCAGGCGCCATGAGTAGATTGACTGTAACCCCCGTGCAAATTCAAGCTGGTAGCTGACAAATCGGCGCTGCAGAAGAAAGATGTGAGGGGTCAAGTCAGGAGAAAAACAAATTTCCGCCCACCCCTCGCCATCGTGATAGGTGGCCTTCCAGACCCACCGGAGCTGTACCCTTTTTTTGCCGTCGACATACGTCAGCTTTCGCTCGAGCAAGCTCGCACACGCGTCTTTCATGCCCTGATAGGCGGCAGCGGCTTGCTTTTCGCCGCTACGAGGCGCGAGGGCGGCTACTGCAGCAAACTCATCTGCTCTGATTCTGACCGAAACATAACCATCCGCTTTGCCATGCTGATACGGCGACTTACGGCTATCGATGCTGCGCAGCGCGGTCATCATCAGCCGCTTTTCGTTCAGGGACAGCCCATGTTGGGCGTTGACCAACGCCCGACTCATAGCCACCGTACCGCGAAGTCGCCCATCGACTTCGAGAATCTCATCCGGCGCCGCACCGAGCTCAATTGCCATCGACTCAATGACTTCCGCAGCGGTTTGGGATGAAACCAGCGCGGATGCGGTGATCGCCTTTTCGGAAAGTTTCGCGCTGTTTTCCATTGAGGGCCCTTGGTGACTTCGTGATTGTTGGCGAAGCTGTGCGTCACGCATTTTAAAAGGTGACGCGGCTTTTGCAAGTCACCATTGTGGACAACGGTCGGAAAAAGTCACCTGTAGGCCGGGCCATGTCCATTCGAGGTCGGAAAAAGTCCACTTCGGACCGGTTGACGTCACCGCAAGGCCGTTTTCGGTCACCTTTTGGCCCAGCTGACCTCGCGGAACGCCTTGCCTGGTAAGGGATAGCGGGCATGCACTTCGCGTTTACAAAAGGTTTTACAAAGGGGTTTACGAACTGTCTTATGATGTGTTTTACAAATAAGGCGTTAAGAAAAATTGCATCCCAAACTTCTTTTATGCGTCGCGGTGGTGGCGCATAAGGAAGTTGCTCGTGAGAGGACATCAGGTTGGGCCGGAATATGTCACCTTTTATTGGTCGACTGCAAAGAGCGACTGGGACTTACTAGGCCGGAATATGTCACCTTTCATCGGTTGATGACGAGAAGCGAGTGGATTCCGCTTAGAAGGCCGGAATAGGTCACCTTTTATGTCGACTGCAAAGAAGCAAGTGGGACCGCCGCTTACCAGGTCGGAATATGTCACTTTTCATCGGTCGTTTTCACAGAGACGAGTCCGACTTCCGCGTACAAGGCCGGAATACGTCACTTTTCTGTCTTTCGAAACCCGGAACTGTTGTCGCGCAGCAAATCGGAATAAGTCATTGGACAATCTTTCCGTCGAACAGAATTGTTTCCATGACAGGCCGTTTTGCGTCACCTTTTAATCGCTTGTCCATCTCATGAAGGACCAGAAAGCGCACCGGATCGCTCGCAGACTGCTCTCCGTAACTAGTAGCTTCGATTGTTCCGAGCACTGCTGCTTTGCGTGGATCACCGCTCCCGCGGCCACTCGCATTCGCCCACGGTGCGACAGAATTTTAGGCAGGCAGTCTCCAGCCGTCTATGCATCGGCGTGGCCGCGAGAAGTTACGCTCAGGATATTCGTCGCCAAGACTGCGCAATCGCAACACGAAATCGCGACGGTTGACCTCCAGGCCGCATCCCGTCACCTTTACGCTGCTTCGCTTCACCTCCAGCTTCTTCCGGCCATCCGCCCCAGCGTTGCTTCAGCGTCAAATTGTTCAGAGTTCACTTGAAGTTAACCACAGGCGTGGTTATTCTCCCGGTTACCAGTAATTTTCAAGAAAACCGGGATACATCCCGATAACCTGGATGAGGACGAACCGTGAACGCACCCGACCTTTCGCTGATGAGAATGCCGGAGGCCGAGGAGGAGGTCTCCGTCGATGATCTGGTCGAACTCTCGAGCCAAGCTGGCGATGTGCTCGACAAGATCCGCGATGCGATGCTTGAGCCCTATCCCCGCAAGAAAGCGCCCGCCTTCACGAGCGCAACATTGGCCAATCTATGCGGGATCGATAAGCCACGCGTGAAGTATCTCAGCGGCAAGGGCGATCTGCCAGTGGGCACGTCCACGGGTGCCGGCCGCGCCAAGGTCTTCACGTTGGAAGAGGCTATAACCTGGATCAAAGCCACGTCGAAGCGCGCGACTCGCCCCGAAGGTGCACGGGCGCGTGTGATCTCGATCGCCAATTTCAAAGGGGGCGTGACCAAGACAACCACGGCAGTTTCAGTCGCCCAAGGACTAACTCTATTGGGACGCAAGGTTCTGCTGATCGACTGCGATCCTCAAGGCTCCTCTACCCAGTTGTGCGGTTATGCGCCGGAGACAGAAGTCACCGACGAATCGACCCTCCTCCCTCTGTTCTACGGAGAACAGTCCGACGCACGGTACGCGATCCGCGAGACGTATTGGCACAACCTTGACCTCATCCCTGCTCGGATAGCGCTCTCGGACGCTGAATTCGAGGTGCCTGCCAAACTACTGTCAGACCGGAAGTTCGAGTTCTGGGACATTCTCAACAAGGGGCTCAAGCCGGTCCTGCAGGACTACGACGTCGTTATCGTCGACACCCCACCGGCGCTGAGCCAGTTGACGACGAACGCGCTAGTGGCCGCCGATGCGATCCTTCTGCCCTGTCCTCCGGAAGGCATGGACTTCGCCAGTTCCACCCAATTTTGGCGTCTCTTCTCAGAGGTCGCCCGACGACTGCCGAACGTCAAGGACGATAAGCGCTACGACTTCGTCAAAGTCATCATGACGAAGGTGAAGAGCACTGAGCTTTCCCGGGTCGTCCAGGGATGGTTGCACAAGGCATACGGTGCGCGCGTCCTGCCCATCCTTTTGCCGGAATCAGGCATCCAAGTGAGCGCGGCAGCCATGCTCTCGACGATCTATGACGTATCCAAGTCGGAGGTGAACAGCTCATCGTACGCTCGCATACGCCAGCCCTTCGACCAACTGACTGAATACCTTGATAGCCAGCTCGTGAGAGCGTGGACGAAGGAGATGGCTTAAATGAGCATGGCAAAACGCATGGCCGAAAGGACGAGTAACATTCAAGCGGAATCGCCTAAACGGGCAACAGTCGCCGACGTTCCCAGAACGTCGACAGGTCGTCTACTAGATGTCCAGCTACGGGTGAACGAAGCGATCGATCGCGCTGAGAGTGCCGAAGCAAAAGCTGCGAATGCTGAGGCGGCTCGTCACGCAGTGGAACAATCCCTTGCTGACGCACGGAAACAACTGGAAGCGCTTGCAACGTCTTCATCAAGTACGGCGACGGATATCGATATCAACACATTCATCGAAGTGGAGGGACGTCGTCGGACGCTCTCCACCGAAGAGTACACCGAGCTCCGCGCAAACTTGTCGGCGAGCGAGCTAATGCATCCGATCGTCTACCGTCCTTTGGGAGATGGTCAGAACGAACTCATTTCCGGTCACAACCGTGTATCGATCTATCGCGAGCTTGGCCGTGATCGGATCAAGGCCGTACCGTTCACAGGTTCGAAAACCGAAGCCGAAATGGGTGCGGCATTTTCAAATCTCTTAGCGCCCTCGCTCCCTGACTTCGAAAAGTACCGGCAATTTGTTCGGATGCAGGAACTGTCGGGACTATCGCAAACGGACATCATCCGCGTGTCCGGCCTGACGCAAGGACACGTCGCCCGCATTTTCTCGTTCGCAAATCTTCCGACTGAAGCCAAGGAACTCATCGCGAAGAACCCGCACCGTCTAGGCGGCAATGCTGCCCAAAAGCTAGCAATGCTGTCGGAACAGGGACACGTTGCGTTGGTTGTCAATGCGATCAAAAAACTGGTTGAGGATTCGACGCTCACGCAAGAGAAGGCGGTCGCTCTTGCATCGCCGAAGGCGCAGAAACGCCCAGTGCCCCAGGTCCAGACGTTCAATCGAGGAAAGCGCAAAATCTGCGATATGTCCGTGCGAAGCGGCGTAATTGCGCTACGCTTTAGCGGCAAACAGGGTGAGGCTGTGGCGAGCGAATGGAGCGAGAAGATCGCTGACTACATACGGACCCACCTACTCGTTGGCGAATGACATTCTTTTAGAATGTCGTTAATAGCCAGTGAGTTAGAGAAAAGCGGTCGCCGTCGCATCGATACATTCTTTTAGAATGTCATTTTCAAACAATGACTTATCGAAATGGAACCGATAACCAAGAGATGGCACTTAAGAACAAAAGCTTCAGCGCCAACCGAAGGTTTCGGAACTGGCTGTCGGCCGTCCGCTGCAACTCACCGGCGTCACCTGTAACTGCTCCCACTTTTCGCTGGACTCACTAACCTGTTGTCGCCTTCCGCGGCGGCGTGCCGAACTGCGCACATCGAAGATACCGCCGCGTGCATGCGCGGCGCTTGCTGCCCTCGCCCGCCCTTCGGGCTCGAGAACACGCAGCCGCCCTACTCGGTTTCCGTAAGGCCACGCCGGGACAATCCGGCAGCGGTGAGCCTCCCGCTGACAAGATTACTGCCTCGTCCTCATGCGTCCCTTGGCTGAGCTGAAATCTCTATTTGAGCATCCGTCTGTGGGCATTCAACATGGACAACCGGGGCAGGTGCCAGCGGCCTCCGACACCTGCGCGCTGGGTGCGCGAGGCGCGCGAACGTAGCAAACGCCTCTCCGAGCCACTTGAAATCACTCAAAACTCGCCAAGGCACCGATCAACTTTCTGCGGCCCCTCCCGCGATTACGCACCTCGTAGGTCGCCATCGGGAGGCCCTCACACGGGGCGGAACAGCGTTGGCTCGAATAGGGAGCTCAGGCAAGGCGCGTGGCGGTGAGCCCGCTGGGTCCGCGTCGGTTCATGTTCGGCGCCGATTGGCGAATTGATGGCGATCGCCAGCGCGGAGGAGGGCATCGGTCATGAGGCCGCGGGCTGGACGCAGCCATTCGCCACCGCGCTCGACAGCGAAGCATTCGACGACGTGCGACGGCGAAATACGCAATCCGTGGAGGCGGGCGGGGTAGAGGTCGACGCGGTGGCACCGACCCAGATGTTTCGCTCGAACGCAGGAGGCCTCGTGTCCTACGCGAAGTGCGCGAGCATCGCTGGGTTTCGCCGCTTCTGCAGCGGAAGTGGCGGGGGAATCGGAATCGGTGGCGCGATGTACGCCCAGTCAGCTTGTCGCGCCCGATGCAAGCCGAAGTAATGTCGCTCTTCGACTTCGGTTGGCGCCAAGCGCGCCGGGCGCGAGTTGTCTGCGTTTGCTCTGGCTGCTGGAATAGCTTTCAGCCCAGTCGCGTTTATCACTGTCGCTAACCCGCGCCGGAATCGAGACGGGTGCAATTCGAGGACAAGCCCGTGAGCGTGCATCCAAATATGCGCGGGGGCACTCGCGCACATTGGGAGGACGACCGCGGAGCCGGAGAGAGCTGCGAAACGACCTCTAAAGCGACTGTCATCGCAGCGAGCAATATCGCGCAAAATGCAACTACCGATCTGATTCTGTTGACCGCTCAAACTGCACGAGTTTAAGCCTCCGATCTGCATTGTGGAGACACTGGCCATCAGCTCACCGGGTCATCGAGGGCGAGCTAAAACTGCTTGGTTACGATCCCCGGCGCGCGGCGGACTATCCACCCATCATGCCCGCGTCTTAAAATAGGGCCGACGGAAGCGCCACTTGGGGGCGCTGGTAGGCCAGATCGGTCGCTGACCGGCGAGGGCCGCATGCCTGATAACGCCTAAAGCAAGGCTTTATTAGGCTTGAACGTCAGCGACCAGGGAAAGTCCGTCTGTATCCAGGCCAAGCCTTGCGAACGAAGACACTCGACGCACTTCGGCGGTTCGTCGACTCCAGTTGGACAAGATATCGCGGGCTGCTCGGCACAATCCACGCTTTTAGGGTGGTTGGGCGTCGCAGCGGCTGGCGCTCCTGAACAGTCCCTATCACCGAAGGTAGCCAAGAATTGGTTGTTCGCACGGTCATTGACGAGTCCAGCGAAAAAAGACCCGCCGCAGCGGGTCACGGCTAGCTGGCATTTCCTGCTCTCAATCTAGCGAACCTCGCCGGCGGCATTGGTTGCCTTGCTGCTCTTCGTTGCGTCGGCCCTCGGGTTCGCCGCAAATGGTAGCGATCCGCCCCGGGTTTAGGGTGGTCTGGATGCCACAAACGACCGTACTATTAATTATGTAGATATTTATTACTGATCGGCCCAGCGCTGCGAGCGCTGCTAGCCGGACGCGCGGAGCGTGGAAGAGGGCGGTCAGGGACGGCGCAATCGTGGCCGCGATCGCGGGCTCGAAAGGTCCGAAAGGTCCGACAGCGCGAAGGGAGCGTGCCGGGCACGGGGCGCGCGGGCGCGTCGGGCCGCTCTTGCCTGGCTCACCCGGCGAATCGGGTGGCCAGCCTTGTCTGCTAATTATTATTAGCAGTGAATCATTTAATTGCTAAAATGAGGGGCGGCTCGCTTTGCATGTCGCTTTGCGGGAGATTGTAATGACAGGGTCATTACGTTTATGCGATACTGACGCTTTCCGGTCGTTGCCGAACGAGGCCTCCCATGTCTGCCACCCATGCACTGCCCCCGAAGCGCGAGACGTTGAATATTCGGATTCGGCCCGAAGAGCGGGGATTGATCGATCGGGCGGCGGCGAGCCGCGGCAAGAACCGCACCGACTTCATTCTCGAGGCCGCCCGTGCGGCGGCCGAAGAGGCGCTCCTGGAGCAGGTCGTGATGACGGCGAGTCCCGACGCGTATGCCGCGTTCCTCGCGCGGCTCGATCTGCCGCCGCAGCCCAATGCGCAGTTGCGCCGCACAATGCAGACGGCGGCGCCCTGGGATGCGCCCAGCGACGCCGCATGAGGCTGAGCGCGCCCGAACCACTGGGTAGCCAGCATGAGCTCGAGCATTTCGCCTCAGGCGCGGACAGTCTCGATCAGTGGCTGAAACGCCGGGCCCTGAAGAATCAGGCCAGCGGCGCGTCCCGCACGTTTGTCGTCTGCGAGGACGCGCGCGTGCTGGCGTACTATGCGCTCGCCTCCGGTGCGGTGACGGTTGAGGAGGCGCCGGGCCGGTTCCGGCGCAATATGCCCGAACCGATCCCCGTCGTGGTCCTCGCTCGCCTGGCCGTCGACCGTTCCTTGCAGGGCCGGGGCGTGGGCCGGGCGCTGATGCGCGATGCGGGACTGCGCGTGCTTCAGGCGGCCGACACCATCGGCATTCGCGGGTTACTGACCCATGCGCTCTCCGAAGCCGCCCAAGGCTTCTATCTCCAGCTCGGCTTCGAGCCGTCCCCGCTCGATCCCATGACGTTGATGATCACGCTGGCCGATCTGAAGGCCGCCCTTTGAAGAAGACGCATCGTGCGTGCCGTGGATGCTTGCCTCCTTTACACACCCACCCCTGCGTTGCGTGCAAACGGGGATCGGTCGGCGTTCGCGCGCCGCGGAATGCCATGCCGTGGTCCTGAGGTCATTCATCGGCGCATCCGGACGCGGCGCGTCTAATTGTGTCAGCGCCACAGCCGTGCGATGGAGAATGAACTCGGGGATCAGCGGCTGTTCATGGACGGACGAGACACGCCTCCTGCATAAGCTCACCGTTCTTCCCTGAAGACGCTCACCGTTGGAGACGCGCTGGAAGCACCGGATTCGTTGGATTTCGCTGATATATAGAAGGACGCTTCACGATGGCCAATCAACCGCAACAGCTGACCTTGCCGCCACCGCGCACCTACACGCGCACCGACTTCACGGCGCTGCGGGCCTTCGTGCAGCGCCTGCCGGCAGCGACCATTGCACGGCTCTATTACGATCCCGAGCGTTCCCCCCATGCGGCGACTGCCGATGCGATGGATCGGTTTCTGGGCACGATGCGCGATGACCTGGTCCATCTCGCCTTGCTGCATGGCTCGTCGGTGCTGGCCGAGCACCTGAAGGCGTCAATCAAACAGCACGGCAGCGCGAAGCTCACGGCGATGACCCTGCGCATGGTCGAGCAGGCGTCGACGCTCGCGGCCGCGGCGCCGCTTGCGATGCACCCAGTCCACTTGTGGTTTCGGCCGCTGATCGCGCAACGGCTGAGCGGAGAGGGGATCGACACGCTCGGCGCGCTGATCGACTACTGCAATGCGCGCGGCGGCAGTTGGTGGCGCTCGGTGCCGCGCATCGGGGCGCTGCGCGCTCGGGCGATCGTCACGTGGCTACGACGGCATGAAGCCACGCTCGGGGCGAAGGTCGCAGCGGACGTCGACACCGAATCACTCGTTCCGGCGCTCCAACCCGCGGGCGCAAACCCTGGCGCGGTTCGCGCTATCGTCATCGGCGGTGACCCGGCTGAGCCGCGACTGGCGCCTTTTGAGCACTTAGCCGTGCCGGCGGCGTTGTCCGGCGGGAATGGGATCCAACGCGGTTTCAATCGGGCGACGAGTTTTGCCTTCATCCGCGCCGAACACGATCTCGCGGCGGTGCACGCGTACCTGCACCGTTATCGCGATCGGCCGACGACCTTGCGTGCTTACACGCGCGAGCTCGAGCGATTGATTTTGTGGAGCGTCGTCGTGCGCCAAAAAGCACTGTCGTCGCTCGCCGTCGAGGATTGTGAGGCGTACAAGGATTTTTTGAAGACGCCGTTGCCGTCTTTCATGGGGCCGAAGCGGCCGCGCAGTAGTGGCCGGTGGCGGCCGTTCACGCCCGACGGCTTATCTGCCGACAGTCAGGCGTATGCGGTGCGCGTGCTGCGGGCCGCTTTCGCCTGGCTGGTCGACGTGCGCTATCTGGCCGGCAATCCGTGGAGCGCAGTCCATGAGCCGGCGACCATTACGCGAGAATCATCGGTCCAGGTTCATCGGGCACTCCCGGCTCGTTTGTGGGCGCAGGTTCGCAAGGCGCTCGACGAACGCTGCGCCGCGTTAGGGGCAACTGCGCTGGAAGATGAGGAGGGCCGCCGTCAATGGCGCGCCGCTCGCGCGGCGATTCTGCTCATGGGGGATTCGGGGCTGCGTCGTGCCGAGGCGACTGCGGCTCGACGAGAAGCGTTATGCCTGGCACGCAGCGACGACTACACATCCCGACGCGTTGCCTCGTCGAGGGCGGAGCCTGGCCAGTCATCCGAGCCCGCTGCGGCGACGCCCGCGGTGTGGACGCTGACCGTCGTGGGCAAACGGCGCAAAGAACGCACGGTACCCGTGAGCAACGCCACCGTCACCGCACTGCGGGCGCATTGGAGCGATCGCGGCCGAGACTTTGACGCAACGCACGCGCAAGGACCGTTGATCGCACCGCAGTGGATCCCAGCAACACACACAGCAATGGAACGGCATGACAAGAACGAGGACGACGTGCCTTATACCGTCGACGCATTGGGACGTGTCGTGCGGATGGCGATTCAACGGCTGAGCACCGAAACGGCTGCACTGGCGGATTTCACCACGGAGGATTTGGTGCAGCTGGCCAATACATCCTCGCACGCGTTCCGGCATACGTTCGGTACGCGGGCCGTCGCGCGCGAGATGCCCACGGATGTGGTGCAGGCGATTCTGGGCCACGCCTCACTGCAGACCACGTCCATCTATGTGCGGGCTGAGCGACGGCGCATGCTCGAGGCCGCGGCACGCTACTATGCCGACGAGGCGGAGTAAGCGTCGGAGAAGGAAGAGAGAATGGCCGATGTCTGAGTTGACGACTGCACTCGGGCTGCGAGCGGCCATTAACGTGCTTCGTGATTTGGCCGAGTCGCGCAAGATGCAGTCAGGCGAATCGCTCGGGGGTGCCGAGTTCACCTGCACTTCGACGCTGCAGATGTGCTCGAGGAGACCCTGGAAAATCTTCGTGGCGACGATGCTCGTAGAAAGCATGAGGGTCGAAGTGGCGATCGCCTACCTGAAGGCGTTTGGCGTCATCTACGCACGACCAACGAGGCTCCGTTAGATGAAACGAACCTATGCATACCGTGGATTTTCGATCGTTGTTGAGACCGACGCAGCGATTGAGTCATCGCGCAAGACGACCGTAGGGTCGACCGACGGGTATTTCGCGATCGTGCAAATCGCCACGCTGGAAGGCGAACCGATAACCAGTCCTGTGCGCCTCACCGCCTTTGGCGAACGCCCCTTCGCCACCGAAGCAGACACGCTCATGGCGGGGCATAGCGCGGGCCAGCGAATCATCGAGGACGTGCTCAACGCCGACCGCGATGGGCAATCGGACGCGCGCAAGTAAAGACGAATCTCGCCATGCAGCGAGAGACAGACTAATTGCCCGCATGAGGAAAAATTAATCGAAACGATGGACGCACTGAACCTTGATGAGCGCGTGCAGCTCAGCCGCGTCAACGCGCATGGTCGCCATGTTCGGCGGCTTCTTGGCGCGAAGGCGACGACGAACCCGAAGTCAAGACCATCTGGCAAGGCCTGCAGCGAGTGACGGATTTCGCCGCCGGCCTCAGATACGCTCGAAAACCGGGCAACTGACATATGTGTAATCAAATGCGTTAAAGGAGGTCAACGGGCAACTGTCGGCTTCGTTTCGTTCATCCCCACGGGGCCGGCCATTTCGCGAACGGCAACGCGGACACGCTCCGGCAAGGGCGACGGCCGCTCGCTCCGGATGAAGCATTCAAGTCGTTCCGTGGCGGTTGTGGAGGTCGTGCAGGCTGATCGAGGCAAGCTGCTGATGGTCGTGGTGCAGCGCGTGCCGTAGCGACCATTCCGAAGACCTTCATCTGGCGCGTGCTTGCTCGATGCGCAGCCGATGCCTGACTCACACCAGGCGGACAGGGGTGGCTGGAACCGGCAAACGCATCGGGTCGTGACTTACGCCTTTGGCAAGACACGTACTAACGATCGCTCGCGTTGAGAGCGGCCGTGAGCAGCTCTTCGCGGGCACCTGAATCGCTGCGCTCTGTTCACATGTTTCGACGCTGCTTAGCCCAGCGCACCCGGCGCTTCACATTCGAGCTGCCTGAGCAACTCACGGCGCCGTCGCTCGCGCCGATAATGGCCTGCGACAAACATTGTCGCGATTATTAGCACGCAAGAACCTACGGTCGTCACCCACAATTCGTCCATTTCTTTCTCCGACCATCCGGCACCTTGTCTATCGCGTCGAGGCATCCAAGTGCATTCAACCAAGACGTGTGATGGCCTGGATAACCGAATGGCCGTCACGCGTGAGATGAAAACGCTGCTGTCCGGTTGGAAGCTTTTCCAGTGCGACGAGCTGGTGCTCCAGAAGGGCGTCGACCTCCGCTTGATCCAGTCCAAACGGGTCGGGCAGATCCCGGAGCAGCAGTAGGGTGGCAAGTTCGTGAGGGCTGAGCATGGTCACCTCTGGGCAGGTGTGAGGGCATCCGATCGTGGCACCGGTTTTAGATCATAGTCATTTTTGGATGATTCATCAGATTATTTTGATGCCCGTTTGAAGCGACAGTCGGTCGATCAGATTCCCATGTCGGCGCATGGCGTTCGCGAATAACACAGCCGAAAGAGGGCCCTGATTTAATTGGCTTCGAAGCGCAGTACCGCGCGCAAATGAGAATGATTTAATTAATTAAAACTTTCATCATTGCGGCCGATGCCTTCTCTATAATCTTACAAAGTGCCTTGCCCAACTATTGAGATCGATTCTTGCGAAGCATAGGTTATGTCCGTCTGGGAGCTTGCCGATGAGATGTCCGCCGGTAGTGGCCGACGAGTCAAAAAGGTTGGAGGCGTTGTCTGAATACAGTCTGAGCGGACAATCGCTAGCCAGTCTCGAACCCGTAGTCCGGATCGCCGCTCGTATGTTCGACATGCCGGTTGCGGCGGTGAACATGATCGGCAACGATCATGTCTTTCTCGCGGCCAGCGTCGGTCTCGATCTCGAGGAAACCGACACAGGCCGCGACGTCTCGTTTTGTGCGCATGCAATCGCCCAGTCCGAAGTCATGGTGGTCCCGGATGCGACTCGCGACGAACGCTTTCTGGATAACCCGCTGGTCACGGGGCCAGCCCAAGTTCGCTTTTACGCCGGCGTCGCCCTTATGTCGCCGGATGGTCACGCCTTGGGCGCGCTGTGCGTGATTGACCACAGGGCACACCACGACTTCTCGGCCGAGGACCGGGAGCGCTTGCAAGAACTCGCCAAAATGGCCGCCGACAGGTTGGAACTGAGACGGATTGAAATAAGAGCACAAGCGACGTCGGACCTATCTACAGGCCCTGCCGACGGCGTCTCGGTCGCAGTGGTGCGGTTCGAGCAAGAGGCGATTCATCGGCTTGCCAATACAGACGTTCTCACCGGGTTGCCCAATCGCGCCTACTTCTATCGGCAAACCGAGCACGTGCTTGGCTTCTCAGGATCTGCGGCCGTGATCGTGCTGGATGTGGATCGTTTGAAGGACGTCAATGCAGAGCTCGGTCATCTCCTGGGGGACCGCATCCTGTTGGAGGTGGCACGCCGACTGGAAAAAATCGTCAGGCCGAGCGACACGGTTGCGCGTATTGGGGGAGATGAGTTCGCCATCCTGCTGCCGGATTGCGACAGCGCGGCGCAGGCTAAAGCCATTGCCGATGCGTCAATCGCCAAAGTCTCCGAACCGCTCGTCGTCGACGGGCACGAGGTCCGAGTGACGATTGATTGTGGTATTGCCCTTGCACCGGCTCATGCGCAGGAACCCGTGCAATTGATCAGCAATGCGGATCTGGCTCTGTCCAATGCAAAGAACCGGCAGCGCGGTCAATCGGTTGTTTTTGATCCGAGGTTGCGCACAGAAGCCGTGACGCGCCGACGCCGCGACCTCGAGCTGCATCGGGCCGTTGCTCTGAGCGAATTCGCGCTGGTTTATCAACCGCAGATCCGTCTAGCCGATGGCGCGCTCACTGGCGCAGAGGCACTGATACGGTGGCTGCATCCGCAGCGCGGTCTGCTGTCTCCAGCCGCCTTCCTGCCCGCGCTAGAAACCAGTCCGCTCGCCGCGACCGTCGGGACATGGGTCCTCGACCAGGCGTGTGCCCAGGCGGCGATGTGGCGCCGATACGGCGCCCGTGACTTCCGTATTGCCGTCAACCTGTTCGGCGCGCAACTTCGTACAGACCACGACCTCACTTCACAGGTGCTGTTAGCACTTGAGAGACACGGGCTTCCCCCGCAGGCGCTCGAGCTGGAGATCACGGAAGGCATCGTGCTCGACCACGACGACTCCGTGCTGGCGGCGCTTAAGCGGCTTCGCGATCTTGGCGTCGGAATCGCGTTTGACGACTTTGGGACTGGCTATGCGTCGCTCAGTCTCCTCAAGCGCTACCCGCTAAGCCGCGTCAAAATCGACCGCTCGTTTGTACAGGGCATGCTGGAATCGGATCGTGACGCGGCAGTCATTCGCGCCATTCTTCACATGGCGCACAGCTTCGACATTGAAACCACCGCCGAGGGTATTGAGACAGAACCGCAACGCGACATCCTGCATCGGCTGGGATGCCATGAGGGGCAGGGCTACCTGTTCGCCCACCCGTTGCTGCCGATACAGTTTGCAGAGAGATTCGGACTCGCGATGCCGGCATGTGTACCGGTCTAGCGGCATCGGGATGGCGATTCGATCCGTGACGCACGTGCGAGGCGATCGTCGCGCGCGTACCGCCTCTGCAAGGAGGCGGGCTCGATGAAAGGCGAAACGCTTCGAGACATCGTGAACGGTCTTCCAATGATCAGCTTCACCAGCCCGCAATCGATACTGTCCCAGCTTTCTCTGATCCGTGCCGATCTTGCCCGTCATCCTCTTTCTGTATGCCACATCGAAACAAGCCATTACCGCTCCAGCAAGCCCGAGGCTATCGAACGGCTTATGAAAGATATCCGGGCGGGGCGAGTCGACGAATTCCGGATCGACGAAGCTCGCTGGGGCGCCCGACGGATCTTCATCAATTATTTTGCACGGTAGGGTAGCGACACTTCCCGCATCCGTTGCGTGCAAATGAGATTACGGCTGTGTCGCCTTACAAATCCCGCAGACAGGCGACGCTTCTTAGCAACGCAATAGATGATGAGGTAAAAGATGGGCTGGCTTTGGACCTGGAGCGGCATCTCTTTTGGGTATCGCGTCGACAATCAACTGCGCACGCATGATGGCCGTCATGTCGGCCGCTTTATCGGAGAAGAGATCTACGGGGCCGATGGCCTGTACCTGGGAGAGCTCGCGTCCGAGGACCGCTTGATCACCAATCAGCGGAAAATCGGTCGCTTCAGATTACCCTTCAGGCCACGAACGAAACGGATAGAAAGGGTGCAACGCATGGCCCGGGCGGCTCGGCTCTCACGCCCAGACTGCGAAGACTTTCCTGCTCCGGAAAGCCTCTGAGGAGATCCAAAACGGCTCCCATCCAAGGGCCGTCACCTATCGCATCACAGCACAGAGCAGATCTTCGTCCTAAACCTGTTCGCGAGATGGACGTGCATTGGCTGGCTGATCGGGCTTGTTTGGGCGGTGGCGGCTCGGCCGGTGAGGGGAACGGCATGGCATTACCATACTTCGAGCGGGCGCAAGAAAAAGCCCGCTGCTTTGCCAACGGGCCTAAGTTGATACCCACGGATGGCCGACGCTGGCGACAGCGGACGTCGGGCTAGGTAGCGCGGCGCCGTGCGCAAATCCAACCGGAAGCCGAGGCAAGCGGCCCGCTGTGTCGATTAACCCACATGACGCTTGGTAGCTTCAAAGTAACCGAGCGGACGTTTACAGCAGGTTGCCGGCGGCAGGAGCATTACTCACGCATCCGCCAGTCCTAGCGCCCAGCGCAGGTCGCGCGCAAAATCAATGCAAACATTCTCCCACTCGCTGGTTCCAACCGTGAAGTCACGCGGATTGCTCTTTCCGCAAGCCCTTCGAATCGCTTCGATGCTGGCCGCGAGCGCGCGAGCTTCTGCGCGCAGCGGATCGTCAATGAATGCCTTGTGGTGTGTTTCGTTTTTCATTGCTGTTTTTCGGCGCGTGGCACCTAAACTTTAGCCGGGACCGTCTAGGCGCGATCGATCGCCTGCATCAGCCGCGATAACCCTTGGCGCGTTGTGTGTCGAAGTCGGCCCACCCGGTCATCACCGATGCCAACGCGCTTCATGGAGGCTCGGGCGGATCGCGATGACCGCGGGCATCGACTTCACGTCACGGCCATGAGCTGCACGGCCATCGCGCTTTACTTGCTCGTTATCTGAACGTGCCCACTGTCCGCTTGCCAAAACGATGATAACGAGCAGCCCGACGAGCTTCCTGTCGATGGGCAGACACGCCGAATTGCCGAGCTCGACGACTTCCGTCAGCAGCGACAGTTTGATCCTGAGGCAGGGCCGTCTCACGACGGGATAGACTTTAGTTATCCTGATAATGTCAATTATTGCTGATGGCGACCTCCAAATGCACCGCCAATCTGGAACGGGCTGCGGACGAAGCCCGAAAGATTGGCAAACACGCCGAGCGACTGAGCGACGATTCAGAAGCTCGCGCGATCGATCTTTCGATCTTTCCGAGGTGCTCGTCGCCGGCGAACTGGCGCTCGACCTTCTTTGTCGTGCGCTCGACGCGTTTGCCCGCATGGATACCGCCGCTGCGGCGCAGGTCAAGGCCGACGATCAGGCCATTGACGCACACTTTCGCGCGTTCACAACGCGCATGGTGCCGTATATGAGCGGGCACCCTCGAGCGATTGGCGTCGCACTCGACTACATGTTCGTCGCCAAAGCCGTTGAACGGATTGGCGACCATGCCAAAAACATTGCTGAGTTCGTGATTTACGTCGTCGAAGGAAAAGACATTCGACACGCTAAAAAGCGCGCTCGAGTTTGATTCGGGTCGAGCGTGCGCCGACGTTTTCAGCGAAGAAGATCGTCGACCATGCGCTGCGCTGAAGCCGATGCTGATCGCCTCATCTTCACTGGTCAATGCGTGACCGTCTGCTTCGCCCAGCCTGAGCGGAGAGAACCGGGATAGAGAGGTTCCCAGTTCGCAGATTCGAATAACAATGAAATAAGCGCGGGGAGCATGAGGGCGGCGAGACACCGGCCCGAATTATGTTAGAGGCAATCTGCAGGATGATCCGTGATAGTCGTAACGCGGAGGGGCTCGACGCGACAATCGTCTCCAAACGTGGCGGCTAAGCGATTCGCGAATTGTCGAGCAAATAAGTCGATCGACCTCCTCGAGAGGCCTTGCAGACCTTGCTCGAAGTGATGCCGCCATCTCCGCTCCTATCGGTACTGGATAGTGGCTTCGCCGATTCCGCGAAAGACCGCCCAAACGATGTGAGGTGGGCGCACTTCACTGCTTGCATCACGACGAACCTACTCGCCCATGTCAATAACGGCGACGGACCGGCGCTAAATGCGTTCCTTAGTCAACACTGGAACCTGTGTCGGATGCGTCGGACGGAAAAGAACGGGCGATTAAACGCTTAAGTAGAGCGACTGCCTCTGGCCGGTTGCGCCTTTTCAATTCTCGAAGTAGGAGTTTCAAGAAGACCTGAATATCTTCGTGACCATATTGAGATTGGAATTCACGAACAGTGTCTTCAATTGCTTTGTTTATCGTGTGGGGATACAGCATACTGGCGACGTGAGATGCGCCCCTTGCGATGTCTAGCTCGTATTTGTCTTCATAACGCCAACTCACGATAGACTCCATTGCCGCGCCACTCAACTAAATTCTACCGAGTATTTATTATCGCCCTGCCTGTTTGATTCGGAAGCATCGCTCGGAATGCCCAAAATCGCGACCCTGACCACCGAAATCGGCCTCGATCGCTGCGCTACCTTCGATTCACTTTTGCGAAAAAGTCTTGGATACGTAGGGAGTGCCAGAATGGCGCAAGCCTTCCTTGGCCTTGTCGAGTTTACGGTGACCGGGCGATGTGCCGTCTATTGCAACGACGGCTTCTCGATGATCGAACAGTTTGTTTTTGCAGTCACAGGGCAGATCTAGCCGAGCTTCATCGAGGCGAATATCCTGCAGTCGCTGCAGACCAGTTGTAGGTATCTCATCAGCGTGCCCAGTAGCGGCGCGGGCGCGCATCCTATGCCAACTGTCAAACGAAGTAAAGTTGGGACGATTTCGCCACTAAAGTTGCGACACTTGTGCGGATTGTCGTTCAGGCCCGGAGGCGCGTATTTTCGTTGCGCCGATGCGTTCCTAGCTCGCAAGTCCGTGCGAGCCAACCGATCAGCAGATGTTGTCGCTGTCGCGCATAAAATCGGCAATGCGTGACCATTTCCAGGCTGACCTTACAAGGACTTCACATAGCCGCGCCGCACAGTTAACGGGACGGGGATGGATCAGGAAGCGGGGTAGACAGCCGTTGCGAATTGCTCGTGGAGACGCGCGGTAATCCGATTCTTGGCTGAAGGCTCATGTCACGGCGGACGGCGCAACATGCTCAATCATTCGAAAGAGACCGGGCAGCGCATTGCCTTTTCGATAGAAAGCGTCGATTTCAACGGATTTGCCACGCTCAATGACGTCCGCTTCGGCAAGCGAGGTGTAAGCGATGATGGGCACGACGGCAAACCGCGTCGAGCCACGCATCGCTTCTGCGACCAGGAAACCATCGCAGTTCGGCATTTCGATGTCGAGTACCACAACATGCGGCGTCCATGCTTGCGGAGTCTGAAGGGCGGCCAAGCCGCCGTCCGCGATGCGGATGCGAAAGCCATAAGCAATGAGCGCGGCCGCAAGCGCCTCGGCGCTCAGTGGCTCATCATCAACAATCAGCACCGCGACAGGCGGATGGACGGCCTTGAACTGTCGGGTTGCCCATAAGCCGGGCACCGCAGGCGCTTCGGATTGCATGATGGTAAAGATCCATTTTTCTCTCCGAGCGCCGCAACCAACATGCCGGGTCAGCCTGAAACGTCATATTGCGGACATCGACGCCACGGGCGCGCAGCGTCGTGTCTGCATCGCTCAGCGCCGCTTTCTTTGGCGACAAGTGCTTCTCATCATCGGGCCAGTAGGCCAATGACTATCGCTTTAGGAGAGAGAGCGACTTCAAATCCCAACCACCGCGCGCACGCTCGCTCTGATTTCCCAGATAGCCAGCTTGTCTTATTCTGCGTCACCAATTCGCGCGTAAGATGGGATGCGGATGGATTCTTTTGACCCCTTTTTAAGCTGTTTCTGGCATCGGGAGATAGCATGCGCCTGGCAGACTTTATCTTGCGAGATATGGAGCTGATTTTGGTGCAATGGGAGGCGTTCGCGGCCACCCTCGTACCCGCGGCGGCAACCATGGAAGCGGCGGGGCTACGCGATCACGCGCAGCAGATTCTGCACGCCGTTGCACAGGATCTGCGGACTTCGCAAACCAGGGACGCCCAACGTGAGAAATCACTGGGGCGAGCCCCTGCGCTGCTTGACGCGACCGAAACAGCTGCGCAGACGCATGCCCTACTGAGAGCACAGGCCGGTTTTAATATCAACCAGTTGGCTGCTGAATATCGCGCCCTACGCGCAAGCGTGCTTCGCTTGTGGATGGATGACTGTGAACCCGCAGCGCCCGAACTGGAGGACGTCATTCGTTTCAATGAGGCGATCGATCAAGCACTTGCCGAATCAGTCGCTTTTTTCAGTGCGCAGGTCGAGCAGAGTCGTAATCTCCTGCTTGGCATGCTGGGACACGACATGCGTAGCCCGCTGCAGGCGATTCAAGCGACTGCGTCTTATCTGGCAGCGCTGCATGCCGGAGAGCGCGTGTCGGACGCCGCCGGCCGCCTGATACGCAGTGGAGCGCGGATGCAAACGCTGCTTGATGATTTGACCGACTTCAGCCGAACCAAACTCGGTTTGGGCATCAACGTCATACCGGCAAGCATCAATCTCGCGGAGATGCTTGCCGACGAACTCGACGAAATGCGTCGCATCCATCCCGATCGGCAAATTGAACTGCATATGAGTGGCGATTTACGGGGAGTCTGGGACGGTCGGCGGCTGCAGCAATTGCTCGGCAATCTCGTCCTCAATGCCGTCAAATATGGAGCGCAAGACACGCCAGTGCGCGTGGCAGTGACCGGCGACGCAAAGCATGTCTGCATCAACGTTAAGAATTCCGGACCGGCCATTGAGCCCGCAATGCTTCGGCGGATCTTTGATCCCCTGTCGCGGGGGGAAGACGCTCGGAGCAGAGACAACAGTGCAGGTGGCCTCGGCCTGGGTCTGTATATCGCACGCGGAATCGCCGAAGCTCATCACGGCGTGATCGAGGCGCGATCCGACACCACAGAGACCTCGTTTTCAGTCTCACTCCCACGTGCGGATCCCAGTTAAGACCATACACCAACGAGGCCTCGCAGCGATGATGAGTGAACGTGCGCGCCGAAGCCGCCACCCCTCTGAACCGTCAAATGGCGCTCGCCAATTAGGAAACCTGATTTTAGCCGCTATGGCGAGTGATGTCTCAGGGCTAAAATCGTCGCATTGGAAACTACGCAAAGGGGGCAGGGCCCGTGTCACGAGGCTTTCCGGACGATGACGCCGATCGCGCTGCGTCCAACGAATATGACCGCTGGCTCAACGAGGCGCCGACCGCGGCAGTTGCGCGCGTGGTGCTCGAAATCGACGAGACGATTACGCTCAGACGGCGTGCGTCCGCCGCGTGGCTCACCGCCCGTGGCGACGCCGTGCCGCTCTTGCCGATCAGACCTTCGCGCATCGAACTGGCCGTGGTGATCGCGCTCGCCGAAACCTTCGGCGCCTCGCTATATAAAGAAGCGCGCTTCGTTTCGGTGATCGACCTCATTGCCGAGGTCGGCGCGGTTGCGCTGGTGCAGCGGGTGATGTACGGCGTGCGGCCCGACTATGACAACAGCGACGACGGCGCCCCGGCCGTCGCCGCGGAGAATGCACGCTTGGCCGAGGTGTTGCGCGAGGCGCGCGTCGCCTTCGAGTTTCTGTGCACGACATGGCCCGAGGTGTTCCTCGCGCAGGCGCACGCGACACTCGCCGGGATCGGCGTGCAGGTGCACCCACCCGATGGCCGTCTAGCTGCGCCGTCGTCATACGAGGACGATGACGACGACGCCGACTCGGATCAGGGCAACGAGGATGACGAGCGCGATGAAGGCGGGGAGAGCGGTTAAGGCGAAACCGCTTTGGAGAAGCCGTCTCATGCGCTCTGACTTGATCCAACGTCTGGTCATAGACAAGCGGCGCGGGCGTCGCTGGTGCTCGGCGGTGTCGCACCGTCGCACCGACGGATCCAGTTGGGGCTAACGAAGAGCCTTAGTGTTCGGACTCGACGGGTCTTTTCTCCAATGAGGTATTGCATCGACGCTTGCCGGAACCAATGAATCAATCGATGACGGATGGCGGCGCTTGATGCCGAAGGCTTGCAATGGCCGTCGAGGAGCTGGCTTATACGCAGTCTCAAACGCCTTCTCGCGAGAGGCCTCAAAAGGCAGGGTTGCGCTCGGGGGATTGCGGTGCCAAGAGATCCTTTGTGATCGACATTTGAGAAGGTCCGCTGCCTCTGCGCCTAAGGTTGAACTCCGAGCAGCTTGCGGACCTCAGAGCACATCTTAAGCTGAAAGTGCGTCCGCTGGCTGTCGTGGACGTAGGCAGAGTTGCAACCTCGGTGGCCCGCTCCTGTCAGCGGGCTTTTCTTGGCATGCGATTGACACGAACACGCTATCTAGCAGGTCGTTGAAATACCTCGTCGAACGGTCATCCTGAATGAAGCGGTGAACGTTGAATCTGATGTCATTAACGAGAG
>NZ_FCOM02000026.1 GCF_001544695.2 Caballeronia arvi
CTCGTGAGCAGCGCATCGACCCAGCCGGAGTCGGTGAACAACTGGCGATACCACTCCAGCGTCCAGCCCGGCGGCGGGAAAATCAGCCATTGCGAGTCGCCGAAAGACAGCGCGACGATGAAGAGGATCGGCAGCAGCAGGAAGAGACCGACCGCGCTGCCAATCGCGATCAACACCCACTTCAGGGAACCGAGACGATCGAAATCGAGCAACATGTCAGCGTCCTCCCATGCTTGCGCGCGCACCGCCGGTGAAGCGCAGTTGCAGCGTGAACAACCCGAGCGTCACCGCGAGCAGCACGAAAGCGGCGGCGCCGGCGAGACCCCAGTTCAGGAGGCCCTGCACGAGTTGCGCAATGAGTTCGGCGAGCATCATGTACGACGGTCCGCCGAGCAACGCGGGCGTCACGAAATAGCCGAGCGCCATCACGAAGACCATCAGCGCGCCGGACGCGATGCCGGGCGCGGCGAGCGGCACGAGTACGCGCCAGAACGCCTGCCAGCGGCTCGCGCCGCACACGGCCGCTGCGCGCAGCGTGGAGGCATCGATGCTGCGCAAGGTCGCGTGCAGCGGCATCACGAGAAACGGCAGCATGATGTACGTCATGCCGACCATCACGCCGACGAGGTTGTTCACCAGCGCCAGCGGCTCGTTGATGATGTGCAGCGTCATCAGCAGACGGTTGATCGGCCCGGTCGATTGCAGCAGCACCATCCATGCGAAAGTGCGTGCGAGCAGGTTGGTCCACATCGATAGCAGCAGGATGGAGAACAGCAGCGAGCTGATCTTGCGCGGCGCGATGGCGAGCAGCCACGCGGTCGGAAAACCGATGACGACGGTCGCAACCGTCACTACGGTGGCGACCAGAAACGTGTTGCCGAAGACCTTCAGATACGTCGTCGAGCCGAGCAGCTCGGCATAGTTCTGCAGGCCGGGCACCGGCTCCATGATGCTGCGAAGCAAAAGCGACAGCACCGGCAGAACGAAGAAGATCGCGAGCAACAGCAGCGCGGGGGCGAGCAGGCGCATGCTGCGCCAGTCCGGTTTGCGCCGCGTTTTCGCGGCGGGCGGTGCAACGGTACTGAGGACATTCGGCATGACGGCTCCCATTCAATCTGAGCGATAAAGGCAGCGGCTTACTTCGATTGCCACGCGTACCAGCGCTTCGCGATCGCGTCGCGGTTCTCGGCCCAGTACTTCATGTCGAGATTGATCTGCGAAGTCTTGTATTGATCGGGCAGTTGCTTCGCGACATCGGCGGGCATCAGGCCTGGCGACTTCACGTTGATCGGCGCGTAGTTCGTGTCGGTGGCGAACTTGGCTTGCGCCTGAGCGCTCGTCGCGTAGGCGAGGAACTTCATCGCTTCGGCTTTGTGCTTCGAGCCTTTGGGCACCACCAGCATGTCCGCCGCGGTCAGGTTCTGATTCCACGAGACGCCGACGGGCACGCCGGTCTGCGCCAGCGCGTGCAGGCGGCCATTCCAGAACACGCCCATCGGCGCTTCGCCCGATGCGAGCAGTTGCTGCGATTGCGCGCCGCCGCTCCACCAGACAATGTCGCCCTTGATGGTGTCGAGCTTTTTGAACGCGCGGTCGAGGTCGAGCGGATACAGCTTGTTGGCCGGCACGCCGTCTGCGAGCAAGGCGACTTCGAGCACGCCGGGCGCGGACCATTTATAGAACGTGCGCTTGCCGGGATACTTCTTCGTATCGAAGAGATCGGTCCAGTTCTGCGGTTGCACGCTTGCGTACTTCGCCTTGCTATAGCCGAGCACGAACGAGTAATAGAAGCTGCCCACCGCGCCCGGCGTGGCGAAGCGCGGATCGAGTTCGTCCTTCTTCACGACGTTGTAATCGATCGGTTCGACGAGTCCCGCGGCCTGCGCCGCATAAGCGAAATCGCCTTCGACATCGACGACATCCCACGTCACGTTGCCGCTTTCGACCATCGCCTTGAGCTTGCCGTAGTCGGTCGGGCCGTCCATCAGCACGTTGATGCCGTTGGCCTGCGCGAAGGGCTGCGCCCAACCCTTCTGCTGGGACGATTGCGTCGTGCCGCCCCAGCTCGTGAAGACGATCGGTTCTGCTGCCTGCGCGAGCGTGGCGCACACGCATGCCGCGATCATCGATGCCGCCAGAACGCTGTATCGGGTGTTCATGTCTGTCTCCTGTGTGAAGCCGCTTGGCTATGCGGTCTGTTCCGGTGTTCAGCGAAGCGGCGAGAAGCTCGTCGGCCGCATGATCTTGTTCTCCATCTCTTCCATCAGCGCCTGGATCTTCGGCGCGAACGCCTGCCATGCAGGATCGTTCGCGAGCGCGGCGCGCCGGCGCTCGCGTTCATCGAGCGACGGATAAGCCCAGATATGAACGATCTGATTCAGCGGCCCGATCTCCGATTGGAAGTAGCCGACGAGGTTCTCCAGATACTTCTTTTGCAGCTCGATGCCCTCTTCCTCGACGAGCTTCAGATAGGCCGGCACCGCGCCCGTCCTGATTCGATACGTGCGGATTTCGTAGAACATGCGTGTCTGTTTAGAGGTCGGTTGATTTCAGTGGGAAGTCGCGAGCGACTGAACCTTGCCCGCCGCGGTATCGCCGACATAGATGCCGAACGCATCCTCGCTGCGCTCGCGCACATAGCGTTGCAGCATCGAACGCACGGCGTCGTCGCGGATGCGGTCCCACGGAATCTCGCCGAGCGGGACGACGCGCACGCGCGCCGAGCGCGGCGCGAGGCCATCGCTGCTGACGCGGCCGCGGTAATACACGTGCACGCCCGGCGCGTGGCCGCTGCCTTCCTCGAAGACGGCGAACAGGAAGTCCAGATGGGCGTCGAGACCGAGCGTGGCGAGCACGCCGCGCAGGCTGTTGACATCGCTCGACGGCTCCAGGCGAACGCCCGCAGGCAGTTCGAGGCCGTTCGGTGTGTCGAGCAGAACGATGCCGTCGTCGATTTCGAGAATCGCGCCGACTTTCGCGCGCGAACCGGCAGCCGACAGCGCTTCCTGCGACAGGCTGAAGTTCACGTAAGCGCCGCGGCAATAGCCCAGCGGCGACGACGTCGTGTGACTGAAATCGACCACGCGGCCGATCAGGATGATGTGATCGCCTGCATCGACGACATCGTGCGTCCTGCAATCGAAGCTCGCGGCGGCGCCTTTCATCAGCGGCGCGCCGGTGATGCGCGCATGCCAGTCGACCTGCGCGAACTTGTCGGCCATCTTCGATGCGAACACGCCGGACACCGCCTTCTGGTCTTCCGCCAGCACGCTCACGGCGAAGTGATCGGTCTCCGAGAAAACCGCGTGGCTCGCCGCCGTCTTCGCGATGCAAACGAGGATCAACGGCGGATCGAGCGACACCGACGTGAACGAATTCGCGGTGAAGCCGCGCGGCGAGCCGTCGGGCTGAATGGTCGTGACGACCGTCACGCCGGTCACGAATGCACCGAGTGCGCGGCGGAATTCCGCGACGTCCAGCGCCGGTTCTTTGATCGCGTCAGTCATGACGTCCTCCTGTGGATGTTGCGTTGATCGGTTGGGCATTCGAAGCTTTCGTCAGGAACGCGACGAGCCGCTCGTTGACGCGCTCCGGATCGGTGACATTCATCATGTGGCGAGCGCCGTCGATGATTTCGGCGCGGCCATGAGGCGTGGCCGCGGCCATCGCTTCGGACATCGCGGGGCTGGAGTTCGGATCGAGCTCACCGGTCAGAAAGAGCGCGGGCATGTCGAGCGATGCGAGACGGCCGACATGCGCGTCGTCCGAGCTCGCGAACAGTCGATAAGTCCGCGCGTAGCCGGCCGGATTCACCGTCAGCAGCAAGGTCCGCAAGTCCTGCGCGGCCGCCGCGAGATGCTGCGGCACCGGCACGCCGAACCATCGCTCGATGGTCGAGTCGACGCCGGCATCCGACGCGCTGGCATCGAGCGTCGACGCGCGGCTCATGACCGCCGTGCGCTGCTCGGGCGTGCGGTCGTAAACGGCATTCAGCGCCGCTACGCTCGACGCGCGCGCGGGATGAGTCAGCGCGAATTCCAGTGCGACGAGCGCGCCCATCGAATGCCCGACGACATGCACGCGCCCGATCTTCAACGTGTCGAGCAGCGTGGCGAGCTGCATCGCGTATTCGGCGAGCGTCGGCGCGGCACTCGGCAACGCGCTCTCGCCATGGCCGGGCATGTCGTACGCGAGCACCGGGAATTGCGCGGTGAGCGCATCGACCTGCGGCGCCCAGACGCTGTGATTCATGCCGACGCCGTGGATCAGCACGACCGTTTCTCCGGACTCGCCGGCGCGCGACGCATACAGGCTGTAGCGCGTGCCGCCCGCCATGCCGGCGGAAAAGAGACGGCTCGTTTGCGGCTTCATGCGCCTGGCTCCGTGACCAACTTCATGCTTTCCTCCTGAATCACCAGATTATGGTATGCCATATTACGGTGACGAGAACCGGACTCGGTATTATGGAATGCCATGATTCCGTGCGGCAGGGCACCGGCTCGCGATCACGGCCGCGTGCGCAAAAAAAAACCGCCCAGCGGGCGGTTTCAGGAAAAGTGCAGTCGAAAAACTCAGTCGGGCTCGGAAAGTTTGCTCAGCGCCTGCTGCGCGAGTTCCGATACGCGCCGGATGTGCGCCGCCGATGCATCGAACGCGGCAGCGCCGTCGCCGCGCTCGATCGCGGCCATCAGCGTGTTCATCTCCTCGTTGGACTCCGCGCCGCGCCCGGACGACGCGATCGTCAAAGCCCGAAGCCGGTTGATGCGCGTGTTCAGCGTGCGCACGACAGACAGCGAAACCGATTTCTCGGCGCCTTCGAACAGCGCATCGTAGAAGGCTTCCGTCTGGGCCAGCACTTCGGCGAAGTCGTCCTTCGCAAAAGCCTTTTCGATCTTGCGCCGGATGCCGCGCAGATTTTCGATGATCGCCGGCGTCACCTTTTCGGCGCATGCGCGCGCGGCGTTGGCTTCGAGCAAGCCACGCAACTCGTAAATCTCGGCGACTTGCGTAGGATCGAGCCGCGCGACGATCGGCCCCTGGCGCGCCACGCTCTCGACCAGACCTTCCGTCTCCAGATGGCGCAGCACTTCGCGCACCACGGTGCGGCTTACGCCCAGCTCGTCGCAGAGCGTGCGCTCCACCAGCCGCGCGCCCGGCCGGAAATAACCTTGCACGATCGCTTCACGGAGCTTCTCGAGCGTCAGCTCCCTTAACGTTTTCGCGTTTCTATCGACTTTGAGATCGGACATCGAGGCCTTCGCTTGAATAGGATCGCGGCGTCATGCCGCTGGAATCCCATATTATTGCCGATTGCTTTCGATGTGTCTGTCGGTTTTGAAAAACGCTGATCGTCCGCGTGCGTCAGAACTTGTGCCGCATGCCGATGCGCAGCGACACCTGCTTGTCGGTCGTGGAAGGGATAAAGCGTCACGTTGTCTTGCGCATGCGACAGGAAGGGTAATGACATCAGTACTACTACACCGATGTAGCGACCTCTTGTGTACGCGCTGGATTCTCCTCCGCTTCGGCTTCTTCGCGATCGATCCGTTGCGCGGCGAGACCATCGCGTTCAGCGCGCCGTACCCGCTGATCGAAGGCTTCTGTCTCGTGCGCGATGAATCGCCGGTCAGGACCAATGCCGATGTGGATCGAGCGAACAACCGCGTCACCGTCGGCAAGGGCTGCGCCCATGACCTCTTTTTCATGCGCGAGGTGAAGGCGGCGCAAATCGTGCGCGCGCCGACATCGCCGGCCGTGGTGCGGACTTTCATCGATGAGGAACTCGAAATTCGTCGAGTCGATGAAGGCGTCGGGGTTCGTTGCCGATGCGCTGTCGCGGCATCGGATCGACGGCGCATCCGTCGCGCCGGCAGCGCATTCAGGCTCGCAGCATCCGGCCGACTGACCGGACACGGCCGCGCCGCTGGCTAGTCGCCGAACAGTACGGCCTGGACGGCGGCCTTCGTCATGGCCGGTCCCGGTTTGTCGACGAGGAAATCGTCGCGATTCTTGCCGGCGATCCAGTGCGGCGCGCGGCCCCGGCCACTCCACACCGCCCCGCTGGCCGGGTCGCGGTACCTTGCTTCCTTGACCGGTTCCTGTACTTGCGGCTCCCGTACTTGCGACTTCCGGCCGAGCAATTCATCAAGGCCAATGTTGTAGTCGCGCATCTTCTGCACGATTTCCAGCAACACTTGCCGGGTCTCGCGTTCTTTGGCTTCGGCGAGTTGCTTGTTCAATGCGTCTTGCCTGGCCAGGAGTGCCGTGATTTCTGGATTCGTATAAGCCATGCTTGGTTCATTCACTCGTATTGCGTATCCATTGCCGCGAACGGGTTTTGGATTGTAGACATAATGGCGCGGAAAACGGGAGCGCTATTCGAAAGCGCCCGATAGCAAATCAAATGCCTGCCGATCAATTTGCAGCGCTTATTCGAAGAGGCGATCTGCGAAATGAATAGCCGAAAACCGGTGCCGGATAGCTTTTTGAATAAAACAGCGAGGTCGAGCGTCGAAGCTATACCCGCAGAATAGCAGCGTCGGGCATGCCTTTAAAGACAGAGTGACATTGTACGACGCCAGCGGGCTCATTTCAGTCACGGCATGCGGTGAAGAGCGCCGTCGAAAGACATTCGCCCGATACGCCTACTGGCTCGCAGCGGCCCCGATTCCCGCCTTCTTCTGCGCGTTCTGGATATCCTGCGGATAGTTCGGATCGTTTGCCCGTCCCGGGTTATAGCCCGCATCTTCGAGCTTTTTCAGTTCCGCATTCTTCTTCGCACGTGCCTCTTTTCGCGCCGCCTTCTTTTGCGCTTTGGTGGGCGGCGCGGCCTGCGTCGTGCCGGTCGCGGCCGAACCGGTATCCTGCGCATACGAAAGCGGGGACACGTAAGCGGCGGCAACGGTCACGATCAATGACAGCGCGATGGTCGGAATCCTTGTTTTCACGATGACTCCCCAGTCGGTCGGAGGACAAGTGGTGACACGACCAGTATAGGCGAAAGAGCACGGCCGCCAGAACCGGATTCATCATCCGATAGCAGTCCTTCGACTCTGCTTCGTTACCGGGGCGTCGGCGCGTCCGTGCGAATGAGTTCCTGCCTGCGCAGTTCGTCCCAGAAATCAGGCGGTATATCCGCCTTGAAGGTCTGCACGTTGGCTTCGAGTTGTCCGACGCTGCGCACACCAGGAATGATCGATGGAATGGCGGGATGCGCGAGAATGAATTGCAAGGCGGCGGACTTCAGCGGCACGCCGTATGTCTCGCATACGCGTTCGATGCGCCGCACACGCTCCATGATTCGATCGTCGGCTGCGGCGTAGTTGTATCGCGCGCCCGGTATCGCGCCCGTCGCCAGAATGCCGCTGTTATAGCCGCCGCCCACGATCACTGAAACATCGCGTTGCACGCAAAGCGGCAGGAAGCTGTCGAGCGCATCCTGTTCGAGCAGCGTATATCGGCCCGCGAGCAGCACGCAGTCGAAATCCGCACGTTCGATGGCCGCCTGCGCCACCGAACATTCGTTCACTCCCACGCCGATCGCACTGACGACGCCTTCGTCGCGCAGGCGAAGCAGCGCCCGGGCGGAGCCCTTCATCGCCTCTTCGAAGACTTCGGGCTGACGCTCGCCGTGCGTGTACTCATCGATCTCGTGAATCAACGCGATGTCGATGCGCTCCAGCCCCATGCGCTGCAGGCTGTCCTCGATCGAGCGCAGCGTGCCGTCGTAGCCGTAGTCGAAATGCCATTCGAACGGCAAGCCATCCACCCACGCCCCGAAGCGAATCTCGCTGCGCTTGCGTGGCTTGAGCAGGCGCCCCACCTTCGTCGAAAGAACGAACTGATCCCGCGGACGCCAGCGCAATCCCTGCCCGCAGCGCGCTTCGCTCAGTCCATGACCGTAGCTGGGCGCCGTGTCGAAGTATCGGATGCCTGCGTCCCATGCCGCGTCGATGACCATCGCGGCTTCTTCGTCGCTCATCGCTTTGCCGAAGTTGCCGATCTGGGCAGCGCCGAATCCCATCACGGTGGTGTCGAGGGCGGAACGCGGCCAGGTGCGCTTGCTTGCGGGATTCATCGGGTAACTCGGCAGAAAGAAGAGTGGTCGGTGCTTTCGTGGCGGTCTCGTGGCTACCAGATGTCGCCGACCGTGAAGCCTTCGGGAAACGGGTCCGTCGGATCGAGCACATAGGTGTTGAAGCCGTAGATCCACGAGGTTCCCGATACGGTCGGCACGACGGCCACGCGGTCGCCGATGCGGACTTCTTCCACCAGCCGCCCCGTGTAGGCGATGCCGAGCAGGTTCTCGTGACGAAACGGTTCGCCGATCTTCAGTTGTCCCTTGGCGTGAAGGACCGCCATCTTCGCGCATGTCCCTGTGCCGCACGGGCAGCGGTCGAGCGCGCCGGTCCACGTCGAAGGATCGTCGAAATCGATCGGGCCGTTGGCCACCGTGACGGTGTTGCGCCAATCGGCCGCCTCGCTGTGCGGCGGCCCCGACAGTTGCGACACGGTGATGCCGATTCCGGGGTAGTCGGGATGCGCGACAGGAAGCTGATCCTGCGCAGCACGCAGCACGAGCGCCGAGATGCGCGTGATCTCCCTGCCCTGCTCGGGAACGAGCCGCAAGCCCTCGAACTGACGGACATCGGCGATGACATAGAACATGCCGCCCCACGCGACGTCGACGGTCACTTTGCCGAGGCCGGGCACATCGATGACGGCGTCCAGGTGCGCGGCGAACGCCGGCACATTCTTGAACGTGACCTGCGTGACCTTGCCGCCGCTGCATTCCGCTCTTATGCCGATTAGGCCCGCGGGCGCTTCGAGCATGAACTCCGTCACGGGCTCATGCATCGGAATCATGCCGGTTTCCAGAAGAACGGTGGCCACCGAAATGGTGTTTCCACCGCTCATCACCGGATACTCGGACTGCTCCATGATGATGTAACCTGCCTTCGCCTCGGGATTCTTCGAAGGAACGATGAGATTGCAGCACACGGGCGGATAACCGCGCGGTTCGCGCAACATGAGCTTGCGGATCTGGTCGTCGTTCTTCTCGAGCCATTTCATCTGCTCGTAGACGGTATCGCCGGGAATCTGCGGGACGCCGCCGGTGACGACCCGCATGGGTTCGCCCGAATGCGTTTCGACTGCATTGAACATTCGCCTGAATGACATTCGTCTCTTCCTCCGAAAGACCGTCCTGCCAGCAAGCGTACCAAGCCGAAATGCCCCTGCAAGAAACGTTTTATGGGCACTTTCGGATACATTTGGTTATACATAGCGAGCGCGCTTCGCTAGGGGTTTATCCCGATTCCTTCATCGACACGAAGACTCTTCAGACGATCGTTCGCTGCATTTCACTGCCGCGTGCGGATGACCTCGGGCATACCCCTACGAAGGCCGATGACGCCGCTCACGCCCGTCCTGCCAAGGCGCTGCCACAAAGCGTGAGCGGTTCATTAACTTCTGGATAACGGAATCGCTCCCGAGGTGATTGAAGCGCCTTTGTCTGCTTCTTAGACTCGCTTCATAGCAATCGGGCTTAGCCGATGCATGGCCCGCAAAAATCCAATACAGCAATCAACGGAGACACTTGAATGATCATCTACGGAACGGCGCTGCTCGCGTTCTGCCATCTGGCGGGACTCTTTCTCGGTGACCTGCTCGGCGCAGCCATCGGTGTGAAGACCAACGTGGGCGGTGTCGGCATCGCCATGCTGATGCTGATTTTCCTTCGCCTCTACTTGCACAAGAAAGGGCTGCTGCCGAAGGAAACCGAGGGAGGCGTGGCCTTCTGGGGCGCGATGTATATCCCCGTCGTCGTCGCGATGGCTGCCAATCAGAACGTGGTTGCAGCGCTCAAGGGCGGCCCCGTGGCGCTGCTTTCGGCATTGGGCGCGGCCGCTGCGTGCGCCCTCTGCATCGCCGTCCTTTCCCGCACCGGCCGCGACAGCACGACGCTCGAGATGGCCCCGCATCTCGAAGAAATCTGAACGAGGAGTAACGCGCCATGTTTGAAATGATCGACAAAGTGCTGGTTCACAACGGACTCGTCACGGCGTTCGCGCTCGTGGGGCTCATCATGTGGGTGTCCGCCCTCATCTCGCGCAAGCTGACGTTCGGACGCGTGCACGGTTCGGCTATCGCCATCGTGATCGGTCTCGTGCTCGCGTATTTCGGCGGCGCGTTCACAGCCGGCCAGAAAGGCCTCGCTGACATTCCGCTCTTCGCGGGCGTCGGCCTGATGGGCGGCGCGATGCTGCGCGACTTCGCCATCGTCGCGACCGCGTTCGAAGTGCAGGCGACGGAAGCGCGCAAGGCGGGGCTCATCGGCGTCGTGTCGCTGCTGCTCGGCACGCTGCTGCCGTTCATCGTCGGCGCGAGCATGGCGCATGCATTCGGCTACACCGATGCCGTCAGCATGACGACCATCGGCGCGGGCGCTGTCACCTACATCGTCGGGCCGGTGACGGGCGCGGCGATCGGCGCGAGCTCGGACGTCATCGCGCTCAGCATCGCGACGGGGCTCATCAAGGCTATCATCGTCATGATCGGCACGCCGCTCGCCGCGGGCTTCATGGGCCTCAAGACGCCGCGCTCGGCGATGATCTTCGGCGGACTCGCCGGCACGGTCAGCGGCGTGAGCGCGGGGCTCGCCGCGACGGACCGCCGGCTCGTTCCCTACGGCGCGTTGATCGCCACGTTTCACACGGGCGTGGGCTGCCTGCTCGGACCTTCCGTGCTGTTCTTCGCGACGCGGTCGTTGATGGGCGCGTGATCGCTTCGGCTAGCTTGCGCTGCGCGTGCGAAGACGGCAGACCGCCATGAGCGCCAGCAGATTCGGGTCTCGTTCGCGCGCGCGCAGGAAGCTGACGCCTATCGTCTGGCGCATCAGATATTGCGGCTTGAGCGGAATGAATTGCACCTTGTCGCCGAACACGCCGCGCACGCGTCCAGGCAGCAGCGTGTAGCCGACGCCGCCGCTGACCAGGTTCATCAATGAGAAGATGTCGCCGACTTTCATGGTTACGTTAGGCGTGAAATCGGCGACGCGAAACGCTTCCATGAAGCCGCTATACGTTGCGAATCCTTCGCCCAGCGATACGAATGTCTCATCGCGGCAGTCCCGCAAATCGACTGCTTCGAGACGCGCATACGGCGAAGCCGCGGGCGCCGCAAAAAAGATATCGTCTTCGAAAAGCGGCAGGGATTCGATTTCGGACTCGGCTTCCGGCAACGCCATCAACGCGGCATCGATCTCGCCTTGCTTGAGCTTGCCGAGCAGTTCCGCGTTCGAACCGAGCGCCAGTTCGACCTGAAGCATCGGACGCCGCACCTTGATGTCGATGAGAATGCCCGGCACGGTCCGGATGGTCAGCGAATACAAAGAGCCGATCTTCAGACGGTCCGATGAATACCCGGCCGCCTCGCGCGTCGCCCGGACGCCTTCGGACATCAGCGTGAGCACTTCCTGCGCAACGTCCGCGAGCATCTGCGCGGCTTCGGTCGACTTCAGATTGCGGCCCTCGTGGCGGAACAGCGCACAGCGCACGCCTTGTTCGAGAGAACGCAGCGCGCGATGAACGCTGACCGTGCTGACCCCCAGCACTTCGGCCGCTTTCGACAGGTTGCCCGTCTCCATGAATGCGAGCAGGACTTCCAGCTTGCGGAACGTGATTTCTTCGTCGATTCGATCGGCCATCTCGTCAGAAGAAAAATTTAGAGCGCCGATTATCTGCGCGCGGAACCCTTTGATATATAGCGACTAGCCCGCATCGTCAACCGGCGGGACGCCCGCCTGCGCGATGTCGCGCGAGGAATCGGTCCAGTTGTCCGGCGAACGTCTTGCTGTCGCCTGGAGCATAGGCCGCGGGACCGCCCGTATCGACGCCTGACGCGCGAAGCTGATCCATGACCTCGCGCATGGTCACACGCTCCTGAATGTTCTCGCGGGTGAACCAGCTGCCGCGCGGATCGAGCACGTGAGCCCCCTTATCGATGGCGGCCGCGGCAAGCGGTATGTCCGCGGTGATCACGAGATCCCCGCCGCTGACCAGTTCGATGATGCGGTCATCGGCGGCATCGAAACCGGCAGGCACCTGGATCGACCTGATGAAGGGAGAAGGCGGCGTGCGCAAATACTGATTCGCCACCAGCGTGACGCATACCTCGACGCGCCGCGCGGCGCGAAACAGCATCTCCTTGACCACGACCGGACAGGCGTCCGCATCAACCAGCACTTGCATCGACGTTGCTTCCGAGTGAGAGGAAGTGTCGATGTTACTGCCTGAGTGCCGCCGACAGGACATTACGTGCAAACCCTCGGTTGACGACGCGGCGGTCTCGACCGCAAACTTGAAGCGCTTCAAATTTATCTTGAACGGAAGGAGTCGCGGTACGTTGCCCTGACTTTCGCCTTCTTTTTGCCGGAATATGCCGTCGCAACAAGCAACATCAGACAGACCAACCTATCGCTCGCATCATTTTTGAAGCGCTTCATTTCGCGCCGCCTTTAGCAATTACGAACAACACAAGGAGACAACGCATGTCCTCGCCCTTTCCCCGCACCGCCTTTCGCGCGCTCGCCGCGGCATGCCTCGCCGCATCGAGCCTCACGGCCGCGCACGCCGCCGACATCAGGATCGGTGCGCTTTTCCCCTTCAGCGGCGGGCTCGCGCTGCTCGGCGACGAGAGCTATCGCGGCGTGCAGCTCGCCGTCGATGAACGCAATGCGGCGGGCGGCGTCAACGGCGACAAGGTGGTGCTCGTGAAAGCCGATGCCGTCGATGCCAACCAGGCCGTCGGCGAAGCGCGGCGCCTGAGTTCGGTGGAGAACGTGTCGGCGGTGTTCGGAAGTTATTCGTCGGCGGTGTCGTCGGCGGCGACGCAGGTGACCGAACTGGCCGGCGTGCCGTTCTTCGAGCTCGGCGCGACCGCGGACACCATCACGAGCCGCGGCTTCAAGTATTTGTATCGCAGCAACTCGACCACGAAGACCTTCGCGGACGGCACGCTCGAAGCGCTCACCAGGGTCGTCGCGCCGCAGCTCAAGGTGGATCCGAAGACGCTCAAGATCGCGATCATCGCGGAAGACGGACCGTACGGCACGCTGGTCTCCGGTTTCCAGAAAGAAGGCGCGAAGAAGCTCGGGCTGAACGTGGTGCAAGTGCTGCCGTATTCGGCGAAGAGCGTCGATCTGTCGTCGCTGATCCTGCGTCTGAAAGGCGCGGATGTCGATGTCGTGCTGCAAACCTCGTATCAGAACGACTCGATCCTGTTCTTCCGTCAGGCCGCGCAAGCCGGCTTCAAGCCGAAGGCCGTGATCGGCGCGGGCGGCGGCTACTCGCTCGCGGATACCGCCAAGGCCGTCGGCGCGCAGATGAACGGCGTGTACGACATCGACTTCCCGCAAGTCGCGATGAACGAAAAAGGCGCACCCGGCCTCGACACGTTCAACGCCGAATATCAGAAGCGCTTCGGCATGGCGCCGCGCTCGGGTCACAGTCTCGTGAACTATGTCGGCGCGAAGGCCTTTCTAGATGTCCTCGCCAACGCGAAATCCACCGACAAGGACAAGATCCGCGCCGCCGTGCTCGCCTACAAGAAGGCGACCGGCACGACCGCGGCCGGCTGGGGCTTCCAGTTCGCCGACAACGGCCAGAACCAGCTCGCGACCACCAACGTGATGCAGTGGCAAAGCGGGAAGCTCGTGACGGTGTATCCGGAAGCGGTCGCGATCGCCAGGCCGGTCACGGTCACGGCGCAGTAATCCGCCGCTGTCAATCCCCGTTTCTCTTTCACTCGAACCGCGCGGCGTGAACGCGCTGCGCGGTCTCCAGGAAACGAGCATGTCCATTCTTCTGCAACTTCTCGTCAATGGCCTGTTGCTGGGCGGCGCGTACGCGATCATCAGCATCGGCCTGACGCTGATCTTCGGCGTCGTGCGCGTGGTCAATTTCGCGCACGGCGAGCTGCTGATGGTCGGCATGTACGCCGTCTGGCTGCTCGCCGCGAAGCTCGGCTGGCATCCGTATGTGTCGGCGGTGCCGGTGGCGCTGCTGCTGTTCGCATTCGGCGTGCTGATCCAGCGCCTCATCATCCAGCCGCTGCTCTCCGCCGATGCGCACATTCAGATCTTCGCGACGGTCGGCGTATCGACCGCGCTCGTCAATCTCGCGCTGATGATCTTCGGCGCGGACGTGCATCCCGTCGACGTGAGCTTCGGCACCGAGCATCTGCAGTTCGGCGACATCAACATCGTGAGCGGGCAGTTGATCACCTTCGCCGCGGCGCTCGCGGTCGCCGGCGGCCTGCATCTCTTCCTGCAGCGCACCTACACGGGACGCGCGTTTCGCGCGGTCGCGCAGCATCGCTACGCGGCCTCGCTGATGGGCGTCGACGTGAAGACCACGTATGTGCTCGCGTTCGGCATCGGGGCGGCGCTGGTCGGGCTCGCGTCGGGCCTCCTGGTCGCGCAGTATCCGGTGTTCCCGACCGTCGGCCAGTACTTCGTGCTGACCGCGTTCGTCATCGTCGTGCTGGGCGGTCTCGGCAGCCTGCCGGGCGCGCTCGTCGGGTCGATCGTGATCGGGCTCATCGACAGTCTCGCGGGCTACTACATCTCGCCCGACATGAAGGAGGTCGTCTACTTCGCGATCTTCCTCGTCATTCTCGTGGTGCGCCCGACCGGCCTCTTCGGTCTCGGACGCGGCTCCGAATAACGTTCAGCGAGGCATACGATGTTCCCTAATCTCCTGCATCCGCGCGGCTACACGGGCGCGCTGGCGCTCCTCGCGCTGCTCGCGGTGCCGTTCGCGCTGCAATCGCCGTTCGCGTTTCACCTGGCCGTGCTCGTGTGCATCTTCGGCGCGCTCGCGACGGCGTGGAATATCGTCGGCGGCTTCGCCGGGCAACTGTCGCTCGGACACGCAGTGTTCTACGGCATCGGCTCGTACGCGGCAACGCTTCTCGTCATCGACTTCGGCATCACGCCGTGGCTCGGCATGTTCGTGGGCGCCGTCATTTCGGCCGCGGCGGCGGTCGTCATCGCGTATCCGACGCTGCGTCTGCGCGGGCCGTTCTTCGCGCTCGCCACCATCGCGTTTCTGGAAGTGTGCCGCCTGCTCACCGTGCACGAGGAAAGCTGGACGGGCGGCTCGGCGGGCCTCAACGTGCCGCTCAATATCGGCCTGAAATGGATGGTCTTGCGCGAAAAGTGGGCGTATCTGCTGATCGCGTTCGGCTTCCTGCTCGCGACCTTGTGGGCCGCGTGGCTCATCCGCCGCTCGCGCTTCGGCTTCTATCTGATCGCCGTGCGCGAGCGTGAAGATGCGGCGCGCGCCGTCGGCGTGAATGCGGTCAAGGTGAAGATCGGCGCGGCCGTGATCTCGGCGATGCTGACGAGCCTGATCGGCTCCTTTCACGCGATGTATCTCACCTTCATCGATCCGTCCGCCGCATTTTCGCTGGAACTGTCGGTTCAGATCGCGATGTTCGCGCTGATTGGCGGCCTCGGTAGCGTGGCCGGGCCGCTCGCGGGCACCGTGCTCGTGCTGCCGATCGCCGAACTCGCGCGCGGCTGGCTCAGCTCGTTCGGCAGCGGCACGCACGGCTTCGTCTACGGCGTCGTGCTGGTGCTCGTCGTGCTGTTCATTCCGCGCGGGCTCGTCGGGCATCTGGGCGCTCATGTGCTGCGTTTCATCGACCGCCTGCCGGGCGCCCGCACGCCGCCGCCCGAACCGGCGAAGTCGATCGCGCCCGCCGATGCCTTGCCGCTCGGCACGCCCTTGCTGGTGGCAGAGCATCTGAAGAAGCGTTTCGGCGGTCTGGTTGCCACCGACGACGTTTCGCTCACGCTGCATGCCGGCGAGATTCTCGGCGTGATCGGCCCGAACGGCGCGGGCAAGACCACGGTCTTCAATCAGCTCTCGGGTTTCATCCGGCCGAACGAGGGCATCGTCAAGATCCGTCTCGCCGATGGCACCTGGGCCGAACCGCGCACGCCCGATGCCTTCGCGAAGGACGGCATCGGCCGCACGTTCCAGATCGCGCAGCCGTTCGCGGGCCTCACGGTGCTGGAGAACGTCATGCTCGGCGCGTTCATGCATACCCGGGTGCGCGTGGAGGCGGAATCGATCGCACGCGAAGTCGCGCAGATCACGGATCTCACTTCGTTGCTCGATGCCGAAGCGCGCAGCCTGACCGTCGGCGGCATGAAGCGTCTCGAAGTGGCGCGCGCGCTCGCCACGCGTCCACGCGCGCTCCTGCTCGACGAAGTGATGGCCGGCCTCAATCCCGCCGACATCGCGCGTGCGATCGACATGGTGCGGCGCATCCGCGATTCGGGCGTCGCCGTGCTGATGATCGAGCACATGATGCAGGCGACGATGGCGCTGTCGGACCGCATCATCGTCATCAATGCCGGGCGCATGCTGAAGGAAGGCAAGCCGTCCGATGTCGTCAACGATCCGCAGGTGATTCAGGCCTATCTCGGCAAGGGGTATCTCGATGCTCAAGCTGCATAACGTCTCGGCCGGCTACGGCAAGAGCGAAGTTCTGCGCGGCGTCTCGCTCGACGTGCAGAAAGGCGAGATCGTCACGCTCGTCGGCGCGAACGGCGCAGGCAAGACCACGACACTGAAGACGCTGTGCGGCATCGTCGCGGCGCGCGGCGGCAGCATCACGTTTCAGGGACAGGAGCTGATCGGCAAGACGTCGCACGAGATCGTCGCGATGGGCGTCACGATGGTTCCCGAAGGCCGCCAGCTCTTCCCTTTTCTGAGCGTCGAAGAGAACCTGCTGATGGGCGCGTTTCGTCGGGCCGCGCGCGGCGCACGGCGCGAGCGCATGGACGAAGTGCTCGAACTCTTTCCGCGCGTGCGCGAGCGTCTCACGCAACTGGCCGGGTCGCTGTCGGGCGGCGAGCAGCAGATGGTCGCCATCGCGCGCGGCATGATGTCCGCACCCAGCCTGCTGATCTTCGACGAACCGTCGCTCGGCCTTTCGCCGTTGCTCGTCGAGCAGATGTTCGAAGTGGTCGGCACGGTCGCGGCGCGCGGCGTGACGGTGCTGCTCGTCGAACAGAACGTGTTCCACACGCTCAAGCTCGCGAATCGCGGATACGTGCTGGAAAACGGCGCCATCGCGCTTTCCGGAACCGGCGCAGAATTGCTCGACAGTCCCCATGTGCGGCGCGCCTACCTCGGTCACTGATTCACTCGTTCGCCGATCCGGCGCGCCGCATCCAGAAACCACGGAGAAAAACTCATGCAAACCGAAGTGAAGCCCGACGAACAGGTCATCGCCTATCAGTTGCCGCAAGTCCCGTACATGTCGAAGGATCTCGTTCACGGCGGCGTCATGACCGACTGGCTCGAAGACGACAACCTGTGGGTGCCTGCGACCGAAACCGTGTCGTTCAAGCCGCTGATTCTCAACGCGAGCCAGGGCTACTACGTGAATCTGCTGCGCGTGCGCCGCAGCGGCGTGATCTCGCGGCATCGTCATAGCGGCGCCGTTCATGCGATGGTGCTCAAGGGCCGCTGGTATTACCTCGAACACGACTGGGTTGCGGAACAGGGCGGCTATGCGTTCGAGCCCGCGGGCGAAACGCACACGCTTTTCGTGCCCGAGGACGTGCCCGAGATGATCACCTGGTTTCACGTGACGGGCGGCTATACGTATGTCGATCCGCAAGGCGTCGCGCAGGGTTACGAGGACGTCTTCACCAAGATCGAGGCGACCCGCAGGCACTATGCGTCGATCGGTCTGCCGGCCGATTACATCGAATCGATCATCCGTTGAATACCATGACATCCACTCTTCCTGCATCGATGCAATACGTCGACCACGGCGCGGGCGGCGCGCCCGATTGCATGCGGCTCGCGCAAGGACCGCTGCCCTCGCCCGGCCCCGCCGACGTGCTGATCGAAGTCGCCTACGCGGGCGTCAACCGTCCGGACGTACTTCAACGCTCGGGGTCCTATCCGCCGCCGCCGGGCGCGTCGCCGCATCTGGGACTCGAGGTGTCGGGGCGCGTCGTCGCGACGGGCGCGAACGTCACGCAATGGCGCGCGGGCGACGAAGTCTGCGCGCTCGTTCCAGGCGGCGGTTACGCGCAATACTGCATCACGGATGCATCGCATTGCCTGCCGGTGCCCAAAGGCCTCACGCTGTTGCAGGCCGCCGCGCTGCCCGAGACGTACTTCACCGTGTGGACCAACGTGTTCGAACGCGGCCGCCTGCAGGCAGGCGAGACGTTTCTCGTGCACGGCGGATCGAGCGGCATCGGGCTGACGGCGATCCAGCTCGCGCACGCGTTCGGCGCGCGCGTGCTCACCACCGTCGGCAATGCGGAAAAAGCGCAGGCATGTCGCGAAGCGGGCGCGGATCACGCGATCAACTATCGCGATGAAGATTTCGTCGATGCCGTCGCGAAGCTCACCGATGGCAAAGGCGTCAACATCATCCTCGACATGGTCGGCGGCGACTATATCCCGCGCAATATCCGCGCGCTCGCGCTCGAAGGCCGGCTCGTGCAGATCGCCTTTCTCGAAGGCAGCCGCATCGAACTGGACGCGATGCCGATCATGCTGCGGCGTCTGACCTTCACCGGTTCGACGTTGCGCGCGCGCAGCATCGAACAGAAAGCGGCGATCGCAAAAGCACTGCATGCGCACGTCTGGCCGCTGCTCGAAGCAGGCCGCGCGCTGCCGGTGATTCATCGCGTGCTGCCTCTCGCGGACGCGCAGGCCGCGCACGCGCTGATGGAATCGAGCGCACATATCGGCAAGATCATGCTGAAAGCGGGAGACGAATAACGTGTGGCACGACAAGCGTGTGGTTCTGGTGACGGGTGGCAGCGGCGGCATCGGCGAGGCGCTCGTCGAGCGCTATGCGCGCGATGGCGCGGCGGTCGGCATCGTCGATGTCAACGGGGAAACGGGCGCGGCGCTCGCAAAACGCCTCGCCGATGCGGGCCTGCGCGTGCATTTCGCCCAAGCCGACGTCGGCGATTTCTCCGCGTGCGAGGCCGCGTGCCGCGCGATCGAAGCGGCGCTCGGTCCGGTCGATACGCTCGTCAACAACGCGGGCATCTCGCCGAAGCACGCGGGCAAGCCAATGCCGATCTGGCAGATGGCGCCCGACGAATGGCGCCGCGTGATGGACGTGAACGTCAACAGCGTCTTCAACTTCTGCCGCATTCTCGCACCGGGCATGGTGGAGCGGCGCTTCGGGCGCATCGTGTCGATGTCGTCGGTGGCGGGCAAGGCGTACCTCGACATCGTCGCCGCGCACTACAGCACGACCAAGTCCGCGCTGATCGGCATGACGCGGCATCTCGCGGGCGAACTCGGACCCCACGGCATCACCGTGAACGCGATCGCGCCGGGGCGCATCGATACGCCGCTCGTGCGCGGCGTCGCGCGCGAAGCCAACGAAAAAGTCGCGCGGGAAACGCCGTTGCGACGCCTGGGCGCGCCCGATGAAGTCGCCTCGACGTGTCTGTTCCTCACCTCCGACGAAGCCGCGTTCGTCACCGGACAGGTGATCGACGTAGCCGGCGGATGGCTGATGACATGACGAACGCGCCATTGCGAACCATCGGCTTTCCGGGACGATACACGCAAGGTCCGGGCGCATTGACCTCGCTTGGACCGACGCTCGCGGAGTTCGGCGCGCGCCGCGCGTTCGTGCTCGTCGATGGCGCGGTCGCCGCTCGCGTGTCCGCGGACGTCACGCGATCGCTCGAAGCCGCGCGCGTCGCACCGCACATCGCCGCGTTTCCGGGCGAATGCACGGCGGCGGTCATTGCGAAGCTCGGCGGCGATGCGCGCAAACTGGGCGCCGATGCCGTCGTCGCGATCGGCGGAGGCAAGACAATCGATACGGCGAAGGGCGTCGCGCGGGCGCTGAGCGTGCCGATTGTCATCGCGCCGTCGGCCGCTTCCAGCGATGCGCCGACGAGCCGCCTCATCATCCTGTATGACGAAGCGCATCGCGTCGCGGGCGTCGACATGTTGCCGCGCAATCCGGATGCCGTGATCGTCGATACCGCGCTGATCGCCGCCGCGCCCGCGCGTCTGTTCGCGGCCGGCATCGGCGATGCGCTCAGCAAGAAGTACGAGGCCGCGCAATGTCAGCGCGTCGCCGGCCTGAATTCATACGGCACGCCGCCGCTGTCGAGCGCGCTGCTGCTCACGCACGCGACGCTCGCGACCTTGCTCGAAGACGGCGCGCGCGCCTATGACGATGTCCGGCGCGGCGCACTCACCGATGCGGTCGAACGCGTGATCGAGGCGACCGTGCTGCTGAGCGGCGTGGGCTTCGAAAGCGGCGGCCTGTCGCTCGCGCATGCGCTGATTCGCGGTCTCACGGCGATCCCCGCGATGGCGTCGATGATGCACGGCGAGCTGGTCGCCTTCGGCACGCTTGTACAATTGTTCGTCGAAGATTCATCGCCCGAAGACATCGAACCGTTGGCCACGCTCATGACCGCAGTCGGATTGCCGCTCACGCTCGCACAACTGGGGCAGCACGCCCCGCTCACTACGGCCGAGCAATCGCTCATCGCCGAGGCCACGCTCGCCACGCGCTACAGCCGGCACATGACGCCGCCATTGACCGCGCAACGGCTCATCGACGGCATCGCGCGCGCCGATGCCTACGGACGCACGCGCAGCACGCCATGAAGCCGACCCGCGCGACGCTCGCCGATGTTGCGCGGCTGGCGGGCGTATCGCTCGGCAGCGCGTCGCGGGCCTTGTCCGTGCCGGACCAGGTGAAGCCGCAAACGCTCGCGAACGTGCAGCGCGCGGTCGAGCAGCTCGGCTACGTGCGAAACGGCGCGGCGCAGGCGCTCGCGTCGCGCAAGACACACACGGTCGCGGCCATCTATCCGACGCTCAACAACCCCATTTACGCCGACTCCATTCAGGCGCTTCAGCAAACGCTATGGGGCTATGGGTATCAACTGCTGATCGCGAGTCACGAATACAAGCCGGCGCGCGAACTCGAAGTGCTGCGCGCGATTCTCGAACGCGGCGTGGACGGGCTCGTGCTCGTCGGCACCGATCATCCGCCCGAAGTCTTCGAGCTCACGCGCCAATATGACTTGCCCTACGTTCTGACCTGGTCGGTCGACGAAACGCAGTATCCCCATTGCGTCGGCTTCTCGAACTTCGAGGCCGCCTATGCGCTGGCACGGCGCATCGTCGGTTTCGGACATCGGCGCGTGGCCATGTGCGGCGGCTCGACCTTCGGCAACGAACGCGTGCGCGCACGGCAGGCGGGCACCCGCGCCGCGCTCAGGGAAGCGGGCCTCGACCTGAGACCCGAATGGATCGTGGAAGCGCCGTTCACGTTCGAAGGCGGGCGGCAGGCGCTGCGCGAACTCTGGGATGGCGAAGCGCGCCCCAGCGTCGTGATCTGCGGCACGGACCTGCAGGCCATCGGTCTCCTGGACGAGTGCCGCGCGAAGCGCATTCGCGTGCCGGAAGATCTTTCCGTGACGGGGTTCGACGACATCGAACAGGCCCGGCTCACGCAGCCGCCGCTGACGACGGTGCGCGTTCCGTCGCTGGAGATCGGCACCCGCGCGGCGCGGCATCTGATGGCGCTGATCGACGGCAAAGACGGCGACGATGAAATCGTTCTCGACGCGCCTGTCGTGGAGCGCGGCACGCTCGCAAAGCCGGCGGACCTGCGCAGATCGGCGCGGGAACAATAGCGAATCGTCAATATCCGATCCTGAGCGGCTCGGGATGATCGCGGGTAATCACGAGTTTCGCTGCGGCCGGATAGCCCCTTACCGGCAACGGCTCGGCGTATCGATTGCACACGGGCGGATTGGTGCCGAGGCCCGAGCGAGCGGTCAAGGCCTGCTCCGTACCCGCGGGGGCGAAGTACACCGTGACCTCGCTGCCCCGCCTGAATGGCATCGCGAACCGCGGACCCGAGGCGGACTGGACGATCGGATCGCCGCTGCAATCCTCCGACGTGAATTGCCCGAACGACGTGGCGAGCCATTGAAAATCGGTCGCGGAGAAGTGAAAGCTCGCGTCCTCGACCCGCTCTATGGGCACGACCGTGGTCGCATCCCCGGCCGTAAACGCGACGCCGTTTTGCGCGCGGAAAGTCGTCAGATCGCCGATCGCGTGTCCGTTCGCATCGAACACTCTGACAGGGCGATATTTCGCGTGATGCGCGGAATCATCGGCGAGCGATGCGATTGCGTAAAGCAGACACAATGCTCCGGCCAGGCAGGTTTTCATATCGGCCTCCGTCGGGACCGCGTGCGAACTGAATCACATCAAAAGGCGATGCGCAGCGGTTCCGGATGTCGCTGCGTCAGCGGATACGTGCTTCGGACCGCCCAATACAGCGAGCCTTCGTCGAACTGCGTCGGGCTGCACGACGTCACGCCGGAACTATCCGTCTGCCTCAGCGACCACACGTGCACATTCCCGGTAGATCCGCCGACGGCGGTATAAACCGTCACGTCGACGCCGTCTCTGACCGCTATGGCCGGAGTGGGACTGGCCGATAACGGAACGAGCACGCTTCCGCTGCAATCGGTCGACGCGTAGCCCGCGGACTGCGTGGCGCTCCATTCGTACTCCGAAGCCGAGTATTGCAAAGGTCCGACGCGCTTGTGATCGACGATGACGAACACGGGCTCGCCGTCTATCGCGAGATACACGCCGTTGACGCCCCCGAAATACTCGAGCGGGCCAACCGCTTTTCCTTGCGCGTCGTACACCATCGGCAGACGCGCGTCGTCGCGGGCATCGCGCCCTCGATCATCACGCCCGCCCGCGAAACTCAGGCTCGCGCATATGACGAGCAGGACAGCGAGGAATCGGCACATGACGCTTCTCCGTCGATTGCGGTCGATTGCGGTCGTTTGCGGTCGTTTGCGGTCGTTTGCGGTCGCTTGCGGTCGTTTGCGGTCGTTTGCGGTCGTTTGCGTTCGATCAATAGCCGATGGTCAGCGGCTCGGGATAATGCGCCGTCAACGCATAGTTCGTCTCGGCCGTGAATGCCGGCACGGGCGCGGTCGAAGGCGGCACGTGACCGATGAACGGAGGCGGCGTGCAGTTCGTGCCGTCGGACACGGCGACGATCCGGCCCCCCGACGAAACCGTATCGCCCGCGATCAATAGCGTGACATCGGCGCCGTTTCTCATCGCGATGGACGGCCGCGGGCCGTTCCCCGGCGGGATGATCGGCGAGCCGCTGCAGTCGGCGGTCGAGTAACTGAACGGCCCGAACGTAGACCATTGGAATTTCGAGGAATCGGCGTCGTTGGGATTGATCCACAGCCAAGTGACGGCCGCGAAGACGATCGCGCCGTTTATGGTGAGATAAACGCCGTCAGCGCCGTTATATGACGCCAGGCGTCCGACGAGCTTGCCTTCTGCATCGAACACCTTGAGGACGCGCTGATCATCGTGTCGCCGCCGGCCCTGCCCGTCGTCGGCATCCGCATGAAGCGACATCAAGCTCAGGAACAAGGAGACCGTGAGGAAGAGCAAGCGACGCATGAGCGTCTCCATCGACCGACAGCGTCCGCGCAGGCTTGCGGCTCGAATCTGTCTGCTCAATGAGGATAGATTCGCGATGCCTGCATTTCAAGCGCTTCGCGCGCACGCGCCCTGCATCGCCCGCAAAAATTTTTTATAGTGAACCACCGCGCCTGCATGCGCTGCGCCGATTGCGGATTCCAACCTGATCGCGACATGAGCACGTGGATACACAACCTTCCGATCTGGCAAATGACAGTCGTCATGTTCGTCGCGGCATGTCTCGTCGGTGCGGCGATTCACGTCGTCACCGGCTGGCTTGCTGCCGGCGCGCATCGGCGGTCACTGGCGATTTCACCGGGCCTGCTGTCGCCGATCGGCGTCATCTTCGGCTTGCTGATCGCGTTCACCGCAGCGCAAGTATGGAACGACACCGAGCGCGCCAATGCCGCCGTCGATGCCGAAGCCGGCGCGCTACGATCCGTCGTCGTCCTTGCAGCGATTTTTCCGGACGAGGCACAGGCGCAGTTGCGAAAGCTGGTGCGGGACTACATCGAATATACGATCACGACCGAATGGCCGATGATGGCGCAAGGCGCGGTCACGCTGAAAATCAGCCCGCCTACGCTGAACAGGGCGCTTCAGTTCGCGCTGTCGCTGCCGGTGAGTGCAGCCGGGCAACAGATCGCGCAGCGTCAGATCGCGGTGTCGCTGGAGCAGGCGCTGGAAGCGCGCCGCCAGCGCATTCTGGTGAGCCGGTCCGAAGTCAGCGGCGTCAAATGGGCATGCCTCAGCTTTCTCGCCGCCTGTCTCGTGTTCGCGATCGCGCTGGTTCATTGCGAAAACCGGCTGACGTCCGCGCTCGCAATCGGCCTCTTTTCGGCAAGCCTCGCCACGGCGATGCTGCTGATCCTTTCGCACGATCGCCCCTTCACCGGCGCCATCGCGGTAAAGCCCGAACCGCTCAGGCAAGTCATGCCCGACGACCGCTGAGGCTACGAATAGCCCGTCAACGCCCTCTCAGGCCGTCTCTTCGATGATCTTCCGTATCGCCTCTTCGAATGCTTCGTGAGGCTGGCCGCCGCTCACCAGATACTTCTGGTCGAAGATGATCGCGGGCACGGACTGGATGCCGAGCTGCTGAACCTCGCGCTCTTCCGAGCGGACTTCGTCGGCGTACAGGCCGCTTTGCAGCACGTCGCGCGCGCGGTCGCCGTCGAGTCCGGCGCTTTTTGCCGCTTCGATCAGGACATCGGCATGGCTCACGTCCTTGCCTTCGCCGTGATAGGCGCGCAAAAGCGCGAGCTTGAGCGGCAACTGCCTGCCTTCGATGCGCGCCCAGTGCAGCAGCCGATGCGCGTCAAACGTGTTATAGACCCGGTTGCGTTCGCCGAACGTGAAGCCTTCACGCGCGCCGCGCTCGCGAATGGTGGCCTGCGCTTCGCTGATCTGCTCGGGCGTGCGGCCGTATTTGCGCCCGAGATAATCGACGATGCGCTCGCCTTCCGGCTGCATGTCCGGATTCAGTTCGAACGGATGCAGCGTGATTTGTGCGTCGACGGCATCGCCGAGGCGCTCCAGGGCGCGTTGCAGGGAAGCGAGGCCCACGGCGCACCACGGGCAGGCGATGTCGGAAACGAAGTCGATTTGAAGAGCGCGAGACATGAGATTGCCGAAGAGTCGAAACGAAGCCGACAGCGTAGCGCCATTCCTTCCGGCCTGCAGTATTCGGCCGTGTCGATTTTCGTGCCAGTCGATCGTCGTAGTTGAACCGACCCGGAGAACACCATGCGCAAGCTCATCGTTTCAGCTTTCATCAGTCTGGATGGCGTCATTCAGGCTCCCGGCGGACCCGACGAAGATCGCAGCGGCGACTTCGGTCTCGGCGGGTGGATCGTTCCCTATGCGGACGAAGCCATCGCGCAGCACGTACAGGATTTGCTCGCGCAGCCGTTCGAATTGCTGCTCGGACGTCGCACCTACGACATCTTCGCGTCGTACTGGCCGCACGTGCCGGCCGATTCCGGCAGCAGCGCGATCGCCGAACCGTTCAACCGCGTAGCCAAGCACGTCGCGACGCATCGGCCCGATGACCTCGGCTGGCACAACAGTCATGCGCTCGAGGGTAATCTTGCCGACGCGATACGCGCGCTGAAACAGCGGGACGGCGCGAATCTGGTGACGTTCGGAAGCGGCGAGCTGGTGCGCCAACTGCTCGCGGCGGGCCTCGTGGATGACCTTCGCCTCCTGATTTACCCGGTCCTGCTCGGACGCGGCAAGCGCTTGTTCGGCGACGACGCCCTCGCGTCCGCCTTTACGCTCGAACGCTCGATCGATACGCCCGGCGGCGTGCTGATCACGCGCTACGTGCGCGACGGCGATGTACGCACGGGAAAATTCGAATGAGCCCGGTCGGCACGTTCAGTCCTCGCCCAGCACGCGCCGGTTACGGTTTTCGATGACGGCGCGCGTCGTCGATGTAGCGCCGGGGCCCGGCGCAAACCGCACGTCACGAAATGACAGCGCCTTGCCCGTCTTGCCTCGAACCGACATGGCTTTGACAGGCTGTCCGCTGGCGTCATCGACGAGCGTGACCGGCGGCTTTCCCTTCGTCGCCAGCCAGCGATCGCCCCATTGCATGAGCGCGACCAGCACCGGATAAAGCTCATCGCCCTTTTCGGTGAGCCGGTAGCCGCAGGTATTCGCCCTTTCCTCGAGCGGATAACGCTCCAGAATATCGAGCTCGATGAGCCGCTCCAGCCGCGCCGTCAGCACGTTCCGGGCGATGCCCAACTGACTCTGGAATTCGTCGAAGCGCGTCGTGCCTTGCGTGCACTCGCGCACGATCAATAGCGTCCACCACTCGCCGACTTCATCGAGCGCGCGGGCGATCGAGCAGTTCATTCCATCGAAGCGTTTTCTATACATGGCGATATTCCGGCGCAAAGTTTCCTGAAGCGATTCCAGGCCTACCGTACTTCTATACCACAGGTTTCGTCACGCAACTTTCTCATTTTCCGGCGAAGTGCTACTCGATCTTGATAGTAGCGTCACGCAACTCCGATATCTATAGTTTCGTCACGCTACTTATAAAAGCTTCATTCTTTCAAGGGAAATCACTATGGATCGCCGTCTAGTGACACTCGCTCTCGGCATGTTTGCGCTGGGAACCGACAGTTTCGTCTTCGGTGGCATTCTGCCTTCGATCGCCGCGCACTTTCATGTCAGCATCGGCGCGGCGGGGCAACTGATCACCGTTTATGCGCTCACTTTCGCGCTGCTCGCGCCGACCATCGCGGCGCTCGCTGCCGGCGTCGCACGCAAGCGCCTGCTGCTCGGCGGCATGGGGCTGTTCATCGTTGCGAATATCGGCACGATTCTTTCGCCGAATCTCGGTATCGCGCTCGCGACCCGCGCGCTGGCCGGCGTCGGCGCGGCGATGTTCTCGCCCACCGCGAGCGGCACCGGCACGATGCTGGTGCCGCCGGAACGCCGCGGCTTCGCCTTGTCGGTGATCGTCGCGGGACTGACCACGGCGACCGCGCTCGGCACGCCGCTCGGCGCGGTCATCGGCGGCATCGCGGACTGGCGCTGGACGCTGGCCTTCGTCGCCGCGCTCGGCGTGGCCGGATTCGCGGGCGTGTGGGCGCTGCTTCCCGATGTGCCGCTGCCGCCGGCCATCTCGCTCATCAAGCGTTTCGCGCCGCTCGGCGATTCGCGCGTCGGCCTGATACTGACGACGACCGTGCTCGCGCAGATCGGCACCTTCATCATCTACAACTACGTCGCGGTCGTCTTCGATCGCGCCACTGGCGGCAGCCCGGCCGTGCTCGGCGTGCTGCTCGTGCTGTGGGGCCTCGCCGGAACGTTCTCGAACCTGCTCGCCGGACGCGTGCTCGACCGGATCGGCTCGCGCAAGGTCGTGTTCGTCATGCTGATCGCCGTGGCGAGCGTCATCGTCACGATGCCGTGGACCACGATGCATCTGTGGACCGCCGCCATCGCCATCTTCATCTGGGGCGCCTGTGCATGGGGCGTGCTCGTGCCGCAGCAATACCGGCTGGTGAGCCTGAATCCGTCGATGGCCGCCGTGCTCGTCGGCCTCAACACGTCGGCGACTTATGTCGGCGTATCGATTGCGGGCGCGGTCGGCGCGGCTGCGATTCCCGTCATCGGCAGCCATAGCCTCGGCTATCTGGCGAGCGGGATCGTCGCGCTCGCGCTCGTGGTTTCCGAAATCGCGCAATGGCGGGTCGATGCGGTGGAAAACGGCAAGCCGGCGAAAGCTGCCGCGACGGTTTGATATTCTGGCGCAGCATATCCCTGCGCAATCATCGACCTCGACTTCAAGGAGAAGGCCATGCTGCAACTTCGTCCCGGATGCGAATGCTGCGACAAAGACCTGCCGCCCGATTCCACCGATGCGCTCATCTGCTCGTTCGAATGCACGTTCTGCCGCGATTGCGCGGACCGGGTGCTGAAGGGAATCTGCCCGAACTGCGGCGGCGAACTGGTGGCGCGTCCGCGACGCCCCGCAGCGAAGCTCGCGAAGTTTCCGGCATCGACCGAACGCGTGTTCAACGCTGCGTGCCAGCAAGGGGCGGCGACGCAGGCCGATTGACTATCGGATTCAAGACGGTTGAATGCTTGCGGCTCCTTGCGTCAGCCGGCGATTCGTCGTGACCGTCGTCGCGATGAAGCCGCTCATGATCCGCAGCAATTGCAGATCGAGATCGGTGAAGTGCGGCCTTCGGCGCGGTCCGGAAACCTGCACGAAGGCGACCGCCTCGCCGTTCAGCGAAAGGACCGAAAACATCCTGTCGCGAGCCACGGTGTATTCGACGATCGCGCCATCCGATGACGGATGAATCTCTCCGAAGGCCGCGACGGGCGCGCAAGGCAGATTCTCATCGTCGACGGGAGCGTGCACGGTGCATCGCTGCGCGCCGAGCACCGCGGCCAGGATCGAACCGAGTTCTTCCGGCGCGCACGTCGCAAGGTCTTGTGCTTCATATTGGCGGTCTGAACATTTCATGGCCCTGCTCCCGACGCATCGTGAATGACGTCAGCTTGCACGGACATTCTTAGGATCGAGTGAGCGTCCGACGCGGACGTGGTTCGCTTTCTGACATGGATCAATACGCGCGCCAGCCCGTCCGTCTGCTCCAGCGTCTCAGGCGGGAATTCGGCGTTTCCTTGCCAATTCCCCGCCGCCCGCACTACAACATTCCCAAGACGTACCGGAAACCTGGTCAGACCACCGTTCTGTCAACTGCCCGACACACAACGGGACCATCGTTGTGAGCCGCGCCGCCGCAGGCGAGAAAGCGCGGTTCGACATCATCGGCACACTTACGACGACGAGGGAGAACTCATGGACGACATGCATACCCTGCGGGCACCGGCCGGCGCGGAACCCGCGCGCAGCGGACTTGGCGTCGCGGCGCTGCAACGCGACATCGTCGATAACCTGATCTGCCTGCAAGGCCGGTATCCGGAAATCGCAACCCCGCACGACTGGTTCATGGCGCTCGCCTACGCGGTCCGCGACCGCATGATGACGCGCCGCGTCGCCACGACGTATGCGTACGTCGCGCGCGGCGCGAAGGTCGCCTGTTATCTGTCGGCCGAATTCCTGATCGGCCCGCAGCTCGGCAACAACCTCATCAATCTCGGCATCGAAAGCAATGCGCGCGACGCGTTGCAGGCGCTCGGCATCGAGCTCGACACGCTGCTCGCGATCGAAGAGGAGCCCGGCCTCGGCAACGGCGGCCTCGGACGGCTCGCGGCCTGCTATCTCGACTCGCTGTCCACGCTGGAGATTCCGGCGATCGGCTACGGTATCCGCTACGAGTTCGGTATCTTCGATCAGGAAATCCGCGACGGCTGGCAGGTCGAAATCACCGATAAATGGCTGCAAAAGGGCAATCCGTGGGAAATCCTGCGCCCGGACGTCGCGTTCTACGTGAATTTCGGCGGGCGCACGGAAAGCTCGACCGACGCGCAGGGCCACTATCGCGTGCGATGGATTCCGGGGTACACGGTCAAGGGCGTGGCCTGCGATACGCCGATGCCCGGGTTTCGCGTCAACATGTGCAACACCTTGCGGTTGTGGAAGAGCGAAGCCGTCGAATCGTTCGATCTGCAGGACTTCAACGCCGGCGACTACTACGAAGCGGTGCACGAAAAGGTGCGATCCGAAACGCTGTCGAAGGTGCTGTATCCGAACGACGAGCCGGAAGCCGGCAAGCGCCTGAGGCTTGCACAGCAATATTTCTTCGTCTCGTGCTCGCTGCAGGACATGCTGCGGCTGCTCAAGCTCAAGGGCGAACCGGTCGCGCGCCTCGCGGACATGTTCTCCGCGCAGCTCAACGACACGCATCCGTCGATCGCGGTCGCCGAGCTGATGCGCCTGCTCGTCGACGAGCGGCAAATGGAGTGGGACGAAGCATGGGACATCACGCAGCGCACGCTCGCCTACACGAATCACACGCTGTTGCCCGAAGCGCTCGAAACATGGGGACTGCCGCTGTTCCGTGAGTTGCTGCCGCGCCTCCTGGAAATCATCTACGAGATCAATCGCCGCTTCCTCGATGAAGTGCGCCAGCGCTTTCCCGGCGATGACGCGCGCATCGCGCGCATGTCGCTCATCGACGAGAACGGTGCGAAGCGCGTGCGTATGGCGCATCTCGCGACGGTCGGCGCGCACGCGGTCAACGGCGTGGCCGCGCTGCATTCGAAGCTCCTTGAAGAGACGGTGCTGCACGATTTCGCCGAACTCTGGCCTACACGCTTCCGTAACGTGACCAACGGCGTCACGCCGCGCCGCTTTCTGATGCTCAGCAATCCGGCGCTTGCCACGCTGCTCGACGACACCATCGGTCAAAGCTGGCGGACCGATCTGACGAAGCTGCGCGAACTCGGCGCACATGCCGACGACGCCGCGTTTCAGGACCGCTGGCGCGCCGTCAAGCAGCAGAACAAGCAGACGCTTGCGGCGCGCATCCAGAGCGCGACCGGCATCGTCGTCGATCCGAATGCGTTGTTCGATATCCAGGTCAAGCGCATCCACGAGTACAAGCGCCAGCATCTGAATGCGCTCTACATCGTGACGCTCTATCTGCGCCTGCGACGCGATCCGCAACTCGCGATGACACCGCGCTGCTTCGTGTTCGGCGGCAAGGCCGCGCCAGGCTATGCGATGGCGAAGCTCATCATTCGACTCATCAACGGCATCGCCGAAGTCGTCAACGACGACCCTGCGGTGAACGGGCGGCTGAAGGTCGTGTTCTATCCGGACTTCAACGTGAAGAACGCGCAGTTCATCTATCCGGCCGCCGATCTTTCGGAGCAGATTTCGACGGCCGGCAAGGAAGCGTCGGGCACCGGCAACATGAAGTTCATGATGAACGGCGCGCTGACCATCGGCACGCTGGATGGCGCGAACGTCGAAATCCGCGAGGAAGTCGGCGACGAGAATTTCTTTCTGTTCGGGCTGACCGAGAGCGAAGTGGAAAGCGTGCGGCGCGCGGGTTATCGGCCGGGCGAGTATGTGAGTGGCAACGACGAGCTGCGTGAAGCGCTGGAGCTGATCGCGAGCGGCCACTTCTCGCGCGGCGATGCGACGATGTTCCGTCCGCTCGTCGACAGCCTGCTGTATCACGACCCGTTTCTCGTGCTCGCCGATTACGCGTCGTACGTCGCGCGCCAGCAGGACGTCAGCGATGCGTGGCAGGACACGCGCCGCTGGACGCGGATGTCGATCGCGAACACCGCGTATGCGGGCAAGTTCTCGTCGGATCGGGCCATCGCCGAGTATTGCGAGCACATCTGGAAGATTCGTCCGGTGAAGATCACACTGGAACGATGAGGTCGGGTGCGCGCCGGGCTTCTGATTCGCCGAAAGGAGGCTGAACATGAAGAATACACTCAAGCCTTTGCCGATGATCTCCGCGCTGGCAATCTCGCTGCTGGCCGGCTGCGCGGCGGGTGGCATGCAGCAAAACGCGACACATCTGAGCGCCGCGCAATGCCGCGATCTCACCGCGCTCAGAAACCAAGCGCCGATGACACGCGAGCGCAATCTGAGCGAACTGGCGGCGCTGGAGAAGGCGGGATACGACCCGTCGAGGTTCTACGATCCTTACTATCCGGAGGATCTGCACGCGGCACAGCGTCTTGTCGATCAGTGGTATCGGACCGACTGCCAGCCGGGATGAATCGATTTATTGTTCGGATATCGAAGTATTTCGAGCTCGCCATTCGGTGGCGCGACGCGCCATAGACAGTTAGTTGCATAGCAAACCAGGACAACATGCACCCTATCGCGCCGCGATGATCCGAAGCGTTACTTTCCGCTCAGCGCCTCCTGATGCGCCTTCGCGAAGTCCGCCATGCTGTCGAAGCGAAAATCGATCTTCGGTTGCGAGCCCGGGTCCATCGTCGCGCCGAAGCCGGTCTGCGAATGACGACGATAAATCCAGCACGACGCAAGACCGAATTCATTGGCGGGCTTGTGATCGTGGAAGAGGCTTTCGGCCGTATGCAGAATCGCCTCTTTGCGGATGCCGCGTTCGCCCAGCTTTTCCAGCATGTATTCGAAGTTGCGCGGCGAAGGCTTGTACGATCCGATGTCTTCCGCCGTCATGATCGCGTCGAATTCGACCCGTAGCTTCGCGTTGCTATAGGTAAAGCTCTCGTTGTCGACGTTCGACAGAATCACGAGCTTGTAGTGCTGCTTCAGATAGCGCAGCGCGTCGGCCGAATCTGCAAACGCCGGCCAGTCGCGAATGGAACGTCCATATGCGATGCACTCGTCGTGCGTATATGAAACGCCCCACTCTTCGGCCAGACGCTTGTACACGATAGCCAGCAACGCCTGATAGCGCTTGCCCGGCGTGTATCTTTGCTGCGACGACTCGTGACGCGCATGAGCTTCCAGAACCTGATCGCGCGTCAACGCGGGCTTCACGCGATGCAGCAACGCGCGCAGCCCATCGAAAATCCCCGTTTCCCAGTCGATCAACGTGCCGTAGCAGTCGAATGTCAGCGTGTCGAAGTCCGTCAGTTTCACAGTCGCTCCCGTCAGTCCATATCGATGAAAAAGAATCACGGCGATAACCGTGCGTTTTCGAGTATTGATACATTGAGTTGGTGTATCGTCGCTTCACCGCTTCAGGTTATCGATTCGATCAACCGTATCACGTCATCGAACTCTCTTCAGATGCCCGACACCTTACCCGAACCACAAGCCGTCTGTAACCCGATCTCCCGCAGCGCGATCTTTCTAGTCGCCACCGTCGCGCGCGGCGAAGATAAAGCCGATATCGTGCGTTCATGGTGCGGCGATATCGCGGCGCTGGTCCGCGCGGTCGGCACGCGCGCGCCGACGGCGAACCTCTCCTGCGTATGCGGCTTCGGCTCGGACGCGTGGGACCTGCTGTTCGGCGCGCCGCGTCCGTCTTCCTTGCATCCGTTTCGCGAATTCGGCTCGGGCGATCGGCACGCGATCGCGACGCCGGGCGATATCCTCATGCATATCCGCGCGGATCACATGGATCTGTGCTTCGAGCTCGCGTCGCACATGCTCGACAAGCTCGGCGATGCGGTCACGGTCGTCGACGAAGTACACGGCTTTCGCTATTTCGATCTGCGCGACATGGTCGGTTTCGTCGACGGCACCGAAAACCCGACGGGCAAGCGCGCCGCGACTTACACGATCATCGGCGACGAAGATGCGGAGTTCAGTGGCGGCAGCTATGTGATCGTGCAGAAGTATTTGCATAACCTCGCTGCATGGAACGGCCTGACGGTCGAGCAGCAGGAACTCATCATCGGCCGCGAAAAGCTATCCGATGTCGAGCTCGACGATTCGATCAAGCCTTCGTGTTCGCATAGCTCGCTCACGACGATCGAAGAGAACGGCGAAGAAGTGAAGATCCTGCGGCACAACATGGCATTCGGCCGTCCGGGCGCGAAGGAGTTCGGCACGTATTTCATCGGCTATGCGCGCACGCCGAAGCCGATCGAGCAGATGCTCGAGAACATGTTCGTCGGAAGACCGCCTGGCAATTACGACCGCCTGCTCGATTACAGCCGCGCGGTGACGGGCGGCCTCTTCTTCGTGCCATCCAGTGACCTGCTCGACGCGCTCCCCGATCGAAAGCCGCAAACCGCGTCATCATCCGTCGATCAAAGCAGCAAAGACGATAGCCGCGAAGGAACATTGAACATTGGCTCACTCAAAGGAACGTCACAAGATGAATAACCTGCATCGAGAGCTCGCACCGATATCGGGCGCCGCGTGGGCGCAGATCGAAGCGGAAGTCGCGCGCACCTTCAAGCGTGCTGTCGCGGGGCGCCGCGTCGTCGACGTGAAGAATCCCGGCGGCGTCGCGCTGTCCGGTATCGGCACGGGCCATCAGACGAACATCGCATCGCCGAAGAAAGGTGTATCGGCGAAGCTGTATGACGTGAAGCAGCTCGTGCAACTGACGGTGCCGTTCACGCTGCAACGCGAGGCTATCGACAGCGTGGAGCGCGGTTCGAACGACGGCGACTGGCAGCCCGCCAAGGCCGCCGCGAACGAGCTCGCTCTCGCCGAAGACAGCGCGATCTTCGATGGCTTCGCGGCGGCCGGCATCGTCGGTATCAGGGAGGGCAGTTCGAACGACGCGACGTATCTGCCCGCGGACGTCGCGGACTATCCCACCGCCATCAGCCAGGCGCTCGAGAAGCTGAGGCTCGCCGGCGTGGAGGGCCCCTACTCCGTGCTGCTCGGGGCGGATGCCTACACCGCGCTCGCCGAAGCAAGCGATCAGGGTTATCCGGTCATTCAGCACATCAAGCGCATCGTGAGCGGCGATCTCGTATGGGCGCCCGCGCTCGCAGGCGGCTGCGTGCTCTCGACGCGCGGCGGCGATTACGAGTTGCATATCGGACAGGATTTATCGATCGGTTATACGAGTCATACCGATACGGCCGTGCAGCTCTACCTGCGCGAAACGCTCACGTTCCTGATGCTGACGAGCGAGGCTTCCGTTTCCATCGCAGCGGGGGAATAGACGAGTCGGCGAACATTACTTTTCACGGAGCACGATCATGGCTAGTTCAGAAAGCGGGTTGAGCGACGAGTTCATCGCGAAGCAGCGCGAACGCCTTCTCACGTTGAAGCGCGAACTGCTCGGCATCGAGGAAGGCACGATTGCGCGCGAGCGCGGCTTGCAGGAAGAGCGCGGGTCCGAAGCGCACGAGTATGAGGACGACGCGCAGCGCATGGAGCAGGACATCGCGAATCAGGCGTTGCGCGACGTGAACGATCATCGCATCGGCGATATCGACCGGGCGTTGCAGAAGATCGCGGAAGGCACGTATGGGCTCTCCGATGAAAGCGGTGCACTCATACCGAAAGCGCGTCTCGAAGCCATGCCGGAAGCGGTTTTTACGGTGGAAGAGCAGAGCAGGCGTGAAGCGCGGGGGTGATGTGGCGTCGGTTGTCCGCTCCGTGACACTTCGACACCCGGTCGAATCGACGTGTCCATCTCCACCGTCACGCCCCTGGAATCGTTAAGAGTCAGCAGTTCGAACCCTAGGTGCAACGCCCGCGGCCATCCAAGGGAGATCGCCGCGGGCGTTATGTCTGGATTTTGCTGACAATGACTTCCAGACGATTTCTCATAGATTTGATCAAGCATTCTCGACTGGTCAGACATCTATTCCTTAGTTTGAGCCATGCTCCTTGATCAGCGACTACCCCGGCAGTCTCATGATCCGTGACCTTAGCTTGCTTCAGTAGCTGTACATAGGCTGTTGAAACGCTTTGATCGAATGCAGAAAGTTCATATGACGAACATATCGTTCGCTCCGCAGCACTCGACGCCTTTACACACGAGAACGATGGATTTGGCTTAGCTCCCTCTACCACTCTGTGCAACGTGAGCACGGTTTCCCCGAACCATCGAAGCGCTATTTGATCGGTTCCGAGCTTCGCAATCCAAACGCCGCGGATTGGATCGACTCCCAATTCATTGTGCCAAGGAGTTGTGCCACAACGAACTTCGAAAATTGAACGTGACTTCCCGTCGCCTGGGGCAATCCGATAGTCACTTGCTGTCGGTTGTACGGGAGGATAACCATAACCACCCATACTTGTTTGAATCGTCCCGCCCAAGTCGAAGTTAATTGGATGGAAGGTTGGAACAGCGCAAACGTCGAACTCGGGTGTGTTATTTCGAATAACTGCATCATCGAATGAAAAGATTCGTCCTACAAGACGAGGATCATTCCAGATATAGTGTCCGATAGATGTCGCAGCAGAATTCGTATGAGCTTCGCTGACTTGCCATACACCTTTGACCATACCGACGTCATCCGATGCACTGGTCGTATGCGAAAGGACGAAGAGCATTGACAGAGCGATGCTCTGTGGCCACCGAAGCAGAAGAGATCGTGTTCTCATATTCTTGTACTTATGATTAGCGAGCCGGAAGAGTTCGCCCGTTGAACTCATATCTATCATGTAGAAACAAATTGACTTCGTCCGTGCGACGATTTGTCAATCCTCTCATTACTACACCGCCGGATGTATTTCCTTCCCTGACCTTGTTCATAGCGTCATCAATCCTTCCATCGTTCACGAATTTAGAGACGCTTCCCCAGCGACCGGCCGGATTATAAGCAAAGCTGACGAGCGCATCGAACTCATTCTGTCTGAGCGGGACATTGATCGAATTACGTACCGTGGCCTCATACCTTCCAACCGTGTTCGTAAGCAGCTGTACTTGCTGGTCGTCGGTCAAGTTCAGCAGATCATGATTGTCCGAAGCGAAGCGACTCGCCTGACTACTTGATAAGCCCGCTGCCTTGGATATCTCATTAGCCGTGTTTTGATCGATCCCAAGGAACATCATGTCTGACGCGACTTCGGTGGCCGACCGCGCCTTCATGTCATATCCAGCCCCAAGTGTTACTCCACTTGCACCTCCAGGCCAGTGAAGACGATTCGTAACTCCGGCCATGGCCTCGTGTGAGAAAATGAACCAAAGGCCAGCCATCGAAATTGCATTAGCAGCCTGAACTGCAAAATTCCCTACCAGCCCGATCGGATGAATATGAAAAACATCCGCCGATGGAAACCCCGCTATCGCTTCCCTCACCTGTTCCCACCAGACCAGTTTCTCAATGCGCTTGTGCTCCTCTGCATATTGCGGCTTCGGACCCTCGAACTGTTCAATCTCGGTAAGGAGTTTCTTCCACTTCTGAGGATTCGCCCATTCGCTCTCATGCTTCACAATCAAGCGCGATCCGGTTTGCATCAACCACGGATAGCCATCCGTGGTTGCCTCGGACCCTCGACACATCTGGTCCGCCGCCGAGTGACCGTCTCCCTCGGGGAACAATGCGCGATAGACCTTCTTCATCAGCGGACTCAACTTCGTTTCCGATTTCATATCGGGAACGTCTGCGTGGCGCGAGTAGTCCACCCATTCCCTCGTCGTCGGGAAAATCGTGTGCGTAGGATCATGCTCGTCAGCGATGCACGAAAAATCCACCCACTTTTGCGCAAATTCCCGCGTCACCCGCCCGCCCGCGAAATTCTCCTCGCGCACCCAACCGCCAATCGGCTGATGCCTCGCATCTGCGCTAGCTACCTTCCACCAGTTCACCTTTCGCCCACTGCGATCGGCGGTGGTCTCCGCGTGCTGATTGTTTCTGTCCCGCGCCAACTCGGCAAGTGGCCAGCACCGTACGACTCCCGTCTTAGGCGCGTCGGCTCCTTCTCTCTCCGCGGCTTGATACAGTTTCACGCCCTTGTCGACGCGCAGCAGTGTTGGTTCGGCCGACAGTCCGAGTGGCGCCCAATCGTCTTTGCCATGGGCGGCAATCCATTCGCGACCCTTATCAATGAATGTCTTGATGCTGTCGTCGCAAAACACCTCGATGTGTGCCATACGCGTCGGTGATGCACCTGAATTCAACGGATCATAGCGCCCGAGATGCCCGATGAGTTCACCTGCTTTAACGGGAAGGCCCTGTATGTTCGCATCACCAGCATTCCCCGACACAGACGCGATAACCGCTACGTGATCGAATACATCATCCGACATGACTTCTTGGACGACCGGGCCACCGTGTTCGTTGCCCAAAAAGATCCAGCCACCCACTGCGGTGCTCGGCGTGACATCACCCACCTGTGGTGCGTATAGTCGCGCTCCATGTGTATCCTTGACCTTGCCCCAGTTGCCTCTCTTCTCACCGATGCTGACTTGCGTCCCTTGAGGCAATATCGCGAGCACGTGACCTCTACGCCCCTTCGGTGCGCTGGCACGGACATTGAGGCCTCGTTGACCGGCCTCCGGCGCCTGCCCATTGCGCCCAGCCCTGGGTTTGTCCTGCGCATGTTCGGTCACTTTACGCGTCACCGGCCAATAAGCCGGTTTGAGTCTGGACGTATCGCGTTCGTAGTCCTCGTAAGCCTGCAAATGCATGTACAGGCTATAGAACGTGAGTGTCGAGCCCTTCGAAAATTCCATCGTGTGACGCACTAGCGCGAAGCCCGTACTGTAGGATAGTTGCACTGGGGCGCCGCCATTCGTAGCGGGAAGTTCGCTGACCGGATAGGCCCTGTTGATGCGATAAGCGATGATATGACCATCTGCAATGCATCTCACGCCCTGTTCAAGATCGAGCCTAGTCCCTATTCCTGCTTCGGTGATATGAATTCCGCCATGCCACATCCCGTGGTTGCTGACCAGATAGTTGCCTGAGGGTTCATGTCCCGCGAGAAGCTTATAGATCTGGTGCTCGTCGGTGAATCTGATCGGAGCGTTGGACTTACCTTGTCCTTTCTTGAGAAACGGAAAAGCGAACGACAACTGCTTCACCTTCGCGTCCGCTGGCGTGGATCGCGGTGCGTTTGACGTAGATCGGGCGCCTGACGCGCCTTGTGGCGCTGCTGCAGGCTGTACAGGTGTCGGAGATGTTGCCATGTCTGTTTGCTTTTATTCGGAAAGATCATGCCCATTGACCCCGTACCCAAACATTCAAACTCGCTGTCTGATACGGCGTCCACTCCCGCGATTCGCGGCTTAAGTGCGTTGATTTTGACCCAAATGTTTCCCACCAGGCATTGCAACTTAATCGCAGTCCGAATAATTGGGATTCGTCCTAAGACCTGGGCTTTCTCACTGGCCAGGGAAACTTTCTGTGCAGCGGCGCTCTGAAAGTTCATCAGGAGGAGTCCAGCCATTGTTGATACGCAGCTTGCAGAACGCTCGGGGTGGTGCATCAGCGCTGCTTGGGGGATGATGTGCGCGTGCGAGGTTGCCGAGGGAGCGTCCTCGGACCACTAGGTTCCCAAGCCATGTCTGCCGACATCGCTGACTGCGTTGTCAACATCATCGATATGGACAAAGCCCCTTCAAGCACGTTTCCCCTCGACCTGCTACCCTCGCTCGAATCGATCAAGCAACGAGGAGCGTGACGCATGAGCGCATCACCCGAATACGTGCCGCCCACCGTCTGGACCTGGAGCAAGGAAAGCGGCGGGCGCTTCGCCAACATCAATCGACCGGTCTCCGGACCGACGCACGAGAAAGCGCTGCCGGTCGGTCGTCATCCGCTGCAACTCTATTCGCTCGCGACGCCGAACGGCGTGAAAGTCACCGTGATGCTCGAAGAACTCCTCGCGCTCGGCCATCGCGGGGCTGAGTACGATGCGTGGCTCATTCGCATCGGCGATGGCGAGCAGTTCGGCAGCGGCTTCGTCGAGGCCAATCCAAATTCGAAGATTCCCGCGCTGGTGGATCGCAGTGGCGCGACACCCGTGCGTGTTTTCGAATCGGGCGCGATCCTGCTTTATCTCGCGGAGAAGTTCGACGCGTTCGTCCCGAAGGACCCCGCGAAACGCGCGGAATGCCTGTCATGGCTCTTCTGGCAAATGGGCAGCGCGCCTTATCTCGGTGGCGGCTTCGGCCACTTCTACGCGTATGCGCCGAGCAAGATGGAATATCCGATCGACCGCTTCGCGATGGAAGTGAAGCGTCAGCTCGACGTGCTCGACAAGCGCCTCGCGGACAGCGCCTATATCGCCGGCTACGAATACACCATCGCCGACATGGCGATCTTTCCGTGGTACGGCGGTCTCGTGAACGGCTGGCTGTACGACGCGGCCGGCTTTCTCTCCGTGCATGAATATCGTCACGTGCGGCGCTGGGCCGAGACCATCGGCGCACGTCCCGCCGTGCAGCGCGGCCGCATGGTCAATCGTACTTTCGGCGAGCCGTCGAACCAGTTGCACGAGCGTCATGACGCGTCCGACTTCGATACGCGCACGCAGGACAAGCTGTCCGCCGACAAGTAGCGCTTCATGGAACTGCGTCATCTTCGCTACTTCATCGCGGTTGCGGAGTTGCGCAGCGTGCGCGCCGCATCTGAACATCTGCACGTCACGCAGCCGGCCATTTCGCGGCAGATTCAGGATCTCGAAGAGGCTATCGGCGCTACGCTGTTCGAACGCACGCCGCGCGGCCTGAAGCTGACGCCTGCGGGCATCGCGTATCTGAGCGAAGCGCGCGATATCCTCGCGCGCGTCGATGCGGCAAACCGGCTCGCGCATCGGATCGCGTCGGGCGTGCAAGGGCGCTTGCGTGTCGGGTTCGTCGAGAACGCATCGTGGAGCGGACTCGTATCGTCGGCGTTGAGCGCGTTTCAACATTCCGCGAGCGATGTCGCGCTCGAATTGCAGCCAATGAACACGCCCGAGCAACTCGATGCCATCGCCGCCGAGCGTCTCGATGGCGGCTTTTGTTATCGCTTCGGCGCGTTGCCCGATGGCTTCGCAAGCGTGCCTCTTCTCGAGCAGACCGTCGTGCTCGCCGTGCCCGAGCAATGCGCGCTCGGGAAAAACGGTGCGGTCAGCGCGAGCGAGTTGTCCGGCCTGCCCTTCATCGCGTTTCCGCGGCACGTGTATGCCGCGTATTACGACCGCCTCATTTCCGCCTGCGCCGAACGCGGCCTCACGCTCGATATCCGTCAGGAAGCGTCCACCGAGACGGCAATTCTTTCGCTCGTCGCGGCGGGCGTCGGCGCGGCGCTCATCAATGCGGCCAATCGCGAACGACCGCCCGCGCGCGTGCGCTTCGTGGATATCGATGATCTTTCCGTGCGCCTGCCGCTGGAATTCTGCTATCTCGCGCAGCACGGCAATGCGACGCTGCAACGCTTCATCGATCTGCTCACAGCGCACGGCAATGTAAAGCCGTGATGCCTGCAAGGCATCGCCCGCCGTAGAAAACGGCATTGGCCATGCGCTTTTTCACGGTCGATAGTGGAGTCGAACTCACTCGATTCGAACTCCGACCATGTCTACGATCGCCTCGCTCATCGCCACCGATATCGACTACGAACGCACGGGCTTCCAGACCGGCACGCTGCGTTTGCCGTGGTCGCACGACCGCTCCGCTTACGGTCACATTCCGATTCCACTCGCCGTCCTGAATGCGGGCGATGGTCCCACCGTTCTCCTCTCCGGCGGTAATCACGGCGACGAATACGAAGGCCCCGTCGCGTTGATGAAGCTGATGCAGCGCATGCCGGAGCTCGCGATCCACGGCCGTCTGATCGTGATTCCCGCGCTCAACTTTCCCGCGTTTCTCAACGGCTCGCGCACATCGCCCATCGACGGCGGCAATCTCAACCGGCTCTTTCCTGGCGCGCGCCACGGCAAGCCGACGGAGATGATCGCGCATTACATCGAAACCGCATTGCTGCCGCGCGCGGATGTCGTGATCGATCTGCACGCGGGCGGCGCATCGTTCGATCATGCGCCGACCTTGCTCGCATCGCCGCCGCCCCCGAGCGATGCCGCGCGACGCGCGCGCTACCTCGAACTCGTGCGCGCGTTCGGCGCACCGAACACGATGGTCATGGATCTGCTCGGCGAAGACCGCACGTTCGCGGCGGCGGCGGAACGTCGCGGCAAGCTGTTTCTCTGCGGCGAATTCGGCGGCCACGCGGGCTGCGATGCAGCCAACCTCGCGATCGTCGAGCGTGGCCTGCAACGCGTGCTGCAACGTCTCGGCATGCTGCGCGATGAAGCCGTCATCGCGCAACCGGCGACGCGTTATTTCCGTGTGGAAGGCGCGCAGCACTATGTCTATGCGCCGCACGACGGCGTGTTCGAACCCGCCTTCGCGCTCGATGACGACGTGCGCGCGGGCCAGCTCGCCGGCCGCCTCTTCGATCCGCACGAGCCGTGGCGCGCGCCGCGCGAGATCGCATTCCGTGGCGATGGCCGCGTGATGTGCGCGCGCACGTTCGCTCGCGTCGAAGCGGGCGACTGCATCGCGCTCGTCGCCGCCGAAACTTCCCTCGACTGACATTCAAGGAGCACACGCATGAGCGCTCATCCTCTGCCCGCGCACGCGCGCAGGTCCATCGACGCGCGGCATCCGACGTATATCGTGCTGCTGTTCTTCGTCTGCTTCGCGTTCTCGTATCTCGACCGGCAAATCGTCAGCATTCTCGTGCAGCCGATCAAGCTCACGCTCGGCCTCACCGATACGCAAATCGGCCTGCTCCAAGGCTTCTCGTTCACGATGTGCTATGCGACCGCGGGCGTATTCGTCGCGCGTCTCGTCGATCGTGCGAACCGCGTCAGACTGATCGCGGCATGCGTCGCGATCTGGGCGATATCGACGGCAATGTGCGGCTTCGCAACGAGCTTCGCCGAACTGCTCGCCGCGCGCGCGGGCACCGCGATCGCGGAAGCCGCCTTGAGTCCGGCGGCGCTTTCCATCTTCAGCGATATCTTTCCGCCGCGCAAAGTCACGCGCGCGAGCAGTGTCTTTATGCTCGGACCATATATCGGCGGCGGGCTCGCGCTCTTCGGCGGCGGCATGCTGCTTTCCGCGACGGGCGGAGATTCGGGCGCGTGGCTCACGGCTCATGGATTTGCGCCGTGGCAGGCGGTGTTCGTGCTCGTCGGCCTGCCGGGTCTCGTGCTTGCGGCGCTCGTCGCGTTCACGGTGCGCGAACCGGCGCGACATGAAGTCGATGAAGCGAGGCATGTCGACGACGCGCTGCCGACGCTGCGTGAAGTGCTCGTCGAACTCTTCGTGCGCAATCGCTTCTGCGCACCGTACTTCGCCGCGTATGTCGCGTTGATCACATTGTTCTATTCGCATGCCGCGTGGTTTCCGACGCTGTTGATGCGGCATTTCCATCTCGCGCCATCGCAGGTCGGCACGATGGCCGCACCCGCATACATGATCGGCGGCATGCTCGGCGTGGCGGCGGCGGGTCTGCTCGCGGCGCGTGTCACCGATGAGCGCGCGCTGCAAAAGGTGCTGGCGCTCTCCGCATGCGCGGTGGCCGCGCTCGTGCCCGCCGCGGTCGCGATGCCGCTCGTCTCCGGCAGCACGCTCGCGATCGTGCTGTACGGCACATGCGCGCTTGCCGCCAGCATCGCGATGGCGCTCGCGCCCGTGCCGCTGCAAATCGCCGTGCCGAACCGCATGCGCGGACGCTCGATCGCGCTGCTCGTCTTCATGACCAACGCGATCAGCGGCGGCGTCGGACCGCTCGCGGTAGGCTATCTGAATGAGCGCGTCGGCGGCGCGCACGCGCTTGCGATCGTCGGCGGAAGCGCGGCACTCGCCAGCGCACTGCTCTATGCGCTGGCGACGCGGCGCATCGCGTTACCGCGCAAGGAGGCTTGACGATGACTCATCATGCGTTCAGTTGCCGTATCGGCGACATGAAGATCACGCGCATCGACGAAACGGGTTTCGCGCTCGCGCCGGAAAAGCTTTATCCCGATTGGGACGCTACCGATGCGAGCGATTTTTTGAATCACGCCGGGCTCGTCGAACTGCGCACGCATTTCTGGGTAATCGAACGCGACGGGCTTACATTCGTCGTCGATACGGCCATTGGCAATCACAAGGCGCGGCCGTTCAGCGCGCTCTTCGACAAGCTCGATAATCCCGTGCTCGAACGCTTCGCGGCCGCGGGATTCGATCGTCGCGCGATCGACTATGTGCTGCTCACGCATCTTCATGTCGATCATGTCGGCTGGAACACGCATTGGGAGAACGGACGCTGGACGCCGGTGTTCCCGAACGCGCTGCATGTGTTCGGCGAGCGCGAGCGCGGATTCTTCGATACACCCGAAGGCGAGCCGCGGCGCATGGTCTACGAAGACAGTGTTGTCCCGCTGATCGATGCGGGCCTCACGCGCACCGTCCCCGATGAAGGCGCGATGCTCGTCGAAGGCGTTCGCTTCCTGCCGACCTTCGGGCATAGCGCGGGACACATGGCGATCGCGATGGAATCGAATGGCGAGACGGCAATCTTTTCCGGCGACGTGATGCATAGCGCGATACAAGTCCGCAGGCCGCAGTGGAGTTCCGTGTTCTGCCGACGGCCCGACGACGCGCGCGCGTCGCGCGACTGGCTACTGAACCACGCGGCAGATCGAAAGGCCGCCGTCTTCACCGCGCATTTTCCGCATACATCAGCGGGCAGAATCGAAAAGACCGCGCATGGCTTCGTATGGACCTGGCTACCCGCCGGCGATTGACTCCCCACCTTGCTCAACCCCCAAAAGGGGGGTATTCGACGACTGCGAGTTCCGTGACCATAAGGGCTTAATAAATTTCCTAAGAAAGCGGCATGAACCGCAGAAAAGCCCGACTGACCGACGCTCGACGACTCGCGCTCACAGACGCCGACATCGCGCATCTGCGAGTGGCGATCGAATCGTCCATGCGCGATGATCATCCGGCACTTCCGCCGGCCTACTGGCGCCGTCGATTGACGAAGCTGCTGCGCGATGAAAATCTCCTTGCGAGACAGACCCAGCAGATCGCGGAATTGCTCGATCGTCTCGGGTCCGGGCAATAGACTAAACCACACCGAGCATCGCTTTCGGTTCGAGAAACGCTTCGAGCCCGAACGTGCCATATTCGCGCCCGATGCCTGATTGCTTGAACCCGCCGAACGGCGCGGCCGGCTCGTGCGCGAGCGTGTTGACGAGCACGCGCCCCGCTTCGATGCGCGACGCCACCGCGCTCGCGCGCACGGCATCCGACGATGCGACGTAGGCTTGCAAGCCATAGGGCGTATCGTTGGCGATCGCGATGGCCTCTTCGACATCGCGATACGCGATGATCGACAGCACTGGCCCGAAAATCTCCTCGCGCGCGATGGTCATGTCGTTCGTCACGTCGCTGAATACGGTGGGACGCACGAACCATCCCGCGCGGAGATCATCCGGGCGACCCTCGCCGCCTGCGATCAGACGCGCGCCTTCATCGATCCCGGTACGAATGTAGCGCTGCACGCGCTCCCATTGCTTGCGGCTCACCATCGGGCCGATGCTCGTGCGCGGATCGCGCGGATCGCCCGATCGAATCTTCGCGACCGCGCTCACGATCTTTTCTTCGAACTCGGCGAGGCGCGCGCGCGGCACGAGAATGCGCGTGCCGGCGATGCACGCCTGCCCGCTGTTCATGAAGCCCGCGTCCAGCGCGAGGGGCACGGCTTCGTCGAAACGGGCATCGTCGAGCACGATCATCGGCGACTTGCCGCCGAGCTCCAGCGTCACGCGCTTGAGCGTCTCGGCGGCGGTGCGCAGGATCGTCTTGCCGACGACCGTCGATCCGGTGAACGACAGCTTCGCCACGTCCGGATGCGCGCTGATTTCCGCGCCAACCGTTTCACCGCGTCCCGTGACGATGTTGAACACGCCCGCGGGCAAGCCCGCTTCATGCAGCGCTTCGGTGACGATGCGCGTCTGCATCGCGCTCATCTCGCTCGGCTTGATGACAGCCGTGCAACCAGCCGCGAGCGCCGCCGCGAACTTGCCGCAGATGAAGCCCGCATTGCTGTTCCACGGCGTGATCAGACCCGCGACGCCGAGCGGCTGCATCACCACTTTCGCCGTTCCCGCTTCACGCACGAACGCATAGTCTTCGAGCACCTTCGCCGCCTGAAGCAGGACGTTGCTCGCGTGCTGCGCCATCCAGCGGCCGCGCGAGACCGGTGCGCCGTATTCCTCGACGATGGCTTCGAACAACGCATCTTCCTTCGCGACGACGGCCTCATGCATACGCCTCAGCATATCGATACGTTCACGCTTGTGCGTGCGCGAAAACGCCGGAAATGCTCGCTTCGCCGCGGCGATGGCATTGCGCGCATCGTCGGCATCGGCGAGGCGCACGCGGCCGATCACCTCTTCTGTGGCCGGATCGAAGAGATCGAAAAGCTCGCTGCCGTGCGGTGTGACGAAAGCGCCGTCGATATAGATTTTGTCGATGATTTGCATGTTTGATTCGCTGAGCCGATGTCCTGACTCGACGATAAGGCGTTTGCATTGATTCGACTAGCCGTACAATCCGGCATGGCCTCTTGAGTGATTTAGCATAATGAAAACGTCCGGACTCGCCGAGCTCGAAGCCGTTCTCGCCGTCGCGCGTCATCGCAGCTTTCGCGCGGCGGCGAGCGAGTTGAGCGTATCGACGTCGGCCCTCAGTCACGCGATCGCCGCGCTCGAAGCGCGCATCGGCGTACGGCTTTTCAACCGCACGACGCGCAGCGTGTCCCTGTCCGAAGCCGGCGCACAGTTCGTGCAGAACGTCGCGCCCGCGCTCACGACGATCCGCGATGCGCTGACGCAGGCGGGCAGCTTTCGCGACACGCCATCGGGCACGCTGCGCATCAACACGTCGGTGGGCGCGGCGCATCAGGTGATGCCGGTGTTCATCGCTTTCCTGCAGCGCTATCCCGACATGAAGCTCGATATCGTCACCGAAGGACGGCTGATCGATATCGTCGTCGAGGGTTTCGATGCCGGCATTCGTCTGCTGGAAACCGTGCCGCAGGACATGATCGCGGTGCCGTTCGGCGACCGGCAGCGATTCGCCGTTGTCGGCAGCCCCGCGTATTTCGCGCGTCACAAGCCGCCGCGCACGCCTGCGGATCTCGCGAGGCATCGCTGTATCCGCAGCCGCATGCCGGGCGGGTCGATCTACCAATGGGAATTCGCAAGACATGGCGAGGCGGTGCGCATCGACGGCGACGGCGCGCTGATGCTCGATGAGCCCGGACTGATGCTCGCGGCGGCGCGCGCGGGGCTCGGCCTCGCCTATCTGACCGAATGGAACGTTGCCGCCGATCTCGCGTCGGGCACGCTCGTGCGCGTGCTCGAAGACTGGACGCCGCCGCTCGACGGACTCTGCCTCTACTATTCGGGCCGCCGCCATGCGCCCGCGGGGCTGCGTGCGTTGACGGAGTTGATCCGCGACTATGCCGATGCGAAGCGTAAGCCCGTGGCAAGGAAAAAGAAGGCTCGCGACGTGTAACGCTGCATTCGGCGCTCGCGCTACGCTCCGGTTGGAACGCCTGATTCAAACGCTTAACGCAGCCATCAGTTTTGTTTATCGCGTCGACGCGCACGAACGCGTTGAAAACGATATGCGCGCGCCTCCGAAAGCCTGATGCGACAAGACCTGCATGAGCGCCCTGCCCGCGCCCTTGCACGGGCCATCGAGACTAACCCACTGGTTAACCCTTTCTGTTTCCCCTTCGCATGCACGGCGTACGTTTGCAGCGCGGGCAATGGGCGCGCTATGCGCCCTGCCATCGCGTCAACAACCAACGACCATCGATGAGGGGTTTTCAAGGGTGAAACGTCAACTGAAGCCATTGACTGTGGCGGTGCTTGCGTACGCGGCGACGATCGCGACGCCGGCCTTCGCGCAAAGTAGTGTGACGCTGTACGGTATCGTCGACGATTCGATCGTCTATCAGAGCAGCCAGACGAACCTGGCCAAGACGAATCCGGGCCGCTCGAACGTCAAGATGGCCTCGGGCATCTGGGCGGGCAGCCGCTTCGGCCTGAAGGGCGCTGAGGATCTCGGCGGCGGCAACAAGGCGATCTTCCAGCTGGAATCGGGCTTCGACATCAACAGCGGCAGCCAGCAGTTCACCAACGCGATGTTCGGCCGTCAGGCGTGGGTCGGTCTGACGAACCCCGGCTACGGTACCTTGACGTTGGGCCGCCAGTACACCTCGTACTACACGCTGCTCTCGCCGTATAGCCCGACCAACTGGCTGACCGGCTACTTCGGCGCGCACCCGGGCGATGTGGACGGCCTGGACACGATCTATCGCGCGAACAACTCGGTGGTCTACACGTCGCCGAAGCTCTACGGCTTTACGGTGAGCGGCTCATACTCGTTCGCAGGCGTGCCGGACAGCGTGTACCAAGGCTCGACGTGGTCGGCTGCGTTGCAGTACCAGCAAGGTCCGATCGGCGGTGCGGTGGCGTTCTCGCGCATCAACAACGCGGCCAACGGCGGCGGCATCTACAGCAGCAGCTCGACGACGATCAACAGCACGTCGGCGACCGATGGCTCGGGCCAGCCGGGCGTATCGGCGGTGACCGCGGGTTATCAGCGCGCACAGGCTCAGCAACGCTTCGCAGTCGCGGGCGGCTATCAATTCAACAGCGCGTGGGACATCTCGGTCACGTACACGAACGTTCAGTACATCCCGGGCGTGAACTCGCTGTTCACCGACGAAGCCGTATTCAACACGGCCGGCACGGTGCTGCACTGGAAGGCGACGTCGGCATGGGACTTCGCAGCGGGCTACAGCTACACGTGGGCAAGCAAGGCGAACGGCATCAACGACGCGGCTTCGTATCACCAGTTCAACCTGTCCCAGTACTACTCGCTCTCGAAGCGCACGGGCCTGTACGCACTGGAAGCGTTCCAGCGCGCGAACGGCAACACGCTGGCCGTTCCGTCGGGCACGACGAGCAATCGTCAGACCGCGGCGAACGCGACCATCGGTGATGGCTTCCAGAGCGCGCCGTCGGCATCGCGCAGCATGTTCGCGGCGGGCGTGGGTATCATTCACCGCTTTTGATACGGCATCCTGATTAGATGTTTCTTCTCGCCTGCACGCGGTGCCGTGCAGGCGACGCCCAATCGTTCGCCATCGAAAATGAAGTCAAGGAGATAACCATGAGAGCTCTGGACCCCAAGCGAATACTTGCCGTATTCGCCACCTGCGTCGTGACGGTCGTCATCGGCGCGTGTGGCGGCAACAGCAGCACGACCGACAGCGACAGCGCCGCCAAGACACCTTTGGCTGTCGTGAAGCCGGTCGTCGATTGCTCGAAGCTCGCATCGCTCGATATCACCGATATCGGCGGCGCGGGCAGCACGATCACTTCCGCCACGGTGACGGCAGCGACGGTCAACGGCGCGACCGTCAACTATTGCGCAGTGAAGGGCACGCTCGCGCCGTCGAATACATTCGAAGTCGCATTGCCGGTCGATTCGTGGACGCAGCGCTTCGCGGAACTCGGCTGCGGCGGCCTGTGCGGCAATCTGAGCGATCCGACCAAGCAAAGCTCGTTCAGCTTCAGCTATACGTGCCCGCTCGTGCAGCAAGGCGGCTTCGTGACGGCGGCCACCGACATGGGTCATTCGGGGCAAAGCACCGCATGGACCACCGATCCGCAAAAGCAGGCCGACTTCGCTTATCGCGGCCAGCACATCACGACCCTGGCGGCGAAAAAGCTGATCAAGGCTTACTACGGTCAGGAGCAGAAGTATTCGTACTTCGTCGGCTGCTCCGATGGCGGACGTGAAGCGTTGATGGCCGCGCAGCGTTATCCGTCAGATTACAACGGCATCGTCGCGGGTGCACCGGCCGCGCATTTCCAGATCCAGAACTCGCTGTATCACGGCTGGAACGTCGAATCGAACAGCACGACGGGCACGAGCGCCGGCAAGGCCGTGCTCTATGCCGACAAGGCTCAGGTGCTGCACAAGGCGGTCGTCGCTGCATGCGGCGGGCAAGCGGGCGTGGACGATGGCCTCATCGCCGATCCGCGCACGTGTCATTTCGATCCCGCGACGATCCAGTGCGCGGCGAGCGCATCGAGCACGAGCAACTGCCTGACCGCCGCGGAAGTCGCGACGGCCAAGAAGCTCTACAGCGGTCCGACCGATGCGAACAGCGGCATGCTCATGCTCGGCGGCTCGCCGCAGTATGGATCGGAAGCGAACTGGATCGGCGTGGAAGTGCCGACGTCGAACTCCACGGACGCAGCCGTGCCCGTGACGAGCCTCTTCAGCTACACGATCGTGAGCGGCGCGTATAACCTGATCTTCACGGGATCGCCGACGATGCCGAACGTCGATACCTTCGGTTATCGCGACGCGAGCTTCTACGCGAGCTATCTGCAGACGAACCACACGCTCAACGATGCGACGAGCCCGGATCTGTCGGCATTCAAGAACGCGGGCGGCAAGCTGATCCTGTGGCATGGCTGGGCGGATCAGCATATCTCGCCGCTTTTCACGATCCGCTATTACCAGGCCGTGAAGGACACGATGGGCGAAACGAATGCGAACGCGTTCTCGCGTCTCTACGTGGTGCCGGGCGTGGGCCACTGCGGCGGCGGTGAGGGCTTCCCGAACATCGACCTCGTTTCGCAGATCACGGGTTGGGTCGAACAAGGTTCGGCGCCGAACGCGGTCATGGCCTATCAGACCGATACGACGGACAAGGTGACGGCGTCGCGCCCGGTCTATCCGTATCCGGCCGTCGCGAAGTTCAACGGCTCTGGCGACTGGCACGATGGCGCGAACTGGGCTCAGGGCGCACCGCTTTATAACGATGCGGCGCCTGCTTGGGCGGGGGCGAGTTTCTATACGTCGTATAGCCCGAAGACGCAAGGGGTCGCAGCGCCCTGAGTCTGTTGCCGTAAGAACGCGCCGTCGTGATGTATAGCGACGGCGCATGCTTGCCTGCCTGTTTCGATCTGGTCATGATAGGGGTCTTGACTGCGGTTCGAGCGCAAGGAGGCATGATGTATCGCCATCACATGGTTGCGGCGTTCATGTTCAGCGTCGTCACGCAGCCCTCCCCCGCTGCTGCAGGAGACTTTGCAGGGGCCGTCGACATCGGCGGCAGGTCGCTCCATCTCGAGTGCCGCGGCCACGGAAGTCCCACCGTGATTCTCGAAGCGGGCGCGCTCGGCCGTGGCGACGTCTGGAGCCGGGATATCCGGCATCCGGCCGGCGCGCGGACGATGGTGTTGCCCGGCGTCGCCGCCTTCACGCGCGTCTGCGCCTATGACCGGCCCGGTACGATCGGCGAGGTCGATCCCAGGCTCGATCCGAATGGCCCGCCGTTTCTGCCGAGCCGCAGCACACCGGTTCCTCAACCGCGAACCGCACGCGACAAAGTCGCCGATCTGCACGCGCTGCTCGAAGCCGCGAAGATTCCCGCTCCGTACGTTCTGGTCGCGCATTCCGCAGGCGGTCTGATCGCACGCCTGTACGCGAGCACCTATCCCGACGATATCGCGGGCATCGTATTGATCGACAGCACGCCCGAAAACGTATGGCTGCGCTTTCACGAAGCGCTGCCGCCGGCGCAATGGAAAACATTCGAAGCGCTCACGGTGAAGAATCAGGAATTGCTCGACGCGTACCCTGAAGCGGAACAATGGTGGACCGCGCCGCTCGTCGACGATCCATCCACCGTGCAGGTCCGCGAAGCGAGAGCGCGCACGCCTATGCGCCCCATACCGCTTTTCATTCTCTATCACGGCATTCCGTTTGCCGCGCCGTTTCCCGGATGGCCCAGTAAAAAGATGGAAGCGATCATGAGCGACCTGCGCGATGACATCGCAACGATGACGCCCGATGCGAAAGTCGTCATCGCGAAGAAGAGCGGGCACGATATTCATCAGGATCAGCCGGACGTGGTGATCGCAGCGATCCGTCAGGTGGTCGATGCGGTGCGCGACCCGAAGACGTGGAAAGTAGCGCCGCCCCTACACGGCGATGTTTCGTATACGCGCAGATAGAATCCATTGCGTCCGGATGATGAAAAAGAAGAAGGGACCAGTCGAAATGTTGCCACATACAAGATGTTTTTTCTGCCGTCCGGTTTACTTCTACATCAGAACAAAGTAATCTTTCCCCGCTGAGTCGTTCCCGGCAAGCCATTGTCGGAAGCGGATGGCAATCGCTCGACAGTCAGAAGTTTTGACATCCCCGTGCATTTCGCCGCACATCTTACCGATGATCGAAGCATAAAGTCCTTCGGTCTTCATCGAGCAGTTCGTTTGGATCACTAACGAAATTGCGATCCCCGACGGATACGAGCGGACACGCGTCCGTATTGAAAGTTATCCGAGCGCGCTTCGCCGTTAGTCATACTAATTGATATGAACATTAGAATCACTTCTTCTCTTTATCGTTCCGTCACCGCTGCGATCGTCGCGGGCGTCATGCTCGCCGCATGCGGCGGCGACAACAGCGCCGTCGACACCGCCGCCACCGGCAAGGATGCCGCAGCGCCGAAGTCGACCGCGAAGGCCGCGAGCAGCGGCTCCGTCTTCTATGGCATGAACGGCCATAACACCAACGGCGGCGCGTACGACTCCACGAGTCCGCAGACACAGCTCGCGCAGTTGCAGGAACTTGGTGCGACGATCTATCGGAACGACGTGTATAGCCAGGCATCGGCGAACATGCTCGCGGGCATCGCGAAAACGATAGAAGACGGCGGCGTAACGATGTATCCCGTCATGCTCCTGACCCTCAACTACAACAGCGAGGACGAGGCCTACAACGCGGGCTTCAAACTCGGCCAGCTGACGGCGAACAGCTATCACTACAAGTACTACGAGGTCGGCAACGAACTGGAAGCGAAGGCGCTCAACGGCAATGTCGACGGCACGGTCTGGCATCAGTACAACAACTGGACCTATATGCTCGCGCGCGGCGTGATGCGCGGCATGATCGCGGGCGTGAAGTCGGTCGATAGTTCCGCGAAAATCGTGCTGGGCGGCACGTGGCTCCATACGGCGTTCTTCCAGATGCTCGCCGATGGCTCGCAGCCCGACGGCACCTGGGGTCATCCCACGGTGAGCTGGGACATCACCTCGTGGCACTGGTATTCGAGCCAGGGCGACATCACGAACGCATGCGGCGGCACAGGCTGTCATGACGTGCTCCAGACGCTGCACGACATGGGCAAGCCGATCTGGATCAACGAGTTCGGCGTGCGTCCGGATTACGGCTCGTATAACCAGATCGCAAGCTACATGACGGGCAACACGATGATGGCGCAATTCGCGAGCGTCGCGTCGAAGTACAACATTCAGTCGATTCAGGGCTTCCAGCTCTACGACGACAGTGAAGGCAATTACGGGCTCGTCGAAGGCGACGGCGTCACGAAGAAGCCTGCTTACTGGGCGTACAAGGACTTCGTGCAGAACCACCCGATGTAAGAAACGGAAAGGCGCGCGCGTTCAAGCACGCGCGCGAAATCGCCGTTATCGCGGCTTGCAGAACCGCATAACGACGAGGCTAAGCGATGCAGATCAACCCTGCGGCCACGACCGCTTATACGAGCGCCGACGCGCCTCTTCCGCGTCGCCCCGCCGCTGCCGACACAGACACCGACACTACGCAAGACACATCGGCCGACGACGACGTCGCACTGCCCGCCGATGAACCGTCGTCCGTGAAATCCTTCGCGTATGGCGCGCTCGGTCTCGAGCGTCCCGAACTGCAGGCGACCAATGCGAACGGCTTCTACACCGCAGGCAAATGGGTTGCGGCTGCCGCGACCATCGGCGGCATCGTGTCCTTGTTCGTGTGATGCAATCCGTCGAGAATTAATAGCTGGAAACAACTTGCCGGATTGGCGCTTTGCTCCGCATATCGAGTCGCGGCGCATCGCGGGAAGATCTCGATGCAGTCTGTCCTCGAATGACAGGCCGCGCTTCTTCCCTCGACACAACGCCAGGTCATGCAAGCTCAACTCTCGCGAAATATCCGTTCCCGCTCCTTGCGCCGCACGCTCGCCGGCATCGCGCTGTTCATGCCGATGCTGTCCGCATCCGCCGAGGATCTCCCCGACGTCTGCGCCGCGCTGAAGACGATCGTCGCCGCGCCCTCTTTCGATACGCTCGCGAAGGACCGCGCGCTCATGCCCGCAGGTTCGCCGGGCCAGGGCACGTGCCGCGGCGGTGCGCATGTCTATGACTGCCGCTGGCGCGCGCATTGGGGCCCGGACGGCGTGCTCGCCGATCCGCTGCAGGAACTCGGCGCGGACATCGCCGCATGCTTTCCCGATATGCGCCACGACGTGAATACGTCGACACGTCAGCACTTCGCGCTGCGCAACGCGGCCGGCAAGCGCGCGACGACGATGACTGCGACGATCGAAGCGCCGAACACCGTGCGCCTGCTCATCGTGCGCTGAGTGCATCGGCGACGGCGGCGACATGATCCGATCGCACATCGCTCGCGCGCTCGTGACCGTCGTCTCGTGCGCGCTGTCCGGCTGCACGTGGACGCTGATCACGGCCGCCGATGCCGCGGGCTCGCTGGTGCAGGCGGGTTTCAGCGTGGCGTCGGGTTATTCGTCGCCCACTTCGGTGACGGGCGCGCCCGCCGCGCTGCGGTCCGTTTGCATCGAACTGAACCGCAACGTCGCAACCGGCGACTTCGTGCCCGTGCTGCAAGTCGCATTGCAGCGGCGCGGCGTGATCTCGACGGTCTATAACCCCGGCACGTCGCCGCCCGGCTGCGAGGCGCTGCTCGTCTACAGCGCGACGACTCGCTGGGACAAGCACGCGTTCAGCAGCGAACCGATGTCGTATCTGTCCGCGATCGATCTGACGCTCGTGCGGCAGGGGCAGATTCTCGTGACCGCGCGCTACGACACGAATGGCCTGAGCATCGACCGATTCGCGAGCGCGCGGCAGAAGCTCGATGCACTGGTGGACCGGATGGTGGTCTCGCGCACACAGTGAGATGCGCTTTCCCTTACGGCATCTTTCCGATGCCATGACGCGCATGTAAGCGATGCTAATCTGCCCACGCTGTTGTTGTTGACCGATCCCTCTTGCGGCTCGCCATCGTTCTTCGGGCGAGCCGTTTTTTTTGTTCGGATCAGCGCATTTCGCCGGGCCGCTCGTGCAACGGCTGACGGTAGCAGGCAAGCAGCCCTCCTTCGACGTTCTCGAGCTGAAAGTGGCCGCCGCTGCGCCGCGCCGTCTCGGCCACGATCGAAAGGCCCAGACCGCTGCCCGAGGACACCGTGCCCGGAATCCGGTAGAACGGCTCGAGTACGCGCGATAGCTGGTCTTCGGGAATGCCCGGACCGGAATCCTTCACTTCGAGCAGCAAGTCCTCCGCGTTCAGCGTGACGGATACATCCACGCGGCCGCCCGGCGGCGTGTAGCGGACCGCATTGTCGACGAGATTACGCAACACAACGGCGAGCGCGGGCGCATCGACGATCACCTGGACATCATCGACGTGTTGCAGCCCGAGATCGACGCGCTTGTCCTCGGCCATGTTCACGGTCTGGATCACGACATCGCTCGCCAGCTCCCGAAGCGACACGGCGGATGGATTCATCGACGAGCCATGCTGGGAACGTGCAAGCGCGAGCAATTGCTCGACGAGCCGCGCCGTTCGCCGTATCGCGCCGAGAAAGGAGACGAGCCGCTCGCGCGCGACGAGCGCGTTGTCCGCGGCGCCCAAATGCTCCGCCTGCAAGGACAGCGCCGCCAGCGGCGAGCGCAGTTCGTGCGCGGCGTCCGCGATGAATCGCCGTTGCTGGGTCATCGCGTCCTTGAGCCGGCCGATGAGCCGGTTGATCGACGTGACGAACGGGAGCAGTTCCTTCGGGATGCCCTCTTCGGACAGCGCGTCGAGCGTCGCGTCGTCCTGCAAGTCGACGACGCTGGCGAGGCGCCGCACCGGCAGCAACATCCTGCGCACGAGGAAGACGACCAGTGCAACCAGAACGGGGGTGAGCGCGAGCATCGGGAACAAGGTTCGCAACGCGCCGTCGGTGGCGATTTCGTCTCGTATCATCGAAAGCTCCGCGACCGCGATGCGCTCGCCGGAGTGCAGCGTCCGCACATCGACACGCCAGTTGGTGCCGTCAGCTTCGAGGTTATGCAGGCCGTCCGGAAGCGTCTCCGGAACCGTGATCGGCGCCGCGTTCGCACCATCCGGCGACGGCCCCAGCCGCGCGATGACGAGCCGCACGTCCGAATCCTGGCTGCCTTGCCAGGCGACGGCGGCCGTATCGAGCACGAGCTTTCTAGCATCGATCAGCGCGCCGATCTCACGCAAGTGACCGTCCTGCAACTTGTTCGCCTCGTGATAGGCCGCGGCGAATGACGCACCGCCTGCGATCACACTCAGCGCCACGACAACGGAAGCGATCCACCACGTCAGTCGCGACGTCATGGATCGCGGCGCGCGATTCTGTCGAGCATCCATTCGGCACCTCGTTTTTATGTCATTGCAGCGCTTTTCTTCTGTGGGCTTCGTGCAGTGCCCGACATCGTAAAGCATCGGAAAGCGTCGCCTTCAGCGCTGGCAAATGCTAAAGTCCGCAAGTGGTCGGACCAGTGAGAAATGCCATGCTCGAAGACAATCAGGAAGACGCGCTGCAAATCGCGGATATCGTCGCCGGACGCATCGAGGGCCTGATCGTCGATGGCGTGCTGAAGCCCGGTCAGGCGCTGCCGTCCGAACGGCGTCTCACCGCGAAGCTGGGCGTCTCGCGGTCCGCCGTGCGCGAGGGGCTGAAGGTGCTGCGCACGCGCGGCATCATCGAAACATCGCATGGACGCGGGTCGTTCGTCGCCGCGCTCACCACGCAACCCGCGCTCACGCCGATGATGCATCTGCTCGGCTCGCAGCCGCGCACGCTGTACGACATCTTCGAAGTGCGCGAGATGCTCGAAGCCGAATCCGCGCGTCTGGCCGCGCTGCGCGGCACGCAGGCGGATTTCGCGCTCATCACGCGCCGCTACGAGGAGATGCTCGCCGCAAACGAGAGCGACGCGGGCGAAATGCTGCGCGCGCGGCTCGACTACAACTTTCATCTGTCGATCAGCGAGGCGTCGCACAATCCGGTGCTCGTGCATACGCTCAGCTCGCTCACCGACCTGCTGCTGAGCTCGGTCTTCGCGTCGGTCAACAACCTCTACCATCGCGAGGCGGAAAAGCGCGTCATCGACAAGCAGCACGCGCGGCTCTACAAGGCCGTGCTCGGCAAGCAGCCGGAACAGGCGCGCAAGGCCGCGAGCACGCATATCGCCACGACGACCGCCTGTCTGCGCGAAATCGAAGCGGAAGAGCAGCGTCTCGTGCGGGCGACGCTGCGTCTGAAGGGCTGGGAATGACTCCCGCGCGGCGCGCGGGCGCACCACCGTGCTAAAGACCACGCAAGCTCGCGGCGCCTGATTCGGGCGAAACACCGCTTCTGGCACGGCAAAAATAAGTGGTAGGACCAGTGGTCCGGTGTCTCGACAGTCTCTTACTGGCGCGGAACAATGCGCTCCAGTAAAGCCAGCAGCGGCGCAAAGCCGCATGAATCAGGAGACTCCCGATGAAACCGCATACCCCATCCCCGGCCGTCACGACCGCGTTCGAAACCGCGACCTACGCGAAAGTAACCTGGCGCCTGCTGCCCTTCCTGTTCATCTGCTATGTCGCGGCCTATCTGGATCGCGTCAACGTCGGGTTCGCGAAGCTGCAAATGCTCAACGACCTGAAGTTCAGCGAGTCGGTGTATGGACTCGGCGCGGGAATCTTCTTCATCGGCTATTTCCTGTTCGAGGTGCCGAGCAACATCCTCTTGCATCGGGTGGGCGCGCGCGTGTGGATCAGCCGCATCATGATCACGTGGGCGCTGGTGTCGGCCGCGTCGCTGTTCGTCACGACACCGGCGATGTTCTATACGCTGCGCTTTCTGCTCGGCGTCGCGGAAGCCGGGTTCTTTCCCGGCATCGTGCTGTATCTGACGTACTGGTATCCGTCATCGCGCCGTGGCCGCATGAACGCGCTCTTCATGATCGGCATTCCGGTGGCGGGCGTGGTCGGCGGTCCGCTGTCGGGGTGGATCATGCAGGCGTTCAACGGCTTGCACGGTCTGTCGAACTGGCAATGGCTCTTTCTGCTCGAAGCGCTGCCGTCGCTCGTGCTCGGCGTGCTCACGCTGTTCCTGCTGCCGAACGGCATCCGCGCCGCGTCATGGCTCGATGACGAACAAAAGCAGCTTCTCGAAGACAACATCGCACGCGATGAATGCGCGGGCGCAGATCATTCGCTCAAGCACGTCGTATCGAACGGCCGTGTATGGCGGCTCGCCGCGATCTACTTCTGCTGCATGATGGGCCTCTACGGCGTGAGCTTCTATCTGCCGACGCTCATCAAGACCGCGGGCGTCAAGGACGCGCTCGATGTCGGCCTGCTGACCGCGGTGCCCTATGCGGTCGCGATCGTGTCGATGATTCTCGCCGCGCGCAGCTCCGACCGCCGCAACGAGCGCCGCTGGCATCTCGCGATCGCGGCTGTCGTCGCGGCGGCGGGCTTCTATGCGAGCACGCTGCACACGGGCAATCTCGCGCTCGCACTGGTCACGCTGTCGGTCGGCACGGCGGGCGTGTTGTCGATGATGCCGGTCTTCTGGACCTATCCGAGCAGCGTGCTGACCGGCACGGCCGCCGCCGCCGGCATCGCGATGATCAATTCGATCGGCAATCTCGCCGGCTTCGTCAGCCCGTCGATCATCGGCTGGATGAAGGATGTCACGCACAGCACGAACGCAGGTCTCGTCGTCGTCGCCGGGGCGTTGCTCGTCGGCGCGGTGCTGACGCTCACGCAGCGCGCGGCAGCGGGATCGTCGCCGGAGACGTCTTCGGAACCGCACCGGGCCTGAGGTCATCATGTCCGCTACCGCTCCTTCCGCTCTTGCGTTCGGGGATACGCGCAAGAGCCTGCTGGAATCGCTCGGCGATATCGTCGGCGCGCGCAATCTGCTCACCGGCGATGGAGAAACGCGCCGCTATCGCACCGGCTACCGCTTCGGCGCCGGCCGGGTGCTGGCGGTGGCGCGCCCCGGCACGCTCGTCGAACAATGGCGCGTGCTCGCGGCGTGCGTCGCGGCGCGCACGATCGTCATCACGCAGGCCTCGAACACCGGTCTCACCGGCGGCTCGACGCCCGATGGCGACGCCTACGATCGCGATATCGTCATCGTCAGCACGACGCGCATCAGACGCGTGCATCTGATCAAGGGCGGCGCTCAGGTGGTCTGCATCGGCGGCACGACGCTGGATCAGCTCGAACGCGCGCTGAAGCCGCTCGGACGCGAACCGCATTCGGTCATCGGCTCGTCGTGCATCGGCGCGTCGGTGCTGGGCGGCATCAGCAATAACTCGGGCGGCTCGCTCGTGCATCGCGGACCGGCGTACACGGAGATGGCGCTGTTCGCCGCGGCCGATGCATCCGGCGCGCTGCGGCTCGTGAATCATCTGGGCATCGAACTCGGCAACACACCCGAGGAGATTTTGTCGCGCATCGAAGGCGGCACGTTCGACGATGCCGACATTCGCGACGGCGCGGCGGCATCGGATCACGAATACGCGACTCATGTGCGGGAAGTCGATGCGCCCACGCCCGCGCGCTTCAATGCCGATCCGCGGCGTCTTTTCGAAGCATCCGGCTCCGCAGGCAAGGTGATGACGTTCGCTGTGCGCCTCGACACGTTCGCGGCCGAGAAAGGCGCGAAGGTGTTCTACATTGGCACCAACGACACGAACGTGCTGACCGATATCCGCCGTCACGCACTCGCTAGCTTCACCCATCTGCCGATCGCGGGCGAATATCTTCATCGCGATGCGTTCGACATCGCGCGCAAGTATGGGAAGGACCTCTTCGTCATCATCGACCGGTTCGGCACGGACCGGCTGCCGGCGTTCTTCAATCTCAAGACGCGTTGCGATGCGTGGTTCGAGCGCCTCGGCTTCATGCCGAAGCATCTGAGCGATCGCGTGCTGCAATGGGTCAGCGAGCTTTTGCCGAACCATTTGCCCGCGCGACTCGACGCGTATCGCGAAGAGTACGAGCATCATCTGATGCTGAAGGTGCCGGCGGCGGGCATCGACGAAGCACGCGCGTATCTGTCGGCGCGTTTTGCGGACGGCGGCGGCGCGTATTTCGAATGCAGCGATGAAGAAGGCCGCAAGGCGTTTCTGCATCGCTTCGCGGCGGCGAGCGCGGCGGTGCGTTATCGCGCGGTGCATCATCGCGAAGTGGAAGATATCGTCGCGCTCGATATCGCGTTACGACGCAATGACCGCGACTGGTTCGAGCGCTTGCCGGAGAAGATCGAACGCCCGATCATGAAGAAGCTGTATTACGGGCACTTTCTGTGTCACGTGTTCCATCAGGACTACCTCGTCGCCAAGGGCAACGACTGCATGGCGCTGGAGCACGAGATGCTCGAATTGCTCGATGAACGCGGCGCCGAATATCCCGCTGAGCACAACGTCGGGCATCTTTATGAGGCGAAGCCGCAGCTCGCCGCGTTTTACAAACAACTCGATCCGTGCAACTGCTTCAATCCGGGGATCGGGAAGATGTCGAAGTTTGCGGCGTATCGGGAAAGCGCGAGCGTCTAGGCCACCAGCTTCGCCCGCAACATCCCCACATCCGCCGCACTGACCGACAACCCCTGCGCGAGATAGTTATTCAACGTGCCGAACCCGCGATGCATCTCCTCGAACGCCGCTTCGATCGTCGCGCTCTGCGCACGATACAGCGGCGCGACCGTTTGCACATCGGTGCCGATGCGCGCCGCGTGCGCCGTGATGCGCGCATCGATCTGCGTCTGCGCCGCCGTGTTCGTCAACAGATAGTCCTGAATGATGACATCGAGCGGTACATCGGCGATGGCGAGCAGCAGCGCCGCCGCCCATCCCGTCCGATCCTTGCCCGCCGTGCCATGAAAAACCTGCGGCCCCGGCACACGTGCGAGCCGCGTCAGCAGCAAGCCGAACTGCAGCCGTGCCACCGGGTCCGTGACGAGCTGGCGTTGCCGCTCGCTCATCCACGCACTCGCGGCGGCGGCATCGGCGGGCATCGCGGCGAAGGCATCGATCGGCGCGACTTCGTGCGTCTCGCGCACCGCGTTCACCGGCACGCGATCCGGCGCGAGCGACGTTTCCGCGAGCACGCGCAGATCATGCACCGCGCGCAGCGACAAGCGCGCGAGCGCAGCCGTGTCCGCATCGTCGGGCGTGAGCGCGCCCGATCGATAGAACACGCCGCGCCGCAATCGCCCGCCATCGACGGTCGGATAGCCCTCGCCCGTGCCCGCGACATCGCGGAAATTCTCGATCGATGCGAGCTTCGGCATATCGGCCACGGACTCTTCGCCGCTCGCGCCGCCGCATGCGGATAGCAGCGCGCCCGCGCCGAGCGTCGTCGAAATCAATGCGGCACGCGCGCCGCCGCGAAGGAAAGCGCGGCGCGACAGCGGCGCCGCACGCAAGCATGAAACGGGCATCATGTTTCTTCAAAAGGAATGACGATGCGCACGACGAGCCCGCCGCCCTCGGCATTGCCGATCTCGCAGCGGCCACGCTGCTCGCGCGCCAGACGTTCGACGATGGTGAGCCCGAGGCCGCAATGACCGTTGCCGCTGCGCGCGGGATCGAGCCGCACGAAGGGCCGCAGAACATCGCCGAGACGCTCGTCGGGAATGCCGGGTCCGTGATCGCGCACTTCGATCAGCCAGTCATCGCCTTCACGCGCCGTGCGGATTTCGACCGGCGGCTCACCATGCTCTAGCGCGTTGTCGACGAGATTGGTCATCAGACGGTCGATGAACGTGCGCGGCAAACGGAACGCGTCGCCCGCTTCGAGCGACAGCGCGAACAACGGCTCGTCGCCGTCTTCGGGCGAGGCGAACTGCTCCGCGATGAACGCATCGACGCCGGTCGCCGTGCTCTCCGATGAGGACCGCCCCGCGAACTCGAGAAACTGCTGAACGATGCGCGTCATCGAATCGATATCGCGCAGGAAGTGCGCTCGCTCGCGTTCGTCCTTCGTGAGCACCGTCGCGCGCAGCGAAAGGCGCGTGAGCGGCGCCTTGAGATCGTGCGCGATGCCGGCGAGCATCACGGCGCGGTCGTCGTCGGCATCGGTGAGCTTCTTCATCATCTGATTGAACGCGCCGATCAGCTCGCGCAATTCGCGCGGACCGTTTTCATCGACGGGAACCGGCCGCTCGCCGCCACCGAACCGCCGTGCCGCGTGCGCGACACGCGCGAGCGGGCGCTGCAATTGCCACGCGACGACGAGCGACAGCACGAGCGCGCCGACCAGCAGCACGAGCGCCTCCATCATGAACGGCGCGGGCGGCGGCAAGTCGATGGGCGCGACGATCCACACGTTGCTCGCCGGATAGCGCACCCAGAGCCGCGCCTTGTGATGGCCATCGCTATCGACGGCGATCTGCGCGCCCTCCGGCAAGCCATCGGCAATCTGACGCGCGAGATGCGCATGACGCGTCTTGCGCGGATCGCGCAAGGTCAAAGGGTCGGGCATGTTCCACACGGGCACGATATGCACGCGCGTCTCGCGCATGAGCCGCCCGCCGAGCGCGACATCGTTATGCGCCGCCTCCAGCACGATCAGCAACGCGCGCGCATAGCCATCGGCTTCCTTGTGCGGGCCTTGCACGTGCAGAATCGCGAACCAGCCGCCCTGCAGCGCGAGCAGCACACCGATCGACAGCAGCGCCATGCGCCCGAACAGCGTATCGATGAAACGGCGCGGCGCGCGCGCCATCGCACTCACGGCACTCATTGCACTCACGCCGCTCACGATTCGAACCGGTTCGATAGCGGGCCGTCCACGTCGGGAACGAACACGTAGCCTTGCCCGCGCACCGTCTGCACATGACGCGGGCGTGAAGGATCGTCCTCGATGATGCGGCGCAGGCGCCAGATCGGCACATCGAGCCCGCGATCGCGAAACGCCAGGTCATCGCGATGGATGAGATCGTGGATCAGCACGCGCGACAGCACCTTGTACGGATGCTTGATGAACACCTTGAGCAGCGCGAACTCACTGTCGCGCAGCGCGAGGCGTTCGCCATCGGAAAGCAGCGAGCGCGTGACGAAGTCCACTTCGAAGCGCCCGAAGCGTTCGCGCGGCGCGCGCTCGGGCTGACTCGGCGCGCCCGCGCGACGCCGCAGCACCGCTTCGATCCGCGCGAGCAGTTCATGCGGATCGAACGGCTTCGCGAGATAGTCGTCCGCGCCCGATTGCAGGCCCGCGATCGTCTGCGCGACGCTGTCGCAACCCGTCACGAAGATCACGGGAATATCCTCGCCCGCCGCGCGCAAGTCGCGCAGCGCGCGCAGGCCGTCCGTGTCCGGCATCATGATGTCGAGCACGACGATGGACGGACGCTCAAGTTCGAGGCGACGGCGCAGCCCCGCGCCATCGTGCAGCACGGAAACGTCGATGCCCTGTGCGTTGAAGAAGCGGCGCAGCAGATCGCGCACCGCAGGATCGTCGTCGACGATAAGAACCGATGTAGCCATCTCAAAATTTTATTCGGACGTTATTTCCTTTCAGCGCATCGCGCATGCGTCCCTTCGTTACGGTTTCTTACGCGACGCGTCTTTCACGCGATGAACACATGCAGCACGCGCGTGCTAATCGCGCGCAAGCCCCGCATGGGCGTAATCGCGCTGCGCAACGCCGATGAAACACGCCGTAACGGAAAGAAATGGAAAGTTCTGCGCCGTCGCGGGCACATCGGCCTTGAGCTTAGAATCGGCGCATGAATCCACATGTATTGATGGTCGACGACGACCCCGTCGTGCGCGATCACGTCCGCGATTTTCTGCATCAGCACGGCTTCGATGTCTCCGTGCTCGGCGACGGCACGGAGCTCAGGCGTCACGTACAGGCCGAACGTCCGTCGATGGTCGTGCTCGACGTGATGATGCCCGGCAAGGACGGCATCAGCGCGCTGCGCGAGCTGCGCAACGCACACGACGATATCCCCGTGATCCTGCTGACGGCGCGCTCCGATGTGCTCGACCGCGTCATCGGGCTTGAACTCGGCGCGGACGACTATCTCGGTAAGCCCTTCGATCCGCGCGAGCTGCTCGCGCGCATCCGTTCGATCTTGCGGCGTCGCGAACCGGCCTCGCCGTTCGTGGCGAGCGCGCCGGAAATCCGCCCGAGCTATCGCTTCGGCCCGTTCGAAATGGACTTCGGCGCGCGCGAGCTGCACCGCGGCGGCGAACGCATCGCGCTGCGCTCGGGCGAATTCGCGTTGCTCAAGACGCTCGTCAAAAACGCGATGACCGTGCTCACGCGCACGCAACTGAACGAAAAGCTGCGCGGCAACGGCGCGCATCGCGACCGCAGTCTCGATGTCGCGATCTGGCGCCTGCGCCGCCTGCTCGAAATCGATCCGTCCGAGCCACGTTACGTGCAGACGGTGTGGGGCCAGGGCTACATCTTCGTGCCGCACGGCGATCCGACGGCGGCCGGGCGCATTGCGTCGCGCGCCTGAACGAAAGCTCTTCGCTGGCATCGTCAGAAAGTCAGCACGCTCATGAAGAGACGTTGCAGCCAGCCCATCGTCGTCGAATCGGCGAGCATGCCCACGCCCGCCTGCTCGATGCGCGCATTCGCCACCTTGTTCGACGCCACGTAGTTGCCCGCCTCGATGTCCTTCGGATTGACGATGCCCGAGAAGCGCAACTGGTCCTGATTGCCACTCATCGCGATGATCTTGTCGCCCGCGACGACGAGGTTCCCGCCCGGCAACGTGCCGATCACCGACACCGCGAGCGTGCCGCTCATCGCCGAGAGATTGCTCGTGCTGCCGCTACCCTTGAACGACGTATCGGCGGAGCCGACGTTGAAGAGACGCGCGAGACGCGCCGCCGCGCCGCTCGACTGATCGGCGGCCTGTGCGCTGATGCTGCTCGCGCGGGTTGCGCTGGCATCGGCGGAATTGCTGCCCTGATACGACTCCGCGAGGCGAATGGTGAGCACGTCGCCGACCTTCTGCGCGCGCGACGTTTCATAGAGCGAGACCGAACTGCCCGCCTGATAGATCGCGCCCAGCGTGTTGACGTTGACCGGCTGCGCGACGGCGGGCGCGTAAGTCGGCATCTCGACGATCGAGCGCGACGCGCCCGACGAGCACGCGGCAAGCAGGCACGCCAGCGCCGCGCACGGCAATGTCGCCAGTTTCATGAACGATCCTCTTCCTTGTTTCAGGGCGTGTCGTGCAGCGCGGCAAGACGCCATCGGTCGGTCGTCTCGCGCAGCCACGCTTCGTATGCTTTCAGCCGATAGATCACGCGCGCCGGGGCCGGCGCGCCGTTCGCTTCCAGCGTGATCGAACTGGTTGCGTTCTCCCACGTGCGCGTTCTATAGCCATTCGCGCGTTCGACACGGCTGCTGCCGTATTTCGACGTCAGCGCTTCGGTGAAGTCGTCGGCCACGCGCGCATCGATCACGAACGACATGCGATACAGCCGCGGCGACGCATCGCCCGGCATTGCCATGAAGCGCAGCACGTGATCGCGCGCGGGCGCACCATCGACGACAGCCTGCGATGCGCTCCATCCATCCGGCGTGCGATGCGCCCACTTGCACGCGATCGACAGGCTGTGCGTATCGCGCAGCACCATGCCGAGCGCGGCCGATTCGAGATCCGTGTCGCACACGGCGACGCTGCCGGGCGGCGTCGCGCGCGCGGGCTCTTCACGGCGGAACGTATCGAGCGATATGCCGAGCGGCAGGCCGCGAAAGTCGAAAGGCTTTTGCGCCGCGGCGAACGCGGGCAGCGCCATGCACGCGACGAGCGCGCAACGAAGGAACGTTCGCTTCATGTCAGTCGATGGCGGTGGCGCACGCATCGAAGGGCGTGGACGCGGCGTGACCCACGACCGGCACTACCTTCAGTACGGCCGATGTGGCGCGGCACGGCAGCGCGGCAAGCGCGCAGCCGTCGAGCATGAACGGGCAGGCCGCGACGGCCACGCACGCGAGCGCGAGACGAAAGGACGTCGGCATGATTCACGCGGTGGTATCGACGCGATTGCCGAGATGCGCCGGATTGCTCGGCGTCGTCTTCGTGTTCGCGTTCGGGGTGGCCGTCTCGGCGGCCGGGTTATCGGCGCCGCGCTTGATGGGCAGCGTGTGCGACGACGCTTGCGTCGCGTGTGATGTGCTCGGGCCGGTGACGTTCATGCTGCGCGCTCCTTGAGGATAAATGACGTTGCCGATTGCAACGGAGTGCATCTTCACCGGGCGCGCGGTACGGCGATCGCGCAAGAAAACGCTGCTTTCCGCGAGTGCTTACGAGACGTTACGTCGCCGTTACCAGTTCTTAGGCCGCCATGAAAGTGAATGCTGCAACGCAGCGCGCGGCGCGAGATCGTATGACTGTTTCAGCCTTAAAAGCGGGTTAACGTGAATTAAAAGTGGCCGGATAGCTTCATATAGTCAATCTATCTCGGGCGGCCGTCTTTTATTCGGTCAAAACCCAAATACCGGAATAAGGAAAGGTCTCGGGATGAATAGAACAACGAATTAACACGATATTCCAAAAATCATTCGAATAATTGCCAACGCATGGAGGAACTACTGACATGAAACGCCGCACCGTGTTAGTCGCGCTCGCCGCCGCGCCGCTGGGCGCAATGCTTCCGATAACGAGCTTCGCGCAGAAACCCATCGTGCTCGGCTTCGCGCAAGTGGGCGCCGAAAGCGAATGGCGCACCGCGAACACCGAGTCGATCAAGTCGAGCGCGAAGGAAGCCGGCATCGACCTGAAATTCTCCGACGCGCAGCAGAAGCAGGAAAACCAGATCAAGGCAATCCGCTCGTATATCGCGCAGAAGGTCGATGTAATCGCGTTCTCGCCCGTGGTCGAAACGGGCTGGGAAACCGTGCTCGTCGAAGCGAAGAACGCGAAGATTCCCGTCGTGCTCACCGACCGCGCGATCAGCAGCAAGGACGAGTCGCTCTACGTCACGTTCATCGGCTCGGACTTCACCGAGGAAGGCCGCAAGGCGGGCCGCTGGCTGCTGGAGAAGGAAAAAGGCAAGCCGGGGCCGATCAATATCGTCGAGTTGCAGGGCACGGTAGGCTCGGCGCCCGCGATCGATCGCAAGAAGGGCTTCGAGGAAATCATCAAGGGCGATCCGAGATTCAAGATCATCCGCTCGCAGACGGGCGACTTCACGCGCGCGAAGGGCAAGGAAGTGATGGAGGCGTTCCTCAAGGCCGAGGGCAAGAACATCAACGTGCTCTATGCGCATAACGACGATATGGCGATCGGCGCGATCCAGGCGATCGAGGAAGCGGGCATGAAGCCGGGCCAGGACATCGTCATCATTTCGGTGGATGGCGTGAAGGGCGCGTTCGAAGCGATGATGGCGGGCAAGCTCAATGTATCGGTCGAATGCAGTCCGCTGCTCGGGCCGCAACTGATGTCGGTCGTGAAGGACATCAAGGCGGGCAAGGCGGTGCCCAAGCGCATCGTCACGCAGGAAAGCATCTTCCCGATGGAGGTCGCCGCGAAGGAATTCCCCAACCGGAAGTACTGAGCGGAAATATTGATACCCGATGACATCGCCCGTACTGGAATTGCGCGGCATCGACAAGCGCTTCGCTGGCGTGCATGCGCTGCAGGACGTGAACCTCACGCTCTATCCGGGTGAGGTTCACGCGCTCATGGGACAGAACGGCGCGGGCAAGTCGACGCTCATCAAGGTGCTGACCGGCGTCGTGAGCCTCGATGCCGGCGAGATCCTGCTCGATGGCCGCGCCATTCGTCCCGATTCGCCGCTGGAGGCGCAAAAGCTCGGCATCAGCACGGTGTATCAGGAAGTGAATCTCTGCCCGAATCTTTCCGTGGCGGAGAACATCTTCGCGGGTTACTTTCCGCGGCGCGGCGCGCTGCATGGTTATCGCATCGACTGGGATGCGACGAACAGGCAAGCGCGCGACCTGCTCGCGCGCATCGGGCTCGATATCGACGTCACGCGCGTATTGACGAGCTATTCGGTCGCCGTGCAGCAGATGGTGGCGATTGCGCGGGCGCTGAAGCTGTCGTCGAAAGTATTGATACTCGACGAACCGACCTCCAGCCTCGACGACGACGAAGTGCGCCGCCTCTTCGACGTGCTGCGCCGCCTGCGTGGCGAAGGTCTCGCGATTCTGTTCGTCACGCACTTTCTGAATCAGGTCTACGCGATCTCGGACCGCATCACGGTGTTGCGCAACAGCCGGCGCGTGGGTGAATGGCGCGCGAGCGAACTGGGCACGCAGGCGCTCATCGCCGCGATGCTCGGGCGGGAGCTGGCCGCCGCACAGGCGCGTCAGGCACCGCCCGACGATGTCGACACGAACGCGAACGAAGCGGCTTTGCTCGACGCCACGCGCCTCGGCCAGAAGGGTCAGCTTCAACCGCTCGATCTGCGCGTGCGTGCGGGCGAAGTAGTCGGCGTAGCGGGATTGCTCGGCTCGGGGCGCACCGAACTCGCGAAGCTGCTCTTCGGCCTGGAGAAGCCCGACGAAGGCGAGTTGCGCATCGACGGCGTGCCCGTTTCGTTCGCGACGCCCGCGCATGCGATCCGTCATGGCATCGCGTTTTGTCCGGAAGAGCGCAAGGCCGACGGCATCGTCGCGGAACTGTCGCTGCGCGAGAACATCGCGCTCGCGTTGCAGGCGCGCATGGGCGCGCGGCGCTGCCTCACGCGCGCACAACAGAGCGCGCTGGCGGAGCGTTTCGTGCGCGCGCTCGGCATCAAGGCTGCGACGCTCGACATGCCGATCGGCCTGCTTTCAGGCGGCAATCAGCAGAAGGCGCTCATCGCGCGATGGCTCGCCACCGAGCCGCGTCTGCTGATTCTCGACGAGCCCACGCGCGGCATCGACGTCGCGGCGAAGCAGGAAATCATGGACGAAATACTCCGGCTCGCATCGACGGGCATGGCCGTGCTCTTCATCTCGTCGGAGATTGCGGAAGTCGTGCGGATCGCGAACCGCATCGTCGTGCTGCGCGACCGGCGCAAGGTCGGCGAATTGCCCGCGGGCACGAGCGAGGACACCGTGTGCGAAATGATCGGAGCCGAACATGGATGACACGATGAAGCATGGAATGCTTCGTTCTGCGATGGAACACCGCCTCGGCTGGCCGATCGTCACGCTGATCCTGCTGCTCGCGTTGAACGCGGCGTTCAATCCGGGCTTTCTCCATGTCGAATGGCGCAATGGGCATCTGTACGGCAGTTTCATCGATATCCTCAATCGCGCCGCGCCGCTCGCCGTCGTCGCGCTCGGCATGACCATCGTGATCGCGACACGCGGTATCGATATCTCCGTCGGCGCGGTCGTCGCCATCGCGGGCGCGGTCGCCGCATGGGCGATCGGCGGCTCGATCGCGGGCAATGTCACGCGCTTTCCGTTGCCCGTCGTGATCGTGCTGGCGCTCGGCGTCGCCTTGCTGTGCGGATTGTGGAACGGCTTGCTCGTCGCGCGCGCGGGCATGCAGCCGATCATCGCGACGCTCATTCTCATGGTCGCGGGACGCGGCATCGCCCAGCTCATCACGAGCGGCCAGATCATCACGATCTACTACTCGCCCTACTTCTTCTTCGGCGGCGGTTATCTGCTCGGCGTGCCGGTGTCGATCCTGATCGTCGCGCTCGTGTTCGTGCTGTTGTATCTCGCGATCACGCGCACGGCGCTCGGTCTCTTTCTGCAAGCCATCGGCATCAATCCGACGGCCGCGCGCGTCGCGGGTGTGCAGGCGAAGCGGCTCACGCTCGGCGCATATGCGTTCAGCGGCTTGTGCGCGGGCGTGGCGGGCATTCTCATCAGCTCGAACGTAAAGAGCGCCGATGGCAACAACGCGGGCCTCCTGCTCGAACTCGATGCGATTCTCGCCGTCACGCTAGGCGGCACCGCGCTCACGGGCGGGCGCTTCACGCTCGCGGGCAGCGTGATCGGCGCGCTCATCATCCAGACGCTCACGTATCTGATCTATTCGCTCGGCGTGCCGCCGGAGGTGAATCTCGTGGTGAAGGCCATCGTCGTGTTCGCGGTGATGATGCTGCAATCGGGCGAATTCCGCGCAACGGTCGCGAAGTTCGCGCGCCGCCCGGCTCTTTCCGAACGCGAGGTGCGCCGATGAACTCGGGCCTGCCCACGCTCGCGCATCAACGCAAGGGCGATGCGCCGCCGCGCAAATCATCGCGCGGCCGCTATCTGCCGCTGGCGGCGACGGTGTCGCTTTTCATCGTCATATCCGTGCTCGGCTCGGTGATGTACACGGGCTTCTTCTCGCCGCAGGTCTTTCTCAATCTGCTGATCGACAATGCGTTTCTGATCGTCGTCGCGGTCGGCGAGACCTTCGTGATTCTGTCGGGCGGCATCGATCTTTCGGTGGGATCGGTGATCGCGCTCACGACGATGGTATCCGCCGCGCTCGTCGAGAAGGCGGGCTGGCATCCGCTCGTGGTCATCCCGCTCGTGCTCGCGATGGGCACGGCGTTCGGCACGCTCATGGGCTGGCTGATCGCGCGCTTCCGCTTGCAGCCGTTCATCGTGACGCTTGCGGGCATGTTTCTCGCGCGCGGGCTGTGCTATCTCATCAGCATCGATTCGATCAGCATCACGAACCCGTGGTACGCGACGGTTTCGCAGATCCGCATTCCGGTGATGACCGGCGCGTCGCTTTCGCTCGGCGCGGTGATCGCGCTCGTCGTGCTCGCGTTCGCGGTATTCGTCGCGCATTACACGCCATTCGGCCGCACGATCTATGCGGTCGGCGGCAATCCGCACTCCGCGCTTCTGATGGGCTTGCCGGTGAATGCGGCGACCATCGGCGCTTATGCGTTGTCGGGTTTCTGCTCGGCGCTCGGCGGCGTGCTGTTCACGTTCTACATGCTTTCGGGTTATGGACTGCATGCTATGGGTCTCGAACTCGATGCGATCGCTTCGGTCGTCATCGGCGGAACGTTGTTGACGGGCGGCGTCGGCTATGTGATCGGCACGCTCTTCGGCGTGCTGCTGCTCGGCATCATCCAGACGCTGATCTCGTTCGACGGCTCGCTCAGTTCGTGGTGGACGAAGATCGCGGTCGGCGCGTTGCTGCTCGTGTTCTGTCTGTCGCAGCGCGCGTTCGGCGACCGCGCGGCGGCAAAGCGCTGACAACGATATGGACTATCGCCATCCACAGCCCCGCAAGAGCATGCACGCGCGCATCGTGCAGGAGCTCGGCGTCGATATCGTGAGCGGCAAGCTCAAGCCGGGCGACCGTCTGCCCGCCGAGGCGAAACTTTGCGAAGCGTATGGCGTGAGCCGTCCCGTGCTGCGTGAAGCGACGCGCGTGCTCGTTGCGAAGGGGCTTGTGCTGTCGAAACCGCGGCTGGGCAGCGTCGTGCGTCCGCGCGACGAGTGGCACACGCTCGATCCCGATGTGCTCTTCTGGACCATCAACAGCGTGCACGAGGGCGAGTTCTTTCAGTCATTGCTCGTGGTGCGCAGGATCGTCGAACCGGCTGCGGCGGCGCTCGCCGCATCGAACGCGACGGACGAGGATGTCGCGCGTATCCGCGATGCTTATGAACGTATGTCGCGTGCGGGCACGTCAGAGGAGTTGCTTGCGCCGGATCTGGAGTTTCATCGCGCGATCATGACGGCCACGCATAACGACATGCTGATGTATATCGGGCATATGTTGTCGCTGGCGCTGTCGGAGTCGATCAAGCTGACGAGCCGGCATCCTGATACGCATGCGCTGTCGTTGCCGCGGCACAAGGCTATTCTGACCGCGATTGCGAATCATGATCCGCTCGGCGCGCGGCATGCGAGTGTCGTGCAACTGGATAATGCGCGGGCGGATGCGGAAAATGTGTTGTCGGCGGTTTATCAGGAGTAGGTGTTACACGCCGCGCCGCCACGCGTTATCCTTCAACGCACGCATCAGCGCATCGACAGTCCATCGTTCATCGACCGCCTGCCGGACCAGCGCCTGCTGACTCTTCGGCGCAAGACCACCGACAGGCGGATCGCGATCCAGATTCGTCGGAAACGCATAACCTTCCGCGCACGACGCGATGACCGCATCGATCTGCTGATCGCTCAGTGCGCCCATCGCCCTGCAATCGAGCAGCGCCGGATAAAGGGCTTCGCACATGCGCGCGCGATCGAGCGTTTCCATCGCCCTTCCATATGCCGACGACACTTGCAGCAGATTCGCCATGCGCTGCACATCGCGCGTGCGATTCGCGCCGGCCGCATGAAACAGCGCCGGGCTGAAAAACAGCGCATCGCCCTTTTCAAGCGGCAGTTGCACATGGTGCGCTTCGAAGTACTCGCGAAAGTCGGCACGACGCCACGCGAGATAACCTTGCGCATAGCGTTGCGAGAACGGCAGCAATTGCGTCGGTCCGCTTTCGACAGGCATGTCGCTATGCGCGACCGCGCCTTGCAACGTGAGAAACGGCGACATCGCATGAACATGCGCCGGATAGCGCCGCACTTCATCCGCACTCTGAAAACCGAGGTGATAGTCGCGATGCGCCTGTTGCGCGCCTCCGCCCGGGCGCACGACATTGACCTGCGATGTCATCTGATACGCGGGGCCGAGCCACGCTTGCGCCGCACAGTCGATGAACCGGTTCGCGAAGTAGCGCGCATAGACCCGAGGCGCTTGCAGACAGAGCTTCTCCTGCGCGTTCCAGATGCGATCGTTCGCGCCGGCTTTTGCAAAGTGATCGCCCGCATTCGTGCCCCCTTCGCGCTCTTGCCGGATGATCGATTCGAAAATCGCGGTGGCCTCGTCGATAGGACCGACATCCGCGTACGCATGCCTCAGCACGAAGACGCCTGCACCGTCGCGAAGCACGCTGGCCCATTCTGCTTGCAGCGCCATGCGCTTGTCCGGATAGTTCAAGACATCGACGAGCGTGCCGCAATCGTACAGCGGAATCTCCTTCTCGATACCGGCCGCAAATGCGAGTTTCACCACGTCGTCGCGCGCAAGCAAATTCGAAAACGCGTCGAGCGAGCAATCGCTCTCGCTGTACCAGTTCGTCTCGTTCATGTCTCGCTCCGTTTTCATCAAGAATAACGGCTTGTGCATTCGAGCGGGACATGAGCGGGCGGCGGCCGCCTCTCCATTGATCGCCACTCAATGCCAGCAAACGACGCTCCCGTAAGAGGTCAGTCGCGCGTCAGAGACTCGCGCGGCCTCGGCAGAAAATGCAGTACCAACTTCAACGTATAGATGACGATGATCGTGCCCGCGAGATCACCGACAAACATCGCGAAGAATCTCGAAAGGATGTCGTGGCTATCGCCTTGAAGATAGAACCAGATGTTATGCAGCAGCGGCCCGGCTATGGCATACGCGCCCATTAGCACCATGAGCCGCGCCGCCGTGAGATTCGACAGCGACGCATTCAGCCCATAGATCTCGCGCGCGAGGCGATAGACCGCATAAGGCGCGATCGTCGAGATGATTCCGCCGGCAAATGCACGCACGGGATCATTGGGAAAGAAGTAAAAGAAATCGACGATCCAGCTCGCGATCAACAGTCCGATCGCGCCGTCCGCGCCGAAAAGCAGCGTGCCGAGCAGCCGAATGCCGGCCGGCAGATACACCCAGTTTACGCCGCGCACGAATTCGGAATGAACGAAGATTTCCTGATTGGCCCAGAGTGAGCCGATAAAGACGAGCGCCGTTCCGACGACGGAGCATAGACGCAGTTGAAAGGAAGACATGTGGCGTGCCAGTGAGCGGCGGCAGGGTCGCTCATCTTAACGCAGCACCGCTAAGGCCGCGCTTTACCGGCGGCATCATGCATCGCACATGCAGCATGCTTTGGCGACGCCTGAAGCTTCATCGCGATTCGCTCCAGTTCTTCCAGCAAACACTGCAACTCGGCTTGCTGATTGAGTGTGATCGTCGGTGCGTGCTGCAAATCTTCGATGCGCTCGCGCCAGTACGACACCGGCCACGCCGCGCTGCGATGCCAGTGGCGCGAGCGGATCATCCGCCCGAGATGATCGATTTCCTGCTCGATGAAATGCGCCGTGATATAGGTGAAGTCGCGTTCCTGAGCCACGTCCATGCCCCCGATTTTCGCCCGTGCGACTGAGAATGCAACGCTCGTCGCCTCGCTTGCCCGGAGGTGAATCTTATCACTCTCTTATCAGGTTGATAAATACATCCTGCGCGAAACCGTGTTTCGTTTTTTGGCCGATGCTATGATTATCGGTCTGAGTGGAACGGTTTTTCATGGCCAAAAAGAACGTCTTCGATGCCTATTTTCGCTTCCTGAATCTGGCTCAGGCGGTGCAGGCATTGCCTTCGGTACCCAAACTCGACGCCGCCGAGGAACGTTTGCTGGAAGCGCTTACGGCATCGTGGCATGCCGGGAGAACGCTGACGGTCACGGAAACGATGGCACTGTCGGTCGCGGGCGCACCGGCCACGGTGCATCGCAAGCTGACGAGCCTCAGGAAGCAAGGGCTCGTGTCTGTCGGCGAGAGCAGCGACGATCTGCGCATCAAGACCGTCGTCCCGACGCGCAAGGCGCTGGATTACTTCGAAAAGCTCGCCGCGTGTCTCGAAGAGGCGAAGAAACGCTGAGCCCGGCGCGTCACGCAAGCTGACAGAATCGGAGGCAATTCCCGAACGGATCGTAAATCTGCATCTGACGGCCCCAGTCCACTTCGTCGATGCCGGGCCGCGCGTACCGATAAGGCTTCGCACGCAACTCGCCGTGCAACGCGTCGATGTCATCGACGGGCACGAACAAGAACGAGCCCGGCGTACCGTCGCCGTGATGTTCGCTGAGATGAAAGACGACCTGCCCGCGCCTGATCTGGCAATAGAGCGGCATGCCCTCTTCGAAGCGATGCTCCCAGTCCAGCTCGAAGCCGAGATAGTCGAGATAGAACACGTAAGCCTTTTCGACCGAAAAGATTCGCACGATGGGAATGGCGTCGAGCAGTTTCATGAGCGTGTCGTCCGTGATTGGCGGCGCAGGACTTCCGATGTTACTGCCTCACGCATCCTGTGCGCCCGCGAACGCCTCGCCCTCGTGCTCGAGCCATGATCGAAACAAAACGATGAGTTCGTCACTCGCCCTTTCGTCGGCGACATAAGTGCAATAACTCCGCGACGGCAGGCGCGGTCCCGCGAAAGGCGCGACGAGCCGGCCCGTGGCGAGATCGTCGGCGACGAGCGCGGTCGGACCCATCGCGATGCCCATGCCATCGACAGCCGCCTGCAAGGTCAGATAGAAGTGGTCGAAAGTCAGCACCGCTGCGGGCGTGAACGCGGGCATGTTCGCCTGCGCGATCCAGTCGGGCCAGACGCGCGGCAAGCTCGACGTATGCAGCAGCGTGTGCCGCCGCATGTCCTCCGGCACAGCAAGCGGCAAGCGCTTCAACAGCGCGGGACTGCACACGGGCAAGCGCTCTTCGGCCAGAAAAGGCCGCATCGCGTAGCCGTAGAACGTGTCCGGACCGCCGCGAATCACGATGTCGTAGGCATCCCTCAGACTTTCCACCGGCTCGTTCGATGTCTCGATCCTGACCTCGACATCCGCATGACGGGCACGGAACTGTTCGAGCCGCGGCACGAGCCAGCGCAAGGTGAAGGTGGCGGGCGCGTTCACGGTGAGCGTGCGCGACACGGCTTCGGACAGACCATAGCGCGCCGTGGCTTGCGCGAGCTGATCGAAGAGTGGCGCGATTTCCGCGAGATAGACGCGCGCCGCCGCCGTCAGCACCACGCGCCGGTTATGACGCTCGAACAAGGGCGCGCCGAGCCACGCTTCCAACAGCCGCACTTGCTGGCTGATCGCGCCGTGCGTCACATGCAGCTCCGCCGCGGCTTCCTTGAAACTGCCGAGCCGCCCCGCCGCTTCGAAGGCGCGCAGCGCATTGAGCGAAGGCAATGCCTGTCTCATGTCGCAAGAGTTTTTCTAACGTGAGACCGCAATTTAAATGGTTTGTTGCGCCCATACAAGATAGATATTCTATGAAGTATCTGCCACGTAACCAGAACAAAACGCATGCTCAGCTATACCGGCGGTGTCGTCCTCTTCGCAGCGCTGCTGCACGCAAGCTGGAACGCGATGCTTCACGGCAATCGCGACCGCTTCCTGTCGATGACATGGATGAGCGTCGCGATCGGCGTCGTGTCCGCATTCGTCGTGCTGTATATGCCGATGCCGCCGAAAGCCGCGTGGCCGTACATCGTCGCATCGGGGCTCGTGCATATCGTCTATAACCTGAGCCTCGTGCGCGCGTATCGCCGCGGCGATCTCGCGCAGGCTTATCCGATCGCGCGCGGCTCGTCGCCGATGCTCGTCACGCTCGGCGCGGCCCTCTTCGCGCATGAGTCGATCGGCGCGCTGCACGCGTTCGGCATCGTGCTGATATCGGGCGGCATCATGGCGCTCGCGCTGCAGGGCGGCCGCGTATCGCGCGCGGGCGCGCTCGCTGCGCTGACGACGGGCGCGACCATCGCGGTCTATACCGTCATCGACGGCATCGGCGTGCGTCTCTCCGACGGCGAAGCGATCACCTATACCGCGTGGATGTTCATGTTCTACTGGTTCATGCCGGTGATCTTCGTCGCGAAGCGCGGCCTGCCCGCGCTGTGGACGCCGCTCAGAGATGCGCCGATGGCCGTGGGATCGTCGCTCGCGGGCGGCCTCGTGTCGATCGCCGCATACGGCATCGTCATCTGGGCGATGCAGGCCGGCGCGATGGGCGCGGTATCCGCGTTGCGCGAGACCAGCGTCGTGTTCGCGGCCCTCATCGGCCGCGTGTTCCTGCAGGAAGCGGTCAGCGCGAAACGCTGGCTCGCGTGCGTGGTCGTCGCGGCGGGCGCGGTGTGTCTGGGCATGTGAGCCGTGCGCCGAACTGAACCGAAAGCCTGCCTTTGATCGGCGAATCGGGATTGCATGAGGTTCGATAAATTGCCCGTCGTGGCATTGGGCCCGACGGCGAAACCAGAAGAACCGAGAACCAACTTGCATCCCGTACACGAATGGCACGCGGCACCCCTTCCCGCCGATGAAGCAAAACGACTGCATCTGCTGCACAGCCTCGACCTGCTCGATACGCCGCACGAAGAAGTCTTCGACCGCGTGACGCGCGTCGTCGCGGAACTGCTGGAGGTGCCGATCGCGCTGGTGTCGCTCGTCGACGCGCATCGGCAATGGTTCAAGTCGCGCCTCGGACTGGACGTGTGCGAAACCGCGCGCGACGTGTCCTTCTGCGCGTACGCGCTGCATTCGGAGCGCCTGCTGCTCGTCGAAGATACGCACGCCGATGCGCGCTTCGCGGGCAATCCGCTCGTCACGGGCGCGCCGCATGTCCGCTTCTATGCCGGCGTGCCGCTGCGCTCGTCGGGCGGACTCGTGCTCGGCACGCTGTGCGCGATCGACACGAAGCCGAGAACACTGAGCGCATCGAAACAGGCGGCGTTGTGCGATCTGGCGGCCACCGTCGAGCGCGAGATCGTGCAGCGGGAAGCCGCGCGCGAGACACGCGAGATTCAGGAAGTCGACCGCCGCAAGCTGCGCCTCTCCGAGTCGCGCTTTCACACGATCTTCCAGCAGACGCCGACGGGCAAGGCCATCGTCGATCTGGACGGCCGATTCATCGAAGTGAATCCGAAGCTGTGCGAGATCACCGGTTACAGCGCCGACGAACTCGTATCGATGACCTTTCAGCAGATCACGGAAGAAGCCGATCTGCCCGAAGACATGGAACTTGTCGCCGAATTGCTCGACGGCGCGCGCAAGACGTATTCGCTCGCAAAGCGCTATCGCCGCCGCGACGGCGCCACGATCTGGGTCGACCTCTGTGTCGCGCTGATCCGCGACGAACGCGGCGAGCCGCTGCATTTCGTCAGCGTGGCGCAGGACATCACGAGCCGCAAACACAGCGAGCAGATGTTGCGCGATTACCGTCAGGAGCTCGAACGCCGCGTGCTCGGCCGCACGTCCGAACTCACGAGCAGCCGCGCGGCGTTGCAGACGATCACGGACAACCTGCCCGTGCTGATCGCCCATGTCGATGCGGACCTGCGGTACCGCTTCAACAATCAGGTGTATCGGGACGTGTTCGGCGTCGATCCGGCCGCGCTGCGCGGCAAGACCGTGCGCGACGCCATCGGCGCGGCGACCTTCGAGCGCTGCCTGCCGTACTTTCGCCGCGTGCTCGCGGGCGAACGCGTGACGCACGAGGACATCGTCTACGAAGGCGCGCCTAGCCGCATCTGGAACGCGACGTATATCCCGGAGTATCGGCGCGACAAGGTCGTCGGCTTCTACATCATGTCGCAGGACATCACCGAGACGAAGCGGCGCGAGAACCAGATGCGCTCCGAAGTCATGCTCGATGCGCTGACGGGCCTGCCGAACCGCCGCGCGCTCGCCGAGCAGCTCGCGCTTTATGTCGATGCCGCCCGCGCCGACGACATGCCGTTCGCGCTCTTCTTCATGGACCTCGACGGCTTCAAGAACGTCAACGATCAGCACGGTCACGATGTCGGCGACGCGCTGCTCCGGCAAGTGGCCGCGCGCCTCAAAAAGACCACGCGCGCGGGCGATCTCGTCTGCCGTCTCGCGGGCGACGAGTTCGTGCTGCTCGCGCGCGGCATTGCGTCGTCGAGCGCGTGCAGCCGGATCGCGCAGGATATCTGCCGCGCGATCGGCCGGCCTTTCGACCTGGCCAATGGCGAAGCGCGGCTCGGCACGAGCGTCGGCATCGCGATGTGCGCGGCGGGCTTCGATACCTCGGCGGAAGCGCTGCTCGCGCAAGCCGATCGCGCGATGTACGAAGCGAAGCGCAAGGGCCGAAACGGCTTTCGCTTCGCGTCGATGCCGGCGGACGCCGCGCCCGCGATCGACGCGTGTCTCGAAGCGGCCGGCGAGCACGCGATGCACCACTGAAATTTCACGATGCGCAATCGGGGTCCGGTTTTCGAAAACGCACGCTGCATGGCAGCATGGCGCAGGTTGCACATCGGACAACCGGCTTTCGCATCGTGAAATTATGCGTCTAACTCATTGAAATTTAACGTGTTTTATTTGGTGTCCGAGGCCACGGATCGCCGCTGCCCGCTCGCCTTTCTTCGATAACCTCTTATACAAGAGGTGCGCCTTCGCGCCCGACGCTTTCCAATCACGCTGGAGAAACGCGATGCAGAACGTCTATATCGAACCGATGCCGAAGGGCCAGTGGGGGCCGATCGACGGCTACGCACTCGAATTCCATGACGGCACCCGAATCACGCAGCAGGTTTATCGCTCCGAGCGGCTCGCCGCCGACGAAATCAGGCTGCGCGGCTATTCGCCCCTGATCGCGAAGGTTCGCGTGACCGACAAGGCCGTCGACGAGCACTGGCAAGCCGCCTGATCGCCCGAAGCACTTCATCGATCCCTTCCCCCTGTCGCGCGCGGCCAACCTTCACGCCGCGCGCGATGTCATCAAACCGTCGACTGACCCATGCACGATGCATGTCTGGTCAGGTCCGATAAAACGCAGCTCAATGGCAGTCCAGGGCGCGAGCCATCCCAACGCATCCTCCCGCAAGGAGACCGGTCATGTTGATAGCCTGCGTTGCCTATCAGGACGGCCGCAAGCTCGCCGATATCACCGTCGACGAGATCAGCGACTACGTGCAAAAGCCGGAGTGCTTCGTATGGGTCGCGCTCAAGGATCCGGAGCCCACCGAACTCGACGCAATGCGCGAGGAATTCGGCCTGCATGAACTCGCCGTCGAGGATGTGCGCACGCATCATCAATGGCCGAAGATCGAGGAATACGGCGACTCGCTGTTCGCCGTGATGCACACGGTCGAGCTCACGGAAGACGGCAGCCTGCTCTTCGGCGAAGTCGATGTGTTCGTCGGCAGAAACTACGTGCTCACGGTGCGCATGCGCGCGACGCGCGGCTTCACGAAGGTGCGCGAGCGCTGCGAGAGCGAGCCGCCGATGCTCAGGCAAGGCTCCGCGTTCGTGCTCTACGCGCTGATGGACGATATCGTCGACGGCTACTTCACCGTGCTCGAAACGCTCACCGCCGATCTCGAAGTGCTGGAAGACCGCATTTTCGCGCGCCAGGACAACAGGGATTCGCGCGAGCTCATCGAGGATCTTTATCGCTTCAAGCGGCGGCTCGTCGTGTTGCGGCATCACGTCGGTCCGCTGCTCGAAGGCGTGGGGAAGCTGACCGGCGGGCGCGTGCCGGGCATCTGCGCCGGCATGACGGCGTACTTCAAGGATGTCTACGTGCATCTGGAGCGCATCGTCGGCGCGATCGACGGACGCCGCGAAATGGTGATCACCGCGATTCAGGTGAACCTCGGCATGATCGCACTCGCCGACAGCGAAATCACCAAACGGCTCGGCACATTCGCGGCGATGTTCGCGGTCCCGACGATGATCGCCGGCATTTACGGCATGAACTTCGAGCACATGCCCGAGTTGCACTCGCGGTTCGGCTATCCGGTCGTGATCGCCGCGATCGTCACCATCGACACTTTGCTTTTCCGCTGGTTTCGAAAGGCGAAGTGGATCTGAACGCGCGCGCTTTCGTCGGCAGATACGCCGGCTAATTCTTCCGGCTCGGCTTCCAGCTTCCGTCGGCGGTCATCGCGGGTTTGACCGGTGCGGGCACGGCTGCGACCTTCTGAAAGTCTTTCGATCCGGATTTGGCTTTCGCGACTTCCTGGCGGTGCGGTTGCGGCTTGCTCGTCTTCTGCTGTTTCGGTTCCGTCTTCGATGCCTGACGTTGGGTGGCCTTCGCACACGCACGATCGGACTTTTGCGAGCACGTGGCGGCAGGTTTGGAAGCACCGGCTTTGGAAGCGACCTTATGCGATGCCTGTGTGCGAGGCGCGGCGTTCTTCTTTACGACCGGGCGTTCGGGCACGACCGCCTGCGGCGTGCTTTCCTTGCTCGATGCGACCACCGGAATCAATGGCGACGCCGTATAGACCGAAGGACGCGCTGCATCGGGCGCGCGGCTTTCGACGGTCCTTGCGGCCACGTCGATCTTCGGCGCCGCCTCGCGGACCGGCCCGGCGACGGCGACAGGCACCGAGGCGGCGCGCGCGGTCGCGCCATGATTTTCGAAGTAAGCGCGCGCGAGCACACAGGCGCCGAGCACGACGCCTGCCATCGCGACCGTGGCCAGCATGGAATTCGACTTGCGTTGCGGTTGCTCCAGCGCATGAGCAGCCGCAGGCGCCGGCAAACGCGGTTCGCGCCCTTCGATGCGGCCAAGCCGTTTCTCGACGCGGTCCGCTTCGCCGTACTCCTGAAAACGGCGCGTCACGCCGCGCGCCGCCACGACCGCACGCATCGCGGTTTCCGCGCCTCTCGTCAGCACGGCCCCGTGCCGATCCGCGCCGCAAAAAGGACATGCGCTCTCTTCCACTGAAGAGAGCGTTTCACATCGGGGGCAGATGACCGAATAAGGCGACGAGCGAACGCCTTGCTGATCCACTGTCACATCACACTCCAGACGAATGATTCCGGAGGGTCGATCGACAATCAGCGATCGCCCGTTCGCAAGTTATGCATACGAATCCACCGTAGCATACCGGCCGACGTTGCGAAAGACGGAAGAATCCGTGCGTGAATCAGCATCTATTCGTCAGCAGAATCGCGCTCTGCTCTACTTCAATCCGCCGACGATACGCTCCATCTCGACTTCGTCGAACGCACGCATCGTTGTCGTGCGGACATTGCCCAGTCCTCCGAGCATGAGGCCGAGACGGGTCATCGTTTCATCGTCAGGCGAATCGACCGAAGCGACCAGATCGTAGGTGCCGAGTGTCCAGTGCAATGACTTGAGCGTCGCGCCCATCGACTGGCTCGTTTCGCGGAACGCGCGTGCCCGCTTGATCGTGTCCTTCGCGCTGCGCACGCCCTGATCGGTCCAGTTGAGCAGCATGATGTAGGTGGCCATGTCGTCCTCGTCGAGTGAGAGTGACACTGCCGCACGCGGACGAGCGCAGCCGCCGCGCGCGCAGCGTTTTTCTATGCGTGGATAAAGAGGCAAAGAAAAGGGAAGAGAGGCGGCTATCGCGCAGAAGATCTGGCGCTTGCGACAAGAGCGCCGCCGATGGGATATCGCCCGGTTTCGCGTTGCGGGCCGCATCGATTGCATATGCGGCGCACGGTCGGGCTGACTGCCTGAAAAAAAGTATAGGCGACGCCGTGAGGTGCGAAGGTGCATCCACGCTTCGAAACGTTGCCTGCTTCGAAGGATGCCGATTACACTCGAACGGTTCCGCGCCGCTCACGAACCGGGCTCCGATCAAAGCGCATGGTCAACGACCTCTGGTACAAGAACGCAATCATCTACTGCCTGTCCGTCGGCGTGTTCATGGACGCGAACGGCGATGGCGTCGGCGACTTTCAGGGTCTGGTGCGCCGCCTCGACTATCTTCAGGGCTTAGGCATCACGACGATATGGCTGATGCCGTTCCAGCCATCGCCCGGCCGCGACAACGGCTATGACATCTCCGATTACTACAACGTCGATCCGCGCTACGGCACGCTCGGCGACTTCACGGAATTCACTCACGCATGCCGTCAACGCGGCCTGCGCGTGATGATCGATCTCGTCGTGAATCACACGTCGGATCAGCATCCGTGGTTCAGGGAGGCGCGGCGCGACCCGGCATCGAAATATCGCGACTGGTATGTGTGGTCGAAGAAGCGGCCGGCCCGCGCGAAAGAAGGCGTCGTATTCCCCGGCGTGCAGAAGTCGACGTGGACCTACGATAAAGAAGCGGCCATGTGGTACTACCACCGCTTCTACGACTTTCAGCCCGACCTGAACACGGCCAATCCCTATGTGCAGGCCGAGCTGCTCAAGATCATGGGCTTCTGGATTCAGCTCGGCGTCTCGGGATTTCGCATGGATGCGGTGCCGTTCGTCATCGCCACCAAGGGTGCGCAGGTGAAGCGGCCGGTCGAGCAATACGACATGCTGCGCATGTTCCGCGAGTTCCTGCAATGGCGTCAGGGCGACGCCATCATTCTCGCGGAAGCGAACGTGCTGCCCGATACCGACATGCAGTACTTCGGCGATGCAGGCGAGCGGTTGCAGATGATGTTCAACTTCCAGGTCAATCAGAACACGTTCTATGCGCTCGCGAGCGCGGACGCCACGCCGTTGAAGAAGGCGCTCGAAGCGACGAAGTCGCGCGCCGCGACGGCGCAGTGGGGCGTATTCCTGCGCAACCACGACGAGCTCGATCTCGGGCGGTTGTCGTCTGAAGAGCGTGAGACCGTGTTCGCCGCATTCGGCCCGGAACCGGACATGCAGCTCTACGAACGCGGCATTCGACGGCGTCTTGCGCCGATGCTCGATGGCGACCGTCACCGGCTGGAGCTTGCGTACAGCCTGATGTTGACGCTGCCGGGCACGCCCGTCGTGCGTTACGGCGATGAAATCGGCATGGGCGACGACCTGCGCCTGCCCGAGCGTGAAAGCGTGCGTACCCCGATGCAGTGGTCCACCGAGCCGCACGCGGGTTTCACGAAGCATACGCGGCCCGTGTCTCCCGTGATCTCGGGCGGACCGTACGGCTTCGAACGTGTGAACGTCGCCAGTCAGCGCCGGGACCCGAATTCGCTGCTCAACTGGATCGAGCGGATGATTCGCATGCGCAAGGAGGTGCCTGAAATAAGCTGGGGCGATTTCGCGATCCTGCGGACATCGCGTGACGATGTGCTCGTGCTGCGCTATGAGTGGCGCAACAACTCGGTAGTCTGCGTGCACAACTTCAGCGCGGCCGCGTGCACGGTGAAGTTTCACGTCCGCGCGGAGGCCGGCGAGAGCACCATGCTCGTCAACCTGCTCTCGGACGACCACAGCCAAGGCACGGCGAAAGGACAGCATACCGTCGTGCTGGAACCGTTTGGCTATCGATGGTTCCGCGTGGGCGGCCTCGATTATCTTCTGAAGCGCAGCGAAGTATGAGGCGTGCGCTTCGCCGGGCTTCGATCAATGCGCCGGTCTTGCGTGATGGTGCTCGCCCATCGGTTCGTCATATTCGCGCGAGATGTCCTTGTTCGTGTAGTCGCCCATTCGCCACGCCGCAGCGAGGCTGAACAATCCGCACACGAAAATATAGCCCGCGATCGCATAGCCCGAGTGGTAATACGCGAAGAGCGCGGTTGCGATCAAGGGCGCGGGACCGCCCGCAATCACCGAAGCGAGTTGATAACCCAGCGATGCACCGCTGTAACGCAGCCGCCCCGTGAAAGACTCGGCGATCAACGCGGCCTGCGGCCCGTACATCATCGAATGTGGCACCAGTGAAAGCACGATGGCCACGAAAATCCAGACAGAATTTCTGGTGTCGACCATTGCGAAGAAGACGAAGCCGAACAGGCCCGCGAGCGCCGCGCCGATCATGTACATCCGGCGGCGTCCGATGAGATCGGACACGTGACCGAACAGTGGGATCGTGAAGAATTCCAGCACGGATGCGGCGAGCACGGCCATGAGCAACAGATCGCGCGACGCGCCGAGCGTCCGCACGCCATAGGTGAAGACGAAGGCCGTGAAGATATAGAAAGGCGCCTGCTCGGCCATCCGCACGAACGCGGAAAGCAGAATGTCTTTCGGTTGCCGGCGTATGACTTCGAGCGTCGGCGCCTTTTCGATCTTATTCTCGGCCAGAAGCTTGGCGAAGATCGGCGTCTCGAGAATGCTCAGCCGGATATAAAGACCGATCGCGACCAGTACGATGCTGAGGACGAACGGCACGCGCCAGCCCCACGTGAGAAATGCGCTGCCGGAAATCTGGCTCATCGCGAGCACGGCGAGATTGGCGATGAACAGCCCCGCGGGCACGCCGAACTGCGGCCACGAAGCGACGAAGCCGCGATGCGAATTCGTGCGCGCCCATTCCATCGACATCAAAACGGAGCCGCCCCATTCGCCGCCGACGCCCACGCCTTGAATGAAGCGCAGCACGGTCAGCACGACGGCGCCCCAGATGCCGATCGTCGCGTAGGTCGGCACGAATGCGACCGCGAACGTGGCCAGCCCCATGAGCAGCAGCGTGACGATCAGCGTGGCCTTCCGTCCGATCCGATCGCCGTAGTGACCGAAGATGGCCGCACCGACCGGCCGCGCGATGAAGCCGACAGCGTAGATCAGAAACGCCTGCAACGTGCCGACGAGCGGGTCCGATTCCGGAAAGTACAGCTTGGCAAAGACAAGGCCCGTGACGGTGCTGTAAAGAAAGAAGTCATACCATTCGATCGTCGTGCCGATCGTGCTGGCGACGACGGCACGGCGAAGCTGGCGCCGATAATCTTCATCGGACAGGGGCATGGCCCCCGATTGAGTGGCAGCCATTTCGAATCCCCATTGGAGGCAAGCGCTTAGCTTAATTACACACTTTAATTCAATGAGGGATTCCCTGTTGCTCTCGAATGATATGAAGTTATGGACGGCTATCTCAACGCGCCACGAACACGAACGGTGCAAGACCGCTATACGCGGAACCACTGGTGAATGACCGCATCCCGAGGTCGATATTCCTGTACATGCCGTCCGCACGCTGCTTCAACTGATTGACGGACCAGACGCCGCTTCGCTCCAGAAGGATGGACTGCGTCCTCGGTTCGTACTGGAGATAACCCAGCAGGTTCGACGAAGCCAGCAAGGTCGTCTTGGCTCGGCTCGCCACGTCATAGAGGATGATCGGACTCGGTTTCGTGTCGTTGTCGTCGGCAAAAAGGATTTGCTGGTTGCTGATGGCCGCGAGGAATTTCGGGTTCTTTTCCGGCAGATCGGTCAGCACGCGCGTAATGCCGCTTTCCAGGTCCATTTCCGTCAGACTGCCCTGGGCCGCCGCAGACGCGAAGCTGACGAAGTAGGCCTTCTTGCCATCGGGGGTCACGGCGAACTGATCATGGAGCGTGCTCGGCGCCGAACCTGCCGGGTAGCCGCCTGTGATCAGCGAGAGGGCCGTGTCGATGCGCAGCACTTCCACCTTCGTCCCCTCCGCGATCGATAGCGCGTAGATGTTCCCACTGTCGTTTCTTGCCGTCGCCAGCCTGATGAGGTTGAAGGCTTCTGGCAACACGATCGTTCTGACGAGCGTCCCGGCGTCCGCGTCGATGATGCTGATGACGTTCTTGCTCGACAGATAGACCTGACTTCCATCCGGCGCGGGCTGAAGGTCATAGCCGGTGAACGTCGTCAGCAACGGACCGATGGGCGTGACGCGCAAGACCGTATTCGTCGCCGTGTCGATGGTCGCGAGATCGATCGATGTCGAACTTCTTTCGAGAAGCACGTGCAGCCGTTTTCCATCGGTGCTGGCGAACATTCGGTCGACCCGCTTGTAGTCGCCCGTCAGCGACAGATCGATCGAAGCCTTCGCGGCGTGCGTGGAGAAGTCGTACGCGGTCACCTGCGCAGGGGCTTGCGCGCGCGTCAGCGTGTACACGGTTTCGTTGCCGCGCGGAGGCCCGTAGTACTTCTGCGCCATCTCGATGTCGGTGGCGCTGAGCTTGCCGTCGCCGTTCCACTTCGGATTGCAGTAGTTCATGATCGATGCGAGATCCCACGGCCCGATCATCGTGTCGCCCGAATTGCCTTGCGCGGGCTCCGTGCACGTCGAAGGCGTGTCCGGCCGGTTTTGCTCGTGCGCAAAGCCCAGCGCGTGACCGAATTCATGCGCGGCAAGGCGGCGAATGCAGAACTCCTCGCGCCCCTGGCAACTCTGGCTCCAGTTCATGAAGGTGAAATTGAGCACCATGCCACCCGCCGCGTTGTTCAGCATTGCGCCGAGGCCAAAGGTGTGCGGCCCTTCCGCCGCACTGTCTTCGACGGAAATCCGTATGCCGTAATAGTTCGGATCGTTCGTGCATTGCTGCCAGCCCGAGAACTGGGCGCCGGAATGCTGCTCCCAGGTCTCTTTGACCGCGAGACGCGTCCACTTGCGCTGTTCCGAATATCGCGCGAAATCGGCATTGTTCATGTCCCAGCACACACCGATGGGAAAGCGATCCCAGATGACCGTCGACAACGCGTAACCCTTCGTCGTGCTCACATCCTGAGCTGCCGGTTGTGCGGCCGCACCCTTCGCGTTCGATCCTGGTGCATCGGAGCCGGCATCGCCCCCGCATGCACTGAGAAGTACTCCTGAAAAAACTGCCAGAACGAGCCCTCTGATCCTTCTCATTTTCTTCTCCGTTAAGTCGAGACCATGCCAACTCGCGCATGGCGGAAGGAAATATCTTTCAGTGCGTAATCAGACCGGAAGATTCTTTACAGGAGAATTTCCGCAAGCTTCTGCCTTTCAACGCGTGGGCGTCAATCATTAATTGCACGAATTGTGGGATGAGGAAGCGCCACGGGGTAACGGGTACGGCCTTAGCTGGCGTTACCGGCTACGCGGGAAGTACGAGCGTGCGGAGCCAGGGCTTTTTTTTCATCCTCTGCACGTGCAATCGACCGCATGCATACTCTCGCTTCATGGACAAAGCATCGCGGCGAGAAGACCGCGGCCCGGAGACCCGATGCGTTTCGATCTGCAATCGCTGAAATTATTCGTCGCTGTCTGCGAGCACGGCAGTATCGCGCGCGCGGCGGAAGCCGGGAATATCGCGCCTTCGGCGCTCAGCAAGCGCATGTCTCAGCTCGAAGACACCCTCAAGACCGCCCTCTTCGTGCGCAGCAACAAAGGGCTCGAACTGACGGCCGCCGCCGCGGCGCTCTTGCAGCACGCACGGGTGCTCCTGCGCGACATCGCACAAATGGAAAGCGAGCTGCTCGATCATGCGGAAGGCGTGCGCGGACAGATCCGGCTCCATGCCAGCCTGTCCACCATCGTCCAGTACATCGCCAACGATATCCGCGATTTCCTCGAGTTGCATCCGGGGCTGCGCATCGATCTGCAAGAAAGTCTGAGTCCCGCCGTCGTGCGAGCCGTGGCCGAAAACGCAGCCGATATCGGCGTATTCGGCGGCACGACGGTCACCACCGGCCTGCAGGTATTCCCCTATCGCAGCGATCGGCTCGTGGTCATCATGCCGCCCGATCATCCGTTGAGCCGCGCCGAACGGGTGAAATTCCGCGAAGTGGCCGAATACCCGCTGGTGGGGCCGCAGGCGGGCAGCTATCTGAATTCGCTGGTGTTGCGCGCCGCCGCCGATCTGGATCATCCGCTCAAATTATCGATCCGGGTCAACGGTTTCGAGCCGGTGCGCAGCATGGTGGAAGCGCGCCTCGGCATCGGCCTCGTGCCGGAGCGTCATGCCGAGCGTTACGTCAGTTCGGCGCCGCTGGTCGCCGTGCAGCTCGACGAAACCTGGGCCGAACGGCACTGGAAGATCTGCGTGCGAGAGGCCGAGTCGCTTCCCGCGCCCGTCCAGCTCTTTCTCAGTCATCTGCTCGCGAGTCGGGATGCGCAGCAGACGCGCGGTGATCACGAATAAGCCAGCTTCAACCCGGCCTGCGGCCACGGCAAAGTGCCGAGACGTCCCGTGCCGGACATCGTGATGTAAGCCGTTTTCATGTCGATGCCGCCGAAGCAGATATTCGTCACCATGCCGTCGGGCACCATCGCCTGCCGGAGCACCTCGCCCGTCGGCGCGACCACCGTGATGCAGCCCGTGACGAGCGTGGCCACGCAGATATTGCCCGCTGCATCCACGGCCAGGCTGTCGAAGCGCTGGTAGCCAGGCAAACCGCACACCAGACGCCCGCCGTGCGGCGACGGATAAGGATGCTTGCGCGCCTGGCCAGGCGCTTCCAGATCGAACGCCCACAGTCGCGCGGTCTCGGTCTCCGCCACATAGACGACACGGTCGTCCGGCGACAGACCGACACCGTTGGCCGTCGTAAGCGGGTACGCCACTTCGACGATCATCGATCCATCGGCGCGCGCGTAATAGAGGCCCGCGTGATCGCGGTCACGCAGCCGGTTCTTGCCGAAATCGGTGAAGTAGAAGCCGCCGTCGTGGTCGAACACGATATCGTTGGGACCGCACAGCGGATAGTCGCCGCAGCGGTCGTACAGCGTCGTCAGCGCACCTGTGCGCGGGTCGAAGCGTTCGATACGGCCGCTGGTATATCGCGGATGCACGCCCGGCTTCGTGCGGTTCAACCCCGCGACGGTCCGGAACAGGAAGCCTCCGTTGTTGCAGATGTAGAAGGCGCCGTCCGGCCCCAGCGCCAGGCCGTTGGGACCGCCGCCGACATCCGCGAGCACGCTCACCGTGCCATCGGCGGCCACGCGGCTGAGCGTCTCGCGCTCGATCTCGACCAGCACGATCGAGCCATCGGGCATCGCCACCGGCCCTTCGGGAAATTTCAGGCCTTCGGCCAGGATTCGCACGCCGCTTTCCATCGTCGCCTCTGCTCGAATCAGTGCTTGCCGGAATTCTCGACGAAGCGATTGTCGTAAGTCGCCTTCAGATCGATTCCGGCCTTGCCGATGTCGGGATCGAAGGCGGTCAGCACATCCAGCACGGTATGCGCTGCGGCGTCCGTCATCAGGCCGTCGCGCGAGATGCAGCTGCGCATGTTGCCGTAAGCGCGGGCGAAGACCGCCTTCTCGGCCAGCGCGTATTGCTGCGGCACGGCCGCGGCGACCTGCTCGGGCGTCGCCTGCGCCATCCAGCGCTCGGCTTCCAGAATCGCGTTCGTGACCGCCTGCACGGTATTCGGATATCTGGCGACGAACTCCCGCGTCGTGTAGATGGACGCCTCCGGATAGTCTCCGCCCAGCGTGGCGCGCGTACCGGCGGGATCGCGCATCACGGCCAGCGGAAAGAGATCGCCGCTGTCCTGCAGCACGGTCGCGACCGGGTCGTTGCTCATCAGGCCGTCGATCTGTCCGCTGCGCGCCGCGGCAATCGCGCCCGCCGACGAGCCCACGCCGATGATCGATACATCGCCCGGCTTGACGCCGGACTTGCTCAGCAGGTAATTCACGCCCATGTGGAAGCTCGAACCGGGCGAGCTCACGCCGATGCGCATGCCCTTCAGATCCGCGTACGTCTTGACCTTGCCGTGGCTGGCCCGCGTCACGCCGAACACCCAGCCGGGGCACGATGCCAGAGTGACGAACGACACCAGCTTCTGTCCTTTCGCCGCCATCGTGATGGTGTTGGAATACGCGCCCGCCACGATATCGGCGCTGCCGCCGATCATCGCTTGCAGAGCCTTCGCGCCGCCGCTGAACACGCCGATCTCGACGTCCAGCCCGGCCTGTTTGAAGTATCCGCGGCTGTCCGCGATGACCATCGGCAGATAGGGAAAGCCTACGCCCGCGGCGGCAAGATGAAGTTTCGGCTTCTCCGGCACGGGCGCGGCGCTGGCGGAAAGGGAATTCAGCAAGGCCGCGCCGGCGGCCACTATCGGCAATAACAGACGCCAGAACGTTCTCACGATGGCTCGTCTCAATAGGTGGCACGGCCGCCGGACAGGTCGAAAACGGCGCCGGTGGTGAACGAATTCTCTTCGCTGGCGAGCCAGGCGATCATCGCGGCCGCTTCGTGGAGTTCGAGAAAGCGCGCGCGCGGAATCTTGCCCAGCATGTAGCGGATATGCTCGGGCGACTGCTCCATCGCGCCGGGCGTGCGCGCCACGGCAGGCGTGACGCAGTTGACCGCGATATCGTGGCTCGCCAGTTCCTTGCCCAGCGATTTCGTCATGGCGATGACGGCCGCCTTGGCCGAACTGTAGGCCGCCGCATTCGGATTGCCTTCCTTGCCGGCAACCGAGGCGAGATTGACGATCCGCCCGTAGTTCTGGCCGATCATGACGGGCGCCACGGCGCGGCAGCAGTGAAACGTGCCGTTGAGGTCGATATCGATCACCTGCTTCCAGACATCGGGTGGATAGTCGGTCAGCGGTGCATTGGGCCCGACGATCGCCGCGTTATTGATCAGGATATCGATGCGTCCGGCCGCTTTCATCGTCCCCGCGACGGCTGCTTCGACGCTCGCGTAGTCGGCGATATCGACGTGCTCGAAGTGGACAGCGTGCTCGCCCAGCTCGTTGCGGGCCGTGTCCATGCCCACGGGACTGATGTCCCAGATCGCCAGCCGCGCGCCCGAGTCGAGCAGCCGGCGTCCGACCGCGAGGCCGATGCCCTGCGCGCCGCCCGTCACCACGGCGACGCGGTCCTTCAGATTGATCGCGTTGATTTGCAAAATGGTTTCCTCGAAGTTTGGCTCGCCGGTCGATCAGGCGCTCGCGGCGACGGTCTGCCCGGCAACGGGGCGCCAGCGCAGCAGGTGGTCTTCGACCATCGACACAGCCGTATCGAGGACCAGCGCGAACACGGTCAGCACCAGAATGCCCGCGATGACCGAGTTGATATCGAACACGCCTTCGGCCAGCAGGATCAGATAACCGACGCCCTTCTCCGAGCCGAGGTACTCGCCCACCACGCTGCCGACGAAAGCGATGCCGATCGCGTTATGCAGGCTGGAGAACACCCAGCTCGTCGCCGAAGGCAGGTACACATGGCGCATCAGCTGGCGCGAATTGGCGCCCAGCATGCGGGTATTGGACAGCACCGTCGGGCTGACTTCGCGGACGCCCTGAAACACGTTGAAGAACACCACGAAGAACACCAGCGTCACGCCCAGCGCCACCTTCGACCAGATGCCGAGGCCGAACCAGAGCGCGAAGATCGGTGCGAAGATGAGGCGCGGCATCGAGTTCATCGCCTTGATGAACGGATCGAACACGACCGCGAGGAACGGGTTGAGCGCGAGCCACAATCCGCACGCCAGCCCGAAGGCCGTGCCGATCGCGAACGCCAGCATGGTTTCGAGCAGCGTCGTGTACAGGTGGCGGAACACCGAGCCCGTCACGAACCACTCGAAGATGCGGCGCGCCACGCCGACCGGATCGCCGAAGAAGAACGGCGACAGCCATTTCTGCCCCGTGCCGAGCCACCAAAGAAACAGGACGCCGAACAGGATCGCCAGGCGGGTGATCAGGACCGTAAGCCGGTTGTTCGGATCAAACTCGATTGCGCGCATAGCTTTTCAGAACCTCGCCTCGAAGCACGTCCCAGATCTGGGTGTGCAGTTGCAGGAAACGCTGCGTCATGCGGATTTCCGACATCTCGCGCGGCCGCTCCAGATCGATCTCGAACTCGGCGATAGGCCGTGTGCCAGGCCCCGCCGACAACACGATGACGCGGTCCGACAGCGAAATGGCCTCTTCCAGATCGTGCGTCACGAACATGACGGACTTGCGGTCGTGCGACCACAACTGCAGCAGTTCGTTTTCCATCAGATGCCGGGTCTGGATATCCAGCGCGCTGAACGGCTCGTCCATCAGGATGATGCGGGGATTCAGCGCCAGCGCCTGCGCGAGGCCGGCACGCTTGCGCATGCCCCCGGACATCTGATGCGGATATTTCTTGCCGTGCCCGTGCAGGCCGACCCGCTCCAGCCAGCCGCGCGCCACGCCGAGCGCCTCCTCGCGCGGCATGCCGCGAAAGATCAGGCCCATCGCGATGTTGTCTTCGGCCGTCTTCCAGGGCATGAGCGCGTCCACCTGGAACAGATAGGCAGCCTGCGTGTTGAGGCCGTGCGTCAACTTCTTGCCGAACACGCTCAGGCTGCCCGACGAGGGCCGCGTCAGCCCCGCGGCCACGTTCAGCAGCGTGGACTTGCCGCAGCCCGTCGGACCGACGATCGAGACGAACTCGCCGTCGCCGATCGTCAGGCTGCCTCCGGAGACGGCGGTGTAAGTCTGCGCATGCTTGCCATTGCCGGCGAAGGTGCACGTCACGTTGTCGAAGCACAGCGCTTCGCGTCTTTCGGCCTGACCGCTGTCGAGCGGGATGCTGCACGCCGCGGTGCTCATGGCTGGATCTCCGCCGCCTTTTTGACGAAGCGGTTGTCGTAGGTCGCGGCGAGGTCGATCTTCGCCGAGGCCACCGCCGGATCGAAAGCCGACAGCACGTCACGCACGGTCTGAGCGCCCTTGGCCGTGATCTCCCCGTTTTGCGCGATACAGCGGCGGCTGTTCGTGAAGGCCTCCGCATAGAGCGCCTTGTTGTCCTCGAGGTACTCGCGCGGGACATTGTCCGCGACCTGCTCCGGCGTCGCCTTGGCGATCCACTTTTCGGCGCGCACGATCGCGTTGGCGACGGCCTGCACCGTCTTCGGATTCTTGTCGATGAAATCCTGCGTCGCGAACAGGCTCGACTCGGGGTAATCCGAACCGAACACCTTCACGTTGCCGTCGGCGGTGCGCATGTTCTCCAGCGGCTTGAGGCTGCCGTCCTTCGTCAGGATCGTCGCGCTCGGATCGTTGACGATCAGCGCATCGACTTGTCCCGCCCGCACCGCCGCGACGGCGCCGGCCGCCTGCCCCACGCCGATGATCGACACGTCCGAAGACTGCAGCCCCGCCTTGTGCAGAATGTAATTGACGGCCATGTGCGTGCTGGAACCCGGCGCGCTCACGCCGATGCGCATGCCTTTCAGGTCCTTGGGCGACTTGACTTCGGCCTGGCGTTTCTGGGACACGCCGAAGATCCATCCCGGACAGATGACCTGCGCCGCCACCACGACGAGATGCTGACCCTTGACGGCCATCGTGATGGTGTTCGAATAGGCGCCCGCCACCATGTCGGAGCTGCCGCCCAGCAGGGCTTCCAGCGTCTTCGAACCGCCGGAGAATGCGGCGATGCTCACGTCCAGCCCTTCGTCCTTGAAGTAGCCGCGCTGCTTGGCGACGAGCATCGGCAGATAGGTGATGCCTACCGAAGCCGCTGCGATGTGCAACTCGGGCTTCTCGGGCACATCTTTGGCCACGGCCGAGCCGGACCCGCAGGCAAGCTCGAACGCTGCGCATAGCGCGATGGCAAGTTTTAGCTTCATGGTTGTCTCCTCCCTTTCAAGGGATATTCTGGTGCGACGAACTGCCTGCGATGGACCGGCTCCCTGCTCCTGATTTCGCGACGCGCTCTCCTCTAGGCTGCCTGCTTGCGCAGCGCCTCGACGACTGCATCGCCCATGTCACGGGTGCCGATGCATTGCGTGCCGTCCTGCTGGATATCGGCGGTGCGGTAGCCCGCGGCGAGCACGGCGCGCACGGCCCGCTCGACGCGGCTCGCGGCCGCTTCCATCTCGAAGCTCTCGCGCAGCATCATCGCGAGCGACAGAATGGCGGCGAGCGGATTGGCGATATCCTTGCCGGCGATGTCCGGTGCCGAGCCGTGCACCGGCTCGTACAAACCCTTGCGCTCATAGCCCAGCGAGGCCGATGGCAGCATGCCGATCGAGCCGGTCAGCATCGCGGCGGCGTCGGAGAGTATGTCGCCGAACAGGTTGCCGGTGACGATCACGTCGAACTGCCTGGGCCGGCGCATCAGCATCATCGCGGCGGCGTCGACGAAGAGATGGCTCAGCTCGACGTCGGGATAATCCCGCCCGACCCGCGTGACCACCTCGCGCCACAACTGGCTCGCCTCCAGCACGTTGGCCTTGTCCACCGAGCACAGTTTGTGATGACGGCGGCGCGCGGCCCGAAAGGCGGCGTGCGCGACGCGCTCGACCTCGGATTCGGCATAGCGCATCGTGTTGAAGCCGACCCGCTCGCCCGCCTGATTGGTCTCGAAGCCGCGCGGCTGGCCGAAATAGGCGTCGCCGTTCAGCTCGCGCACGATCACGAGATCGAGTCCATCGACCACTTCCGGCCGCAGCGTCGAAGCGCCGATCAGCTCCGGAAACATATAGGCCGGGCGGAAATTGGCATACAGGGTCAGCGCTTCGCGCAACTGCAGCAGGCCGGTGCCGGGACGACGTTCGCGCGGGATGTCGGCTTCGTCGGCCACGCCTACCGCGCCGAACAGGATGGCGTCGGCCTTGCGCGCGAGCTCGAGCGTCGGCTCGGGCAGCGGCACGCCGTGCGCCTGAATGCCCGCCTCGCCGACGGGCGCTTCCTGTGTCTCGGCGTGCGGCGCCACGACTTGCAGCACCTTGAGCGCCTGCGCCACGACTTCGGGACCGATACCATCACCTGGCATGACTGCAATCTTCATCTGAACTCCTCCTTGGTCGATAGTGGGAAGAACGCGCCTTCAATACGGTCCGGCGCGGCTGCGCTCGAAGGCATCGATGCGGTCCTGATGCGACAGCGTGTAGTCGATCTCGTCCATGCCGCGCAGCAGGCACGCCTTCGCGAAAGGCTCCATGTCGAAGGCATGGACGGAGCCGTCGGGCAAGGTCGCGGTCTGTGCGGGCAAGTCGATGGCGATGCGGCTGCCGGGGCTTGCCAGCAAACGGTCCAAGAGCGGCAGGACCACGGTCTCCGGCAGCACGATGGGCAGCAGCCCGTTCTTCAGGCAGTTGATGAAAAAGATGTCGCCGAAGCTCGGGGCGATCGCCGCGCGGATGCCGTAGTCGTACAGCGCCCACACCGCGTGTTCGCGCGACGAGCCGCAACCGAAGTTGTGATTCGCCACGACGATGCGCGACGCGCGGTAAGACGGCTGATTGAGAATGAAGTCCGGCCGTTCCGTGCCGTCGGGGCCGAAGCGCATCGAACGAAACAGGAACTGGCCGAAATCGTCGGAACGGGGTTTTTGCAGGAAACGCGCGGGCAGGATCTGGTCGGTATCGCAGTCGATGGCGACGATCGGGGCCGCGACTGCGTCGAGGTACGTCAGGCTTTCCATGCTCAGGCTCCCAGGAGGCGGCGGACATCGGTGAGACGTCCGGTGACTGCGGCGGCGGCCGCCATCGCCGGGCTCATCAGATGGGTGCGCACGCCGGGCCCCTGCCGGCCCACGAAGTTGCGGTTCGACGTAGACGCACAGCGCTGGCCGGGCGCGGCGATATCGCCGTTGGTCGCGAGGCACATCGAGCAGCCGGGAAAGCGCCACTGAAACCCCGCCTCGATGAACACGCGGTCCAGCCCTTCGGCCTCGGCCTGCGCCCGCACTTCGTGCGAGCCCGGCACCACCCACGCCTCGACGCCCGCTGCGATGTGACGGCCGCGCGCGACCTCGGCCGCGCTGCGCATGTCCTCGATGCGCCCGTTGGTGCACGAGCCGATGAACACGCGGTCGATCGTCACGCCTTCCAGCGCCTCGTCCGCGTTCAGTCCCATGTAGTCGAGCGCCCGCGACATCGCGGCGCGGAGATCGGGATCAGGCTGCTGCGCGGGGTCGGGCACGCGCCGGTCGATGGCGCAGGCATAGCCGGGCGTGGTGCCCCACGTCACCATCGGCGCGATGCCGGCCACGTCGATATGCAGTTCGCGGTCGAAGCTGGCGCCGGGGTCGGTGAACAAGGTGCGCCAGTGCGTCATCGCCCGGTCCCATTGCTCGCCCGCGGGCGCGTAGGGGCGCCCGGAGAGATACGCGAACGTAGTGTCGTCCGGCGCGATCATGCCGGCGCGGCCGCCCGCCTCGATGGTCATGTTGCACAGCGTCAGCCGGCCTTCCATCGACAGGCCGGCGATCGCGGAGCCGGCATATTCGATCACGTGCCCCACCGCGCCCGCCACGCCGATCCGCGCGATCACGGCAAGGATCAGGTCCTTGGCGCTGACGCCCGGTCCCGGCGCGCCATCGAGCGTGACGCGCATGTTGCGCGACTTGCGCTGCCACAGGCATTGCGTGGCGAGCACGTGGGCGACTTCGGTGGCGCCGATGCCGAACGCCAGCGCGCCCATCGCGCCGTGTGTCGACGTGTGGCTATCGGCACAGACGACGGTCATGCCGGGCAGGCTCAAGCCCTGCTCGGGCCCGACGATATGCACGATGCCGCGCCGCGGATCGTTCATGCCGAACAAGGTGATGCGCGATTCGGCCGCATCGCGTTGCAGGGCCTCGATCATCGCGCGCCGCTCGGGGTCGGTCACGGCTGCGATGTCGTTTGCCGCGCTGGACACGTAGTGGTCCGCCGTGCCGAAGATGCGCTCGGGTGAACGCGGCCTGAGCCCGCGCTGGCGCAGCAGATCGAACGACTGCGCGGTGACGTCGTGAATGTAGTGCCGGTCGATGAACAACAGGTCCTGTCCATCGTCGCGCGACATCACGCGGTGACTGTCCCAGATCTTGTCGTAAAGCGTGCGCGGCCTCGCCGTCGCTGGGTCGAGTTGCATTGCTTCGTCTGGCTCCGTGAAGTCGGTGCGGTGGAAGCATCATGCAGCAGGCGAGCCGGCTTGTTCGTGGTCATTCGGCAAGGCACCATCGCGGATCGCGATGACGGGATCGCAGGAGGATCGGCGCGTCCGGACGTCGCCACGCCAGAGGGACGACGCGCATAGGTATCCGAATCAAGCCCGGAACGAACGATCATTCGGACGGACCCGCCGATCATCGCGTCCACTGGAACTTTCAATTCGAAAGCCCTATAACACTATGCATCGACCCGGGGTATCAACGGAACAGGTTGCAGCGGCGTCCGGAGGTGCAATCATGGAAAGGCTTTGCCATCGCCTATGCACGACGACGGTTTTCGTTTGCGCAACTGTATTCGCGACGATCGACATCGCATGGTCGCAGGCGATTCCGAAACAAGGACCGATCGATGTCACCTTTACCGCTGTCGGGCGTGATGTAAAGGAAATCCCCGTGGGCAGCGACAACGCCGTCTACCTGTTCGAAGCGACGATGGCTTTCACCAACAACAGCAAAACGCCCTTGATGCAAAACGTCACGGCGCGCTGCGTGGAAGCGGGATTCAGCGCCGCCGGCGCGAACGGCTACTGCGTCTTCACGGACAAGGACGGCGATAACTTCGTCGAAACCTTCAGCCACGCGGCGGGGACTATCGCGGGAAAGGCGGTGCTGGGGCAAGGCACGGGCAAGTACAAAGGCATCAAAGGCGAACTCGACTGGCAACAGGTGCTCTCGCTGCCGGCCGAAAAAGGCGCGTTCAACTTCGTCGGCAAGAAGACCGGCAGCTATCGCATCACCGCGGACTGACTGAGCGGTCGATCGATGCGCCGGCCTGCGGGCCTTTCATTCAGGAGAGCCGGTAGACCTTCGTCACCGTTCCCCGGAACAACGCTTGCCGCTCCGCCGCACTCGCTTGCATCGTGAGTCGCTTGAATGCGTTCCAGCCGTTGTTGAACGGGTATGAACCCTTGTCCACCGGGAAGTTGCTTTCGAACATGCAGCGATCGGCGCCGAACGTTTCGATGCACGTGAGCATCCACGGCTTCCACGTTTGCGCGAGTTGAATCGATGTCGGCGGACGTTCGCCCTTCTCGAAGTCGAATCCGTTGATGCGCATCCCCAATCCGCCGACCTTCACGAACACATTGGGTAACTGCGCGAGCTCGCGCATCGAGCGCGCCCATGTGTCGAATACTTCCTTGCGCTGGTCCGTATAGCTCGCAATCCGCACGACGCCGCCGCAGTGATTGATGATGAAGGGCATGTCGGGATAGGCCTTCGCCAGATCGAACAGTTCGGGAAGTTGCGGGAAGAACAGCCACGCGTCATACGACAGTCCGAGTGACCCGAGCTGCGCCACGCCCGCGCGATATGTGGGATCGAGCAGCAGCCCGCGCGGCGCGGCCGACAGCGGATTGACGAGCGAGGGGTCCGCATCCCAGGTCGCGAGATGCCGCACGCCGCGCAGACGGCCGTCGCCCGCCGCGAGCTCCGCCTCGAGCACGTCGCGAACGGCCGCACCGCGCCGCAGATCCGCATGTCCGACGATTCCCTTGGCAACCTGCGGCTTGTCCTTCTGCAACGGCGCGGTGACATCGGCGACGTATTCGACTTCGCCTACCGGACGCAGCGGTTCGGGGCCCGACTGCCGATAACGCGTGAGCGCCTGCATGTAGACCGACGCGGTGATGTTGTGGCCGGATCGCGCATCGTCGAGATATTCCTCGAGCAGATAGGTCCAGCCGGCGCGTTCATAGAAATGATGATGCGCGTCGACGATCGGCATCTCCGGTTCGAGCGCCGCCTCCGTGCCGGACGCGAGCCACTCCGCCCGAACGGGAAGGTAGTTGCTGGTTGTGCTCATGCTGCGCGATTCCTCTTTTGCGTATGCGCGGCGCGATGTCAGCGCCGGGATCATGACCGATGCGGCGGCCGCGCCGAGAAGCTGGCGTCGTCGGGGGGAGCGAAGCGGATTCATCGTGCATCCCCCTTGTCGAAGGCAAACAGCGAGAGCGTCAGCAAGGTCGTGACCGCGAGCACGATCGACAAGCCGATCATCCCCGCCGTGAACGTACCGAAGCTATCCTTCAGATAACCCACGAGGTACGGGCCGGCAAACCCGCCCAGTGCGCCGATCGAATTGATGAGCGCCAGTCCGCCCGCCGCAGCCTGACCGGACAGGAATCTCGCAGGCAACGTATAGAAGATCGTGCGTCCCGCAATCGTGCCGATCAATGCCAGCGTGATGCCGGTCATCGCGGGAATCAGTTGATGGAAATACGTCGACACGCCGAGCGCCACCGCGCCGATGAAGAGCCCGGCCGCGAGATTCGCGATATGACCGCCACGACGATCGACGCGCTTCGCCCACCAGAGCAACGCGATGGTCGCAAAGAAGTAAGGCACGGCGGACACCCAGCCGGTCTGCGTCATGCTCATGCCGTGCGCCTTGAGCATCTGCGGTAGCCAGATGCCGATACCGTAGGAACCCATCGTGAAGCCGAACGAGATCATCGCGAGGAGGTACATGCGCACATCCTTCAGCGCGGCGGCGAAGTTCTTCTTCTTTTGGCTCGCCGCGCCTTCCCGGTCGAAGGCGCCTTGCAGCGCCCGGCGCTCTTCGGGCGAGAGCCATTTCGCATCGGCGGGTTTGTCGGCGAGCATTTTCAGCACGAGAAAACCGAGCACGCACGCGGGCAGACCCTCGACGATGAACATCCACTTCCAGCCCGCCAGTCCGAGAAAGCCGTCCATCTGGAGAAGCCATGTCGACAGCGGTCCGCCGACGAGCGACGAAAGCGGCGTCGACACGGTGAACCACGCGAGCACGCGCGTCCGGTAACTCGCGGGAAACCATACGGCGAGGAAGAAGATCACGCCCGGAAAGAAGCCCGCTTCGCCGATACCCAGAAGCAGCCGGATCGCGTAGAAGCTGGTCGGCCCCACGGCGAGCGCCGTCGCCGCCGCGAAGAAGCCCCACGTGATCATGATGCGGGCAAGCCAGCGGCGCGCGCCGAATCGATACAAGGCGAGGTTGCTTGGCACCTCGCACAGGCAGTAGCCCGCGAACATGATGCCGGCGCCCCAGCCGAACTGCGTTGCCGTCAGACCGAGATCGCGGTTCATCGTCAGCGCCGCGAATCCGACGCTCGTGCGGTCCAGATAGTTGAAGAAGTAAGCGAGCGCAAGGAGCGGGATGAAGCGCCACGCGGCTTTTCTCACCGCCTGCTGTTCGAGCGTGGAATCGGCGGCGCTATCGGCTGCCAGGTTCGAGGATAGGGATGTCATGCTTTGTCTCCGGGCGGATCGCCGGGCGCGCGACGTCATGCCGACTCGCGCGACCGCGTTTTGCTGTTCTGCTGTCTGTTTTTCGATGTCAGGCGCTGGCCAGTTCGTTCGCTGAAGGATTCGCTGTATCGCCCGGTTGCCGGTCCTGGCACCTGACGACGCCCGCTTCGGTCAACTGCCTCAACTCTTCGGGCGTGTACCCGAGTTGCGAAAGCAGCGCCCGCGTGTCCTGGCCCAGCGAAGGCGGCGCGGCCCGCAGGTGCAGGCGCTCGCCGCTCAACGTCAGAGGCAGCAGCGCCGTCTTCGTCGACACCGATCGCCCTGCGCCGCTCGCGTCGGGCGGCAAGGTCACGTCGGCCAGCCCGCCCGTTGCAAGCAGATGCGGATCGTCGAACAGGTCTTGCGGCTTCGTGATCGGCGCGTAAGGCAATCCGCAGCGCTCGAAGGTCGCGCTGATCTCGGCGGCGCTGAATTGCTCCATGTGCTTGCGAAGCTGCGGCAGCAGCCAGTCGCGCGCCTGCACGCGCTGATTGTTGGTGGCGATCCGTTCGTCCGCTTTCAGCGCGGACAATCCGAACGCATCGCAGAACAGCGCCCATTGCGTATCGGACACGACCGCGAGGAAGATCTGCTCGCCGTTTCTCACCGAGAACACGTCGTAGACGGCCCACGCGGAAATGCGGCTCGGCATCGGCGCGGCGGCTTTGCCGGTCACGGCGAACTGCATCATGTGCTGAGCGACGAGGAAAACGTTGTTCTCGAACAAGGCGCTCTGCACTTCCTGACCGCGTCCGGTGCGTTCACGCTGCGCGAGCGCGGCCATCGCGCCGATCGCGCCGAACATGCCGCCCATGATGTCGTTGACGCTCGTTCCCGCGCGCAGCGGCCGGTCTTCGGGACCGGTCATGTAGGCGAGGCCGCCCATCATCTGCACGACTTCGTCGAGCGCGGTGCGATGATCGTAAGGGCCAGGCAGAAAGCCCTTGTGCGACACGTAGATCAGCCGCTCATTGAGCTTCGACAACGCTGCATAGCCGAGGCCGAGCTTATCCATCGTGCCGCTCTTGAAGTTCTCGCTGAAGACATCGGCGCCGGCGAGCAGCTTGTGCACGATCTCGACGCCGCGCGGATCCTTCACATCGACGGCAATGCTCTTCTTGTTACGGTTGAACGTGCTGAAAAAGCCCGCGCCGGAGCCGCGCAGCGCGCGCGTGCTGTCGCCGGAAATCGGCTCGACCTTGATGACTTCGGCGCCGAGATCCGCCAGCACCATGCCGCACGTCGGACCCATAACCATGTGCGTCATCTCGACGACGCGCACGCCGCTATACGGCAGAGATTGATTCGCTTGCGTTTCGCTCATTGCGCCACTCCCAGCAAACAGCCTTCCGGCTGGGGCGCGCTCGGTGCGCGCCCGTCCGCATACGTGAAGCCTTTCGGCAATCCGGCGTCCTGCACATGTCCGTACAGCGCCTCGCCCGGCAGCGCTTCTGCGAGAATCGCGCGCGCGGCGATCAGCTTGTCGATGTCGATGCCCGTGTCATAGCCCATCGCTTCGAGCAGGAACGCGAGGTCTTCCGTCACGATGTTGCCGGTCGCGCCCGGCGCGTAGGGACAGCCGCCGAGGCCGGCCTGGCTCGCATCGATCGTGGTCACGCCGGCATCGAGCGCCGCGACGACATTGGCCAGGCCCTGACCGCGCGTGTTGTGGAAGTGCGCGCCGCCCGCCTTCGCTCCGAACTCCGATTGCAGGCGGCGAAACAGGCGCCGCACCTGAACCGGATTGGCATAACCGCTCGTATCCGAAAGGCCGATCTCGTCGACGCCGCATTCGGCCATCGCCGCGCACATGCGCATGGTCTCTTCATCGGTGACGACGCCCGCGATCGTGCAGCCGAACGCAACCGACACGCCCGCTTCGATCTGCACGCCCGGAAACTGCTCGTCGCGCAGCGCGACGATGTTGCGCACCTCTTCGATCATCTGTTCCGTCGTCTTGCGGATGTTGGCCATCGAGTGCTCGTTCGTCACCGACACCGGCAGCGTCACTTTGTGGACGCCTGCTTCGAAGGCGCTCTGCGAGCCGCGCAGATTCGGCGCGAGAACCGCGACATGCAGACCGGGAATCGAAAGCGCATGCGCGACGACTTCGCGAATGTCGGCCATCTGCGGCAGAAGCTTCGGCGGGACGAACGAGCCGACCTCGATCTCCCTGAGTCCCGCTGTGGCGAGCGCGGAGATCCAGCGCAACCTCGCTGCGGTCGGCATGACGGTTTTGATGCTCTGCAGACCGTCGCGCGGCCCGACTTCACTGACCAGCACGTTTGGGCGGAAAACATCCATCGTTCGCTCCTTGAAGTTCCATCTGATAGACCCGTGTTCTGTTGAAGAGAACTATAGGCGCGACCATGTGACGTGGTAAGACGGGTTTACCCCTCGATTTCAGAACTTGAGTTCTGCTGGATAGAACCGTACAGTGATGGGGTGATCAGCGGAGGATAAGAAAGGTGGTTTCGACGAAAGAACAGGCGCCCGATACGGGCGAGGTTTCCAGCGGCGTCGCCGTGCTGGATCGCGCGTTCGCGATCCTCGATGCGTTCGGAGCAACCGACGACCGGTTGACCCTCACGGAGCTTTCACGGCGAACCGGTCTGTACAAGAGCACGGTCTTGCGATTGCTCGGCGCACTGGAGCACGGCGGCTTCATCAGAAAACTGAGCGACGGGCAGTATGCGATCGGCCATCAGCCGTTGCGGCTGGCGTCGCTTTACCAGCGGTCCTTTCAGGTCGGACCGGTCGTGGAGCCATTGCTCCAGCAGTTGAGCAGAGAGCTCGGTGAAACCGCGTCTTTCTATGTGCGGCAGGGTGACTATCGGCTGGTGTTGTATCGCGTGGAGCCGTCGCGGAGCGTGAGGGTATCGGTACGTATCGGGGAAGAATTCGCGATCGACAAGGGCGCGTCCGGCAAAGTGCTGCTCGCTTTCACGGAACCGCAGGACGCACGATGGGACGACATTCGGGCCCAGCTCTGGGCGGTTTCATACGGCGAACGCGATCCGGAAACGGCTTCCGCTTCAGTGCCGGTCTTCGATTCGACGGGCGAACTGGTGGGCGCCCTGACCTTGTCGGGTCCGCGCGGAAGATTCGATGATCCGGCCACGATCGACGCCGCCTTGAAGACGCTGCTGGGCAGCGCCAGGCGGGCGACGGTCGCACTGGGTGGCGGCGGAGCCCGGTACGACGCGAGCATCGCGAGTTTCGCCCATGTCGCGTCGCCCCTCACGAAAGATGCGGACACCGGCGGCACCGGTTAGGCGTCAAGTCGCCCTTCTCAACCGCTGGCCGCATCCGCGCCAGCAACCGGTAACTCGATGAACGCCGCAGCTCTTCCCGCTTGCAGAAACTGCTCTGGCGTCGTCGTGGCGAACAGATGCATCGCCCGGCTGATGATGCCCGTCCAGCCGGTCTGGTGGCTGGCGCCGAGTCCCGCGCCGTTATCGCCGTGGAAGTATTCGTAGAACAGCAGGCAATCACGCCAGTGCGGGTCTTCCTGAAACTTCCGGTTGCCGCCATGCACCGGCCGGTGGCCGTCGCTATTGCGCAGGAAGATGCTCGACAACCTTCGGGTGATCTCTTCAGCGACTTCATAGAGCGTCATCCGATGTCCGGAGCCGGTCGGGCATTCCACCTTGAAGTCGTTGCCGTAGTAGCTGAAATACTGCAGCAGCGCGCGGATGATGAGACCGTTCACGGGCATCCAGACCGGGCCGCGCCAGTTGGAATTGCCGCCGAACATGCCGGTGTCGGACTCCGCCGGCAAGTACGCAACGCGATATTCCTGTTCACCCATGCGGTACACGTAAGGATGATCCGCGTGATACCGGGACAGCGAGCGGATACCGTGCGGGCTCAGAAACTCGTTCTCATCCAGCATCTTCGACAGCACGCGCCGCAGGTTCTTTTCGTTGAGGATCGAAGCGAGGCGGCGATCGGCGACGCCCTTCGACGTCATGTCGTGAATGGAAGCCATGATCTGCGGACGCGCCGCGAAGAACCGCTTGAGATTCTCGAAGGCATCGGGATAACGCTCCGTCAGCGCGCCATCGAACGAGGTGACGGCGCATAGCGGCAGCAGTCCCACCATCGAGCGCACCTTGAGCCGCTCGGCGCGGCCATCGGGCAATCTCAGCACGTCGTAAAAGAACCCGTCTTCTTCGTCCCACATGCCGCTGCCCTCGCCGGTGCGCAGCATCGACGATGCAATCCACAGGAAGTGGGACACGAACTTCACGCACATGTCCACATAAGCAGGATTGTTCAGCGCGAGCTGCACGGCGATCTCGAGCATGTTCTGGCAGAACAGCGCCATCCATGCGGTGCCGTCCGCCTGTTCCAGATATCCGCCCGTTGGCAGCGGTGCGCTTCGATCGAAGACGCCGATGTTGTCGAGACCGAGAAAGCCGCCTTCGAATACGTTGTTGCCCTCCCGATCCTTGCGGTTCACCCACCACGTGAAGTTGAGAAGCAGCTTGTGAAAGGACCGTTCGAGCCAGACGAGATCGCCGCGCCCGTAGCGATATTGCTCGAGACGATACGCAAAGATGGTCGCCCATGCATGCACCGGCGGATTGACGTCGCCGAAATTCCACTCGTAAGCCGGAAGCTGTCCGCTCGGATGCAGATAACGCTCCCGCAGCATCAGGTCGAGCTGCTGCTTGCCGAAGTCTTCGTCCACGAGTGTGAGCGCGAGGACATGAAAGGCCAGATCCCACGTCGCATACCACGGATACTCCCATTTGTCGGGCATCGAGACGATGTCCGCGTTGTACATGTGATGCCAGTGATAGTTGCGCGGCGCGCGCCGCTTCGGGTCGAACGGATCGGAGCCGCGTTCGGTCAGCCATCTGTCGACGTCGTAGTAATAGAACTGTTTCGACCACATCATGCCGGCGAGCGCCTGACGCATCACATTCGTTTCGTCCGCATCGAGCGATGCCGGAATGACCTTCGCATAGAACTCGTCCGCTTCGCGATGGCGCGTTTTCAGTGTTTCGTCGTAGCCGCTGCCGAACGCTTCGCTGTATCCGTTCTCTGCCGAAGCCTCGTGCTCGCGCGTATCCCGGACGAGGCGCATGCGCAAAACGTGTGACGCACCCGGTCCGACCATCAGCGAATAATGCGCGGCGGCCTTCGTGCCACGTTTCTCCGGATTCACGGCCGCTTCCTGTCCATGCACGATGCAGCGATCGATGCCGTCCTTGACGTAAGGCGTGCGGTTCGCGGTGCCATCGAGGCGCTCGGTATTGGTTTCGTTTTCGGTGAA
>NZ_FCOM02000168.1 GCF_001544695.2 Caballeronia arvi
ACCTGGCGGTCGAAACGGCCCGGACGCAGCAGCGCCTTGTCGAGCACGTCCGAACGGTTCGTTGCCGCAATCACGATGACGCCGGAATTCGCCTCGAAGCCGTCCATCTCGACGAGCATCTGGTTCAACGTCTGCTCGCGCTCGTCGTTGCCACCGCCCATGCCGGCGCCGCGATGACGGCCGACCGCGTCGAGTTCGTCGATGAACACGATGCACGGCGCAAGCTTCTTCGCCTGCTCGAACATGTCGCGGACACGCGCCGCGCCCACGCCGACGAACATTTCCACGAAGTCCGAACCCGAAATGCTGAAGAACGGCACTTTCGCTTCACCTGCGATGGCACGCGCCAGCAGCGTCTTACCGGTACCCGGAGGGCCGACCAGCAGCACGCCGCGCGGAATCCGTCCGCCCAGCTTCTGGAACTTCTGCGGATCGCGCAGGAAGTCGACCAACTCGGACACTTCTTCCTTGGCTTCGTCGCAGCCGGCGACGTCGGTGAAATTGATTGCGTTGTTGTTCTCGTCGATCAGCCGCGCCTTTGACTTCCCGAACGAGAACGCCCCGCCTTTGCCGCCGCCCTGCGACTGCCTCATCATAAAGAACCAGAAGCCGATGATCAGGATGGCCGGGCCGAGGTAGTACAGCGCGGAGACGAGCGCATTCGGTTCATCGTCAGCTTTGCCGCTGACCTGAACGCCATATTTCATCAGATCGCCGACCATCCAGATGTCGCCGGGCGACACGATCTGGTATTTCTGGCCGTCCGCCGGCGTGACCGTGAGATTGCGGCCCTGTACGGTAACGTTCTTGACTTTGCCGTTCTTCGCGTCGTCCATGAACTGCGAATAGGACACCCCTTCCTCGACACGGGGCTTATCGAACTGCTTGAACACCGTAAACAGCACCAGTGCGATCACGAGCCACACAGCCGCCTTAGCGAACATATTGTTGTTCAAAGCACCACTCCTCACTGATAGACGGGCGCCCAATGGAGCCACGTCTTAAATGCATTCTAATCCGGGCGCTCATAGCGTGGGGGATGCTGTTGGCCCCGGCAGCGACAGGCGCAATGGCGCGATCTGGCTGAGATGGTGGCCCGTTGTTGTTCTCTGGTCGAACCGCCGCACAGATGTCTTCGAACGGCGGGGGTGCGCATGGCGAGTCAGCGATTGATCGAAACGTCGCGATTCGACGGCTTCGCCCACTGATGATCCTGCCCGACGCGGACGCCCTTCTCCGTCACGCCGTTCATGTGTCGCATGCTCGCCTCGCTCAGTGAGCGTCTTGGCGACCTGCCAGGCGCCAAGGGCAATCAGGGCTTGCTCGACGTCCCGGAGCTTCGTCTCGCATTCATCGCGTGCGATGGGAATGATCGGCTACTCGTGCTAAATACGCGCACGATTCGCGTGTCGCAGTCCTTTGACGGGGGCGGCGGTCCTGATGTGCTGGCATTCGACTCCGCTGCTGGGACAACCTATGTGGCGGGTTCGCAGGTCTTCCCCACGAGATATCGCTAGTGCCCAGAAGCTGGCGCCAACGCATCAGCCTGAAAAGCGACGACTCTCCGGTTGCAGCAGGATCTTCTCGATGACGTAATGAACCGGCACGCCGCTCGGCGGAAGGCACATGATGACTTGTCCGCAACGCGCACCCAACAGTGCGATGCCCGTCGGCGAGAGAACCGACAGTCGCCCACGCTGATAGTCGGCCTCGCGCGGGTAAACCAGCGTCCATTCATGCGTATCGGTGCCGTCGCTGGTCGTACATTCGACCGTTGTATTCATCGTGACGACATCCGGTGGCATCTCAGCGGAATCGACAAACAGGGCTGTCGCTTCCACGGCGTCCAGAAATGCGCGCTCTGTCGACGACACGTTCAGCAGGCGCGCACATTCCCGAAGTCGTTCCATGTCGGATTCGGACACGACCGGCTGGCCTTCCAGGTCGCGGGTCATGACCGTGACTGAATTGTTCTTGGCAGACAACATGTGTGCCTCCGGCTGGAATACAGGTTACAGATATCCGCGCAATCGCGGTCATTCCATACGTCGAGCCACGAACCGTCCAGGAAAATGAGTCGATCGATTGTTCCGAACTGCCGTATCTCGAGCAACGCGCTGCGATTGACGAATGCACCGGGTCGATCGTCGGGAAACACGACCTGCATCAGGGGAGCGAAGCGCTCGATTATTTCGGTGACGCTCGCATCACTGGACGGCTCCGTCACGTCAAGCCAGTAGACAAGCGCCGCTGTTGGGCTTCCTGCCTTCCGAGCAACAAAACGAAGTGTCTTTTCGCCCGAGAATTCACTCATGGTTATCAACCCAGTCAGCACGTTCCTCTTTCAAAGGCGGTTCCGTGTAGTTCGCCGAGCTTGCCGATGCGACGCGCTCCGCAGCGACTTTCGTGTGCCTAAGGTCGACCCATATCCGTCCCCATCGGATCGCGTACCGTAAAGCCTGTGCGGGGTCGTAGAAATAGTCCAGCGCGTGGAAGCGGCGCGGCGTCCGGCAGCCAGGCCCTTCGATCACAAGATGGGCCGCGTACAACGCACTCTTCACGGGTTCTGCACGGGCCGTCAAACGATAGCCCTGATGTTCGGCCTGACCGCTCAAAGCGGCGATGCGCCTGCCTTGCGCAACGTTCCTCTGCGAGGTCAAGTTGGTCTCGCCACTGGTTGTGACGATGCGTTCCTGCCTGACCTTCGGCGTCTCGTTCAGACGTTTTGTTTGCGTTCTCATGGCTTCTCGATCCTTCGAAGACGATCCCGTCCCGCCGCTGTTCCGTCGCGCGGCTAAGAGGCTGCGCTGGGCAGCGCAACGGATCGCGAGTTCGTTCGGCACGCGAGCGGACGCCCACCACGCAAGTCGTGATGGAGTACCGTCGGTGGTCGACAGAAAGAGGGTGAGCCCGGCTCTCGCTTTA
>NZ_FCOM02000334.1 GCF_001544695.2 Caballeronia arvi
CAGTCCAGGCATTTCGATGCCCAAAGTGTCAACCATGTCCCCGCCAAATCTGTCAACTATGTCCCCGGTCTATACACTGCTGCAAAGAAAGTAACCAAAGAAACAGCTATCCCCAGCCTAAGCACTTCACACCGGCCGCGGCACAGGCGATTGGCTGAATGGCCCCCAGAGTAGCGAGTGCCCTCGAAGGTCTAACCGGGCTTGGATCGCGCACGGTCTGACAAGCTAGTACCCGAAGGACACTGGTTCAGCACGAAAGAGCTTCGGCACAGCGCTGCGCGCTGCCGCCGGGTATGCAAGGGAGACCAGCGGTAGGCGTAGCAAATACGCGAGCTCACGCAAACCCGATTGACCGGTCGGCCGCGAAGCGGGCCGGAGCTTTCAGGTGCTGAACCAGTCAGCAGTGCGGCGCGATGTGGCGGATCGTGCGCGATCCAAGCCCGACTGGACCTATGAGGGCACTCGCTACTCCGGGGGCCATTCAGCCAATCGCCTGTGCCGCGGCCGGCATGAACTGCTTAGGCTGGAGATAGCTGCTTTCTTTGGTTACTTGTATATTGCCCTCAGTGTTCGGTTGCTGATCCCTTCCGTGCACGCGAAGCGGTAGC
>NZ_FCOM02000068.1 GCF_001544695.2 Caballeronia arvi
GCCGACGTCGAAAGCATTCGACGCGCTAACCTTCACGTTCTGACGACCCGCAACGGATCGAAAGTAAGACTGGGTGTTGTCATGGCGTTGAGCGGGTCCAACATGGCTCATCGGCTACATGGGAAGAAGCGCATGGACGATGCCGAAGCGAGCCGGTTCACCGAGCGACTCGGCTTGCCAGTCGGCTGGCTTGATACACCGCGCTCTGAAGCCGAGATCCCGGAGTCGGTGTCACGTTTGCTGACCCCTGCCGCGCGGGGTCGCGCATCCGTTCAACACGACGAGCCGCCTGTGATCGCAACTCAGAGCAGCGTGCCAAGGAAGCGTGCCGCAGCAAAGGCGCGCCCGGAAGCCCTTCTTCTGGGCGAGCAGGGTGATGCGCAAAGCTCAAGCGTGTCGGCAAACGTGCCGAGCGAGGAAGCAACGAATGTTGTCGCTCCGCAAGATCAAGCCAGTGAGTCTCCTGGCGAGCTGGGCGGTCACTCACTTGACGAAAGCGACCATCACGTTCCGCTCGCCTCACCGACCGCGATTGAACGGTTGTCTGCCTTCGCCCTAACCCAGCAAAAAACCGTATCGCTGCCCTCCCCTTCTGTGACTAGCGTGGACAATCTCTACGGTATAGAGCCGATCGCTGAAGCGTTGATCAAGACGCTAGCAGGCAAAGCACGCACGGGTCGGTTGGACGAGTTGAAAGCACTGGAGCTTTTGCAGCAAGCGATCTTGCTGTAACACTGAGGCTAGATACCTACAGCCATCGTGCTGTGATTCCGGGTCCGGTGAGCGGCGCTCGGCGCGAGCGACCGGTCCGCTCTCGTTTGAGCGACGATTCGGCAAGGGCGCGTGCTTGCCCTATCGGGCCCGCGCCGCTTCCCGCCGCGGCGCTGCCCGGGTATTTGAGTGTCGAATCGATCTGGCATCGACGCGAGACCGTGGCTCATTGGTCACGAACTCAGTGATCAAGAAATTGCCGGAGCTTGTCTGCCCGACTCGGGTGCATCAGTTTTCGCATTGCCTTGCTTTCGATCTGCCGGATCCGTTCGCGCGTCACGTCGAATTGCTTGCCCAACTCTTCGAGCGTGAAGTCGGACGAAGTATCGATTCCGAAGCGCAGAGCCCTTGAAGGTTCGTGACGCGCCGGCCGTGATCCGTCAGCCGCCGGTCTCGCCATCGCCGAGCACACCTGCCAAGGAGAATGCATGACAAGTATGAAGGCGGACGCGACTTTGGGGTATCGCAACGAGCGGAGACGCGGCCCCCTACGCGAGCAGGCCGGATGAAATAGTGCAATCAAGAGACAGTGCGATGGGAGCACTGCCTAAAATAGTAGCACGAATTGCTGCGCCGCACAAACCAGCCAGACCGACCTGTCGCTCCTCCTGCGCCAGCGCGGCAAGGGCCACAGACCTGCCCTTGAGCAACCAATACGATGCTTTGACCTCCGCATGACGCGGAACTCCTCTCGATGTGTTTTGCCGCATGCCGTCTCGCCGCCGCCGCTACTCCGGTTCTCGCGCGCCATCGCGAAAGCCACTCACAAAAGGCATGTTGCTTCCGATGCCCGAGTGCGCGGCGCGAGAAATCTCTCTGGTAAACCATTTGAGCTTCGCCGCCTGCAGAAGCGGCGCCGGCTCCGCCTACCTTTTCAACGAACTGATTCGGCTCGTCTACCTCAGCTTCTACGTACAGGACGCTGGCTTTGGCGACACGGACTTGATGATTTACGCGAGCGTCGAGGCCGCCGTTGAGCGCAGTCTCGAACGCGCCGAAAGCGGGCGCGCCTGGATGCTCGATGCCGAGGACCTCCCTCTTTTCGAGGCGGTGCTGCGTGAGTCTGATCGTCAACTCGCGCACGCGCCGCGGCATGTTCATATTGGCGCACGCGAAAGACTCGAACGCTTCGCGACCAGCGGGCGGGCGTCCCCGCTGCGCGCCACGAAACTGGGCAGGCGTTTGTGACGGGCGATGACAGGTTCGGCATGAGGTGACTTCAAGGCGTCAACACTTCGACTACCGTCGAAGGGAAACCCATCGCAGATGGGACCAAGCGGATGACTTCAGGCGTAAGCGATCTTCAGCGTTTCGCGGAATCATTGTCGGGCACGTTCTGGTGGACGATCTCAACGTCGACGGTCCGGCCGTCGTCGCCGAACCCTCGCCCCTGCCGACGCAGCGCACGTGTCTTCCACCAGAAATAGACGAAGACGATCGTGCCTACGCCAAACATTATGGCGAGCAACACCATCGACAGCATCGCGGCCGCCACGAGGACGATCGCGCTCAAAAGCGTGGCGAGTAATCGGGCAAACCATCCTGAGCCGTCGGTCTGATTCCCTTTCTCGTAGGTCACGCGCCGTCGCGGCGGCCCGCCGTTTCTGCATCTTTCGTCTCCCTGTCTCGGTTCGGCGACGACTTGAAGCAGGTCGGCCGTCGTCCTTCGCTTCGAATCTGGAATGCGGACGTCGTCGGCGCAAGGGCACACGCGTCAATCCGCGAACTTCAGTTTGGACCACCGCATCACGTCAGGAATCCGGTGGCGAGCGTAGAAAGGTCGGAATCTGGCGGGACGGGGTCGGCGTGCCCGAGCGCTTTGCCGCCGCGAACCGGTAACGCCTCAAGCGAGACAAACGCGTTCACACGCGACGCGATCAGCGCGCCAGCGAAGGAGACGGTCCACACTGATCACAGCGGACTCATCGTAGCCCCGCCAAGTTTTGCGCGAAGTGCCCAGTACGCCGCGCGTTGAGGATCGGCACTTCGCCATTGCTGGACTTGCGAATGAGGCAAGCGCCGATAATCGCTTGCCGAGAAGGCGACGTTCCGCTGAAGTATCAAACGCTACAGAACATATGTCGTTCAATACGATTCGCGGGTTTTCCGCCAATTAACGATCAGGATCGAGGCCGGAGGCCGGTTCGAAGCGCGTTGGTCCTCCGACACCGTGAAACAGTACACTGTTCACAGGGATGTTTTGGAGGGATATACCTAATAATCAATTAGATAGCGCGAACTCTGAAATAACGACATATGTTTCACGGAGGGACAAAAAGTGAGGGTTTCTCACTTTTCGCCGCTTCGCCTGGCTGTTTTTTGGCTTCGGTCGAACGCCTTTCCTGCGTCTCCCCTGCCAACGCCCCGACAACCGCGCGATCGCCGGGGCGCGACGACTTAGGCCGGCTTGATGTTCGCCGCCTGCTTGCCCTTCGGCCCCATCTTCTCGTCGAACGTCACCTTCTGTCCTTCCTTGAGAGTCTTGAAACCCTCAGCGCGGATTTCCGAGAAGTGCGCGAACAAGTCCTCACCGCCGCCATCGGGCGTGATGAAGCCAAAACCCTTGTCGTCCTTGAACCACTTGACCGTACCAGTTGCCATTGTTGAGTGACCTAAAAAAGTTGCGAACAGCGTCGCCCTCGCGAACGCCGGACGCTATCTTGATCGGCGATCGTCAGTAACGCAACTGAGCGAAAGGCGGTTGCGGCTCCTGTGTCTCGATGGCGTCGGTGGAAGGGTGATGATGCATTGCAAGCAGGCTGTCCACAGGTGAGTGCGCGGCCCTATCCCGCTAACACGACTTATCAGGCTTGAGAGCATCGCTCGGCCACGCCTGCTTTGTCCGAGGGCGCGCGGAAGACAGCTGAGCGTGCCGCCGTGCGCGGCCGTCGATCAACCCTTCGGTGCCGCGTACACCATGGTTGAACAGACCGCGGCGCGCCTCCCTGGCGGAGGAAACAACCAGCGAACGCCCAGGCATGCCCGGGTGACGACGTTCGTTCGACCGGCGTACGTTAGTCGGTTCCGTTGCCCAGTAAATGGTTGCGGCAACGCCGTCACCACCCGCGTCAAAGCGCCTATAGACGGTTCGAACGACTTCCACCTGGATCCGGGACCGCTTCGCGTCCCGGCGACGCACGACGCCGCCACCTTGGCACCTTGCAATGCGAGGACCGGTGGTCGGAAAGCTCGAGCCATCCGGCGTAGTCGCTGTAAGAAACACACTGCCGGCATAATCTGCCTAGCGCCGCCGAGCTTGGGCACTTTCCTTGCCTACACGGGTTTCACCGCCAGCAGGCTTCAGAGCCCTAATGTAAGGCGCCTTCCACCGAGCCTATCCTGAATGCGCGGATTCTCCGCGTAGCAGGCGTGTTGCAAGCTGAAATCCTCGTGCCGGTTCTCCGAAAGGATGGCCCGTCGGGCGCTTCCGGCCCGCTCGCGTGGGCTGTGCCCCCTGACATCGCGCGCACGTCTCGTACTCGACGGGTGTACCTGTGGTAGCTTGCCTCCTTCCCCTCCGCTCGACGACCGGGCCTCTCGTCTTGGCCTCGAGGAGATTGTTCCGTCGTGGCGCGGCTTCAGGTGGGCTCTTAAGCATGCGCCGCGGCTGCATACGCGGCAACCTGCGGACGTTGTGGATTAGATCGGCCGCTCCTTTTCTACCCAGGCGCTAGATAGGCCCCACGGGTGCGCGTCGCCTTCGGGCGCTGATTTTGCGCACGCAAATTTATCTGGTTCCTTTAGGCGACGGTCGCTCGCGGCCGTCATGCGTCTGCTCCCCGTGCTTTCAGGAGCTGCCGCAGCCCGGCGATGTGCTCCCGCACCGCACCCGTCACCGGCGGCTTCGGGGGAGTCAGCGGTGCCGTGCAAGGCGGCGTTTTGCCGAGCGATTGGCGTTGCGCTTGGGCGAAGCGCTCGAGGTCGAGCGCGGTGGCTGGGCGAAGTTTCCCAGATGCGAGCGCCGTCGCAAACGACGGCATCCATCCGGCGGCTTGGCGGCCAATACGCTCCGTAAGGCTAAAGATCGTGAGCGACTCGCCACCGGCCCCAACCACGAACTGGCGCGCGCTGTCGGCGTCGATGAACGTGCGGCCGGCATGTTGGAGGGCGACGGCCTGGGCGTCCACCTGCTGCTGGGCGCGTGCTTGCTCGGCGTGGTGGTCGGCGTGCCGACGTCGCACCAGGAGGGCGAAATCGACGGGATTGCGGAGTAGGGCACGCAGGTAGTTGATTGGTGCCTTGGCGAGCTTTAGGTGATCCCAGGTCGCTCCCACCACATCGGAGAGGCGTTTGCCGTGCTCACGTGCCTCGCGCATGAGCTTGAAGATCAAGAAATCAAAAAATCCCAGGGCGCGCAGACGCTGAAGGTCGGTAGGCACTTGGCCCGGTTGTCTCTTTTGAAAAACAGAAGGGCTTAGATCCTTATATATTCCACCGTCTGCCACATTGGCAGACGGTAGAGGCAAAGGAGGCTGGGCCGAGGCGGATCCAGCTGATGAGGGCGTCTGGGCGGGTTCGTTCTCGTGCGCGCGCCGAGGCTCAATGAGGCCGAGCAGGGTCGCGGCATGTTCAGTCAGATGAAGGTAGGCACGACCAAACAATCCAGCTTCGACATAGCGGCTCTGCGGGCGACGTTCGATGAGTCCGGCGACCTCGAGATCGTCGAGACTGCGATAGAAGGTGCGCATGGATTGCAGCGCGCGGCCGGTAAGCAGCTCACGGCGCGCGAAGATGGCGGCGAACGGTTTGCCCGCATCGACCGTCCGCGCGAGGGCGGAAAGGACGGCGCGAGCACGCGGCGGAATCTGTTCGATATGCGCAGCTCGAAATGCCGCCCGAAAGATGATCCAGGGCAGGTTGGTCGAGTCGCAGTGAAAAGCGGTGAGGGCGGCCGAATCTTCGGGGTGTGTTGCACCCTCGCCAGCAACGAAGCGTTGCGCGATAAACATGTCGAGCGGTCCATTAAAAATGGATTGAATTTGCTTGACTGCTGATCGCGTTTCGCTACACTCAGGTCTGTGCGTAGTGACCACTTTCCGGTTCCCGCCGGCGAGTGTGCGGTTAGGCTCTCGCAGCCAAACCTTCAAAAGCCCTCGGTTCCCGCCGGGGGCTTTTGTTTTGATATGGCTGAAACTTGTTGTTAGGTTTCGGGCAATTAGAGTCTCATATGCTTAAAAATCAGTGACTTAGCTTTCTTCGTCCCGCAGTTCGCCCCTTGCGGCGCTTGCAAGCCCTTCCAGCGTTCGTTTGATAGCGTCTTGGACCGACTGCGCAACTTCCTCAGACTGGAACTCGATACGCATAACGTTCTTTGCGCGACGAACGTCGCACCAGGTGGTTTTGCCGGCCTTCACTTTGAACGTGGTAGCTAACGGCTTCGTAACCTTCGTTCTGTCCCCATCTTTTGCAAAGCGTACTGCTTGTGCTTGGTCCAGCTTTCCGACGGAAACCTGGAGAATGGCTTCAACTACACGCTCGCTCTTCCCAAGTTCGGAGAGACTTGCAAGTTCAGCGGCCGCGGTGGCACCTACGATGCCCACGTTCGCTTCAAGAACTGCACGTGCTGCATTGGGTAGGCGATCGTATGAAAGCAACAGGCTCACGTACGATTGACTGATCCCAATTCGGCCGGCGATCTCTGCTTGTTTCAAGTTAGCGTGCGTCTGTTGGAACCGCTTCAGCCCGACATACTTCTCATAGTCGGTAAGATCTGATTGCATAAGATTCGCAAAGAACGCACCTTCGTCGGCTTCCTCTGTGGTCGCGTCGACAACTACACATCGGACAGACTCGCGACCCAGTTCTCGCAGCGCGTCTGTCCGGTGATGACCTGACAGAATTTCAAACCCACCCTCCGACCGCGGAAGAACCACAATTGGATGAATGAGCTTGTTGTGCCGCAAGTTTTCCCGAAGCTCGGCATATTTCTCCGGCGGCATATGTCGTCGCCGACCTGGCACCTCGTGCAAGTCGAGTAGACGAATGTCAATCGCCGCCCCAGATTGTTGAGCATCGGCAAGCTCTTTTTTTAGACGCGCAATTTCGTCGCTGGAGCCACCCGCAGCACCGACTTCCAGCTCTTCTAGTCGCGTGCGTAGTACCTCAAGTTCCCTCTCCTTCTCGGCTAGGAGAGGAAGAGAAGCCATCAACTGTCCAGGCGCAGTCTTCGGTCTGCTCGGGATTTCGGGCTCAGGCCGCGGTGAGCGGGGATTGGAGCCAATTCCCGCTGCCTTCGCGGCAAGCCGATCCTTGATACTCATTTGGCCTCCGCTTCAGCAAGCCAGAGCGTGACAATCTGTTGGTCCACGATTTCAGCAAGACGGTCATAAGCCTCTCTAGCTCGCTGGTACGTTTTTAGACTCCCCTGGTACTTCGAGATGTCGTAGACCGTGCCAAATTCCGCTGCTGCTGATTGCGTTACCGCAGTCGTAGGTATCTCGACAGGAAGTACCAGACTTTCGTAAGTTTTGTTGATCCAATCTCGAACGATCGGTGTCGCTGCTTGGCTTTGGTCTACTTTTGCAAGTAGCACATTGATGAAGTCGAAGCTCTTGTCGAGTTGCGGCGCGACTTCCTGCATGCTTTGCGACAAATCCGAGAACAGGCTCCAAAACTGCGTTGATGATGCGTAATCGAGTGCGCTAGGGGGTGTCGGCACAATCAGGCCGTCGGCAGCCATGAAAGCATTGATAGTCAGATACGAGAGGGCGGGGGGCGTATCGATGATGACAACGTCGTATTTGTCAAGCAGCGACTCCAGACCGCTATTCAAAACATTCCAGAATTGGAAGTTCTTTTCCTTCGACTGTTTGAACGGGAGGAAGAATTCCGCTCCAAATAACGCAGCACTCGCCGGGATCAAGTCGATACCATCCCAGTACGTTGGCTGCACCGCGTACTCGAGACTGTCGGTCTCGCCGTAAATCAAAGGAAGAACGGTTTGCTCATCTGCAACCTCGCTGTCCGCCAGTATTCCGTGCAGGGCAGAGAGCGACGCTTGTGGGTCAAGGTCAACGAGAAGTACTCGCCGGCCGAAAAGCGTCAGGCCTTGGGCCAACGTCATTGCCGTTGTCGTCTTACTAACGCCGCCCTTGAAATTTCCAATGGCGATTGTTTTCGCTTTCACGCCGACCGGACGTTTGGCAAAAGGGGCAATTCGGTTGATCCAAACCCTTGTTTCCTCGAGTGTAAACTCGCGACTGCGGCTATGCCGCAGAGTGCCTTGAGGAAGATCTGTCTCGGTACGAGCCAGATAATGCATACGCTGTCGATCAACGCGGCAAAGGTCACCAACTTGAGCAGTGGTAAACACAGGAGGATTTTTTCGTGGATGCGGAGCGAGCATGCTCTCCCGAACATCAACCAGCATGTCGCTGGCGCTCTGGGCGATGTCCTTGATCCCGTTCAGCGGAATCCGCCTCGGCGCGTGCTTGACTTGAAGTTGCATCGTAGTCGAGGTCTTATCAGGGCGTGCCCGAACGGCCGTGGTCATCTACTGCTCCCATTGTTGTATTCAACACTCGGATGAGAAAAAAACGATAGGTGTTGAATTTCCGACAGCATAGTGGGAAACGCGCGGCGTCGCAAGTTTACCTTTGTAGGAGAAGCCCGTTGCTGCGGGCATGAGCCTCAGATATATCGAAAGAGCTTTAAGTCTTTCGAGTATGGAGGGCGATCGCGGTCGTCTTCGTGCAAACGGCGTCCCGCTGCCGACGATTTGCGCACGGCGATTCCCTCCGACTCAACACGCTGCGCCTCGCGGCCGGGCTCGGGAGCCTTAGTGGCCTGAGAGGGCCGGCTTTCTCCGGCCCAGTACGCAAGCCCCTGACATGTTCGTTGGTCGTGCCATTCCGCCGCGCAAGGTTAGTTTTGTGCAGAGTATGACGAAATGGCCGACTAAAAATGCGTGAAATGACGCGTAAAATTGGCGCCTTTCACCCCTTTGCGCGCACTGAATACGTTACATAATCGTCGCACTAACGGGACAGAAAAGAATGATTGCACTGGCTGGAACTCCCATATCTCGCGACCCGCTTGCCTTGGCCGGTCTCTATCAGTCGGGCCTTGGCACTTCGTGGAAAACGCGCCGACAAGCGGTTGCTGCCTTCGCGCGCTTTACGCCAAAAGTGACCGCCGAAGCATTGAGTCGTGCCATCACTGTTTCGAAACTGCCGCAGCCGGTATTGGCCCTTTTTGAAACGGCGGGCGTCTGGCCCGAGACGGCTCGGCACTTGGTCCAACTTGCGCGGAAGCATGGGCCTGACGTGCTTTGTCAGCGTGCGATGGAGATTGACCCCCTAGGACTGGCATGGTCCGAAATCATCGATCGTCTCAACTGTAGGGAGGCGCGCCGACCCCAAAGAATCGTCTCCCCGATTTCGCCTTTGGCAATGGCTACTCAGTTCTAGAATCTGAATAAAGAAACCCAGTGCCGCGTATGGAAATTCGCGAGCCTTGAAGTGAGCCGATCGTTCGCAGCGGATCGGCTCACCGGCTGGCGTTAGACCGCGCGAGGCTGTTCGCCGCGGACTTCGTCGTGGCTCGCGGGTCAAGCGCCCATAAACGTCCGAGGAATCTCAATCTACAAGTCCCGCATATGTGGGCGAGTTGATGCACGATCAGTTGCACTGCGGGGTCCTCTCTAGGCAAGATGCTTTCTCGGTGGCAGGCGTTGATCGCGCGCACCAGCGTACGGGTTACGCCGCTGGGGTTACTCGCGCCTTGCTGAATAAGTAACGCATCTGCAAATCGGTTGGGTGCCACCTCATCGATTTCGCTGGAAATGTGGTCCTCTGTCTGAGTAGCGGAAGGGTTACGACCGGGGAGGGGTGTTCGGTCGTATACCCTTTGGACGGGTGATAAAAAACGACGAGCTATATAGGTCTGCCAACTATTATGGCAGTCTGGAGACGGCATAAAGCGCGCTCCGGAGAGCGCGCTAAGTTCAACAGGCGGAGAAACCCGTCGGGACCGCGTAGAAGACACTAGATTCCATATCTGCTAAACGTTCATGGCAACCTTCTATACCATCGACAGGCTTGGAAGCCTGCAGCCCGGAATGACGGTCGAGTTGAGTCAGGAGTTTGAGAACTGTCAGTTCCACACTAGCACGACGGTCCGACTCGCCCGGAGCTAGAAAGTCAGCTGGGTGAGCTGTTCCCGGGAGGACTGACAAGCCGTGGGAAGTTCTATCTTCTTAACCGCCCGTTAGCTAATCGACCAACTCAAGCGCTTTCGTTCGTATGTCGCTTCTATTCCTAAAAAGCGGCTCGCAGACTTGAACATCTGGTTGCTTGCGGCGATTTGCGCCGCCTCGTCGGCAGAAGCTGCCTTCTACTCGTCGGTGCTCGCAAAAACTTGGCCGACCTTATCCCAAGCAGCTATGTCAGTGCCGGTTAGTCAGTGGGGCCTGCTGGGCTGGGTGTGCGTGGTTGCGATGGCGGCCGTTTCACTGACCGCGATTTTCTTTGGAAGGCTGTCCTCACGCTCCCTGTCTCTAATAGAGAACCGACTTATCGGGTAACGGTCGCGTGAGTGTTCGGGTGGGCCCGTTCGACCCCAGACCTTCAGGTGCTGGGCAAGCCATCGGCTTTGCCGGTGGCGCCGTTGCAGCGCCGCCGGTCTCTGCCGGTTTATTACGCCCTCCTCCCCCAGCGTTGTCTACCAAACAGCGCCCTCACCGGCTTCGCATTTTCGAGTTACGGTTTCCACGGGGAAACCGATGGGTGGTAGGGAGCGCTGTGCCGCACCTTGGGCCGGGCAATTCTGGGCAAGCGTGCCCCATCCCTTGTATCCCCCCGCATAACACAGCGGTTTCCACCTGCATCTCCGGCACAAAGATTCTTTCTTCTGGGTTCGCTCGTTGTTAAGCAACAGACGAAGCTTCTCAGTGCGGCAAGTTGCCCATTTAGCCAACCGAGCGCACGCGCTCTTTCTGTCACAGAACGGCCGGATAACGGCGACCTTTGTCCACGCAACGGGGTCTAATACGGCCGAGATATGTCTGTTTAGCTTAGTGATACTAACTAGCACGAAAACGGTGAGTTTGATCCACGAAGCCATTTTGCCAGCAAGGAGGCGAAGTACCGCCCGCTTAAGCAATGGTCGAGTCGTAGACGGGCGCAGTAGCTGAGCCGGTAAGCGCCCGAGACGCGATGGTTTCCAAGTTGAAACTGAGAAGGCTTTTACCCGCCTCCCGTCTGACAGGCGGGCCGAGCGGCTCAGCTGAATTTGAAGCCCGGCACAATAGACGGAATACACCTGTTGGTTTGCCACCGGTCCGGGTTGCCACTTGCCTCCAATAACCGGACACCGCGGTTCGTCGCAAGGCAACTGGGTCTTTGTCCCGCGCCCCGTCAACGTGGAAGTTCAACGGAATTCCTCAGGACGGACGCAGCCAACATCTGCAGCTGGCTGACGTCTATAAGACAGTGGCGGGCAGCGCTAACATCAAAACTAAATGAGACTGTCACCTTGGTGCCTTTTCGGGACGCACTGACTTCGCAGTCTGGCGCACTGTCTCCCGCCACCAGAAGATTGAGAATTTCTTTTGAGGAGCGGCGGGTCGGCCGTTCATGCAGCAGTTTTGCGTTCCTCACCACCTTGGACAAGCCCATTAACTTAACAATGGCGAGCAAATCCAACGCTCGCTGCGTTGTGAAGCGGTTAGCGTCAAAGAGCTCAGTTATGACGGCGGGAAGCTTGGCGACAGAAACTGCCGTGGAGAGGCGGCTTTCATCCCATCCGGTTCGCGCCGAAGCATCGGCTAACGTCGACCACTCCTTGTTTGCAACGCCTTCGGCATATTTCGCGGCGCGCAATAACGGCGACGCACCGACCGCGAAGCTTTGCCGCGGTCGGACCGTAGTGGGCTGCCCGCTAAGCAATTGGACGATATCGGCACATGACCTCCCTTCAGGCGAGATTGCTTGAGCTCTCTGCACTAAAACATCGAGGCCAACGGTCCTTTGCAGCGAGAGAAGTTCTCGAGCTGTCTTGTCGAACATGCCGACGTGCCTGAAAAGCGTGAGAACTTCCGCGGGCATTGATCCAATCCGTGCAGCTCTGTTGACGTGCTCCCGCCTGACCCCGAAATTCGCCAAAGCGCGAGCGGCCTCCGTCTGGTTCTTCCATTGGCGCCCCAATCCGTCCCGGTACAGGGCGGCCAGCGCCAAAGGGTTGTGTGGCAGCTGCTTCCCTAAATAGTGATTCAAAGTCGTCACCTCCTCACTGTTTGTCGGCGAGACTAAGCGTGTCTTTAGGTTTCCACGTGGAAACCGCGATGGTAGAACGGCCGCGCGATCGTTGAAATGCCGCGTCTCGTAGATACATATCTTATACATTTTTGAGATGAGTCAAGCCATGAGCCTAGTCATAGCCGTAGCGAACCAAAAAGGTGGAAGCGGTAAGACGACGATTGCCTTAAATCTTGCCGGCGCCTACTGCGATGATGACCCGAGCCTGCGGGTACTGGTCATTGACGCCGACTCTCAAAATTCGTACATGAGAGCAACAAGCGCTGGCACCGTATCCGTTCATTGTCGTCAACCTGGTGCCGCCGGATCAAACCTCGGACGCGAAATCAAGAGGCATGGCGGAAAACTATGACCTGATCGTCGTCGACTGTCCTCCGAGTGTGCATGACATGAATACGGAGGTCGCGATCGCGGCATCCGACTTCGTTCTTGTCCCCATGGATGCGTCAGCCTTGGACGCATGGAGCACTGTCGGGATCCTTCAACTCGTCCGCCGGAAGGTTGGGAGCGATGCGACCGCTTGCGGAGTTGTTTTCAATAAGGTCAACACGAAGACAACTGGCTACGGCGAGGTTCGCGCGGCGATGGAGGAAGACAATCCTTATCCCATTCTGCGAAGCACTATCGCACAGCGGGAAATATATAGAACAGCGATCGGTGTGGGCGCCACGGTTTTTACCGTTAAGGGACAGCGAACCGCGAAGGTATATGCGAGCCGTATAGGAAAGCGGCAATGACGTGACCGACGTCGACGTCTCCAAGCGCGAGTAAACGCCGACGGTCCAGACACCAGCACACCAGCCGGCCCCACGCAAGAAGATCCAGCAATTGAGCTAAAGGTTTTCGAACGGCGCGAGTTGGATGCGCTAGTAACCTCGTATGCGGAAAGCGGCGGTGCCGTATCGTCGTACAGCTCGGGACGGTTTCGCGCTATCAAAGAAAAGCTGTTGTTCGGTCAGTGGTTGTTCGACCAGCACAGCATCACAAGGTGGAAGTTGGAAGAGGGCGAGCCCTCCGCTTCCTAGCCGTCGGTTACGACGCCAGTTGGTCGCGTTCCTCAACGTTACACTGCACGCGCTATATCACTGATAATTCACTTTGAAGGGATCGGTTATACCTAAGTCACTGAATTTAAAACGGAAATTCGCGCGGCGCCGGTGTTACATTTGGCAAGCAATCGCTAAGTTGTAACAGGTTCTCCGATGCGTTCGACCGGAGGCCTACCGCAGCCAGTTTCCCACGTTGGGCGAAAAGACGCATAAAAACAGCGCCTTTCTGGGAAATGGCCTTCATCATGATAATTCCCCCTGCCTGACAGAGGTTGTCGGTGGCAACCGTGCAATGACGCACAAAACTACCCGCCTTTCCTCTAAAAATAGGACGCTCGCGCTGTTTTAATGGTGACCATTCCAAAGGGTTGCCATGCGTCTTTTCAAGAACAAGCGTCGGGCCGCGCTGTCCACGGCCCCCGGCTCATATGCCGAGGAAGATCCGAGCAAGGTGATTTTCGAGACGAGCACGAGGCTCACGCTCGAAGCTAACCGCTGGATGCTCATCTCGTTCGGCCTCGCATTCATCGCGGCCGGCGCTGTCTGGACGCGCCAACCGCCGCCTTCGGTCACGCGCGTAGTAGGCGTCTCTGCCGACACCGGCGGTCATCCGATCGTGACAGAGCTCGTCGCCTACAAGCCAGACTCGCAGGCTGTGCGGACGACCGTCAAAGATATGGCGGTTCGTTGGTTCACGATCGAGCCGGTGCTGACGGACCGGCTCGAGACTTCGCGCATGACGGCTAACATCAACGCGGTGAAGGCGCAGATGATCGGCGCAGCAGCCGGTCAGTTCCGCGACTGGTTGAAGGCCGACACGCCATTCCAGCAGATTACGGCCAACCCGAAGCTGATCCGCGAAGTCGACGTGCGCAACATCGCGTTGCTCGAAGACTCGACGGTTCTCGTTGAGTTCACGACGACCACCTCGCAGGCTGGCGCGACCGGCAAGCCGGACGTGAAGTCCTACGCACTCACGTTGCGCTATCAAATCGTCGCGCCTACTGCTGAGCAGGCGTTGACGACGAACCCCTTCGGCATCTTCATTCCGTTCTTCCGCCTCGAGCGGACCGCATAAGCATGACCGCAACCATTCTCAACAAACGGCCGGTCATCGGCATGTGCGTTCTCGCTGCGTGCGCAGCGTTCCTTGCTCAACCGGCTGCGGCGAAAAAAGCCGCCAGCGATTCGTCGTTTAATGCCGCGATGGTCGCAGGCGACCCGATGAGCCCGATCAATCCGTTCAACGGCGGCGCCGATCCTTTAACGATGCCAGGCGACGCTCGCATCGGCGTGTTTCCGTACAGCCGCGACCAGATTTACCGCGTGCTTACCGCACCGCTCAAGCTGACGACGATAGAACTTGAGAAGAGCGAGAAGCTGATTGCCGACCCGGCGATGGGCGACAGCGTCCAGTGGGAGATCGACGACGACAAGATGAACCACGTGTTCATCAAGCCGCACAAGGCGGATCTGGTCAACACGCTGCACCTGACGACGAACTTGCGGGAATACGACTTCACGCTCATCGCGTCGCCGGCCGGCGGCATGTTCTATCAGACGGTGCGCTTCCAATACCCGCGCGCACCAATGGCCCGCGTCAGCGCACGCGATGACGCGACGGCGACTGGCGGTCGCGGCGGCGCCGATTCGGGAAGCATCGGTGTTACGCCGGACAAGCTGAACTGGGACTACAGCGTCGATGGCCGCGCCGAGTTCGCGCCGGAGACTGTCTTCGACGACGGCCACGCCGTCTGGATGCGCATGCCTGCCAAGGCTCAGGAGTGGCCGGTTCCGTTCATTCTCGACCACGGCGATCGCGTCGTCGCGAACTTCATCCGCCGCGGAGACTTCCTCGTCCTGCAGCGTCTGGCCGACGAGATCGTCCTGCGTTCGGGCAAGGACGAGGTCACGGTGACGCGCGGCGGACGCCGCCTGTTCGGGGTGTTTTGATCGTGGCGAAGAAACCGGACTCGGCTACGCCCAGCGCGGAGCAAGAAGCACTCGTCAAAGGCAAGACGCCGCGCAATGCGATCATGAGCATCGGCATTCTGGCTGCTGTCGTCATCGGTGGCCTGGGCTTTTACTATCAACTACAGGCGACGAACAAGGCAGACGAGGACGCCCGCATTAAGAAGGCGACGGCGCTTGTTGATGCGCGCGCAAAACTGACCCACTTCCGCTAGAAATTTGCATCGAAAATTGACCCACATGTTCAACTTCCTGCTTGGACGCCAAGCAGGAGAACGGAGTGATAACCGTGAGCATGTTGGCCAAAATTCGGCGGATGCATTTCCGCGACGGCGTCCCGCTTCGGGACATCGCGAGACAGACGGGGCTCTCGAGAAACACGATTCGACGTTGGCTGCGCGAGCCCACGACGGGCGAGCCCAAGTATTCCAAACGCGTGAACGACAGCGTTATTGACCCTTGGTCTGAGCAATTGCGGTTGTGGCTGGTCGCCGACACAAAGCGTCCTAGGCGTGAGCGTCGTTCCGCAACTCAGATGTATGAGGATTTGCGCGCGTCCGGTTACGACGGTAGCTACGACCGCGTCTCAGCGTTTGTGCGTAACTGGAAGAAGGAACGCGATGGCGGCGCACAGCGCGGCGCTTTCGTGCCGCTCGCGTTCGAATACGGCGAAGCGTTCCAGTTCGACTGGAGTTGCGAGTATGTCTTTATCGGAGGGCTGAGGCGACGGATAGAAGTCGCCCACATGAAGCTCGCCGCGAGTCGTGCCTTCTGGCTGGTGGCCTATCCGACGCAAAGTCACGAGATGTTGTTCGACGCGCACGCGCGAGCGTTCGTCGCTTTAGGCGGCGTCCCTCGGCGCGGTATCTACGACAACATGAAGACCGCCGTCGACAAGGTTGGGCCGGGCAAAGAGAGAGCTATCAATGCGCGCTTCCACGCGATGTGCGGCCACTATCTCTTCGAGCCTGATTTCTGCAACCGAGCGGCCGGCTGGGAGAAAGGCATCGTCGAGAAGAACGTTCAGGACCGGCGTCGACAGATTTGGCACGACGCAATCAATATTCGATGGGAGTCGCTCGAGGTCCTCAACATATGGTTGGCGGAGCGATGCCAGCAGGCGTGGAAGCAGCTGAGACATCCACAATGGCCGGAACTGAGCGTCGAAGATGCCTTGGCCGACGAACGCCCACGGCTGATGCAGGTTCCGAAACCCTTCGACGGCTACGTTGAGAAGCCGGTGCGCGTCTCGCCGACGAGTTTGGTGCATCTCGACCGGAACCGTTACAGCGTGCCGACGGAGTATGCGCACCAAATCGTCAGCCTTCGGAGCTATCCGACCTACATCAGCCTCGTGGCGGATGGCGCCGAGATTGCGCGCCATCCACGCAGTTTCGACCGTTATCAAACCTTCTACGACTGGCGGCACTACATCAATCTGGTTGAGCGTAAGCCCGGTTCCTTGCGAAACGGGGCCCCGTTCTTGACGATGCCCGAACCAATGCTTCGTCTGCAGAGACACTTGTTGAAGCAGACCGGTGGCGACCGCGTGATGGTCCAGGTTCTCGCTGCGACTCCCGTTCATGGATTGGAAGCCGTGCTGGTCGCCGTGGAACTGGCGCTTGAGTCCGGACGCCCGAGCGGTGACCATGTCCTCAACATCCTTGCTCGACTAAAAAGTCCGTCGCAGCGTCCGGGTGACGTGGTGAGAACAGCAATCACGCTTAAGGTCGAACCGCTTGCAGACGTTCGCCGTTACGAGCGGCTGCGAGTTACGCGTAATGAGGAGGATGGTCATGTCGAATGAAACAGCCGCACTTCTCAAATCGTTGAAGCTTCACGGAATGGCGCAGGCATGGCCCGAACTGGTAGCGCAGGCGCGACACAACGACTTCGACCCGGAGCAATTCATGCAGATGCTGCTGAAGGCGGAGACTGCTGAGCGGCAGGTCCGGTCAATCAACTACCAAATGGCCGCAGCACGTTTCCCTGCCCATCGTGACATCGCCGGATTTGACTTCGGGCAGGCGAACGTCGATGAAGCTCTCGTGCGGGAACTTCATACCGTTCGATTCTGCGAAGCCGCGCAGAACATTGTGTTCATCGGTGGCCCGGGCACAGGAAAGACGCATCTTGCGACGTCCATCGGCATAGAAGCGATACAGCATCATGGCAAGCGAGTTCGATTCTTTACCACCGTTGAGCTCGTGAACCAGCTCGAAGCCGAGAAGGCCGCCGGCAAACCGGGACAGCTGGCGAATCGCCTGATGTACGTCGACGCCATCGTTCTTGACGAGCTGGGCTATCTCCCATTCACTCAAACGGGCGGCGCACTGCTGTTTCATCTCTTCTCAAAACTATACGAGCGTACGAGCATTCTCGTTACGACCAACCTAAGCTTCACCGAGTGGTCGAACGTGTTCGGCGACGCGAAGATGACGACTGCGCTGCTTGACCGACTGACGCACCACTGCCATATCGTCGAAACAGGCAACGATTCTTGGCGCTTCAAAAACAGCACGGCGGGGCAGCCCGCTTCGCGGGCTGCAACCCGGAAAAGCTCACCCAAACGACAAAAAGAGGAGGAAATAGACGCACCAGAATGATGTTTCTGCACATCAGGGGTGGGTCAATTTTAGATGCAAAAAGTGGGTCAGTTTCCGGTGCAAATCAACAGACGCGCTTAAGCGTGCCGTTGAGCGACGCACGCGGACCGAGGCGGATCGTGCCGCAGTAGAAGATGTCACCCGAGACTTGGCCGTTGATTTCCAGCGAGCCACGCGCGTGCACATCGCCGTCAACGCGCCCGTCAATGCGAACGTGCTCGCCCTGTGCGCTGCCCTTAACGAGGCCGCCTTCGCCGATGTGCAGCAGACCCTGCGTGGAGATGATGCCGCCGTCGAGCAGGCCGAAAGACGAAATGCCGTGATCCACGACCATGTCGCCGGTGATGGCGCAGCCGCGCGCGATTAGCGTGATGTTGAGTTCGGTTTTCATGGTGTCGATTCCTAGAACATTTGCACTTCGTTCGACCCGCCGCGGGTCGCGGGTGCTGCTTTCTTATTCGATGCGGCTGCGCCGTCGGACTCCGTGGGCTGCTCGTCGCGCGCGCGCTTTGCGTGGTGGCGGTAGCTGTGCGAGTGCGATGGCGTGGACGTCTCTGTCGTCGCGCCGTCTGTGGCTTGCGTCGTCGCGGCGGGCGTTGCCGTCGTGGCCGACGTCGTCGGTTGCTGCGCTGCGCTTTGCGCTGCCGGTGCGGCCGCCTTCGTCGCGGGGGAGTTGGCTGTAGGCCGCTGTGTCGCGTCCGCGTCACGACGGGCTTGATGGATCGGCGACGCCGCCGCTCGCTGCTCCTCCGTCGAAACCGGGGCCGACTTGGCTGGGGTAGCGCCAACGGCGGGAGCGTTGCTTCCAAGCGAATTTCTAAACTGGTCAGCCGTCAAGCCAACCCCCGACGGAGCGAGGTCCTTCGCGGTGAGCATCGGTGCCACGGCAACCGGATGAGGCGGTTCCGCGTCGATCGGACGCGTCGATGGTGCACTTGGCTGCTCGGTTCCCACGAGCTTGCCTGCACCCGAATCCGAGCGAGCGGAGCTGTGGGCCGACGGTGCGCCGAACGACTTGTAGAGGGAAGCGGCTCCCATTCCTGCCATACCGACCACAGCGGCGATAGCCACCGCAACGAGCGTTTGGCGGGCGGTGGGCGCCGCCTTCGGCAGGCGTACCCTCATAGAAGGCGCCTTGTCCTGAGACGCCAGGTCTGCCGGCGCCGGAAGCGCAGCAATCTGCCGCGGCAGATCGATGGTCATTGAGTCAGGTGCGAACTGTGCGTGCAGTCGCTGAATATCGCGTAGGTCCATGTGAGGTCCTCTCGTCGTTGCATTAGGTCGAGCGTAACCAGCGCTGCCGCTAGTCAAGACAGAAGCGCATGCGCGCGCTCAAGACGGTTTAGTGGGCTTGACCAGGGTCGGGAAGCAACACACCTTCGGGGGCAAAGCGATCGTTGTCGAAAATGCAGAGATAGGCGATCTTGCGAATCCGCGTCTGAGCGGCATCGAGGGTGCTCTGGCGAGCTTCCGAGCCCAACGATCGAGCGATCAGTGCGCCCATCGTCAGTAAGAAGAGCTGGTCATAGATAGTGAGCAGGCGTACCAATCGTCCTGACATGGCGTGCTTGATTTCGAGCGTCACTATCTCCGGATACGTCGCAGTCTGCCTCTTGGGCAGTTCATTGGCCCAAGCCATTGCTTTGCGGAACCAGCCTTCGGCCACTCGAAATTCGGACTCGATAGCGATGAGCTTGCCGCCGCGAGCGACCGTCATCTTCGCTGCTGCAAAGTTGAAGTCGCCCCGCAAAAACTCCCGTGCGAATCCGGAGTGGTACGGCAGTTCAGTCTTGGCCAGCGTATCCGCATGGATTCGCGCGAGCCGACTGTCGTTGGTGAGGCGGTCGAGCCGCCGAAGACCGCTCTCGCCAGTCGGCGCGACCGGAGGTGAGCTTGGTCTTAATCCGTCTTCAGGTGCTTCCATGTCGGTACCAGCCATGATCGGTTTCGGTATGTCAGTGTTCTCTCGCACATAAGATTTTCATTGTTTAGGCAAGAGTCAAGACGGCGAAAGCTAGGTCAAATTCGTGAGCTTTCACCCGCACGCTCGCGTCGATAACCCGGATACTCAACTCCATTCCCCGCGTCACCGACGCATCGACCTCGACTCCAAGCCCGGAGTCCATCTTTTTTCTGCAAGTCGTGCCCGCCTCGCGCGTTGGCATGCTCCGACCGGATAGCTACCGGTGTGGAAATCTTCTTGTGCTGAGTGTGCTCGCTACACACTCCCCAATTTCAGCCGTGATACTCGTACCTGAGCCGCATTCATTTGCGCCGGTCATCGTTCGAACCCGGGTTTTCGGGTGTTCTCTCTCCAGAGCCTGATCTGGGTAGAACGATCGAAGTTGGCTGATCCGTGATTCCTGCGGCGGAAATAATTCCGAAAAGGGCTGTTGCGCGGCGTGACCATGCTGCGCGAGAACGACTTTACGTTCTCTGACCGAGCGCCACCGGCTTATGCCGGCCGCTCCCTGCTCGCCACGTCCCCGGAAGGGACGTGGCGCGTAGGTCTCTCTATCGATTTCACAAAGCTCGCTCCCTCACGGGAGCGGGCTTTTTTTTCGTCCTTGCGTCCTGCAAAGGACTTATCGGACCTTTCTCGAAGGAGGTGCTGTTCATGCTGTTGCCCGACCGCCTCAATCAACGTATCGCCGAGGCCATCACGCATCAAATCAATACCGAGCGCGAGCAGGCGGACACCACGTCCCCCGTTTGGCGTGAGCGGTGCGAAGTCGCTCGAGTCGCGATGTTCAGCGACGCAGAGCGCTATGTCTTCATTTCCCATGTCAGCGAACGTCGCGGTAGTGCGGCAGCCCGAGAGATGCAATCTCAGGCTGAAACGCTGCGAACCAACGCCATCTTCTTTCTCGCAAGGAAACCATCATGAATGCAGTAGTTCAGATGTTCGATCACGCGCCGCGCAGTCTCGTTGAAGAACGAGCAGTTCGCCCGCCCACGATCGGCAAGATCCGCCCCGGTATCAAGGTGCTCACGCGGGCGCATCAGGGCAATGAAAAAGCGGTCAAGCTCTACAACGACATGGTCGCTGCGGGCGAGTCATTCGAAGCGATCGGCAAGCTGCTCGAAACGTCGCTGAAGCTGCGCAACGCGCTCGTTCCGCGAAACGTCGACTATTTCGTCTGCAGACGCTCGGATTTCTCGAATCCAGACACGGCTGACGAGATCCTGAGACTGTATGGCGAGGATCGTGGTCACGGGTTGCGGCTATACCGCTTCCCGATCATGTTCGCGTTCGACGACTGGCTGCGCAATGTGCCGAATCAGATGGCCGCGTACACGACAACCGGGCGACAGTACTTCTCGGAGTATGACCGCGACGGCAAACGCTATTGCAAGACGTACGCGCCGGTCGAGCGTAACGCACGCGCACAGCGGGCGCGACGATCCTTCGGTGGGCGATTGGTCGTTCACAGGCAAGACGACGACATTCCCGATGGCGTCTGTGGTCCTCACGTCTGTCCGCAGTATCAGGACCGCAAGTGCAACCTGACCGCAAACTTCCTGTTCGCTGTTCCGGATGTGAAGGGACTTGGGCTGATCGAGCTGCCGACCAACTCCATCTACGTGCTGCAGAAAGCGTATTCTGCGATGCAGACCGTGGCATTGGCGCGTGGCAGGCTCACCGGCACGCGCTTCTGGCTCTCGAAGAAAGAGTTCGACATCACGCGGATTGACGACAACGGCCAGGCCGTGCGTCAGAAGCAGATGCTTACGGTGCTCGATGCCGACATCGACCTAGGCGCGCTGCTGGACGGCGCGGACGAGGCTCAACCGGCGCTCGATGCCGCCAGTCGTGCGGTGGTGCTGCTGGAGTCAGACGGGACGGCACAGTCGATTGGCGATCCGCTTCTTCAAGCTGAGCAGGGGCAATCTGAGGCCGAACGGGCAGGCGATGGCGAGCCATCGGGCATCGAGGGCGCAGCTGGTCATGACGACGACTCGTCCGACCCCGACGAGACGCTGGAGGACAAGCGTCACCGCATGTCGGACCTGCTGCATCGTCTGGGCCTAAGTCAGCCGGAGCGACAGAACGGCTTTCGCAAATACGCTCATCAGACGTACGGCCGCGGCTGGATCGAACGCGTCGCTGATGTAGATGCGATGAATGGGCGTCTCAAAAGCGCGCTCGACGATCCCGCCTCGCTCGACGTCGAGATCCAGGATGCTGTTGCACAAGCTGCTTACGTCTAACCTTGGCCAGTCCCCACTGGGGGCTGGCGTCCTTTCCTTAGGGGCTGGCATCCTTTCTTCTACGCTCGCGCATGAGAGCATTTTAGCAAGAACCGCTTGCTCAAATGTTTTCGACCGCGCTGCACTTGCGCATCGAATTCGTCCGCTTCGGCGGCCCATCTACCTGTTCACGCGAAGGAGCTTCTGATGCGTAGAGTCGGCAACTTCACGCTGTTCTTCGGCGCGGAGGACGCTTTTAGCAACTGGCATCCGTGCCGCTTTTCGTATCACGACGTCGCTTTCGTCAGTGTTGAGCAGTTCATGATGTTCTCCAAAGCCAAGCTGTTTGGCGACGAGGACATCGCTCAAGCTGTGTTGGCCGCCCACCTGCCGAAAGAGCAAAAAGCGCTTGGCCGTAAGGTCAGGGGCTTCGACCTCGATACGTGGAAGGCGAAGCGCGAGTCGATCGTGTACGTCGGATGCCGCGAGAAGTTCGCGCAGCATCCGGGTCTGCGAACGCTGTTGCTTGCGACGGCGCCGACTGAGCTTGTCGAAGCAAGTCCTTACGACACGATATGGGGCGTGGGTCTGGGTGAGCATCATCCAGACATCACGGACAAATCGAAGTGGCGCGGTCAGAACCTTCTGGGCAAGGCGCTGATGAAAGTCCGCGACACGCTGTCAACGTAATCCCTCTCTTAGCGCGCCCTAGGGGTGCATCGGCAAATACTGGCTACCTTCGGGTGGCCTTTCTCATTTATAGGAGGCGATTTGAAAATCGCACATTTTTCTGACCTGCACTACGCGCCGGGCAACATCGAAGAGTCGGACCGATGCTTCGGTTTCGGCATCGACCATGCAGTACTGGCGCATGCCGACGTGGCAGTCATCTCGGGTGATGCGACGGACCATCGTCTCGACGCACACGCGCCGTCGCTGAACCGCCTTGCACGCCGCATCAACGGTCTGAGCGGCAGCATGCCGGTCCTGATGCTGCAGGGCACGTTCTCCCATGAGCCGCCCGGCACGCTACGCAATTTCGAACTGATGGCAACGACGCATCAGATTTATGTGGCGGAGCGCGTGCAGCAGGTAAGCCTGCATGAAGGGCGGTTCTATCCATCGAGCGGCCCGGTGTACTCCGACGAGGAGCTACGCGAGGTGCTCGCGATCGGCGCCGATGTCGTGTTCACCTGTCTGCCCACGGTCAACAAGGGGGCGCTGGCGGTCGCTGTTGGTGCCAAGGAAGCCGGGACGGGTCTTGAAGCAGTGCTGGGTGACTATCTGGCCGCAGCCGGGCGCGTCAACCAGCAGCTTCGTGCCGCAGGCATCCGGACTGTCGGGGTTTCACACGGCACGGTCAACGGTTGTACGACCGAGCACGGCGTGACGATGGCAGGGTTCGATCATGAGTTTTCGCTTGGCAGTCTGTTCGAGGCCGAATGCGATGCGTTCATGCTTGGGCACATCCATAAAGCACAGCAGTGGGAGCGAGCGGGGCGCGTTGTGGCGTATCCCGGTTCGATCGGGCGATTCCACTACGGTGAGGAAGGCGACAAGGGCTTTCTCATGTGGAATGTCGAGGTGGGAAGCGCACAAGCTGATCTGGTCGTGACGCCGTCTCGGCAGACGATCTGCGTCGACTTTGACGGACCGCCCGACATGCAACGCCTGACGGCAATCGCGCTCGATGCGTCCGACAAGTTCGTGCGAATTCGTTGGCAGGTCGACGAAGAGCACAAACAGTCAGTGGACCGCGACGCGATCGCGGCGCTATTCGGCAACGCGGCCGAGCTGAAGGTCGAAGCTCGTATTCTTCCCGTCGTCCGGTCACGCGCCCACGGCATCAGCCTCGAAACGTCGATTGACCGAAAGCTCGAGCGTTGGTGCGAGCACGCTGATGTTGATCCGGCGCCCTTGCTTGACCGGCTGCAGTTGTTGGAAACCGGGGACGCGGAGTCGATCGCCGCTGCCGTGCTGGCGCGACTGAGCGACGCTGACGCATTGTCGAGCATGTCCGAGCCTGCGTCGGTAACGGCCCACGTAGCTCCGGATAGCGATGTTGGCGACGACGCACTGCCCATGCCCGATGCGACGGTGGAAATCGTCGAGTCGGCTTCGGCAAGTCAGCTTTCGTGGCTCAACGATGATTTGTTCGCGGCGTAATTAGAGAATGAGGTAGCCGCGCATGCAGAGGAGGCCAGTATGGCTCCTTCGCTTGGACACGCGAGCCGTGTTCCGATAGCCGATTTTGATCGTCGCTATCGAAACAGAGGTTTCACCGCGTCGTTGACGCATCGACTAGTAGTGGCAGGACCTTTCTCTAGCAGTTCATCTTTTCTTTCACCCTGGGGGGAGCGATCCCTACCGGGGCCGCATTCCGCCCACCATAACGGAGTGCATCATGTTTGGTCTTTATCCCGCTGGCCCCAACTGGGTTCGCACCTTTGCTTTGGGCGAATGCTCATCGCGTGATCTTCAAAAGTCGTTGGGCGATTTGGCCGGATTTACCGCTGCGATTCAGCATCAGCCGTTCGGTCAGCACCGCGGCGCGGTACTGGCGCAGTCCGGTCAGACACTGTTGCTGATCGCTACGACGCCCGGCGCCTTTGAAATCGCCGTCACGCCGACCGTTGAAATGCAGCACCTTCTCTGGTCCTACCAGGAAGGCTATGCAAGCCAGTGGTCTACTGCCGAGATCCGTAGCCTCACCGGGTATAGCGGCTGGTCGGAGCTTCTGACGAACGCGCGTCGCGAGTTCAGCAGGGTCTGCGATCAGGTGGCGGCGGCGCTCGATGGGACGCTTCAGGCACCGCACGGTGCCAATGCGTCTGCTGACCTGAACGAGCCGTTTCCCAACGAGGACGACGACGCGTTCTACTCGCAGATGGCAGCGATGTCTGCTTCGATGAGCGTATCGGAGGACTTGTCATGCGGCCTCTGAAACTGACGCTGGAAGGCTTTGTTGGCGTGCGCGATGGCATGAAACGCGACAGCGTGACTCTGGATTTGGAGACGTTGCCAGATGGCCTGATCGCCTTGACCGGCCCTAACGGGGCCGGCAAGACAACGATAATGGACAACTTGCACCCGTATCCGATCATGCCGTCGCGAGCGTCGAAGCTGTCGGTCGACGCTTTCTCCTACTGGGAGCACATCTGTGGCACTAGTGCGTTGAAGGAGCTCGAATGGGAGCACGACGGCATTCGCTATCGCTCGTCCTTCACGTTTCGCAAGCCCGGCAAGACAGGCAAGGCGGAGTACTACCTTGCCTATCGCGGCGTCGACGGTACGTGGCGCCCGGTGTCTTTGCCCGACGGGACCGTGTCGGACGGCAAGGCAGAGTCGTATAACCGCTGTGTCGAGGCGATCAACGGTTCGTTGGAAACGTTTTTCACGAGCGTGTTCTCGGCTCAGAACCGGCGGCCGCTCGCGTCCTATGGTGCGGGTGAGATCAAGACGCTGCTGGCTGAACTCCTTGGCATCGACCACCTAAAGGCATTGTCGGCGAAAGCCGCTGATGTCGCGAAGGTGCTCGGCAAGTCGCTTGAAGGCATCCAGTCTGAGCTTGGTACGCTCGCCGGGAAGCGGCAACGCAAAGCAGACGCTGCGCAGTCGATCGTCGCGCAGGGCAACACCCTGCGTGTCGCTCGGGAGCAACGCGATGCAGCGCTTGAGCATGCGAGCAAGCTGACTCAAGAGCGGGCGACACTCGCGGCCAAGCAAAGCGAATCGGCCACGACAGAGGCGCGCCTGCGAGAGCTGGGCGTGCGCCGCGACGAGTTGGGGCGTGCCCTGAAAAGCGCGGCAGACGACGAGCGGGCAGCAGCCGTTCGTTGCCAGCAGCGCATTTCCGTGCTGAGTCGGACGGTGGCCACCCACCAAGCAACGCTGGCTCGCCGTGAGGCGATCGTCGGTGCGGCGGCGAAGCGCGAGGAAGCCGAGTTGGCGATTGCGCGCGAGGAAGCGAGGTTTGCTCCTTTGCAGCGCGACATTGCCGACTTGGAGGTCAAACGCGCGACGTTGACCACGCTCGATGCGACGCTTACCAGTTTGATGAGCCAAGGCACGACGAAAGCGGCGCACTTCGACACGTTGAACAAGCAGGCTGCGGTGGCGGAGCAAGTGCCGTGCGTCGGTCATTCGATGCATGCGCAATGTTCGCTGCTCGCGCAAGCCTTTCAAGCGAAAGAGCAAGCGGAGGTGCAGCGTGTTTCGGTGGCGAATCTTCGCGCGGAGTATCGCGAGAAGAAAGCGCAGGCCGAAGCCTTGGCGCTCGTGCCGGCTGAGTTGGCGGCGAAGCGTGTCGAGATGCTCGCCATCACCGATGCGGCCTCGCAGTTGCGCCGTGCCTTGCAGGCGGCGGCAGAGCTTGCCGCCACTAAGCCATTGCTGGATGCAGCCGTATCGGGACTTGAAGCGGCGCAAGCTGAGTTGCGTTCGATCGCCGAGGAAAGTGCCGCACGTTCCGCCAAGTACCAGTCTGAGAAGACGCGTATGGAAGCGGAGCTTGCGCGCATTACCGAGGAGGTCGGGCGACTCGCTTCGGTCGACGCTACGGCAGCGATTGCGAAGCTTGACCGCGACATCGCAGCGAACCGGGAGACCGTCGCTGCACTGGATGGACGAATCGAGCAATCGATCCGCGCGCAGAGTGTGTTGCAGGCCGAAGCGGAGGCCCTGGCGCTGGAGTTGGAGAAGTTCTCGGCCACGCAGTCTCGTGCCGATCGCCTCTCCGACGAAATTGCTCATTGGAAGCTGCTGGCTAAGGGCTTGGGCAACGACGGCGTGATCGCGTTGACCATCGATGACGCCGGTCCAGCGCTGACGCACACCGTGAACGAGCTATTGCTCGCGTGCTACGGCATGCGCTTCACGGTGGAGATCCGCACGCAGCGCACGCTCGCAAGCGGTGAACTGCGTGAGGGCTTCGAGATTCTGGTTCACGACGCCGAGTCCGACAGCAGCAAGTCGGTCTCCGTCATGTCCGGCGGTCAGAAGGTCTGGATCAACGAGTGCCTCACGCGGGGCATCGCGCTCTATCTCGCGCAGAACACCGGTCAGCCGTATCAGACCTTGTTCAGCGACGAGTCAGACGGCCCGCTCGATCCCGAGCGCAAAGTGCAGTTCATGCGCATGAAACGCGAAGTGCTGCGCCAGGGCGGGTATCAACGGGAGTTCTTCATCTCACAGACGCCCGACCTTGTGGCGGAGGCCGACGCAGTCATCGACGTACAGGCGCTTGCCGCCTGATCTTCTATTAACCCTTGTGGGGAGTCGCCCCCACAAGGGGCGCTTCTCGTTTCTCTTTCATTTTCTTGCGCCCCTTCGGCGCTTCCACTATGGCAAACCTTTTGATGCTGCTGCTCGCGGCAGCCGGCAGTCCGTCTCATTCGAACGCGGTGCGTCACCAGCCGCCAACGCAGCAAGCCGCACCGGCCACCGCGCAATCTCAACCGCCGCGGCCGCCGGACCTGCGTCGCGCGTCCGCGTTCGATAACGGCCGTCGGCGTCGCATCTGACACCGGCTCATTCTCTTTCACTTCTTGACTGGAGCCTTTCATGGCCTATTCCTGCACCGACTTCGTCGACGATGTACTCAATGACATGGTGATTCGAAACTGGATCAAGCCCGAGCAGTACGGGCCCGACGACCCGCAAGTTCAGTGCGATGCGGTGTTGGGCGCGATCAGCGACGCGGACGTCTCGCTTCGCCTCGCCGCTGACGCGAAGCAGTTCCACGCGGAACTGCTGGATGCCGTCGAAACACTGTCCGGCATCGCCGAACAGTACGGCGCGCTCGCCCTCGCGAATGTCGTCTATCTCCAGACGGCGATATTGAAGGGCGGGGTGATCGAGCTCACGCGCGATGAAGCGGAGAACTTCGCTTTCGTCAGAGACCTGCCTTCGGGCGGTCGCTGGTGGCGAAGCGTCAATTTGATCGAGTAAGCGGCAAAAAAAGCCGTTCAATTTCTTTTCTCAACCCTTGCGGGCAAGCGACCCGCTGGGGTCGCTCCGCATTCTTTGTGTGGAGTGTTCTATGTTTGAAGCGGCCAAGCTGGGGGCATGCCCTCAGCAGTTTCCCAACCTCGAAGCGGCGATTGGCTATATCGCCGGCACCGCGACGCAAGCGGGTGAAGTTCGCCCGTGGGTCCGGAACGTGGAAACGAAAGTCTTCCTGATCATCGGTGGCAGAGTGCAACCCCAAACCGGGGTGCGCCAATGACGCCGCCGTGGCTAGAGCAATACGCCAGTGGCCGGAAGACCGGCTACGCGCAAGCGTTCATGTCGTACGCCGACTATTACGGGGTCGACGGATCTGCTGATGATGACCCGGAAATTGAGGAGCGGATCGCCATGCATCGGCAGCCGCTCGTGGGTTACGCCAGTCGCACAGGCACACGCCGCAACCTGGCCGTACTCAAGGGCGCCGACTGGCGCTTGTTGGTCTCGGCCAAGGGCGAGTTGCGTACCGAGGGCTTCGATCGCTACGCGTTGGATAACGGCGCTTGGACCGCGTACCAGCAAGGTCAGCCCTTCGATGAGCACGCGTTTTCGGTCGCCGTCGAACGGCTGGGCGAGCGGGCCGATTGGCTTGTCCTTCCGGACATCGTCATCGGAGGGATGGCCTCGCTCGACTACTCGCTGAAGTGGCTAGAACGACTTCGCGGTATGCCGTGCCGGATGCTGATCGCCGTTCAGAACGGTATGCAGGTCGAAGACCTCGCCTCGCTTCTGTCGCCTGCTGTCGGCATCTTCATCGGCGGTTCAACGGAGTGGAAAGAGCAGACGGCGCACGTGTGGGGGTCCCTCGCGCGACGGCGTCACTGCTACTTGCACGTCGGTCGCGTGAACTCGGCGCGGCGCATTCGCATCTGCGCGGCCGCCGGTGCGGACAGTTTCGACGGTACCAGTGTGAGCCGGTATGCGAAGACGCTGCCGCGCCTGGACCGCGCGACGCGGCAGGGCGACATGTTTGCGGCTGCGCACGATGGCCTCGAAGAGGCGCAAAGAGCGACGGCTGACCTTTTGATTTAGACCATTAACCCTTTCGGGAGCGCATCCCGAAAGGGTCGCTCCTATTTTTGGAGCGAAAAAGATGGAACAGGAAATTCTCTCGAAGATGGAAGCTGCGATCGGCGTCATGCAGCGCTACGTTGAACTTGGGCATAGCCTCAGCTGCGCCTATTCGGGCGGCAAGGACAGCACGTGTGCGCTGGTGTTGATGGTTGAGGCGATTCGCCGTGCCGGCGGCACGACGATCACCCACCATGTTCAGTCGGCTGACACTACGATCGAGAATCCGACAATTGCAAACTTCTTGCACTCAGTGTTGGACGAGCTGCAGCTGTATGTCGAAGCGTCGGTGTTGCCCGTACAGGTTCATGTGACGACGCCTTCGTTGGCAAGCCAGTTCGTAGTGTCGACGATTGGACGTGGCACGTTGGTACGCACACCTGAGAACGGCGTGCGTGACGGTAGACGGACCAGGGCGTGCGCGGACGAGTGGAAGGTACGGCCGGGAGGTCGGCTTCGAACACTGCTTGAACGCCGGGCGGCAGAAGACGGTGCCCGCGAAGTCATAACGGTGCTCGGTCTGCGCAGGGATGAAAGTACCTCGCGCGCAGTGGCAATGGCCGAACGGCGAGATAGCGCCGAAGTGGCGGTCAGAAGCAGAACCGGGGCGCTCACACTGAGCCCGTTAAGCGAATGGACCTCAGATGATGTTTGGACGATGCTCGCGCTGCTGGCGGATGCTCAAAGCCTGCCGTTTCCATCGCCGTTGATGCCAAGCACGATACACCGCCTGTCCGAGATTTATCGCGCAGGGAACGGTGGAACGTGTGGTGTCGTGGTGGGCGACTCGGGCGCGAGGGCTTCCTGTGGAAGCCGTTTTGGCTGCGCCATATGTTGTGTCAGCGGCGATCGCGACAAGTCGCTTGAGGCCATGATCGAGGATGAGCAGTATGGGCATCTTCGACCGCTGAACGACTTCCGCAACTACCTGCTCGCGATCCAGTGGGACATGTCGCGCCGGGAGTTGGTGGGTCGTTCGCTGAGCGATGCGGGCTACACGCGCATCCAGGCAGACACGTACAGCTACCTCACGCGTGTTGGTCTACTGAAAATGCTCTGCAGTATTGACGCGGCTGAGCGCGACCGCGCGGAAGCGCACTCCGGGGCACTGGCGACTGGCTTAATTCCCGATACGGAAGAAAACCGGCTGCTGTGTGAGCCGCAGTTTGAGTTCGTCACGCCACAGCAGTTGGTGGCGATCGACTTCTTTCTCTCGATGCATCATTACGCGCCGCATGCGTTTCCTGCACTGGCGGTTTGGCACGACGTGAATGTGCTTGGGCGTCGGTATCCGGTTCCGAAGATTGACGGCTTGCCGAAGACCGACATCGTCTTGCACGGCTGGTATCACGTCGGGCAGTACGACCGAGACGCACCGTCAGTCGGGCTGCGCTCGTTCGATGCAGAGCAGTGGAATCCGTACCGGCATCCGGGTCGGCCCGGGCGATATGCGAGGACGACTGGCGGGGAGCAGACCGTCTACTTCGAGGAAGCCTCGCAGTTCGAGGTGGATGCGGAAGCGGCGTGCCTGTTCGTCACATGCACCTACGACACCGCCTTCATGCTGGACGCGCAGCATCGCGACGCAATTGATTCAGCGCATTTCTGGCTGAACGAGGGCATCGTGAAGCTGCCGACCGGCATGGCCCAGCGGTATCAGGAGATGGCCAAACGCGGGCAGTACTTCGCGCGACTCGCTCAGCGTCTGAACCTGACGACGGCAGAACTCGACGCGCATTTGGTCGAGAACGCCGTCGGTGACGACGAGCATCAAGCGTTGTTGGGTTATGACACCACGCAGTTGAGTCTCTTTACAGAAGCGGCGTACCCGCAACCAAGCTTTTGAACACGTCCCAGGCTAAAACCCTGGGACGTTTTTTTTTGCGAGGTCGAAATCGTCGAAGTTGGGCGAGGGTAGTATTTCGCCTGGCTGCACGCCAAGCAGCCGCAGCGCGTGCATCATCGCCGCGCTTTCGCGAGCGAAATCTAAACGAAGAGACTCGCCCTCCATCGTGGCCTCTATGCCGGAAAACACGCTAAACGTGTGGAGCGCGAGATTCAGCGCACGAGCGATTTCGCCGTCGCGCGTCTTTTCAACGAAAATCTGATTCATAGCTGCCCCCGGGGCTCCGCATCCCCTGTAAGAAGCAGGCACCGTGCCGGGCGGGAAGGAACGCCTCACGTGCTTCGTGCTCGCACCGACGCGACGGCGAAACGCCCTAAAAGCGTGGAGGAGGCATTCATTGAAACAAGCTTGTTTCACCTGCGTTGATTGCGGCTTCTGCCAGCCCGTGCATCATCCTCGAGCCGATTATCTCTGGGAGGTCGGGCAATAGCTCCTTTTTAAGCTCGAGGACGGCCTTGGCGGTGTCGCGACCATCGCCTTCCAGAAAGGACCTTTCGAGGTCAAACCACATCAGGGTAACGTCCGTCCACTCGTCGCTTTCATAGCTTTTGCTCGAGGTAACGGCGATGACTCGTCCAAGACAGAAGAGGGCCAGCGCTATCCACCCGGGTTGTCGCAGATCGCCTGTCAGCTTGCAATGCGCACGTGTAATTGCAAGAACGATGGGATCGTCAGGATGCGCGGGCCGATTCTTGTTGAACTGAAGCGCCAGATACGGATCGCTTGACCAAAACTTCGTATGGGCAATGCGGATCATCTGATCGATGAAGTCCACGAATTTCCGGTTTCGGAATGCTTGCTGCATGCCCTCTGCCCAAGCTTGCGGCGCCGCGGCCTTCAATTGTTTGGCCACTCGTGCGGCGCCGAGCGGGGCCTCTCTTAGGGCTTGGGCGAGCTCATCCTCCCCTATGGCGTCCGCAACCTGACCGAACATCGATAATTCGCCCGCTTTCTTCGACATATCCGAAAATCGGGCGATCGATGCGAACGTAGGCAGCACCTGAGGGTGTCGCACCATCTCTCCGGCCAGAGCAAGGCCTTCGCGCGTGCGGTCGTCGAGAGCCGAAGATTTACTGCGGCTAGCTTTTCCCATTGTCGACTCGGAGTTCGCAGTGCACAGACGACCAGCATGCCACATGTAGCTGGGCGACCCGGATGGCGTGTGCATCGCGTTCATCGTCTTCCATGCGCCGTAATCGGATCTGAGGGGCGCAACGAAAGGTTAAAGGCCCAGAACTTTTGAGCGGCGATGGAGCACGCGACTCGCTAACGGGACGCGAGTCGCGAGACTGTACAAATTGCTTAATCCCTGTCGGCCAGTATAAATTACCTTTGAATCCGGTTAATATTTGAGAAACAAGGTGGGTACCGGGAGGCGGTATGGAAGCGGAACGCGAGGTTCTCTACAAGGGTTTTACGCTTTCGCCGATCGCCGTCGATGATGGCGATTTCTATACAGCGATGCTGATTGTTCGAGCGCCCGGTGGAGAAAGGCGAGCGAGCGGTATGCTGGGTCAATTTCCCTGCGCGTTATCGGCGACCCAATACGCGCTTGCTTATGGGATGGCCGACGTTGATCACCGGGAGCCGCCGATTTTGGATTGGCCGGTCAGGATCCGCGTACCACTTGCAGGGCGCCGCTTAAGAGCTTATTGACCGAAACGATGCTGGGTCGCTTCTCGCTTGCGACGCTCCCGTCCGTGGCTCATAAACTTCTGCCGCATCGACGACCCGGTTGCGGCCGCGTTCCTTCGCCCGGTACAGCGCAGCGTCTGCGAGGTTGAGCAGCGCCGGCGCCGAATCCGGCGAGGTGGGGAGCGAGCAGGCAAGACCGATCGATACTGTCACCGGGGCACCGTTTGAGGATGCTGAGCGGATGCCGAGCGTTTCGATCGCGGACCTTAGCGACTGCGCGACACGTAGTCCTGCCGGTGCCTCGCAGGCCGGGAGCACCACGACGAACTCTTCACCGCCGTAGCGCGCCACGTAGTCGCTTTGCCGCCGCAATGTGGTCGAGAGTGTGCTCGCGACCCGGCGCAAGCAGTCGTCGCCGGCAAGATGCCCGAACGTGTCGTTGTATCGCTTGAAATGATCGACGTCGATGAGTAAGACGCAAAGCGGCTGATCGCTGTCGGATGCGAACGAAAAATCGCGCGGGAAACGATCGTCAAAGTAGGCGCGGTTGAAAACCCCCGTCAGGCCGTCGCGCGCCGACGTCTCCACCAGTCTTTTATGCGTCTCGGACAGTCGCCGGTATAGGCCGGTGGTCTCGTAGATCAACATCCCGAGGACCGCACTCGACGAAATCATCGACGCTGCGCGCGCCGCGTACCAGCCCACGCTGTAACGCGCCCCGGCGGACAACGTGAGCGCCACATCGATAAGCGTGCCGAGGAGCGCGACGGCGAGCCACAAGTCCATCAACGAGCGCAGTCGAGTCGTCGATACATGCAATCCGAGCGCTGCGAGGCAAATCGCCTCCACTACGATCCCGGCCGAACTGCTGGACAACTGCGCGTACGAACCGGAGGTTGCGACAAAGGGCGGGAGGTGCGCCTGCCCGGCGGTGGCGAGCGCGCAGAGGCTCAGCGCTAGCGCGACACAGGCAAATGCGACGGCTCTGCCCCGGGCGAGACGGCTCGCAGTGGAGGGAACGGCTCGCGTAAAAAGGGAAGCGGTTATCAGCGCCGGAAAGCCGCCATGCCAGAACACCCAAATCCACACCGCCGTCTGAGGCCCCGCGCCAAGCAGGCCGGTAGGGGAAAAGACGCCCGGAAAGACGAGCAACTGGATGGCGGCAATCACGCTCGTGAACGCATATGCACCGCTAAGTGCAGCGAAAAGCAGCCTGCCCGAGACGGCGAACTGAGTCCACAACAGCAATGCCGTCAGGCCTTCGGTCAGCGTCACCCATGTCGCGAACACTGGCAGGAACGGGGCAATAACCGGCCCAGGACTTTTCGCATATGGCCAGACAAAGACGGCGCCACTCATTGCGAGCAAGGCCACGACCGCCGCCATAACTTGGTGCCGGGGCGTGGTTGGCATGTGGATCAGCGTTGTTTGCATTTGGTGAGCGTGCAAATGCGGCCGGTTGCCGCCGTCGCCCTTGACGATTCTTCGGAAGATTCCGCTTTTACGGCCGTAGCGCTGGCTTCTTGAGAGCGCCGCCAGCGCGATGCGCGCCGGGGTTGGCTTAGCCGTTGCTATTGGCTAGATGGCAGGCAATATTAAAAAGTTCGACGCCATGAAAGTCACGATTGTTTCCTTTCACGCTCCTCCGCCCGGACACCAGGAGGACGTGTGCAGGTTCTGGTTCCAGACGGAGGACGGCTCGAGCCCGCAGAGACGTCACTCAATCTCCCTGCGCACCGCCCGAGTCATTCTGGAAAGTAACCCTCCCGACGACCTTGCAATTACCCACAGTCGTCCTGTGCAAGTTCATAGCCCAGCTGAATGTCAATCAGGCGTCGCATGCCGCGCCACACGACGGTATTGCCTGGCGGCGGGTCGCTGGCACGTGCAAGGTAGCCGCCGAGTTGCGCAAGCTTGATGAGGCTGCGCAGCAGCGGCGGAGCCTGTGCCATGCGAGGCGTGTCTTTAACGACCCGATCGAGGAGTTCGACTTCTCTTTGTGTGACCGCCAACTGGGCGGGCGCATGGGCAGCGCATCGGTTGAGCATCGTCAGCCAGAAGATGCGCCAACTCAGGATACAGAACACCGAGATAAGATTGGCTAAGCGATCGGCGGTACGCAGCTTCGATTCTTCAGCCTTGCATCCCGACTTCAGAATCTTATGGAAGGTCTCTATTTTCCAACGCATCGCGTACCAGTCGAGCTTTTCGATAGCGTCAGCACGAGATTTTACTGGCAGATCAGTGATCAACTTCCACTCGATCGGAGGCCGACCGGCGGGTGCGGCCGTCTCCAGAGCATGAATGACGGTCAGACGTAGGTCGGGATAGCGACGCTGCTTGTAGAGAGGTGGTAGCACGGTAATGCGGCGATACCTGATCTCAAGAAAGGCTTCGTCGGGACGGCCTTTCGAATCGCGGAGCTCAACCCCTGGCGGGCACCCAAACTCCCCCAGGGATGGGCACTTCAATTTCCCCCACCCGATGACCACCGGCTGAACTGCTG
>NZ_FCOM02000004.1 GCF_001544695.2 Caballeronia arvi
TTGATCCCGTGACATTCCCGTAACTTCTCGCACGCCAGCGTCGGGCCGAAATCGGCGTAGCGCTCACGGATCAACGCGAGCGAGCGCTGCGCCACGCCCTCGGGCAGTCGATGATTACCCGTTCGTCCGCGCTTGCCTGACACCAGACCGGCCACGCCGGCCGCGCGGTAACGCCACACCAGGCGTTCGACTTGCCGTACGCTCAAGCCTAGCCGTTCGGCCGCACGTCCGGGTTTGAGTCGCGCGTCGGCGACCGCCTGAATGACCTTGAACCGATCCAGTTCGCGCATCGACATCGTGATGGTCCCGGTCGTGTTCATCGCCAGCGCTCCTGAAACGCTCGTCTGGCCACGAACCTACGTCAAAACACGACATTTCCATCTGGCAGAAACGCGACATTTGAACTTGGGACCTACACACAGAAATGCGCTAATTTACATTATGTCAATTCTTGCATCACCGCATCGTTTGTATGTACGGCAAGCCTTCCCACACTCCAGCAAAATGTAAGCAACTTGCTATATTGCTCGTCGGACAAGTTCGCACTTCGACGACTCCAACCTGTACCGCTTGTGCTCCCGCTACCGGATCGTTTCGCCGCCCACCTTCGGAGTTGATATGGTCGAGGGAACTTCGACGCCGCGAAGTCTTGCGTGGTCGCGTCACAAACGATTGCTTCGATGGAGCCTATGTTGGCTGGCGTTGCTTCTCGGCTTCTTTTCCTCGGCAGTCGATGCCGGAGAAAGATGGCGTGTCGTCATTCTTCCCGGCGCCGATCCGACGCAGCCAGCGGTGGCCATCCAGATTCGCGCGCTGCGTAGCGCCCTGACCGCCGCTGCACCGGATGGTGTCGAGTTCTATACCGACTCTCTCGATGAGTTGCGATTCGACAGTAACGATCTGACTCCGGAATTTCTCGCACTTCTGAAAAAGAAGTACGAGAACAAGCGAATCGATATGGTGATTGGCATCGCCGATTTCGCGCTCGACTTTACCAGTCGTTATCACAAGGACATCTGGCCCAAAGCGCCCATCCTGATTACAAGCATCGACGAGAGCCGCGTCGCACGCATGCCGCCCGACTTCGCGTATATCGCCTGGCATTTCGACGCGGACAATACGATTGCTCTCGCAGAAGCGTTGCAGCCGCAAGCGACGCAACTCGTGATCGTGGCAGGAAACAGCAATTTCGACGATTTCACCGCGCAGCTGGCCGAGCAAGCTGCTCACGCCCGCCGATCCCGCAAATGGGATGTCAGCGTATGGAGCGGGCTCACACTAGAGGAACTGAAAACGCGGCTGGGTGCGCTCGACCCGTCCGGCGCCGCCGTCATCTATACAACGATGTATCGTGACCGTGAGGGTCGAACTTTCTTCCCGTTTGAAGTCGTGGCTCCGATGGCGCGTGCGTCCCGTTCTCCCATCTACGGTTGGTATCCGACCTATCTCAATCAAGGCCTGTTAGGCGGTGCAGTCATAAGCTACGAGGACAACGGGCGTCGCGCCGGCGAGCTCGCCGCGTCCATCCTGCTCGGCAAGGTCTCGCCAAACGGCGCGACGTTGCACACGGAGCGATCTCGCTGCACCGTCGACAGAGGCCAGGCCGACAGACTGGCGATTCGCTCCTCTTTGATTCCCGACGACTGCAAGCAGATCAACGTCGCTCCTTCTCTTTGGAATCAGTATCGGGGCGCCGTCGTCTTCGTGGCTGCCGTCGTGGGGCTGCAAGCGTTGACGATCGCCGCCCTGCTCTGGCAACGTCGGAAACGAAGAGTCGCGGAAGAAGCCGCAACGGTACGGGCGAACGAACTCGCGAGAGCCGCACGCATATCGTCTGCCGGCGAATTGAGCGCTTCGATCGCACACGAAGTCGGTCAGCCGCTGGGCGCCATTCTCAGTAACGCGGACGCGGCGGGGCTGATCCTCGAGCATCGCGAACCCGAAGTGCATGAACTGCAGCAGATTCTCGCTGACGTACGCCGTGATGCAGTCCGCGCGAATCAGGTCGTGCAACGCCTGCGTGATTTGTTGAGAAAGCACCCCATCGAGTTCATCGAACTGGATTTGAACTCGACTGTCGATGAAACCCTGACCCTGTTGACCCCTGAAGCGCGGCGTCGCCGTATCGTGATCGAGTCGGAGCTCAGCTTGGAGTGTTCACCGATCGTTGGTGATTGCGTTCAGCTTCAACAGGTGCTTCTGAATCTTTCGGTGAATGCGATGGATGCAATGCACGAAACAGGAGATTCAAACCGAATCCTATCGATTTCGACCCAGCCCAGCCAGCACGGCGTTGCGCTGATCGTTGCAGACCGCGGCCACGGTATTTCCGAAGCCACGCGGAGGAAGCTTTTCGACTCCTTCTTCACCACCAAACCGCAGGGCATGGGCCTCGGGCTTTCGATCGCCAGGACGATTGTCGAAAGCCACGGAGGCACCATTACCTCTCAGTCCAGAGAAGGTGGCGGCAGCGTTTTCATCGTATGGCTGCCATCTGCAGGCAGGTATCGATTCCTTGCACCGCATCAGTCCATTCGCAACGCGGCGCAAGGTCAGGCGTGAAACCACGAGCAAACGGCAACCGCATAGCTCGGGCGTGGTATCTCAAGGTTCAGCGATCGTGAACCAGAAGTCGAATTTGTCGAAGTTCCCGAGCATCTCCTTGAATTTCGCCGAGTCGCCGTCGATCTTGACCTGACCGCTTTCGGCGAGATTGCCAAGCTTGATCTTCCCGAGCGCGATGTCGTCAAGCGTCGTGCGATTCAACGTGACGGTGCCATCCGCCTTGTCGAGTTGCTTGTTCTTTCGGTAGTTCATCACCCCATTTTTCACTGTCAGCACGTACTGCTCTTTCGTGTCCGGGAAGCTCAGGTTGTAGACATATGACTTGTCGCCCGCTCTCGGTCCGTTGAGGTGAATGGCCAGGAAGTCGAGGAACATGTCCGTCGTCATGCCGCGAATGATGTCGGGCGAACTCGTGTTGGGGGTCGCCGCCTTTTGCACCCCTGCGCGCAACTCCTGCGCGCCCGACAGATAGAAGTTGCGCGCCGGCCCCGATTCCGCCTGATAGCCCAGTTGCTCCAGCGCGTCCGCTTCGACACTGCGCGCCTCACGATTCTTCGGATCGGCGAAGACGACCTTGTTCGCGACGGTCGCAGCCCAGCGGTAATCTCCTTGCTTATACGCGGCCTTCGCGGTGTCGATCATCTTGGCCGCGCCGACCATCGCGACGTATTTCTTGGCCTCCTCCACCGGTGGATAAGGATTGAAGGTCGCCGGATTGCCGTCCCAGAAGCCGAGATAAAGCTGGTATGTCGCGCGTACGTTGTGCTTGAGATCACCGTAATAGCCGCGGTTATAGAACTCCTTGGCGAGACTGTCGGGTAGCTTGAACTGCTCGGCGATCTCGTTCATCGTCAGGCCCTGGTTGGCCATGCGCAAAACCTGATCGTTGATGTACTTGTACAGGTCGCGCTGCTTCTCCAGATGTTCGACGACGCGCTGATTGCCCCATTGCGGCCAATGGTGACTGCCGAACGACACCACCGCGTCGCTGCCCCACATTTCGATGGTTTCGTCGAGCGTGCTCGTCCATTTCTGTGCGCTGCGCACTTTCGCGCCGCGCAGCGTAAGGAGGTTGTGCAGCGTGTGGTTGGCATCCTCTGCCAGGTCGATTGCCTTGAACTGCGGGAAGTAGAACAGCATCTCGGCGGGTGCCTCGGTGCCGGGCGCCATCTGAAATACGATATCGATGCCGTCGATGGTCATCTTCTCGCCGGTCTTGTCGATGATCTTGTTCGGCGCGAACAGCGTGATGGTGCCCGCCGCGGTCGTGAGTCCGAGACCGCCGCCGACTGTGCCTTCGGGATTCTTCGGCAGCAGATTGCCGTACATGTACGACGCGCGCCGGCTCATCACGTTGCCGGCGAAGACGTTTTCGCTGACGGCTTCTTCCATGAAACCTTCGGGCGCGACGACCGGGATCTTGCCCGAGCGCGCGTCCGCTTCGTCGACGACCGCCCGAATGCCCGCGAAGTGATCGACGTGCGAATGCGTGAAGATCACGCCGGTCACGGGCAAGCGCTCGACCTTGTCGTTGACCAGATCGAGCGCGGCCTTCGCGGTCTCGGTCGACGTCAGCGGATCGATGACGACCCAGCCCGTCTTCCCACGAATGAAGGTCATGTTCGCGAGGTCGATGTTGCGCACCTGATAGATGCCATCGACCACCTTGAAGAGTCCGCGCGTGGACAGCAACTCCGACTGCCGCCACAGGCTGGGATTCACTGTGGCCGGAGCGGGGCCGTTCTGGTGCAGAAAATCGTACTGGGAGAGATCGATGACGGTGTTGCCGGCGCTGCCTTTGATGACCGCACTAGGCAGATCGGCGATGAAGCCCCGGCGCACGTCCTCGAAATCCTGAGTGTTCGAGAACGGCAGATAATCTGCGACGGCCTGGTTCGCCTTGCGTGTGGCGTCGGTCGCCGGATTGGGCGCGGCGCTCGTCACGGTCATAGCCCCGTCGATAGCCATGACAGCAAGAGCGACCAGCCAGCGAAGTTTCATGGACATGCTTCACCCCTATTGGTGAGAACGACGTTAAGAATCATTCACGCGTGCGTCGCTGTGTACCATAGGGATATCGGGCAACCGCTGTTGCCCCTTGGGGCAATCCGCGTTCGAATTGCCCCTGCGGGCAATCGCATTGCCCGTCGTCCCGATAGCACGACCGAGCGTCTGGTGCCACATTTCCAAGACAAACGACTCATCGAGAGCTTGAGAGAATGCCGGTTCCGGGCATCGATCAAAGGAGACAAACGTGCAAAAGCTGGTTAGCCACCCGATCACGTTTCTCGTGCTTACTTTGCTCGCGATGTCAGTGGGCGCTTACCTCGGCACTGTGCTACGGCGGGCGCGTCCGATGGCAGACGACTTGCGTGACGACTTTGGGGTTGTGCAGTCGGCTTCGCTCACCCTTCTTGCTCTGGTCATCGGATTCAGTCTTTCGATGGCGGTGGGACGTTACGATCAGCGCAAGAACCTCGAAGAAGAGGAAGCCAACGCAATCGGGACGGAGTTGCTGCGTGCGGAGCTGCTTCCCGCCGCGCAGGCTTCGGAGATCCGCACGCTTCTGGGCCAGTACATCGCGCGTCGGATCGACTTCTATCAAACGGGGGACAGCGAGGAACTGCAGCAAATCAACGCAAGCACGGCTCAGTTGCAGTCGAAGCTCTGGACCGCTGCCCGCTCCGGCGCGAATGCGCAACCGAGCCCGCTCACCGCGCTGGCGATCGCCGGAATGAACGATGTCATCAACACACAGGGCTATACACAGGCTGCCTGGTGGAACCACATCCCGATTTCGGCATGGGCGCTGATGGTCGTCATCGGCTTTTTCTGCAATGCCTTGATTGGATACGGCACGCGAAGCTCGAACCCCGGGCGACGTTTTCTGATGATCATGCCTGTGATTGTTTCGATTTCGTTCACACTCATCGCGGACATCGACAGTCCGCGAAATGGCCTCATCCGGGTGAAGCCGCAAAACCTGCTGGCGACGGCCGCTTCCATGCCCAACCCGTAGCGTCTTCGACAAACGCGAGCAATCGGGCGCGAAGTTGTGATATCTGTGAATGCGAAGTGACCCGCAGGCACAGTGGGCGCATGGGGCGTGCGCTCGAGCGGTCATGTCGCCGGGTTCCAAAACGGCGGCGATACAAGGACACGAGAGTTGATCGATCATGCCGAAGCGGTCATCCACATCGTGGATGACGACGAAGCCATGCGCACCGCCTTGTCACGGCTCTTGAAGCATGCCGGCTACACGGTGCAGGTCTATGTGAGCGCCGGCGACTTCCTCGTGGCAGAACCCAACCCGCTTCCGGGCTGCCTGCTCCTCGACGTGGAGCTTCCCGGTCCTAGCGGGCTGGATCTGCAGCACGCGCTGCAACGCCGCGAGACCCCGGTTCCGATCATTTTCATCAGCGCCTATCAGGACATTCCACGAACTGTCCTTGCCATCAAGGCCGGAGCCAGTGACTTTCTTCTGAAACCCATCGATTCGCAGGCCTTGCTCGCAGCCATCGAAAGCGCGCTAGCAGCACATGATGGCGCGGCTGTAGAACATGCGACGCCGTTGCAGAGCCATGTCTCGCTCAGCGAGCGCGAGCAGGTCGTGTTGGGCGGCATCATCGCCGGCAGATTGAACAAGCAGATTGCAGCCGACCTCGATCTGAGCGAACGCACGATCAAATCCTGTCGAGCCGAACTCATGCGCAAGTTCGACGCGCATTCACTTGCCGAGCTCGTTCGACGCGCGGAGCCGTTTACCCGCGCACGCGCGGACTCACTTACCCGCGCGTCAGCCGTGCTGGCGGACCCGGCTTGCCCCCAAGGGCAATTTCGTTGCCCCACATCCCGATAGCAAGCTTGCACTGCCGGCACCACACTCGGGGTATCTCCCCGTGGCTGGCCATGAGCGATACCAAACAAACGATCGTCATCGTCGAAGACGACGATGGCATGCGACGCGCGCTCCAACGGCTATTGCGACTGGCCGGATATGAGGCGCTTTCGTTCGACAGTGCCGAAGCATATAGAGCTGCGAACGTCGTGGCGACTGTGCGATGCTTCGTCCTTGACGTCCAGCTTCCCGGTGTCTCGGGGCCGACTCTGTACACACTCATCGGAGAACCACGCCCCCCGGCCGTCTTCATCACGTCGCACGACAATCAGTCGACGCGCCTCGCGGTAGCGAACGCGGGTGGCGTGCAGCTCCTCGTCAAACCCTTTGCGGGCACGGATTTGCTCGAACTGATCTCGAAGGTAGATGCGCCCTGACCGGAACGCCGCGTGCGCTACTGTCGGAGACCCGCGAAGCCGACACTCGAATTGTTTCAAATTCAATTGCTCAGTTATCGCCTGATCGCCGATATTCTTGCGCAACCCGTCCCGAATCCGGCGCGCATTCCCGAAAAGGTCCGCGGAACGCGCCTTGCAGCCGAAACACGACTCGCCTGATCGCCCGAGTCCTCCACGTCCCGATGAACACACGCCTCCTCAGCCTTACAAAAATCCCCTTCTTCCTGCCGCTCGCCGGCGCGACCCTGATGCTCGGCATTGCGATGTCGTTCACCGCGCCGTATCTCTCGCTGTTCAGCGTCGAACAGGCCGACATGAGCCCATTGCGGCTCGGCGTCTTCATGACGGCAATCGCCGCGAGCGGCGTCGTGGCCAGCACGTTCGCGGGCAAATGGTCCGACCGGCACGGCCATCATCGCGAACTTCTGCTTGCGGCGCTCATCGCGTCGGCGCTCGGTTTTCTGCTGCTTTGCCTGCTGCGCAGCTATGCCGCGCTGGTTGCCATCGGCGTCGTGTTTCTCGGCGCGGGCGGCTCCGCCATGTCGCTCGTCTTCTCGTTCGCACGCGCCGCCTTGCCCGTCGATGACGAAGCAGAACGCGCCCTCGCGCTCTCGACGCTGCGAACCGTCCTTTCGATGGCCTGGGTGTTCGGACCGTCGGTCGGCGCGCTGGTCCTCGCCGCCGCGGGCTTCTACGGACTCTTCCTGTTCGCGGCGGCGTGTTTCGTCGCGTGCGGCGGCATCGTCTGGAAGATGCACGATTCTCCCAAGGGCGACCCGCACAGCGCGCCCGCGCACTATGCGGGCGATCCGTCGTCGCTGCTCGAAGTCACCGCGCCCGACACCGAGGAACTCGTGCAGCCGCACGCCGGCGCGCAACACAGCCGCGCGGAGATCTGGCGCGCCACCGTGGCGATGGCGCTCGTCGGACTCGCCGCAAGCGCAACCATGATCGTGCTGCCGCTTTACGTCGTGCACGGCATGCACGGCACGCGCATCGACGTATCGGTCATGCTCGGGCTCGGCGCATTCCTCGAAATCCCGATGATGCTGGCGCTCGGCGCACGCGGCTCGCGCCTCGACAAGCAGCGATGGCTCGCCTCCAGCGCCGCCGTGCACATGGTCTATTTCATCGCGGTCGCGTCTTCGCAGAGCATCCCGTTCCTGATCCCGATGCAGGCGTTCAACGCGTTCGTCGTCTCCGTCATCTCGTGTCTCGGCATGATCTATATGCAGGACCTGATGCCGCGAAGCCCCAGCTCAGCAACGGCGCTGTTTTTCAACGCGTCGCGGGTCGGATCGATCCTCTCCGGCGTACTGTCCGGCGCGCTCGTGGCCGCGCTCGGCTATCGGGGCACGTTTCTCGTCTGCGGCGGCATCGCGCTGGGCGCGGCGGTGCTGTTCGCCAATCCGCCGTTCGGGCTCATCGCGCGTCGCTTGCGGGACTGGTGGAAAGCACGGCGCGAGCCCGCCCGCTGAGATGGCAAACTAGGCGCTCGATCGGAAATAACGAACGACAACATGCCCCAGCGCCTGCCACCGCTCAACGCCCTGCGCCTCTTCGAAGCCGCCGCGCGCCATCGCAGTTTCAAGCTCGCCGCCGCCGAGCTGAACGTGACGCCCGGCGCCGTGAGCCACGGCATCGGCGCGCTCGAAACCATGCTCGGCGTCGAGCTGTTCGTGCGCGAGCCGCGCGGACTGTCGCTGAGCGCCGCCGGTGAACACTACCTGCCGTACATCGCCGAAGCGTTCTCGCTCATCGCCATCGGCACGCGATCGCTGCCCGACCAACGCACGCGCCGCTCCATTTCCATCACCTGCGCGCCGACGCTCGCCGCCCGCTGGCTCGTCCCGCGTCTCGCCGATTTCCGCGCGCGCTGGCCGAACATCGACGTGAGTGTGGACACCTCGCGCCGTCAGGCGGGCTTTCCCGTCGATGGCTTCGACTTCGGCCTGCGCCTGTCGCGCGGCCCGGTGGACGGCGCGTCGTGGCAGCGTCTCTTCGGCGAGCGGCTCGTGCCAGTTTGCAGTCCCGGCTATCGCGCGATGCTGACCGGCGCAGACGGCAGCGCCGATCTCGCGCGCGCGACGCTCATCCACGTCGATACTGCGAGCCAGGACTGGCAGGCGTGGATGGACGGCGCGGGCATCGACGGTCTCGATCTTCACGGCGGCCTGCGTTTCGATACCGTCCAGCTCGCCTTCGATGCCGCCGCGGCCGGGCTCGGCGTCGTCATCGGGCGGCGGCCGCTCGTCGATCGCGAACTGACGGCGGGCACGCTCGTCGAAGCATCCGCAACGCGTGTCGAAACGCAAACGGCCTACTGGCTCTGCGAGACGCCGCAAGCCAGCGCCCGCGCGGATCTCGTCGCGTTCCGCAACTGGCTGATCGAGCAGGCGGCGGGTTTCGTCGAGATGGACGAGGAACGCCGTCACGGTTGAACTGCGCTCAACCGTCCGCGAAAACTTTTCGTTTGCCAGCACGGACGTTCGCCTGCGACGATGGCCGCAAGGAGGAACACGCGCCATGCCGACCCTTTCCCCAACGACGAATCCGAGCCGCGCGACGGCGTGGGCGCTGATCGCCGCCGCCGCGCTGATCCTGAGCGCCGCGATGGGCGTGCGTCAGACCTTCGGGCTTTTCATCGGACCGTTTTCTTTCGATCGCGGATTGCCCGTCACACTGATCGCCTTCGCGATCGCGCTACACAACCTCGTGTGGGGCTTCGCGCAACCGTTCGCGGGCGCCGCCGCCGACCGCTACGGCGCGGCGCCCGTCGTCGCGACCGGCGCGGCCACATTTGCCGCCGGACTCACGCTCGCCGCCGCCGCGACATCCGGATGGATGCTCGTGCTCGGTCTCGGCTTGCTCGTCGGCATCGGCATCAGTTGCACGAGCTTCGGCGTTGTGCTCGCGACGGTCGGGCGCGTCGCGTCGCCGCAAACCCGCAGTGTCGCGATGGGCCTCGCCAGCGCGGGCGGCTCGCTCGGCCAGGTGCTGATGGTGCCGTTCGCGCAGGAAATCCGCGTGCATGCGGGCGTGGCGGCGTCGCTCTATGCGCTCGCCTTCGTGCTGCTCTTCGCCGCGCCGCTCGGCATCGTGCTCGATCGCGCGAGCCGCCGCCGGGGCGTGGCGACGTCATCGCACGAAACGCAACCTGCGACGATGCCGCTGCGCGAAACGCTGCGCTTCGCGACACGGCATCGCGGCTATCGGCTGCTGACGCTCGGCTTTTTCTCGTGCGGCTTCCAGCTCGCGTTCATCGCCACGCATTTGCCGGGTTATCTGATGCTGTGTCACATGCCGGTCGGGCTCGGTGCAACGGCGCTCGCGCTCATCGGCTTGTTCAACATGATCGGCAGTTGGGGATGCGGCTGGCTCGGCGGACGCTGGCGCCAGCAGCATGTGCTCGCATGGCTCTATCTGATTCGCGGCGGAGCGATCGCCCTCTTCGTGCTCCTGCCGACGACGAGCGTGTCCGTCGTCATCTTCGCCGCCGTGATGGGCCTGACCTGGCTCGGCACCGTGCCGCTGACCAATGGCCTCATCGCGAAGGTGTTCGGCACGCGGCATCTCGGCACGCTGTTCGGCGTCGTGTTCCTGAGCCATCAGCTCGGCTCGTTTCTCGGCGCGTGGCTCGGCGGTTATGTGTTCGACACGACCGGCTCGTACTCGCTGATCTGGGGCGCGACGGCCATCGCGGGGCTCGTCGCGGCATTGCTGCACTTTCCTATCGACGATAAACCCGTCACCGAGGAATCGCTCGCGGTGGCGTGACGCTTCAGCTTCCGTCCGAGGCGTCCGGATGCAGGCAGCCGCGCACCATCGTCTCATACAGCGGGGCGGCGATGCGCCGCTCGAAATACTCGACGAGCGTCTTGCCCGCATCCTTCCTGACGCTCACGCCGATCGTCACACCCTTGAAAAACGTCTGCGCACGCAGGCGAACCGCGCCTTCCCGCTTCACGCGGCTCAAACCGCGCGTGCCGCTTTTCCAGCGCGAAGCGATGCACGCTTCCACCGATGACGCCGTCGCCGTCGTGCGCGCCTCGAACGCGGGCGACATCGAAAACACGCTGTCCTGCCGCGAACACGCAGCGAGCACGATGCACAAGCCGATTGCCGATGCGAAGCGTGGTCGTTTCATCGCGTGTCGTCAGCGCCTCATCAGCCAGCTCCGCAGCCTCTCCGCGTCCTGAAAGTGCCCATGCACGGCAGGCGCACCGAGGATGACGAAGAGCGTCGGACGCCCATGCACCGACGCGACGACGATGAGGCAATGTCCCGCCTCGTTCGTGAAGCCGGTCTTCTGCAAACCAACGTGCCATGAATCGCGATACACGAGCGGATCGGTATTGCGATACACGAGCGGCCCGTCGCCGCCGAGCACCAGCTTGTGATGCGAAGTCGCGAATTCGCGGATCGTCGGATAGCGATACGCCGCGCGCGCGAGCCGCGTGAGATCGCGTGCGGTCGATACATTGCGCGGCGAAAGACCGGTCGGATCGACGAAACGGCTGCGGTTCATGTGCAGCCGCTTCGCGGTGCGGTTCATCGCACGCACGAAGCCCGCGCGGCCGCCGGGATAGTCGCGGCTCAGCGCGAACGCGGCGCGATTCTCCGACGACATCAGCGCGATATGGAGCATCGTCTTGCGCAGCAGAAGCGAACCGACGGGCAAACGCGAGCGCGACCACTTGAGGCGATCGACGTCGGCATCGGTGATGCGCGCGGGCTTAAGTAGCGAATGCTTCGAGTCGAGCACGACCATCGCTGTGAGCAGCTTGGTGAGCGATGCGATGGGCAGACGCGCATCGGCGTGCTTCGCGTAGAGCGTGCGGCCGGTGCCCAGATCGACGGCGATCGCGGCACGCGCCTGCACGGCGGGTTGCTTCGCGGCAGCGCGCTTCGCGTGCGCGATGAGCGGCACGAGGCTCGCGAAGATGAAAACGATGAAGAAGAGATGGAGTTTAAGCATGACGCGTTCGGATGCGCGTCGATGAGCGTCGATGTGGCGGCATGGTGCGGCGGCGGGCAAAAGACCCGCTACCGTAAGTTGCGCGCCTTAAGCGAAACTTAAACTGCGCATGATGTCTTTATCGTGTGCGCGCCCAATGCGCGAGCCCCGCGCACGCGATCAGCAGGCTGCCCGTCGCGAAGAACACGGCGTGCAGCCCGAACCACACGCCGATCTGCCCGCCGATCACCGGCCCGATGACCTGCCCGCTGAACTGTGCCGATTGCAGATAGCCGAGCATCTGCCCGCTGCCATTTTCATCGACGGCGCCGCGCGCGAGCTTCGCGATCGAAGGCAGCAGCCCGGCGAGCGTCATGCCCATCACAACGCGCAGCGCGGCAAGCTCCCACCACTGATGCACGAACGCCTGCGGAATCATCGCGATGCCCGTGAGCACCAGACATCCGACGATCACATTCCAGCTTCCGATGCGATCCGCGAGCGCCCCGAGCCGCGCCGCCGTCAGCATGCTGCCGAGCGCGGAGCACGCCATCACGACGCCCGCGATGCGCGCCACATGATCCGCCGACACGCCCAGGCCCCCGATATAAACGGTGATGACCGGCTCGATCGACATATTGGCGAGCAGCACCATCATCGCGGTCGCGAGCAGCGCGGCGACGACCCCGTAGTTCGTGCGATGCGCCCGTGCCGACGCCGCGTGCGTCGCGCGCTTCTTCGCATCGCCGCGATGAAAGTCTTCCTTCACGAGAACGATGGTGAAGAACGCGGCCACCGCGATCATCGCCGCGCCCGCGAAGAAGGTCCCGCGAATGCCGATCAGTCCCGGCAGCAATCCGCCGATGAGCGGCCCGGCGAGATTGCCCGCGAGCGCGCCCGTCGACAGAATGCCGAGCGCCCACCCTGCCCGTTCGCGCGGCGCCTGCGTGCCGATCATCACCGTCGATGCCGACGCGTAGCCGCCGAGCAGCCCCGCGAGCAAACGCAGCGCGACCAGTTGTTGCACCGAATGCGCGACGCCGATCAGTGACATCACAACGGCCATGCCGAGCGCGGCGCGCACGAGCATCGGCTTGCGGCCGTATCGATCCGCGAGACGGCCCCAAAGCGGCGCGGTGACGGCGGTGCCGAGAAACGTCGCGCTGAACGCGACGCCCGACCATTCGATCACTGCCGCCTGCGACTCGACGCCGAGCTGCCGCACGTACAGCGGCAGAAACGGCAGCAGCATGCTGAGGCTCACGAGCGTCGTGAAGGAGCCGAACACGCACACCGCGAGATTGCGCCGCCAGTAGTGTTCGTTGCGTTCGGCGTAGCCGCGCGGCATCGCCGCCTGAAAGACCTGACTCATTTCGACCTCGACGCGGCGAACAGATCCACGACGAGCGCGACCGCGAGCGCGCCTGCGCCGATCGCAAACAGCAGGCGATAATCCGCCGCTGTTCGAAAACAGAAACGACAAACCGTATGCGGCGAGCGCCTGCAGCACGGCGAATCCGGTCGTCGCGGTGCTCCATGCGCCCTTCTGCGCGGCCGGATGATGCGCCAGCAGTTCGTTCACGCGTCCGAGCACGAGCGGCACGATGCCCGGCGTGAACGCACCGACCAGCACGCTCGACACCATCAGCAAACCGGTGTTCGATGAAATCGCCGGCAGCGCCACGGCCACCAGTTGAATCAGAAACGCGACGCGAAGCGCACGCCCGAATCCTGCGCGATCCGCGAGATGACCGGCCAGAAGCGGTCCGACAATGGCGCCGAGCCCATACAGCACCCAGTATTGCGCGCCCGCATCGACGCCCTTGCCGAGGCCGCGCGCGACGAAATCGACGAGAAAGATCATGTGCGGCACGAGCCCGACCGCATTCAGCGCGTACTCGGCGAAAAGCGCGCGCAACGCGCGCGGCGCTGGCGTCTTCACATGGGTGTGCACGTTCGTTTGCGCAGGACGCGGCGCATCCTGCGGGGGCCAGCCGTTCCACGCGACGATCGTCAGCAGCAGCGACACCACCGCCAGGCCGAGCCACGTCTCGGTGAGCCCTTGCCGCAGCAGCAGCGGCACGATCGTCCCCGATGCGGCGATGCCGAGCCCGATGCCGGTGAAGATCGCGCCGCTCGCGAAACCGCGGCGCGACGGCGCGACGTGCGCGATGATCGTCGGCGCGGCGAGCACCATCAGCGCGCCGCCCGAAATGCCCGACAGAAAGCGCCACGCGAAAAACCACAGAAACGAAACCGGAAAGGCGCACGCGACGAACGCGATCGTCGCGAGCACCATCATCGCGCGCAGAACGGTGGCGGCGCGCGCGTGCCGCGCGAGCAGGCCCGCCGCGAGCGCGCCCGCGAGATAACCGCCGAGATTGGCCGCGCCGAGATAAGCCGCCGTCGACGCCGGAAACCAGTGCGCGCCGATGATCGCCGGCAACAGCGGCGTGTAGGCAAAGCGCGCGAGCCCGATGCCGACGAGACTCGCACTTGCGCCGGCGAGCACTCCGCGCCAGATTGGAAACGCTCCGCTTTCCGATCGATTCAAGACTGCGTCTTGCATACGGCCTCCACTGCTGCATCGGGCGCGGACCACGCACCCTTCCATGAAGGCCAGTCTATATTCGATCGAATGAAGAGAGAATCGTCGCGAACCGGAAGTCAATCTTCCGCTAGGCGGTTGAATCGAGTTGCAGTTGTCTGAACTGGCGGCGCAGGCGCGGCGTGGCGAAATCGACGAATGCGCGCACTTTCGGCACCGAAAGGCGTCCGTGCGGCGTGAGCAGATGCACCGGCAACGGCGCATGCTCGCTGTCCGTCAGCACGATTTGCAGCGACTTGTCCTTCACTTCCTTCGCGACATGATAGGAAAAGAGCCGCGTGAGTCCGTGACCGTCGACGGCCGACGCCACCGCCGCCCGCACCGTATTCACGATGAAGCGCGGCGCGAATTGCACGACCTGCGGAATCGTCGAGCCGCCCGATGTCGGAAAGCTCCATGAATCAAGGCCGAAATGCGTCATCGAAATGATTCGATGCTGCGCGAGATCGGCAGGCTTTCCGATGCGCGGATGCTTCGCGAGATAGCGCGGCGACGCCGCCACGACGCGCCGCACTTCGCCCACGGGAATCGCGATCAGCGTCGAGTCCGACAGATGCGCGATGCGCAGCGCGACATCGATGCCTTCGTCGATCAGGCTCACGGGCCGGTCGAGCAGTTGCAGGCGCACGGAGACGGCGGGAAAGCGCGCCAGAAAATCGTCGAGCAGCGGGCGCAGGATGTCTTCGCCGGCCGCGACGGGCGCGGTGATCGTCAGCAGGCCGCGCGGCGCGGCGCGCTCGTGCGCGATCAGCAAGTCGGCTTCTTCGAGATCGGTGAGGATGCGGCGGCACGCGGCGGCATAGCGCTCGCCCGCTTCGGAAAGCCGGATCGTGCGCGTCGTGCGATGAAGCAAGGCCGTGCCGGTATGTTCCTCGAGAAAGGCGATCGCGCGGCTCACGGCGGCGGGCGAACGGCCGAGCCGCCGCCCCGCGCCCGCCAGGCTGCCTTCGTCCAGCGTGGCGATGAAGACCTTCATCGCGTCGATTCGGTCCATGTCGGCTCGGGCTTCGCTCAGGTTCGATGAAGCGCCCAGTCTACCGGACCGAATCGCCGGATCGCGGCGACGAAACGCGTCAGACCACCGAGATCGTCACGTCGATGTTGCTCTTCAGCGCCTTCGAGTACGGGCAAGTCTGATGCGCCAGATTCGCGATCTCTTCGGCCACCGCGCGCTCGATACCCGGCAGGCTCACGTTCAAACGCGCACGCAGCAGATACGCTTCGCCCGCCATGCCGAGATCCACTTCGGCATCGACGGCGGTGTCGGCGGGCAGGCGCGTCTTCAGCTTCGCGGCGGCCTTGCCCATCGCGCCGATGAAACACGCGGACCAGCCCGCGGCGAGCATCTGCTCGGGGTTGGTGCCCGCGCCCGCCGATCCAGGCGGCGACAGCTTGACGTCGAGACGGCCATCGGTGCTCTTCGCGTGGCCTTCGCGGCCTCCGACGACGCGGGTTTTGCCGGTGTACAGGACGGTGTCGATCTGGGTCATGATGAATTCCTCTTGGTTCGTTCGAAAGGTGGATTGACTTAGTGATGCGCGAAGAGTCGGGCGACGTCGTTCGTCGCTACACCACGCCCGCCCGATTGCGAGACGGTGTCGCCCATGCCGCCGTAGGCTTGCATCGGCATGGCGGCGCTTTCGCTGGCGATGGTCTGCGCGCTCACGCCGCGCTGCGAGGCGGGCGCACCCGCGAGCGGGTCGTAGTGCGGCGCGGGGCCGTAGCCGCTGCTGGCGAAGGCGGAGCCGGCTGCGACGGCGCTGATGGCGAGAACTGTGGCGGTGACGAGTTGCTTGATCATGATGGGCCTCTTTGTCGTGGTTTCAATGAGCGTTCGAATCAGCTGCCTTGATACAGGCTGCGCAATGCGGCGATCTGGCCGTCGCGTTGTGCCTGCACCAGCTCTTGTTTGACTTCGGCGCGGGTCTTGCCGGCATACGTGTGATTCGCGACGGCCTGCTGCGTCTGCACGTCCACCGGGTTGTGGTTGGTCATGGCGGCATGAGCAACACCGGTCATGGCGCTGGCGACGAGAGCGAAAGCAACGATCGTGGATTTCATGGTGTTTCTCCTTGGGCGGATCAATCAGTCTGTCGAATGTGTTTCTGCACTTCGGCTTTCGCAGTGTTCGCTTTGCGTTTCACTCGTTTGCCGTCGTTGTGTGTATTTGAAGGCTTGCAGGTATCTGGCATGTGTCCTGAAACCGGGTGCTGTGCAATGTTTTGTATCGTGTTCGTTCCAGATACATTGCGATACGAATGCCCGGTTCAGTGCTCGGCCAGCAGCTTTTCGATGGCCGCTTCGGTCTGCGCGTAATCGCCTTCACCGACGTGCGAATAGACCACGCGCCCGTGCTTGTCGATGAGATAGAACGCCGGCCAATACTGATTGCCGTATGCCGCCCACGTCGCATAGCGGTTGTCCTGCGCGACCGGGTACGTGATCCCGAAACGCTCGACGGCGCGCTTCACGTTGTTCGTGTCCTGCTCGAACGGAAACTCGGGCGTATGCACGCCGACCACGACGAGCCCTTTGTCCTTGTATTTCTGATGCCACGACTGCACGGCCGGCAGCGTGTTGATGCAGTTGCCGCACGCGAAGGTCCAGAAGTCGACGAGCACGACCTTGCCACGCAACTGAGCGAGCGTGAGGGGCGCGCTGTTGATCCAGGTGTCGATGCCGGCGAATTCCGGCGCAGCGTGGGCGTTAATGTCGGCGCTGGCGGGCGCGGGCGCGACCGCGGCGCACGCGGCCAGTCCTGCGCATGCGGCGGCTTTCCTGATTGCAGCAAACATGATGAAGTCCTCTCGATGCGGTGAAAGCCGACGTTCTCATCGGCATGACCGCATTGGACTGCTCGCGCGTATCCCGCTTGTGTCGGGGAAAGGCGCATTGCGCAATGTTATGTATCGTGCGGCATGCGAGATACACTGCGATACAAAAGCCCCGCCGAACCGCGCTATAACGCAGTCATCGGTTATCAGCGGGAGCAGGACATGAAACGCATGCTGGCAGTGCTCGCCTTCCTCGTAGGCGGGATAGCGACGGAAATGGCCCATCCGGTTCAGTGTCTGCTGGTCAGCCCGAGCCGGGTGCAACTGAAGCGTCAACGACAACGATCCATCGATGGAAACCACTGATCACGTATTGATCGTCGACGACGATCGCGGCATTCGCGAGCTCCTCGCGGAGTACCTCGAAAAGAACGGCATGCGCGTGTCGCTCGCGGCGAACGGCCGGCAGATGCGCGCCGTGCTCGAACAGCAGGGCGCGCCCGATCTCGTCGTGCTCGATCTGATGCTGCCTGGCGAAGACGGCCTCGTGCTGTGCCGCGAACTGCGCTCGGGCAAGTTCCGCGATGTGCCCGTGCTGATGCTCACCGCGCGCAATGAAGAAGCCGATCGCATTCTCGGCCTCGAAATGGGCGCCGACGATTACCTGCCGAAGCCCTTCGCCGTGCGCGAGCTCCTCGCGCGCATCAAGTCGGTGTTGCGCCGCACGCGCATGCTGCCGCCGGGCATGGAGGTGAGTGAGTCGTCGCAAATGCTCGGCTTCGGTGACTGGCGTCTCGACACGACCGCGCGCCATCTGCTCGACGCCGAAGGCACGATGGTCGCGCTCTCGGGCGCGGAATATCGTCTCTTGCGCGTGTTTCTCGACAATGCCCAGCGCGTGCTCACGCGCGATCAGTTGCTGAATCTGACGCAGGGCCGCCAGGCCGATGCGTTCGACCGCTCCATCGACCTGCTCGTGTCGCGCCTGCGTCAACGTCTGCGCGATACGGCGCGCGAGCCACGCTACATCAAAACGCTGCGCAGCGAAGGGTATGTGTTCTCGGCCGAGGTCAAACCGATCGAGTCGTCCCAATGAGCACGGTTTCATCGACTCCGTTGCTGCACTGGCCGCGCACGCTGTTTGCGCGGCTTGCGCTGATCCTCGTCGTCGGACTGGCGCTTGCGCAGACCTTCTCGTTCCTGCTGACGATGCGCGAACGCGACGAATCGATGACCAACGTCATGGTGGGTTACGTCGAGCGCGAGGTCGCGAGCTCGGTCGCGCTGCTCGATCATCTGCCGCCAGCCGAACGCGCCGCATGGCTGCCGCGGCTCGCGCGGCGCAGCTATGAATTCATTCTCGGACCGGGCGACACGAACGGTGCGCCGCCCGACGCCGCGCTCTCGGAACGCTTCGCGCGCTCGATCAGCGATGGCATCGGCAAGCGCTATCCGGTGACCGTCAACGCGATGCCCGGCCACAAGGAACGCTTTCAGGTGCATCTGAAGCTGTCGGACGGCTCGCCGCTCACCATCGACATGCGTCCGATGGTCGGCACGCCGCTATCCACGTGGCTGCCGCTGGTTCTCGTGCTGCAACTGATCGTGCTCGGCGCGTGCTGCTGGCTCGCGGTGCGCCTCGCCACCGGCCCGCTCAAGCAGCTTGCGAGCGCCGCGGACACGCTCGGCCCCGATCTCAAGGCCGAGCGCCTGCCGGAATCCGGACCGGAGGAAGTCGCGCGCGCCGCGAAGGCGTTCAACGCGATGCAGGACCGCGTCTCGCTGTACATGACGCAGCGCATGCAGATTCTCGCGGCGATCACGCACGATCTGCAGACGCCGATCACGCGCATGCGCCTGCGCGTTGACACGATGGACGACGAAACGGCGGGCGCGAAGCTCCAGCAGGACTTGAAGGAGATGGAATCGCTCGTGAAGGAAGGCGTCACGTATGCGCGCACGCTGCACGGCACGAACGAAGCGCCGCGGCGCATCGATGCGGATGCGCTCTTCGAAAGCATCGTCGACGATTATCTCGATGCCGGCCAAAGCGTAACGCTCACCGGCAGCATCGGCGGGGCGCTGATGGCGCCTCCGCAGGCGCTCAAACGCGTGGTGGGTAATCTCGTCGATAACGCGATCAAGTATGCGGGCGCGGCGGAAATCGAAGTCGCTTCCCGCGCCGATGGCCGCGCCGTGATCGCCGTGCTCGATCGCGGACCGGGCATTCCCGCCGAATCGCTGGAGGCGGTGTTCGAGCCGTTCGTGCGGCTCGAAGGCTCGCGCAACCGGCAAACCGGTGGCACGGGGCTGGGTCTCGCGATCGCACGGCAGCTCACGCTCGCGATGGACGCGTCCCTCACGCTACATCAGCGCGAAGGCGGCGGGCTGGAAGCACGGCTCGTGCTGAAGAAAGCCGCATAAATACGATGTCCGATATCTGCACGCCACACGCGGCGTACACGTAACTCCCTGCTTGACGTTCAACCGGCAACTCCGCTAACGTTTGCTGCACGACGCGCGGACCCACGCGCGCATCAGAACATTGCTGGAGACGCCATGCCCCGCCGCGCTCAAGTCATACGACGTCGTTTGTTTATCCAGTATCGCCTCGCGCAACCGCCGCGCTGAGGCCTTTCCCTTTTCTCCGCTTCGAAGTCAGGCCGGACGTTTCCACGTCCGCGCACTCGCACGCATCCAGAACCAGAAATCCGTATCAGGAGACATTTCGATGAAGCAACCGAAACACGCATCGGCTGTGCGCTCTGCCGCGCGCCGCACCTTCGTGAAATTCGCGGGCATTTCGGCGGGCGCACCGCTCATCGGCGCGATGGGAACGCTCGGCGCGCTGGCCGGCTGCGGCGGCCACGACGACAACTCCGGCTCCGGCACGACACCGCCGCCCGCCGCGCAAGATCCGATCTGGGGCCCGTCCGGTTCGGCGACGCAGATCGTCAACGCGCTGCAAAGCGTATCGACATCGATGTTCCCGAGCCGCCAGTTCCCCGTCACCGATTACGGCGCGAAACCCTGCGCCGTCGTCGCGGTGGCGAATCCGTACACCGATCCGGCCAAATCGCCGCTTTCCACCGGCGCGGACCAGACCAACGCGCCCGCCTCGTTCGATTCGCGCCCGGCATTTCTCGCGGCCATCGCGGCTTGCAGCGCGGCGGGCGGCGGCCATGTCGTCGTGCCGGCGGGAACGTGGTATTGCGCGGGCCCGATCGTGCTGCTGTCGAACGTCGACTTTCACCTGAGCGCGAACTGCACGATCTACTTCAGCCCGAATCCCGCCGACTACGCGAAGGACGGCCCCATCGATTGCGGCCCGAACGGCAAGCTCTTCTACAGCCGCTGGCAGGCGAACGATTGCCTGAACTACGGCCCGCCGGTCTACGCGCGCAACCAGAAGAACATCGCGGTCACGGGCGAAGGCGACACCTCCGTGCTCAACGGCCAGGCGATGACGCCCTTCGCCGGCAGCGGCAACACGGCCACGTGCTGGTGGACATGGAAAGGCAATAACGGCGTGTACGGCTGCGTGAACGCATCGACGCCGTCGCAGGCATCGCTCAATCCGAACAACGTCGATCTGAAAGCGGCCGTGCCCGGCATCGCCGATGCGCTCTACGCCAAGCTCACCGATCCCGCCACGCCCTGGCAGCAGGATCAGAACTATCTGCCCGCGCTATCCGAGGCGGGCGTCGCGATCGAGAAGCGCATCTTCGGCATCGGTCATTATTTGCGGCCCTGCATGGTGGAATTCATCGGCTGCACGAATGTGCTGATGGAAAGCTATCGCACGAACAACACGCCGTTCTGGCAGCATCATCCGACCGATTGCCAGAATGTCGTGATGCGCAGCGTGACCGTCGACAGTATCGGCCCGAACAACGATGGCTTCGACCCCGACGCATGCAACACGGTGCTGTGCGAGAACGTCACGTTCAATACCGGCGACGACTGCATCGCGATCAAGTCGGGCAAGGATCTCGACACGCAGTACGGCCCGGCGCAGAACCACGTCATCCAGAACTGCACGATGAACAGCGGCCACGGCGGCATCACGCTCGGCAGCGAAATGGGCGGTGGCGTGCAGAAAATCTATGCGCGCAATCTGCAGATGCTCAACAAGTTCTGGGCGACGAATTCGCTGAACATCGCGATTCGCATCAAGACGAACATGAACCGCGGCGGCTTCGTGAAGGATTTCTACGTGGACAACGTGACGCTGCCCAATGGCGTGAGTCTCACGCCTTCGGGCTACGGCACCAGCCTGCTCGCGGGCAGTCCGATCAACGCGACGGTGCCGCTCGGCGTGGTGACGGCCAGCGCGGCGAATCCATCGGCGGCGCAGGGCGGCATCATCACGTTCGATTGCGATTATCAGCCGTCGAAGGACGCGATCCGCACGCGGCCCGCGCTCGTGCAGAACGTGAATATCTCGAACGTGAAGGCGAGCAATGTGATGCTGAACGGCGCAACCGGATCGTGCTTCCAGGCGATCGTCGCGCAAGGGCCGGTCGCGTTCGACTACAACGGCCCCGCCCCCACGCCCGCGATTCCCGCGATCACCGGCGTCACGATCACCGATTGCGATTTCGGCTCGCCGGTCGCGGCCGGCCCCGCGTCGGCCACCGCGCCCGGCCCGATCTACGCCTACAACGTGCACGACATCACGTTGAAGAACACGGTGATCGCCGGCGTCGCGATGAACACGACGGTCAGCGACGCGCGCTGATTCGTCGTGTGTGCGTCAGCCGTTCTCGGGGCGCGCCGGCTGACGCCTGGCGCCGGTCGTGTGACGCAGCGTCTTGACCTGATCGACCGTCACCGCCGGTGCGCGATTGCCCCAGCTCGAACGCACGAAGGTCAGCACATCGGCGACATCGCGGTCGGTCAGGCGGTCCGCGAAGCCGGGCATGCCGTAGTGCGTCGGCGCGGCCTTCGTCCACGGCATCTGACCGCCCTTCAGCACCAGCGTGATGAGCGAGCTCGGATCGTCCGAATTCACCACCGTGTTCAGCGCGAGCCGCGGGAACGTGCCGCCGTAACCCGCGCCGCTCGTGCGATGGCACGCCGCGCAGTTGTCGATATACGTCAGCGCGCCGTTGCTCGTGTCGGCTCCGTCACGCAGCCTGAGCGCGGCGGCATCGTCGGGCTTGAGCGCCGGTTCCGCTGCGCGCACGGGCGACAGCGTCTTCAGATAAAGCGCGATCGATCCGAGGTCCGCGTCGCTCATGTGCTGCGTGCTGTCCTGAACCACGTCCCTCATGCCGCCGAACGCGGCCGAGTGCGCGGTGCGCCCGCTCTTCAGGAAGGCCGCGATGTCCGCCTCGCTCCATGCGCCGAGACCGTCCTTCGTGTCGCCGCGCAGGCTTTTCGCGAGATAGCCGTCGACCGTGCCGCCCGACAGATATAGCGGGCTCGCGTCGGTCAGCGCCTTTTCCTGCAAGCCGATGCCGCGCGGCGTATGGCATGCGCCGCAATGTCCGAGCCCTTCGACGAGATAGCGCCCGCGCGCGGCGGAGTGATCGGCGAGCGGTGTGTCGTCCGCGACGGGCGCCGGCGCGAACAACATGCGCCAGAAGCGCAGCGGCCAGCGCATCGAGAGCGGCCACGGAATATCGGTCGCACGATTGGGCTGCGAAACCGGCTGCACGCCGTTCATGAAATACGCGTAGAGCGCTTTCACGTCGGATGGCTTGACCTTCGCATACGATGCGTAGGGCATCGCGGGATAGAGCGTCGAGCCGTCCTTCGCGATGCCCTGACGCACCGCGCGATCGAAGTCCTCGAGCGTGTAAGCGCCGATGCCCGTTTCCTTGTCCGGCGTGATGTTGCCCGAATAGATCGTGCCGACCGGCGACGCAATGCCGAGCCCGCCCGCGAACGGCTTGCCGCCCTTCGTCGTGTGGCACGCGGCGCAATCGCCGACGCTTGCGAGATAGCGCCCGCGTTCGATCAGTTGCGCATCCGTGCTGCCCGATGCAATCGCATCATGCGTGAACGACGCACCCGCGACGATCAGCGCCGACATCAACGCGGTCGTGAGTTTCTTGAATATCATCACCGTCTCCTCAAGCCTGCACCAGCGGAGCCGGCTGCTTCAGATACTGTTCGCGGATCGCCTTTGCCGTGTGGAAGGCGAGCGCGGCCACGACGCCCGTCGGGTTGTAGCCCATGTTCTGCGGGAACGCGGACGCGCCCGTCACGAACACGTTATGCACGTCCCAGCTCTGCAGATACTTGTTCACGACGCTCGTTTGCGGCGACGAACCCATCACCGCGCCGCCCGTCGTGTGCGTCGACTGATAGGCGCGCGTGTCGTAGTGCTCGCCCTTCTTGCGGATCGCCTTGAAATACGCTTCGGGCTTCATCGCCTTCGCGACGCTTTCCATGCGATCGCCCATGTAGCCGAGCATCGCGTATTCGTTGTCGTGCCAGTCGAAGGTCATGCGCAAGAGCGGCAAACCGTGCGCGTCGCGATACGTCGGGTCGAGATCGAGACAGGCATCGCGATACGGCATCACCGAGCCGGAAATGCCGATGGTCATGTAGCGCTGATACGCATCGGCCACGCCGTCTTTCCACTTGCTGCCCCATGCGGGCGTGCCGGGCACCGTGGGCGTCATGCTGATCGGGCGTCCGCCGTACATCACCTGGCGAATGCTCGCGCCGCCGAGGAAACCGAGCGGGCCGTGATCGAACTGACCGCCGTTCAGATCGTCCATCGCGACGCCGCCCGCGCCCGTGCCGATGAACGGATTGAGTTGCGTGCCTTTCGGCAGCAGCACGTTGATGCCGCCGTTCATCTGATACGCATAGTTGCGCCCGACGACGCCCTCACCCGTCTTCGGGTCGTACGGCTTGCCGATGCCCGACAGCAGCAGCAGACGCACGTTGTGCATCTGAAACGCCGCGACGATCACGATATCGGCGGGCTGTATGACTTCGCGGCCTTGTGCGTCGATATAACTGACGCCCGTGGCGCGCTTCTTGTCGGAATCGAGCAGTACCTTGGTCACGTAGGCATTCGTGCGCAGTTCGAAGTTGGGCTTCTTCAGCAGCACCGGCAGGATGGTGGTCTGCGGCGACGCCTTCGAGTACATGTAGCAGCCGAACTGTTCGCAGAACCCGCAGAAGTTGCACGGCCCGAGGCGCACGCCATACGGATTCGTGTACGGCTCGGACGCATTCGCCGCCGGCGCCGGATACGGATTGAAACCCGCTTCGCGCGCGGCTTTCTCGAAGAGTTGCGCGGAGAGCGAGTTCCTCAGCGGCGCGGTCGGATACTCGCTGCTGCGATGCCCTTCGAGCGGATTGCCGCCCGGCTGGATCGTACCGTTGAGATTGCCCGCCTTGCCCGATGTGCCGAACACTTTCTCGGCGAACGCGAAGTGCGGTTCGAGCTCGTCGTAGGTCACGCCGAAGTCCTGAACCGTCATGCCTTCGGGAATGAACTTCTTGCCGTAGCGCTCTTCGTAGTGCGAACGCAGCTTCAACTCTTCCGGCAGGACGCGGTAGTGCATGCCGTTCCAGTGAAAACCCGCGCCGCCCACGCCATTGCCGAGCAGGAAGGAACCATGCTGCCGATACGGCACGGCCAGATCGTCCACGCCGTGACGGATCGTGACCGTTTCGTTGGCCAGATGCTGAAACAGCTTGCCGCGGCGCACGTGGGCCAGCTCGTCGATGACTTTGGGATACTCCGCGTCCGTCGGCGTGTCGCGCATTGCGCCGCGTTCGAGCGCGACGACATCGAGACCCGCATCGGTGAGTTCCTGACCCAGAATCGCGCCGGTCCAGCCGAAACCCACGATCACGCAATCGACTTTTTTCTTTTGAATCGCCATGACTTACCCCCGCCTTCCGTCGATCGATACCGGGCCATACGGATATTTCTCGCCCGGCCGGTCGATCCAGTCCGCGAAATCCGCGCGCGCGCCAGGAAAACCGATCATCTTCCAGCCGGCCATGTCCTTATTGCCGCCGTAAATCGGATCGGCGAAAAAGCCTTCCTTTGTGTTCGTGAGCAAATACGAGAAGAAGGTTTGCGCGGGCAGCGCGTCGAATTCGGTCTTGCCGTGCTCCAGTTGCGCGAGCACGGCTTCCTGCGTGGCGATATCGAGGTCCGCGAAGACTTTGCCGCCGTATTGTTTCTCGCACCAGTCGTTGCATGCCGCGATGCCGAGGCGATAGATATCGCGCGGCGTAAGGCTCATCTGATAGCCGAGTTCCGGCGGCAAATCCGTATGGAACGGCCCCTGCATGTACCAGAGCTTGCCGTAGCCGTAAGGCGTTTCCATTTGCCGGTCGATGAATTCCGGCACGCCTGCCTTCAGCGCCCCCGGACCGTGCCCGTCTTCGGGAATCAGACGATCGACGGCGGCCTGCAAAAAGCGCCATTCGGACGCGTGGAAATAGACGGGATGATAGTCACGGGAAGGCGATGCGGCTGCCGTTTCCGCCGACTGGCTGCACGCGGTCTGTGTGAGCGCCGCGCCCGTCACGACGGTCGCAGCCGGCATGATGGCAATGACCTGCCGCAGGAAGCGGCGGCGCGGCTCCTGATTATTCGACATATTGACTGACTCGTTCGATTAGGGATTAATTCGATTAGTAATTCGAATTTATTTCAGCAATGATCGCAATTCGGCGCGTGCGAATATTCTCGCCGCGCCATTCGGAAGCAATTGAAATGCAGTTGCTGGGACAGACCTAAATGAACGAGTATGGCAGCCGGAACCGGACTAAAAGGTTGAAATTTGCAAACGTTGATTACGATTTACGTTTTCGTCAAGAAAACGGAAAAGCGTTCAAAAGAATTATTCACTTTTCGGCTCGTTGAACCGGATAAGGCTTTAACGGGTTTTCAGGCGACGCGCAATCAGCAGCGGCAGCCGTATCAGAAAACCAATAAATAGCCGCGCGTGCATCCATGTGAGCAGCGCGTTGTCGCGGCCATAGTGAAAATGCGAAACGCCGCCCTCTTCCGGACTGAAGTAGCGCACGGGCGCGTCGATATTGATCGGCTGCACGCCGCGCCAGCAGAGACGCACCACGGCTTCGGGATCGAAATCGAAACGGCGCATGAACGTTTGCGAGCGCATCACGGCGGCGAGCGGCGCGGCCGGATACACGCGAAAGCCATACAGCGAATCGCCGATGCCCATCCAAAGCGTCTCCAGATTCGCCCAGCCGTTCGAGATGCGCCGCCCCTGCACGCGCAATTGCGGCGCGCTCGCGTCGAATCTGGGGCGGCCGAGGATCATCGCTTCGGGCGCGGCCATCGACGTTTCCATGAACGTGCGGATCAGCGCGGCGGGATGCTGGCCGTCCGAGTCCATCGTCAGCACGTGCGTGAAGCCTAGTTTCGCCGCTTCGTCGAGGCCCGCGAGGATCGCCGAGCCTTTGCCGCGATTTGCCGGCAGCACGATCACGCGCAGGCCGGGATCGGCTTCGGCCATTTGGAGGAGACGTGCGGCGCTGCCGTCCGTGCTGCCATCGACGACGACCCACACCGGATTCCACTGCTCGCGCGCGCCGCGCACGGTTTCATCGACTTTCTCGCCGGGGTTGTAGCTCGGAATGAGGACGAGATGCGTGGACGATGCGCGTGTCGAAGGCATTAGGGAAAACAGAAAACGAAAAGATGCGACGAATTTTAACGTCTGTGGACGTCGCCGCTCTCGGTCGCTCAGTCGCGCGTGCGATGCGTGTCGACCTCGCCGTCATAGAAGCGCTGCAATTCGCCGATGAACGCCTGCAGCGCGGCGTGATCGCGTCCCGGCGGCGCGAAACGCCGGCCGAGCGTCACGCGATAGGTGATCGGCAGCGCCGGCTTCCTGAAGATCTGCCAGCCCTTGCCGAGAAAGCCCGAATCCGTTTCGATGATGAGCGTCTGCACCGGCGCCTGCGCGCGCGCCGCGATCAGCGCGATGCCACCTTTCAGCGGATTCACCGATGCGCTTTCCGTGCGCGTGCCTTCGGGAAACAGCAGGAGCGGACTGCCGCGCCGCAGTTCGGCGACGGCGGAACGAATCAGCCCGACAGGCGTGTCGTTGACGATATACCCCGCGAGCAGCGCGCCCGGCCCGAGGAACACGTTGCCGGCGACGTCGCCCTTCATTACGCAGCATGTATCGGGCACGCGCGACGCGATGAGCAGCGCATCGAGCAGGCACGGATGATTCGGCGCGAGGATCATCGCGGGTTCGCCTGCGAGCGAATCGAGTTCGGTGAGATCGAAGCGGCACGCGCCGAGCGTGCGCAGCAGCGCGAAGTACATGTGCCATACGCGCTGCACGACGGCGCGCCCGACGCGCCGCCCCGCATCGACGGACAGCACGCATCGCAAAACGAGCGCGAACGGGAACCACGCGAGACACACGAGCGCGAGCACGACGAGCGCGAAATAGAACGCCACGCCTTGCCAGACGCTTTCGAGCGACCGCCCATGTTCGCCGCCGATTTTCCGATGCGCGTCACTCATCGCTCGCCACCGTTTTCGACGATTGCCCGAACACCCACGCGAGCGCCACGCCGCCCGACAGCACGCTTTTCTGACGCACGAGCGGGCTGTCGGCGAAGCTCGCACCCGCGAGATTGGCATAGCGCATGAACGCGCCGACCCAGTAATGGCTGAAGCGCCGCGACATCGACACGAGCGCCTGCGCGCCGGAATAGCCGCCGCTCGCCTGAAACGCCGGCCGGCCGGGCGTCGCGTATTGCGGCGCGACGGTGTAATAGTGATCGCTGTAGTGACCGTTCGCGAACATCGGCCCGGCGAACATGCCGACGCGCAAGCCCGACACACCCGCGACATCGACGAGATCGAGGTTCAGATTCGGCTCGAACTGCCAGCCGACCGTCTTCGGCGACGATTCCAGCGTGATGCCCAAGCGCAGCGGCATGCGCAGATCGAGCAGCATGTCGCGCGACGGCGTGCGCCACAGATGCACTTCCACCGACGGACCGATTTCGATCGTCGGCTTGAGATCGGGCATGCCGGCGCGCGCGTTGTCGTCGCGGCTGGAGACCGGCAGCGAACCGAGCACGCTGATATTGAAGTTGACGCGGTCGGTAGCGAGCAACTGGCCGCGCACGCCGTCGCGGTCCGCGCGCAGAAACTTGCCGCGATAGATCACGTACGGAAACGGAAAGACCCATGCGCGCGTCTGGTCGGAACCGGGGTAATGCGGAAACGCGGCCACGCCCGCGCCGATGCCAAGCTCCCACAGCGGCTTCTCCGGCGGCGGCGCTTCTTCTTCGGCGCAGGCAGCGCCGCTCGCGACGAGAAGCATCAAAAACGCAAAGCGCGACGGACGGATCGACGGCATCGTCATCAATTGGCCGACAGCTCCGCGCGTTCCGCATCGCTCAGATTGCGCTTTCGCATCCGGTATGCGCGCAGCGAATTGCGCCAGTCGAGCGCCGCTGTGACGTAGTAGATGCCCTTGAACGCGCGCAGCGAATGCCAGATGGGCGTCGTGCCGAAGATATCGCCCGCCAGCAGCGACAGCAGCGCTTCCTTCATGCGCAGCGGGTTTCTCGGTCCCATGAAGAGATTGCGCATCGTCGGCGACGTCATGCGGTAGATGAACCACGAGAACTCGCGCGGGCCGTGGCGCACGTCGCGGTCGAACTTCGCGAGCGCGGCCGGCGCGTCGGCCGGGTTCGAGAGCGCGCCGTCGATGGCCTCGGCGCCCGCGAACGCGCTTTGCATCGCGAGCATCACGCCGGACGAAAATACCGGATCGATGAACGCGAAGGCGTCGCCGAGCAGCAGGAAGTTGCGTCCGTGCGTCATGTCGCCGGTGTAGGCGTAGTTGCCCGTCGCGTGAACTTCGCTGATCAGTTCGGCGTCGCTCAGGCGCTCGGCGAGCGGCGGACAGAGCGCGATCGTCTCGCGGAAGTACGCCTCGACCGTCGTGCCCTTCGGACGGCGCTTCAGATACGTCGGCCACACGACCGCGCCGACGCTCGTCGCGCCGTCGGCGAGCGGAATGAACCAGAACCAGCCGTGTTCGAACCAGAACACGGTGATGTTGCCTTCGTTCTGCCCCGCGTTGCGGCGCGCGTTGCTGAAATGGCCGTACAGCGCCGACGAGTTGTGGCGCGCGTTGCGGCGCTTCGTCTTGAATTGATTCGCGAGCAGCGTGTCGCGGCCCGATGCATCGACGATAAAGCGCGCCCGCACTTCCTCGATGCGGCCATCGTCGTGCTCGGCGCTGATCGTCGCGCTGGAATGGTCGGTCGCGAACGCGACATCGCGCGCGCGGCAGCCCTCGCTCACATGCGCGCCGTGCTTCGCGGCGTTGCGCAGCAGGATTTCGTCGAGTTCGGAGCGGCGCACCTGATACGCGCTCGGCATCGACTTGTCCCACGCATCGGCGAACATAAAACGTTGCAGGCGATTGTCGTGCTGCGGCGACACGAACTCGGCCGCGAGCTTGACCATGCCGATCGCGCGCACTTCATCGGCGACACCGAGCCGTTCGAAAAGCCGCAAATTCGCCGGCAGCAGCGATTCCCCGATATGAAAGCGCGGATGCCGCGCCTTCTCCAGCACGCGCACGCGATAGCCGCGGTCCGCGAGCAGCGTCGCCGCCGTCGATCCGGCCGGACCGCCGCCGATCACGACGACGTCCCAGGTTTGCTGCTGCGTTTCGCTCATGCTCCTCCCCTCCTTATGCAATTCCGCCGTTGATCGACAAGACCTGTCCGGTCACGTAAGCCGCCGCATCCGACACCAGATACGCGACCATGCCCGCAACCTCTTCCGCCGTGCCCGCGCGCTGCGCCGGCACGAGCTGCCTGATGCGCTCGGGCGGAAACGCCTCACCGAGCATCGGCGAATCGATGACGCCCGGCGCCACCGCATTCACCGTGATGCCGCGCGATGCGAGTTCCTGCGCGAGCGCGCGCGTCGCGCCGATCAGCCCGGCCTTCGCCGCCGCATAGTTCACCTGCCCGCGATTGCCCATCAGCCCCGACAGCGACGACATGTTGACGATCCGTCCCCAGCGCGTGCGGATCATCGGCATCAAAAGCGGCTGCGTGACGTTGAAAAAACCGTCGAGCGTCACGTCGATCACGCGCTTCCATTGCTGGCGCGTCATGCCGGCCATCGGCGCGTCGTCGTGGATGCCCGCGTTGTTCACCAGAATCTGGACGGGACCGTCGGCCAGAATGCGCGCGAGCGCGGTTTCGGTGGCGTCGGGATCGGTGACATCGAAGGCGATGGCGTGCGCCCTGCCGCCCGCCGCGCGGATCGCTTGCGCGCAGCTTTCAGCGCGTTCGATGCCGCCGTTCGCGTGAATCCAGACTTCGTGTCCGGCGGTCGCCAGCGTTCTGCTCACCGCCTGTCCGATCGCGCCGCTGCCGCCGGTTACGAGCGCGCGCATGGGGCTTCCATCATCGATTGCACTCCGCTTTCATGTGTCGCCGCAACGGGCCCGCACGAGCGTGCGCGTTGTCCAGTCTCGATGCGGCGGATTTCATTTGCATGACAGCGGCTGCGTGTCGAACGAGCGGACGAGCCGCATCCTATTTCGTGCGATGCGCGGCGACGTGCGCCGCGAGCGCGCCGAGGCTCGCGAAGATTTTCTGGTTGTCGGGATTGTCCGAGCGCAGCTCGAAGCCGTACTTCTTCGAGATCAGCAGCGCGATCTCGAGGATATCGATGGAATCGAGCCCGAAACCTTCTTCATACAAGCGCGTATCGGCCGAGACGGCCTTGGGATCGACGTCCTCGAGATTCAGTTCGGCGACGATCAGCTCGGCGAGCTCTCTTTCCAGTTCATTCATCGTGTGTACAACCAGCGCAAAAACGCGCGGCGAAGGTCGCTCGCAATACGTGCGCCCCGCGTTCTCCGCACGCTGCCGGCCGCCTGTTATCGAGATAATTGCGGTGGCGAAATTCTAGACGATGCCCTCTGGCACGCCTAGTAGTAAAGGTAACCGGCCGTACGCCGGGCACCGGCACCATTTTATTGAGAAAAATCAGTAGCTTCCCCCTCCGCTCGGGGGGCCGCGCCGGTAGGGTAAAATTCGCCCGTCTGACGAATGTAAGATCATCGAACAATCGGTTACAGACCGGGCCCGCACCCACGCGGGAAAATGATCGTCAGGCGGGCGACTGCCGCATCTTTGTTCAACAACCGAGCGTTCAGAAAGAACGCCGCAGCCGCATCCCATGTTGCGTACCTTTTTCCTTTCGTCCCGCGCTGTCATGCGCGGCGCAGGTGTAATTCGATGAGCGCCGCCCGCTTCCTGCGCGCGGCCGGCGTCGTGGCCGCGATCGTCGCCTACCAGCTTGCCGCGCATCATGCCGCGTCCACGCCGGGCGCGCACGGGCTCGGACTCGCACTCGTCCTCGCGCCGCTGTTGCTCGTCACGCTGAACGGCGCGGTGCGCTCGAGCGCACGCGCATGGCTGCTGCCGCTCTGGGCGCTCGCGTGCGCCGTGTTGTGGCTCGGACGCGCCCCGCTCACCGCGCACTTCGGCTGGGGGTTGTGGCTGGAGCACGCGGGCTTCAATCTCGCGCTCGCGTGGATGTTCGGCCGCACGCTCGCGGCCGGCCGCGAACCGCTCTGCACCCAGTTCGCGACGATGGTCCACGGCAAGCTCGAACCGCGCGTCGTGCGCTATACGCGCGGCGTCACGGTCGCGTGGACGCTCTTCTTCATCGCGACGGCGCTCGTTTCGACCGCGCTGTTCGCGCTCGCGTCGATCGTCGCGTGGTCCACCTTCGCGAACTATCTCGCGCTGCCGGCGGTCGGGCTGATGTTCGTCGCCGAATACGCGTGCCGCCGCATCGCGCTGCCGGACATGGCGCCGTCGGGCATCATGGACGCCGTACGCGCCTATATGCATTCGATGCAGATGCGTCGCAGCGGGGCGCGGTGATGCCGACGAACTCATCGCCCATGCAGACTTTTCCGCTGGTTTTTCACGCGTCGCCGGATCAGACGATCGCCTGGCGCGACGGCGCGCCCATCAGCGTGCGCGAATTTCTCGCCGATGTGCGCGCGCTCGCCGCCGCGCTGCCCGAAGGCGGGCACGTGTTCAACGTGTGCACGGATCGATACCGCTTCACGGTTAGCCTGTGCGCGACCCTCGTCGCGGGCAAGACGAGCCTGCTGCCGTCGACGCACACGCCCGACATGGTGCGCGCCCTCGCCTCGTTCGCCCCCGACGCGTTCTGTCTGCACGACCACGACGACTGCGCGATCAATCTGCCGCGCTTCCGTTATCCGGAGCGCGCGCCGGTGCGCGCGGACGGCGAAACGCAGGTGCCGCACATCGACGGCGCGCGCGTCGTGGCCTACGTGTTCACGTCCGGCTCGACCGGCGCGCCGGTGCCGCATCGCAAGACGTGGGGCTTTCTGGTGAAGAACGTGCGCGCGGCGGCGGCGCGCCTTAATCTGCTTGGCGAAGCACGCGCGACGCTCATCGGCACCGTGCCGCCGCAGCACATGTACGGCTTCGAATCGACCGTGCTGCTCGCGCTGCTCGGCGGCCTCGCGTTCAGCAACCGCCAGCCGTTCTATCCCGTCGATATCCGCGCGGAGCTCGATGCCATCCCAGAGCCGCGCGTGCTCGTGAGTTCGCCGATCCACCTTCGCGCGCTGTTGGCCAACGACGAAGCGCTGCCGCGCGCGTCGCTGGTGCTGTCGGCGACCGCGCCGTTATCGGAAAAGCTGGCGCTCGACGCGGAAGCGCGCCTGCAGGCACCGCTGATGGAAATCTACGGCAGCACCGAAACCGGCCAGATCGCGACGCGCCGCACCGCGCGCACCGCCGCATGGGAGCTGTTTGCCGACATCACGCTGACGCCGCGCGCGGACGGTTCCGACCATTCCAACGATCCCGGCGAACAGACGATGTGGGCATCGGGCGGTCATGTGGAAGTGCCCGTGCCGATGGGCGACGCGCTCGAACTCATCGACGGCGCGCATTTTCTGCTGCACGGACGCAAAGCGGATCTGATCAATATCGCGGGCAAGCGCACGTCGCTCGCGTATCTGAACCATCAGTTGAACGCGGTGCCGGGCGTCGTCGATGGCGTGTTCTACATGCCCGACGAATCTGCGTCCGACAGCGAGCCGGTGCGCCGCCTGATGGCGCTCGTGGTCGCGCCGGACCTCGTTGCGGCCGATTTGCAACGCGCCTTGCGCGAACGCATCGATGCCGCGTTCATGCCGCGGCCGCTTCTGTTCGTCGATTCGCTGCCGCGCAACGCAACCGGCAAGCTGCCGCGCGAAGTGCTGACGAAGCTGATCGAAACCGAACGCAACCGGCGCGCCGCGCTGACGTTCACCGTGCCGCCCGGCCATCCCGCGCTCGCCGGACATTTCCCGGGACGTCCGATCGTGCCGGGCGTAGTCCTCCTCGATCACGCGCTCGATGCGATCAGCGTCGCGCTCGGACAGCGTTTCGACGCGTGCCGGATCGAATCGGCGAAATTTTTGAGTCCGGCGAAACCGGGCGAGACGCTCGACATCGCCTACGAGACGGCGGCGAGCGGCGCGATCCGCTTCACGATCCGCGCGGGCGAACGCGCGGTGGCGAGCGGTGCGCTCGCGGCAACGGACAAACACACATCGTGAACGAACCGCGCAACCGCGACGACTGGGCCGACCGCCAGGAACGCAGCAACCTCGCGTTGCTGCGTTTCATGACGTGGATATCGCTGCGCTTCGGACGGCGCGCGGGACGCGTGCTGCTGCGGATCATCACCGCGTATTTCGTGGCCTTCTCGCCGCGCGCCCGGCGTGCGTCGCGTGCTTATCTGAATCGTGCGCTCGGACGGCACGCGGGTTGGCGCGACGGCTATCGCCATGTGTTTTCGTTCGCATCGACGATTCACGACCGCATCTATTTGCTCAACGAACGCTTCGATCTGTTCGATATCCGCACACATGGCGTCGAACACGTCGAAGCCGCGCTCGCCGACGGGCGCGGCGCGTTTCTGATGGGCGCGCATCTCGGCAGCTTCGAAGTGGTGCGCGCGATCGGGCGGGCGCAGCCGCATATCCGCATCGCGATCACGATGTACGAGGAGAACGCGCGCAAGATTGGCGCGATTCTCGCGGCCGTGAATCCGGCCGCGCAGCACGACGTGATCGGGCTCGGCAAGGTCGATGCGATGCTCAAAGTGCGCGAGCGGCTCGACGCGGGCAGTCTCGTCGGCATTCTCGCGGACCGCACGCTGCGCCAGGCCGGCGACACGCTGAAGGAGCGCGATTTTCTCGGCGCGCCCGCCGCGTTTCCGCTCGGGCCGCTGCACATGGCGGCGGTGCTGCGGCGGCCGGTCGTCTTCATGACGGGGCTGTATCTCGGCGGCAATCGCTACGACATTCACTTCGAAACGCTCGCCGATTTCTCGACCGTCGAGCGCAGCGAGCGCGCCGCCGCCGTCGATGCCGCGTTGACGCGCTACGTCGCGCTGCTGGAGCAGTATTGCCGCGCCGCGCCGTACAACTGGTTCAATTATTTCGACTTCTGGCAGGCGAACGCCGCGCAGGCGCCCGGGCGCGCGACGGGCGCCGTCTTGCAAAAAGTTGTGAAGGATGCCTGAGCTTATGCGAGTTTTCGCCGCGGTTTTCATGGCCGCATTGCTGTCGGCCGGACCGACGATCAGCGCCGCGGCCGACACGCCCTGGACGCTCGATCGCCTGATGAACACGCTCGGCGCGAAGAAGTCCGGCCGCGCGAATTTCACCGAGACGCGTTATCTGAAGATCGCGCAGGAGCCGCTCGAATCGTCGGGCGAACTCGTGTTCGTCGCGCCGGACCATCTGGAAAAGCATACGGTCAGCCCCAAGCCCGAGAATCTCGTCGTCGATGGCGACATGCTCACCGTCGATCGCAACGGCCGCAAGATCACCATTCCGCTGCGCAACTATCCGGAGCTGGGCGCGTTCATCGAGAGCATCCGCGCGACGCTCGCGGGCAACCGCTTCGCGCTGGAAGAGGCGTACAAGGTCTCGATCGACGGTAAAGGCAACGACTGGACGCTCACGCTCGTGCCGATCGATTCGCGCATGAAGCAGAAAGTCAGTTCGATCACGCTCGCCGGCACGGGCGCAGCGCTCGCGCGCGTCGAGATCAGACAGGCCGATGGCGACCGTTCGCTGATGCGCCTGCAAGACGCGTCGGCGCACTGAACACGCATGCGCGCGGTTCTTCGTCGGCCTGCGGTCATCGTCTGGCTGTGCTTTCTCGCGGTGTGTGCAGCGATCATCGCGCGCACGAGCTTTACCGCCGATCTCTCCGCGTTCCTGCCGCGCTCGCCCAGCGAGCAGCAGCGCGTGCTCGTCGAACAGTTGCGCGACGGCCTCGTGTCGCGGCTGATACTCGTCGGCATCGAAGGTGGCGATGCAAAGGGGCGCGCGGAGGTCTCGCGCCAGATCGCCGCGAAGCTGCGTGAAGACAAGCGCTTTTCCGCGATCAACAATGGCGAACCGGTCGGACAGGCGCGCGACGAGCGCTTCGTGTTCGATCATCGCTATCAGCTGAGTCCGGCGGTGACGCCCGAGCGTTTCAGCGAAACCGGCCTCAAGGATGCGCTCGCCGACAGCCTCGACTTGCTGACGTCATCGGCGGGCATGATGGCGAAAGACCTGCTGCCGCACGATCCGACCGGCGAAGTCACCGCGCTCGTCAGCCAGCTCGACAGCGGCGCGCAGCCCGCGATGCGCGACGGCGTGTGGGCATCGCGCGACGGCCAGCGCGCCGTGTTGCTCGCGCAAACCGCGAACGCCGGTTCCGACACCGATGCGCAGGCGAGCGCGATGGCCGCCATCCGCGATGCGTTTGCATCGGTTGCGCCGTCGTATCGTCTTTTGATGACGGGCCCCGGCGTGTTCGCCGTCGAGACGCGCGACACGATCATGCACGACGTGCGCTGGCTGTCGGCGGCGAGCATCGTGCTGATCGTCGTGCTGCTGCTGGCGGTGTATCGATCGCTGCCCACGTTGCTGCTCGGTCTGATGCCCGTTCTGTCGGGCGTCGCGGCGGGCGTCGCCGCCGTGAGCCTCGCCTTCGGCACCGTGCATGGCCTGACGCTCGGTTTTGGCACGACGCTGATCGGCGAGGCCGTCGATTATTCGATCTATCTCTTCGTGCAGTCGGCGGGCGTGACCTTTGGCGGGCGACGCGAATCGCTGAAAGACTGGGTCGCGGGCTTCTGGCCGACGATCCGTCTCGGCGTCTTGACGTCGATCTGCGGCTTCGCGTCGATGCTCTTCTCCGGCTTTCCGGGCCTCGTGCAACTCGGGCTGTATTCGATCGTCGGTCTGTCGACGGCGGGCATCGTCACGCGTTTCGTGCTGCCGCATCTGCTGCCGCAAGGCTTCGCGATCCGCGACGTGTCGCGCCTCGGCAATCTGCTCGCGCGTGTCGCGGCGCAGGCGTCGCGCTTGCGCGTGGCGCTCGCCGTGCTGCTGCTCGTGGCCGTTGCCGCATTGCTGATGCAGCGGCATGGATTGTGGAGTCAGGAATTGTCTGCGCTGAGCCCGGTCCCGAAAGCGAGCCAGGATCTCGATGAACGCCTGCGCGCGGATGTCGGCGCGCCGGACGTGCGCTATCTCGTCGTGGTGTCGGCGGCGGATGAGCAGGCGGCGCTGGAGCGTGCGGAAGCGGTTGCGCATCAGCTCCAGCCCTTGGTCGATCAACACGTGATCGCCGGCTACGAAAGCCCCGCGCGCTATCTGCCGAGCGATGCGGCGCAGCGCGCGCGCATCGCGAGCCTGCCGCCCGCCGATGATTTGCGCACGCGCCTCGCCGCCGCGCTGCGCGATCAGACGATCCGCGTGAAGCCCGAAGTCTTCGAGCCCTTCATCGCCGATATCGACGCCGCCCGCGCGCAGCCGCTCGTGCGCCGCGCCGATCTGCAAGGCACGTCGATGGCGCTCGCCGTCGATTCGCTCCTCACGCAACGCGACGGCCGCTGGACCGCGATGCTGCCCTTGCGCGCGCCGCAAGGCTCCGACGTGCAGGCACAGACGATCCGTGCGGCGGTGGCATCGTCGCACGTGCCGGACGCGCTTTTCGTCGATATGAAAGCCGAGGCCGACCGCCTCTATCAGAACTATGTGCACGAGGACATTCGTCTTTCGCTCGGCGGTTTCGCCGCGATCGTCGTGCTGCTCGTGCTGGCGCTGCGCTCGCCGGTGCGCGCGGCGCGCACGCTTGCGCCGCTCGTCGCGGCGGTGATCGTCGTGATCGCGGCGCTCGCGCTGGCGGGCAAGTCGCTGACGATCCTGCATCTGATCGGCATGCTGCTGATCGTCGCGGTCGGGTCGAATTACGCGCTCTTCTTCAACTATCGCGCGCACGCGGAGGACAACGCGATCTCGCCGCAAACGCTCGTGTCGCTCGTGATCGCGAATCTCGCGACCGTGCTCGGCTTCGGTCTGCTCGCGCTCTCCAGCGTGCCGATGTTGAAAACCTTCGGCCTGACCGTGGGCCCCGGCGCGATTCTGGCGCTGCTGTTTTCGGCGATCCTCGCGCCGCGCTCCGGATTCAGGCGATGAACCCACCGGGCACGCCACGCCGATGGACTCCGACGCCGCTGATCGGCGGCGCGCTGGCCGTGCACGCGGGCGCGCTCGCGTCGCTGGCGGTTGCGCCCGGCGCATGGCCGTGGGCGGCGGGCAGCGTGATCGCGTCGCATCTCGCGCTGACGGCGGCGGGGCTCTGGCCGCGCAGTTCGCTGCTCGGCCACAACTGGACGACGCTGCCGGAATCGGCGGGCGCGTGCATCGCGATCACTATCGACGACGGTCCCGATCCCGACGTCACGCCGCGCGTGCTCGATCTGCTCGACGCGCATCGCGCCCGCGCGACGTTCTTCTGCATCGGCGAGCGGGTGCGAGCGCATCCGCGCATCGTCGAGGCGATCGTCGCGCGCGGACATGCGGTGGAGAACCATAGCCAGCGGCATCGGCACAATTTTTCGCTGATGGGGCCGGGCGCGCTCCGGCGCGAGATCAAAGCGGCGCAAGCGACGATCGGCGGAATCGCGGGCACGCGGCCCGTGTTCTTTCGCGCGCCCGCCGGTTTGCGCAATCCGTTTCTGGAGCCCGTGCTGTGCGGTCTCGGCCTGCATCTCGCGAGCTGGACGCGGCGCGGTTTCGATACGCGCGCGGGCGACGCGGCGCTCGTCGCCCGGCGTCTGCTGAACGGGTTCGCGGCGCGCGACATCCTGCTCGTCCACGATGGCCACGCCGCCAAAGACCCCGACGGCGCGCCGGTCGTGCTGGCCGCGCTCGATACGGTGTTGCGCGCGGCGGCGGATCGCGGGCTCGTCACCGCAACCTTGCGCGAGGCGATCGTCGGTTAGTCGGCTAGACTGCACGGGCCCATCCTCACCTGCGTCCGCATGGTCCCGACCGCGCTCATCGAAGCCGCCTGCCGTCCTTACCGCGCCGCGGGCCGGTTCGCGTGGCACTTCGCGTCGGCGAAGCTGCGTCACGATCCGTTCTTCGCCCACGTCCTCGCGCACGGACTGATCGGCGATGGCGCGCGCATCCTCGATCTCGGCAGCGGCCAGGGCCTGCTCGCCGCGTGGCTCGTCGGCGCGCACGCGTGGCATCGCGATGACGCTTCACAGAAGTGGCCGCCGCACTGGCCCGCGCCGCCCCTGCCGCATTCGCTGCACGGCATCGAGCTGACGCAGCGCGATGTCGAACGGGCGCGCATCGCATTGAAGGCGCACGCAGCGCGCATCCGCTTCGTCTGCGACGACATTCGTGTCGCGCCGTTTCCAGAGGCCGATGTCGTCGTCGCGTGCGATGTGCTGCATTACGTCGATGCCGACGCGCAAGCGTCCATCCTCCGCCGCGTGCGCGCGAGCCTCGCGCCGGACGGCGTGCTGCTTCTGCGCGTCAGCGACGCCGCCGCGGGCTGGCACGCGAAGCTCGATCGCGCCGTCGATTTCGGCGTGCAGATCGCCCGGTCGGGACGCGCGAACGGGCTCACGTGCCGCAGCGAAGCGCAATGGCTCGCGCTGCTCGACGAGTTGCGCTTTCACACGACGATTCGCCCGATGGGCAGCGGCGCGCACGACGCCAATCGTCTGCTGATCGCGCGACCGGCCGGCTGAGCGTCGTCCCGGCCGAAAACCCTCGTTTGTTACAATTAATCGCACTGAACCGCCACTGAATGTCGAGGCCGAACCTGTAGTGAATCCTCTTTTGCTTACGCATTTCACCGCCACGAGCTGCGCGGGACGCGGCCTCGACGCGACGCTCGCCGCGCTCGCGCAAGGCCGAGGCGGCCTTGCGCCATGCGACTTCGAGGGCGCCGCGCTGCGCACCTACACGGGGCGCGTCGGGGGCATCGAAGACGCGCCGGTCCGCGCGGACCTCGCTGAATTCGACTGCCGGAACAACCGCCTCGCGCAACTGGCGATGACGCAGGACAGCTTCGATGCGCGCGTGCGCGAAGCGATCGCGCGGGTGGGCGCGGCGCGCGTCGGCGTGTTCATGGGCACGAGCACCGCGGGCATTCTGGAAACTGAACTCGCGTACCGCCGCCGGGATGCGCAAACCGGCGCGCTGCCCGCCGATTTCAACTACGCGACCACGCACAATCCGTATTCGCTCGCCGGCTTCGTGCGCGCGTATTTCGGGCTGCGCGGACCGGCGGTGTCGGTGTCGTCGGCGTGTTCGTCGGGCGCGAAGGTGTTCGGCTCGGCGCGGCGCATGCTCGAAACCGGTCTCATCGACGTGGCCGTGGTCGGCGGCGTCGATACGCTCTGCCTCACGACGCTCTACGGCTTCAATTCGCTCGAACTGCTGTCGACCGGGCCGTGCAAGCCGTTCGACGTGAAGCGCGACGGCATTTCTATCGGCGAGGCGGCGGCGTTCGGGCTGCTCGAACGTGACGCGGCCGACCGTGCCGACCGTGCCGACGATGGCGACGCGATTCGTCTGCTCGGCATCGGCGAATCGAGCGACGCGTATCACATGTCGTCGCCGCACCCCGAAGGGCTCGGCGCGCGCATTGCGATGGAACAGGCGCTCGCGAGCGCGGGCCTCGATGCGCGCGACATCGGCTATGTCAACCTGCACGGCACGGCGACGCCCAGCAACGACGCCGCCGAAAGCCGCGCGCTCACGGACCTGTTCGACCGCGTGCCGTGCAGTTCGACCAAGGGCGCGACGGGACACACGCTGGGCGCGGCAGGCGCGCTCGAAGCGGTGATCGCGGCGCTCGCGCTGAAGCACGGAATGATTCCCGCCGGCGCCAACACGACGGAGCCCGATCCCGTGCTCGGTCTCGACTACGTGCTCACGTCGCGCGACGCGCCGCTCTGCGCAGTGCTGTCCAATTCGTTCGGCTTCGGCGGGACGAACTGCAGTCTTGTGTTCGGACGCAAGGGAGCGGCATCGGCATGACTCCATTGCGTGCGTATATCGAGGGGATCGGCGTGATCGGACCGGGGCTCGCGGACTGGCCGCAGGCCGCCAGCGTGCTGATGCAACGCGCCGCACGCGACGCCGCCGTGCGGACCGCGCTGCCGGCGCCCGCCAGCCTGCCTTCCGCCGAGCGGCGCCGCACCGGGCCAGTCGTGCGCGCGGCGCTCGCGGCCGCGCACGAAGCGGTCGCGCAGAGCGGGCGCGATGCCGCGACGCTCGCCGCCGTGTTCGCGGCATCCGGCGGTGATGGCGGGAATTTTCACGCGATCTGCGAAACGCTCGCGAGCGACGAGCCGCAACTCTCGCCAACGCGCTTCCACAACTCCGTCCACAACGCGCCCGCGGGCTACTGGAGCATCGCGACGCGCGCGATGGCTGCATCGAACGTGCTGTGCGCTTATGACGGCAGCTTCGCGGCGGGCTTGCTGGAAAGTCTCGCGCAAGTGAGCGTCGATGGCGCCGCGACGCTGCTCGTCGCCTACGACACGGACTATCCGGAGCCGTTGCGCCACGCGCGCCCGATCGCCGATGCGTTTGGCGTCGCGCTCGTGCTCGCGCCTGAATCGAGCGGCCGCACGCTGGCGCGCATCGAGGCGCGTCTCACGGACGCCGACGCGTTCAGCTTCGCCGATGCGGATCTCGAAGCGCTGCGCCTGTCGAACCCCGCGGCGCGTGCGCTGCCGCTGCTCGAAGTGCTGGCGCGCGGGCAGGCAACGGGCGTCGTGCTCGATTACCTCGACGGCACGCGCCTTGCCGTGGATATCGACCCGACATGAGCGACGCGCACATTCTCGATCGCGACTGGATCGCGGCGCGCATTCCGCATACCGGTTCGATGTGCCTGCTCGATGCCGTCATCGCGTGGGATGCGCAGCATATCCGCTGCACGGCGACGAGCCATCTCGCCTCCGACAATCCGTTGCGTTCGAAAGGACGGCTCGCGTCGGTGTGCGGCATCGAATATGCCGCGCAGGCGATGGCGACGCATGGCGCGCTCGTCGGCGATGCGAGCGAGCGTCCGCGCGTCGGTATGCTGACGAGCGTGCGCGGCGTTCAGATGCACATCGATCGTCTCGATACGCTCGACGGCCCGCTCGATATCGATGCCGAGCGCATGGGCGGCGACGATAACACCGTGCTCTATCGCTTTGCCGTGCATTGCAAGGGACGCTTGCTGCTGAGCGGGCGCGCGGCCGTGATCCTCGACGCCGCTCAGGCGGCGGGCTTGGTCGCGCAATAAGCGGAGAAGATGCCGAGCTCGACATCGCGGCGCACGTTCGCGAAACCCGCGCGGCGGATGGCGGCGAGCACAGTGTCGGGCGGCACGCAGGCTTCGATCGTGTCCCAGTAATAACGCATCAGCTCGACGCTTTCCTCTTTCTTCCCGACGATTCGCGCGATCATCGGCACGACGCCGCGCATGTACAGCTTCAGCGCGGCGGTGCCCACGCCATGCGCGGGGCGGGTGATTTCGAGCACGCAGAGCCGTCCGCCGGGCGCGAGCACGCGAAAATATTCGTCGAAGACTTTCGCGAGGTCGCTGACGTGGCGCAATGCGAAGCCCATGCTGAGGAAATCGTAGGCGGCGGTGTCGCACGGCAGGTCTTCGGCAGTGCCGATGCGCGTTTCGACGCCCTTCGGCAGATGCGCCTGTCCGACCATGCCCGGACTCGGATCGACGCCCGTGACGAGCGCGGGGTTACCGGTGATCGCGACCGCTTCCCTAGTCACGAGCCCCGTTCCCATGCCGACATCGAGCACCCGCATGCCGCGCGCGAGACCCGCCGAGCGCAGCGCGCGTTTGCGATACCACGGGCCCGAGCCGAAGGCCATCGCGCGTTCGATGGCATCGTAGTCGGAGGCCGTGCGGTCGAAGATGCCGCGCAGCCAGAGGCGTCGCCGGGATTCGTCGGGGTAATAGGATGTGAGCGGCTCGTGCGGGGCTTTTTCGTTGGTTTCGATGCTCGTGTCGCGCCGGGGGGAAGTCATCGAGTCTCCTGGGTTTTGTGCTGGGCCGCGGACAGGTTGTCGATTGGTTTTATCACAGGGCGTGGGTGGAGGGGAGCGGGTTTCACGGGAAGCAGAATGCCGGCGTGGCCTCGACGCCATCGCCCCCCGAGCGTTAGACCTCCACCGCCGGAGCCAGCACCTCCACGATTGCCGGCGATGCCTTGACCGTCCCCGCCCACATCGGCGCTTTCCGCGCGCGCATCATCGAGTTACGCACGCGTCGTTCCGGCCGCCCGAGCATGCCCCCGCCCACGAGCGCGACACACGATGCAATCAGCGGCACCGCGAGCAGCATCGTCGCGAATCTGAAAAGGCCTGCCTTTAGCGGACTGCGCGACGCCCGCACAGACCACGCGAGCGCGAACGCTGTGTAAGCAATCGCGGCAGGCGCACCCGCCAGTTCGGGCATACCGATGCGTTGCGCGAAAGGCATCGGAAAAATCAGCACGAAGAGCGCGATGCCCGAGATCGCGTGAACGAGCAGCGCACGCCCCTCCTTCACGAGACGCAAGATCGACCAGACGGCCAGCACGAGCACGAGTGCCGGGCACGCGGCCACCACGGCTGCGAGCGCGAGATAGACGACGACCCCGCTCATCAGATTGCGCAGATAGCCTTCCGACGTTGCGTACCAGACCATGTATCCAGCCGCGAGCGCCGCCACGCACGCGATGAACGCCGTCATGCCGCCCTGCCCGTCCGGCGAAACAACGAGCGAAACGACGAGCCTCAGCAACAAAAGACTCGTGAAGACGACGAGATGAATCACGAATCGCACGACCGAAAAACGCTGTTCCATACCACACCCCTTTCCCCTGACGGTGCGAGCGGTCGTTGCTGCGGTCTATCCCTCATGCTGCGCGAGACCTCGGCAAACCTGTCCTCACCCATCTTGTCGCGCGCGTCCGAATTCGAATTGACGGATCGCACGCTCAAAAGCGCCGCCGCGAATAGCCTTTCGGTCTTTCGCGGTCGACGTCTCTTTATCGACTGGGGAACGGGGAATCTTTAGCCCTTCGTTCGCGGGCTAAAGCGGGCGCGCGAGGCGCCCGTGGAACACATCAGCGTGCAAGCGGCTTCGCCTGCTCCATCGACGACGCGCGCACGAACTTGCCCGCGCCGAGATGATGGATCGTGTGCAGCGGCTGATTCGATTCGTCGATGGTCCAGTGGCCGTCGACGAACACGCGCGTATCCGCGGCGGCGGCGACGACTTCCGCGAAACAGGTGTCGTAGGCGTCTTCGGTGTGCTTTTCGTCGATGAGCCTGCACTCGAGCCACGCCGCGCAGTTCGTCTCGATGAGCGGCAGGCCGAGCACCGGCCCTTGCACCGTGTCGATGCCGAAGGCCTCGAACTTGTCGATCTCGCGCCCGCTCGTCGAGCCGACCGCATAAGTCAGATCGATCATCGCCGCACCCGGCACGATGATCCCGAACCTGCCGCTCGCGGCGGCGAGCTCGCGCGTGTACGTGTTCTTGTCGATCACGACGGCGATGCGCGGCGGCGTGAATTCCACCGGCATCGACCACGCTGCGGCCATCACGTTGCGCCGGCCGCCGTGCGCGCTCGTGACGAGCACCGTTGGACCATGATTGATGAGGCGGCTGGCGTGCTCCAGCCTGACGGGAAGAAAGTGGCTCATGGTTTTATGAATGCAAAGGACAATGCGCGTGATTGTATGCGGCGTTCAAAATGCGCGCGCCCCGTAGGATCGCTCCCCGAAAACTCCGCTTGACAGACGCTCTTACGATATATATCTTTAGATATGTTTTACGACATATCTGGAGTTTTCATATGAAATCTCGTTGCTTTCAACGCGCGCGTGATGCCAGTTTCCGCGCATTCGGTTTTGATTCCCCGTTCGACGCGCCCGAGTGGGCCGAACGCTTCGCTTTCGAACGCTGGGGCATGGTCGGCCGTCATCGCCACGGCGGCGGCGGCCGCTTCGGCGGTGGTCCCGGTGGAATGGGCGGCCCGGGCGGCCCGGGCGGCATGGGTGGATTCGGTGGTGAAGATGGCATGCCGCGCGGCCGCAAGTTCTCATCGGACGACCTGCAATTGCTGCTTCTCGCGATGCTCGCCGAAGCACCACGTCACGGCTACGAACTCATCAAGGCGCTGGAAGACCGCTCGAACGGCTTTTACGCACCGAGTCCGGGCATGGTGTATCCGGCGCTCACTTATCTGGAAGAGCTCGGCTATACGACCGTCGAGCTGGAAGGCAATCGCAAACGCTATGCGCTGTCCGATGCAGGCCGCGACTATCTCGCGTCGAATCGCGAGCGCGTGGACCTGATGCTCGCGAAGCTCACGCATTTCGCGCGCAAGATGGATCTCGTGCGCCGCGCATACATGGGCGAGGAAATCGACGACGCTGCGGCCGACGGCGGCTGGGCGCCCGAACTGATCGCCGCGCGCCGCGCGCTGAAGAAGGCGCTGCTGCTGCGCACCGATGCGCCGCAAGACGAACAGCGCCGCATCGCCGCGATCCTCGCCCGCGCGACTGAGGAAATCGAACAGAACCCGGCGCCGAAGCAGGCGTAAGAAGGAGCCCTACACGATGACCGATTCCATCCTGCAAGACCGGCCCGATCTCGAAGTCACGCGCGTGCGCCACGCGCTCAAGTTTCGTTTGCTGCAAGTCACGCGCGTGCAGGCGCTCAACCCGCATCTCGTGCGTGTGACCTTCACGGGCGATGACCTCGAAGACTTCGTCAGCGCATCGTTCGACGATCACGTGAAGCTGTTTTTCCCGGAGCCGGGTGAGCCGATGCCCGCGCTGCCGCAAGCCGGCCCCAATGGTCCCGAGTTCGATCCATCGAAGCCGCGTCCGATCGCGCGCGACTTCACGCCGCGCCGCTTCGACCGCGCGGCGCGCGAGCTGGATATCGAATTCGCGCTGCACGAAGCCGGTCCTGCAACTGCGTGGGCCGTGCAAGCCGCGCCGGGCCAGCATCTCGGCATCGGCGGGCCGCGTGGCTCGTTCGTGATTCCGACGCAGTTCGACTGGCATCTCCTCATCGGCGATGAAACCGCGCTGCCCGCCATCGCGCGCCGGCTCGAAGAGTTGCCCGAAGGCACGCGCGTCGCGGCGCTGATCGAAGTAGCCGATCCATCGGCGCGCATCGAATTCGATACGCGTGCCGATCTGTACGTGCAGTGGCGCTATCGAAATGAAAGCGAGCATCCGGGCGGCGCACTTCTGCTCGCGTTGCGCGAAACCTATCTGCCCGATGGCGATGGCTACGTGTGGGCCGCAGGCGAAGCCACGCTGATGCGCGCCGTGCGCAAGCTGCTCTGCGAAGAACGCGGCATCGACAAGAAGCGCATTCGCGCATCGGCGTATTGGAAACGCGGCGAGCAAGGCGTGCACGAGACGATCGACGGTTGATCGCACGCGGCGCTTTGGATCAACTCATGATGCCGATCTGCCACGGCACGAATTCATGATCGCCAAGCCCAAGCAGTTCGCTCTTCGTGCGCTGGCCTGAAGCGGCGGCAAGCATCGCGTCGAAGATCGCGCGGCCGGTGCTCTCGACGGACGCAACGCCATCGAGAATGCCGCCGCAATTCAGATCCATGTCTTCGATCAAACGCTCGAACATGCGCGTGTTGGTCGCGAGCTTGAGCGATGGCACCGGCTTCGCACCGAACATCGAGCCGCGTCCCGTCGTGAACGCGATGAGATTCGCGCCGCCCGCGATCTGTCCCGTTGCGGAAACGGGATCGAAGCCGGGCGTGTCCATGAAGACGAGCCCGCGCTGCTTCACGGGTTCGGCATAGCGATACACCTCCATGAGCGGCCCCGTGCCGCCTTTCATCGACGAGCCAATCGACTTCTCGAAGATATTCGCGAGTCCGCCGATCTGATTGCCCGGGCTGACCTTGCCGTTGATCTGCACGTCGCGTCCGACGGAATATTCTTCCTTCCACCATCGAATGCGTTCGAGCAGTTTCTCGCCGACTTCACGGCTCACCGCGCGCCGTGTCAGCGTGTGCTCGACGCCATAGATTTCCGGCGTCTCCGAAAGAATCGCCGTGCCGCCATGCCGAACGAGCAGATCGACGGCTGCGCCGAGCGCGGGATTCGCGGTAATCGATGAAAAGCCATCCGACCCGCCGCACTGCAAGCCGATCTTCAGATGACTGGCGCTCACAGCCGTGCGCGTCACGCGGTTCGCAGCTGGCAGCAACGCGCGCACGGCTTCGATGCCGGCTTCGATCGTCCTTCGCGTGCCACCGCTCTCCTGCATGATGAACGTATGCAGGCGCGAGCCCGCGCTCAAGCCTTCCTGCTCCATCAATCCGGCCAGTTGATTGCGTTCGCAACCGAGCCCGATGACGAGCGCCGCCGCGAGATTCGGATGCCGCGCATAGCCCGCCATCGTGCGACGCAGAAGCGCCATCGGTTCGCCACTCATCTCCATACCGCAACCGATGCCATGCGTGAACGCGACCACGCCATCCACGTTCGGGTAGTCGGCGAGACGCTCCGGCGTGAACCATTGCGCAATCTTGTGCGCAACCGTGGCCGAGCAATTCACCGTCGACAGAATGCCGATGTAGTTGCGCGTCGCGATTTCGCCGTTCTCGCGCACGATGCCCTGAAACGTGGCGCGTTGCTCGTCCGCGAGCATGTCGACCGCACGATAGTCCGCGCAGAACGCATGATCGCGATCGAACTCGCGGAACTCGACGTTATGGTTATGCACCATCGTGCCCGCTGCGATATCCGTGTTCGCGAAGCCGATCGTCACGTTGTACTTGCGCACGGCCTCGCCTTTGACGATCGCGCGCGCTGCGATCTTATAGCCCGCCGTGACCTGGCTTCTGCAAACGAAGTTATCCGATGGAACCGCCGTGCCGATAGCCACGTCCGTGCGCGCTATCACGACATTGTCTTCGGGATGCAGGCGAATCACCGGACCCGCGATGACTTTATTGAGCGTGTCTGACATGATTCGTCGTTATGCAGTGTGTTTCCACTTACCGTATTTGGCGACTTCCTTTTCATCGAACGAGAAGCCGAGACCGGGTGCATCGTGAAGCTTCACGCGGCCATCGCGATGCGACAGTTGCCGGTCGATCAACCGTCGGAAATTGAGCACCTGATCGTCCCAGAAGAATTCGACATAGCGCGCATTCGGGGTCGCGGCAACGAGCGGCGCGTGCAGATCGTGAAACCAGTGCGGACACATCACGACGCCATGACTTGCAGCGGTCGCCGCAATCTTGCGCCATTCGGTGATGCCGCCGCACACAGCCGCATCCGTTTGCAGAATTGCGGCCGCGCCCTTGTCGAGTAGCTCTTTGTGATACCAGCGGCCATAGCCGATCTCGCCTGTCGCGATCGGAATGCGTGTGGCTCTGGCGAGACGCGCGTGGTTATCGACATCATCGGGTGAAAAAGGCTCTTCGATGAAGTACGGATCGTATTGCTCGATGCGCCGCACGTGCTGAAGCGCCTGCGTGACATCGGTCCAGCCATTGTTCATGTCGATCATGAGTTCGACGTCCGGCCCCACCGCTTCACGCGCGGCTTTCACACGGCGCTCTTCTTCCTGCGGCGATAACCTGCCGCCTTTCATTTTCACCGCACGAAAGCCCTTCTCGACATAACTCGCCATTTCTTCGCCGAGCTTTTCGGGCGTCTTGCCTTCGAGGTAATAGCCGCCGCTCGCATAAGCGGGCACTGTCTCCAGTTCATTTGCGCCGAGATATTTATGCAGCGGCAGCTTATGCGTGCGCGCATTGAGGTCCCATAACGCGACATCGAGAATGCTCAGCGCGCGCATCACGGTGCCCGCGCGTCCTTGCAGAAGCGCTTCGTCATACATCGCCTGCCACAGCCCTTCGACCGCATACGAATCCTTGCCGATCAACACTGGCGTGAGCAATTGTTCGACGGCCACCGTCAGCAACTCGCCCGCCGCACTGCCGATATAGCAGAAGCCGATACCTTCAACGCCATCCGTCGAGCGAACCTTGACGAGCCCATAGTGGCGCGTCGATACGGTGCGGGTGGAAAACGACGTGACGCGATCGAGCGGCACGGCGGCCGCGCAAACAGCAATCGATTCGATGACGGGCATAACTTCGTCTCCGGGGTTCTCATTCGTTGCGAATGCAATCAGTTTGATGGCGTGCGGGACCAAGAGGAAGTATCCTTTGGCTTCTTCAAACCCAAAAATTTTTATCGATGGACTCGCGCTATCTGCAGAGCTTCGTGTTCGTCGTCGAGCTCGGCTCCATTGCCGAAGCCGCGCGCAGACTGGATCTCACGCCTGCCGCAGTCGCGCAAAGGGTGAAGATGCTGGAGGCCGAACTCGGCGCGACGCTCGTGCGCCGCTCGGGCCGCACGGTCGGCGCGACGGAAGCGGGCGAGCGCATTCTCGCGCGGGCGCGCACCGTGCTGCACGACATACGCGACCTGCGCGCGGACATCGACGATACGGATCAACTCGGCGGCCAACTGCGCCTCGGCGGCATGGCGACGATGATGGCGGGCCTCATCCCCGATGCGCTCGCGGTGCTTCTGAACCGTTATCCGCAGATGGATTTCTATCTCGAGCCGGGCACTTCACTCGATCTTTATCGCAAGGTGACGAGCGGCGATCTCGATGCCGCGGTCATCGCGCAACCGCTATTCAATCTGCCGAAGAGTTGCGACTGGCATACGTTCAGAAAGGAATCGCTGGTTCTCCTGACGCCCGCGTCGATGCACGTCACCGATGTACACGCGACGCTGCAAAGCGAGCCATTCGTGCGCTATGACCGCAATGTCGTAGGCGGTCAGCTTGCCGATGCTTATCTGCGGCAGCACGGCATCAAGCCGCATCAGCGTTGCGAACTCGACGGCCTTGCCGCTATCGCGACGCTCGTCGATCGCGGCCTTGGCGTCTCGCTGATACCGGATTGGGCGTCGCGGGAATTGGGCGGTCTTTCGCTGAAGAAATGGGCGTTGCCGCATGCGGCGCCCAAGCGGCTTGTCGGCCTGCTATGGGGACGTTCATCTGCGCGATTGCGCCTTGTGCAAGCGTTTCTGGCCGCAGCCGACTCCATCGAACGACACTGACAAGCGGCGATCATTAGCGTTGCCTGCTTCGGGAAGCAAAAATCTCTATGGTTTGAAGCAAACGCCACGTGCGCTCAAAGCCTGCCAAAGCCGCGATAATCAAGCCGCGGAGACATTCAACGCTCATTCGACGGTAGTGCAACCATGACAGATACATTCAAGAAAAAGCCCGGCGACGAACCCACGCAACCGGGCGGCCTGCGCAAGTCGCTGACGAGCTATGGCGACAGCGGCTTTTCGCTCTTTCTGCGCAAGGCATTCATCAAAGGCGCGGGTTATACCGACAGCGCGCTGGATCGCCCGGTAATCGGCATCGTCAATACGGGCAGCGCCTATAACCCTTGTCATGGCAACGCGCCGCAACTCATCGAAGCCGTGAAGCGCGGCGTGATGCTGGCAGGCGGCCTGCCGATGGATTTCCCGACGATATCGATCGCTGAATCGTTCTCGCAGCCGACGAGCATGTACCTGCGCAATCTGATGTCGATCGATACGGAAGAAATGATTCGCGCGCAACCGATGGACGCAGTCGTGCTGATCGGCGGATGCGACAAGACCGTGCCCGCGCAATTGATGGGCGCGGCATCGGCGGGCATTCCGGCCATACAGCTCATCACGGGTTCGATGCTCACGGGCGCGCATCGCGGCGAGCGTGTCGGCGCGTGCACCGATTGCCGCCGCTATTGGGGCCGTTTTCGCGCGGAGGAAATCGACGAAGCCGAGATCGCCGCGGTGAACAATCAACTCGTCGCGAGCGTGGGAACCTGTTCGGTGATGGGCACTGCGAGCACGATGGCATGCATTGCCGAAGCGCTGGGCATGACGGTGCCGGGCGGTGCATCGCCGCCGGCGGTGACATCGGATCGCATGCGCATCGCCGAGATGACCGGCATGCAAGCCGTGCAGATGGCGCGCGATAACCTCACCATCGACAAGATCCTTACGGCGGAAGCATTCGAAAACGCGATGCGCGTGCTGCTCGCGATCGGCGGCTCGACCAATGGCATCGTGCACCTCACTGCTATCGCGGGACGCATGGGTTATGAAGTCGACCTGAAAGCGCTCGATCGCATGGGACGCGAGACACCGGTGCTCGTCGACCTGAAGCCTTCAGGCTCGCATTACATGGAAGACTTTCACAAGGCCGGCGGCATGGCGACGCTCCTGCGCGAGCTGAAGCCGCTTCTGAACCTCGACGCGCTGACAATCACGGGCCGCACGCTCGGTGAAGAAATCGAAGCGGCTGGCCCCGCTTTCGAGCAGGACGTCGTGCGTGCGTTCGATAAACCGATCTATCCGCAAGGCGGCATCGCGGTGCTCGAAGGCAATCTCGCGCCGGGCGGCGCGATCATCAAGCAGTCGGCTGCGGATGCGAAGCTGATGGAGCACGAAGGACGCGCGGTCGTGTTCGAGAATGGCGCGGATCTCGCGGCGCGCATCGATTCCGACGATCTCGACGTCACGGCCGACGATATTCTCGTGCTGAAGAATATCGGTCCGAAAGGCGCGCCGGGCATGCCCGAGGCGGGTTATATCCCGATCCCGCGCAAGCTAGCTGTCAAGGGCGTCAAAGATATCGTGCGTATCTCCGATGGACGCATGAGCGGCACGGCATTCGGCACCATCGTTCTTCATGTGACACCGGAAGCGGCGGTCGGCGGGCCGCTCGCGCATGTCCGCTCGGGCGACCGCATTCGCCTTAGCGTGTCCAAACGCGAAATCAGCCTGCTGATAAGCGATGAAGAACTCGCAGCACGCGCGAAAGCAGCGCCTGTTACTGTGCCGACTGCGGATCGCGGTTATCGCAAGCTGTTTTACGACACTGTGACGCAAGCGGATAAAGGCGTCGATTTCGACTTTCTGCGCGCAACGCAAACGCGAGGCGTGACACCGCGGCGATGACGTCGGCGTTCATCGAGTAATTGCCAGGCCACTTACGAGTGGCCTTTTTTACGTTCCACGCGATCGAACACAAGACACAAAAAATTTTTGAGTTTGAAGCAAGCAGCCCCCGGTTCTTCGATGCTTTACGCACGGCGATACTGGCTTCCATCGCAAAGGACCGTAAAGGAAACGCTTGCTCATGACCTCATCGCATCACTTTCATGGCGCGCTGTCGCCGGTGCTCACGCCATTCAACGAAGACGGATCGCCTTCGACTGAACGCTTCATCCGCCATTGCCGCGCGCTATTGAATGACGATGTCGGGCTTGCGGTCTTCGGCACAAACTCGGAAGCAAACTCGCTCAATGTGTCGGAAAAACGCGGTCTGCTCGACGCCTTGCTCGAGGCAGGCTTGCCCGCCGCGCGCATGATGCCGGGCACGGGCGCATGCGCACTACCCGATGTGATCGAGCTGACGCGTCACGCGGTATCCAATGGATGCGCGGGCGTATTGATGCTGCCGCCCTTCTACTACAAAGGCGTAAGCGACGAAGGACTTTTTCGCGCGTATGCGAGCGTGATCGAAGCAATCGGTGATGCGCGTCTCAAGATCTATCTCTATCACATCCCGCCCGTCTCGCAAGTCGGCCTGAGCCTGACGCTGATCGAGCGCCTGCTCAAAACTTATCCCGACGCAATCGCGGGCATCAAGGACAGCTCGGGCGACTGGAACAACACGGCCTCGCTCATCGACGCTTTCGCTTCGTCGGGATTCGAAGTCTTTGCGGGTAGCGAGACCTTCCTGCTGCGCACGTTGCAAGCGGGCGGCGCAGGCTGCATTACGGCGACGGGCAACGTGAACGCCGCGGCGATCGCTCGTCTCGCGCGCGACTGGCAAGCCGTCGATGCACCCGCTCAGCAACGACGCCTCGACGAAACGCGCGCGGTATTTCAGCGCTTCCCGATGATCGCCGCAATGAAAGCCGCGATCGCATGGCAATCCGGCGATGAAGGCTGGGCAACGTTGCGTGCGCCGCTCGTCGAACTGGATGCATCGCAACGCATGCAGCTGGAAAGCGCGCTCGCGGCGATCGGCTTTCGCATTCCGCATGCGGCGAATCTCGCGCTATCGACGGAAGCACTGAACTGAATCCGTCCGCAAGCGAGCACATAAACAAAACGAAGGCTCTGCAGATTTACAGGAGACAACCTTGTACAACAGCACATCCCTGCCCGCGACGATCGAAACGAGCGAAGCCGATTCGATTTTCAGGCGCGTCGCATTGCGCTTCATGCCCTTGCTCTTCGTCGGTTATGTCGTCGCCTATCTGGATCGCGTGAATGTCGGCTTTGCGAAGCTGCAAATGCTCAATAGCCTGCACTTGAGCGAAACCGTCTACGGTCTCGGTGCGGGACTCTTTTTCGTCGGCTATTTCTTCTTCGAGGTGCCGAGCAACCTGCTGTTGCATCGCATCGGCGCGCGGCGCTGGATCGCGCGCATCATGGTCACATGGGCGATCCTTTCGATGGCCACCGCGTGGGTCAGCACGCCGATGCAGTTCTACATCGTGCGCTTTCTGCTGGGCGTCGCCGAAGCCGGGTTCTTTCCCGGCATGGTGCTCTATCTCACGTACTGGTTTCCGTCGCATCGGCGCGGCAAGATGGTCGCGTTGCTGATGGCAGGCAATCCGGTGTCGGGGCTCGTCGGCGGTCCCGTGTCCGGCTACATCATGCATGCGATGCAGGGCACGTGGGGCCTCGCGGGCTGGCAATGGCTCTTCATCATCGAAGCGCTGCCTTCGATCGTACTCGGCCTCGTGATCTTGCGTCATCTCGACGATCGCGTCGCGGATGCCACGTGGCTCTCCGAACGCGAAAAGACCGTGATTCTCGATGAAATCGCCGCCGACACCGCCACGCACACGCATGGCTCGGTGCGCGCCGTGTTCACATCGGGACGCGTCTATTTGATGTGCCTGATCCTCTTCGGCATCGTGATGGGCTCGTATGCGATCGGCTTCTGGCAGCCGACCATCCTGCGCGCGACGGGCATCGAGGACGCGTTCATCATCGGCCTGCTCACGATGATCCCCTATTCCGTCGCGCTCGTTTCGATGATCGTGACAGGCAAGCACGCGGACCATACGCGCGAGCGGCGCTGGCATGTCGCGATACCTGCGCTCATCGCAGGCTCGGGCTTCGTGCTGTGCGCGCTGTTCGGTTCGTCGTCGGCAATGTCGGTGTTCGGGCTCACGCTCGCGACCGCCGGCGTCATCACCGCCTTGCCGATGTTCTGGGCATTGCCGACCGCGTTTCTCGGCGGCGCGGGCGCGGCCGCGGGCATAGCGCTCATCAATTGCACGGGCAATCTCGCAGGCTTCATTAGCCCGGCGGTGATCGGCTGGCTCAAGACCGCCACGCATTCGCTATCATCGGGACTCTTCGTCGTCGCGGCTTCGCTTGCCGTTTCGGCGCTGCTGATTGTGGTGCTCGTGCCCGCGCGGCTCGTCAATAAATGAGGCTTTCGATGTCCGATCGCGATAACAATCCTGTGGACCTGAACTTGCCGCCGGTGCTGTGCATCGGCGATTTCCCGGCGAATGCCAATGCGTTGGTGCAAGCGCGCCTGGCGCCCGTTACGCTCGCAGACATAGACCGCGATGATGCTCTGCGCGAGCGCATCGGCGCGATCGTCACGCGTTCGAATTACGACATCGATATCGCGTTGATCGAGCGCTTGCCATCGCTGAAGATCATCGCGACGAGCGGCGTCGGATTCGATCGGATTCCCGTCGAGTTCGCGCGTGAGCGCGGCATCGTCGTCGCCAATACGCCGGACCTGCTCAACGCGGCCGTTGCGGAGTTGACCATCGGGTTGATGCTTGCGCTATTGCGGCAACTGCCGCGAGCGGATAGCTTCGTGCGTTCGGGCGCATGGTCGAAGGGCGCGTTTGCGCTCGGCACGAGCCTCGCGAGCAAGCGCGTGGGGATCATCGGCATGGGACGCATCGGCAAGGAAATCGCGCGGCGGCTCGCGCCGTTCGATGTCGAGATCGCATACTATGGCCGCACGCGGCAAGCGCTTTCGCATGAATCGTTCGCGCATCCGCAAGCACTGGCGCGCTGGTCCGACATTCTGATCGCGGCGTGTCCCGGCGGCAGCGATACGCGGCATCTCGTCGATGCCAGCGTGCTCGATGCGCTCGGCGCGCAAGGCATCCTCGTGAACATCGCGCGAGGTTCCGTCGTCGACGAAGAAGCGCTCGTTCAGGCGCTCGAACGAAAATCTATCGCGGGCGCTGCGCTCGATGTGTTTGAACACGAACCGCTCGAAGCGTCGGCGCTATGCACGTTCGATAACGTGGTGCTCAGCCCGCACATCGGCAGCGCAACGCACGAAACGCGCCTTGCGATGGCGCAGCTCACCATCGATAACGTCGTGTCGTTCTTCGCGAAGGGGAAAGCAATCACACCTGTTGTTTCGACGAACCGCTAGCGAAGCGCTTCTCCACATCGACCGCCTTGTCGAGCCCGACGAAGCGGTTGTATTCCTCGAACGGCGTCAAACGATCCGCGATGGCGTCGGTCGAACCTTCGCGCATGAAGACGGCCAGCATGTCTTTCACGGCCTTGTGCATCGCGAGCATCGGTTCGATGGGACTCAGCGTGTAATCGAAGCCCATTTCATAGGCCTCCTTCATCGACACATACGGGCTCTTTCCCGTGCGCGCCTGATTGAAGAGGATGGGTTTGCCCAGCGGCTTCAGGCGACGAGTGAGCTCGCGCATGTGCTCGAGGCTTTCTGGCGCATCGGCATAGAGACCGTCCGCGCCTGCTTCTGCATACGCTTCGAGCCGCGCGATGGCATCGTCGATGCCCGTCACCGCGATCGCATCCGTGCGCGCAACGATAAAGAAATTTGGATCGCGCCGCGCTTCGATCATCGCGCGCAACTTCAGCACCATCTCTTCGCGAGGGACGAGTTGCTTGCCCGCGTAGTGGCCGCATTTCTTCGGCAACGCCTGATCTTCGAGATGCAGCACGGATGCACCCGCTTCTTCCCAGAGACGCATCGTGCGCTGCACATCGAGAATGCCGCCGTAACCGGTGTCGGCATCGGCGAAGACCGGCACCGACGTTACGCGGCAAATGCGGCGGATATGCTCGAACATCTCCGTTTGCGACAGCACGCCGATATCGGGCTGCCCCGCGACGACACCCGACGCGACGAAGCCTGACACATAGATCGCCTTCGCACCGGCCTGCTCGGCGAGCATCGCGGTAATGGCGTCGTGCGCGCCCATGCAAACGAACGGACCTTCCTTGAACAACTCGCGAAAGCGTGCGGAACGGGTCAAGATCAATCTCCGGATATCACGCAAGGTAAGCCCAGCCGCGGGCCTTGCGGTCGTTGGCGCGAAAGCGCGCGATGTCTTCGGTGAGGCGTCGTGTCTGGTCGATCTCGTCGAGTCCTTCGAGCAAGGCCTCGCGCTGTGCGTCGTCGAATTCGAAAGGAATGGGATCGAGCTTCGGCGCGCGTATTTCGCGTAACCGCAGATCGACTTCGATACTTTCGCCATGGCGCGATGCGTCCGCGATACGCCCGATATCTTTTGCATCGAGCCGCACCGGCAGTAAGCCGTTCTGCAGGCAGTTGTTATAGAAGATATCGCCGAACGATGGCGCGATCACGCAGCGAATGCCCGCTTCTTCGAGCGCCCACACAGCCATTTCACGCGAACTGCCGCAGCCGAAGTTCATGCCGCCGAGGATCGTGCATGCGTCACGAAACGCGGGTTGGTTCAGCACGAAGTCTTCGCGCTCGCCGCTCGCCGGACCATCGCCGCGATAACGCAGCGTTTCAAGCAGATAAGGCCCCAACTCTCCGCGCTTCAGTTGCGATATGCGTTCGATGCGAACGATCAGATCGGTGTCGATGTTATCGCGCAAGAGCGGCGCGGCGGCGCCCTGAATCGTCGTGACGGCCTTCATTGCGATGCTCCCGCGTGCGGCGCGGCGATATGCCCTGCGAGCGCACTCGCAGCGGCTACGGCTGGACTCGCGAGATGCGTGCGCGCGCCCGGCCCTTGCCTGCCGACGAAATTGCGATTCGAAGTCGATACGCAACGCTCGCCGCGCCCGACGATATCGCCGTTCGCGCCGACGCACATCGAGCAACCCGGCTCGCGCCATTCGAAGCCCGCGATGCGAAAGATATCGTCGAGCCCTTCTTCGTGCGCCTGACGCGCGACCATGAGCGAGCCGGGCACGACCCACGCCTTCACGTTGCGCGCGACATGATGACCCTCGACGATGCGAGCCGCCGTGCGCAAATCCTCGATGCGGCTATTCGTGCATGAACCGATGAACACGCGATCCACGGCCAGCTCTTCGAGATGCTGTCCCGCATGCACGCCCATGTATTCGATCGCGTGCTGCGCAGCGCGGCGGCGCGATTCATCGACGAGCGATGCCGGATCGGGAACGGTCTCGCCGAACGCGATCACATGCTCGGGACTCGTGCCCCAGGTGACTTGCACGCGAATCGCCGATGCATCGATGATGATCTCGCGATCGAAGTGCGCGCCATCATCCGTTGCGAGCTGCTTCCAGTCCGCGACGGCCGCATCGAATTCAATACCTCGCGGTGCATAAGGTTTGTCGCGCAGATACGCGAACGTCGTCTCATCCGGCGCGACGAGCCCGAACTTCGCGCCCAGTTCGATGCTCAGATTGCACAACGTCAGACGGCCTTCCATCGACAAGTCTTCTATCGCTTGACCCGCATATTCCACTGCATGCCCGGTGCCGCCCGCCGCGCCAATCTTGCCGATCACATAGAGGATCATGTCCTTCGCGCTCACGCCCTCGCGCAAGCGGCCATTGAACAGCACGCGCATCGTTTTCGGTCGCTTCTGTCGAATGGTTTGCGTCGCGAGCACATGCACGACTTCCGTCGAGCCGATGCCGAATGCGAGCGCGCCCATCGCGCCATGCGTGCAGGTGTGACTGTCCGCGCAGACGATCGACGTGCCCGGCAGCGACAGCCCGAGCTCCGGCCCGATCACATGCACGATGCCTTGCTGTCCTTCGTTGCCGATATCGAAGATGGGAATCGCGTGATGCGTTGCTTGCGCGCGCATCGCATCGACCATGTCGGTGCTCCAGGCGGCATCGCCGGCACGCCGCCCAGGCAATGTCGAGATCACGTGATCGAGCGTCGCGAACGTGAGCGCGGGGCTGTCGACGCCGAGTCCGCGCCGCTCCAGAACATGCACCGCTTCGACGCCCGTCAGCTCGTGCATCAAGTGCCGGTCTACTTGCAACAGGTCGGCGCCGCCCGCGAGATGGGCGATCGTGTGGCTGTCCCAGAGCTTGTCGAAGAGTGTTTTCATGATTAGTCGCTATGCGTGAGATGGCGCTGCCACGCAAGGAACAGCAGATTGACCAGTGTCGCGAACACGAACAGCATCAGCGCGAGCGCCATGATCGTGCTGGTTTCGTTGCGGTTCATCGCGATCATCAACAGGCGTCCGATACCGCTTTGCGATGCGAACATCTCGCCGATCAGCGTGCCGAGCAGCGTCAGCGAAAAGCCGATGCGCAAACCCGAGACGACCTCCGGCACGCATGCGGGAATGAGAACATGGCGCGCGAAATCGCCGGGACTCATGCGATACGTTCTCGCCGCGCGCGCATAGATGGGCGGCATGTTGCGCACCGCGTTCATCGTGAAGAGCGTGATCGGCACGATGCCATGCATCACGCCGAAGACGATCTTCGCCCACAGGCCGAGGCCGCACGCGAGCAACACGACGGGATACAGCGTGACCTTCGGGATCGAATAGAAACCCATCATCAACGGCTCCATGACATCGCCGGCCATGCGGCGGGTGCCGAGCAGCAAGCCGAGGCATACACCCGCGATCGCCGAGATCGCGAACGCCGATGCGAATGCCAGCGATGTCACGTAGAGGCTCGCGGGGAAATCCACATCGCTGACAATATGCACCGCGCGCTGGACCGTATGCGCAGGCGTGGTCAACACATCGGGGCCGAGCAGTTCACTCGCAACCTGCCATAACGCGACGAGCACGACGATCAACACGAGGGCATCCGTCCAGCGCCGCACGTGCCGCGTTCTCGTCCCATGCGTGATGACGACGGTGCTCATGCCACCTCCCTTCGGATGCGCCGGTAGAGGCGTCGTTCGGCCTGACGCAGCAAGCCGTTGATGGTCGTGACGAAGACCAGCATCAGCAGCATGAGGCCGTACATGGTCGGGTTGTCGAATGCGTTGTAGGCGAATGCGATCTGATAGCCGAAGCCCGAGCCCGACAACACGAACTCGCCCGCAACGACCGCGATGAACGCGTACACGACCGTGAGCTTGATACCGGTGAATACGAACGGCAGGCTAGCGGGCAGCGTGATCAAACGAATTTCATCGAGCGTGCTCAGCCGGCATACGCGCGCGGTACGCATGAGCACGCGCGGCACGCGCTCAAGACCATTGAGCGTGTTGACGGCCATTGCAACGACCGCAAACAGAAAGCCGATGCCGACGAGCGGCCAGCGATTCAAACCGAAGATCACGATGAGAATCGGATACAGCACGAACACCGGCACCGCGTAGTAAGAAAGCAGCAGGGGATCGAGCACGCGCCTCAGGCGCGGCAGGCGGAACAGCAGCACGCCGCCGATGAAGCCCGCGATCACGGCAAGCGCAACGGCGAGCAATGCAGTGCCGAGCGTCTGCAGGATATCGATCGTGAACTGCCCGGACACGAGAATGTCCCACGCGCTCATGGCCATGCGAGAAGGCGGAATGAACGACACCGGATTGATCCACGCGAACCGCGTCGCAATCTCCAGCAATGCGAGCAACCCAACGACGAGCCCGATGCGCCAGCGTGCCGCCGTGTTCACGGCTTGCTCCCGAGCGCTTTCAAAGCTTCATCGCGCAACAGGCCCCACACTTGCGCGGTGAGTTCGCCAAAGCGCGGATCGAGCGCGATCTTGCTGTCACGCAGTCTCGTCCAGCCCGTTTCGATGGTCGCGATGAAGCGGCCAGGGCATGCCGACATGACACCGATGCGATCCGACAGCAGCACCGCTTCGTCGATCGAGTGCGTGATGAGCATGACGGTCGCGCCCGTATCGCGCCAGAGCTTGAGCATTTCATCGCCCATCAGCAGACGCGTTTGCTGATCGAGCGCGCCGAACGGTTCGTCGAGCAACATGAGACGCGGACGCACGACCATCGCGCGCGCGATACACACGCGCTGACGCATGCCACCCGAAAGCTGTGCCGGATATGCACGCGCGAACGACTTAAGGCCCATGAACGATAAGGCATGATCGACACGCTCGCGCACTTCGTTTTCCGGCACGCCCGCACGTCGCGCAGCGAACGCGGCGTTATCGAATACGTTGAGCCACGGAAAGCTCGCGTCTTCCTGAAACACGACCGCGACGCCATCGGGCACTTCGCGTCCCACAGGCTTTCCTTCGAATTCGACCGTGCCGCCGCTCGCGGGATTGAGACCTGCGAGCACGTCGAGCAAGGTAGATTTGCCGCAACCCGAAGGACCGACCACTGAGAAGAACTCGCCCGCGCGCAGTTCGAGACTCACGGGCCCGAGCGCATGAAACGGCGGCTTGTCCGCTGCGCCGGGATAGATGCGCGTGACATCGGTGAGGCGCGCCTGCACGCGATCGGCGTCCTGCGAAGCGGAATCGCGCGATACGACCGATATCTTCGTGCGACGTGACAACACGCTCATCGCGGCCTCACTTCTTCGTTTGCAGATCGGCGGGGAGGAGCGATTCGTCGACGATCTTCGACCAGTCGAACGCGCCATCGGGAATCGCCTTCACGAGAATCAGACCCTTCAGTACTTCGTCCATGCCCTTGCGATCGAAGCTGCCTTCGCTCCAGTACTTCGGGTCTGAATCGAGCACGTTGTTCACCGCCGACGAGGCCACGGCCGGGTCCATCTTGTACTGCTTCGCGAGGATCTGAGCGGACTCGTCGCGATGCGCGGCCATGTATTGGACCGCCTTGCGGCGCGCCTTGATGATGCCCTTGATCACTTCGGGATGCGCCTTCAGATAGTCGGTGCGCACGATGCCGACCGTCTGCGTTTCATTGGGCACGATATCCGTCGACCGAAACGCGATGCGCAACTGATCCTTCTTCGCGCTATACGAAGGCTCGGTCATGTACGCGACATCGACCGCACCTTGCTGCAATGACGTGAGCATGCCGCTCGAACTGCCGACGGGTTTGCGCTGCACTTGCCCCGTCAAACCAGCGCGATCGAGCGCAATCGTAACGATGGTATCGGTGGTCGATTTCGGGCTGCTATAGCCGATCGTCTTGCCTTTCATCTGCTGGATGCCGGTGATCGTGCCGTCTTTCTTTTCGACCCATACCAGGTCGGCAAGACTCTGCACGCCGCCGTGCACGATCGTCAGATCGACGCCCTGCTTCACCGCCGAGATCGCCGCGGGCAATGCGACTTCACCATAGGGAATTTCAGAGGCCATCGCGTTGCGCACCGTGGTGCCGCCGCCTTCGGACGTGATGAAGCCCGTGACGTTCACGCCTTCTTCCTTGAAGAAGCCCTTTTCCATCGCGACTGCGAACGGCACGCCATACATTCCGTCGCCCCAATGCGTGACAGTGAGCGGCGCGGCGCGCGCGGCGGTGCCGCAGACGAAGGCCGCGGCGAAAGACATGAGACAGGCACCGCGTGCGAATCTCGCGAGCTTTCCAGGCGCAAACATGTAGGCGTCTCCATCCATGATCGGCGGTCTCGCAGCGTGCTCAGCACATGCGGCCGCACTGTGTTTTTGGACCTGCTCTCTACATTGCTATCTGCTCGAGCGCACGGCTGTATCGCATAACCGTGCAAGTTAATGTATGCATTAAACGCGTGAAAGTCCAGATTCATGGAGGGCGTACATACCCTCGTCGTCGCTGTGTGAGGTTTGATTCAGGCTTGCTGAATGCCGTATTGCTGCAGCACGTTCGTCTGGTCGCGCCAGCCGCGCTCGCGGTGCGCGCGATACAGGGCGCTCGCTTTCGCTGCATCGCCGCAACGCATCGCGTCGATGATCGCGTAGTGCTCCTCTATCGACTTCGACGGCTGCGGATGAGGTTTCACCATCTGCGTGAAGCGGCGCACACGGTGCACCTGATCGCGGCAATTCATGACGATGCCGCGAAGCCGCGCATTGCCGCTTAATGCAACGAGCGTCTCGTGAAAGACTTCGTCGGCCTCCGCCCACGCGAGCATGTCGCCGCGTTCGAGCGCATCGGTCATGGCGTCGCATGCTTGAACGAGCCGTGTGAGATCCACGTCCTTTCTCGCCGCGACGAGTCCCGCCGCCGTCGATTCGAGGCTCATCAGCACTTGATAGATGTGTTTGATATCGGATATGGATGTCGGCACGATGCGTATGCCGTGGCGCGGCACGATCTGCACGAGCCCTTCACCTTGCAGACGCAGCGCCGCTTCGCGGATCGGCGTGCGGCTGAATCCGAGCATGAGGCCGAGTTCCTGTTCGAGCAGATACGATCCCGGCGTCAGCTCGCTCTCGATGATTCGCCGGCGCAGTTCGCGATACGCCAGCTCGGTCGTGTTGCGCCGCGCGGGTCGCGCGGCTTCGACAGGTTCGTCGTTCGATATGACCTTCACGCTATTGGCGCGACGCTTTGGTGATTTCGACGTGACGGTGACGCGGGACGCGGCCATGCCTGAACTCCCCGAAGGAACTTCGCTTTGCGCCGATGTTAGCACCGCATCATGCGTTGGTGAGATGCGTGACGAGTTTCCTGCACGCCTCGGGCAATGCATCGAGCGAGCGCACGCCGATGAGCAATTCGCGCGTGGCCCAGGCGTCGGTCAACGCGACGATGGCGAGCGCGTGTTGTCTTGCGACTGCCTCGGGCATCACGCCGAGGCCGAGTCCCGCTTCGATCATCAGGCATTGCGCGTCATAACTCGATACCTGTATGCGCACGCGAACCGAACGTCCTAGTTCGTTGGCCGCGCGCGTGAGGCACTGGCTGATCGCGGTATCGGCGGGCAAGGCGACGAACTCTTCATCGAGTGCATCGGCGAATGCGATCGATTGTGCTTGCGCCAGCGCATGTTCAGGCGGCGTCGCGAGCACGAGGTTGTCTGTGCGATACGGAATCGTGTGAAGCGCATAACCATGCGGCACCGATGTGAATACGCCGATATCAGCCGCATTGTCGGCAACGGCGCGCACCACTTGCACGCTCGGCTTTTCATCGAGCTGAATCCGCACATTCGGATGACGCGCCGCGAAGGACTGAATATCGCGCGGCAGGAATTGCACGATCGACGATATGTTCGCCGCGATGCGCACGATGCCGCTGGTGCCGCTCGCGACGTCGCGCATCTGTATGGCGATATCCTCGAATTGATGCAATGCACGATGTGCGAGCGCCGCCAGCCGCCTGCCCGCGTCGGTCGGCTCGACACCTTTGTTCGTGCGGCGCAATAGTGGGACGCCGAACATCGCCTCGATCTCGCTGATGCGCCTGCTTACCGCCGCCGCGGCGATATGCTCGCGTTGCGCTGCCGCGGCGATCGTCCCTGCATCGACGACGGCGAGAAAGAGTCTCAACGAAAGCGGATCGATGGATGGCATAAGAAGGTGCATTGATCGGAAGGCACGCCGGCAGTGTACTTAAAGAACGCTCGTCATCGCATCTGGCGATGACGACATGACGAGGCATTGCTTTGCCGCCTGCATAGATTCGATCAGAATGCTTCGAGTACAGCACTCAAAGGAATCGTCATGCAGGAAGCCGCTGCTGCAACCCGCATCCGTGTGTTCTGGCAACCCGGATGCTCGTCGTGTTTGCGCACGAAGGAATTCCTCGCGCGCCAGGGCATCGAGTTCGAATCGATCGATGTGCACAACGATCCCGAAGGCCGTGCCGCGCTCGCGGCGCTCGGTGCGCGCAGCGTGCCCGTGGTTGCGCTTGGATCGAAGTACACGCTATGTCAGTCGATCAACGATGTGATCCGCTTCCTCGATCTGAAGACAAAGCCGACACCGCCTTTGCCGCCTGAAGAACTGGTCAGAAAGCTCGCGCTCGTTCTAGAGGCCAATGCGCGATACACGCGTCAGTTCGGCGCCGAGTATTTTCGCAAGCCTTTTCGAAATCGCAATCGCACGCCGGCCGGCTTGACGTTTCATGTGTTTCGCGTCGCTGAAATGGGCGTTCAGGCCGCACATCAGATCGACTTGCGTTTCGAAGGTTTCGACGATATGCCGCCGCCCGAATGGCAGGCCGAAGACATCGCGCACTGGGGCGAGAGCGTGCGCGAGAAGCTGCTCGACTGGTGGAGCAAGGAAAGCGACCGCTCGCTCTCCTACGACGTGCCGACCTACTACGGCCGCCGTTCGATGCACGAAGTGCTCGAGCGCACCGCGTGGCATAGCGCGCAGCACACGCGCCAGGTGATGCTGATGCTCGAAAGCGACGGCGTGGCGATCGATCGACCGTTGACGGCCGAAGACCTCGCAGGCTTGCCGCTGCCCGATGAAGTCTGGGACAAATAATCTTTTTTCTTTCGCAAAGGCATTAACGTATGCGTTGAGCGATACATATAATGAAGGCATTCCGTCCGCCGACGCTGATTTCGGCGGACATTGCGTCCGTGCATCGACGGCAACGTTTTCGGAATGCCCATCATGGCTCCAGCCCGAACGGCCGAAGCGATCAGCAAACCGCGCGAGAAATCGACCGACACGGTCTATCAGGCGCTGCGCGAGAAGATTCTCAGCAACGAGCTGCGGCCCGGCACGCAGTGGCTCGAACAGGAACTTGTCGAATTATTCGGCGTGAGCCGCACGCCCGTGCGCGAGGCGCTGATCCGTCTGCAGAACGAGCATCTCGTGCAGATCATTCCACGCCACGGCATGCGCGTGTGCAATGTATCGCTGGCGGATATCGAAGAAGTCTTTCAGGTGCAGACGAGTCTCGAAGCCACGGCAGCCGCTTCTGTCGCCGCACGAAAACCCGGCGCACGCGATTTGAAAGCACTGGAAAAAGCGTGCACCGAAATGGATCGCGCCTTCGCGAAGCGCGATCGCGACGCCTGGTCCGCCGCGCGCGAGGCTTTCTATGCACGCCTCGTCGAATCGAGTGATAACCCGCGTCTCACGCAAATCGTCGGCGAATGCTCGGATCAGGTGCGGCGCGTGCGCGAATTGACGTTGCGTCTGATCGATCCCGACGAATCGGAAGCGCAAGCACTGCGTGCGATCGTCGAAGCATTGCGGCAAGGCGATGTTTTAGCGGCTGAAGCGCTCTGTCGCGAGCATCGCGCACGTAACCTTCAGACGCAAATCGAGGCACTGCGGCGCTACAGGATTCTCGACGTCTGAATGCGCGGCGTCATGCCTGACGCGCTTGCAACAGCGCGCCGTGCAGTGCGCTCACGCGCGCCTTCGGCGCATCGCTGGCAGTGGCGATCAACACTTCGCGATCGGTATGACGGCACACGACGTTGCGTACATGACTCGTGCCGAGGCCGAAAAGCCCGCGCTTCCCGCCGCCGAGGACGATAAGATCCGCATCGAGCCGATTGGCCGTATCGGCGATCACGCGGCCAATGCTTCGGCCATCTTCGGGGAGCCTGCGCATTTGCCAGTCCGCATCGACGCCCTCGCGCCGAAGGATCTTTTCGCTATGCCGGCGAACCACGAGGGCGAGCTGATTGACGAGCGACGGCGTATCGCAAAGGCTATCGGCCTGCCATCCTGCCCACCACGGCGCGGTTTCGATCACATGCAGGACGGTCAGACGCGCATGGCTTTCGCGGGCCCGTGCGATAGCGGTCGACAAGGCGGCTTCGCTAAAACCGGGTCCAACAGCGGCGAGAATATGTTGATACATGGCGCAACCCTCCGATCATTGAATAGCGCGCTATGGAAGTTCCGTGCATGACTTCATGATCGGCGCCGAGAATTAGCTTTCAGTGAGCGCGGCCTCCTGAAATGGGCGTTACGATGCGATAAATTAAACTGATAGCCTGCGCATTCAATCCCTCTCGCATATGGACAATCGCGAACTGCTCAACCTCGCCTACCTGCGCGCATTCCGGCTCGTCGCGCAAACCGGCAGCGCGACGCGTGCCGCCGCCGCGCTATTCCGCGCGCAATCGGCCGTGACGCGTTCGCTGCAAGAGCTCGAAGCGTCGGTGGGTGAGACCTTGCTCGAACGCCGTCCGTCAGGCATGTTGCCCACGCCCGCGGGCCGTGCGGTGCTGTTGCGCTGCCAGCGCATCTTCGGCGAGCTCGAGGAACTCGCGCAATGGTGCGCGACGCGTCAATCGCGCAGAAGAACCGCAGCCGGAGGTACGCTCCCCGCGTTCCTGCTCAATACACGGCGTCTGCAATTGTTCTCCGCACTCGCGCGACATCGGCACATGCCGAGCGCAGCGCAAACCCTGGGGCTCAGTCAACCGGCCGTGAGCAGCGCGATCCGCATCATGGAGACGGGCGCGGGCATGCAATTGTTTTATCGCAGTCCACGCGGACTGCTGCTCACGAGCGAAGGCGAGACCTTCGTGCTGCATGTTCGCCGCGCGCTGAACGAACTGCGCCATATTCCCGACGATCTCGCGGCGTTGCGCGGCACGATACAAGGTTATGTCACGGTGGGCTCGCTTCCCCTCGGCAGAACGCTGATCCTGCCGGGCGCTATCGCGCGCGTGGCCGCGCAGTATCCCGGCGTGCGCATCGTGACCGACGAGAGCGCTTATGAAACGCTCGTTGCGGGATTGCGCGCCGGCGATATCGACTTCGTGCTCGGCGCGCTGCGGCACAACGATGCGTCGAGCGGACTCGTCAACGAACGTCTCATGTCCGAAGACATCGTCGTGATCGCGGGGCGCGGGCATCCGCTTGCGAACGTGAGCGGATTGACGCTCAAGGATCTGATTTCCGCGCAATGGATCCTGCCGCGCAGTCACGCACCCGCGCGCGGCATGTTCGAAGCGCAGTTCAAACGCTGGAAGCTGAAGCCGCCGATGCCCACCGTCGAAACGGCGGACCTCGCCGTCATTCGCGGCCTGTTGACGCACACCGATATGCTCGCCGCCGTATCCGCGCAACAGTTGCACTACGAGTGCGAATCGGGCCAGCTCGTCGTGATGGATGTGCCGCTGCAGAACACCCGTCGCGAGATCGGGCTCACGATGCGCGCGGGCAGCACGCCGTCACCGGCAGCGCGCGCATTGATCGATGCAATCCGATTGACCGTCGATCAACTCGGACATGAAATGCGTCGCGAATCGGCTGGCGCAGTGAAAGCCGCGGTTTCATGAAAGCATGATGTCCCCTTCCATTGCATCGGGATAATGCGCGCCAGTTTGATCCCTCGCTCGCTTATTCGGACGTCATGCCCTGTCTCGTGAATCCAAGCCATCTGCCGCGCAAAGCGGGCACGCCTGTCTCCGCACCGGTAAGCGGCAGCTTTCTGCATTCGACATGCATGTTTCGCGACGACGCGGCCGCCACGAACTTGTCGATCTCCTCGCGCACGTCGGGATCGATATAGTCCGCTCGCGAGGCATCGAAGATCACCGTGGCGCCATCGGGAATCATGCGCAGATGATGCTTGAGCGTGACCTTGCCGAGGAACGAGACGTCCTTGCGGAACGACAGCAGGTAATGATCGTCGTGCTGCGCGATCGTGATCGGACGCTTGAGGTTCGCACGGAACGCGAGCAGGAGACTGCACGCGATGCCGAGCAGAATGCCCATCAGCAGATCCGTCAGCAATACACCCGCAATCGTGACGACGAACGGAGCAAAGCGTTCGATGCCCTGCTTCGCGACCGCCGCGAACAGCGAAGGCTTCGCGAGCTTGAGGCCCGTGAAGATCAGGATCGCCGCGAGACAGGCGAGCGGAATCAGGTTGATCACGCTCGTCAGCGCGAACACGCTCGCGAGCAACAGCACGCCATGCACGAACGACGACCAGCGGCTCTGCGCGCCCGCATGCACGTTCGCCGAGCTGCGCACGATCACCGACGTGATCGGCAACGCGCCGATCGCACCGGCCATCATGTTGCCGATGCCCTGCGCCTTCAGTTCGCGATCCGGATGCGCCGCGCGCTTCTTCGGATCGAGCTGCTCGACCGCTTCGAGACTCAGGAGCGTTTCGAGGCTCGCGACGATTGCAAGCGTCAAGGCAAGACGCCACACATCGGGATTCACGAGTTGAGCGAAGTTCGGTAATTCGAGCGCATTCGTGAGCGCCGCAAACGTTTCAATCGACGGCAACGCGACGCGATGTTGCGCGGGCGGAGCGAACCCCGGCGCGAACAGATCGAGCAACAGCGTCATGCCGATGCCGAACGCGACCACCGCGAGCGGCGCCGGCACGGCGCGCACGAGCGCGAAGCGGCGCATCGCACGCGTTTCCCAGCCGGCCAGCATGCCGAGCGATACGACGGCCACGATGCATGCCGCCATCGATATGGGACCGAGCGGCGTGCCGAGCATGCCGGGACCACTCGCAGCCGCCGCGCCGTGATTGGCGAAACCCGCGGCGAGCGGAATCTGCTTGATGACGAGCAGAAGGCCGATGGCGGCGAGCATGCCCTTGATCACCGACGAAGGCACATACGCCGCGAAGCGCCCCGCTTTCAACATGCCGAAGCCGAACTGGATCGCGCCGGAAAGCAGCACGGCGAGGAGAAACGCGGAGAAGCTGCCGAGCCCCGCGATGCCATCGACGACGATCACGATGAGACCCGCGGCCGGGCCGCTCACGCTCAATTGCGAGCCGCTCAGCAACGCGACGACGAGCCCGCCGATGATGCCCGACAAAAGCCCGGCAAACGGCTCGACGCCCGATGCATTGGCGATACCGAGACATAGCGGCATCGCGACGAGAAACACGACAGTGCCCGCGAATACATCGCGCGGAAAAGTGGCCAGACGGTTAGCTTGATTCATGAATTTTTTTCGAACGAGTTGGGGCCTGCGAACGTCGCGGGAGCGACTTCGCATCGACAAGCTATCGATGGGAAACAGCCGGACTAAGCGGCCTGAAGCGATACGACCTGCGCGCGCGCAGTGTCTCGTGTCTCGGCCTCTTCCGCATAGCCGGAAGCGAGCACGTCGATGAGGCCGTCATGCAGCCCGAAGATCCAGCCATGAACGAGCGGCGGCTCGTCGCGGTCTCGCACGATTGCGTGTTGCCGCAAGAGGCGCACTTGCTCCAGCACGTTCAGTTCGGCGAGTCGATTTGCGCGCGTATCGAGTTCGGCGAATGTATCGAGTTCCGCGCGATACCGCTCACCCAATGCGCACAACGGCGCGATACGGCGATTCACGTGCGGCAAGTCGCTCGATTGCGGCAGCAGCGAGGCTCGCACGCCGCCGCATCCGTAATGGCCGCATACGATCACATGATCGACTTTCAGCACGCGCACCGCGTATTCGAGCACGCTCATCGTGTTGTCATCGGAAGGAGAAAACAGGTTCGCGATGTTGCGATGAACGAAGAGATCGCCGGGATTGGCGTTCGTCACCGTTTCGGCCGGCACGCGGCTATCCGCGCAACCGATCCACAGCACCTTTGGGCTTTGCCCCTGCGCGAGACGCGGGAAGAATTGCGCGTCCGCATGCGCGGTCTCGCGCGCCCAGGCAATGTTTTCCAGAAGCATTCGTTTCGGTCGATTCATGCATTTCTCTCCATAAGCAAACCAGCGCGCCTCTTTTATGCCGACGCAATGAATCAATAAGGGAACGTACCTGCGCTGCAGTGCAGCGATTCCTTACGAATAACTTTCGCAGAAAAAGTTCATCGCCGTCCAGTGAAATAAATCTGACGTATCTTTAACGCATCGCGCGCACATAAATGATGCATCGACGGGTCCGGTTTTATTGCGGCTCAAATGGTGTCGTCTGCTAATCTCTGTCGTTCGTGATTCAGCCTTCAAACGTCCATGAACCATCCGGCAACAGGCATCGATACGACGCGCTTCGTCGAATTGAATGACGGCGCTCATCCGGTGCGCATCGAGTATCAATGGTTGAATGCAGAGCGCACCGATGCGCCCATCGCACTGTTCCTGCATGAAGGTCTGGGATCGATCGCGCTGTGGAAAGGCTGGCCGCAAATGCTATGCGACCGCCTCGATTGCCGCGGGCTCGTTTATTCGCGGCCCGGCTATGGGCGCTCGACGCCGCGACGGCGCGAAGAAAGATGGCCGGTCGAATTTCTGCATCGCCAGGCGCATGACGTGCTGCCCGCATTGCTCGATGCACTCGGTATCGGCGCTGAAGAACGTTCGCGCATGTGGCTCATCGGCCATAGCGATGGCGGCACGATCGCGCTGCTGTATGCGAGCGCGTTTCCCGAAGCACTCGCCGGTCTCGCCATCATGGCGCCGCATGTGTTCGTCGAAACGATGACGGTGGAAGGTATCGAAAAAGCCCGCAGCACGTATGAGACGACATCGTTCAGGGACAAGCTGGCGGCTTATCACGACGACGTGGATTCAGCCTTTTACGGCTGGAACGATGCCTGGCTGAATCCTGAGTTTATGCATTGGAACATCACGGAAGAGATAGCGACGATCGTTCGCCCGTTACTCGCGATACAAGGCTATGACGATGAATATGCGTCGATGCTGCAACTGGACGCGGTCGAGACTGCAGTTCCACATACCCGACTCGTCAAGCTGACGCAATGCAGACACTCGCCGCATCGCGATGCGGCCGACGCAGTGAACGACGCGATCGCCGCTTTCATGGCATCGCATCGCACGTGATTCAACGCTTGATCTTCAGATAGGCGCGGCTGATCGCGGGCCGCGTATGCACCCATAAACGCGACGCCAGCCACGAAGCCGGACGATCGCGCACTTCGAGTCGCTTGATGGTGCGCTCCGCATCGGCCGAAGCATTGCGATCGAGCGGATTCGCGCCGACGTTCGTGCCCGTATGACACGTATAGAAGTGCCTGAAGCCCGCGTTCAGCGCGACTTCACGATAGTCGTCGTCGTAATAACCTTGCGGCCAGCACAGATGATCGGAGACTTCGCCGAGGCGAGTACGCAATACAGAACGCGCCGCATGCAGATCGTCATGCAGGCACTCGCGCTTCTCGCCTGGCGAGCCAGCGACCTTATCCCAGCGCACGTGCGTATGCGTGTGGCTATGAAATTCGAATGTGCCGGCATTGCGCATCGCTTCGATTTCGGACCAGCGCAGGATTGCATCGTCGGCGCGACCATTTTCGATGGCGCGCTCGCCTGCATGATGATCGAGCAAAGACGGCAATGCCGATCCCGCATTCGCTGCATTCGGGCGCACGCCGCCCTCGCCCGGCCAACTGCTCACGAGAAAGCACAAAGCCGTGAAGCCATGGCGCTTCAACACCGGATGCGCATGCACCCAGTTGTCGAGATAGCCATCGTCGAAAGTAATGACGATGGATTTCGGCGGCATGTCCTCGCCGCTCAAGAACGCCGCGAGTTGTGCCGAGCCGATCGTGCGATAACCTGCGCTCGCCAGATACTCCATTTGCGCTGAGAAATGCGCGGGCGTCACGGTGATCATGCCGGGCGACGTACTGACGTGGTGATACATCAGCACGGGAACAGCGCGTGCCTGCTTCCGGCTCATTGGCGATGCCCTCGCTCTTCCAGAGCGCGTCGATAAAAGAGCGCTGTTTCATTCGCCATTTCGCCGACCGTGAAGCCGCGTTCGGTGATGCGCACGCTTTCGCGTTGAAGGCGCTGACGCAAAGCCGGATCATCGATCATGCGCGCAATCGCCTCGCGCAACGCAACCGGATCATGCGGCGGCACGAGCAAGCCATTTACGTTGTCTTCGATGAGTTCGGGCACGCCATCGACACGTGTGCCGATGACCGGCAATCCCGCGTCCATCGCTTCGATAAATGCCTGCCCGAGCGCTTCCTGATGCGTGGGCAGCACGAAGAGATCGGAGCCGCGAAAGATGTTGGGCACGTCGGTGCGAAAGCCGAGCAAATGGATGCGATGCGCGAGACCGAGGCTATCCACGATGCCTTTGACGCGAACGTACAGATCGCCATCGCCCGCCATCACGACGTGCAGGTGCGGATAGGTGTCGAGCAGCGGACGCACCGCGGCGATCAGGTCTTCATGGCCCTTCTTGTCACGCATGATCGCGACCATGCATGCGATGAACGCGTCCGGCCCGAGACCGAGTTCCTCACGCAGAGTCGAATGCGCGACGGGCTGCGGCTTGACGATGCCGTCATAGATCGTCTGCACCCGTTCCTCGCCGACGCCCGCGGAAATCAGATAGCGGCGCACGTAATGACTCACCGCGATCACGCGGTGCGGAATCCACGTATAAGTCGCGAGGGACGAAATCGGCAGCGCGAGATGACGCGTGCGCACGATGAGCGGCGTGCGCGCGAGCCGCGCGGCCGTGCCGGCAACGAGACTGTCGTGACCGCTATGCGTGTTGACCACGTCGAACGGGCGACGGCGCAATAGCGCGTTGATGTGCAGCATCGATTGCATGTCGCCGCCGCCACGCATGCGCGCGTGATGCACGGTGAAGCCAAGTTCGGTGCAACGGTGCCCGAGGCGCGCATCGCTCGGACACACCAGTTCCACGGTATGACCGCCTTCGCGCAGTGCCACCATTTCCTTCAACGTGCGGATTTCCTGACCGCCCCATCCCGTCGAGGATTCGCTATGTAGGATCTTCAAATGCTCGGTTCTCCAACCTCAGCGACGACGCGCCGAAATTTTTGGTAATAATTTGTTTGCCTTTCGGCCCTCGGTGGCTCGTAACGAAAACGCAAGGGATTTGGCGGGTGCCTCGAACGAGGCTATCGGAAGAAATGCAGTGTTTGTTAGCGTAATGAAAGCGCGACGCCGACGGTGCTAAAAACAGTCTATCGATGTAACGTTTTGAGGCCGATTGGTTTTGTTCGTGAAGAAACCGGGTGACCACCAACCGCCTAACGGTTCGATGCAGCGCTTGGTTGACGCGTAGATGGCGATTTAGTCAGTTTCGCTCACTAAACCTTATCGCTTGCTTAAAGAAGAAGAGTCGCAGGTAACAAGCAAACGTTTGTCGTGTTTCTGACTAACTAACGCTCGCCAAATGTCTTTTGCTGCTTAGTGCTCGCAGCAAGAATTCAGTGTCTGTTTCAACATCGGACTTACATCATCGAGTGCTGTGCGAGCGTGATAACTTCAATCGACATTGCGAGGAGAAAGCTCATGCTGCTCTCCGATGAAGAACTCGCACGCCTGCAATTCGTCGCGCCGTTTCTGCGAAGCGAAGCGCGTTCGGCACTCGAGGCCGAAGCCGGTTACGAAGTAACGAAGGCTGGCCGAGCATGCGAGCCCGGCGGAGGATCAGCGGTGCGTATTCACCCCGCGTCTGGCGACTTCGGCAACGCTTCGTGCGCACGCCGCAAACGCTCGCGGCTATTGGAAAGATGCATGCGCATGGCCGCGCGCGCCGCTTCGGGATCGCGGCGCTCGATCGCATCGTAGATGTCTTCATGCTCGCGATTCACGCGATCCAGATAGCTGCCCGGATCGTTGTGCGCGAGCGCCGCGGAGTTGACGCGCGTACGCGGAATGATCGTGTTGCCGAGCTGACTGAGGATGCTGTGGAAGTAGCGGTTGCCCGTCGCCTTCGCGAGTTCGAGATGGAACGCGACATCGGCGGCGACCGCGTTGCCCTCGCCCGCTTCGACGAGCCGCTCGAAGTCGTCGAGCGCGCGGCGCATGTGCGCCAGGTTTTCATCGGTGCGGCGCATGGCGGCGAGACCAGCCGCCTCTGCCTCGAGGCTGATACGCAGTTCGAGAATGGCCATCACGTCGCGCACGGTGAGATCGCCCGCGGCTTCGATCTGGAAACGGTCCTGATCGCCCGCCTGGAGCACGAAGGTGCCGATGCCGTGACGTGTTTGTACGAGCCGCGCCGCTTGCAGCCGTGAAATGGATTCGCGCACGACCGTTCGGCTCACCCCGAGCTGCGCCATGATCTCGGATTCCGTAGGCAGCTTGTCGCCGGGTTGAAGCGCGCCGCTGCGGATTCGCTCGGACAGTTCGGCGACGACCTCCTCGGTGAGATTGCGGGAGCGGCGAAGCGCGCCGGACGCGAGTGCTTGGGACATTGAAAGGCCAATCTTGGTGTGCTGATCGGCCCATTATAGGGGCGCGTGACAGCTTGTACGATGACTATCGAATTTTGCACGCAGGATGCAGCGGCGTTACGCGCGTCGATTTAGAGGCAGCATTCTTTTCAGCGGGTAAGCGAATCATGAATCGCGTGGGCGCACCGGCTGCCGTCACAAATACTCTGAAAATCATGCGATTAGGGACAAAGCAAACCGTTGATAAACCGTTTGTTGCGGCGTAAAGTTCAAGTACTGCATGAAGTAGATCCGCGCCAGCCAGGCGATATCGACCGCTATCGGCGGTCTTCGTCCGTCTGAACGGGCGGGTTCGTCTTATCGTCCGGCTCGTCAATCCAGGTCCGCATCCGTTGGATTCGCCATCTTCTCGCGCACTCGCGGGCCAGAGCACAGCAGTTCACCGGCTCGCAGAAGCGCGTATGCACGCGTGTCTGTACGTTTCACCACGCCTCTCGCGCGCCTCGCCCATCGATCAGGCGAAAGCCGGTGTACATCCGTATTCCCATTGGCCGGATTCACGGCGATACTGAGGCGCGGCATCGAGGTTGGCAGGCAAGGAGACGAGCAATGATGCGTGAAGTAAGCGGAGCGTTCTATAACTCCCGTAAGCTGGATGAGGCACTTGAAGACTTGCGGGCGGAGGGCATCACGGGCGATCGAGTCCGCATGGCGAGCATGAGCGGCTTCGCCGATTTCCATGCGGCACAGACCCAGAGCAACAACGCGCAGACACAGTGGATCGCCGCCGAATACGCGGGCCACGGCGAGCATCTCGGCGTGGTCGATACGCACGACTACCCGTTCGGCCTCGATATCTCCGGCGACGACATTCTTCCCTCGTTCGGCGCCGACGGCGGCGATGCGGACGAGGCCTGCGGAATCACGCGCGTGATCGTGAGCATTCGCGACGAGGCCGAGATGCGCGCGGTGTGCGACATCTTCTCGCGCCTCGGCACCGACGATATCGACGTGGAGAGCGCAGCGGCCTGATTCGCAGCGCCCTGGCGTCAGCGGGTCATTGCGGCGGCGTCGCGGGTTTCGCCTTCTTCTTCTGCTTGGATTGAGCGTTCTCATGCTGTGTGCTCTCAGGCGCGGAGATTTTTTCGCCGCCCGCAGTCGGCCCTGCTGTCGCCGCGCCGTGTGCGTTGCCGCCGCCCGCGCCGCCATTGCCGTTGCCGCCCGATTGCGCCATCGCCTCGCCTGCAACGCCTAACGCGACGCCCGCCGCAACCGCGAGCAACGCTCTCCATCCAGTTTTCCCTCCCGATCGAAAATCATTGCCGTTCGGCGTGCATTTCGCATGCAAGATGCGTAACGCAAAATGCCATCTGGTATATGGCATGCTGCATGCTCGCCCCTCAACGCCCGTGCCGCGTCCGGCCGCCAACCCGCCCTGCTCATGGATGTCCGTAAAACCACCCGCAAGCCAGCCGAAAACGACGATCCCACGGCAGCATCGAGAGCAGGTTTCGTGCGCGTTCGCGGCGCACGGGAGCACAACCTGAAGAACGTCGATGTCGACGTGCCGCGCGACGCGCTCGTCGTCTTCACTGGCGTATCGGGATCGGGGAAATCGTCGCTGGCATTCGGCACGTTGTACGCCGAGGCGCAACGGCGTTACTTCGAGTCGGTCGCGCCGTATGCGCGGCGGCTCATCGAACAGGTCGGCGTGCCGCAGGTCGACTCCATCGAAGGCTTGCCACCCGCAGTCGCCCTTCAGCAACAGCGCAGCGCGCCAAACGCGCGATCGTCGGTCGGCAGCGTGACGACGCTATCGAGCCTTGTGCGCATGCTGTACTCGCGCACCGGCAGCTATCCGCCGAAACAGCCGATGCTCTACGCGGAAGACTTCTCGCCCAACACGGTTCAGGGCGCGTGCCCCGTGTGTCACGGTCTCGGCCGCGTCTACGAAGTCACGGAAAAGTCGATGGTGCCGGACGACTCGCTCACGATTCGCGAGCGCGCCATCGCGGCCTGGCCGCCCGCATGGCACGGGCAGAATCTGCGCGACATTCTCGTCACGCTCGGCTACGACGTCGACACACCCTGGCGCGACCTGCCGAAGAAGGACCGCGACTGGATCCTCTTCACCGAGGAGCAGCCGACCGCGCCCGTGTACGCCGGGCTCACCCCGAAGGAAACGCAGGCGGCGCTCAAGCGCGGTGCCGAGCCAAGCTATCAGGGCACGTTCACCGGCGCACGCCGCTACGTGCTGCATACCTTCGCGCATACCCAAAGCGCGCTCATGAAAAAGCGCGTGTCGCGCTTCATGGTCGGCAGCGATTGCGCCGCATGCCAGGGCAAACGCCTCAAGAAGGAAGCGCTGTCGGTGACGTTCGCGGGGCTCGACATCGCCGAATTCGCGCGGCTGCCGCTCAACCGTCTGGCCGATCTGCTCGCACCCATCGCGCGCGGCGAATGGCCGGCACACGACGATGCACCCGGCTCCGCACTCGCGAAGAAAGACCGCGTCGCGGCAACGGCAAAGCGCGTCGCGGCGGGCGGCTCGGCACACAAGGCCGCGCCGGACGTGCGCCGCACGGCGAATCTCTCCGACGAGAAGCGCGCCGCCGCCGAGCGCATCGCCGCTGACCTGCTGGAGCGGCTCGGCACGCTGATCGATCTCGGCCTCGGCTACCTGTCGCTCGATCGCGCGACACCGACGCTGTCTTCCGGCGAACTGCAGCGCTTGCGACTCGCGACGCAACTTGCATCGCAACTGTTCGGCGTCGTGTACGTGCTCGACGAACCGTCCGCCGGCCTGCATCCTGCCGACAGCGAAGCGCTGTTCGCCGCGTTGCAGCGATTGAAGGCCGCGGGCAATTCGCTATTCGTGATCGAACACGATCTGAACACGATGCGGCGCGCGGACTGGCTCGTCGATGTCGGTCCCGCCGCAGGCGAACGAGGCGGGCATGTGCTTTACAGCGGACCGCCGGAAGGCCTCGCATCGGTCGAAGAATCGCAGACGCGCGAACATCTGTTCGGTGCGAAGAAAGCGAAACCACGCGCCGCGCGCGAGCCACGCGGCTGGCTCAGGCTGGAGGGCGTCGCGCGCAACAACCTGCATGGCATCGACGCGGCCTTCCCGCTCGGCGCGTTCACGACCGTCACCGGCATCTCGGGCTCGGGCAAGTCGAGCCTCGTGAGTCAGGCGCTGCCGGAACTCGTCGCGGAAAGACTCGGACGCGCGCTCGACGATGTGCAGGAAGACGAGCAGGACCCGCTGTTCGCAGCCGCCGATACATCGGCGGGCGGACGCATCGTCGAGGGCATGGAGACGATCCGGCGTCTCGTGCGCGTCGATCAGAAACCGATTGGCCGCACGCCGCGCTCGAACCTCGCGACTTACACGGGTCTCTTCGATCATGTGCGCAAGCTCTTTGCCGATACCCCCGCCGCGCGCAAACGCCGCTATGGCGCGGGACGCTTTTCATTCAACGTCGCGCAGGGTCGCTGCCCGACATGCGAGGGCGAAGGCTTCGTGAGCGTCGAGTTGCTGTTCCTGCCGAGCGTCTACACGTCGTGCGCGACATGTCATGGCTCGCGCTACAACCCGCAGACGCTGGAAATCGAATGGCACGGAAAGAACATCGCGGACGTGCTCGGCATGAGCGTCGACAGCGCGTGCGAATTTTTTGCCGATGAACCGAACGTGATGCGCGCGCTCGCCGTGCTGCGCGACATCGGTCTCGGTTATCTACGGCTCGGGCAGCCCGCGACGGAGCTTTCGGGCGGCGAAGCGCAACGCATCAAGCTCGCGACGGAACTGCAACGGGCGCATCGCGGCGACACGCTCTATATCCTCGATGAACCGACGACAGGCCTGCATCCGGCCGACGTGGACCGCCTGATGGCGCAACTGCAAGGACTCGTCGATGCGGGCAACACCGTGGTCGTCGTGGAGCACGACATGCGGGTCGCGTCGTCATCCGACTGGGTCATCGATATCGGTCCCGGTGCGGGCGAGGATGGTGGCAGGATCGTCGTGGAAGGCGCGCCGCAACGCATCGCGGAACACGTTGCGAGCCGCACGGCGGGCTATCTGAAGGATGCGCTGGCCTCAGGCCGCGTCTCCTGAACGCGTGCCTTGCCGATACGTGTCGTCGAACACGGCTTCGAGCCCGGCATGCGCGCCGCGCAATTGATCGACGACACGCTTCGCCCATTCGAAGTACTCGCGCTTTCTCTCTTCGCTCCAGTCCGAAGGCGGCATCGCGGCGATATCGCGCAGATTGCAGATCTTGTCCGCGAGCTTCACGAGTTGCGCCGCATGACTGATATGCGCCGCATGTTCGATCTGCAGGCGCTTTCTTTCCGCCTTCGGCAAGGACTTGTCGTCCGTGACTTCGGCGACGATGCGCGCGACCTCGTCGCCGAACCATCGCGTGAGCTCTTCGTGCGATGTGTCCGTGTCCTCGATCGTGTCGTGCAGAATGGCCGCGAGCAGCACGCGCTGATCCTCGACTCCGCCTTCGTTGGCAAGCACGTTCGCGAGCGCGATCGGATGATTGATATACGGCGACGCCTCCGCGTCCTTGCGGCGTTGTTTACGATGCTTGTCCGCGGCGAACGCGATGGCTCGAAGCAGTTGATTCATAAGTTGGTCTTCCGTCAATAGAGGCCGAGCCATCGCCACACATAGAACCGCGCGATGCCGACCAGCTCATGCAGCGCGCGGTTCGAATCGAACAATGCTGCCGGGCGCAGCACCCAGCGCGAATCCGGTTCGCGAATGGAGGCCACCGCCGGCTGCGGATGCACGCCGAAGGCTTCGAATGCGAGCATAGCGCGGCGCATATGAAGCGACGACGTAACGAGCACCGATGTGTCGAATTGCCGCGATCGCAGTAACTTCGCCGTATTGCGCGCGTTCTCGTAGGTATCGAGACTTTGATTTTCGATGACGAGATCCGAGCGCCTCACGCCCGCGTCGAGGAGATAGCCGCTATAGAGATCGGCTTCGCTTTGTTCATGATGCTGCGGATTGCCGCCGCTCATGACGACGAAGCACGCCCTCTCCGTTTCGACGCAACGCCTGTAGAGCGATGCAGCGAGATCGATGCGCGCCATCCCGTCGCCTTCGGGCACGAGACGCTGGTAGAAATCGTGGCGTGTGCCGCCGCCGAGCACGATGATCGCCGTGCGCGCTTTCAAACGCGGTTCGCTCGCCGAGCCATAAGCGGAATTCGCGATCCACACGAGCGGTCCCGCAAGCCAGCTTCCGACCAGCCAGAACACCGCGCATGCAAGCACGAAGATCGTGACGCGTCGTTTCTTCCACGCGATAAACAAAACAATGAATACGAGCAGCAGAGCGATCAGTACCAATTACCTCACCTGAGCGTTTCTATTTTCAAAAAGCTTTCATTCGCGCATGAAACTTGCAAGCTCATCCTTGCAGGAACGGTTCGCATTGCGCTTTGCATGACTGGCATGAGTCTGAATAATTTAAGCGAATCATAACGTGCGAGTTATCGCACACAGTGCCGCATTGCTGTTCGAAGCCCTCCGTGCGCCATCGCACGGACGCACAAGGCCGCAAATTCGTTAAATACGATCAAACAAAGAAAACGGCAGTGCGTGAGAGGAGGCTCGTGAAGCATCTTCACGAGAGATGACCACCACCGCCGTCATCTCGCGCCGGAGTAATGCGGCATTCGATAAGAATTCATCGCCGCAATCCGGACTCAATCGACCGCTCGTCGGGTAACAGGGAAAACATACACAATGAAAACTGAATTGCGTCGTATCCTCGCCGAGTCCGCTCGTCTCGACGTGCCCATCGACACGCTCGCCGACGGCGACGATCTCTACTCCGCCGGTCTTTCCTCGCTTGCCACGGTTCACGTGATGCTCGCGATCGAAGACGAATTCGGCATCGAGATTCCCGATCACATGCTTACGCGCCGCCTGTTCTCGAGCGTCGATTCGCTCGCGTCGGCCGTCGACGAACTGCGTCGCACACAGGCGGCAGCATGAACGCGCCCGCACAGGAGCGGGAGATCGCCGAGCTTGCGCACAGCGTCAGCGCGCGCAGCGAGAGCGATCTGATCGAAGCCGCGAAACGCGTCGCCGCCGTTGCGGCGAAACACGCCGATGCAGTCGACAGGCAAGCGCGCTTCCCTGCTGAAGCCGTGACCGCGATGCGCGAAGAGCGCCTTTTCTCCGCAATGATCCCGACGATTCACGGCGGCGACGGTCTCTCGCTGACCGGCGTGGCCCGTTTGTGCGAAGCCATCGCGCAAGGCTGCGCATCGTCGGCGATGATCTATGCGATGCATCAGAGCCAGGTCGTGTGCATCGTCGATCATGGCGTGAACGTGCCGTGGCAGCGCGACTTTCTCGCCCGCATGGTGAGCGAGCAATTGCTGCTCGCATCGGCGACATCGGAAGAGAACATCGGCGGCAACATGCGCACGAGCGCATGCGCGGTCGATCTCGTCGATAACGCGTTCCGCATCGAAAAGCTCGCACCGACGATTTCGTACGGCAAGTACTCCGACGCCATTCTCGTGACGGCACGCCGTCATCCGGATGCGCCGCCTTCCGACCAGGTGCTGATCGTCGCTCCGCGCGACACGTTCACGCTGGAACAGCGAGGCACGTGGGACACGCTCGGCATGCGCGGCACGTGCAGCGAAGGGCATCGTCTCGTCGCGAGCGGCACCGCGGAACAGATTCTGCCGACGCCGTTCTCGAAGATCGCCGACGAAAGCATGCTGCCCGTGTCGCATACCTTGTGGTCGGCGGTCTGGTGCGGCATCGCGAGCGATGCAGCGAATCGCGCGCATCAGTTCTTCCGCAATCAGGCGCGTGGCAAGCCCGCGCTGCCGCCATCGGCTGCGCGGCTCTCGCAAGTGCTCACGCTCATCAAGATGATGCAGGCGCGCCTGCGCGAATCGCTCGCCAATGTCGAAGCAGCCAGCGCGGAGCACGCGGCACGCAAGGCGATCCACAGCCATGACGACGACGCGCCGCTCGCCGCATCGATCGGCATCAATGCCGACCTCAACATGCTCAAGCTGGCGATTTCGCAATCGGCCGTGCATGTCGTACAGGAGACGCTGATGATCACCGGCATGGCGGGCTACAAGAACGACACGCCGTTCAGCGTGGGACGCCATCTGCGCGATCTGCATTCGGCACCGCTCATGATCAGCAACGATCGCATCGAATTGAACACGGCGAATCTGCTGCTTGCGCAGCGCGCCGCAACGGGGACCCTTTGACGATGAACATGCCGACGGAACAGGCCGCCATTGCGCAGGCCGAAGCACAACAAGCACAACAACAAGCCCAGACTCCGTACGACAAATCGGACCTGACCTTGCGCGATCGCCTCATCGAGGCGGGCATTCTGCTCGACACGGGCGAGGACGGTCTCTATGGCCGCAGCGAAGTCTTCGAGGATGTCGTCGAGCGCCTGAATCAGGCGATCACGATGCTCGGCGCCGATCAGCACGCGGAAGTGCTGCGCTTTCCGCCCGCAATGCGCCGCCGCGATTTCGAGGACAGCGAGTACCTGAAGAGCTTCCCGAATCTCGCGGGCACGATCCATTCGTTTCAAGGCAATGATCGCGGACATCATCGTCTGCTCGAAGCGCTCGACAAGGTCGTGCATATCGGCGAAAACGAAGAGCGTTCCGACGAATGGATGGATCAGCAGAAGCCTACGCGCCTCGTGCTCACGCCGGCCGCATGCTATCCAATCTATCCGCTCGTCGCGAAGCGCGGCAAGCTCGCAGAAGACGGCGCGATCTTCGATGCGTTCTCGTACTGCTTCCGTCACGAGCCGTCCATCGATCCGGGCCGCATGCAGATGTTCCGCATGCGCGAGTACATTCGCGTCGGCAGCCCCGAACAGGTGATGGCGTTCCGTCAGAAGTGGATCGAGCGCGGCTCGCTGCTCGTGAATCTGCTCGAATTGCCCTTCGAGATCGATCTGGCCAACGATCCGTTCTTCGGGCGTGGCGGCATGATCGTCGCGGATAGCCAGCGCGCGCAACAGCTCAAGTTCGAACTGCTCGTGCCCGTGGCGACGCCTGATCGCCCGACCGCGTGCCTGTCGTTCAACTATCATCAGGATCACTTCGGCGAACTCTGGCATATCAGTCAGGCCGACGATCAGGTAGCGCATACCGCGTGCGTCGGATTCGGCATGGAGCGCACGACGCTCGCGCTCTTCCGTCATCACGGTCTCGATGTCAATGCGTGGCCCGAGAAAGTGCGTCAGTTGCTCTGGGGCGACAAGGCACCGCTCATCGAGCAAGGCCTCGCGAACCTGGGAACGAAAGCATGAACGCCCGCACGCCGGCAGAAGTCGTGACGGTCACGTCCACGCCTGCGGGTAGCGACTTTCAGCAACACGCGCTGCATCGTGAAGAGCGCGTGTGGCTGGAGACCAACTGCTACGTCGATCTTTGGATCGAGCTGCTGCATCACTACCGCTGCGATCCGCATGCGGGGCTCAGCTTCACGGTGACGCAGGCGTTCGAGGGCGATCAGTTCACGTTCCCGAAGTTTTCGCTCGACGATATCGCGCGGCTCCACGGCCTGCAGGCGCAAGAGCTCGCGATCTACGACACGCTGGAAGCGCACGTGCGCGAGCAGACGCGTCGCGGGCAGATGGTGGTCGTCGAAATGGATGCGTACTATCTGCCCGATACGCGTGCGACCGCGTACCGGCAGACGCATACGAAGACGACCATCGCCATCGACGCCATCGACACGGATGCAAAGCGCATCACGTACTTCCACAACGCGGGCTATTTCGCGTTGTCGGGCGAAGACTACGACGGCGTGTTCCGTCTGATGCCCGGTCTCGCAAGCGATGTGCACGCGCTCTTTCCGTATGTGGAGTTCGTGAAGCGCGCGCGTGCCCCGCTCGAAGGCGACGCGCTCGTGCGGCGCTCGGTCGAACTGCTTGCGTTGCGGCTCGCGGATCGCCCAACGGTGAACCCCGTCGCACGATGGCGCGCGGAGTTCCCTGAGCATTTGCGCGCGTTGCTCGAACGCGATCCTGCGTACTATCACCTTTACACGTTCAATGTGATGCGTCAGTTGGGCTCGAACTTCGAGTTGCTGTCGAAGTATCTCGGCTGGCTCAATAGGCACAGCGTGGAAGTGCCGGTCGAGATTCAGACGAGCGCGCAGGCGATCGCCAGCGAAGCGATGGTCATGCAGTTCCGTCTCGCGCGCGCCCGCATGCGCTCGCGCACCGATGCGTGCGAGGATTGCTTCGATTCGATGCAAGCCTCTTACGATAAGGTCATCGAGCCGCTTGCCGCGCGCTTTCTCTGAACGCAAAAACCGCGCGGTCCTCGCGCGGTTTTTGCGTCGTTCTCCAGATCCCAACATCATCATCGAGGAAGGTCATGCAGGTCCTTTCCGCGCACGCGCCGCTGTGTCTGTCCGAAGGCTGGCAATGCCTGAGCACGCCCGCGGGCGCATGCGCCACACCCGCATCGGTCGATGCGCTCATGCCGACACACGCACAATGGATCGACGCACCCGTGCCCGGCACGATCGCATCGGCACTGCGTTTGTCCGGCGTCGCCGATGAAGCACTCGCGCAACCGTTCGCGCATTCGGATCACTGGTATCGCGTAAAAATTTCAGGCGACGGCAAGCGGCGCTTGCGCTTCAACGGCCTCGCGACCATCACTGAAATATGGCTCGATGATCGCAAGCTGCTCGAATCGGATTCGATGTTCATCGCGCATGATGTCGATGTCGAACTCGACGGCGAGCACACGCTTCATCTTTGCTTTCGCTCGATCGCGCCAGCGCTCGCGGCCAAACGCGGGCGCGCGCGCTGGCGACCGAAGCTCGCGCAGCCGGCCACCTTGCGCAACGTGCGCACGACGCTGCTCGGCCATATGTCCGGCTGGTGCCCGACGATTCAACCGGCGGGACCGTGGCGCGCAATCGAACTGCTCGGCGCATCGCGCACATGTATCGATGATGTGGACTTCCGCACGAGCGTCGATGGCCGCGATGGCATTCTTGACGTCACGACCCGCTTCTTTCATGCGCAAGAGCCAGCGCCGCTTCGGCTCGAATGCGGTGAAGGGCAAGCCGCGCTGCAATGGCAGGACGCGCACACGCTGACGGGCCGCGTGCGCGTGCCGAACGTGCGCCTGTGGTTCCCGCATACCCACGGCGAGCCATCGCTTTATGCGGTGAAGCTCGGCGATATCGAACTCGGCGATGTGGGTTTTCGCACGATAGAAGTCGATCGCGGCGCGGACGGCAAGGGCTTTCAGCTCGTCGTGAACGGCGTGCCGGTGTTTGCGCGCGGCGCGTGCTGGACATCGGCGGATATCGTTTCGCTCGATGCCCCACGCGACAAACTCGAAGGCATTTTCCAGTTGATTCGTGACGCGGGCCTCAACATCGTCCGCGTGAGCGGCATCACGCTATACGAGTCCGATACGTTCTACGAACTCGCGGACAAGCACGGCGTGATGATCTGGCAAGACTTCGCGTTCGCGAACTTCGATTATCCGGACGACGAAGCATTTCGATCGAGTGTGCATCGCGAAGCCGAACAGTTCCTCGCGCGCACGCGACGCTTCGCATCGCTCGCTGTGTTGTGTGGCGGAAGCGAAGTGCATCAGCAGGCCGCGATGCTCGGTCTGCCCTTCGACGCGTATCAGCAGCGTCTGTTCACCGAGTTGCTGCCGAACGCGATCGCCGCGCAAAGGCCCGACGTCGCGTATGTCGTGAACTCGCCGAGCGCCGCGCCCGGCGACACGGTATCGATGCCCTTCAACACACGCGGCGGCATCACGCACTACTACGGCGTGCCGGCGTATCAGCGTTGGTTCGACGATGTGCGCCGCGCGCAAGTGCGCTTCGCATCCGAGTGCCTCGCGTTCGCGAACGTGCCGGACGATGTTGCGTTGCGAGCATTGCCGAATCCGCGTGCACACGAACCGCGCTGGAAAGCCGGCGTGCCGCGCGACCCCGGTTCAGCGTGGGACTTCGACGATGTGCGCGAGCACTACATGCAATCGCTCTATCGAGTCGATGTGCCGCGTCTACGCTATGAAAACCCCGAGCGCTATCTCGAGCTATCGCGCGCAATCGTCGCCGATGTGATCGGCGCCGTGTTCTCCGAATGGCGACGCGAGGGATCGACGTGCGCGGGCGGCATCGTATGGAATCTGCTCGATGTGCGGCCGGGCGCGGGCTGGGCCGTCATCGACGTGCTCGGCGCACCGAAGAGCGCACTGCATGGTCTCGCGCGCGTGCTGCAACCCGTGCAGGCGCTGATTCTCGATGAAGGCCTCGACGGCCTCGACGTGCATCTCGTCAACGAGACGGCGCGTGAGATTCGCGCGCGTGTCGAGCTGACTTGCCTGCGCGAAGGCGCGGTGAGGGTGGCGGGCGGCTCGTGCGATATCGTGTTGCGGCCGCGTAGCGTGCAGCGCGTGTCGTCGAATGCGCTGATCGGCGCGTTCTTCGATATCGCGTACGCGTATCGCTTCGGCCCGCGCGCGCACGATGCGACGCATGTCGTCCTGCGGGATGTTGAAACGGGCGACGTGTTATCGGAAGCGTTCCACTTCCCCGATCCGTCGATGGGCGAACGGCGCGATATCGGCCTGAAAGTCTCGGTCGAGAAGGATGACGAAGGCTGGAGTCTCGTCGTCGAAACGGCGCAACTCGCGCGTTGGGTGCATGTCGTCGATCCGAACTATCACGCGCGCATCGACTGGTTCCATCTCGCGCCCGGCGGCACGAAACGCATTCCGCTCGTCGCGCGGCACGCGAATGTGCGCGCCGCGCCCGAAGGCGATGTGTGTGCGGTCAATGCTTTACGCAGCGCGACGTATCGCGCTGCGTAAAGCATCGCACCGCGATCAGGCCGTCGCCGCCATCTCGACCGGCGCGCGATAACGCCCGATCAGACGCTCACGCTTCTTCGCGACCGCGGCCATGTTGCGCTCCTTCACATGACCGAAGCCACGGATCTCATCGGGCAGCTTCGCGAGTTGCAGCGCGGTGTCGAAGTGGTCCGCGTCGAGCGTCGCGCAGAATTCATCGACGAGCGCGATGTAATCCGCGATCATCGCGCGTTCGGTGCGGCGCTCTTCGGTCTTGCCGAACACATCGAGCGACGTGCCGCGCAAGCCCTTCATCTTCGCGAGCACGCGGAACGCAGGCAGCATCCACGCGCCGAAGCGCTGCTTCACGAGATGGCCGTGCTCGTCACGCTTCGCGAAGAGCGGCGGCGCGAGATGGAACATGAGCTTGTAATCGCGGCCCGGCTCGCCCTCGAACTGCGCGCGCAGCTTGTCGAGATACGCGGGATCGGCATAGAGACGCGCGACTTCGTACTCGTCCTTATAGGCCATGAGTTTCGCGAGATTCACCGCAACCGCGCGCGTGAGCGGCAGCTTCGCGTTCAACGGCTTCTCTTTCTCGCGGATGCGCTCGATCACGCTTCGATACGAACGCGCATACGCTTCGCTCTGATACGCCGTCAACAAGGCTTCGCGCGTCGCGATCACGTTGTCGAGCGACTCGGGCATCTTCATCACGACCGCATGCTGCACGACGGGCTTGATGAGTTCGCCCGCGCCATGATGCGCGACGAATCGTCCCCAGTTGAACGCAAGCCAGTTCTTCTCGATCGCCACGTTGTTCAGTTCGATCGCGCGCTTCAGGCTCGCCAGTTCGAGCGGCAGCCAGCCCTTCTGCCACGCAAAGCCGAGCAGCAGCGGGTTCGAGTAGATCGTATCGCCGAGCAGTTTCAGCGCGAGCGCATTGGCGTCGACGAAAGCGCAGCCCGCGCCGATGCTGTCCTTCAGCGCCTGTTCCGTCTGCGCGCCCGGAAACGTCCAGTTCGCGTTGGTGACGAACTCCGCAGTCGGTGTCGCGCCGCTGTTGATCGCCGCCTGCGTCACGCCGTTTCGCGTGCGTGAAAGCACATCGTTGGATGCCGACACGATCGCATCGCAACCGATCACAAGGCGCGCTTCACCCGTCGCGATGCGCGTCGCGTGCAGCGCTTGCGGCTCCGGCGCGATCTGCACGTGACTCAGCACCGCGCCGCCCTTTTGCGCGAGACCGGCCATGTCGAGCACGGTGACGCCCTTGCGCTCGATATGCGCGGCCATGCCGATCAGCCCGCCGATCGTCACGACGCCCGTGCCGCCCACGCCCGTCACGAGAATGCCGTAAGGCTTCGACAGCGTGGGCAATGAAGGCGAAGGCAGCGTGTCGAAATCAGGCTTGGTCTCTTTCGAAGCCTGCGGCTTGCGAACCTGCGCGCCTTCGGCCGTCACGAAGCTCGGACAGAAGCCTTTGACACACGAAAAGTCCTTGTTGCACGACGATTGATTGATCTTGCGCTTCGTGCCGAGCGGCGTGTCCATCGGCTCGACAGACAGGCAATTCGACTGCACCGAGCAATCGCCGCAGCCTTCGCACACGGCATCGTTGATAAATGCGCGGCGCGCCGGATCGGGATACGTGCCGCGCTTGCGGCGGCGGCGCTTTTCCGTCGCGCAGGTCTGATCGTAGATCAGCACCGTCGTGCCTTGCGTATCGCGCAGCTCGCGCTGAACGCGGTCGAGCTCGTCGCGATGATGCACGTTCACGCCCTGAGGCAATGCAACGTTCGCATCGTATTTCTGCGGCTCGTCCGTGACGATGACGATGCGCTTCGCCCCTTCCGCAAAGACCTGATGCGCGATCTGCGGCACCGTCAGCACGCCGTCGACGGGCTGGCCGCCGGTCATCGCGACGGCATCGTTATAGAGAATCTTGTACGTGATGTTCGCGTTTGCCGCGATCGCCGCGCGCACCGCGAGCAGGCCCGAATGGAAATACGTGCCGTCGCCGAGATTGACGAACACGTGCTTGTCGCCCGAGAAATGCATCTGGCCGATCCACGCGACGCCCTCGCCGCCCATCTGGCTGAAAGTCTCGGTCTTGCGGTCCATCCACATCGACATGTAATGGCAACCGATGCCCGCGAGCGCACGCGAGCCTTCGGGCACGCGCGTCGACGTGTTGTGCGGGCAGCCCGAGCAGAACCACGGCTTGCGTTCGACATCGACACGCGGCTTGATCGCTTCGCGTTCTTTCGCTTCGATAGTTTCGACGCGCGCCAGCATGCGGGCGCGCACATCGGCGGGAAGATCGGCGCGTGCGAGACGACGCGCGATAGCTTTTGCAATCAGCGCGGGCGATAGCTCGTAATGCGCGGGCAGCAGCCAGTCGCCGCGCGGCACTGACCATTCGCCGCCTTCGTTGTCGCGTTCATCGAACTTGCCGTAGATGCGCGGACGTACATCCTCGCGCCAGTTATAAAGCTCTTCCTTAAGTGCGTATTCGAGGATCTGCCGCTTCTCTTCGACGACGAGAATCTCTTCGAGGCCCGTCGCGAATGCGCGTGCGTCCTGCGCATCGAGCGGCCACACGCAGCCCACTTTCAACACGCGCAGACCGATCTGCGCGCAGGTTTCATCGTCGAGACCGAGATCGACGAGCGCCTGACGCACGTCGAGATAAGCCTTGCCCGCCGTGATGATGCCGAAGCGCGGCTTGTCGGAGTCGAGCACCACGCGATTCAATTTGTTCGCGCGTACATAGGCCAGTGCGGCGTACCACTTCTCGTCGAGCAGACGCGCTTCCTGTGCGAGCGGCGCATCGGGCCAGCGGATGTTGAGACCGTCCGCGGGCATCGCGTAATCGGTGGGCGTGACGATCTCCACGCGATCCGGATCGAGATCGATCGATGCCGTCGATTCGACCACATCGGTCACGCACTTCATCGCGACCCACAGGCCGGAGTAGCGACTCATCGCCCAGCCGTGCAGGCCGTAGTCGAGATATTCCTGCACGTTCGACGGATACAACACCGGAATGCCCGCCGCGATGAACGCATGATCCGACTGATGTGCCACCGACGACGACTTCGCCGCGTGATCATCGCCCGCGAGCACGAGCACGCCGCCGTGCCTGTCAGTCCCGGCCGAGTTGGCGTGCTTGAACACGTCGCCGGTGCGATCGACGCCCGGTCCCTTGCCGTACCACATGCCGAACACGCCGTCGCGCGTCGCGCCCGGCCAGAGATTCACTTGCTGCGTGCCCCAGATCGACGTCGCGGCCAGATCTTCGTTCACGCCCGGCTGAAACACGATGTCGTTATCTTTAAGATGCGCCTTCGCCTTCCACAAGGACTGATCGAGCGCGCCGAGCGGCGAGCCGCGATAACCCGAAATGAAGCCGGCCGTATTCAGCCCCGCCTTGCGGTCGCGCGCTTTTTGCAGCATCGGCAGGCGCACGAGCGCTTGCGTGCCGCTGATATAGACGCGGCCTTTCTCCAGCGTGTATTTGTCATCGAGCGAAACATTGGCGGCGGCGAGTGCGGCGCGATCGGGTGCATTCATGTGGGCGTGTCTCCGGGTTCGGGGAATTGTTTTTTGCGCAGTATAGAAAGCCGGATAGCCATCGTAAAATCACGAATAAACAACTCTGGTATTCGAAAATCAGATGGCCTTCGATCTCACGCTCAGACAGTTGCGCTATTTCGTTGCCGCCGCGCAAACCGGCCAGTTTTCGATGGCGGCGGCGAATGAACATGTCTCGCAATCGGCGATCACGAATGCGGTGCTTGCGCTCGAAAGCGCGCTCGGCACGAAGTTGTTCGAACGCATGCCGCAAGGCGTCGCGCTGACGCCCGATGGTCAGGACTTTCATCATCACGCCCGACGCGTGCTCGAAGCCGCGCGCGACGCGATGCATCAGCCACGTTTTCGCTCGCACGACATGCACGGCGTGGCACGGATTGCCGCGTCCTATACGGTGCTCGGGTATTTTTTGCCGGAATTGCTCGCGCGCTTTCGTGCGACGTATCCGTTCATCGATTTCGATCTGCGCGACATGGAGCGCGCCGATATCGAAACGGCTGTGGCGAATGGCGATGTCGAACTCGGCGTGGTGCTGTTATCGAATCTGCAGCGCCCGGAGCGCTTCGACAGTCAGGTACTGATGCGCTCGCGGCGGCAGTTATGGGTCGCGCCGACGCATCCGCTCGCGCAGCAGCACGCGGTATCGCTGAAAGATATCGCGGCGCATCCGTACATTCTCATTACCGTCGATGAAGGCGAGCAATCGACGATGCGCTATTGGCACAAGAAGCGCCTCGAACCGAACATCGCGTTTCGCACGAGTTCGATGGAGGCGCTGCGGGGACTGGTGGCGCATGGTTTCGGCGTCACCGTGCTATCGGATATGGTGTTTCGGCCGTGGTCGCTCGAAGGCAAGCGTATCGAAGCGCGGCCCGTGAACGATGCGATTCCTCATATGGAAGCGGGCATGATCTGGCGCAAGGGCGCCGTGCTCGACGCCCCCGCGACCGCCGTGCAGCAATTCCTGATTCACGCGTGCGGCGGCTAACCCACGTCAATGCGAAATGCTTTCGAGCGATCGGCCGAGCGTGCGCGGCCCCATCAGGCCGATCGAAAGCATGACGAGCAGCATCGCGCCCGCAATGAAGCCGAACACACCCGTCACGCCCGCCTCTTTCAGCACGAACGCGATCACGAACGAACTGAACACCGCTGACAGCCGGCTCCACGAATAGACGAAGCCCACGGCGCGCGCGCGTATCGTCGTCGGATAAAGCTCTTGTTGATACGTGTGATACGTGAACGAGATGATGTTGCCCGCGAGCGTGAGCATGACGCCGAGCGTGACGATCATCACGGGGCCCGCCGCCTGACTGAACAGCAGTCCCGCGACGATATTCACGCCTGCCATGAAGACGATCACATGCTTGCGTTCGAAGCGATCCGCGATCCAGTAGCCGAGCAATGGACCGATGGGCGCGGCGAGGCCGATCACCGTCGTATAGAGCAGGCTCGACGTGACGGTCACGCCCTGTTTCACGAGCAAGGTCGGCACCCAGTTCGCGAAGCCGTAGAAGCCGACCGTCTGAAAGATATGGAAGACGATCAGCATCAGCGTGCGCTTGCGGTACGGCGGCTTCCACATATCGGCGAAACCGGCCTTCTTCGCGATCGGATCGGACGGACCCGGAGCGGGCAGCGGCTTGCCGTATTGCAGCGCGACCTGGTCCTCGAGACGGCGCAGGACCGCATCGGCTTCATCGACACGGCCTTTGCTCGCGAGCCAGCGTGGGCTTTCCGGCAGATTGCGGCGGAAGTACCAGACGAACAGCGCGCTCACGCCGCCCGCCAGCGCGACCCAGCGCCAGCCGTCGAAACCGAACGGCGCCCGCGGCACCAGCAGATAGGAAAGGTACGCGACCACGGGCACGGCCGAGAAGCCGATCGCCTGACAGACTGCGAACGCCCGGCCGCGCAGATGCTTCGGCGCGAGCTCGGACATATACGTGCCGATCGTCACGAGCTCGACGCCGATGCCCAGTCCCGACACGAAGCGCCAGAAGTTGAGCCACATCGCCGTGTCCTGAAACGCCATCACGGTATTCGCCGCGACATACCACAGCAGCGAATACGTGAAGATCGCGCGGCGTCCATAGCGGTCGGCGAGAAAGCCGCACGCGATCGTGCCGATGAAGAGCCCGCAGAACAATGCCGCGATGAAACTCGCGATGCCGGTCGTGCCGAACAGGCCCGCGGTCGTCGCCGTGAGAATGCCGCTCTTCACGAGGCCCGGCGCGATGTAGCCCGTGAAGAGCAGATCGTAGAGCTCGAAGAAGAAGCCGAGGCTCAAGAGAAAGATGAGCTTCCAGACCGCGCGCGTCGCGGGAAGCCGGTCGAGGCGCGCCGAGATGCCCGCCGTGTCCGCGACTGCCGGCGCGTCCGTGAGCGTGCTGCCGGCGGCGTCGTGCAGACCCGAAGTGCCCTGCATGATAGCCATTGCTGTCTCCTGTTCGTATGTCGATGCCGCATCGATGGCGGCCCGAACGTGCTTACTTCCTGAAGCGCTCTTGCAACTCCGCGAACGACGCGACGCTGCCGAGAAGCGCGCTCGCCGCGACCGTCGGCGGGCTGGCGAGCCACACCTTGCCCGGACCGGAACGGCCCGGAAAATTTCGATTGATCGCGCTGATCGTGACTTGCTGCGCTTCGGTCGATGAACCCGGCCCGCAGTTGGCGCACGCACCGCACGAAGGCTGAAGCAGAATCGCGCCGACGCGCTCGAATGCATCGACATAACCTTGCGCGATGCAATAGTCGCGCACGTCCTGCGTGCCGAATTGCAGATACAGCTTCACGTGATCCGGCACGCGCAGGCCGCGTTCGGCGGCCCACGAGAGCACGTCGTGATAGTGATCGAAGTCTTCGCGCTTGCCCGCCGTGCACGAACCGCCATATGCGATATCGATGCGCGGTCTTTCATTCAATGCGTGAAGCGCGATGCCGTTGCCCGGATCGCCTGGCGCGGCGAGCATCGGCGTGAGATGCGCGCAATCGATCTCGATCATATCGGCATAGCGCGCGCCTTCGTCGCTCTTCATCCACGGCTCGAGCGTGAAGTCGATGCCGCGACGCTCCTTCAGGAAGCGCACGGTTTCATCGTCGGGTGCGACGATGCCCGTGAAGCCGCCAAGCTCGGCGGTCATGTTGGTGAGCGTTGTGCGCTCGTCGGTGGACAGCCTCGCGATCGCCGTGCCCGCGAACTCGAATACCTTGCCGACGCCCGCGCCCGCGCGGATGCGCGCATCGGCCAGCAGATGCAGCACCATATCCTTCGCCGTCACGCCCGCGGGCACCGGCCCATGCAGTTCGATCAGCAACGATTGCGGCACGGTCATGCGCACCGCGCCCGTGACGAACGCATTGGCCATGTCGGTCGTGCCGACGCCGAATGCGACGCAGCCGAGCGCGCCGCTATGCGGCGTATGCGAATCCGTTCCGACGACGACCTGCCCCGGCAACGCGTAACGCTCTGCCATCATCGCGTGCGAGATGCCTTCGGAGCCTTCATCAAGCTCGCTGTTCGTCTCGCTCAGATAGCCGTGATTGCGCACGCCGTAGTCATGCGCGAACGCGCGATGCGCTGCCGAAAGTTCGCGCACGTTCGGCAGCAGGCCATTTCTGATATGCAATTCGCTGCGATGTGAATACGAAAGATGATCCTCGAACGCGAGCATGCTGTGCGGTTCGTGAAGCGTCAATGGACGGCCGAATGTCGCGTGCAGCATGTGCGCGGCCATGCCCGTGTAGTACTCGTGGATGAAGCGCCAGTCCGCGCGCACGAAGATGCCGTTGCCCGGCTCGAGCGACGCGTTCGTCGCATCGGTCGTCAATGCGTGGCGCGCAAGAATCTTTTCGACGAGCGTACGCGGCATGTCATCGTTCGATGTCTCGCCGATGCTCACGCGCTGCATATGCAGCCTGCCGTATCGCAACAGGCCGCCGCTCTTCAGAATGGCGGCGGCGAGCGGATCGCGGCCGGCGACGAGTTCTTCCACGTCGATCGATTCACCGCGCCGGATGCGTTCGATCAAACCGAAATCCGTCGATGTGAACAGCCCGAGATTGTCCGCGTTCTGCCGATAGATGCGCTCGAAGCTATGCGCGATGACGAGACGAATGCCCGCGTGATATTCCGCGAGCGGGCTATGTTCGCGCGATGAGCCTTTGCCATAGCGATTGCCCGCGACCGTCACCTGAAAGCCGCCCGCGCGTACTGCATCCGTGCCGATGGGATTGCGTCCGCCCGCATGAAAGCCGACATACGGACACTGACCGAGACGCTCGTCGAAGCGCGTGAGCACGCTGATCGGCGTGATCTCGTCGGTGGAGACATCGTCGCGCAATGCGCCCGCTTCATCGGGCGTCAGATCGGCGCCCGCAAGCTGATGTTCGACTTTCGTGGGGTCCGCGCACAGAAACAGGATTCGCCCGCTTAACACCAGATTGGCCATCGCAATTCTCCTTGGCTGCCAATCTAGACGCCTACGCACGCGAGCAAAAGTGTTCGTTGGGCACATGGGCCATCGCAGGATGCGATGTCCGTGTTAACCCTCGTCGTCGATGAGCGTATCGATCAACGCCTGTACCGCCTTCAGCCGCGATGACTTGCGCGGCGCATGAACCCGCAGGGTGCGGCCGCTGCCCCAGCTTTCGCGCAGCGGCACCCGCACGAAGTTGCGCGAGCCCGCAAATGCGGAGGCTGCGCTCGTCGGCACGATGCCGATGCCGAGTCCCGCTTCGACCATGCGGCATTGCGCGTCGAAACTATTGACGGTGACGGTCACGTTGAGCGGCAGCCGCGCGGCATCGGCATGTTCCTTCAACGTCTGATCGAGCGATCCGCCCGCCTGCAACGCGACGAGCGGAAAGCGCGTCACTTCGGCGAAGCTCAGGTCGTCCGCTTGCGCGAGCTCATGACCGGGTGGCAGCACGACCATGAGCGGATCGTCGGCGAAGTGCCATGATTCGAGGCCCGCGGGCGTCTTGCCGCTCGCCGATATGCCCACGTCCGCGCGATCGTCGAGACACGCGCGAATGACCTCGTCGCTGATCTGCTCGGTCAACGCGATACCCGCGAGCGGATAGCGCGCCTTGAAGGTCGTCAACCGCTCGGGCAGAAAGCCCACGATCGCCGATGCATTTGCATGCAGCCGCACGACGCCCGCGATCTGCCCGCTCATCGATTGCACTTCGCGCGCCATGCCTTCGAGCCGTCCGTGAATCGCACGCGCGCTCGCATAGGCGTGCCGGCCCGCTTCGGTCGGCTGCACGCCCGACGGCGAGCGAATCAGAAGCGCGACGCCGATGGCCGCTTCCAGATCCGCGATACGCCTGCTCAACGCCGAAGGCGCGATATGACTGCGGCTCGCCGCGCGTGCGATCGATCCTTCCTCGATGACCGAGATGAAGAGTTCGAGACTGTAGGGATCGATGCGCATCGCGTTTGTTTTTATCGGCTGCCGGTTAGCGACGTGATGATCGCATACGCGGCCTTCACGCGCTCTTCATTGGGGATGTTGCGGTTCGCCAGCATCACGATGCCCACGCGCTCTTTTGGCACGAACGCGATATACGCGCCGAAGCCGTTGGTCGAGCCGGTCTTGTTGATCCACACATCGTCGCGCGGCGGCTGCGGCGGATCGATACGCGTGACGGGCGTCGCGTTGAGGATCATCGACGCCGAATTTCCGTCGAGCAGCGCCTGCAGCGCAACCGGATACGGATACTGTTCCCAGATCAGGTCCTGCGTCATCGGACCGGCCTGGAAATAGCCGGTATGCGTCGCGTCGACGGCGCGCTGGTACGCCGGATCGATGCGCACCATGTTCATGTTGATCTGCAAGAAGCGCGTCATGTCCGCTGCCGTCGTTCTCACGCCGTAAGCCTCGGAAGACAGCACGCCGCCCTTCATGCGAATCGGCGCGTCGTTCTTCGCATAGCCTTGCGCATAGTCGCGCTGTTTCGATGCGGGCACGTTCATATAAGTGTGCGTGAGCCCGAGCGCCGGAAAGAGGCGCGTTTGCATCAGCGCATCGAAGTCCTGCCGCATGCTCTTCGCGGCGATCAGCCCGAGCGTGCCGATGCCCGGATTCGCATACGTGCGGATCGTGCCGGGCGGCTGCGCCGGACGCCATGTCCTGAAGTACTGCATCAGTTGATCGTTGTCGTGGATCTCGTCGGGCACCTGAAGCGGCAGGCCGCCCGGCGTGTGCGTGCCGAGATTCAGCAACGTCACCTTGCCGAACTCGCTTGCGCCGAGCGTCGGCAGATACTTGCTTACGGGATCGTTCAACGAGAGATCGCCTTGAGTTTGGGCATAGGACGCGAGCGTCGCGGTGAACGTCTTGCTGATCGAGCCGAGTTCGAAGAGCGTATCGCGCGTGACGGGCTGCTTCGTCGCCTTCGACGCCAGGCCGTAATCGAACACATAGGGCTTGCCGTCCACGACGACGCCCACCGCCATGCCCGCGATGCCGTGCAGCGCCATCAACGGTTTGATGGTTTCATCGACTGTCGACTTGATGCTCGCCGCATCGCTTGCGAATGCAGTGCCGGGCATCGCGGCAAAAGAAAAAATGGCTGTTGCCAAAAGACTCAGCGCACGAAACTTCATCGTCTTGATCCTTCGTTCTGGTTTGCATGATTGGAACGAAGCGAAATATCCGCTCTTTTGGCGACTTCGACAATCGAGGATAATTTGCCGCAGGCAATAGAAAATCTTATGAGCCATGCGCCCTCATCTTCCCCTGAACGCGTTGCGCGCGTTCGAAGCCTCCGCGCGTCATCTGAGCTTCACGCGCGCCGCACAGGAACTGAACGTCACGCAGGCGGCCGTCAGCCAGCAAGTGCGCACACTCGAAGAGCGGCTCGGCACGCCGCTCTTCAGGCGCCTGCCGCGCGGGCTGAATGTCACCGACGAAGGCCGCGCGCTGCTGCCCGTGCTGAGCGATGCGTTCGGCCGCATCGAAGCGGTGCTCAAGCAGTTCGAAGGCGGGCATTTTCATGAAGTGCTGACGGTGGGCGTCGTCGGCACGTTCGCGGTCGGCTGGCTGATGCCGCGGCTGAAGGCGTTTCGCGAAACGCATCCGTTCGTCGAGTTGCGCCTCTTCACGCATAACAATCTCGTCGATCCGGCATCGGAAGGACTCGACTTCGCGATCCGCTTCGGGGCCGGCATCTGGCCCGCGACGCATAACACGGCCCTGCTCGATGCGCCGCTCGCGGTGCTATGCGCGCCCGATATCGCGCGACGTCTCGCGAAACCCGCCGATCTCGCGAAGGAAGTGCTGCTGCGCTCGTATCGCGCGGACGACTGGAGCAATTGGTTCGATGCGGCCGGCATCGAGCCGTGGACGATGAGCGGCCCGGTCTTCGATTCGTCGCGTCTGATGGTGGAGGCCGCGGTGCAAGGCGCGGGCGTCGCGCTCGCGCCGCCGCGCATGTTCGTGCGCGAGTTGCAGGCGGGGCTGCTTGCGCGCGCGTTCGATATCGAAGTGAAGACGGGCAGCTATTGGCTCACGTGGCTCAAGTCGCGGCGTCTTTCGCCCGGCATGCGGTTGTTTCGCGACTGGATCGTCGCGGAGGCTGTGCAGGATGTTTAAGTATGCTCCACGAGGTTGTCTATCGGGATCGGTAGCGGCACCAGATTTGCGCGATTACCACGTAGACGGCCACCGCGACGAGCAGATGAACGCACCACACAGTGCATAGGAAAAGCAACTCATAGTCTTCGATGCCGAGCTTGTCGGATATCTCGATCAGAGTTTGCTGCTGGCTCATCGATAAAGGAAACGCAAAGATTCGAACATAGCGCATAGAAAGGAGCGTCATGACGATGACAATGACGACCGTGCGCATCCTACGGGCAAGAGTTACCAATTGTCGCTACCTCGATCCATCCATAAGCACCAAGTCCCGAATTTCCGGCAGCAATCACCGGAGTCTGCAATAGTGCGTAACGGAGTCGTTGAAAGTCGGCGAGACTTGCCAGAGTAATGCACCCAAATGACACGCCTGATCCGCTTTTAGGGTGGAGACGGAAGTTTCCCCGTTTTACGCCATTGATCCAGGTCCAGTCGTCAATCAGGCCATCGTCCCGATACAGTGCAAACCATTGATCATGATGCGAAGGAGAGCCCAGCGCCGCATTTGTCATGTCCTTGAACCAAGCTTGCGTCTGAGAGACGAGGCCGCCCTTCGGCCGCTCCACAATCCAATACTTACCTGCTGGTATTGGGCCTTTCCCGGCTATTGCGGTGCAGCCCCCTCGGTTTCTATAAATACCGTCGCCCGAGAAGGCCGGGAACGTGCCCACGCCAAACATCGCCAGAGTCAACATCGGAGCACTGTTGACCACAAATTTCCCCTGCAAGGGCATAGATTCTCCCGGCTTCTATACTCGCTTAGTCCAGGCATCCGTGAACTTGATGTTGCCGTCGGTATAGTGCCAAGTGATGTTTTCATACATCAGCGAGACCGTTTCCATGTGATTCAACTCACTCGTCCCGGCCAACTTCGTGTTCGCCATACCGGGGGTGACGCCAGCCACCTTTACTCCTTCCAGTGTCATGATGAAATAGACTTCTTCCCGTCCAGCATTATTAATCCGATACCACCGTATCTCCGCAGACTGAAGCTCTTTTCCTTTTGCCACCGCCTGATAGAGATATGGGCTGGACGCATCGAACTCCTTCTCGATGACCATCGGCGCGTGCATACGCGTGCCGGTAATTTGCCCGGTGCCGCCGTCAACCGGTAAATGCACGCCGTGAGCGAAGCCGATTACCTCGATGCTGCCTTCGCGCCCTTGCACGGTCACGCTGCCCTTGATGTCAGAGCCGCCATCATCTTTTAGCCACAAGTATGCGGGAATCGGCATCAGTAATCCTTAGTATTATTGTTGAAACAGACGCAAGATTACTCTGCGTCGACAAAGACCACTGTCAAAGAGTGTTGTAGGGTACCCGCATTTAGTACTCGTTCAGCATTGCCTTAGTCCCGCGCACGCCGTCTGCCCGCAGCGAAATCATCGGCGAGCGGCACGGATGCGAACAACAGAAGCATCGCGGCAAGCGGCACGGTCGTCGCAAAACCGAAATGCGCGAAACCGATCGCGCCCGCGAAGCCGCCGAGCATGAACATCGCGAACAAGGAACTCAGGAGCGCGAGCCGCGCGTGATTCGCGCGCACATAACCGGCGTCGCTGCGCGCGACGCCGCGGTTCCAGTAAAGACTCTTGCCGATCTCGATGCCGATATCCGTGACGAGCCCCGTCACATGCGTCGTTCTGATCTCGGCCTTCGAGATCTTCGTGATCATCGCGTTTTGCAGGCCCATTACGAAACACAAAAGCGCAACGGTCAGCGGCACATCCCACACGCGATGCGTTTCGAGATTCGCGCCGAGCATGCCGAACACGAGCAGCAGCGCGGCTTCGAGCAACAGCGGCGTGGCGAACACGCTATGCGCGCGCCGCTGCCGTCCCCAGTTGATGAGCACCGCCGATGTCGCGGCGCCGCCGAGAAATGCGCCGACTGCGCCGATCGCGGAGAAGACGAACGCCACCTGGCCGAGCACGAGGTTATCGGCGATCGAAGACACGAGTCCCGACATATGCGACGTGTACTGGCCCACTGCTAGAAAGCCGCCGGCATTCGCCGCGCCCGCGACGAAGGCGAGCGCGCAGCCGAGGCGCCGGTTCGAAGTGTCGGTGCGGCTGGGCGAGGTCAGGCCCCGGAGATAGCTGATCGGCATGGGCGGCGCGCGCGGGAGGGTCGAGCCGAAAAGATAGCACGACCATCTGCCGTTCCCGCGCGCGGTGCGCCGCACTGCTGCACCCGCACACAGCAAAAGTCGAGCCCACCTTTCCAGCGCACGAAACTGAAAGAAAAGTTTCTCATCGATAGCATGCTAACGAATAACCTTCTCGCTATAATTCCGCCGCATGACCCAACTCGATATCCTGCGCCGCTCCGTGAGCAGCACGCTCGTGCTGGCCGCGCGCCGCTGGCGCCGCACGAGTCACGGCGTGCTCGCGTCCTACGGCGTGTCGGAAGCGTGCGCCGTGCCGCTGCTCACGGCGAACCGGCTCGGCGAGGCCGTGCGTCAGGTGACGCTCGCGGAGCATGTCGGCATCGAAGGGCCGTCGCTCGTGCGGCTGCTCGATCAGTTGTGCGCGGCCGGTCTCGTGCGCCGCGACGAAGATCCCGAGGACAAGCGCGCGAAAACCATCACGCTCACCGATGAAGGCCGCGCCGTCACCGGGCGCATGGAAGAGCGTCTCGTCACGCTGCGCGCGCGACTTTTGAAGGGCGTGAGCCGCGAAGATCTGGAAACGACGCTGCGCGTGCTTAGTGCGTTCAGCGCGTCGCCGGACGCGAAACTGCTCGCCGCCCTTGAAGCGGTCGGCGAAGCGCCGAAGCCGGCCCGTTCCGCCGGAAAGCGCGGAGCGTAGCGCCATGACGTTCCCATCCGCGCGCGAGTGGCTCTTTTCCGCCAAGACCTTCGCCGCCGCGATGATCGCGCTCTATATCGGCCTCGCGCTCGAATTGCCGCGTCCGTACTGGGCGATGGCGACCGTCTATATCGTGTCGAATCCGTTCGTCGGCGCAACGCGCTCGAAGGCGCTCTATCGCGCGCTCGGCACGATGATCGGCGCGGCGGGCGCAGTGCTCATCGTGCCGCCGTTCGTCGAATCGCCTTTTCTCTTCAGCGTGATCGTCGCGCTGTGGACGGGCACCCTGCTTTTTCTTTCGATGTTCGACCGCAGCGCGCGCAGCTATGTCTTTCTGCTCGCGGGCTATACGCTGCCGCTGATCGCGCTGCCGTCCGTCACGAATCCGGCAACGGTATTCGATCTCGCGATCACCCGCACGCAGGAGATTCTGCTCGGCATCGTGGTGGCGAGTGTCGTTGGCAGCGTAGTGTTTCCGAGCCGTCTCGCGCCCACGCTCATCGTACGAACGGACGCATGGTTTCGCGATGCCGCCTTCTACGCCTGTGAAACGCTTTCGGGACACATTGCGGGTGCAACGATTTCAGCGGCGCGCCAGCGGCTCGCGGCAACGGTCAACGGTCTCGAACTCCTGCTGAGCCAGCTCACCTACGATCACACGCGGCCCGACATCATCCGCCGCGCGCGGGCATTGCAAGGACGGATGCAGATCTTTCTGCCGTTGATTTCATCGATGGCCGATCCGCTGATCGAACTCATCGCCAAGCACGGCAAGCATCCGGAAGGCCTCGAAGCGCTGCTCAAGGATGTCGCCGCGTGGGTCGGCGCACCCATGCCGAAACCGGAAACGGATGTCGGGAACGAGCCCGAGCCCGATGCATTGCGCGCACGCATCCACGCGATGCGCCCCTCCGTCGAAGCGCTCGCGAGCGCCGACGGCGCGCTGCTTTCGAATGCGCTGTGGCGTCTCGGTCAGGTCATCGACGTATGGCAGGACATTCGCGCCTTGCGCGCGGCCATTCTCAACGAAGCGATCGAGTGGCGTCCGCATTTCCGGCACTGGCGTCTCGGCGGCACCGCGCGCTTTTTCGATCGCGGCATGATGCTGTTTTCGACGGGCGTTGCAGTGACCGCGATCATCGTCGCGTGCGTGCTGTGGATTCAATCAGGCTGGAACGACGGTGCCGGCGCCGTGACGCTCGCCGCGGTCTCGTGCTGTTTCTTCGCCGCGCTGGACGAGCCCGCGCCGCAGGTCTTCAAGTTCTTCGTCGCGACGTGCATGAGCGTCGTGCTCGCCGGGCTGTACGTGTTCGTCGTGCTGCCGAACGTGCATGATTTCCCGATGCTCGTGCTGATTTTTGCCGGACCGTTTCTCATCATCGGCACGCTGACGACGAACCCGCGCTTCAGTCTCATCACGATGCTCGTCGCGGTCAACACGGCGACCTTCATTAGTATTCAGAGCGCCTACGAAGCGAACTTCTTCGTGTTCGTCAACAGCAATCTCGCGGGCGTCGCGGGCCTGCTCTTCGCTTTTCTCTGGACGCGCGCAACGCGTCCGTTCGGCGCGGAGCTCGCCGCCGAAAGACTCACGCGCTCGGCGTGGGCGGATATCGTGCTCTCCGCATCGTCGGCGGAAGTGATCGACGATCAGCGCAATCTCTACGCGCGCATGCTCGATCGTCTGATGCAGCTCCTGCCGCGCCATGCGGCGACGGACTCGCATCGTCATCCGTCGATCGAAAGCTTTCGCGATTTCCGCGTCGCGCTGAATGCGCTCGATCTGCGCCGCACGCGCCGCAAGCTGCCGGCCGAATTGCAGGCTTCCGTCGACGAGGTGCTCGACGCATTGCGCCGTTACTTCGAGCTCTGCATCGCGCGGCGCGCGCGTCAGCCGGTGCCGCCCGCGCTCATCCGCAGCATCGACGCATCGAGCGCGCAAGTGGCTTCACGCGCGATGGCGCAGTCGCAGGATGTCGTCGCGGAGAAATGGCTGCGCGACACGCTGCATGCGCTCACCGGCATGCGTCTGTCGCTGCATCCGCCCGCGCAGCAAACGCAGGCCGAACCCGCCAGCGGCACGCCGCCGCGCGAGGAGCCGGCATGATCCGCGTCATTCATATTTCATCGGAACGCCTGACATGATCGGCGAAATCGACATTCTCGGCGTGTTCATCCCCGCCGTGCTGATGCTGATGTTCATCGCGTATCTCGTGAATCTCGTGATCCGCACCGTGCTCGCGCGCGTCGGCTTTTATCGCTTCGTGTGGCATCGCTCCATTTTCGATCTCGGCATCTATGTGCTGGTGCTGGGAGTTGTCGTCATCGTTTCGCAGCGGCTCATCTCGTGAAAAAAACCTGGTTCTCTGTCGGGCAGATCCTGCTTACGCTCATCGTCGTCGCGATTGCGGCGGTCGTGTTGTGGAAGCTCGTCGACTACTACATGTTCGCGCCGTGGACGCGCGACGGCCACGTGCGCGCCGATGTGATCCAGGTCGCGCCCGACGTGTCCGGTCTCATTACCGACGTGAAGGTCATCGACAATCAGCAGGTCAAAAAAGGCGACGTGCTGTTCGTGATCGATCAGGCGCGTTACGCACTTGCCCTGCGTAACGCGCAGGCCACCGCGCAGCAACGCCGCGCGACGCTCGATCAGGCGCGCCGCGAAGATACGCGCAATCGCAAGCTCGGCAATCTCGTTGCGCGCGAAGTAGTCGAAGAGACGCAGTCGCGCGTCGAGCAGGCGACGGCCGCGCTCGCCGACGCCGACGTCGCCATCGATACCGCGCGCCTCAATCTGCAACGCACGGAGATCGTGAGTCCCGTCGACGGTTATCTGAACGATCGCGCGCCGCGCACCGGCGAATACGTCGCGGCGGGCCGCGCGGTGCTGTCGGTGGTCGACATGCATTCATTCCGCGTCGATGGCTATTTCGAGGAAACGAAGCTGCATGGCATCGATATCGGCCAGCCCGTCGATATCAAGGTCATGGGCGAGCCGAACGTTTTGCGCGGACATGTGCAGAGCATCGTCGCGGCGATCGAGGATCGCGACCGTCAGCAAAGCCCGAGCCTTCTGCCCAACGTGAATCCCGCATTCAGTTGGGTGCGCCTCGCGCAGCGCATTCCCGTGCGCGTCACGCTCGATGAAATTCCCGCCGACTTCCGCATGATCGCGGGCCGCACGGCGACGGTCTCGGTGCGCGGCATCGGACCGTCGATCGGCAGGCGCGCGGCGTCGGAGACATCGCCCGCGTCCGCGCCTGCGCCGGCTTCGAGCACATCGGGCGCATTGGGCACATCGGGCGCATCGCAATGAAAGCGTTCGTCTTCGTCGCTTCGTCGGCATTCGTGCTTTTTGGCTGCACGACCGTGGGCCCGGATTACAAGCTGCCCGATAACGCGGCCCTCAACGCGCCCTACGCGAACGCGGCCATCGACGGCGCGGATCAGGCGCCCGTCACGCAAGGCGAAGTGCCCGCGAAATGGTGGCGTCTCTATGACGATCCCGTCGTCGATCAGCTCGTGACCGAAGCGCTCGCCTCGAACACGGATCTGCGCGTCGCCGCAGCGAATCTCGCACGCTCGCGCGCCGAAGTGGAATTCGCCAACAAGCAAGGCGGATTCTCGGGCAAGACATCGGCGGCGTTTCAGCGCGCGCAGGAATCGGCGGAACAGTATCTGCTGACGGAGAAGATTCCGGTCGTCAACGAAGGCGCGCTCGATCTTTCAATATCCTATGAAATCGATCTATTCGGCAAACTGCGGCGCGGCGTCGAAGCGGCGAACGCGGAAGACGAGGCCGTCGAAGCCGCGCAGGATCTCGCGCGTATCACCGTGGTCGCGGATGTCGTGCGCGCGTATGTCGAATCGTGTTCGGCGGCGGAAGAACTGGAGATCGCGCGCAAGTCGCTCGCGCTGCAGAAGCAGCGCGTGCAGCTCACGCAGCGTCTGCGCGATGCGGGCCGCGGCAATCAGTCGGAAGTCACGCGCGGACAGACGCAGGCCGACACGCTCGCCGCCGATATCCCGCGCTTCGTCGCGCGCCGCCGCGTCGCGCAATACCGCCTCGCGATGCTGCTCGCGCGTGCGCCATCGGATTTGCCGAAAGCGGCGCTCACGTGCAAGAAGCTGCCGACGCTGCGCGCGCCGATTCCCGTCGGCAGTGGCGCCGCGCTGCTCAAGCGCCGCCCCGACGTGCGTCAGGCCGAACGGCAGCTCGCGTCATCGACGGCGCGCATCGGCGTCGCGACGGCGGCGCTGTATCCGTCGGTGAGCTTCGGCGCATCGGTGGGATCGGTCGGCGTCGTCGAAGATCTGTTCGGTGCGAACACGAACCGTTGGGCGTTCGGTCCGCTCATCAGCTGGACCTTTCCGATCAACGGTCAGCGCGCGCGCGTCGTGCAGGCCGAAGCGGCCACGAGCGGCGCGCTCGCGCATTTCGACGGTGTCGTGCTGAAGGCGCTGCAGGAAACGCAGAGCAGTCTCGCGACCTACGCGTCCGATACCACGCGCGCCGATGCCTTGCGCACCGCGTACAAGTCGGCGATTCAATCGGCCGACGAAACGAACCGGCTATATCGCGCGGGCCGCGAGTCCTTCCTCAACGATCTCGATGCGACGCGCACGCTCACTGGCGTTGCAGCGCAAGTGGCGGCCGCCGAAGGACAGGTTGCGGTCGATCAGGTGAATCTGTTCCGCGCGCTCGGTGGCGGCTGGGAAACCGACGAAGCCCTTGCGCAAAATTCGAAGGGACAATAAGCGCCGGGGAGGCGATCGTGCGCGCGAGCGAATATCGATTCGTTACCGTCTGGAAGATCGAAGCGTCACTCGAACACGTCTGGAACGCGATCCACGATCCGGCCGCGTGGCCGCAATGGTGGACGTGCGTCGAGCGCGTGATCGAAGTTGAAAGCGGCGCGGACGATGGCGTCGGCGCGCTGCATCGCTATACATGGAAGGGACGCTTGCCGTATCGCGTACGCTTCGACATGCGTGTGACACGCGTCGAGCCGCTCGTGTTGCTGGAAGGCGTTGCGAGCGGCGATGTCGACGGCTTCGGGTGCTGGCGGTTTTCGTCGAGCGGTGACGTCACCATCGTGCGATATGAGTGGCGCGTGCGCACCGGGCGCGGATGGATGAACCTGCTTGCGCCCATCGCGCGTCCGCTCTTCGAATGGAATCACGATTACGTGATGCAGCAAGGCGGCGAAGCGCTGGCGAAGCGGCTCGATGCGCGGCTCGTCGGCATCGCGCATCGCGAAGGAACGCAGACTCGCTAAGGGTTTCATAAGGGTTCGCCGGATAGAATCGCATCGACACTTCCGGCCCGGGAACCCGCCGCATGAACCAACTCGAAACGCTGAACCGCGCGTTGTTCCTGATGATCAACGCAAACCGCGTATCACCGCGTTGGCAGATCGACGTCACACTGGCCATCGCCGATGACCTCATCTATCTGATACCGGCAACGCTCTGCCTCATGTGGCTTTGCGGCATTCGCCGTCAGCGCGCGGCAGCCGTGCGCGCGTGTTGCGTCACCTTTCTCGCGCTCGGCCTGAATCAGCTGATCGGTCTGGCGTGGATGCATCCACGGCCATTCATGATCGGCCTCGGTCATACGTTCGTCGAACATGCGCCGGACTCGTCATTCCCTAGCGATCACGTAACCGTGTTCGCGAGCGTCGCGCTGACGCTCCTCGTTTCAGGGCTCGTTCGCAGCGGCTTAGCGATCATGCTCGCAGGCGCAGCGGTCGCATGGGCGCGAGTGGCCATCGGCGTGCATTTTCCGCTCGATATGGCGGGCGCCATGTGCGTCGCGTGCGTGGCCTATGCGCTCGTCGCGCCGCTGTGGGCGCGCGCAGGCGACGCATTGATGCGCAGGCTCATCAAGCTATATCGTAGAGCACTATCGTGGCCGATCCGGCGTGGGTGGCTCGCACGTTAAGGGGCGTCGTTGAGTACGCCATCGCGCCCGGCAACCCTCACCCCGCGTGCGCCGGTCTCAAGCTTTCGACCACCACGACACCCCGCATCACCGCCCCGCTCAAGAATCCCGCAACCTCCGCCGCGGGCATCGGCCGGCTCAGCAAGAACCCCTGCATCTGATCGCAAGCAAGCTCGCCGAGCGTACGAAACTGCGCTTCCGTCTCGACGCCTTCCGCCACGACTTCGATCTGCAACGCACGGGCAAGCGTCACCACCGCGGACAGTAACGCGCTGCCACGCTGCCCGGCGGAATCGAGATCGCGCACGAACGAGCCGTCGATCTTGATCTGATCGAAACGAAAACGCTGCAGATAACCCAGGCTCGAATAGCCGGTGCCGAAATCGTCGACAGCCACGGCATAACCGCGCGCTTGCAAAGCCTCGATCGTGCAGCTCGTCTTCTCGACGTTCTGCATCGCCGTGGTTTCCGTGATCTCGAACATGAGGCGAGACGGATCGACATCAGCCGCGCCAACCAGCGCATCGATACGCGCAACGAGATCCGGGACATTGAACTGGATCGGCGACAGATTCACCGACACGCATATCGCGGGCAACCCTTGCATGTCCCATAGCGTGATGTTGCGGCAAACCTCGCGCAGCACCCAATCGCCGATCTCGACGATGAGCCCCGAGCGTTCCGCGATCGGAATGAACTCGAGCGGCGCGATCTCGCCCAGCTCCGGATGATGCCAGCGGATCAGCGCTTCGACGCCCGTCACCGATTGCGTCGCGACGCTGAACTTCGGCTGGAACGACAGACTGAGTTCATCGTTGATCAATGCGCGATGCAGGTCACGCTGCAGGATCAGCGATTTAAGCGCGGTATGGTTCATCCGTGGTTCGAACTCGCGGAACGTGTTGCGCCCGCTTTGCTTCGCGGCGTACATCGCGGCATCGGCGCTGTGAAGCAGCTCATCGGCATTGGCGCCATCGCGCGGATGAAACGCAATGCCGATGCTCGCGCTCACGCGCAAGGGCAAGCCATTGACGACGATCTCCTGAGAGAGACGCCGCAACACGCCATTGGCGACCGCCACGGCCGACGACGCATCCAGCATATTCTCGACCACGATCACGAACTCGTCGCCACCGAGGCGCGCGACCATGTCCGTGTGACGCAGATCCTCGCGCAGCCGTTGCGCGCACACTTGCAGCAGGTCATCGCCGACGCCGTGGCCGAGCGAATCGTTGATCGATTTGAAACCGTCGAGATCGATGAACAGCAAGGCGAACGTCGACGCTTTGCGCGTACTCTCCGCGACGGCCTCGGCGATGCGCAACGAAAGTTGCTGGCGGTTCGGCAGATTCGTCAGCGCATCGTGCGTGCCCAGATAATGCAGTTGCCGGTTTGCACGCTTGAGCGAGAGGGACAGGCTGCTCGTATGAAAGCCGAGCAACGCGAGCGTGCCGACCAGCACCGTGAACGACATCGCGGTGACGGCGAGCGCGAGCCAGTTGGCATCGAGCTTTGCGTCGGCAAGACACAGGCTGCCCGCAGCGAAGTTGGCCGCGTCCATGCCGAGATAGTGCATGCCGGTGATCGCGATCGCCATGATGGACGCCGCGCCAAGCCGTTTGATGACGAGGTTCTCTACATCCGACGCGCGCAGCGTGAACGCGAGCCAGAGCGCCGCCATCGACGCAACGATCGCGACGGCTATCGAAAGCACGAGCTTCCAGACGGTGTAATCGATGCCCGGCGACATCTGCATCGCCTGCATGCCGGTGAAGTGCATCGCGGCAACGCCGAGGCCCATGATCGTGCCCGCCATCACGAGACGCAGCCTGGACAATGCGCCCCGGCTGGCAGTGGCGAGCGCGATGAACGACACGCCGACCGCGAGCACGAGCGACGCAGCCGTCGTCGTGAAATCGTAGCCGATGGCGATCGGCAGCGAGAACGCGAGCATGCCGATGAAGTGCATCGACCAGATGCCGACGCCCATCGATACGGCGCCGCCGGCAAGCCATAGCGGCCGGCGCTTCGCGCTCGCGAGCGCATTCAGGCCGCCGGACAACTCCATCGCCGTGTAGGACGCGAGAAACGCGACCACCAGCGACAGACAGACCAGCAGCGGGTTATAGACACCGGTCATCGGCCCACTCTCTCTCGTTTCGTATCAGTCTTTTGCGACTGCTTTTCTGGCGCTCCGATCTGGCCTCGGGCCATGCCGTATCGGTGCGTTGTGTATTGCGACTTATGCGCTATCGGCGAACCACGGCAAAACTTTAGCTTTGCGCGCGTGCGTCTTCGCGCAAAAAAACACCGCCTCTCGGGCGGTGTGCTTCGTTGCAGCGAATCCGGTTCATAACGGCGTCGCCTGATCGAGCACGGAGGCCAGGATCATCGCGCCCGCATTGCTCGGAACGGGCCGCGGATTCGGCGCATAGACATGATCGCCGGGACAAATCGCGCCACCACTCATCGCGCAGACGCCTTTGTTGCGCGCGCGCATCGCACGCCCCACCTGATCGCCGTAGCAACAGCGCGTCGAGTCGCGCCATTCGATCGTCACCGTGGTCGTCGACGGACGCTCGATCAGCTTCACCGCGACGCGGCTGTCATCCGGTTGCGCGAACGGACGCCGGAACGACGGCGTTTCGAAACTCACGCCGCCACTCAGTGACGTCAATTGAAAGATGGTTTGCGCCCACGGATCGAGGGCGATTGCGGCTTCAGCCATGTTCTTTCGGCTCCTTATCGATGAATTGCGTGGATCGGTCCGCTCATGAAGTGTCGAGCGTGATGGTCTGTCAGTGCTTCGGCGTGGCGCCGATCGAAAACCGGCATCGCGACGACTCCACGTTAATCAAACGGAAAACGCCCGCCTAGCCGTACATACGGTTGACGACACCGCCTGATGGTTGAGTCAACCTATATCAAGGTATGAGTCGCGGCGATTCGTTAACACCTTCGTCTGAGCGCATAGGCCGCGCGCATCAGCCGGCTCATCCGCGCGTGGGATGCGATGCAGCCGCACGGCCAGGCATTCGACGCAAAGCCATGCGAACGTTTATCCGATACACCCATGACGGGCGCAAGCACGCTCTTTCGTAGGTGTAGCCGCGGCGCTGCCCGGCTTATAAAGTGTCGTCAAGGTCGAAACACAAGCGAAGACCAACGGCCTTGACAAGGGAAGCCGGATAACGTCGTTTAGTTCGGATACCATATTAATCGTCCATTACCATCCACCCAGGAGTTCGATCATGAAAAAGTATCTCGTCAGCCTCACCCTCGTCGCCGCTACGCTCGCTGCGCCCGCACTCGCTTTCGCGCAATCGAATGGTCCCGTCACGCGCGCACAGGTCCGCGCCGATCTCGTCGCTGTCGAAAAGGCGGGCTATAACCCCGCGGTCGCGAGCGATCCGTACTATCCCGCCGACATTCAGAAAGCGGAAGCGAAGGTCGCCGCACAAGGCTATGGCGGCGTGCAAGCGGGCACGAGCGCATCGGGTCGGGCGGGCGTATCGAAGCATGCGGCGATGAAGAACACATGCGTCGGTCCGATCGACTTCTGCCAGCCGTACTTCGGCAGCTGATCGGAGGAGCGCTTCATGAAGCGAATCTTGCAAGCAGCGTCGGTGCTGGCGTTGTCGGCCGGCGTATTCGGATCGAACGGCGCGATGGCTCAGGATGCCGCACCCGCCGCCGATGCTCACGCGCCGGTCAGGAACATCGTGCTGGTGCACGGCGCGTGGGTCGATGGCTCGGGATGGAAGCCGGTCTACGACATCCTCACGAAAGACGGCTATCACGTGACGATGGTGCAGGAGCCTCTGACGTCGCTGGAAGCCGATGTCGACGCGACCAGACGCGTGCTCGATCTGCAAAGCGGCCCGACAATTCTGGTCGGTCACAGTTACGGCGGCTCCGTCATCACCGAAGCCGGAGTGCATCCGAACGTCGCCGGGCTGGTCTATGTTGCGGCGCATGCGCCGAACGTCGGCGAGGACGAAGGCGCGCTCGGCAAGAAAACGCCCAGCTATCTCGCGAAGCAGACGGACGCGGTGGAAAAGACCGCGGACGGCTACACGTACCTGAACCCGGCGGTCTTCCCGAAGGACTTCGCAGCCGACTTGCCGCTCAGACAGGCGCAGTTCGAATCACACTCGCAGATCCTGACGGCGGCGCAAGTCTTCACGACGCCGTTGACGGCTGCGGCGTGGACGTCGAAGCCGAGCTGGGGCGTCGTTGCGGGCAGCGACAAGGTCATCAATCCGGATCTGGAACGCTGGTACTACGCGCGTGCGCATAGTCACGTGACGGTGATTCCGGGCGCGAGCCATTCCGTGTACGAATCGAAGCCGAAGCAGGTCGCGGCTGTCATCGAAGATGCCGCAAAGCATGCGGTGCAGTAAGTAGCCCACGCGCGGCTGTCATGCATTCGACAGCCGCGCGCATTCATCTGCGTAATATTCGCGGATCGAACCGTATTAGTAGTTGCCGTTGCGTCATTCAATGACCTATATAGTGTGTGACTGCGCCTGGTCCCGCACAAGGCATCGAACGATGAAACGGAGGAAACGATGGTTCGTCTCGTGATGATTCTTCTGGGCGTCGACTATTTGCGCACCCGCTGGCGCTCGGTGATGATCCTCGGGTTGCTCAGCATCGCGCTCGGCGCCGTCATCTTCACCGACGCGCTCGACGGCTCGCTCTATTTCCCCATCGTTCCCTTCGTGCTGATGATGCTGCTCGAAGGGCTCGCCACACTGACCGTCGCGTGGACCGGCATGGGCGGACAGCGCAAGCTCCGCTATGTGAAAGGCGCGACCTTCTGTCTGTCGGCGCTGCTGGTGCTGTTCGGCGGCGAGCATGGCAACTTCGTGCTGTCGCTCATCTTCGGCACGCTTTTTCTGGTCGATGGCGCATTGCAGATCGTCGCGGCGCGCGTGGTCCGCTATCGCAGATGGCGGCTCGCGACGGCGGGCGGTGTGCTCGAAATCGCCATCGCGATCTTCTTCTATCAGCCTTATCCGGATCACTATGCGGGGACCGTCGCGTACTGCGTCGCGTTCGGGCTCTTCTTCGGCGGCTGGAATATGATCCTGCTCGCCGCGCGCGTGCGGCGCATGGCCGCGAATCCGGCGGTCGAGGGCGCGGCAAATGCGGCAGCACAGGAAGAGCCGAAGCCCGCCGACTCGCCATTCGCCGGCGCGATATGGGACGGCCCGCCCGCGCCCGATGAAGCCGCGCTGACCGTGCACGTGTGGACGCCGCTCGGCACGGTGAAGTCGCAGCCGAGGCGGCAGTTGATCGTCGATCGCTATATCGCCGCCGTCGACAGGAACGGCACCATTTCCACCGGCCACGCGGCGCTGGAAACGCCCGAGGGCGTGTATATCAGCCTGTATCCGGCGGTCGAGATCGACCGTTCGCCGAACGACTTCGCCCGCACGCTGCGCGCGACACGCGACAACGACGTGCCCGGCCTCTTCCAGCCCGACTACGCGACGGAATCGCAGGCGTGGTGCCCGTCGACGCAACAGGTCCGCATCCGCAACTACGATCCCGCACGGCTTCAGCGCTTCTGGGAGAACTATCGTCGCGATACGACGTACAACCTCACGTACCGCAACTGTTCGAGCTCCGTGGCGCGCGCACTGGAAGCGGCGATCGAGGGCGCATCCGCGCGCGCGTGGGGCAAGGGCGGCGGGTGGAAGCCGCTCGTGCGCATCATGACGACGCCCGAGCTGTGGGTCGCGGCACAAGTGCGAAAACGCGCCGCGACGATGGCCTGGACGCCCGGCCTCACGCTCGATTACGCGCGTGCGCTCAGCATGCTCGCGGACCCGCGTCACTCGGGCTGGGTGAAGATGGCGCGCTTCGCCGTAGCGACGATGTATCGATCGCGGCAGCGCTGGCGCGCCGAAGAGCACGCGGCGGCGCAGGCGCGGGAAGAGGAATCGGTGGCAGCGGAGCGGCGAACGGGTTGAGCCGCGTCCGGCTTACTGCTCGCCTGCCTTGTCGACAGCCTTGCGGGAACGGCTCGCGCGCGACGACTTGCGCGGCGGCTTCACCGCTTCGGTTTCGGCAACCGGTTCAGACACGCCTTCCGTCGCGGGCTCTGTGGTTCGTTTTACTGCGGTCTTGCGCGCGCGACGTGGCGCGGTGGTTTTCTTCGGCGCGGGCACGAATGCAGGCTCGGGTTCCGGCGCGAGCGCCGCTTGCGGCTCGTGCGGCTCGTGCGTCTCAGGCTCGATCGGCGCCCATGCTTCCTGCGGTTCCGGTGCTTCGTGCACTTCCCGCGCTTCCGGTGCTTCCTGCACGGCGGTCAAAGGCTCCGGCGCAGGCTTTCGTTTGCCTCGCTTCTCCCTGCGCTTGCCGTTCCCGCCTGCTTCCTTTTCTCTTGCGACGACGGGCGCCTCGGCTGGCCTCACATCGACCGTCGACGTCTGCGTGGAGCGGAACACGAACGCGCCGGATTTATCGTCGCGGCCGACTTCCAGCAAGCCACGCGACTGCGCTTCATCCAGCAGATTGCCGAACGCCCGGAAACCGTATTGCGTTTCGCTGAAGCCCGGCTTGCGCCGCTTGATCGCGCTCTTCAGCACCGATGCCCAGATCTTCCCGCTTTCGCCGCGCTCCGATGCCAGCGCCTCGAAGGTTTCGACCGTGATCGCGATGGCCTGCGACTTGCGCGATTCCATTTCCTGCTTCGGCTGGCGCTCTTCTTCCGGCGCGCGCTTCGTCTCGCGCGCCTCGCGCTTGGCCATCGCGCGTTGCTGCTCGCGCACGAGGTCGTCGTAGAAGATGAATTCATCGCAGTTCGCGACGAGCAGATCGGACGTCGACTGCTTCACGCCCACGCCGATCACTTTCTTCGCGTTTTCGCGCAGCTTCGATACGAGCGGCGAGAAGTCGGAGTCGCCGCTGATGATGACGAAGGTATCGACATGCGATTTCGTGTAGCAGAGATCGAGTGCATCGACGACGAGGCGGATATCGGCCGAATTCTTGCCCGACTGGCGCACGTGCGGAATCTCGATCATCTCGAAGCTGGCCTCGTGCATCGCCGACTTGAAGCCCTTGTAGCGATCCCAGTCGCAATAGGCTTTCTTGACGACGATGCTTCCTTTCAGCAGCAGGCGTTCGAGCACGGGTTTGATATCGAACTTCTCGTACTTCGCATCGCGAACGCCGAGCGCGACGTTCTCGAAGTCGCAGAACACCGCCATGCTGACGCTTTCCTGAGGTCCAGCCATATGGTTCTCCCGCCCGTGTGGCATGTTTGCAATGCGCACATGATAGCTTGTCGGCGGCTGGGGGAAGGGAACGCGCGGATCACGATCCGCCGCCGATGTCCGCGTTTTTCACGCGCCGCGCCAGCAGTGCATCGAGCGTCTCGTCCGCTTCGCGCATCAGACGCTCGACGACTTCACCCGCCGATAGCCGCTCGTTCACGAGCGCGGACGACTCCCCCGCGAACAGTGCCATCTTCTCCAGATCGCCGGTCGTCGAGCGCAGCGGAGAGATCGTGCTGTACTTGTCGACCGGTCCCCACTCGTCATGCGCGATGACCTCGCGCGGCATCGCATACGGATCGTTGCCGAACAGATGTCCGCTCGCCGCATCCGTCACGCTGTTCGCGAGCACGCGCACCGGCGAGCCGGCGGGCCAGTTGATCGCGTAGATATCGGTGTGGACGGTGTCGCCCGCGCGCGCGTCGATCACGCGTTGCTTGTGATAGTCGTGCGCATAGGATTCGTGCGTCGTCAGGAAGACCGTGCCGCAATGGATGCCGCTCGCACCCAGCGCGAGCGCGGCGACGAGGCCCGCGCCCGTCGCGATGCCGCCGGACGCCGCCATCGGCACGCGCAAGTGCGCGGCGATCTCGGGCAGCAGCGTCATGATGCCGGTCGAGCCGCGCACGTGGCCGCCTGCCTCGACGCCCTGCGCGATGATCACGTCCGCGCCCGCTTTTTCCGCGCGCAGCGCATCCTCGAGCGAGCCGACCTGATACAGCACGAGCGCGCCGCTGTCTTTCACGCGCGCGACGATATCGGGGACCACGTCCCAGAAGAAGCACATCGCGGGCACGCGCAGTTCGACGCACACGTCGAGTTCGGCGGCGAGCAGTTCGGGCTTCGTGCCCGCCGGAATCAGGTTGACGCCGAATGGCCGGTCCGTCGCAGCGCGCACCGCGGCGACTTCGCTCGCGATCGTCTCCGGCGATTCACGCACCATGCCGAGCAGGCCGAAGCCGCCCGCATTCGACACCGCCGATGCGAGTTCGGCACGCGCGGGCCCGCCCATGCCCGCGGAGAGGATCGGATAGCGGCAACCGAGCACACGGGTCAGCTCGGTATCGAATGGCGCAGCGTTCGCGATCATGTCGGCCTCGCGCGATGGAATGGTCCGCTTGCAAGTGGCGGACCTTCGAAAAGCCTAGACGCGCCGCGACGCGCTTTCAAGCCGCGAAGTCAGGCCTTCGCGTAGCGCGCGGCGAGCGAGGCGAGGTCGCGCCGGACCCAGTCGGCATCGGCGGCGAATGTGTCGTCCGACATGCCGGGTTGACGGAACAGCGTGAGCGCCACCTCGGCGCCCGCGCCGTTCTGATAGACCCGCAACGGAACGTAGACTTCATCGCCGTTCGGCAGACTGACGCGATGATCCATGATCCCGAACGCGTTGTGCTCCGTGAAGCGGATGATCACGTCGCCCGCGGGGCCGCGGGCGCGCCAGTGATCGCCCCGGTCTTCGAGCGTCGATTGCGCGAGCCCCGACGCCCACGTCGGGAACACTTCCGGACGCCAGATGGCATCGTAGAGCTCGCGCCAGTCGCGATCGACCGTCACGGTGAGGGTCTGCGTTTCCATCGTCACATGAGCGTCACGATTCGATCTTCGACATCACCGCCGTCGCCGGATCGTAGCGATAGCCCTTTTGCGCGAGCTGTTGCGCCATCTTGTCGCCGATCAGCTTCTGCTGCGCCTCGCGGAGCACGAGCTCGTGATCCGGCTTCATACGCTCCAGTTCGACCGCGAGCCTGCGCATCAGCGCGACTTCGCCGGTGCTGCGGGCATCGATGAAGAGGATCTTCTCGTTGGCCACGTCGAGGCGCTGGCGCAAGTCCTTCGCGTAGGTCACCCATTGCTCGGCATTGGTGCGAAGGTCGTCGTACGCCTTCGAATGCGCGTTGGCCTGCGCCGAAATCTGACGCTGCAACGAAGCGAGCTCGGACTCGTCGCCCTGCTCTTTCTCGACGAGGCGCTTCGCGAGATCGGTCGCGTTCTTCTCCGCCGATTCGGCGCGTTCGCGCAATGCGTTGACATCGTTCGACACGCGCGCGAGCTCGGCGCCCTGCTCGGCCTTTTCTTCCATCAACATGCTGATGCGCTTGCGGGCGTCGTCCAGCTCGCTGCTCACGTGGTTCACGTGATCGCGCTGCGCCGCGAGTTCCGCGCTGCGCGCAGCCGTGCTGTCACGCTCGCTGGCGAGCGCGCCGCGCGCCTCGTTCAACTCGGCTTCGAGTGCCGCCGCACGCGAGAGACTCTCGTTCAACTGCGCCTCGATGGCTTGTGCGCGTGCCTGCGACGCGCTCACATCCTGCGACAGGCGTTCGGCTTCGGCCGATTTCTCCTGCGATGCCACGCTCAGCGCCTCATGCTCCTGACGCGCGCGGTCACGCTCCTCGGTGATGCGTGCGAGCGCTTCGTCCTTGTCCGACATCAGCGCATGCAGTTCCGCATGATCCTGACGCGCGCGGTCACGCTCCTCGACGATGCGCGCAAGCTCTTCATCCCGGCCCGCGAGCGACGTCTTCGTGTGCTCATGCTGCTGCAACGCCTGATCGCGTTCCGCGACGATACGCGCCAGCTCCTCATCCCGGCCCGCCAGCGACGTTTTGACGTGCTCGTGCTGCTGCCACGCCTGATCGCGCTCCGCGGCGATGCGCGCAATCTCTTCATCCCGGCCTGCGAGCGACGCGCGCGACTGATCGTGCTGCTGCCGCGCCTCGTCGCGCTCGCTGGCGATACGCGCAAGCTCGTCGTCCTTGCCCGACACCTGCGCATACACCTCGTCGTGCGCCTGACGCGCCGCATCGCGTTCCTGGGCGATGCGCGCGATCTCTTCGTCCTTGCCCGCGAGCGCCGCGTTCAGCGCTTCCTTCGCACGCCGCTCTTCGTCGAGCGACGCCTTCAGCGCTTCCAGTTGCGATTGCTCCATCGACGCACGCTGCGCCGCTTCCTCGACGCGCGCCTCGGCGGTCTGTGCGCGTCCGGTGACCGCCGCGACCTCTTCGCGCAAGCGCGCGACCGAGTCTTCCGACGCACGCAACGCGCTCAGCATTTCCGTCATTTGCTGACGGTTCCGCGCGGATTCGTCGCCGCTCTTCTCGAATTCGGCGAGCGCCTCGTCGCGTTCGGCGAGCGCGATCGAAAGCCGCTGGCTCACGGAGGAAAGGCGTTGGCCGGACAGCCGTTCGGTTTCGTCGCGCGAAACGGTCCAGAGCCGGCGCGCGACGTTCACGAGCGTCTCGGCGAGGTCGTCGGGAAGTCCGGTCGGCGGCTGATGCGCCGGCATGTCCGGTTGACGCGCGTCACGCCATCGCTGCAGGCCGGCAGCAATGGCGACGACCGAACCGCTCTTCGCCTCCGTCCAAACGGTCACGGGGGAAACCTTGCGTCCTTCTTCGGACAGGCGATCGGCGATCGATGCGATCTGCTCGTCGGTGATGTTATCTAGGTCTGTGGACATAAGCGCCTCGAGAATCAATGGCGTCGCACTCAATAGAACTGCGATACGTTGTTACATTCGATGGAACCCGCGCGGGGCGGAAAGGAATGATACCGATTTTCGCCGCTTCCATAGCGGGCAGCGCGTCATGTGACGTCAAATCAGGGTATTTCGCAGTTGGGAGTTTATCGCCCGCACGATGAATTCGAGAACCGCTGCGTTATTTCAAGAAACGCATCGAGCCCGGACGGATGATCCGTCCGGGCTCGAAGACTGGCGAAGCCGCACGCTTACGGCTTCGCGAAAACCGGGCCGAGGCCGATGACGGTCGATTCCGCCGAACGCGAGCCGGACGCATAGCCACCGCTCACCGAAGCGCCGTAAGCCGTCAGGCCTTTGGCTGCATCGATGCGCGCCTGCGCCGCCTGAATGTTTTGCGGATACTGCGTCTGGTCGCTCGCCGGGTCGTAGCCCGCCTTTTGCAGCTCGACGAGCTGCGCGCGCACTTCCGCACGGGTAATCGGCTGGTTCGACTGCGCGAACGAGAAAGCCGGAAGCGCGACAGCGACAGCGACGATCAGCGATTGAATGACTTTCATGATTGACCTCCAGAGTTTGTGATGGAAGGCCCGCTTGCCGGTCCGCCTTGTGTTTCGGATCGTTCGGGCTTGGAGGTATTAGAACCACGGGACGTATCTGGCTTATTTCGATCATGAATCGACGTGTGTCCGCCATAGACGCAGATACATTGCGATACAAACCGCCTCGGCGACGCCGGGCGCGGTCTACAATCGACGTCGCCGTATCGCGCGGCGCAATAATTACGCAATAAACTCCGGCGTCGGAAAGATCAAAGGAGGAGACCCATGCAGACCCCGCGTCCGTCGCTGAACGCCCTGCGCGCGTTCGAAGCCGTGGCGCGTCTGCGCAGCATGACGCTCGCGGCGCAGGAGCTGTGCGTCACGCACGGCGCGATCAGCCGGCAGGTGAAGGCGCTGGAAGACACGCTCGGCCTCACGCTGCTCGTGCGCTCGGCGCAGTCGTCCGATCCGACGCCCGAAGGCAAGCGCCTCGCCGAAGGCCTCACGACCGCGTTCAATCTCATCGATGCGAGCATCGAGCAAATGAAGCCCGAACCGCTCACGCTGTCGTGCTCCGCGACCATCATGATGAACTGGCTGATTCCGCGCATCGCGGGGTTTCATCGGTGCTATCCGCAGACCGAGCTCAAGTTCAACATGAACTACGACCAGATCGATTTCGTGCGCGACAAGATCAGCGTCGCCATTCGCGCGAGCACGATCGAGCCGCCGAAGGACGCGATCACGCGCAAGCTCATCGACGAATGGATCGGGCCGGTCTGCTCGCCCGAGTATGCGCAGTCGATCCGGCTCGCCGCGCCCGCCGGTCTCGCGCGCGCGAAGCTGCTGTCCACGCGCACGCGTCCCGAGGCATGGGAAGACTGGTATCGCGCGACGAATATCGCGCCCGTCTCAGGCGCAAGCGCGGATGTCTACGACCATTTCTATCTGCTGATCCAGGCGGCCGTGTGCGGGCTCGGCGTCGCGCTCGTGCCGCAGATGCTCGTCATGAACGATCTCGTGTCCGGCAAGCTCGTCGCGCCGTTCGGCTTCGCGCCGGGGCCGCGCGAGCTCGTGCTGTGGGTCGCGCCGCATCTGCGCGCCCATGCCGATGTCGCGCAGCTCGAACGCTGGCTGATCGAAGAGATGAGCGAAAGCCTGAAGGAGATGACCGCGTTTCTGGAGGCGTGAGACGCGCTCAGGCCACGCCGTCGCGCACGCTCCCGAAGAAGGACACGCCGCCGATCTGGCCGCCTTTCAGCACGATTTCGAGGCCGTCGCGGGCGGGATCGTCGGACCATGCGCGGCACAGCGGCGCGCCCGGCGCCATGCCCGCCGCGACGCTCAGCGCCGTGATGCCGAGCTTGCCCGCGACTTCGCCCGAACTGTCGCCGCCCGCCACGACGACGCGGCGCAACGGCGTGCGATCGAGCAGCCTGCGCATCACGTCGGCGAGCGTTTCACCGACGCGGCGCGCGGCTTCGGCGCGGCTCAGCGCGGCTTCTGCTGCGATATCGTCGAAGGCGAGCACGGTGGGATCGTCGGGGCCTTCGGCGCTGAACACGAGCGGGCTTCGGCCTTCGCGCACGGCTTGCGCCGCGATGCCGACGACGCGCTCGATCTCGGCTTCGCGCGATGGCGCATCGAGCGCGCGGCGCAAGTCCAGACGCTCGACGCAAAAGCCGTTTTCGCGCGCCCAGCGGATCTGTCCCGCGGTCACCGGCGAACAGCTTCCGCTGACGGCCGCGATCACATCGACAGCGCTCGCGACGGGCAAACCGGGCGTCTGCGGCACGAGCCCGCACGCGCGCCAGTGCGCGGCGAGCGCGTATTGCAATCCCGACGACGACGCCGTGAACACGCCTTCGCCACGCGCTTCCCAGACGAGCTTGCCGGCGGCGGCGAGCGTTTCTTCGTCGAGCACGTCGATCAGGACGACGGGCGTGTCTCTTTGCATCAACGCGTTCAGGCGTTCACGTGCCTGATCCGAGCGAAGCTGCACGAAGTCGATGAGCCCGATGTCGCGCCGGGTCTGACGCGCCAGATGCACGCGCAGATCCGCTTCGTCCATCGGCGTGACGGGATGGCGCGACATCGTCGGATGACGGTCCAGCCGATAACCTTCTCCCTCCACCGCCGCGAACAGATTGCCGAACGCCTGATAGCGCTTCAGACGCGGCGCGCCGACGATCATCGGCGACCACGCGCCGTGCATGTGCGTCACGCCGATATCGATCGCGCGCCCGATCGAACCCGTCTGCGGCGATGAATCGAAGGTCGAGCAGACCTTGTATTGCAGAATCGGCGCGCCGAGTGCGGCGAGATCCGAGAAGGCGCGCGGCAGCTCGTCGTCCATCCATTGCGGACTGCGCCCGCGCGACGATCCCGCGAGTCCCACGCAGCGCACGCCGGGAAAGCGCGCGAGCAGTTCGGGCGTGGGCGCTTGCAGACAAAGAAGCGTCGGCACGCCGGCAGCGGTCATCGCTTCCATCGCGTCGGTCGAGCCGGTGAAATCGTCGCCGTAGTACGTTAGAAGCAGGCCATCGGGCCATTGCGCGTTCATTTCCAGAACCCCAGCGCGGCCTGCAACGCGGGATTGCGTTCGGCATGACGCGCGAGCGGCACGCCTTCCATCGCCGCGACCCACGCCTCGCGCAGCGCCTCGACGCCTGCCGCCACGCCGCCCGGATGCCCGAAGATGCCGCCGCCCGCCGTGTGGATCAGGTCCGCGCAGCCGATCGCCGCATACGTATCGGCGGCTTGCAGACCCGTCTGCCCGGAGCTGAAGACGGGCATCGCGGTCAGCGGCGCCGATTCCATCACCGGCGACAGCACCGCACGCGCCGCCGCGATCACGCTTTCGTCGGACTCGCTGAACTTGTTGCGCAAGCCGTTCACGTGCAGATGATCCGCGCCCGCGAGACGCCACAGCATCTGCCACGGCGCGTAGTCCCAGCCGAGCGCTTCGCTGCGCGTCAGATAGCCCCAGCCGGCGCGATGCGCGTGAATCGGCAACTGGCTATGCTTGCGCAACGCGTGCATGCCGACGAGCCCGATCGAATTGAGCACCGCCATCACGCAGGTGCCGCCCTGTTCGAGCACGAGATCGTGGCGGCGCTTCATCTGATCGAGGTCGCCGGTCACGTTGAACGCGACCATCACCTTCTTGCCGGTGCGCTCGGCGTGATCGTTCACGACGCGCATCACCGCACGCACCCGTTCATCGAACGGGCAATGCGAGCCGTCGGCCTGCAGTTCGTCATCCTTGATGAAGTCGATGCCGCCCGCCACCAGCGCCTTCACCTGCTCCGCCGTTTCCTGCGGCGACAAACCGACGCTCGGCTTGATGATCGTGCCGATGAGCGGCCCGTGCTGCACGCCCGACAGCTTGCGCGTGCCTTCGATGCCGAACGCGGGCCCCGGATACGCCTTCGCGAACGAATCGGGCAGGCGCAGACCCGTGAGCCGCAAGCCCGACACCTGCCGCAATTCGAAGAGATTGCCCGCGATCGTCGACATCAGATTCGGCAGCGACGGCCCGAAGTTTTCGATCGGCCACGACAGTTCGAGCGTGCATTGCGTGTAGCACTTCGACTCCGCGCCGCCCGCCAGGCTCGGCGTCTCGCTATGGTCAAGCACTTCGAGCCGCTCGACGCGCGCGCCCGAGCGCGCCTTGAGTTCGGGCGTCTCGTTGGGCAGCGCGATGAAGGTGCCGCTCGACTGCTCGCCCGCGATCGTTTCGGCGGCAGTGCGCGGGTCGACGCCGGTTTCGAGCCAGTAAGTGGCGTGGATGCGTTCGCTCACAGTCATTTCCTCACAAGTCGATTTCAACGATGCCGTGCAATTGCGTGCTTACGTGATGCGGCGAATGCTTTCCGCGATCTCTTCGCGGTCGAACACCTTCTTCCAGTCGTCGCGCATGAGACGCGGCTTGCCGAACTCGATCGCCTTGTTGCACGCATCGGAGAACGCGCCGGGAATCTCGTTGAAGATCACCGCGCCGAGAATGTTCATGTGGCCGAGCAGGAAGTCGCGCGCGGCCTGTTCGGGCACGCCGCGCTTGATGGTTTCGTCCATTGCTTCGCGCATCACGTAGAGCAGCGTCGCGCAGATCGTTTCCGACAAACCCGGCTCCAGAATCGCCATCTGATCGACGGTCAGACGATACGAGCGCAGGATCGGCGCATAGATCACCTTCGCGACCGCCTCGCCGAGATCGAACGCTTCTTCGGGCCCTTGCATCAGCGCGCTGACGATCGACTGCTTCGCATGCGCGCCGCCGAAGTGATCGTGCAGCGATTTTTCGTCGAGGTCGTAGTTGAAGATGATCGGATGGCACGGATGCGCGACGAAGTACGTCAGATCCTTGCGCTCCGGAAGATGGCCTGCGAAGGGCGCGGCGGCATCGAGCGTCATGACCATCGTGCCGGGCGGCAGCTTCGGCGCGATCTCGTGCGACAGCTTGCCGATAAGCGTATCGGGCACGGCGAGGATGACGACGTCGGCGCCGTCGAGCGCGGCATCGGCGGACACGCATTCGATGCCCAGTTCGTCCTTCAGGCGCTTCTGTCCTGCGGCGCCCGGCTCGACGTGCGCGACACGGAAATCAGACTTCAGCAGATTGCTCGAGAGACGCACGCCCATCTTGCCGCCCGCGCCGAACAACGCGATCTTTTCGTTCATTTCAGTATTCCTTTGTGAGGTGAATGTTCAATGTGCGTTCGCCGCGACGGCGTCGGGCGCGCGTTGGTCGCTCGTCCGTCCGATCGCGAAGGCGAGCGCGGCGGACATCAGCATCACTGCGCCGACGATCAGCATCGGCACCTGATACGAGCCGGTCATGTCCTTCGCCACGCCGGTGACATACGGCGCGACGAAGCCCGCGAGATTGCCGACCGTATTGATCAGCGCGATGCCCGCGGCCGCCGCGGCGCCCGACAGGAAGCGCGCCGGCAGCGCCCAGAAGTTCGGCAGCGCGGAGAAGATCGCGCAGGCCGTCACGGTGATCACGGCGATGGTCGCGGCGGGCGAGCCCATTTGCAGCGCGAGCGGCACGCTCACCGCGCCGATCAGCGCGGGCACCGCGATATGCCACGAGCGCACGCCGCGCTTCGTTGCGTCACGGCTCCAGAGGAACAGTGCGATGGCGGCAGGCAGATACGGAATCGCGGTGATCAAGCCCTTCTGGAACACGTTGAAGTGCGTGCCGAAGCGCGTTTCGAAGCCGCCGATGATCGTCGGCAGGAAGAACGCCAGCGCATAGAGACCATAGATCAGGCCGAAGTACATCAGCGCGAAGAGCCAGACGCGTCCGCTCATCAGCGCGGCCATCGGGTTGCCGTGGCCCTGCGCGCCCGATGCGCCCTTCGCGCGGTCCTCTTCTTCGAGGCGCGTGACGAGCCAGTCGCGTTCGGCGGTCGTGAGCCATTTGGCGTCGGCGGGTCTGTCGGTCAGATAGAACCACGCGATCACGCCGACGAGAATCGCGGGCACCGCGACGCCGAAGAACATGATGCGCCAGCCGGCGAGACCGAAGAGACCGTGCGCTTCGATCAGGAGCGCGGCGAGCGGCGCGCCGATGACGATCGTGAGCGGCCGCGCGAGATAGAAGAGCGCGAGGATATGGCTGCGATGCTTCGCCGGCACCCACATGCTGAGGAAGAGAATCGCGCCGGGGAAGAAGCCCGCTTCCGCGACGCCCAGCAGAAAGCGCAGCGTATAGAGGCCGCCGATGCTGCTGACCCACGTGAAGAGCAGCGCGACGATGCCCCACGTCACCATGATGCGTGCGAGCCAGCGGCGCGCGCCGAACTTGTGCAACGCGAGATTGCTGGGAATCTCCAGCACGATATAGCCGATGAAGAACACGCCCGCCGCGAGACCGAACTGCGCAGCGGTGAGGCCGAGATCCTTGGTCATCCCGTTCGGTCCGGCGAATGAGATCGCGGTCCGGTCGAGAAAGTTGATGAAGAACATCAGCGCGACGAACGGCACGAGCCGCCACGACACTTTCCTGATCGCCGATCGCTCGACGGACTGCGTTTCTGCAACGTTCATGTCTCCTCCAGGCGTAGCGCACGAGTGTGGTCAACCGGTGAGATGAGTAGACCATCGCGCAAGGGAGGCGAGACATAGGGGGAAACGTGGGAATCGGTCGATTTTTTCTCACAGGAGCCTGCGGATAAATCAATGCGAGTATCGGTTTCTCGGGTTTGCTGACGGACTAAAACTCACACCATTGTTTTCGCGAAACGGGAGTTCTGACACCGAAAACATAGCTCGGCCTTCCAAACGCGTAAGGTTGCGACGGGATCGCGCGAGAGCGCGTGTTTCCCGTCTAACAACAAGGAGGCTGTGATGATGATGAAGAGACAGCATCGCATTCGGTCGTTCGTGGCGTGCGCGTTGAGCGCCGTTTCTCTTGCTTTCGTGACCAGTGCCTATGCGGACGGCCATGCCGATTCCCGCGCAGACGACGATGTCCTCGCAATCGGCGATTGGGGCGATGTGGGCACCGATGGGGAGGTAAAGAACTCGACGGTCCAGTTCCTCAGCACTCGCACCGGAAATGTGATCGCCCGGCTGCCCGACGACAGCGGCGGCCTGCATGGCCCGAATGGCATTCTCTTCGACGAAGGCCGAATGATCGTCGCCAATCAGAACGCCGGCACGGAATTCAGCGGCGCGGTGATCCAGTTCGGCCGCGACGTCAGGCCGGGCGCGCCGATCGTGTCCGCCGATGACCCGCATGCGCCCTTTGCGCCGCGCGGGATCGTCCTCCTTCGTCTGCACGATGGCAGCCGCTTGCTGTTCATCGCCGATCTTGGCGATGCCACCAGCGATGCCGGCCCTGTGGAAGGCAAGCTGCTCGTGTTTCGCGTCACCGACAACCACGTCAGATTCCGCGGAGATCTGAATCCGAATCTGGACCATCCCGGAACGATCGCGCCCGAGTTTCATCCGCGCGGCATCGTGCTCGGCCCGGACGGATACTTGTACGTTTCCTACCGGTATCTGCCGAACCCGTGCGGCGGCGGCGTCGCGCGCTTCGATCCCGTCGAACTCAGGTTCAAGGATATCGTTCTGCAGAACTCGATCGACTGCAAGAAGAATGCAAACAACCTGCATCGTCCGGAAGGTCTAGTCTTCGCGCCCAACGGAGACCTTTTCATCACGAGCTTTCGGGCGGACATGACCGACCTCGACAGAATCCTGATCGTTCGTGCGGAGGAGCGGATCAGCGGGCAGTTCAGGGTCGATCCGTTTCATATCGAGCTCGACCAGGCCAACGCGGCGCAACAGACTTCGGCGCAGGCAATCGTGTTCGGCCCCGGCGGATATCTCTACGTGCCGATCTTCCAGACCGGCGAAGTGCGCAAGTACGACGTCGTGACGGGCGGATACTGGACGTTCGCGCCGGCCGGCACGCTGAAGGTCCCGCAATACCTCAGCTTCACGCGGACCGATCCGGCGACGCTGGCCTACGGCGAGCGCGACAGACGGCACTGAGCATTGCTGCCCGACGTCCGAAAAACGGCAAAGGCCACGCGCTCGCGTGGCCTTTGCCTGGCTCTCATCGCACCATCACGCCGCGACGCGCAACTCCCTCACCCCGCCCTTCCCCCGGCTCACCGCCGCCAGCGCCGCGAGACTGATCACCGCCGTGAACATCATGTAGAAGCTCGGCGCCGCCTTGCTGCCCGTCGAGCTCAGCAGCCAGATGATGATCGCGGGCGTGAAGCCGCCGAACACCGTCACGCCGATGTTGTAGCCAATCGACATGCCGGTCGCGCGCGTCGACACCGGAAAAATCTCCGACATCAATGCCGGCAGCGCGCCGAAGTAGATCGCCTTGAGCAGCGCAAGCCACGCGACGAGCGCAAACAGCGCCGGCACCGACACATGCGACACGACATACGCGAACGCCGGATAGCCCGTCACGAACAACAGCAATGCTGCCGTCGACATCTGCTTCACGCGGCCGATCTTGTCGGAGAGATGCCCCGCGAACGGCGTGACGAACGTCAGCATGAAGCCCGCGACCATGCTCGCCGCAAAACCGGTCGATGCGTCCAGATGCAGCTCGCGGATCGCGAACGTCGGCACGTACTGCAGCAGATAGTTCACCGCCGTCGACACCGTCAGCGCGCCGATCGAAACCAGCAGCAAGGTCTTCTGCCGCGCGAAGACATCGCGGACCGGCGTCGACGTGTGCTCGGCTTCGGTGTAATCGGTTGCGTCTTCGAGATAGCGGCGCAGGAACAAGCCCGCCGGCCCGATCAGCAAGCCGAAGAAGAACGGAATGCGCCAGCCCCACGCGGCGAGATCCGCGGCGGGCATCAGCTTGGCGAGCGCGAAGCCGAAGAGCGACGCAAGCAAGGTCGCGAGCCCTTGCGTCGCGAACTGCCAGCTCGCGAGCAGGCCGCGCCGGTCGGGTGCGTGCTCGATCAGCATCGCCGTCGAAGGGCCGAATTCGCCGCCCGCGGAGAAGCCTTGAATCAGCCGCGCGATGAACACGCCCGCCGGCGCGATCAGCCCGATCGATGCATAAGTCGGAATCACCGCGATGATCGCCGTGCCGATCATCATCAGGCCCACCGACATCATCAGCGCCGCCTTGCGTCCGCGCTTGTCCGCGTAAGCGCCGAGCACCATGCCGCCGATCGGGCGCACCAGATAGGACGCGCCGAACGAGCCGAACGTGAGCAGCATCGACGCCGTCTCGTTCGCGGCCGGGAAGAAGTTCTTCGCGATATACACCGCGAAAAACGCATAGATCGCGATATCGAACCATTCGAGCGCGTTGCCGACCGAAGTCGCGAGCACGATCTGCGTCAGGCTCAGAGGCTTTTTGTTCATGATGTCAGCGTGTCATGAGTAGCGGTTGATCAATGCGCGTCGCGCATGGCGATGAGTGCGGCGCCCTTGTCGCCGAGATCCCACCAGAGGCCCGCCATCACGCCGAGCGATTCGCGCATCACGGAGCCAAGCACGTGCTCGTTCGGCGCGTGCTGATTGCACGCGGGATACGAATGCGGCACCCAGAGCGTAGGCAGGCCGAGCGTTTTGGCGAAGACATCGTTGGGCACCGTGCCGCCCAGGTTCGGCAACAACGCGGGCTTTTTGCCGGTCGTCGCGCGCATGGAATCCAGCGTCCATCTCACCCAGGGGTCGTCGAGATCGAGACGCGTCGCGGGCGTGCCGCGCGTCGCTTCGACCTTCACTTCATCGAAACCATGCTCGGCGAAATGACGCTCCAGATGCGTCTGCACATTCTCCCAGTCCGTGCCGACCACGAAGCGCAACTGGCACACCGCCTTTGCGACGGGCGGTATTGCGTTGACGGGCGCGTCGGCGTTGCCGGATTTCATCGCGAGCACTTCGAGTGCGTTCCAGCCGATCACGCGCTCGGTCGGCGTGAGGCCCGGCTCGCCCCACGTCGGATCGATCTCGGGCGAGCTGTCGTCGCGGCCCAGTTCGATATCGGCGAGTGCTTCGCGCACGGCTTGCGAGATCGGCGGCGGCCGCAATCCATCGACCGCGATACGCCCGTTCCGATCGACGAGACTCGCGATCGCATGCGACAGCACGACCGCCGGATTGCGCAGCACGCCGCCCCAGTTGCCCGAGTGATGACCGCCTTCGCGCAGGTTCACGGTCAGCTCGAACGGCACGCCGCCGCGCGAACCGAGAAAGAGCGTCGGACGTTCGGCGGACACGCGCGGCCCATCGGAGGCGATGAACACGTTTGCCGCAAGCGCGTCCGCGTGCGCGGCGCAGACCTCGTTCAGGCCCGGCGAGCCAATCTCTTCGCCGGTCTCGAAGATCACCTTCACGTTATAGCCGAGCCTGCCTTCGCGCGCCGTCAGCACCGCCGCGAGCGCCGCGAAGTTGACCGAATGCTGCCCCTTGTTGTCGGCGGTGCCGCGACCGTACCAGCGGTCTTCGTCGATGACGATGTCCCACGGCTTCAGACCGGCGCGCCATTGCTCGTCGTAGCCGCGCACGACATCGCCGTGACCGTAGGTGAGCACGGTCGGCAGGTCATCGGACTCGTGTCGTTCGGCGATCAGAAACGGCGGCCCGCCCGCGACCGGATTGTCCACGATGCGCGCGGTGAAGCCGAGACGCGCGAGCGTGTCGCTGACTTCGTCGGTGAGATAGGCGTGCAACGCGGGATTCGCGCCAATCTGGCTCTCGGTGCGAAACGCGACGCGGCGTTGCAGGTCCGCGAAAAACGCGCCCGAATCGAAAGCCTTGCAAGCGATGGCGATGGCGGTTTCGCGAGTGTTCTGGGGTTCTTTCACGACGTCTCCGGCTGGTTTGTCCTTCCAATTCCGACCAGTCTAGAAACGCCAAAAATTCGCGACAATTTCAAATTGTGCGGATAGCATTGCCAAAAAGGCAACGCACGGGGAGGCGTCGTGCTGCACGGCATCGCACTCAGATACTTCGTGGAGGTCGCGCGTTCGGGCTCGCTCGCGGCGGCATCGGAACAATTGCATGTCGCGGTATCGGCCATCAGCCGGCAGATCGCCAAGCTGGAGGAACAGGCGGGCACGCCGCTTTTCGAGCGCATGCCGCGCGGCATGATCCTGACCGAAGCGGGCGAACTGCTCGTGCAGCACGCGCGCCGCGCGCTGATGGATGGCGACGCCGTACTCGACGAAATCTCGGCGATGCATGCGCTCGGACGCGGCATCGTGCGCATCGGCTGCACGGAAGGCTTCACGCGCTGCTTTCTGCCGAGCGTGATGGCGGCGCACTATCGCGCGTATCCGCGCACGCGCTTCGTGATGCGTTCCGGTACGCCTGGACAGGTCGAGCATTGGGTGGCGAGCGGCGAGGTCGATGTGGGCCTCGCGTTTTCGACATCGACATCGACGGCATTGAGCGTCGAATACAGCGTGAAGGCGCCGGTCTGCGCACTGCTGCCGCCGACCCATCCGTTGGCGGGCAAAACGAGCCTGACGCTCGACGAGATTCTTCAGTATCCGACCGCCGTGCTCGATCGCGGCACCACCGTGCGTCAACTGGTCGACTGGTGCTGCTCGGCGCGCGGCGTGCATCTGGAGCCCGTGCTGGCGAGCAACAACTCCAGCGCGATGCATCACTTCGCGGCGCTCACCGGCGCGATCACGCTCGGCAGCGCCGTCGCGCTCGAAGGCGATCCCGGCCCGCCGACGCTCGTCGCCACGCCCATCGACGAGCCTTTGCTCAACGAGCGTCTGTTGCAAGTCACGGTGATGCGCGAACGCCGTCTGCCGCCTGCCGTCGATCAGTTCCTGAAATCGCTGACGAACGCGCTGCGCGAGAGTCTCGGCAAGCCCGCAGCGCGTGCGCCGAAGAAGAAGCGCTAGTGCTTCACTGCGTGCCGACCCACCACGTCGTGCCGGCGGCATCGCGAAAGCCGCCGCGGAAGTCGTCGTCGTCGCGCTTGCGGGTGGGCGCTTGCACGCTTTGCGCGCCGTTCTGGATCGCGCGATCGTAGACGGCTTGCGCGTCGCGCACATAGACGTGGATATGCGGCCCGGACGATTGATGATCGGCCGCGCCGCCGCCGATCATCACGATGCTGTCGTCAATGCGTACTTCGGCGTGCATCAGCGAGCCATCGGGGCGGTCGAAGCGGCGGACCAACGCGCCATCGAAGACGCGTTCGAGAAACGCGATGATCGTTTCGGCGTTCTCGCAGATGAGATAAGGGCTGACGGAGGGATAGTTCGCGGGTTTCCAGTCGGTCATACACGTTTCCTGAATCGCGCTGCGGGAGTATCAGCGTAGCGCAAAGGCGCGTTCCCGAATCAGCCTTGCTTCAATTATTCGCGGCCTCGGCTATTCGGTGCGATTGCAGGATCGTGACAGAGGCGGTCACATCCTCCTTCACAAACTGGCAGAAGACCTATCGTCGTGCGTCTGAAATGCTCGTATTGTTCCGGCGTCTCTCCCTGACGCTCCTGCAAAACCTGAGGATCATAAAATATGTTCTCCTCTTTCAAGCCAAGCTGCATCAGGTAAGTCTTGATCATTTTTCCTCTCGCGTCAGCAAGACCCGCGGCCCGGTGCTCGCTCGCGAGGGCAGGACTGATGATCTCCGCTTTGATATCGACACCGGTCACGTTTCTCCAATCCCGCGCCCGGATAACCATTTGAGCAACTTCGACCCGTGCGGCATTGCCGATGTCGACAGTATTCAAAGGAATGGCTACGTCAAGCATTTGCGAGAACGTACAGGCGCATGCGGGCATCGCGTAACACACAATCAGCATCAGTCCAGCCCGAACAAGCAATTGCTTCAGCTTTTCCATAGCCGTCCATCCGGGTCAAGATCAAGGCCCTCGAAGTGGGCGATATAGCAAGCAATGCTGTCAGCGTTATTCAAAGACTCCTCGCTGTGCGCTCGCGCCCAATACTTCAGTCCGCTGGCCCACCCGTATGCATTGTCAAGAGAATCGAAGGCATCAACGTAATGCGTACATTCATGAATCAGCACCTTCAGCTTGCAATTGGTATGGAGATCCGCTGACGGGAGCGTACAGAAATGCGAATAGAACTGAATGATGCGCTTCTGTGAATCAGGCTTGCATACCGATGCATCGTTGCTTCCCATATCGGCGACGGGTACGCAACTTAGGGTTTTGCCTAAGTCATCGTCGTAACGAATCATATTCTCCGGCTTCAACTCACGAAGAACCGTTTGCAGCCTTGGTAATCCTTCCAGCAAAGTCTTACGCGTGCCTTCGTCCGATTTCCCGAACCATGTCTGCACACGCTCCTTCTCCCTAATCCAGACCGTCGCGAGCGCGATGATTCGGTCGTCGATCATTCTTACTGCGATATCGCGCAATCTCATCATGAGCTTTCGAAACTGCGCGTTCGTCATATTCGGGCAAATCGGCGTTGTGTTGATGAACACCGTCACAGTCGATCCCTCGATCGTGTTCGTAGTTGTTCTCGCGACAGTTATCCAATCTTCTTCGGACATTATCTGGATTTCCTTGCGTGCAATCGAAACGCATCTACGACGCGTTACATGTTCGTTCACCCTATACGAAGGGACCGCAAGACCGGTCCCTAAAATGTGAGCCTCGCGAAAAAACGCCGGGCGCAAAGCGCCCGGCGCAAGACAAGCAGTTAATACGTTCGACGCCTTCAAACGCCTTCGACCACATCCTCGTCGTCCAGCTTCTTCGACACCGCTTTCGGCATCTCGGGCGTCGCCTTCGGCGCAGGCTCATGCCGATGTACGTCATGCGTGACGAAACCGAGATCGTGGCTCGGCACTTCGAACCACTCCGGATGGCCGAACGAACGTCGAATGTCTTCCAGCCCGCTTGCCCAGTGCTCGCCCATCGTGTCGCTACTGAACTCGTAGTCCTTGTAGTGCCCTTCGAAGAACTTGTTCTTGTAGATGAGATGCACGACATTCACCGCACCGCCATCGGCGACTTTCTGCGCCTCGCGCAACAGCGGCGTGGAGCGCCGCGTCTTCTCGGGAACATGCTCGAGCAGTTCCTTGATGAGCCGCGAATGCTTGCGGTTATGCGCCAGAAAATCGGTGATCGCACGAGTTCTGCTCGAATACTGAATGTCCTTGGTGCGCTCGCTCACATCGAGAAAATCGCCCGGCAGCGTGCCGCGCGCGCTCCACAGGTCCACCTGAAACACGAGCGCGTCCTTGCGCTGGCAGTCGCGGATGATCTCGGTCAAGGGCGTATTCGACACGAGTCCGCCGTCCCAATAGAACTCGCCGTCGATCTCGACTGCCGGAAAGCCCGGCGGCAACGCGCCCGACGCCATGAAATGCTCAGGCGCGAGACGCATCTTCGTGTTGTCGAAGTAGACGAGATTGCCGTTGCGCACGTTCACCGCGCCCACCGACACGCGCATGTCGCCATCGTTGATGCGGTCGAAATCGGCATATTGCAGCAGCGTCGATCGCAAGGCGGACGTGTCGTAATAGCTCACCTCGCTCGGCCGCTTGCTCCGCGGATGCGCGGAAAAATCGGGAATCTCCACGCGTGGCGCATAGAAGCCATTCTGACCCTGGCTCACCGCGCGCACGGCCGCCCACATGCTCGAGAACTTGCGGCTGAGATTCGCGAAGCCGAACGCGGCGGGCACGTAGGCGCCCACGTTTCCGATCAGATCCGCGGGCTGGCAGACCGTGCTCCAGAAACCGCGCAGCGCGGCCACGCGATCTTCGGGCGCATTGCCCGCGATGATCGCGGTATTCAACGCGCCGATGGAAATGCCCGAGGTCCAGGTCGGCTCGACACCGACTTCGGCAAGCCCTTCGAACACGCCGGCCTGATACGAACCCAGCGCGCCGCCGCCTTGCAGCACGAGGCAAACCTCATCGTAGTCCGGCAGCGCGACGTGGTTCGGCTGTGTGAGTGTGTTGCGTTGACTGCGGCGCATGGGTTCTCCTTATGGGTTATTGCATGAACCAGCCGTGGCTCACGACGATCGACTGGCCCGTCAGCGCATTCGATTCGAAGCCCGCGAGGAACGCGACCGTGTTCGCGACATCGGCGACGGTCGTGAATTCGCCGTCGACCGTTTCCTTCAGCATCACGTTCTTGACGACATCCGCTTCGGAGATGCCGAGCGCTTTCGCCTGCTCGGGAATCTGCTTTTCGACGAGCGGCGTGCGCACGAAACCGGGGCACACCACATTGGCGCGCACGCCGCGCGGGCCGCCTTCTTTCGCGACGACGCGCGCGAGTCCCAGCAAGCCATGCTTCGCGGTCACATAGGCCGACTTCAGCTTCGATGCCTCATGCGAATGCACCGATCCCATATAAATGATCGAGCCGCCCTTGCCCGAAGCGTACATGTGCTTGATGGCGGCTTTCGTCGTGAGGAACGCGCCATCCAGATGGATCGCGAGCATCTTCTTCCAGTCCGAATACGCATACTCTTCGATCGGCGCGACGATCTGAATGCCCGCGTTCGACACCAGCACGTCGATGCCGCCGAGCTTCGCGACCGCGTCTTCGATACCCGCGTTCACCGCGTCTTCGCTCGTCACGTCCATCGATACGGCGATCGCCTTGCCGCCCGCTGCGACGATGCTGTCCGCCACTTTCTGCGCATTCGCGATGTTCAGGTCGGCGATGACGACCGCCGCTCCGTCGGCTGCGAGCTTGCGCCCCGTCTGTTCACCGATGCCGCTTGCTGCGCCCGTCACGAGCGCGACTTTCCCTTGCAGTGCCATGTGTAGTTCCCTGGTTGATGTTGTTGGCTTTATTGATTGACGGCGAGCTTGAGCTCGTCGCCGGGTGCGAGATAGTCGTAGGCGACTTCGCCGATATCGAGCGTGAGATTCGCGATGACATGGCGCGCGCTGACCACCTTGCGCACCGGCAGGTCCGCGACGGGCGCGAGCGCATGCGCGTGCAGCTCCAGCGCTGCCGGGCCTTCCCACGCGCCGGTCACGGTCACGTCGCGCATGAAGAAGCGCACAAGTTCGCACACGCGCGCGGTGCCGTCGACATGCGGCAGGACCTTCAGCAGATAGTTCGGCACTTCGGCCAGCTTCTTGCGCTCTGCTTCGAGATCGAGCGGACGATACTTGTAGCCCATCGTGCCCGTCGCGATGCGCTGCGTGCCGTATTCGAGCGTGCCGAGCAGCGTGTCCTTGCCATCGACGGAGAGGCGCGGCCGCGCGAGCTTCTTCGGAAAGCCCCAGATCTCGCGGCCGCCCGCGATCGGGCCTTCGTCGTCGAGATACATAGCGTGCGTGTAGCTGCCCTTGTTGCCATCCGGGTCGATGACGGAAATCACCTGGCCGCTTTCGGTATAGTCGCCGAAGCCCGAGGTATCGGGCATGCGAATGAATTCGTAGCTCACGAGACCGTTATCCACCTTGAGCGGCTCGGGCACCACGGCGCGCAACGCGTCGAGGTCCGTCTCGTAGGTGATGATGAAGTACTCGCGATTGAGGAAGCGGAACGGCGGGCGCGGATAGGCGGGATTGTGCACAGGCATGGCAAACGCATTCCTGCGGATGTAATCTTCTTTCACTGAATCGCTCCTGGGTTTAGAACAGGCACGATAGTAAATGCACTCGATGACAACTGTCGCGAATGCCCGCCATGAAAGCTCGTCCATCGAAGTCGAGCAAAACGACAAAACCCCATTGCGTCAATGTCTTATGAACCGCGACTGACGGACTGTATTTTTTTGTGCAATATACTGTTGTCTCAGGCGGCGCGATGCGGGCCGGAACCACGAGCTGCGGCCTGGCTCTGAGCGTATCGACGCCCTCGTGCCGGTTTCCCCTACTTGCACCGGAATAGCGAGTCTTATATTTCTCTTCGTGCGAAGCGGCGAGCCAGGCGTTGTTTTGCGATCCTTAAGGCCATCTCCTCCAAGCGAGTCTCCGATGAAAACGTCCTTGAAGAAAACTCTCGTGCTTTTAGTGCTGGCGGCATTCGCGGCCCCAACGCTGTCGTTCGCGGCCGCGGACTATCCGGACAACAAGCCGCGCCCCGCTTACAAGAAGGGGCATAAGCACAAGAGCAAGAAGTCGACGACCACGCCGCCGCCGGCCTCGCAGACGCAGTAAATCTCCTTCGCCGATAAGAGCACGCACGTTTGCAAGACGGACGCGCGTGCTTTTTCTATTGTCCGGACGGGTACGGCGTTCGGAGACGGTCAGACGAAAGGCGCCGTGTCGCCGCGGGGACTATTGCAGTCCCGACACGAGGCGCGCGCGCATTGCATCGAGACGTGCCGCGCTGATGTGTCGGCGCGTAGCCATTGCTTCGAGCGCAGCCAATGCCGATGCGGAGCCATAGATCGATGCGGCCTTTGCATCCGCATCGAGTTCGAAGGCGGCCGAGCGCTTTTCGCCACGCGCACGCCATATCTTCGCGCAGACCATGAACGCGAGCACGAACGCAAGGCCGGGCACGCTCACGCGCCACAGGTCTTCGCCGGGCAAAGTCGCGAACGCGATGCACGGTATCGCCAGGAGCGTCATCGTCGAAGCCAGCGTGCGCGCGAAATCGAGCAACATCGACTTGCGTTGCGTCGCGTGACCGACCTCATGCGCGACGACGATACGCAACAGCGGCTCCGGCAGCGTGAGCGTTTCGCGATCGATTTCGATTCGGTTGAGCAGCGTTTCGTAACACGGCCCGCCGGAAGATTCCACGAAGCGCACGCGCGGCGGCGTGACGTGCAGCGCCGCGGCGTCGTCGGCGACGAGCGCGAGCACGTGTCGTTCTTCCGCGCGGAGTTTCATGATCATCGGGCCGGGTTGTCCGTCCATTCACTGCGCGTTTGCCATGCGTCGATATCGGCGGTGAGCTTCGCCAATTTCGTGCGCACCAGTTCCAGCCCAGGGCCGCCGAGCACGAGATGGCCCGGAGGTTCGGCTGACGTGACCGCTTCGATGATGACGTGCGCCGCGCGCGCCGGATCGCCCGGCTGCTTGCCGCTGCGTTCCGCGATCGCCGCGCGCCGGCTGCCCGAACTCTCCGCGTAATCGTCGATCGTATTGCGCGTTTGCCGCAGCGAGCGCCCCGCCCAGTCTGTGCGAAACGGCCCCGGCTCGACCGCCGTGACCTTGATGCCGAGCCCTTCGGTTTCGCGCGCGAGGGCTTCGCCGAGGCCTTCGAGCGCGAACTTCGTCGCCGCGTAATACCCGCTGCCCGGATTGCCGACGAGCCCGCCCACCGACGTGATATTGACGACATGTCCCGAGCGTCGTTCGCGCATGCGCGGCAGCACGGCGCGTATCATCGCGGCCGCGCCGAAGAAATTCGCTTCGAACATCGCACGCACTTCGTCGTCTTCGCCTTCTTCCACCGCCGACAGGTAGCCGAAGCCTGCATTGTTCACGAGCACATCGATGCGATCGAAGGCGGCGTAGGCATCGTCGATTGCGGAGCGGATTTCATCGGCGCGCGTGACGTCCAGACGCACCGCGATCGCACGGCCTTTGGCACGCTCGACGAGATCGGCGACGCTATCCGGATTGCGCGCCGCGACGACCGCACGCCAGCCCTTCTCGATCACGGCCAGCGCGAGTTCGCGGCCGAAGCCGGTCGAGCAACCGGTGATGAACCAGACGGGCGTATCGCTGAATGCGGGCATGTTGCGGTTCTCCTTGAATTTGATCGATGAACCACGTCATGTTGCGCCAATTCGGGCGGGCATGCTCGTCGTCCAACATCGCGCGAAAAGGCGCCCACCGCACAATGCCGCATCCGTGCAAGCCGATGTCGCTCCCGTGCTACACGCCGGTGCTTTCCCGTCCTTATAGTGAGCCGTCGATCCGGCGCGCATTCATTCGAGGCGAGAGCGTGAGCACTGAAGAACTGGGCGGCATGAGTCCCGCCAATGCATCGAATGAACGCGATGACACCGGGCCTCCCTTCGGCCGCATCGTGTCGTCCATCGCCAGCCTGTTGCTCGGCTTCGCGCTGCTCGTCATGGGCAATGGTCTGCTCGGCACGCTCGTGGCGCTCCGCATGGTGCATGCGAACTTCGCGCCATCGACGATCGGCTTCGTGCAGGCCGCGTATTACACCGGCTTTATGTTCGGCGCGTGGCGCGGCTCGGCGATCATCGCGCGCGTGGGGCATCATCGCGCGTTTGCCGCATTCGCCGCGCTTGCCGCATGCAGTGCGCTCGGTTATGCGGTCGACTCGCAACCACTCGTCTGGATGGCGCTGCGCTTCGTGACGGGCTTCTCGCTCGTCGGGATCTTTGCCGTGATGGAGAGCTGGCTCAACGGCGTCGCGCCCAATGCGTTTCGCGGCCGCGTGTTCTCCGTCTATCTCATCACGACGTATCTGTGCGTGGGCGCAGGGCAGTTTCTCATCGGCATGGCGAATCCGAATGGCTTCGAGCTGTTCAGTCTCGTTGCCGCGCTCTTCGCGTTGTCGCTGGTGCCCGCGAGTCTCGCGCGCGTTTCCGTCGCCGATAGTGCCGATATCGGCCAGCGTCCCGGTCCGCTCGAATCATCACCGACGGCGAAGCTGAAAGCCTTGCCGTCGCTCTGGCGCGACGCGCCGCTCTCGTTATGGGGATGCTTCGCGTCGGGCCTGCTCAACAGCACGTTCTATGCGCTCTATCCCGTCTATATGCGCGGCGCGGGTTATTCGGTCGAAGCCGTATCGAGCTTCATGGGCATCGCACTGATCGCGGCGCTCCTGCCGCAATGGCCGCTCGCTCATCTCTCGGACAGATTCGACCGCAAGCGCGTGATAGGCGCGATCGCTTCGACGCTGATGGTCGCGAGCACGATGCTCTTCGTCTTCCACGGCGCGGGGCTGGTCCAGCTGATCGCGTATCTCTATGTGAGCCTGATCTTCACGATCTATGGCGTCTCCGTTGCGCACGCCAACGACTGGATCGATTCACGTCGACGTGTGGCGGTCAGCGCGGGCCTGCTGCTGACATTCGCGCTCGGCGGAAGCATCGGGCCCATCGCGGCTTCGTTCGTGATGAGCCATGCGGGACCGTCTGGCATCTATCTCTTCTCGATGATCGTCACGGCTGCGCTCGCCCTCCTCGCACTGCGCGGCATTCGCGCCGCCGCCGCATCGCGATGACTGCACCGTACAGTCACGCATCTTCATAGACTCATGATTTGAAACGATAAATCCAAGTCACCCACGCGCCACGCCGCTTTTGTGACAAACAATGTCGGGTCGATGTTAGCCCTATATCTCTGCTCCGCACTATCGTTGAGCCCATAGCAGTTCAAACACAAAACGGCTCTCGCACGAAGAGCTCAGGAGACATAGTGGAAACCCTTGCCTTCATCTGGGACAACCTGGCAAGCATCGCCAGAATGACCGGCGAGCACATCGAGATCGTCGGAGTGGGCGTCGGACTCGCGATCGTGACAGGCGTGCCGCTCGGCATCGCGATCACGATCAACGAACGGTTCGCGAAGATCGTGCTGTATGTCGCTGCGATTATCATGACGATTCCATCGGTCGCGCTGTTCGGCCTGATGATTCCGGTGCTTTCCGTGATCGGCCAGGGCATCGGCTTCCTGCCGACGGTCATCGCCCTCTTCCTCTATTCGCAGTTGCCCATCGTGCGCAACACCTATACCGCGATCACCAACATCGATCCCGCATTGCGTGAAGCCGCGCGCGGCATGGGCATGACGACCGGCGAACGCCTGCGCAAGGTCGAGATTCCGATTGCGCTGCCGATCATCATGGCCGGCGTGCGCATGGCGGTGGTCATCAACGTGGGCATCGCGGCGATCGCGGCGTATATCGGCGCGGGCGGGCTCGGCAAGCTCATCAGCCGCGGGATTTCGCAATCGGACCCGCGCCAGCTGATCGCGGGCGCGATCCTGGTTTCCGTGCTCGCCATTGCCGCCGATATCGGTCTTTCATGGCTGCAACGCTTCCTCACGCCCAAGGGTCTTCGCGCGCCTTCCCGCGCCGCCAGCCTCGCGCTGCGCCTCACCGCCATGACGGGCTTTCGCAAACAAACCGGACACGCGCAATAAATCATGATCAAGCTCTCCAACCTTACCAAGCGATATGACGGCGCGGCGAGCCCGGTCGTCGACGGCATCAACATGGAAGTGGGCGCCGGCGAGATCTGCGTACTGCTCGGGCCGTCGGGATGCGGCAAGACCACGACGCTCAAGATGATCAACCGCCTCGTGCGTCCGACGTCCGGCAAGATCCATCTCGAAGGACGCGACACCGACGAGTTCGAAGTCGTCGAGTTGCGCCGCCGCATCGGTTATGTGATCCAGCAGATCGGGCTCTTTCCGAACATGACGGTCGAAGAGAACATCAGCGTGGTGCCCACGCTGCTCGGCTGGGACAAGGCGAAAGCGCGCCGCCGCGCCGCGGAATTGCTGGAGATCGTCGCACTCGATCCGGCCACGTATCTCACGCGCTATCCGAAGGATCTTTCGGGCGGTCAGGCGCAACGCGTGGGCGTGGCGCGCGCGCTCGCCACCGATCCGCCCGTCATGTTGATGGACGAGCCCTTCGGCGCCATCGATCCGATCAATCGCGAGCTGATTCAGGACGAGTTCCTGCGCATTCAGAAGCAGGTGAAGAAGACGATCATGTTCGTGAGTCACGATATCGACGAAGCGGTGAAGATGGCCGACAAGATCGCGATCTTCCGCAACGGTCATCTCGAACAGTTCGATTCGCCCGACAACATTCTCGCGCGCCCCGCTACGCCGTTCATCGCGGGCTTCGTCGGCACGGATCGCGCGTTGAAGCGGCTGCGTCTCCTGCGCGCACGCGATGCGCTGTCTTCATGCGATTGCCTCGTGCGCGTCGGCGAAGACAGCACGCGCGCCAGGGCGATGATGGAAAAGCACGGCATCGGACAGATCGTGCTCGTCGATGCCGCCGACAAGCCGCACGGCTATCTCACGATCGACCGGCTGCTGAAAGTGGAAGGCCCGGTCACTGCCGCGCATGCACTGCCGGTGCACGCCACCGCGAGCCAGAAAGACGACCTGCGCACCGTCGTCTCGACGATGTTCGCGAGCGGCGCTTCGTGGATGCCCACCGTCGATGACGATGGCCGTTTCGTCGGCTATGTGAGTCAGGAGCGCATCGTCGACATGTTGAAGCTGCCCGCGGGAGAGCACGCATGAAACGCGTTCTGTTGGCCTCGCTGCTTGCCGCGCTGAGCGCGCAGGCGCATGCGGATAGCTGGTGGGAAAGCGTCGTTCAGTATCGCAGCGACATCGCCTATCAAGGGGTGCACATGATGATGATGGTCGCGGTGGCGGGCGTGCTCGCGATCGTCGTCGCGATTCCGGCGGGCGTCTATCTGAGCCGGCCATCGCAAAAACGCGGCGCGGCCGTCGTGATGCAATCGCTCAATGCGGGACAAGCGGTGCCGAAGCTCGCGCTGCTCGCACTCGCGATGAGCGTGATGGGCATCGGCGCGGTGCCGGCGATCTTCGGCTTGTGGGTCGCGACGCTGCTGCCCATCGCATTGAACACGTATGAAGGCCTGCGCGCGGTGCCGCCCGCGTTGATCGAAGCGGCGACCGGCATGGGCATGACGCCGTGGCAGATCCTCTGGCGCGTCGAACTTCCCAACGCGCTGTATGTGATCTTCGCGGGCATCCGCACGGCATTGGCGATCACGGTCGGCACCGCACCGCTCGCGTTTCTGATCGGCGGCGGCGGGCTCGGCGAGCTGATCTTCACGGGCATCGACCTGAACGATTTCGGCATGCTGCTGGCGGGCGCCGTTCCGACCGCGCTGCTCGCGATCCTGACCGATGCGTTCATCGGGCAAATGCAGCGCCTGCTCGTATCGCGCGGCGTGAATCCGCAAACTTGACTCATTAACCAACATTCGCCACCTTGAGAGAGACCATGAAAAAGTTATTCGCAGTATCGTTCGGCATCCTTATTTCGATGTTCGCGAGCGTGTCGGCAAGCGCGGCGTCGGTGGTCGTCGGCGGCAAGAACTTCACCGAGCAGCAGTTGATGGCCGAGATGACCGCGCGTTATCTCGAGGCGAAGGGCTTCACCGTGACGAAGAAAGACGGCATGGGCAGCGCCGTGTTGCGCCAGGCACAGGAGAACGGCCAGGTCGATGTCTATTGGGAATACACCGGCACGTCGCTCATCACCTACAACAAGATCAATGACCGCCTCTCGCCCGAGGACACGTACAAGAAGGTGAAGGACCTCGACGCGTCGAAGGGTCTCGTGTGGCTCAATCCGTCGAAAGCAAACAACACCTATGCATTCGCGATGAATCAGGACGATGCGAAGAAACTCGGCATCGTCACGATGAGCGATCTCGCGAAGGTGATCAAGGGTGGCAAGGAAATCACGTTCGCGTGCAACTCCGAGTTCTATGCGCGTCCGGACGGACTGCGCCCGCTGCAGAAGCAATACGGCTTCGAGTTCAGCCAGGGCGACGTGAAGCGTATGGACACGGGCCTCACGTATCAGGCGCTGAAGGATCGTCAGGTGGATGTCGCGCTGGTCTTCGCCACCGATGGCCGCGTGCCCGCGTTCAACTTCGTCTTGCTGAAGGACGACAAGGGCTACTTCCCGTCTTACGCGCTGACGCCCGTGATCCGCAAGGCGACGCTCGATGCGAACCCGACGCTCGGACCGCTGCTCAACGCGCTGTCGGCCAAGCTCGATGCGCCCACGATGGCCCGCCTCAACGCGAGCGTCGACGTGCAGAAGAAGTCGTTCTCGGATGTAGCGAATCAGTTCCTCAAAGAGTCCGGTCTGATCTGACCACGCGTAGCCATAACCAGGGACCGACCTCATGACCACGATAAAAGTGGCGGCCGCGCAGACCGAAACGGCCTACGGCGACATGCACGCGAATCTCGCGCGGCATCTCGACCATATCGCCGATGCGAAGAAGCGCGGCGTGCGCCTGCTCGTTTTCCCCGAGCTTTCGTTGCACGGCCACAGCGGCGGCAAGGACGCATTGCGTCTCGCGATGACGCGCGACGATCCGGCGCTTCGACAACTCGCCGAAGCCAGCGCTGGCATGCATGTGGTGTTCGGCTTCATCGAGGAAGCGCCGGGCGGGCAGTTCTACAACAGCCAGGCGACGGTCGCGAACGGCAAGCTCGTTCACGTGCATCGCAAGACGATGCTCGCCACTTACGGCAAGCTGCGCGACGGCCTGTATTTCGCCGCTGGCCCGAAGCCCGAAAGCTATGCGATCGATGACGAATGGCGCGTCGCAACGCCCATTTGCAACGACCTGTGGAACCCGGCGCTCGTGCACGGCCTCATGTGCGACGGCGTCACGCTGCTCGCGGCGCCGATCAGTTCGGCACGCGAAGCCGTAGGCGAAGGTTTCGATAACCCATCGGGCTGGGACATCAATCTGCGCTTTCATGCGCTCACCTACGGCGTACCGATCGTGATGGCGAATCGCGTCGGCACCGAAGGCATGATGACCTTCTGGGGCGGCTCGCGCATTCTCGATCCCTTCGGCAAGACCATCGTGCAGGCGGAGGGTGAAGACGAATGTCTCGTCGTCGGCGATCTCGACTACGAAACGATCCGCCGCGCGCGTTTTCTTCTTCCGACCGTGCGCGATGCGCGCCTCTATGCGCAACGTATCTGAACGAAACCGAACAACACCATGCGCGATTTTCTGTTGAACGATGCGGACCGAGCTTTCCGGTTGGAAGTCCGCGAATTCCTGCAACGCGAGCTCGCACCGCGAGCCGCGGATATCGAAGACCGTCAGGATTGGGATGCGGTCAGGCATGTCGTGCGCGCGCTCGGCGCGGCGGGCTATCTGAAGCTGATGTTTCCCGATCTGTATCGCGGTTCATTGAAAGAGCCCGGCCTCACGCACGCAACGATCCTTTCCGAAGAAGCGTCATACCTCAACTACGCATTCGAGACGACCATCGCGACCGCACTGTCGTGCGCGTATCCGCTGCATCGTCATGCGAGCGAGCGGCTGCGTGATACCTACCTCACGCCGATTCTCGAAGGCACGGCGATCGGCGCGATCTGTGTGACGGAGCCGAATGTCGGCAGCGATTCGGCGGGCATGGAGACGCGCATCGAGTTCGACGACACACGCAACGAGTGGGTCATCAACGGATTCAAGCGCTATATCTCGAACGCGTCCGTCGCGGATGTGTACATCGTGTACGGCCTGACCGGCGACGGCATGACGGCAGTCGCGGTGCCGAAGAACGCGCGCGGCATCAGCTTTCCGCGCAACTATACGTTCATGGGACGGCGCGGCTGCATCGTCGGTGAAGTTAAGTTCGAGAATTGCCGTGTCCCCGCCGATCATCTTCTGGGCGATAAAGGTGGCGGCTTTCGGATCATGCGCGGCATGTTCAACTTCGAGCGCGCCATTCTCGGCGGATCGGGTCTCGGCGTGGCGCGCAGTGCGTTCGATATCGCGACGGCGCACGCGCAAACGCGCAATTCCTTCGGTCAGCCGCTCGGCTGCAAGCAACTGATCTGGGACAAGATCGCACAGATGAGCTGGCGCATCGATGCGTCGGAACTCATCACGTATCGCGCGACGAAGATGTACGACGCGGGCGCAGACGGCAAAGCGCTGATGAAGGAAGCCGCGATGGCCAAGCTCGTCGCGACCGAAACCGCGAACTATTGCGCCAACGAGACCGTGCAGATTCTCGGCGGCGACGGCATCACGAAGGAATACGGGCGCGCCGAGCAGCTCTATCGCGATGCGCGCGCGCTCACCATCGTCGGCGGCACGTCCGAAGTCGCCAAGTATCTGATCGCGGGCCGCGATCTTCCCGACATCCGGATCACTCTCTAAAAGAGCAATAAACGCATCATGCTCACGATCACGTCGCTTTTCGAAAACACGGTCGCCAAATATCCGGACCGTCCCGCGCTCACTTGCGGCGCCGTTTCATTCACGTATGCGCAATGGAATGCGCGCGTGCGCCGTCTCGCGCAGGCGCTCTTCGATCTCGGCGTGCGGCAGATGGACCGCGTCGCGATTCTGCAGAAGACCTCCGATGCGACGCCGACCGCCTACATGGCGTGCCAGTTGCTCGGCGCGATCGCGGTGCCGATGAACTTTCGTCTCTCCGCGAACGAAGCCGCGTTCATCCTGCGCGATGCAGGCGCACGCGTGCTCTTCTACGACGATTCGATGTCGCCAGTCATCGCGAAGATCGAACAGGCCGCGCCGGATCTGCGCACGTATGTGTGCAGCAATGAAGGCACGATGCCATCGCATCATCATTCGATGGAAGCGTTGATCGAACGCGTAGAACAACTCGATGCGCCGCTGCCGCGACTCACGCCCGACGATATCTCCGCGCTCGTCTACACGTCCGGCACGACGGGCCGTCCGAAAGGCGCGATTCACACGCATGGCAACGACGTGTCCATCGCAACGAACTGCGTGATGGAATACAGCCTGACGAGCACGGATGCCGCGCTGCATATCGCGCCGCTCTATCACGTCGGCGGCATGCAGGCGTATTTCGTGCCGCATCTGATGGTCGGCGCGCATAACGTGATCCTGCCGCGCTACGAGCCGCTCGCGACGCTGCAGGCCATCGCGCATTACGGCATCACGACGCTTTTCGCGGTGCCGACGCAGATTCAGGACATGTTGTTTCATCCCGACTTCGCGGCCATCGACACGCACAGCCTGCGCATGATCACGACCGGCGGCGCGGCGATTCCCGCAAAGACCATGCGACGCGTGATCGACGAGTTCTGCCCGAGCATCTTCAACGGCTACGGAATGACCGAAGCGAGCCTGACGCTGCTGCTGCATCCGCGCGATGCGCTCACGTATCTCGGCTCGTGCGGCAAGCCCACGCTCATCAGCACGTGCCGCGTGATCCGCAACGATCCCGAACGCGTGGTGACGCCGAACGAAACCGTTGCGGCAGGCGAAGTCGGCCAGTTGATCGTGAAGGGACCGCAGCTTGCATCGGGCTACTGGAACAACCCTGTCGAGACCGACAAGAAATTCAAGTCCGGCTGGCTCTATACCGGCGATCTTTTCAGCATCGACGATGCGGGCTATTTTCACTTTCAGGGCCGCGCCGATGACATGATCGTGTCGGGCGGCGAGAACATCTATCCGCGCGAAATCGAAGAAGTGCTGTATCACTGTCCTGGCGTGCAGGAAGCCGCGGTGATCGGCGTGCCCGACGAGAAGTGGGGACAAGCCGTGACGGCGTTCATCGTGCGCAGCGTATCGACGTTGACGGAAGACGATGTCGTCGCGTTCTGCAAATCCGGCGACGATCTCGCGCCGTACAAGCGTCCCAAGAAAGTCTTCTTCGTGGAAAAGTTGCCGCTGAATCCGAGCGGCAAGGTGCTGCGGCACGAACTCGCCGGACCCGTTTATCAAAGCATGCTTTCAGGAGTCTCGCAATGAGCGAACCCGTACTGTACGAACAGGACGGTCATGTCGTCACGATGACGCTGAACCGCCCCGAAACACGCAACGCCATCACCGAAAAAGAAGTCGTCGATGCGATCATCGATTGTCTCGATCGCGCACAAGGCGATATGTCCGTGCGCGCGATCGTGCTGACGGGCGCGGGTCCGGCGTTCTCGTCGGGCGGCAATATCAAGCACATGCGCGATGAAGTCGGCACGTTCGCAGGCACGTCCGCGCATATTCGCGAGAACTATCGGCGCGGCATTCAGCGCATTCCGCGCGCGTTTCATGAACTCGATGTGCCCGTCATCGCCGCCGTCAACGGTCCCGCGCACGGCGCCGGCTGCGATCTCGCGTTGATGTGCGATATCCGCATTGCGGGCGAAAGTGCCTTGTTTGCAGAGAGTTTCGCGAAGGTCGGCATCATTCCCGGCGATGGCGGCGCATGGCTATTGCCGCGTGCGGTCGGCCTCTCGCGTGCGAACGAGATGATCTTCACCGGACGTGCGATCGACGCGCAGCGCGCCGAGGCATGGGGACTCGTGTCGCGCGTGGTCCCCGATGCCGAGTTGATGGACACCGCCCTCACGCTCGCACGCGAAATCGCCAGCAATGCGCCGGATATCCTGCGCATGTCGAAGCGCCTCGTGCGTGAAGGGCAACGCATGGACTTGCCGAGCCTGCTCGAAATGTCGGCGGCGTTTCAGGGCATCGCACATCGCACGGCGGATCATCGCGAGGCCATCGCCGCGACGTTCGAGCGCCGCGCGCCGGCCTACACGGGAGCGTGATGGATGGGCACATCCGCCATCGCGTTCATTCACGAACTGACGTTCGATGCGTTGCCGCGCAATGTCATCGAGCAAGCGAAGCTATGCGTGCTCGATCTGCTCGGCGTCGCGCTTGCGGGCCGGCAAACGGAGTTATCACGCATCGCGAGCGATCATGCGGTCGAGTTCTTCGCGCCCGGCACGTTGCGCTCGCGCATGCTTTTCGACGGCCGCGTGGCGAGCCCCGTCGGCGCGGGTCTTGCGGGCGCGATGACCATCGATAGCTGCGACGGACACGACGGTCATGCGCAGACCAAAGGCCACGTCGGCGTAACGGTATTGCCTGCATTGCTCGCGCTTGCCGATGCGCGGCCCGGCATGAGCGCGCGCGAATTCCTCACATGCGTGGTGCTCGGCTATGAACTCGGCACGCGTGCGGGCATTGCGCTGCACGCGAGCGCCTGCGATTATCATACGTCGGGCGCATGGAATGCCCTGGCCGCCGCGGCGCTTGCAGCGCGCATCTTGCCGCTCGATATGCGGCAAACGCGCGAGGCGCTCGGCATCGCGGAGTATCACGGGCCGCGCAGCCAGATGATGCGCTGCATCGATCACCCGACGATGGTGAAGGACGGCTCCGGCTGGGGTTGCATGGCGGGCCTCTCAGCGGCCTTCCTCGCGCAGCGCGGCTTTACGGGGGCACCGGCGCTCACCATCGAGCAGGACTCAACCCGCAGTCTGTGGAGCGATCTCGGCGAACGCTGGCGCATCATGGAGCAATATTTCAAACCTCAACCGGTCTGCCGATGGGCGCATCCCGCGATCGATGCGGCGCTCGCGCTCAAGTCGAAGCATGGCTTCACGAGCGAGCAGATTCGCGCGGTGAACGTGCGGACGTTCCATCACGCGACGCGGCTCGCGCATGCGGCACCTGCATCGACCGAAGAAGCGCAGTACAGTCTGCTCTTTCCCGTTGCGGTTGCGTTGACGCATGGCGCGGTGCGCTTCGACGCGCTGCATGGCGATGCGCTCCGCAACGAGGAAGTGCTGCGCCTGAGTCATCTCATCCACACGGAAGAGGACGCGGAATACACGTCGCGCTTTCCGGACGAGCGTTTCGCCGAGATGCGCATCGAATTGTTCGATGGCAGGCGCTTCGAATCAGGACCGACGCAGGCGCTCGGCGATCCCGATCTGCCGCTCGATGCGCACGCCATTCGCGTCAAGTTTCGCAATTTCGCGGAAGCCGCATGCGGTGCGAGCGTGGCGCGTGAGCTGGAAAGCACCGTCGATGCGCTCGATTCGAACGATGAAACCGTATCGCCCCTGCTCGATCTCGTGCTCGGGTCGATTCGCATCGACGCATGAACGCGAACGACATCCCGCCGGTCACGCGTTCGATCAAAATCGTGCGCGAGGAAACGAAGCCTCAGCGCATGGGCTTTTTCCTCGTCCCGCATTTCTCGATGATGGCGCTCAGCTCCGTCACTGAGCCATTACGCGCGGCCAATCGCGTGAGCGGTAAAGAGCTGTATAGCTGGCATCTGATCAGCGCGGACGGCGAGCCGGTCTCGTCGAGCTCGGGTTTCGCGCTGTTGCCCGATTTCGCGATCACGTCATCGCCGGAATTGAGTCATGTATTCGTGGTCGCGAGCATCGGCGTATCGAACTATCGCAATGCGCAGGTCTTCGAATTCCTGCGCCGTTACGCAGCGAAGGGATCGACATTGGGCGGCATCAGCCTCGGCACGATGATCCTCGCGCGCGCGGGACTGCTCGACAAGCGCCGTTGCACGATTCACTGGGAAGCGCTGAAAGAGCTCGCCGACGAGTTTCCGTCGCTCGATGTGAGCCGCGATCTGTATTGCATCGAGGGCGACCGCATGACGTGCAGCGGCGGCACCGCCGCCATCGACATGATGCTCGATCTGATCGCGCGTCAGCACGGGCATCAGCTCGCCGCCGAAGTCGCCGATCAGTTCATCCATACCCGCATGCGGACCGCGCAGGAAAGCCAGAAAATGGCGATTCAATGGCGCTATGGCGTGGACGACAGACGCATCGTGCATGCCGTCACGCTGATGGAACAGAACATCGAGCGCCCTGTTCCGATGAAGACCATCGCATCGCTCGCGGGCATTTCGCCGCGCACGTTCGAGCGCATGTGGATCAAACATTTCAACGTGCGGCCATCGCAGTTCTATCTGGAACTGCGGCTCAAAGCGGCGCAAAAGCTGATTCGCGAAACGTCGCTCTCTTTGCTCGATGTCGCGATGCAGTGCGGCTTCGCGAGCGCGTCGCATCTCGGGCGCTGCTACAAGCAGCTCTTTGCGAAGACACCCGGACAGGAACGCGCCGCGAGCGATACGCGCTGAAGCGGCATCGCGATTCAACCTCAACCCGCATCGCCTCCGCTGATCGCCGATTGCATGCTCTTCAATAGCTTCGTCAGATAGCGAAGCAAGCCCACCGTATCGCCGAATTCGATGAAACCGGGCCGCACGCCATCGCTGAAAAGCAGCGTGCCGTCGAGCGTCGGTTCGACGATGAGGCCTGCATAGGCGGCGTGCGGCATGTATTCATCGGCGGGAATGCTGAAGGTGTTGCCGTTCACGGCGGCATCGCGCAGACGCATCAGGAATTGCACTTCGGGCGCGCGTGAAGCCGAGAGCCGATGAACGTCGAAGTATTCGGCTACGGCCAGAATCGCATTCGTGCACGGCACGATCAGCGCGAATGCAATGCGCTTGTCGGCGGTGTCGAACGATGGCCACGACAGCGCGTCTTCCGGCGGCGGACTCTTCATCGGCGTGCCGTCTTCGCTATGCGTGTGCGCCTCCGGATGCGAACGCTTGCGCGCCAATAGCGGCGCCGCCTTCGCGAAGTCGGGCGGCGGCGCGCCACGATCGATCCAATCGGACAACAGGCTCGCGTACGCGAAGAGCGTCGTCAGTTGCGCTTCGATGAACGCGACACCGATTCTGCACGCGTCGGGATGTTTACTTTCAGGCATGGCGTCTCCTTTCCATGTTGGCTTTGAGGTTCGCTACGCAATGATTGCGCCAGTTCCAAGTGGGTTTAAGCGATCGACAGTTAGTTGCGCCACGAGCGGCGAAACGCAAATGCCCGTGTGTGACAACCATGTGGACGAAATGCTACAGATCAGTCAAGGCAAATTTACCAACACCTGACAAAGCGCTATATTTCGATCGCTATAACGCCAAGCGACGATTCGTCCGCTTCATCGCATTGGGACTTCTTGCCGCTTCCGCGAAAGAAGCGGCTTCCCCATCATCACGCACGCCCGGCCTTCGCGATCCGACGCGAAGGATGGCAGCACTCGCGCCCGCAAAAGTGCTTGCGGCGCTGCGGAATGAACCGCTTCACGCGGTCGACAACTAGGAAAACAAGAATGAAGAAGCACATCGTAGCGGCGGCGGTACTCGGCATGTTCGGCATCGCGGCGCACGCGCAAAGCAGCGTGACGCTGTACGGCATCATCGACGCCGGTATCACCTACGCCAACAAGGTCGCGACGGCAAATGGCCACGACAGCCTCGTGAAGTACGGCGACGGCGTCGCGCAAGGCAGCCGCTGGGGCCTGCGCGGCGCGGAAGATTTGGGCGGCGGTCTCAAGGCAATCTTCGTGCTCGAAAGCGGCTTCAACAGCGGCGACGGCACGCTCGGCCAGGGCGGCGCATTGTTCGGCCGTCAGGCGTATGTCGGTCTCTCGAAGAACGAATTCGGCTCGCTGACGTTCGGTCGTCAATACTCGTTCTCGACCGATTACCTCGGCGGCAACTACACGATGGGCAGCCAGACGCCCGCCGGCAACTACGCATATCACATCAACGACGTGGACCAGTTGACGTCGAGCCGCATCAACAACGCGGTCAAGTTCAGCAGCGCCAGTTTCTACGGCGTGACGTTCGGCGCGATGTACGGCTTCTCGAACACGACCAACTTCGCCGGCTCGCCGACGACGACCGCCGGCGGCACGACGACGCAAGGCTCGTCGAGCGCCTACAGCTTCGGCGTGAACTATGCGCAAGGTCCGTTCGGCATCGGCGCGGCGTACACCAAGATCCGCTTTCCGAATGGCGCGACGCCGGCTTTCAGTGTGAGCATCGCGAACGTGAACACGCTGGGCCTGCATGACCTCGAAACTTTTGGCGTCGGCGCACGCTACACGATCGCCGCCGCGGTCATCTGGGCGAACTGGACGCATACGAAGTTCGAGCCGATCACGGCCGGATCGTCGAAACTGAACAACTATGAAATCGGCGGCAGGTACGCGTTCACGCCGGCATTGAGCGCGGGCCTCGGCTATACGTTCTCCAAGCTCGACGACAACTTTGAAGGCAAGTGGCATCAGGTCAACGCCGTGGTCGATTACGCGCTGTCGAAGCGTACCGACGTGTATGCGATCGGCGCGTATCAGAAGGCTTCGGGCAGCAACAACGGCGTGCCGGTGCAGGCGGAAATCGGTTCGGCGGCGTCTTTCATCGGCAATGCGGGCGCGAACACGCAGTTCGTGACGCGCGTCGGCCTGCGCCACAAGTTCTAATTGCGTTGTGACCGGAAGGCTCGCAGCATTGTCGCTGCGAGCCTTTTGTCTTTGCCGCGCTTAAGGCAAGCCTAATTATCTTGCCCGGCCACCGCAAGTTCTTCATCAGGCCAGCGCTGCATGACGCTCTTGTAGTGCGTGTAAAACCGCACGGCCTCTTCGCCGTACGCGTGATGATCGCCGAACAGCGATCGCTTCCATCCTCCGAACGAATGCCACGCGGATGGCACCGGACTCGGTATGTTGATGCCGACCATGCCCGCCTGAATGCGCCGCGTGAATGTACGCGCGGTGCCGCCATCCGACGTGAAGAGCGACACACAGTTACCCAGTTCGTGCGCGTTCACGAGCGCGATTGCGCTCGCGAGATCCGGCACACGGACGATGGACAGCACCGGCCCGAAAATCTCTTCCCGATAGATGCTCATATCGGTCTTCACGTCGTCGAAAAGCGAGCCGCCGAGGAAGAAGCCGTCCTCATGTCCGGGCACCGTATGCCCGCGACCATCGACGATCAGTCTTGCGCCCGCCGCGACGCCCGCTTCGATATAGCCCGTTACCTTGGCTCGATGCGCAGCGCTGATGAGCGGCCCCATATCCAGTCCGGGTTCCTTACCGTCGCCGATCTTCAGCGCGCGCACGCGCGGCACGAGCCGCTCGACCAGCTCATCGCCGATGCGCCCGACCGCCACCGCGACCGAAGTCGCCATGCAGCGCTCGCCGGCCGAGCCGTACGCCGAATTGATCAGCGCATCGACGGCTCGGTCGAGATTCGCATCGGGCATCACGACCAGATGGTTCTTCGCGCTGCCCAACGCCTGCACACGCTTGCCTCGTTTCGCGCTTTCGCTATAGATGTATTCGGCGACCGGCGTCGAACCGACGACCGACATCGCGACGACATCGGGATGCGCGATCAGTGCATCGACAGTGCTTTTATCGCCATGCACGACGTTGAAGACGCCTTTGGGAAAACCAGCTTCGATGAACAACTCGGCAAGCCGGATCGACGCCGACGGCGTGCGCTCCGACGGCTTGAGCACGAACGTGTTGCCGGTAGCGGCCGCCATCACGAACATCCAGCACGGCACGACCATCGGGAAATTGAAAGGTGTGACGCCCGCGGCAACGCCGAGCGGTTGACGCAAATTCCAGCTATCGGTGCCGCCGCCGGATTGATCGGTGAATTCAGTCTTGAGCAGGTTCGGAATGCCGCATGCGAATTCCACGATTTCGATGCCGCGCAGCACCTCACCCTTGGCGTCCTCAAGCAGCTTGCCGTGGTCGCGCGTGATGAGCTCGGCGAGTTCATCGGAATGCGCGTCGAGCAGCGCCTTGAACCGGAACATCAGGCGTGCACGCTCCAGCGGTGAAACTTCGCTCCACTGCGCAAACGCCGTCTTCGCGGCAGCGACGGCCGTGGCCACTTCTGCTGCGTCGGCAACCGGCACCTGCGCCGTGACTCGTCCTTGTGCCGGATCGTACACATCGTTGAGCCGGCCGCTGGTGCCGGAAACGCGTCGACCGTCGATAAAATGGCTCAGCTCGCGCACGCGCGCGGCGCTGTGATTGGCTTCGTTCATCTGTCGCTCCTTGTTGGACACGGGCGCAGATTAGCGGTGCAGAATACCGGCGCCAGGTCGAAGAGAACTGCTGTGCGGATCGCGAATTGCGCGACCGCTGGTGAAGTTCAGTGTAGGTCTTATGGATGAGTACGGACGCGCTCGCTGCGGCGATTCCGGGACAGCTTTGATGCGTTTCTGGCCGCCGCGACGCTGGCTTTTCGGCCAGACTGCGGCCATCCCGGCGTCACTAACCTAACGTTGCGTAAGGAAGCCGCCGCTGCCGGTGTTGACGACCTGGTTGAACCTCTGCCTCGTCTCGATCCTGTTGATCTCGTCGAACGCGTCTTGCGGCAGAGCGTCGACATCGAAATTCTCTTTCGCGCGCGCCGCAGTCTTGGGCGTGGTGAGCAAAGCGCCGCCACGCTGCATCGCCCATGCGAGCAGCACTTGCGCCGGCGTCTTTCCGGTTCGCATCGCAATCCGGGCGATGACGGGATCTTCGAGAGGCCCGGGTCGGATGCCGTGACCGAGCGGCGCGAAAGCCAGAAACACGATCTTCTTCGCCTTGCAGAATTCCAGCAGTTCCGCTTCCGGAAGATAGGGATGCGCTTCGACCTGCACCACCGCCGGTTTGATGCGTGCCGCTTCGTACAACGGCGCCACTTCGTCGAGCAGAATGTCGGACAGTCCGATGGCGCGGCATTTGCCCGCGTCGACGAGCGCTTCCATCGCGCGCCACGTGTCGAGCAAGGTCACGCCGGGGTCGTAGATGACGTTGCCGTTTTCATCGCGTGGATCCTGCTCGTCCCCTGGCCGGAACGCAAATGGCGTATGAATCAGATACAGGTCCAGATAGTCGAGCCCGAGGCGGTCGCGACTCGCGTCGAACGCCGGCTCGACGCGTTCCGGACGGTGATTGTTATTCCACATCTTGGTGGTTATGAACAGGTCCTCGCGCGCAATGCCCGCAGCGGCAAGTCCTGTGCGCAGCGCCTCACCGACTTCGCGCTCGTTGCGATAGCGTTCGGCACAATCGATGTGGCGATAACCGGCTTCCAGTGCATCGCGTGTGGCACGGATCGTCGTTGCTGCATCGGGAATCAGCGTGCCGAAGCCGAGTGCCGGCATATGTCCGCCACCGTGATCGAGCGCGTATCGTTTGCTCCGGAAACTGGCAGACTCAATCATGGCGACGCCTCCGAAATCGATCGCGCACTGCGACGCGAGAACACCATTAGAAGTTGTATGTGCGCAAGTCCCATCCGTCAATTGCAATCGTCGGTGCGCGACGCTCGACCGAAAGGCTCAGTGAGCGGACAACAGACGGAATCGCACGAATTCTGCGCACGAAAACACACGCGGCTATACTCCAAGCATTCCAGAATAACGGCGTCCCGTCAGTTGCAAGCATGACTCATGCAACGTCCCATTAGACGGCCTGTCTTCGCTACAGAAAACGCCGCACGCTTTTCCGCATTCCATTAAGCCGATACATGATTGCGACGCCGCAATCGGTCGAGTGAAATCACAATAAAAAACACAGCGCCCGTCCGGCCCGAATCGGCAATGGCCCAGGTGATGCCTGATCGGTAAGCGATCAGCCAGCGAGACCCTATGTCTGCCGCCAATCCGTTACCGGGCAGTCCGCAGAATGAGGCAGCCGCTATCGCGCCGGCTGCAGCTCAGGTCACGCTTTCACCTGGCGTCGCCGTTGGCCTGATCGGTATGCTCGTCGCGTCCTTACTCGCCATCGTCAACGAACAGGTCACCGCGATTTCGATGACCGACATCCAAGGCGCGCGCTCGATCGGACATGACGACGGAACCTGGCTGACCACGCTGTTCGAAGCGGCCAATGCCGCCACGATGGTCTTCGCGCCGTGGTTCGGCATCACGTTCACACTCAAGCGATTCACGATCGGCGCTGTTATAGCCGCCATGCTCTTCGGTTTCCTTTGCCCGTTCGCGCCGAATCTCGCGACGCTGTATGTCTTGCGCGTGTTGCAAGGCATCGCGGGCGGGTGCTTGCCGCCGATGCTGATCATCGTCGCGCTGCGCTATCTGCCGCCGAAGATCAAGCTATACGGACTCGCGGGATACGCGTTGACGGCGACCTTCGGACCGGCGCTCGGCACGCCGCTGGCAGCGCTCTGGACCGAGTACGTCAGCTGGAAATGGGCGTTCTGGCAGATCGTGCCGCTCGGCGTGGTGAGCTGTCTCGCGATCCAGCAAGGGCTTCCCGCCGATCCGCTCAGACTCGACCGCTTCAGGTCCTTCGACTGGACGGGCTTCATCACCGGATGTCCGGCCGTCGTCATGCTCGTCATCGGTCTTTTGCAGGGCGATCGACTCGACTGGCTGAACTCCGGCTTCATCTGCTCGATGTTGATCGGCGGGTCGATCTTGCTCGCGCTCTTTCTCGTCAACGAATGGTTTCATCCGCTGCCCTTCTTCAAGCTCCAGTTGCTTGCGCGAAGAAACTTTTCGCACGGACTCACGACGCTCGCCGGTGCGGTGATCCTGCTGGTTGGCGTCGCTGCGATACCGGGTCAGTTTCTCGCGGGCATCCACGCGTACCGTCCGTTGCAGACCACGCCTCTGTCGCTGCTGGTCGCGCTTCCGCTACTGCTCACGCTTCCGTTGACGGCCGCCGTGCTCAACCTGAAGCGCATCGATTCGCGCTGGGTCATGGCTTTCGGACTGTGCCTTATGATCGCGACCTGCGTGATGGGAAGCTATTTGAATTCCGAATGGATCCGCGACAACTTCTATCTGCTTCAGTCGTTGCAGATCGTCGCGCAACCGATGGTCATCCTCGCCATCCTGATGGGCGTGACGACTGGGCTGCCGCCCGCCGAAGGCCCGTTCGCCTCTGCGATGTTCAACTCGCTTCGAGCCTTCAGCGCGACGGTCGCGACCGGTCTCATAGAAGGGCTCGGCACCGATCGCGAACGCTTTCATTCGAACATGCTCGTGGATCAGCTGGGCAATCACGCCCTCGTCAGCAGTCAAAGCATCGACGCGGCGCACGGCCTCGGCGAACTCGCGCAGCGCGTGCACGAACAGGCGCTGGTGCTGATGTGCGCGGATCTTTATCGCGTGATGGCCTGCGTGGCCGTCGCGCTTCTGTTCCTCGTTCCTGTGCTGCCCGTGCGTATCTATCCGCCGTGGACCGATGCGCCGCCCGCTTCGCCCCCCTCCTCCCATCAAGGGACGTTTTCCATGTCGACTTTCATCCGTTCCCATTTCAAATACTTGCGCATCGCCGGGGCGGTGCTCGCGCTCGCAGTCGTTGCATGGGTGTGCATCTGGCTCCTGTCGGACTCGACCAGCGAATCCACGAACGATGCCTATGTCGAAGCCGACTTCACGCTGGTGGCGCCGCGCATCGCCGGTCAGATATCCGATGTTCTGGTCGACGACAATCAGTCGGTCAAATCCGGGGAACTGCTCGTGCGCATCGACGACCGCGACTATCGCGCCGCGTTGATGAGCGCGCAGGCCGATGTGACCGCAGCCAGTGCGACCGTCGCCAATTTCGAGGCCGAGATCAGGCGGCAGCCCTCGCTCGTCGAGCAGGTCCGAGCCACGCTTCGCTCGGATGAGGCGGGCGTCGCGTTCGCACGCGCCAACGCATCGCGCTATCAGAATCTGTCGGATACCGGTGCGGGCACCGCGCAGGAACAGCAGCGCGCAACGAGCGCGTTGGCCCAGCAGCTCGCGCAGCAGGCACACGATCGCGCCGCGCTGAGCAGCACCGAGCAGAACCTCGACGTGTTGCGCACGCAGCGCGACAAAGCCGCCGGCGAGCAGGCACGCGCGCAGGCCGCGCTGGAGCAGGCGAAGCTCAACCTGTCGTACACGGAGATTCGCGCGCCAGTCTCCGGCAAGGTGGGACGGCGTTCGGCACGGGTCGGCGCTTTCGTGACGCCTGGTGCGCCGGTGCTGGCCATCGTTCCTTTGTCGGACGCTTACGTCGTCGCCAACTTTCAGGAAAACCAGATCGCCAGAATGCGGCCTGGCGCGAGTGTCCGCATCAAGGTCGACAGCCTTCCGGGCGTCGTCATCAAGGGCCATGTGGATAGTCTCGCGCCCGCGACCGGCGTGCGCTTCGCGCCCATCGCGCCCGACAACGCAACGGGCAATTTCACCAAGATCGTCCAGCGTGTGCCGGTCAAGATCAAAATCGACCGCGACCAGGAAGCCGCATCCGCATTGAGCGTCGGGCTTTCGGTCGAAGCGGAGGTGGCCGTGGGCCGGCCGGGCCGGACATTCGCGCAGAGCGCCGACGCAAAATGAACGCAAACGGAATGTCCCTGCGCGCCCTGGCCGTCCTCGCAAGCTTCGCGATGACGGGATGCATGGTCGGACCCGACTTCGAACGTCCGAAGTCCGCGACGCCCGATGTTTTCGACCGGACCCATGCCACGCAGGCATCGAGCAAGGCGATAGAGACCAATTTCAACCCGGACTGGTGGACCCTGTTCGACGACCCCGTGCTGAACATGCTCGAGACGCGGCTGGCCGCTTCCAACCTCGACGTGGCCGCTGCCTCGGCGCGTCTGCTCCAGAGTCGCGCCGAACAGCGCGTGGCGGGCGCGGCCGAGCTTCCGACACTCGGTGGCGCAGCATCGTACTACCGAGAACGCGGCAGCGAGAACGGCATCCTGTCTTTGCTCGGCGTGACACCGTCGCAGAGTCAGCCGCTGTCGGCATCCGGCAGCGACCCACTCGGCGTGTCGGCCATGCCCGGCTCCAAGGGTTCACCGGCGTACAACCTGTTTCAGGCCGGTTTCGATGCATCGTGGGAGCTCGACCTCTGGGGCCGCGCGCGGCGCGGCGTCGAGGCCGCGGCTGCCTTGTCGGAGGGCTCTTACGAAGACCGCAATTCCGTTCTTCTGTCGGCCCGCGCGGAACTCGCGCGCGACTACATCGAGATGCGCGACGCGCAGTCGCTGCTCGACATTGCCCGACAGAACCTCGATATTGCGCGAGATCTGGTAAAGCTCACGAAGATACGCGTGCGCGAAGGCGTCACCACGGAACTCGATGTCGCCAATGCGTCAGCGCAGATGGAAACCATCGAGAGCCTGATTCCGACGCTCGAAGCACGTCGCGATACGATGATCAACGCCATCGGCGTGTTGCTCGACGAGCAGCCCGGCGCGTTGAAGGAGACGCTGAGCGTTGCGCGCGATGTGCCCAGGCTGCCCGATCAGGTGCCTGTCGGTTTTCCGTCGGAGCTTGCAGAGCGTCGGCCCGACATCAAGAGGGCCGAATCGCAGTTGCATGCGGCCACGGCATCGATCGGCATGGCGAAGGCCGATTTCTATCCGCGCATTTCGCTGAACGGCAGTGCGGGGTTTCAGAGTCTGCAGCTTTCCAATCTGGCTGAATGGGCGTCGGGGCAGTTCGTGATCGGACCGGCCATTACGTTTCCCATTTTCGAAGGCGGGCGACTGAAAGGAACCCTGCAACTGCGCGAGGCGCAACAGCAGGAAGCGGCGATCCTGTACAAGCGCACCGTGCTCGAAGCGTGGCGCGAGGTCGACGATTCGCTGCTCGTCTACGATGCGGAACAGCGCCGGCGTGACCGGCTCGCTTCGGCGGTCGCGCTGAATCAGCGCGGGCTCGGCATCGCGCAACAACGATACAAGGCCGGCGCGCTCGACTATCTGGATGTGCTCAACGTCCAGAAGCAACTGCTCGACGCACAAGGCCAGCTCGAACAAAGCAAGGCGCGGGCCGCCGAGAATCTCGTCGCGCTATGCAAGTCACTCGGCGGCGGGTGGGAGACGACCTACGCAAACGATTTTGCCGGCCGTTGAGACACCGCTCACGCAATCCGCCGAACCCACTGGCTGCGCCAGGCCGGCGCCTCGAAGCCTTCGCAGAAGTACTGAGTCTCGTGAACGACCTTGTTGTCGTGGAATTTCATGATGCTTACCGTATAGGCGGTGCTCCCCTTATACGCGATCGTGTATTCCGTAATCCAGAGATTGCCCGCTCCTTGCATTCGCCTGACTTCGAAGCCCGATGGTTTGTCCGGATGATGACCGCGCAACTGCTGCAAATTCGTTCGTCCGTGGATGCGTTCGTTCGATTGCGGATAGTCGCAGATGACATCGTCCTCGTAGATGTCATGTTCCGCATCGAGATCGCCATCCGCCGATGCGCGCCAGTGAGCATCCAGCGCTTCACGTATCGTCTGTTCGTTCATGATTAACCTCCGTATCCATAGCCTGCCGGATAGTCATGAGGATACACGCCTCGAAGTACGACGAAGGCTCGCCGCCGCGATCATCGCGCCGGCGTTGCCTGGCTGGGTCAGTCCCTTGCGCGGGCTGAACACTTCGTCGCCTGCCTCGATCGGCAGCCCCGTCAGCACGCACGTTCCTGCGTTGCGCGCGCATCTCACGCGCCACGTCTGATAGCCGTAGTGACCCGTGCTCGCATCGCACCACGAGACGGTGAGCGTGCGCGTCGTCGGCTTGTCCAGCACGCGCACGACAGGCTCGCTGCGGCCGTCCCAGCAGCGCGCCGGATAGCATGTGTTCCGTACTTCGCGAACGCCCTTGCCGATATCCTCGACGGTTCGGAGCCATGCATCGATGTGCTTGTCCGCCATCTTTCGATCAGAACGAATGCCTCACGCCGACGATCGCGCCCAGTTGCCCCATGCCCGCCGCGGGTGTCGTGCCGCCGCCGCCCGCGCTCACCGAAAAGCGCGCTTTCGCGCTGTTCCACAGATACGCGACGTTGCCATACACGGCGGTTCGCTTCGACAGGAAGTAGGTTGCGCGCAGACTCGCCAGCGTGGCGCGCGTGTCGTGTTGCTGGACGATCACGCGATAACCTTCGCCATCGATTGCCAGTGCGGGCGTCACGAAGTACTGGGCGCCGAGATAGAAAAGATTCGAACGCACGCTGCCGCCCGCTCCGTCCGACTCCACGCGACGGCCGATCCATCCGCCACCGATTTTCACGCCCATCACGTTCACATAGCCGTTGGCCTGCAGACGCGCGTCCTTGTCGCCGCTCGACGCGATGGAAAATGGCGCAACGCCGTCGAAAAAATTCGCGCGCGCATTCGTGCCGCCGTGTTGCTCGTCGTAAGCGGTGGCGACGCCGAAGTACGTGCCGTCGTATTTGAGCATCGCGCTCCATTCGCGGCATTGGCTCGCGTCGCCGGGCACCGGTCCGAAACACGTGCCCTGCCCCGGAGAATTGCCGGTCCCTGTGCTGTCGCGGCCGAACGAATACGATCCGCCGACCGTCACGCCATAAAACTTGCCCTTGTACGCAACGGTGTTATCGCTTCTTCCGTTCGGGATGAACGCATCCAGCGCGCCGATGCCGTAGATGTCCGGCCCGAGGATATCGGCGTCGAGCATGGCCCAGTACGTCATCGTGTATTGACGCCCGAACGACAGCGTGCCCCACGGTCCCTCCAGACCGACGAACGCTTGCCTGCCGAAGAGCCGCCCGCCCTGGCCCGAGTCGCCCGCGCGCACGTTGAATCCGCTTTCGAGCACGAACACGGCCTTCAGCGCCCCGCCCAGATCTTCGACGCCGCGCATGCCCCAGCGCGACGGCACTTCTCCCGTGATGCCGGGCATGCGCACGACAGAATCTCCCGCCGCGTTTGCGTGCGATACATATTCGACGCCCGTGTCCATCACGCCATATAGCGTGACGCTGCTTTGCGCGAATGCGGAAGCACTGCACAACGCTGCTGCGATCGATACCGCGATTCGGCCGTGTTTCATGAACGCTCCTGTGTCTCCATTGATTCGTTCGGATGACGAATCTTTTGTCGATGGATGAAACTATCGCGGCGAGCTTAGAGACTGGGCGTGAAACGGGCAACAGCGAACGAGTGCATTCCCGCCGATCGCAGGGCCGGCCAAAAGACGATGTTGCTTTCCATGTGCGCGTCTGGATGCGATCTCTTTCTTCGAAGAAGGAAATCGCGAGAAAAACCACCACGAAATGCCCGGCACACATCGCGCAGGAAAGGTATTCAATCCCTTCTTGAATCAAATCGATGTAACGCCTGCCGTGCATGTCGGCATCGCGTGAGTTGCACCGCGTTCAAGTTTTCATTGCAGCAACTTCGCTTCTGATGCGTGAATCCATGTGGCATCTTGGGCGCACGCGTGAATCGACACGCAAGCCAAGGAGAAGAAGCGATGTCCCCGAATCAAACCACACGAACCAGCAAGGAAGAACTCGTCGCGCGATGCCTGCCCTTTCTCGAAGAGGTCAGGGACATGACGACGGACACGAACATCGAGCAATGGCTCAACACGAAATACGGCGTCGATAGCGCGCTGTACAAAGAGTTGGCGCGACTCATCAGGCAAGGCGTCGAAGAAGGATGGGCCGCGGATGTCGAAATCTCCGGACCGCGATACCGGCGCGCGCGGCTCGTCGCACCGTGCCCCGAAACGTTCTACTTCAGCATCACGGCCGTTCTGATGGACAGCACGGGCAACCAGCAGAACAATCCCGAAGGCAGCTTTCGCGGGGATTATCACGCGCATCCGTACGGCGAGTTCAACATGGTCGTGCCGCTCGACGACGGTGCAGCGCTCGCCGGTCCGAACGGATGGTGTCATGGCGGCTGGACCGCGCCCGCGCCGGGAAGTCATCACTATCCGGAAGCAAAAGACGGCGCCGTGATCGCGCTGTTCTTTCTGCCCGCGGGACGAATCGCTTACGATATCGAGCCGCCGCCCCGGCATTGAGATAGCTGTCGCATGCTCGCGCCCGCCAGCATGCGAAACAAAAAGCAAAAACAAAAGCCGCGCGTCAGTCGAACTGTGCGCGGCGTATTGCGTAACTTGCAGCTTATTTACTGGCTTCTTTGCTAGGTTCTTCGTCCGGCTGCTTGCCCGGTTCCGCGGGTTTCGGCGACGAAGCCGCGCGCGCTGCGCGGTTCGTTTCCAGATACACCGCGCGCGCCGCATCCGCCGACGACACTTCACCCGCATTGCCGCCCGCGAGATCGATACGCGGCGCGCCTTCGACGAGGCTCGTCCAATAGCGGTTGCCCCGGCACCAAACCTTGATCGCGCTGCGCAATTCCCGCTCGTTCAGACCGAGTTCCTCCGCGTGCTTCATCAGATCCTCGAAAATGCCGACCTTCAGCGGCACCTTCGGCGCGGGATTCTTCGGGAAAGCAAGCGGAAAACGCTTTTGCAGCTTGCCTATCGTATGCACGACAGGATCGACCGGTTTCGACGCAGTTTCCGGTTTCGGCTGACGCGGCGGTTTCGCCGCAACGCCCGGTTTGGGCTGCGGCGCCGGTTTGGACGCCGCCGCTGCTGCCGGCGCCGGACGCCGTGCGCGTGGCGCCTTTTTCTTTGCTGCTTCGTTTGCAGCCTGTTTCGCGAGTTGCTTTTTCAGTCCGGCGAGTTGTTCGAAACCCATCACATCGTGCCCGTGGAAAAACGTTGCGCAATTTTACCAGCCTCCGATGATCGCTTCCCGCGGGTATATCGCACATTCGAGCCGCCGTCGTTTATTCGAGCATGAACGTTCGGAAATCGGCGGCGGCTCGTATGGCGTCGTCAATGCGCGAGCGGCTGTCCATCCGCGACTTCGGGGACGACGCGACGGCTCGCCACCTGCTTGAGCAGTAACGCGATGCACGAGGCCGCGCCCGCCATCGCCACGACGGTGAAGATGCCCGAGAGGCTCATCTGTTGCCGCGACAACTCCGCGACCAGAAACGAGCCCGCGATGCCGCCGAAGCGTCCGACGCCCAGCATCCACGCGACGCCCGTGCCGCGGCCAGACGTCGGATAGAACGCCGCCGCGAGCGCCGGCATCGATGCCTGAGCGGTGTTCACGAGCACGCCCGCGACGAAGACCGCGCACACCAGCAGGCCGACATTGCCGATCGCCTGTCCGATCGCGCACACGCTCACCGCGCCGAACGCATACGCGGCCGCCACGACGCCATTGGGATTGAAGCGGTCCATCAGCCAGCCGCACAGCACCGCGCCCGCGCCGCCGAGCGGAAAGAGCGCGGAAATCAGCGCCGCGCGCTGCGGGTTCAGTCCGGCGTCCCGCAGCAACACGGGCATCCAGTTGATCAGGCCATAGAAGATGACGAGTCCCATGAAGTAGCACAGCCACAACATCAGCGAGCCGAAAATATACGTGCGCGACAGCACGACACGCGCCCCGCCCGTGCCCGCTTCCCGCGCGGCGCCCTCGCGCATCACGAATGATTCCGCCGATGCGGCCTGCGGCGCGATGCGCGTCAGCACCTTCCGGATACGCTCGACAGGCTTCTTCTTCGACACCATGTATTGAATCGATTCCGGCAACGCGAGCACGAGCATCACCGTCAACAGCAACGGCACCGCGCCGCCGAAATGCAGCACGGTGCGCCAGCCGAATTGCGGAACGATCCAGGCCGCGAGAAATCCGCCGAACGCGGCGCCGAGCGGAAAGCCGCAAAACATCAGATTGACGATGGTCGCGCGCCGGCCGTTCGGGCAGAACTCGCTCATCAGCGTGACCGCATTGGGCATCGCGGCGCCGAGTCCCACGCCGGTCGCGAAGCGCAGCGCGGTCAGCTCCGTGAGATCGCGCGCATAGCCTGAAACGAGGCACGCGAGGCCGAATATCAGCACGGCCGCGATCAGCACGCCGCGCCTGCCCCAGCGGTCCGCGAGCGGCCCGGACAACACCGCGCCACACGCGAGCCCGAAGAGCGCCGCGCTCAGCACGGGCGCCAGAGCCGCTTTGCTTAAGTGCCATTCGCCGACGAGCGAAGGCGCGATGAAGCCGATCGCGGCGGTATCGAAGCCATCCATCAGCACGATCACGAAGCACATCGCGAAGACGAGCCATTGATAGCGTGAAAAGCGGTGCGCGTTGATGAGCGCCTGAACATCGACGACCTTTGTCTCTTCCATGACATCCTCTCTTATCGACGGGCGCCCAGATTAAGAGCGCATATCCGGGCGAACAACCCGGCAAGTTACGAACGAGCAGCGCGCAGCGCGAGCGAGCGCCTTGCGACGCCATTCGCGATGTCACCTTTTCGAATGAAAAAGCCCTTGTTTCAGGGACTTTCGACGACGTTCACGCGCGCACGCTCATGAGCGCGAACGCAGTGAATCCTTTGCATGGCGATGATGAATGCCGCGCATCAGCGGCATCGCACTTGCCGCGAAACATCGATGAGTTGCTGCCTGAGCCATTGCAGCCCGGGATCGGCATCGTTGCGTTCGTGCCAGACGGCGCGCACGGTCGCATCGGGACAGGCGTAAGGCGTCGCACGCATGTTCAGCTCGCCATTGCGCGCGAGCTCGCGGCCGATCGACGACGGCACCAGCGCGAGCATGTCGCTATGACGCAGCAGCGCGGGAATCGCGAGCGAATGCGCGACGGCCATGCGCACGCGCGGCACGTCCGCGTGATCGGCGAAGCCTCGATTGAGCGCTTCGCGGTCGAACATTTCCGACTGCCGCGCAAGCCCCCGCTCGACGATGAAGCCGCTCACCGCGCCCTCTTCCTCGCCGCCCTGCGAAACCGCGACGAGCGGATACGTCAGCAAATCGTCGTGCGTAAGCGGCCGGTCCGCGGCCGGGTGCTCGCGATTGAGCAGCAGCGCGTCGGTCTGTTGCCAGACATCGATCGAGCGGAACCGCCGCGGCATGTCGGCGAAAATACCGATCGCGACATCGATGCGGCCCACGTCGATCTGACCCGCGAGATCGAGCCGCGTCGACGGCCTGACGACGATATCCACGAGCGGTGCTTCGGCGCGCAAACGCTGGCTGAGCCGCCCGAGCAAGAGCGCCGTGATGTAGTCGTTGGCAGCCAGCACGAACGTGCGTTGCGCAATGGACGGATCGAACTTGTCGACACCGAGCGCCGCCTTGATCTGCGCGAGCGCGCCGCGCACCTGTGTGGCCATCGCGAGCGCGCGCACGGTGGGTTCCATGCCTCGGCCGGTGCGCACGAAAAGATCGTCGCCGAGCACGTCGCGCATGCGTCCGAGCGCGTGACTGATCGCCGACTGACTGAGATTCAGGCGCTTGCCCGCGAGCGCGAGATTGCGATCTTCGAAGATTGCGTCGAAGACACGCAGCAAGTTGAGATCGATGCGATCGGCCGACATGGCATCAAACTCCCTCGCGCGTGGCGTAGCGCCTGCAACTCGCGCCGAACGCTTCGAACAGCGCGCGCGACAGCGCATCGCCTGCGACCATCGCTTCGGGATGCCATTGCACGCCGAGCGCGAACGCGTGGCCATCGAGACGAATCGCTTCGATCAGCCCGTCCGGCGCGCGTGCCTCGACGGCGAGATGCGGCGCAAGCTGCGCCACGCCCTGACGATGCAGCGAATTCACGCGCACACGCCGTGCGCCGCCTGCGAGCTTCGATAACGCGCCGTCATCGACGAGCTCGATTTCATGCCGATAGCGATAACGCGTGAGCAGATCTTCGTTCAGGTTCTCGAGATGATCTTCCGAATGCCCCGACGCATGAATGTCCGGATGCAAGGTGCCGCCAAACGCGACGTTCATCTCCTGAAAGCCGCGGCAAATGCCGAGAAATGGCATGCCGCGTTCCGCTGCGCCGCGCATCAGTTCCAGCGCGACATGATCGCGGTCGGGATCGACGAGCATGTCGGCGTCGGGCACGCCGCCGTACAAGCGCGATTCGACATTCGACGCACCGCCCGGAAACAGCAGGCCGTTCACGCCATCGAGATAGTCCGCGACCGACTCCACGTCGCGCGATGCGGGAATCAGCACGGGACTGACCTGCGCGCACGTCATCAACGCGCGGACATAACTTTGCTTCGCACTATGCACATCGTGCTCGCCGACAAAAAACCGGTCGCACACGACACCTACCAGCGGCTTCATTGCATGACTCCCTTCAGATCGAACGCCGCATCTTCCGCTTCGTGCGGAGCGACACGCGCGCCGTTCGCGAGCAGCTTGCGCGCGAGCATGTGTTCCTGCGGCCGATTGATGCTGTCCACTGCGATCAAGGCATCGTCGCGAAAGTAGAAGACCGAAAACTTCTTCTCCTCGACAGTGCCGCGCAGCACATGATGCGTAAAGCCCGTGTTGATGCCCGCCATTTGCAGCTTGAGATCGAATTGATCGGACCAGAACCACGGCACCGCGCGATACGGCTGCGGCCGTCCCGCAATCGCGAGCGCCGCGATCTTCGCCATATCGTTCGCATTCTGTACCGACTCCACGCGGCACGCGCGCGCGTCCATGCTCCAATGCGGCACGAACGCGGCGCAATCGCCCGCGGCGACGATGGCCGGATCGCTCGTGCGCGCATGTTCATCGACGACGATGCCGCCCGCCACCGTCAGGCCGCATTCCGCCGCGAGCTCCGTATTCGGTATCACGCCGATGCCGACCACGACGAGATCGCAGGGCAAGTGCGTATCGTCATCGAGCACGACGGACACCGCATCGTTGAGCGCCTGCAGCGCGACGACCTTGCGCCCGAACGCGAACGCGACGCCGTTATCCGCGTGCAGGCGCTGCATGAATGCCGACATCCACGGCGACGCGACCCGCGCGAGCAGACGCGGCTCCGTTTCGACGACGGTCACGTCGATGCCCTTCTGACGCAGCGAAGCCGCCGCTTCGAGACCGATATAGCCGCCGCCGATCACCACCGCACGCCGTGCCGCGCATGCGCTTTGCGCGAGACGGCGCGCGTCGCGCAGATCGCGCAGATAGTGCACCGCATCGAGCGTCGCACCGGGACAATCGAGCTTGCGCACGCGCGCGCCGGTCGTCAGCGCAAGATGGTCATACGCGATGCGCGCGCCGCTTTGCAGTTCGACTTCACGGCGCGCGCGATCGATATGCGTCACGCGCATCGACGGCATCCATTCGATCTTCTCTTCGTCGAAGAACGCTTGCGAGCGCAGCGGCAAGCGCGCTTCGTTCAGGCTCCCGGTGAGAAAGCCCTTCGACAAGGGCGGGCGCTGATAAGGCGCGTCGGGTTCATCGCCGATGAGCACGATGCGTCCGTCGAAGCCGGATTCGCGCGCGGCCGCCGCGAGCTGGACACCCGCGTACGATGCGCCGACGATCACGAGCGAGCGATTCATGATTTCACCCTTGTCTTTGCGGAATCTGCACGACGAGCCCGCTCAGCGCGGCGCTCATCACGAGCTGGCAACTGAGACGGCTTTCGGGACGGCGCTCTGCTGCAACGCCATCGAGCAATTCGAGTTCCGAGTCATCGGGCGATGGGAGATCCGCCGTCGATGATGCATCGATATAAACATGACACGTCGCGCACGACAAACAGCCGCCGCATTCCGCATCGATGCCGCGCACGTTGTTGTGAATCGCGGCTTCCATCACGCTCGTTCCGTCGGGCACATCGATGTCGCGCCGCTCACCGTCGCGCAGGATATAGGTAACCATAGGCATATCGTTTCTCCTTTGTGAGCGCGCCGTCAGAACGCTTCGAAATATTCGCGATGTTCCCACTCGGTGACTTCGAGATTGAAGCGATCGATCTCCGCCTGCTTCAGCTTGCAGAAGTAATCGACGAACGCGCTGCCGAAGCCTTCGCGCAGGCATTCGTCGGCGCGCAAGGCATCGAGTGCATCGTTCAATGTGCGCGGCAAGGGTTCGGCTTGCGTTTCATACGGCGTATCGGCGGAAGGCGGCAATTCGAGTTTGCGTCGAATGCCGTCGAGACCCGAAATCACTTGCGAGCCGAAATACAGATACGGATTTGCTGTCGGCTCGCCGACGCGGTTCTCGATGCGGCTCGCAGGATCGTTCACGCCGCCGAGCACGCGCAGCATCACGCCGCGATTGTCGCGTCCCCAGATTGCGCGATCGGGCGCGTTCGAATAAGGGCGATAGCGCCGATAACCGTTGATGGTCGGCGTCGATAACGACGTCGCGCCTTGCGCGTGCGCGAGCAGGCCCGCGAGATAGCGCTGCCCGGTCATCGAAAGAGGTTGCGAATCATCGTCGGGCATGAATGCGTTCGTACCGTCGCCCGTATGCACGAGCGACTGATGCAGATGCCACCCGCTCGACACGACATTCGGAATGCGCGGGCGGCACATGAACGTCGCGTGATAGCCGTTGCGCTGGCAGATCTGCTTGACCGCGCTGCGAAAGAGCACCATGTCGTCGGCGCTTTTGATGCCCTTCGTCGGCGCGAACGTGAACTCGAACTGGCTCGGGCCGTATTCCACTTCCAGCGAACGGACGTCGAGGTTGAGTCCTTGCATATTGCGCCGGAGCAGTTCCATGACGTCATCGACGGCGTCATAGCGCAACTCCGTCAGATATTGATAACCATGCGACAGCAATTCGACGTCGGGCGGCAGGCCAGGCTGGCCCGAATGCTCGGGTTTCATGTGCGGATCGGTGACCTTGAAGACATGAAACTCCACTTCGAGGCCCGACACGAAGTCATAACCGTGATTCGACAGCTGATCGAGCGCGCGGCGAAACAAATGCCGCGTGCTGAACGGCACCGGCAGGCCGTTGGCGAAATGCACATCGCACAGCACCCAACCCGTATGCGGCGCCCACGGCAACACGCGAAACGTTTCGGGGTCGGCGATCATCAGCGTGTCGCATGCGCCCTGCATCTCGGACATGCCGAAGCCGCCGCCCGTCGTGAACACCGGAAACACCGTGCGATGCGAGGTGTCCTTGGCGAAGAGCGTCGTCGTCAGCGTGACGCCGCTTTTCATCGCCTTGATCGCTTCGTCGACGACGAGTGTCTTGCCGCGCAGCAAGCCGTGCTGATCGGGAAACGAGAAACGCACCACCTTCACATCGCTTTTCTTCAGACGTTCGACGAGCCCGGCATACGCGGCATGCTGCGCGTCCGTCCACAAACCATGAGTCTCTACGAAAGACATATTCGTTCCGCGCGGCGACTTGATGCGCCGCGCGCTCCATTCAGGTTGCAGGTCGGTTCGTTCAGGCTTTCGGCGCGGGCCACGGCGCATTCACGCGGCGCTTCACGTCCGATTCTTTCCAGTATTCGTCCCAGCGGTCCGCGGGTCCGATACCGTCGATCGACGCCGGTCCCGTCAGATGCGCGGCTTGTTCTTCGTCGATCAGCATCAGCGTCTTTTCGCCCGCCTGCGTTTTCTCGATCGCATCGACGAGCAAGCGGCGATACGCGATGATGCCCTTGTCCGTCGTGCCGAGATGTTCGCGCGTGCGGTCCTGAATCGCGCCTTGCGATTCGACGGCCCATTGATCGTGCACGTTGATGTCGAAGCCCATGCCCGTGTAGGTCTCGCTCAACTGCTCGCGCGGATCGAAGCCGTAGTTGTTGCGCTTGTTCTTGCGCGACGTGTAATCGGGCAGCTCGTACAGTTCGAGGCGCTGCTCGCGCATTTGCGCTTTGTCGGTCGGCGCGCCGAAGCTCGTGAAAATCGCATACCAGTAGCAGTTTTCATCGTCGACGGGCACGTGCCATTGCGTGATCGTCATCTCCGAGCTCATCGGAATCACGAAGGCTTGCGGGAACACGACATTGGTCACGCGCACGTGCGTGTTCGCATCGTCGAGGACGCGCTTCGCGATGAGACGCAGGCCGTAGTCTGCCGGGCTCACGAGAATCTCCGGCGATTCGAACTCGCGCAGCACCTTCGTGATCGGCATGTTCGAATCAGCCGACGCGCCGCGAAACTGCTTGCCATAACTTTCGCTGACGTCCTCGTCTTCGAAGAAGCGATGCAGAAATGACGCATGCGCCGGATCGATGCCGACTTCGAGCGCTTGCAGCCAGTTGCATTCGAACAGGCCCTTGAACGCGAAGGTGTACGCATCGGGCGCGGCGAAGCAATCGAAGTTCGGAAACGCGGGCGGCTCGTCCTTGCCGATATAGCCGAACAGAATGCCGCTCTTCTCGATGACCGGATACGCCGACTGACGCACCTTGTTGCACAACGTGCTGCCGACGGGTTCGCCCGGCGTCGAGAGGCAGCGCCCGCTGGCGTCGAAGAGCCAGCCGTGGAACGCGCAGCGAATGCCGCCGCCTTCGAGACGGCCCGCCGCGAGATCGGCGCCGCGATGCGGGCAGTCGCGATCGAGCATGCCGTAGCGGCCCGCTTCGTCCTTGAACACGACGAAATCCTGACCCATCAGGCGCACGGCCTTAACCGGACGATCGGCGGGCAGCTCGTCGACGAGCGCGACCGGTTGCCAGTACCGGCGAAGCAACTGGCCTGCGGGCGTGCCCTTGCCGACACGGGTGATCGTCTCGTTTTGCTGCGAACTCATCATGGCTTTGTCTCCGGTTCAGATGTATTCACAAGGCGCGCTGCTGTATGCAGCCGGCCGTTGTCTTGAGGCGGAGAATAGACTTTCGAGTGCAAATGTACAAATAATGTATGCAGCACGCTAGTGCGTTAATTACGGAGCCATCACTACATACTGTTGTTTTTAAACGATTTATAACGTTTTATCGGGATTATCCCTAAGCGGCACCCGACGGCCGTTTTAGGGCTCTTTGCATACACACGAAAACATTTCCTTCATGGACAGCCGGAAAAGCAAGCACAGGAAGCGTGGCTTCGCCTAGAATCGTCGACAGCGGCGAACGGAGAGAAAGCATGGAAACCCAGCAAGAACGCGTATTGGTCTACCTGCGCGACCTGATCCTTAAAGGCGAATTCGCGCCCGGCGAACGTCTTGGCGAAGTCGCGCTCGCCGAGCGGCTGAAGGCGTCGCGCACGCCGGTGCGGCTCGCGCTTACCACGCTGGAGCAGGAAGGTCTCGTCGAACCGTCGCCGGCGGGCGGCTATGTGATGCGGCGCATCACCGCCGCCGAAATCGCCGATGCGATCGCGGTTCGCGGTCATCTCGAAGGCATGGCCGCGCGTCTGGTTGCCGAGCATGGCGTGCCGCGCCAGCTATCGAACGCGCTGGCGGAATGTTTGCGCGCAGGCGACCGGCTGCTCGCGAAGTCCGAGCTCGATCTCGACGACTACGCCGCCTACACCGACATGAACAACCGCTTTCACAAGCTGATCGTCGAGGGATCGGGCAATGCGGCGCTGATGCGCGCCATCGACATGAACAACCGCCTGCCGTTCGCCGCCGCGAGCGCAATGCTGCCGATGCAGTCCGCCATCGAGGAAGGACGACAGTGGCTTTTCATGGCGCATCAGCAGCATCACAGCCTCGTCGATGCGCTGGAGCGCGGCGAAGGCACGCGTGCGCAGGCGCTTGCGACCGAGCACGTACAGATCGCGCAGAAGAATCTCGCTTATGCGCTGGAACGTCCGGAAGATTGCGTGAAGCTCGCGCCTGCGTTGCAGCTCGTGGCGGAAGCCGTTCTATAGACGTTTCGGCGTGGGGCGTTCATAACGCGCGAGGAACATGTCGGCGGCCGCTTCCGCCACTTTCTTCTGCTCGTTCTTCGTGAGCGGCGGCTGGCCCATCGTCACTTGCGGCCAGAAGGCGAATCCCTTCACGATGCCATGCAACTGTTGCCCGGCGAAAACCGGGTCCGTGACGGCGAGACGGCCATCGGCGGCGGCCTTTCTGATCCACGCGGTCACGTCTTCCTCGCGCTCGCCGATGCGCGCAACCATGTCCCGCGCGCGCTCGGGCGAATGAATGCCCGCCGCGATCGCCACGCGCGCGAGCGACAGAAAAGCATCGTCATTCATAAGTCGCAACTTGCGCGTCAGCAAGGCGAGCAATTGCGCGCGCAGCGGTTCATCGGCGCTATAGACCTCCGTATCGCCGGTCGCGCTCGCATCCCACAGACGATGCAGGATCGCGGCGAACAGCGCTTCCTTGCTCTCGAAGTGGTTGTAGACCGTGCGTTTCGACACACCCGCGCGCGCGGCGATGCGGTCCATGCTCGTCGCGTCGTAGCCCGCCGCGATGAACTCCTCCACGGCCGCGTCCACGATCGCGGCGCGCTTCCGGTCGGTCAGGCGTTGGGGAATGTCGTTCGATTTCATGCGGGGATTTTACACCGGTCAGTTTACTTTAATCTCGAAATTAAACTACACTGTTCAGTCTACTTTCTGCGCAGAGATCACGTCCCATGACTTCGATTGCCGATCGCCTCAGCCGTGCCCTGGGTTTTGCCGCAGCAAAACGCGGACGTGCGTTGTCAAGCGCGTCGCCGCAACATGATGGCGCGCGCTTTCGCAACGTGAAGCCGCGGCCCGTCGAAGGCTTCGGCAAGACCTTGCGCATCATCTGGAACGTGCTGCTGAACAAGCCGCGCAATACGGTGCCGGCGCAGGCGCCCATCGTCGATACGCTCACACGCGAGCAGCTCGATGCCGCGCCGGATCGCAGTCTCTATCGTCTCGGTCATTCGACGATGCTCTTCAAGCTGCGCGGCGAATACTGGCTGACGGACCCGGTTTTCGGCGAGCGTGCGTCGCCGTTCAGGCGCGTCGGACCGAAGCGTTTTCATGCGCCGCCCATCGCGCTCGACGACCTGCCGCCGTTGCGAGGCGTGATCCTGTCGCACGATCACTACGATCATCTCGATCGCGACACCGTGCTCACGCTCGCCGCGACGACGCAGGTCTTTCTGACGCCGCTCGGCGTCGGCGACCGATTGATCGAATGGGGCATCGACGCCGCAAAGGTGCGTCAACTCGACTGGTGGCAGAGCGCGCAGATCGATGGTCTCTCGTTCACCGCGACGCCTGCGCAGCATTTCTCCGGCCGCAGCCTCTTCGATGGCAACAGCACGCTATGGGCGTCGTGGGTTATCGTAGACGATGTATTGCGCGTGTTCTTCAGCGGCGACACCGGTTACTTCGACGGCTTCAGGACGATCGGCGAGCGCCTCGGCCCGTTCGACGTCGCGCTGATAGAAACCGGCGCCTACGATGCGCAATGGCCGTACGTCCATATGCAGCCCGAGGAGACGGTGCAGGCGCATATCGATTTGCGCGGACGCTGGCTCGTGCCGATCCACAACGGCACGTTCGATCTCGCGATGCATCCGTGGCAGGAGCCGTTCGAGCGCGTGACGGGGCTGGCGCTTGCGCGCGGCGTCGCGGCGGCGACCCCGCGCATGGGGGAAAGGCTCGATCTGGAAGCGCCGCATCGCGGGGAGCGCTGGTGGCGTGAAGTCGCCGAATCGCCGAAGCCGAGTTCGTTTCGCTTTTGCGCGTCGCGCGCGGAGGGCGCAAAGTAACCTTACCCGCTCTTCCCTTCCCGGAGCCGCGCCCGATGCGCGGCCACCTTCGCGCGATTGCCGCATATCGCCATGCTGCACCATCTGCGCGCATGACCGCGCGTGTGATCCGCGAAAAGCAGCGTGCATTTCGGGCCTTCGCACGCTTTCACGTAAGTGAAGTCCTCTTCGCAGACGAGCTTCGCGAGCGCTTCCACGATCGGCATCAACAGTGATTCGGCAGTCGGCCAGCGACGCTGCATGCCGAACGCGAGACCGCTCGCGGCATTCGCATCGGCGACGATCACGCCGTGCCGTTCATCGCGCTGCAACACCTGATTGAGCGGCTCCAGCTCGCTCAAATCCTTCGCCGACAGCGGCCTTCCTTTTCTCTTCTGCACGAACGCGCGAAACCACTCGCGCAGACCGCGCGCCTTGGCCGCGATCTCATCCAGCTCCGCGGGCGTGGCTTTCGAACGCATGTGCGCGAGCACGTCGACAGGCACGAGACCCGCCTGTTCGAGCCATGACAGCAGGCCTTCGCCGTCGCCGATCCAGTCGACGGGCTCATCGACCGGCGTCGCGATCGAATTCAGGAAGTCGAGGCCGGGCGCGTCGGCCAGAAAAATCGCCGGGAGGGGTCGGTAGTCCATTTTCGATGCAGCCGAGTTTCTACGATGGCTCAATCGTAACCGCTAAAAATGCTCTTGACAAGTTACGGAACTCGTCTGTAACCTTCATTTCATGCTTTTAACGGTTACACGGTCTCACCACGGAGAAACGCCCATGTCCACCATCGCTCATCGTCATATCGACGTCGACGGCTTCGAGGTCTTCTATCGCGAAGCCGGCCCCGCCGATGCGCCGAAGCTGCTTCTGTTGCACGGCTTCCCGAGTTCGAGCCATATGTTTCGCGATCTGATTCCGTTGTTGTCGGAGCGCTTTCATATCGTCGCGCCCGATCTTCCCGGCTTCGGCCTTTCCGATATGCCGGACCGTGACGCGTTCGCCTACACGTTCGAGAACATCGCGAACGTGATCGATCGCTTCACGGAAGTGATCGGCTTCGATCGTTATGCGGTCTACGTCTTCGACTACGGTGCGCCGACCGGCTTTCGTCTCGCGCTGAAGCATCCCGAGCGCATCACGGCGATCGTTTCGCAAAACGGCAACGCGTACGAAGAAGGACTGAGCGACGGCTGGAATCCGATCCGCGCGTACTGGCAAGCACCCACGCAAGCGAACCGCGATGCGCTGCGCGCGCTGCTCACGAAGGACACGACGAGGTGGCAATACACGCACGGCGTCGCCGACGTCACCGCGATTTCCCCCGATGGCTATTCGCTCGACGACTACTACATGAACCGTCCGGGCGCGCATGACGTGCAGCTCGATCTCTTCGGCGACTATCGCAGCAACGTCGCGCTGTATCCGGCTTTTCAGGCGTATTTCCGCGAGCATCGTCCGAAGTTCCTCGCCGTGTGGGGCAAGAACGATCCCTTCTTCCTGCCGCCGGGCGCGGAAGCATTCAAGCGCGATATCCCCGATGCGGACGTGCGCTTCTTCGATACGGGCCACTTCGCGCTCGAAACGCACGCGGCGCAGATCGCGGCGGCCATCATCGAATTCCGCGCTCAGTAACACGCGGCTTTCGTCACCGCGCTCATCCATCCAAGGAGATACATCATGCGTGCAATCGTGCTCGAAAAGTTCGGCGGTATCGATAGCCTCGTCTATACCGAGATTCCGAAACCGGAACCGCTCGAAGGACATGTCGTCATCGAGATCAAGGCGTTCGGCGTCAATCATGCCGAGATGCACATGCGGCGCGGCGAATGGGCCGAAGCCGCGAAAGTCAGCGGCATCGAATGCGTGGGCATCGTGAAGTCGTGTCCGGGCGGCGAATTTCCTGTCGGCGCGAAAGTGGCTGCATTGATGGGCGGCCTCGGGCGCACGATCAACGGAAGCTATGCGCAGTTCACGCGCGCGCCGGTTTCCAATGTGGCGCTGATCGAATCCGATCTTTCATGGGCCCAGCTTGCCGCGATTCCGGAAACCTATGCGACCGCGTGGACCTGCCTCTTTCGCAACCTGGAGATCGAGCAAGGGCAAACCGTCGTGATTCGCGGCGCGACTTCATCGTTCGGACAGGCAGCCGTGAATCTCGCGGTGAACGCGGGCGCGAAGGTCATCGCGACGACGCGCAGCCGCGAACGCTTCGCGAAGCTCGAAGCGCTGGGTGCATCGCGGGTCGAACTCGAAGCGCCGGACCTGAGCAAGCGTATCGCGCAAGCGAAAGAGATCGATGCCGTGCTCGATCTCGTCGGCAACAGCACGATTCTCGATTCGCTCGCGATGCTGCGTCGCGGCGGCCGCGCGTGTCTCGCGGGCTGGCTCGGCGGCCTCGCTCCGATCGCGGACTTCAATCCGCTCCTGCAAATGTCGAGCGGCGTGCATCTGACTTTCTTCGGCAGCTTCGTGTTCGGCACGCCGGGCTTTCCGCTTTCGGATGTGCCGCTGCAAGCCATCGCCGCCGATGTCGCCGCGGGACGTTTCGACGCAACGCCTTCGCGCGTGTTCTCTTTCGATGAGATTCACGAAGCGCATCGCGTGATGGAAGCCAATGCAGCGAATGGAAAGATGGTCGTCGTTCATTGAACCGGAGAGCAGACATGTCCACAAAAGTAGCTGTCGTCACGGGTGCGAGTCAGGGCATCGGACGTTCGACCGCGATCCGTCTCGCACGCGATTTCGATTCGCTCGTGCTCGTCGCGCGCAATCGCGAGAATGTCGGCGAAACGGCGCGTCTGGTCGAAGAAGCCGGGGCAAAGACGCTGACGATCGATATCGATCTCGCAAGTCCCGAAGCCGCACAACAGGTCGTCGATGAAGCGCTCGCCGCGTTCGGGCGCATCGATGCGCTGCTGAACATCGCGGGCGCGGTGCCGCAGATCGATCTCTTCGACATGACCGATGCGCAATGGGACGCGGGTCTCGCATTGAAGCTGCACGGCGCGCGGCGGCTGACCGTCGCAGCGTGGCCTGCATTGAAGGAAGCGTCGGGATCGGTCGTGCTGATGTCGGGCAACTCGGCGTTGTTTCCGAAGGCGCCATACGCGGCTGTCGGGACGATCAACGCAGCGATAGTCGCATTGGCGAAGGCGTTTTCCGATCGCGGCATTGCGGATGGCGTGCAGGTCAACAGTGTATTGCCCGGACCGGTGATGACGGGGCGCAGGCGCTCGTATCTCGAACACTGGGCGCCATTGCACGACATGACAGTCGATGAAGCCACCGCGCGCTTTCCCACGGAAGCCGGCATCGCGCGCTACGGCACGCCCGAAGAGATCGCGGAGCTGATGGCGTTTCTCGTGTCGCCCGCCGCGAAATGGATGACGGGCAGCACGCTGAGGATGGACGGCGGCGAAGTGAAGTCCGTGTGACGCTCGCTCGCCTGACGCCTAGCGCGCGACGAGCTTGCGGATCACATCGACGAGCGGCGTCGTGCCCTTCACGATATCTTCGCGGCGCCCTTCGAAATCGATCCATCCTTCGTTGAAGCCGTCGAGCATACGGATACGCGGCATCGGATGCTTCATGCCCTGACTCACGAACAGCGGCTCCCAGGAATCGCGCGGCACCGGCTGTGCGCGCACGGGTTGGCCGAGCACTTGTGAGAATGTGACGGCGATATCTTCGGGACTCACGCGTTGCGGTCCCTCCAGTTCGACGACGCGTGCGCCCGCCCAGTCTTCCTGCAAGAGCTTCGCCGCAAGACGGCCGATATCGTCGGTGGCGATCATCGGAATCGCGCGATCGAGCGGTTGCAGGAAGGATCGAACGATGCCTTCGTTGCGCGCGGCATCGACGTCCCACGCGCAGTTCTCCATGAACCAGCCGGGACGTAGAAAAGTGACCGGGATCGCTTGCTTGCGAAGCGCGTCTTCCAGCAGCGTGCGCTGCGTCAGAAGATTGCTTTGCGTCGCCTGAGCGCCGATCGTCGACAGGCACACGATCTTGCGCGGCCTTGCGCGTGCGATAGCCGCGATGATGGCATCGATCACGCCCCGCGCTTCGGGAAATCCGGGCGCGGGATCGAATTCCGGCGGCGGCAGCAGGAACACGCCTTGTGCGCCTTCGAACGCGCTCGCGAGCGCATCGGCGTCGGTCATATCGGCGAGCGCAACGTCACAGCCGCGTGCCGACCAGTGCGCGCCCTTCTTCTCGTCGCGCACGACCGCGCGCACGGGCTTGCCTTGCTGCAACAGTGCATCGGCGAGCGCGCCGCCGACTTGTCCGGTGATGCCAGTGATGACGTACATGGTCCGACTCCTTATGCAATTCGTTTGACTGCGACGGATTGCATGTTAGAGCGCGGACCGATGCGGAAAAATGGCTTCCCGGTTATGTGATTGATGACGCGATGTCATTGATCACGGCGTAACGATGCCGGAACATCTCAATGCCCCGGCCCGTTCTGTTCGATGCAGCTCAGCACCAGCGTGCTGTTCACCCCGGCTTCGGGGCTGAGCATCGCAGTGTGAAATTCGCTGTCGGTGCAGCGCCAGTCGGCCTGCAGGTCTTTTCTGCAAACGCGCGTGGCGTCGCTGATGCGGGTGCGGTCCGGCACGTATTCGCAGGTGTCGAGGCCATCGCATTGACGCGTGAGATCGCGCGTCGCATTGCCGCCGGGCGCGCCGCAATTCGCGCCATACGTTCCGGAAACGACCGTGATCGTCCTTGCGTGAGCGTCCGCAACAATCGCAAGCACGACGATTCCCGCTATGACGCAAGCCCGCCGAAATCCAGTCATGGCGTCCTCCTGCCGGATATCTTCGATAGTACGCTCGCGACGATCCGGTCGCACTGTGCGCCGCCGAATTCGAACACGTCGCGCTCGGCGAGATCGAATGCCTGCGCAAGCGATTCGCGCAACATGCTTCGCGCGCGAAAGTGACGGCTGCGCACTGTGGCCTCGGGAATGTGGAGGCACAGCGCAGTCTCCTCGACGCTCATTTCTTCGATCGAACGCAGCACGAACACCATGCGAAAGAGCTCGGGCAGTTCATCGAGCTTGCGTTCGAGCAGCGCGCGGACCTGGGCGCGCGCGAGCGCTTCATCGGGTGCATCGTCGTCGTGCGCGGTCATTGCATCGGCATGTTCGATGGAGTCGGGCGCGTCGACGATCGGAATCACGTTCTGACGTCGCGCGGTACGTCGCAAGCGCGCGAAACATTCATTGAGCACGAGCCGCGAGAGCCACGTAAAAAGCTTCGCATCGCCGCGAAACTGGCTCATCGATCGGTATGCGTGCAGATACGCGTCCTGCAACGCGTCCTCGGCTTCGGCGTCGTTGCGCAAGGTCGCGCGTGCGAGCCGATAGAGACGCCGGTTATGCCGGCGCATCATGAGTTCGAACGCGCTGCGATCGCCCGCGACGATGCGATGAACTAGGCTCAGATCGTCATCTGTCTGGATTGGCAAGGGCTCGCTCATCGTGGCCTCATCGATGCATCATCGAACGTTCAGGATCGCGTGCATCGTCGGATGCAGCGTGCACGAATACGCATAGCTTCCCGCATCGCGCGCGACGAAACTCCACGACGCATCGGGCGCGATGTCATGCGAATCGAAGGCTTTCTTGTCGGCGGTCGCGGTATGGGGAAACAGATCCTTGTTGACCCATACGACACGATCGCCGCGCGCAATCGTCAACGCGGGCGGCTCGAAGCGCATCTGTTCGATCACGACGACGAACGTCGCCGCCATCGCTTCCGACGACAACGCGAGCATGCCCGCGAAAGCAAAGAGCCAGCGCGCATCACGCACCGCTCTTTCCCAGTTCCGCCTGCACATGCCGCGCATGTTCGAGATGCGCGACGAACGCGGGCCGCACCTTCACCAGCAACGCCTTCAGCTCTTCGTTCTTCGCGCTGGGAATCAGCGTCTTGTCGAGCGCATCGAGCACGCTTTCATGATAGGCGACCTCATGATCGATATACGACTTGTCGAAGCTGCCGCCCGAAAGCGTCTTCAGCTTCGAGAGATTCGCCTCGCCGCCCTGCTTGAGGCTTTGTGCCGTCGGGTTGTCTTCGGGCGTCACGTTGAGCTTCTTCACGAGATCGGTTGCCGCCTTGTTGACGCCGCGATGGTCGGTGACCATCTGCTGCGCGAACGCTTTCACATCCTTCGATTTCGTCTTCGATTCGGCGAGCTTGCCCGCATCGATATCGACCTGATTCGCCGTCACGACGATGGCCGCGATCTGCGGATCGGTCGGGCCTGCATTCTGTGCGTAAGGCGCGACGCTCGCGAGGGCGAGCGCCACGGCGCATGCGATATGAACCAGCTTCATGGGAATCTCCCGGCATCGGTTGCGGATACCGGCTTGGATGTCATGACTAAAATCGGCGTTCCCGAATCGATGCAATGGCGCTTATCATCGGAAAAACCGCGCATCGAACGTAATGGATGGTCATCCCCGGACCGGAGGTCGCATGCCACCGCTACGCGCAATCCATCTGCTGCAAACGAAAGAAGGCGCCCGCCTGCACGGGGCCGAGCTCGACCATTGGCGACGCTGGGGCCCGTATCTGAGCGAACGTCAATGGGGCACGGTCCGCGAGGATTACAGCGAATACGGCACCGCCTGGGACTATTTTCCGCACGACCATGCGCGTAGCCGCATGTATCGCTGGGGTGAGGACGGCATCGCCGGGTTCGGCAACGATCCGCTCGACTGGTGTGTGTCGCTCGCGCTGTGGAACGGGCGCGATCCGATCATCAAGGAACGGCTCTTCGGGCTGACGAACGAGCAAGGCAATCACGGCGAGGACGTGAAGGAACTGTACTTCTATCTCGACGGCACGCCGACGCATTCGTACATGAAGATGCTGTACAAGTACCCCCACGATGCGTATCCGTATCAGCAGCTCATCGACGAGAACAGGCGGCGCGGCCCCGAGCTGCCGGAGTATGAAGTGCTCGACACCGGCGTGTTCGACGAAAACCGCTACTTCGATGTCTGCGTCGAGTATGCGAAGCACACGCCGGACGACATCGTGATGCGGGTCACCGTCGAAAATCGCGCGGATCAAAGCGCGACGCTCGATGTGCTGCCGCAGCTTTGGGCGCGCAACCGATGGAGCTGGTCGAGCAAGTGGGGAAAGCCATCGCTGACGCTGGAGCAGGATGCGCGGGAAGGCGCGCGCGTCATTGCGCACAATCCGTCGTCCGGCACCCTGATTGTCACGGCCGCGGCGCAGTCGCCCATCGAATGGCTCTTCTGCGAAAACGAAACGAACGTTCGTCGTATCTTCGGTATGGAAGGCGCGGGACCGTTCAAGGACGGCTTCAACGACTTTCTCGTCGAAGGCGACGAACAGGCGATCCGTCGCGATCGCGGCACGCGTAGCGCGGCACGTGTGCGCCTGGAGCTCGCGCCTCATGAGCGATCGGTGATGTTTTTGCGCTGGCGTCCCGCATCGGTGTCGAACGATCCGCCGCTCGACATGGAACAGCTCGTCGCGCGTCGCGCAGCGGAGGCCGACGAGTTCTATGCGACGCTGCAACACGATATCGCCGATGAAGATGCGCGCCTCGTGCAACGCCAGGCGCTCGCCGGCATGTTATGGACGAAGCAGTATTACCAGTTCGACGTCACCCGCTGGCACGACGGCGATCCGGGCCAGCCCACGCCGCCGAAAGGCCGCCGCCACGGACGCAACGCGGACTGGCGCCACATGTGCAATGGCGACATCGTGTCGATGCCGGACAAATGGGAATACCCGTGGTACGCGTCGTGGGACCTCGCGTTTCATGCGGTGGCGTTCGCGACCATCGATCCCGACTTCGCGAAGAAGCAGTTGATGTTGCTCGTCAAAGAGCGCTATATGCACCCGAACGGCCAATTGCCCGCGTATGAATGGGCATTCGGCGACGCCAACCCGCCCGTGCACGCATGGGCGACATGGCGCGTGTACGAGCTCGATCGCGAGATGACGGGCATCGGCGATCACGCGTTCCTAGAAGTGATGTTCCACAAGCTGCTGCTCAATTTCGCGTGGTGGGTCAACCGCAAGGACGCCGACGACCGCAACATCTTTCAGGGCGGCTTTCTCGGGCTCGACAACATCGGCATTTTCGATCGCTCGCAGCCGCTGCCCACGGGCGGGCGCATCGATCAGGCCGACGGCACCGCATGGATGGCCTCGTATGCGCTCGATCTCATGCAGATCGGCCTCGAGCTCGCGATGACGAACGAATCGTATGTCGAGATCGCGGTGAAGTTCTTCGAGCACTTTCTGTATATCGCCGAAGCGGTCAGTTGCGGTGAGGGCTGCAATACAGGCCTTTGGGACAAGCAAGACGAGTTCTTCTATGACTCGCTGCATCTTCCGAACGGCAAGCGCGTGCCCATGCGCATTCGTTCGATCGTCGGGCTGATTCCGCTCTTTGCCGTTCACGTGCTCGAAGAGCGCGTCTATGGCGATCTGCCCGGACTGCGCGAACGGCTCGCGTGGTTTCTGGATCATCGTCCGAATCTGGCAAAGCTCGTATCGCGCTGGACCGAGCCCGGCAAGGGCAACACGACCTTGCTGTCGCTGTTGCGCGGACATCGGATGAAAGCGCTGTTGCGCCGCACGCTCGATCAGAGCGAATTCCTGTCCGACTATGGCGTGCGGGCGTTGTCCCGCGTGCATTGCGGCACGCCCTATGTGTTCGATCACGAAGGCGTGCACGTCCGTATCCGCTACTTGCCGGCGGAATCCGACTCGCGCGTGTTCGGCGGCAATTCGAACTGGCGCGGACCGATATGGATGCCCGTGAATTACTTGCTGATCGAATCGCTTTACGAGTTTCATCGCTACTACGGCGATGAGTTTCGCGTCGAGCATCCGACGGGATCGGGCACATCGCTTTGCCTGAGCGAGATCGCCGACGATCTGTCACGGCGCATCACCACGCTCTTCACGAAAGATGCGCAGGGCAAGCGCCCTGTCATGGCCGCGTATCCGCAATTGCAAGCGGACCCGCGCTCGCAGGATCTCATCCTCTTTCACGAGTATTTTCATGGCGACAACGGGCGCGGCGTCGGCGCTTCGCATCAGACGGGATGGAGCGGGCTCGTTGCGCTGCTGCTGCAACCGCGGTTGATGAAGTTATCGCACGTGGGGCCGGAAGCGCCTGTCATGGCCGTGCGCCTGGACGAGGAAGCCGTGGCCGCGATGGGCCGTTAGCTCGCCTATACTGGGATTGTCAGTTCGCGTGTTTCTCTCTTGTCCGCATAGGACCGGAGGACGTCATCATGTTCAGGCATCTGCTCGTTCCGACAGACGGCTCCGCGCTATCCGAAGCGGCGGTACGCATGGCGGTCACACTGGCCAAGGAAAACGGCGCGCGTATCACCGGTCTTTATATGGTGCGGCCGTTTCATATGACCGTTTATAGCGCCGAAATGGTGGGCGCGCCTCAGGATGATTTGCAGTCGGTCGACAGGGCGCACGCCGAGCAGTATCTCGAGGGCTTGCGGTCGATCGCCGCCGAGGCCGGTGTGGAATGCGATACGGAAGCGCCCACCGGCACGCATCCATACGAGGCGATTCTGGATGCCGCGAAGGCGCGGCACTGCGATCTCATCGTGATGGCGTCACATGGACATGGCGGGATTCGCGGGCTTTTGCTCGGAAGCGAGACGCAGAAGGTGTTGACGCATAGTCATTTGCCGATTCTGGTGGTGCGGCCGCCGGAGTGAAGCCCCTACCCCTCCAGATTCCCGAAACAAACATACTTCGCTTCCAGATACTCCTCGACGCCCGACGACGCTCCTTCTCTTCCCATCCCCGATTCCTTGATCCCGCCGAACGGCGCAACCTCGTTGAACACGAGGCTGTCGTTCACGCCGACGACGCCGCATTCCAGCGCCTCCATCACCCTGAACGCGCGGCTGATGTCCGCCGTGTAGAAGTAGGCGGCAAGCCCGGTGCGCGTGTCGTTCGCGAGCGTGATGACGTCGTCCTCGTCCCTGAACTGGAGCACGCTGGCAATCGGACCGAGCACTTCGTCGCCGCATACGCTCATCGACGGATCGACGCCCGTCAGCACCGTCGGCCTGTAAAAGCGCGATCCGGGCGCGACGCGCGAGCCGCCGGCCGCAACCGTCGCGCCGCGTCTCACCGCTTCATCGACGAGACTTTCGACGTTCGCTACCGCCGCCTCGCTGATGAGCGGCCCGATCTGCGCGCCCTCGTCCAGCCCGTCGCTCACCCTCAGCAACGCGACGCGCGAGACGAGTTTCGCGACGAAACTTTCATACACGTCCTCATGCACGAAGAAACGGTTCGCACACATCGCGGCCTGCCCCGAGTGACGAAACCGCGCATCGAGCGCGCCCTTGACGGCGAGGTCGATGTCCGCATCGCCGAACACGATGAAAGGACAGTTCGCGCCCAGTTCGAGCGACATCTTCTTGACGGTTGGCGCGCACAAGCTCATCAGCCGCTTGCCTTCGTCGATGGAGCCGGTGAACGACACCTTCCTTACATCGGGACTCGCGAGCAGCGTGCTCCGGACCGGCTCGCCTTCGCCCGTCAGCACGGAGAGCACGCCGCGCGGCAAGCCGGCATTCTCGCCGAGCACGCACAACGCGAGCGCCGAAAAGGGCGTCCGCGGATCGGGATGATGAACGACCGTGCAGCCCGCCGCGAGCGCCGCGCCGACCCGCCGCGCGACCATCGACGATGGAAAGGTCCATGACGTGATCGCGCCGCACACGCCTATCGGCTGATGCAGCACACGGATGCGCTGATTACGGCGCGGCGCGGGAATGTTATCGCCGTAGATGCGTCGCGCCTCTTCCGCGAACCAGTCGAGATAGTTCGCGGCCTGCGTGATCTCGGAACGCGCTTCGTGCAGCGGCTTGCCTTGCTCGCTGCAAAGGATGATGGCGAGATCGTCGCGATGATGTTCGACGAGACGTCCCCACTCGCGCAGCACCGAAGCGCGCTCGCGGCTGCTCCAGCTGCGCCAGTCCTGCAAGGCCGCATTCGCGCATTCGATCGCTTCGGTTACCTGTTCCGGCGTGACTTGCGGCACGCTGCCGAGGGTCTCGCCCGTCGAAGGATTCGTGACGGGCACGCGCGGCAGTGACGTGTTGTCGGCCCACGCGCCGCCGATATATGCCGATTGCTCGAAAAGACTCGGGCACTGCAGTTTCATGGCTCGCTCCATGCATTGACGCTTCGTGCATTCCGGTTGCATCGAGCTTAACGCATTTTTTCGGCCATTCGATAACGCAGGACTTCGCTGTCGTATCAGTGCTGCGGCATGTCGCCTTGGCGATGGTCCGGCGGCGCCGCGAGCGCAGCGCCGCCACCTTCATATCAATGGCTCGCGCCCTCCACCGCGCCGATGCCCGTTTCGGAGCGCACCGTCTGCGCCTCGAAGCCGGCCTTGTCGATGCGCGCACGCGCCGATTTGTCGGTCACCGAGAAGAGCCAGATGCCGAGGAAGCCGATGGCCATCGAGAACAGCGCGGGCGACGCATACGGGAACGGCGCGCTCGCATAGTGGAACACGTCGACCCATACGGCCTTCGACAGCACCGTCATCACGACCGCCGAAAGCAGGCCGAGGAAACCGCCGACCGCGGCGCCGCGCGTCGTGCAGCCGCGCCACAGGACGGACATGAAGAGCACCGGGAAATTGGCCGACGCGGCCACCGCGAAAGCAAGCGACACCATGAACGCGATGTTCTGCTTCTCGAACACGATGCCGAGCACGACCGCGACGATGCCAAGCACGATCGTCGTCATGCGCGACACCTTCAGCTCGCTCTTGCTCGACGCCTTGCCCTTCTTGAACACGGTCGCATACAGATCGTGCGACACCGCCGATGCGCCCGCGAGCGTGAGACCCGCGACCACCGCGAGAATCGTGGCGAACGCAACCGCCGAGATGAAGCCGAGGAACACGTTGCCGCCGACCGCGCTCGCGAGATGCACCGCCGCCATGTTCGTGCCGCCGAGCAGCTTGCCGCCCGCGTCCTTGAAGACCGGATTGGTGCTCACCAGCACGATCGCGCCGAAGCCGATGATGAACGTGAGAATGTAGAAGTAGCCGATCCACGTCGTCGCCCAGAACACCGACTTGCGCGCTTCCTTCGCATTCGGCACCGTGAAAAAGCGCATCAGGATGTGCGGCAGGCCAGCCGTGCCGAACATCAGCGCGATGCCGAACGAGATCGCCGAGATCGGGTCCTTGATGAAGTTGCCCGGACCCATGATCGACGCCTTCTTCTCGTGCACGTCGACGGCCTTCGCAAAGAGCGCCTCCGGGCTGAAGTGGAACTGCCACAGCACCATGAACGCCATGAACGAGGCGCCCGCGAGCAGCAGGCACGCCTTGATGATCTGCACCCATGTGGTCGCGGTCATGCCGCCGAAGAGCACGTACACCATCATCAGCGCGCCGACGATCACCACCGCGATCCAGTATTCGAGGCCGAACAGGAGCTTGATGAGCTGTCCCGCGCCGACCATCTGCGCGATCAGATAGAACGCCACGACGACGAGCGTGCCCGACGCCGCAAACGCGCGGATCGGCGTCTGTTTGAAGCGGTACGCGGCGACATCGGCGAAAGTGAAGCGGCCGAGATTGCGCAGGCGCTCCGCCATCAGGAACGTGATGATCGGCCAGCCGACCAGAAAGCCGATCGAATAGATCAGGCCGTCGTAGCCGTTGCTATAGACTGCCGCGGAAATGCCGAGAAACGAGGCGGCCGACATGAAGTCGCCCGCGATCGCAAGACCGTTCTGAAAGCCGGTGATGCCGCCGCCCGCCGTATAGAACTCCGCGGCCGAGCGGGTCTTCTTTGCGGCCCATTTGGTGATGAAGAGCGTCGCGATCACGAACGCGATGAACATGCAGATCGCTGTCCAGTTGGTCGCCTGCTTGACGGCCTGACCGAGATCGCCGCCTGCTGCAAAAGAACTGGCGGAGGCCGCGAAAAGCGCGCCCGCCGCGAGATAACGATGCGCCTTCATGCGGCCTCCCGCTTGATCTTGTCGGTGAGTTCGTCGTACGTGCTGTTCGCGTGCCGCACGTAGAGCCCGGTGATGACGACCGTGAAGACGATCACGAAGAGGCCGATCGGCATGCCCCAGGTCATCACGCCCGAACCCATTTTCGCGGCGAGCAGATCCTTGTCGAATGCAATCAGCAGCACGTAGCCGTAGTACACGATCAATACGAGCGCCGTCAGTGTCCAGCCGAGCTTCGAGCGCTTGCGCACGAGTTCGCCATACGTGGCGCTCGACTTGATTTTTTCCACGATCCTGAGATCCATTTCCGTCTCCTGCATGAAGGTCTTTTCTCTGCGTGCGAAGGCGCCCGTTCGCGCAGTGCGCAAACGTCCGGCGATCCAAAGAATGAAGGAAGTCCCCTGGGCGGGGACATCATGCGATGCTGTCGCGCATACGATGCGCTGGAGACTAAGGTAAGAGCGTCCGCTTACCCGTTTCTTACGTGATGCGTTTTATTGGGGCGGGGTTTACGCGGAGCATCGAAGCCTATTCGTTCGGTAGCCGGTCGGTCGTTCGCTGCGCGATGGCCATCGCGCTGTCGTCTTTGAGGCCGACGCCGGTCAGCTTGCGCACGCGCGCTTCGTTCAGCAGATAAGCCAGCTTGAACGCGGCCGCGTCGTAAGCGAGTCCTTCCGGCCGCACGTTGGATATGCAGTTGCGCTGGGCATCGCTGCGGCCTTGTATGGGATCGTAGGTGACATACACGCCGAGACTAGCAGGCGAGCTGAGGCCCGGCCTTTCGCCGATCAGCACCGCGACCATGCGCGCCTTCAGTATCGCGCCGATGTCATCGCCGAGCGCGACGCGCGCTTGCGTCGCCACGACGACGGGGCCGATGCGCCATCCGTCGAGCCGTGTGACCGTCCTTTCGATGAGCGGCAGCGCATGTGTTGCTGCTGCATTCGAAGACAAACCATCGGCGATGACGAATACGAGGTCCGCGCCCTTCGCCTGCGCTTCGAGACGCGTCGCGCTTTCCTCGCTCAATCTGCGGCCGAGATCGGGACGCCGCAAATAGACATCGCGCGCGTTCGCCGCGCTGTGCACTGCGACGCTCGCATATCCCTTCGAGGTCAACTCGCCTCCCAACGCATCGACATCCAACGGCCGATGAACCGCATCGCGCGCCTGCGCATGTGCGAGCGTGAACGCAAGCAGCGGTCCGGTCGGCACGCTGCTGCCCGCCCGTCCGAGCGCGATGCGCGCATCGGTGAAGCGGCGCAGCGCTTCCCATCGATTCGGGTTCACGCTCATCACGCCCTCATCCAGTCGATGAGCGCGGGCCATTGCGCCTGCTCCTGAAGCATGCCTCGCGCATTCGTGATCTGAATGGCGCGCAACCATGCTTCAAACTCCGGCGCGCGCTTCAGGCCGAGCACTTCGCGCACATATAGTGCGTCATGAAACGACGTGCTCTGATAGTTCAGCATCACATCATCGGCGCCGGGCACGCCCATGATGAAGTTGACGTTCGCCGTGCCGAGCAAAGTCAGCAGGTTGTCCATGTCGTCCTGATCGGCTTCGGCGTGATTCGTGTAGCAGACGTCGCAACCCATCGGCACGCCGAGCAGCTTCGCGCAGAAATGATCTTCGAGCCCGGCGCGAATGATCTGCTTGCCGTCGTAGAGATATTCCGGGCCGATGAAGCCCACCACCGTATTCACGAGGAACGGCTCGAACTTGCGCGCGACCGCATAGGCGCGCGCCTCGCAGGTCTGCTGATCGACACCGTGATGCGCATTCGCCGACAACGCGCTGCCCTGCCCCGTTTCGAAGTACATGAGGTTGTCGCCGATGATGGTCCCGCGCTTCAGCGACAGACCCGCGTCATAGGCTTCCTGCAACAGCGCAAGCGATATGCCGAACGACGCGTTTGCTTTCTCCGTGCCCGCGATCGACTGAAACACGAGATCGACGGGCGCGCCTTGCTCCATCGCCGCGAGCGTGTTCGTCACGTGCGTGAGCACGCAGGTTTGCGTCGGCACGTCGTAGCGCTCGCGAAACGCGTCCATCATCGCGAGCAGCTTTCCGATGGCCTGTGGCGAGTCCGATGCGGGATTGATGCCGATCATCGCATCGCCGCAGCCGTACATCAGGCCATCGATCATCGATGCGGCGATGCCCTGCACATCGTCCGTCGGATGATTCGGCTGCAAGCGCACCGACATATGTCCCGGCAAGCCCACAGTGTTTCGAAAGCGCGTGACGACCGGGCGTTTCTTCGCGGCAAGGATGAGATCCTGATTGCGCATCAGCTTCGATACGGCCGCGACCATCTCGGGCGTCAAGCCTTTCGATACCGCGACGAGCGCCGCCGTATCGGTCGAATCCGCGAGCAGCCACTCGCGGAACTCGCCGACCGTGAGATGCGACACGGCGGCGAATGCGTCCTTCGAATGCTCGTCGATGATGAGGCGCGTGACTTCATCGTCTTCATACGGGATCAGCGCGTCTTCTAGAAACGCGCGAAGCGGCACGGCAGCCAGCGCCATTTTCGCCACCGCGCGCTCCTCTTCGGTCGCGGCGGCGACGCCCGCGAGTTCGTCGCCCGAGCGCCTCGGGCTTGCCTTCGCAAGCAGCGTTTTCAGATCGTCGAAGCGATACGTGCGAACGCCGATGCTTTCCGTGTAACTCATACGCCGCTTCCGCCCACCGTTCTCAGGCTCTTCCATTGCCCCTGCTCGACCTGAAAGAGCGTATAAGGCGGCTTGATCAGATCGCCGTACGGATCGAACGATATCTTGCCCGTCACGCCCGTCACGTCGACCTTCGCGAGCGCCTCGACGATCTTGCCGCGATCGAGCGAGTTCGCGTCGTGGATCGCCTTGATCATCGCGAGCGTGGCATCGTAGGCGAATGGCGCATACAGTTCGACATCCTGATTGAATCGCGCCTTGTAGCGCTTGCCGAACTCCTGCGCGGAAGGCAGCTTGTCGAGCGCGGGGCCGGGTTCGAGATCCTGCGTGCCGTTGCCCGACGTACCCGCGATCTTCAGGAACGCATTGCTCTTCAATGCGCCCGCGCCGAAGAGTTGCGTCGTCATGCCGAGCGAACGCATCTGCTTGACGAGCATCGCGCCTTGTTCATCGAGGCCGCCGAAAAAGAGCAGATCGACATTCTGGCTTTTCATCGTCGTGAGGATCGCGCGGAAATCCACGGCCTTGTCGTTCGTGTATTCACGCGCGACGACCTTGCCGTTCGCCTCCTTCACGCCTTTCTCGAACGCATCGGCGAGACCTTGCCCGAAGGCCGTGCGATCGTCGATGATGCCGATTCGCTTCGGCTTCATCTGATCGACGACGAAGCGCCCCGCGACCACGCCGCCCACACCGTCATGGCCCATCGTGCGGAACACGTTCTTGAAGCCCTGCTTCGTGAGTTGCGGATTCGTCGAGCCGGGCGTGATCATCGCGACATTCGCCTGGTGATACACGGCGGAGGCCGGAATGCTGCATCCCGAGTTGTAATGCCCGATCACGCCGACGACGCCGCTATCCACCGCTTTCTGCGCGACCTGGATCGCCGTGCGCGGGTCGGCCTGATCGTCGTAGACCTCGAGTTCGAACTTGACGGGCTTGCCGCCCACGGTCGGATGCTTCGCGTTTTCTTCGTCGATGGCGAGTTGCGCGCCGTACTGCAAGTCCTTGCCAACGCGTGCGACCGGCCCCGTCAACGGTCCGACGAATGCGATCTTGACGACTTCCGGATCGGCAGCCCACGACATCGGCACGTACGCGGCAAGCACGGCTGCGGTGATGCCAGAAAGAATGATGCGGCGGTTCATGTTGATGCTCCTCATTGAAAACGCGACGCGCGATAACTCGCGAGATCGAGCGGCGGTGCGCGCCGCGCGATTAGATCGGCCACGATGCGCCCGCTCACGCCCGCGAGCGTCAAACCAAGATGCTGATGCCCGAATGCGTAGATCACCCGCTCGCTCGCCTTCGATGCACCGATCACCGGCACGCCATCGGGCAGCGTGGGGCGAAAGCCGAGCCATTCGCGATCGGGTGCGCCGAGCGCGGGCAACGCGCGCTTCGACGACACCGTGACGAGATCGAGCAGCGCGCGATTGCGCTCTTCAGTGAAGCCCGCGAGCTCGACCGTGCCCGCGACGCGAATGCCGTCGCTCATCGGCGTCATGTAGAAACCGCGTTCCGCCCAGCCGCACGGCCGCGATATCAGGTTCGATGCCGACGCATAGCGCACGTGATAGCCGCGTTCGGTATCGAGCGGAACATCGTCGCCGCATTGATGCGCGAACTCGCGCGAACGCGCGCCGGTTGCCAGCACCACATGATCGAAGCGACGCGCATCGCCGTTCGTGCGTAGAGACACGCCTTGCGCGCCGGGTTCGATTGCATCGACTTTCATGCGTTCGAGCTTCGCGCCACGCGCCGCCAGCCGTTCGTATAACGCCTGAAGAAAGCCCGCCGGATCGCTGAAATGCCAGCTATCGCGAAACAGCACGCCACGCTCGAAGATCGGCGCGAGCTGCGGCTCCAGTTCGCGGATCGCGCCGCTGTCGAGCACATCGAAGCCGACGCCGAGTCTCTCGCGCAGTGCGAGCGAATCGCGCGATGCATCGAACGAAGCGGCGTTCGAATAGAGATACAGACACTCGCGCGGCCTGATGAAGCTTTGCAATCCGTCATCGGAGAAGAGCGGCGCATAACCTTCCTGCGCACGCGATAACAGCGCGGCCAAAGCCTTCGCGCTCGCTTCGTAGTTCGCGCGCCGCGAGCTCATCAGAAAGCGCGCGAGCCACGGCGCGAGGTGCGGCAGATAGCGCCAGCGCAGTCTGAACGGACTGTCGCTGGATAGCAGAAAGCGCGGGATATCGCGGAATACGGACGGATTGTTCACCGGCACGCATCCATAAGGCGCGAACGTGCCCGCATTGCCGAACGACGCGCCCTGCGCCACACCCGAAGGATCGAACAGCGTGACGGCATGACCGTCGCGCATGAGCCAGGCCGCGCTCGCCATGCCGATGAAGCCCGCGCCGATGATCGCCACATTCGACATCAGTCATGCCCCTTTCATGCAAGCCGGTTTTCGTCCGACAGAAAGCCCGTCGCCACTTCGTCGGCTCCGTCCGCTTCCTTCCGATGATGACGCTTCGCCGCGAAACCATACGCCGCCGACGCCACCGCGAGGCTCGCGAGACTCGCCATCAGTTGCGGACGCAGTTCGTGGTCCGCGCCCATCGCCGCGAGCACGCCGACGATCGCGATGACGACCGCATACGACAGCCACGGAAAGAGCCACATCTTCAGCGTGAGGCGCTCGGGCGACTGCTTCTCGATACGTCGGCGGATGCGGATCTGCGCCAGCGCCGTCGCGAGATAGACGAACAGCATCACCGCGCCCGATGCGTTCACGAGGAACAGAAACACACCCTGCGGCGACACGATCGCCGCGATGATCGCCACGTAGCCGACCACGCTCGACAGCAGCACGGCAAGACGCGGCACGTGTTGCGGCGTGAGCCTGAGCAGCGACTTCGGCGCATCGCCGCGTTCGGCGAGACGGAACAGGATGCGCGACGACACATACAGCCCCGAGTTCAGCGCGGACAGCACGGCGACGAGCACGATCGCGTTCATGATGTCGGCGGCGTAGGGAATGCGCATCGTCTCCAGCGCGGCGACGAACGGCGAATGGCCCGTCACGATGCTGCCCCACGGCACGATGCACGCGATCAGGAACAGCGAGCCGACGTAGAACGTGATGACGCGCAGGATCACCGAGCGCGTCATCGCGGCGACGCTCTTCGCCGGATCGTCGGATTCGGCGGCGGCGATGGTCGCGATTTCCGCGCCGCCGACTGCGAAGATCACCGTCGGCACGGCGGCGAACACGGACATCGTCCCGAACGGCAGGAAGCCGCGATCGCCGGCGAGATGCGTGAGCGCGCTGGCCGTGTGCCCGAAGCCGAGCAGATAGCCCGCGCCGATCGCGATGAAGACGATGATCGCCGCCACTTTGATCGACGCGAACCAGAATTCGAACTCGCCGTACGACTTGACCGAAAGCAGGTTGATCGCGGTCATCACGGAGAGCAGCACGAGGCCGATGACCCACACCGGCGCGGGTATCCAGCGTTGCAATATCGCCGCGCCCGCGACCGCCTCCACCGCGACGACGATCACCCAGAAATACCAGTAGAGCCAGCCGCTCGTGAAGCCGGCCCAGTTGCCGAGGCCGATGCGCGCGTATTCGGTGAACGAGCCGACGCCCGGCACCGCGAGCGCCATTTCGCCGAGCATGCGCATGACCATCAGCACGACGATGCCGGCGACGAGATACGACACGCACGCCGCCGGACCGACGCTCGCGAGCGTCGCGCTGCTGCCGACGAACAGGCCCGCGCCGATGATGCCGCCGAGCGCGATCATCGTGACGTGACGCTGGCGCAGCGCGGAGCCGAGCTTCGGCGGGCTGCCGGACGGAGTCGATTGAGCCGGTTGAGTGGATCGGGGCAAGGACATCGGGGAAGTCTCCTGCGAACAAAGATCGGATGAATCGGAAGCACGGCCGAGGCAAAAATCAGACGCACACCAGACAAACTCTGAATCTAGAATCACACAATATTTTTTTGTGTGCAATTAAAAGTGCTGTTGTGTGGTGTCCGGATTTTCCCTGATCTAACGCCGGCGCGCGTCTTGCATCGTCCACACAAACCTTGCACGAAGCCGACTCTGGGTTAAAATCGGGCGAACTTCCGCACAAATCGCGGACAAAGCATGCTTTGTATGGAGACAGAGTTTCATGGCTTCTGACAAGGATCAGACGCTGGCCGCGAACGGTGACGCCGACGGCGCGACGAAGCGATCGACGTATATCGAGGTGTCCAGCTCCATCGAAAAGGAGATTCGCAGCGGCATTTATCCGCCCGGCAGCCGTCTGCCCCCGCAGCGGCAACTGGCGAGCGAACTGGGCATCAACGTGTCGACGGTGTCGCGTGCGTACAAGGAGCTGCAGTTGCGCGGCCTCGTGATCGGCAGCAAGCGGCGCGGTTCGCTCGTGACCGGCGGCGCGATGCCGAGCGTCGAGACGCCGCCCGCGAGCACGGGCAGCAACGTCATCGATCTGACCGTGAACCGGCCTGCCACCGGCGAATATCTCAAGTGCCTTGCGCGCACGATGGCCGAGCTGCCGCGCGATCCGCGCTTTTCGCAAATGCAGGAATATCAGCCGCCGCAAGGACCGTCGTGGGCGCGCGCGGCGGGTGCGCGCTGGATGAGCGCGCCGGGCTTCGCGCCGACCGCCGATCAGGTCGTCGTCACGAGCGGCGCGCAGCACGGGCTGTATGCGGTGCTCAACAGCCTGATCGGCACGGATGGCGTGATCCTCGCGGACCAGCTCACGTATTACGGGCTGAAGGCGCTCGCGCCCGTATTCCAGTTCGAGATCGTGGGCATTCCGAGCGATCGCGACGGCCTGCTCGTCGACGAGATCGAGCGCGTGTGCAAACGGGTGCCCGTGAAGGCGATTTTCACGGTGCCGAATCTGCAGAATCCCACGGTCACGACGATGAGCCTCGAGCGGCGCATGGCGCTCGTCGCGATCGCGCGCCGGCATGGCGTGGCGATCATCGAGGACGATGTGTACGGCCCGCTCGTCGCGCAACGTCTGCCAACGATCGCGAGCCTTTGTCCCGAGCTCACGTTCCATATCGCGGCGACTTCGAAGATCCTCGCGCCCGGCTTGCGGCTCGGTTATCTGTCGAGCCCGCAGGACACGGCCGCGCTTTGTGCGGAGGCCGTGCGCACGACGGCATGGATGCCCGCGCCGCTATCGATGCTGATCGCGGCCGTCTGGATGGAAGACGGCACCGCGCAGCACATCATGAATGCGCAGCAGGCGGAAATTCGCGCGCGCCACGATCTCGCGCGTGAGCTGTTGCCGCAGGAGTTTTTGCAGTCCGATCCCGCCTGCATGTTCGTATGGCTGAAGCTGCCACTGCCGTGGCGCGCCGACGATTTCGCGGCGAACGCGAAGGCGCGCGGCGTGGTGGTGATGCCGTCGTCGGCGTTTGCCGTGGACAGATCGGAGATCGAGCATGGCGTGCGCATCAATCTCGCGTGCGCGGAGAGCCGCGATCAGCTCGTCAGCGGCTTGAGGATGCTGGCGGGCACGCTGAAGGATCGGCCGCGGGCCTTGTTCGGGCATTTGTGATGTGGACGGCTGATCGCCTCGCAACGATCAGCCATTCATGACGCATCCGGAACCCTCCACATTCCCGTTCATCGTTTCATGAATCGATACGATGAATCGGCGCACTGATAAGCCATCCATACCTTCGCGGCCGTTCAGCAATTGCTGCGCATTCCGTCCCGGCGTTCAGTAGAAATGGCATTAAACGCTATGGCGTTTTCAGCCGAGTTCGGCTATTAGTAGTTTCGTCACGCACGCCACGTCGAAGCGACTGCGAAGCATGAGCAGCTCTCTCGTTAGAAATCGACCGTCAAAACCGGAGGCAGCTACGACACATCACAAGCATCAGGCTCGCGCTCCTCGCGCTCGTTGACATAGTCGAAGTCCTGTCCCGCGCGAGCATGTCGTGGCGAGGCGCCCTGCACGCGCGCTCGCTCTTCAACGATCGGCCATCCCAAGAGGGAGGCGCCTATGGCGTTCGTGTCGGAACAGATGCTGGACTGCTGCTCGTTCGCTCATCCGTCGCGCTCGATGCGCGCACTGCGTTTCATCGCAGCCGCCGCGATCGCGTCGCTCTCGCTCGCGGCGTGCAAGAAGCCGCCGCCCGAAGCGGCCAAACCGCCGGTCGATGTCACCGTCGTGACCGTCGCCGCGCAATCCACGCCCGTCGATTTCGAATTCACCGCGCAGACACAAAGCTCGCGCGAAGTGGAAATCCGCGCGCGCGTCGACGGTTTCCTTGAAAAGCGCATGTACACCGAGGGCTCGCTCGTTTCAGCGGGCCAGGTCATGTTCATCATGGACAAGCGCCCGTTCGAAGCCGCGCTGCAAACGGCCAAAGGTTCGCTCGCGCAGCAGCAGGCGCGGCTCCTCGTCACGCAGCAGAATCTCGCGCGCGTGAAGCCGCTCGCCGCGATGAACGCGTTGAGCAAGAAGGATCTCGATGACGCCGTCGGCAACGAAAAAAGCGCCGAGGCCGCCGTCATCGCCGCGAAAGGCGAAGTGCAGACCGCCGAGCTGAATCTCAGCTACACGACGATCCGTTCGCCGCTGAAGGGGCTGTCGAGCTTTGCGCGCGTTCAGGAAGGCAGTTACGTGACGCCGACGCAATCGGGCCTGCTCACCTACGTCTATCAACTCGACCCGATGTGGGTGAACTTCAGCATCTCGGAGAACGAGCTGCTGACCTACCGCGAGCAGATCAAGAAAGGCCAGTTGAAGTTTCCGCCCGACAACAAGTTCGACGTGACCGTCATCCAGGCCGATGGCTCCGTCTATCCGCAGACGGGCCGTATCGACTTCACGAATCCCGCATTCAGCACGGAGACCGGCACGTTCCTCGTGCGCGCGGTGTTCGCGAATCCGCAGGGCACGCTGCGCCCCGGCCAGTTCGTGAAAGCGCGCGTCGCGGGCGCGATCCGGCCCAACGCGATTCTCCTGCCGCAGCGCGCCGTGCTGCAGGGCGCGAAGAGCCATTTCGTCTGGGTGCTGGATCAGGAGTCGAAGCCGCATCAGCGCGTCATCGAAGTGGGCGAATGGCACGGCGACAACTGGTTCATCACGAGCGGGCTGAAGGCGGGCGAACGCGTGGTCGTCGATGGCGCGATCCGCGTCGGCGCGGATTCGAATGTCCGTGTCGTCGATAAACCCGCATCGGGCGCGCAGGAGGCGTCGCTCGGCGAGGCGAAGAACGCAAGCGGCGGGACCGAAAAGTGAGCTGATCCAACGAGCATCGGCATAAAGTCGCGCGGAAGAGGCCAATGAACATTTCACATTTCTGCATCGACCGTCCGATTTTCGCCTCGGTCATCTCGATCATCATCACGCTGGGCGGCGCGCTGACAATGCTCGCGCTGCCCACCGCCCAATACCCCGACATCACGCCGCCGCAGATCACCATCTCCGCGACCTATCCCGGCGCGAGCGCGGATGTCGTCGCGAACAACGTGGCCGCGCCGATCGAGCAGCAGGTCAACGGCGCGGACAACATGATCTACATGAGCTCGTCGAGTTCGTCGACGGGCAATCTCACGATCAACGCGTACTTCGAGATCGGCACGAATCCGGAGCTCGCGCAAGTCGACGTGCAGAACCGCGTGAACCTCGCGCTGCCGCAACTGCCGCAGTCGGTGACGGCGCAGGGCGTGCAGGTGCAGAAGAAATCGCAGGCGTTCATGATGGTGATCGCCATCTATTCGCCCGACGAACGCTACGACGCGACCTACATCGCGAACTACGCGAACGTGTATGTCCTCGACGCGCTCAAGCGCATTCCCGGCGCGAACCAGTCGGCGATCTTCGGCACGCCCGATTACGCGATGCGCATCTGGCTCAAGCCGGACCGCATGGCACAGCTCGGCGTCACGGCCTCCGACGTGCAGCGCGCCGTCGCCAACCAGAACCAGCAGTTCGCGGTCGGCCGTCTCGGGCAGTCGCCGACGGGCGCGGCCGTCGAACAATCGTTCGCGGTGACGACGACGGGCCGGCTCACGGAGCCGTCGGAGTTCGAGAACATCATCATCCGCGCGCAGTCGGGCGGCGCCGCGATCGTGCGTCTGCGCGACGTCGGGCGCGCGCAGCTCGGCCAGAAGGATTATTCGATCCGCAGCCGCTTCCAAGGCAAATCGGCGACGGTGATCGCGGTGTATCAGCAGCCTGGCGCGAACGCGCTCGACGTGTCGAAGCAGGTGCGCGCGACGCTCGCCGAGATGAAAAAGACCTTCCCGCAAGGCATCGACTACCAGATCGCGATGGACACGACGGAGTTCACGCGCGCGTCGATCTCCGACGTGGTGCACACGTTCTTCGAAGCGGTCGTGCTGGTGGTGATCGTCGTGTTCGTGTTCCTGCAAAGCCTGCGCGCAACGCTGATTCCGGTGATCGCGGTGCCGGTGTCGATCGTCGGCACGTTCATGGGCATGGAAGCGCTCGGCTTCTCCATCAACATGCTGACGCTGTTCGGCATGGTCCTCGCGATCGGGATTGTCGTGGACGATGCGATCGTCGTGATCGAAAACGTCGAGCGCAACATGAACGTGTTCAAGCTCGACCCGAAAACCGCCGCCAAGAAAGCGATGGACGAAGTGGCCGGCCCGGTCGTCGCCATCGTGCTCGTGCTGTGCGCGGTGTTCGTGCCGGTGGCGTTCCTCGGTGGCATCACCGGGCAGATGTACAAGCAGTTCGCCATCACCATTGCGATATCGGTGGTGATTTCGGGCATCGTCGCGCTGACCTTGTCGCCCGCGCTGGCCGCGCTGCTGCTGAAACCGGGACATCACGAGAAAAAAGGCTTTTTCCGCTGGTTCGACAACGGGTTCGCGCGCATGACGCGCGGCTACACGAGCATGGTGCGGCTCATCATCAAGCGCTTCGTGATCGCGCTGCTGCTTTTCGTCGGCATGATCGCGCTCGCCGTCGTGATGATGAAGGACATACCCACCGCGTTCCTGCCGCCGGAAGATCAGGGCTATCTGCTCGGCGCGGTCATCATGCCCGATGCCGCGTCGCTCGACCGCACGGGCGCAGTGTCCGACCGCGTCACCGAATACTTCATGAAGCAGCCGGCCGTGGGCAGCATCACGACCATCGACGGCTTCAGCCTTCTCGACAGCCAGAACAAGAACAATTCGTCGACCTTCTTCGTGGGCTTCAAGAGTTTCGACGAACGCTATAAATCGGCGAATATCCGCACGCAGAACGCGCGCGCGGTGCTCATCGACGCTTACAAGACGCTGTCGCAGATCAGGCAGGGCATCGTCATTCCGCTGAATCCGCCGTCGATTCCGGGCCTCGGCACGACCGGCGGCACCGAAATGTGGATTCAGAGCAAGGGCGATGCGACCATCGGGCAGTTCGCGGCGATCGTCGACGATTTCGTCGCCAAGGCGAAGGCGCGGCCGGAGCTGACGGGCGTCACGTCGACGTTCAATGCGTCGTCGCAGCAACTGCTCGCCAATGTCGACCGCGACAAGGCCGAAACGCTCGGCGTGCCCGTCGAGGACGTCTACAGCGCGATGCAGACGATGTTCGGCTCGCTGTACGTGTCGCAGTTCAACCGGTCGAGCCGGCTGTGGCAGGTCATTCTCCAGGCGGAGCCCGAATACCGGCTGAAGCCGACCGACCTCACGCAGATCTTCGTGAAAAGCAACACCGGCCAGATGGTGCCGCTCAAGGCTGTGGTCGACACGCGCTACGTCACCGGGCCCGATCTCATCACGCGTTTCAACAACTTCCCGGCGGTGAAGATCACGGCGAACGCCGCGCCGGGCTATGCGTCGGGCGAGGTCATCGGCGCGCTGCAAGATATCGCGAGAGGCTTGCCGACGGATTACGGCATCGGGTGGAGCGGCGAGGCTTACGAGGCGCTGAAGTCGGGCAGCTCGTCGGCGCTGGTGTTCGTTTTCGGCCTGATCATGGTCTTCCTGATCCTCGCCGCGCAATACGAAAAATGGAGTCTGCCGTTCGGCGTGCTGATGGCGGTGCCGTTCGCGATCTTCGGCGCGCTGCTCGCGATCCTGCTGCGCGGCCTCAACAACGACGTGTACTTCCAGATCGGCTTGACGATGCTCGTTGCGCTCGCCGCGAAAAACGCGATTCTCATCTTCGAGTTCGCCGTGCTGAACCGCGAACAGGGCAAGTCCGTGTTCGACGCGACGATGACCGCCGCCGAAGAACGCCTGCGCCCGATCGTAATGACGTCCCTCGCGTTCATTCTCGGCTGCGTGCCGCTCGCGATCGCGACGGGCGCGTCGGCCAACAGCCGGCATTCGATCGGCACGGGCGTGATCGGCGGGATGCTCGGCGCGACGGTCATCGCCGTGTTCTTCATCCCGATGTTCTTCTGGGGTCTCGAAACGATGTCCTCGCGCAAGAAGAAGAACGAGAAGGTCGAAGCGGGCGGCGAGACGCACGCAGTCGACGCGCCGCCTCCGCCCGCATCGGGAAGCGGCCCGAACGCCACGCCGTCCGCTCCGGACAAAGGACACTGACATGCGGCGCGCCCGGCTCATTCACACTTTCGCGGGCATGGCCGCCACGCTGTCGCTCGGCGGCTGCCTGCTCGGCCCGAACTATTCGCGGCAGCCGGTCGAGACGCCGGCGACGTATCGCTTCGCCGTGGCCGATGTCGCCGATACCGCCAACACCGAATGGTGGAAGCAGTTCCAGGACCCGGTGCTCGACGAGCTGATCGCCACCGCCCTCGCGAACAACAAGGACGTGAAGATCGCGGCGGCGCGCGTCGAGCAGTTCATGGGCCAGTTCGTGACGACGCGTTCCGCGCTCTTTCCGCAGATCTCGGCGGGCGCGCAGGCGGCGCGTCAGCGCACGCCGCAGGTGCTGTCGAACGGCTTCGGGCCGGTCTACAACAGCGTCGAGCTGTCCGTCTCGGCGGCGTGGGAAATCGATGTCTTCGGCCGCAACCGGCGCCTCACCGAGGCCGCGCGCGCGAACCTGCTGTCGAGCGAGGAAGGACGGCGCGCGACGGTGCTGTCGCTGGTGGCGTCGGTGGCGTCGTCGTATCTGAATCTGCTCAGCCTCGACAAGCAGCTCGATATCGCCAAGGCGACGACCGAGAGCCGCGCCGAATCGGTGCATGTGTTCACGCTGCGCTTCGAAGGCGGCGAAGTCTCGCAGATGGAGCTTGCGCAAAGCCAGTCCGAATACGAAGCCTCCCTCGCGACGATTCCGCAGCTCGAAACGCAGCTCGCGCAGCAGGAAGACGCGCTGTCGATCCTGCTCGGCGCGAATCCGGGGCCGATCGTGCGCGGCCGACCGCTCGGCCAGCTCGCGACGCCCGTGATTCCGGCGGGCCTGCCTTCCGATCTGCTGGAGCGCCGGCCCGATCTGTTGCAGGCGGAACAGGATCTGGTCGCGGCGAACGCGCTGATCGGCGCCGCGCGGGCGCTCTACTTCCCGCAGATTTCACTGACGGGCCTGTTCGGCACCGCGAGCACGGCGTTCTCGTCGCTGTTCACGGGACCGGCGCGCGTGTGGTCGTTCGCGGGCCAGGTCACGCAGCCGATCTTCACGGCGGGCAACATTTCCGGTCAGGTGCAGTCGGCCGAAGCGCAACAGCAGCAGGCGCTGCTCACGTATCAGAAGGCGATACAGGTCGCGTTCCAGGAAGTCGACGATGCGCTCATCGCGTCGCAAAAGCTGCACGAGCAACTCGAGACGCAGGGCCGCCAGGTCGTCGCCCTCTCCACGTATTCGCGCATGGCGCGGGCGCGCTACGAAGGCGGCTACACGAGCTATATCGAAGTGCTCGACGCCGAGCGCAGCCTCTTCAACGCGCAACTTTCGCAGACGCAGACGCAGGCTGCCGCGCTCGCTTCCTTCGTCACGCTGTACAAGGTGATGGGCGGCGGCTGGGTCGTCACCGCCGACAAGATGACGACGCAAACGAGCGACGCCGCGAAGACCGCGCAGCCACCCCCGCAGGCGGTGCAATGAACACGCCGGCACCGAGAGCGGGCGAATCCCAGGCGGGCGAACGCGAGGCGCGCGCGCTGATCGCGTGTCACGAATGCGATCTGATGCAGCGCGAAAGCGACGTGCCGCCCGGCGGGGCGCTGCGCTGCTGCCGGTGCCATGCCGTCCTCTACCGGCGGCGCTCGCGCGGCTTCGACCGCGCGCTCGCCTTTGCACTCGCGGCCTGCGCGCTGTGGGTGATCTCGAACGCGTTTCCGATCGTCGGCCTCGCGGTCAACGGCGATGTCGTCGAGACGACGCTCATCGGCGCGGTGCGCGTGCTGTATCGCGACGGCATGTGGCCGCTCGCAGCGCTCATCTTCATCACGACGATCCTGATGCCCGCGCTCCAGGCGCTCGGCATGGTGTGGCTGCTCCTGCCGCTGCGGCTGAACCGCACGCCGTGGCGCGCCGACGCGGTGTTCCGCGTGTTGCGCGTCGCGCGCAACTGGGGCATGACCGAAGTGCTGATGCTCGGCCTGCTCGTGGCGGTCGTGAAGCTCGCGCATATCGCGTCGGTGGTGACGGGGCCGGCGCTGTGGTCGCTCGCCGCGCTGATGCTGCTGCTCGTCGCGGCGACCTCCGCCTTCGACGAGCGCGCGATGTGGATGCGCATCGAGAAAGCGCCGCCCGGCATGCCCGCCGACACCCCGCTTGCCGGGCCCACGGCGGCGGAGAGCGGCATCTGCGTGTGCCACGACTGCGGCCTGAGCACGCGCGGCATCGCGGAGGATGGCCATCTGCACTGCCCGCGCTGCGGCGCGCGCCTGCATCTGCGCAAGCCCGCGAGCCTGTCGCGCACGTGGGCGTATCTGATTTCGGCGGCGATTCTCTACGTCCCGGCGAACCTGTTGCCCGTGATGAACACGAGCTCGCTCTTCGGCGCGCAGAAGGACACGATCATGAGCGGCGTCGCGTACCTGTGGCATTCGGGTTCGTGGCCGCTCGCGATCATCGTGTTCATCGCGAGCATTGCCGTGCCGATGCTCAAGATCCTCGCGATCGGCTATCTCGCCGCCACCACGAATCTGCACATGACGCAGCAGAGCACGCAGCGCACGCGCATCTACCGCATCGTCGAGCTGGTGGGACGCTGGTCGATGCTCGATATCTACGTGATCGCCGTGCTCGTCGCGCTCGTGCAGTTCAGCGCGATGGCGACGATCGAAGCCGGGCCCGCATCGATCGCATTCGGGGCCGTCGTCGTGCTGACGATGTTCGCGGCGATGTCCTTCGATCCGCGCCTCATCTGGGATGCGCCGACACCTCGAGAAGGATCGCGATGAGCACGCCCGAAAACACGCCCGACGCCGAAGTCGTGCCGAAGAAGCGCTGGCGCATTCCGTGGGTCTGGGTCGTGCCGGCCATCGCGGTGGCGGTCGGCATCTGGCTCGCGGTGCAGGCCGTGCTTTCGGCGGGACCGACCGTCACCATCAGCTTCAAGTCCGGCGAAGGGCTCGAAGCGGGCAAGACGAAGATCAAGTTCAAGGACGTCGATATCGGTCTCGTGAAGACCGTGGCGCTCTCGAAGGATTACAAGCGCGTGATCGCGACGGCGGAGCTGACGCGCGACGCGACCAACATGCTCGTCGACGACACGCGCTTCTGGGTCGTGCGCCCGCGCGTGGCGGGCGGCTCGGTGTCGGGCATCAGCACGCTGCTGTCGGGCGCGTATATCGGCATGGATATCGGCCGCACGAAAGAGACGCGGCGCGATTATGTCGGGCTCGAAACGCCGCCGGTCTTCGCGAGCGACGTGCCCGGCCGCCAGTTCGTGCTGAAGGCGGTCGATCTCGGTTCCGTCGATGTCGGCACGCCGGTCTATTTCCGCCGCCTGCAGGTGGGCCAGGTGACGTCGTTCGAACTCGACAAGGACGGCAGCGGCGTGACGCTGCACGTCTTCGTCAACGCGCCCTACGACCGCTACGTGAACGCCGATTCGCGCTTCTGGCAGGCGGGCGGCATCGACGTGACGCTCGGCACCGACGGGCTCAAGGTCAACACGCAATCGCTCGTGTCGATCCTGATCGGCGGGCTCGCGTTCGAGACGCCTGCGGTGTCGCTCAGCTGGGCCGAGGCGCCGTCCGACACGACCTTCAAGCTGTTCCCGACGCGCGCCGAAGCGCTGCGCGTGCAGGAGCGCATCGTCGAAACGTACATGTTCAACTTCCAGGGCTCGGTGCGCGGGCTGGCGGTCGGCGCGCCGGTCGAGTTTCGCGGCATCCAGATCGGCGAAGTATCGGCGATCTATACGCGCTTCGATCCGGTCACCAGGAAAATCAGCATTCCCGTCGAGATCAAGCTTTATCCGGAGCGCTTCACGTCGCGCTTCGCGAGCGAGCCGAAGGGCGGGCGCATGGTGAGAGATCCGAAGGCGCTCGCGGACTTTCTGGTCTCGCGCGGCTTGCGCGGGCAATTGCGCACGGGCAGCCTGCTGACGGGGCAGCTCTACGTGTCGCTCGATTTCTTCCCCAACGCGAAGAAGGCGAGCATGGACTGGACCAGCACGCCGCCCGAAATGCCGACGACGCCGAGCGGTCTCGACTCGTTGCAGGATTCGGTCAACCGCATCATGACGCGCATCGACAAGCTGCCGATCGAGGAGCTGACCGCGAGCGCGCGGCAGACGCTCAACAGCACGACCGCGCTGATGCAGGGTCTCAACACGCAAGTCGTGCCGCAAGCCGCGACGACGCTTGCCGCCGCGCGCGCCGCGCTCGATGCCGCGCATTCGACGCTGATGCCGGATTCGGGCTTGCAGCAGGACACGGCCGAAGCGATCCGTGAACTGACGCGCACCGCCGTATCGTTCCGCAGTCTCGCGGATTATCTGCAGCAGCATCCGGAAGCGTTGCTGCGCGGCAAGCCGGAGGACAAGAAGTGATGCGGCCCGCTCTCGTTCTCTTTCTCTTCGTGTTGCTCGCCGGATGCGCGTCGCCGCGCGCGAGCTTCTATCGGTTGAGCGTCGATCCGACGCTCACCGCGACGACCGCGCGCCCGAGCACGCGGCTCGTGATCGTCGGGCCGGTGACGGTGCCCGATCTCGTCGATCGGCCGCAGATCGTCACGCGCAACACGAACAACGAAGTGTCGCTCAATGAATACGCGCGCTGGGGCGAGCCGCTCAAGAGCAGCATCGCGGATGCGATCGCTGCGGATCTTTCCATCTTGCTCGGCTCCGATCGCGTGGCGCCCGCATCGCGCGCGATCGCCGATCCGGACGCGTGGCGCGTGCGCGTCGATATCCAGCAGTTCGAATCCGTTCCCGGCGATGCGGTGGTGATCGATGCGTTATGGACCGTGCGACGGTTTGGTGACGAGAACGTGATAAGCGGGCGATCGAAGGTGCGCGAGTCGGTCGGCGGGGCCGACTATGATGCGCTCGTTGCTGCGCATAGTCGTGCGCTTGCGGGCGTGAGCAAGGAGATCGCGGCGGCGATGGGGCGTGGGGGGTTTTAGCCGTTATCGCTCTTTCGAATGACGGCCTGCATGCTCTTGTTTTGCACTCTTTATCATTCTGTTGACCACTGCCGATTGACAATCGTCGCGGCCCTCCTTTGACCAAAATCCACACACGTCCCAACGCGTAAGCGATAGCGTTAAGCATGCCCGTGTTGGCGCTTGCTTTTACCGAGGGATAACAAAATGGTCATGCCGGTTCACCTTTATCTGAAAGACGATCAAGGCCGCGATCTTCGAGGCTCTTCTACCGTGCAGGGTCGAGAAGGGAGCGTCGAAGTGATCGCGCTATCGCATTGCTTCAGCGTGCCTATCGATCCGGTAACGGGAAAAGTTACGGGACAACGGACACACACGCCGATCACGATTCAGAAAGAAATCGATTCATCGACGCCGTTGCTGCATCAGACGCTGCGTGATTCGCGAACGCTGCAATCTGCCGATGCGGTTTTCTATCGAATCAATCATGCGGGCAAGGAAGAAGCGTATTACACAGTGCATCTCGAGAACGTCAAGATCGGCTCGATCATGGCACTCATGCCAAACATCAAGGATGCAAGCTGTGCACTTTTCAATCACATGGAAAGCGTTGAATTGTTCTATGAGACGATTTCATGGCATTTCCATGATGGCAACTTGAAAGTCTCGGATGCGCTGAGCGCCGCGCGTGAAGAGGCGGTATGACATGCCGGTAAATTGCACGTTCTTGCTCAACAGGCGTACAACGTCGACGTTATCGTGCTCTGGCTTCGGTGATCTCGAAGCGTACTCCGGGCAAAATCGAGGTCGGGATAATCCCGATGCCGTTGCTGTGCCCACCATCGGCCCACTTCCGAAAGGCACGTACTTCATCGTGGATCGCCAGTCGGGCGGAATGATGGGGTGGGCGCACGACCTCTGGAGCAGGCACGGCTACGGCACCACCGATCGGACGAAATGGTTCATGCTATGGAATCCGCGCACCGGGGACTACACCATGATCGACGGTGTAAGGCGCGAAGCGTTTCGTTTGCACCCGGAAGGACCGGGCCGCGTGAGTAAAGGATGCATCACAGTGACGGATAAAGCGGGCTTCGAGCGGTTGCAGCGGTATATTCGAAATGGCCCGCCACTCATGCCGGTTCCGGGAAGCACACTCAAAGCGTATGGCACGGTGCAAGTGCGATGAAAAAAGTAATGCGATGCACCGCGCTCGCCGTGGCGATATTCGTGATCGCTTACTTCGGTGGTTTCTTTCTCGCGCATTGGATCAACGATGTGCTGATCGCGCCCGGAAACCTCGGGTGGCTAGTCGATGCAGTCTATTGGTTCCGAGACCACTTCGTGCCATTTATACGCGAGCCGGATGATATAGAAGCGCTATATCTTCTGGCGTTGCTTCTGATGTGCTGGTTCGGCGTGCTGGTCGCCTTGCTTGCCTTACTCAAGATCGTTTCACGGCTGCGGGTGCGCTCGCGCAATCGTGTCGATAGTCCTTGATCGAGTGGGCCGCCAATCGCATGGTGTTGTATCCCCTACAACACCAACCGCTCCGCCTCTTCAAACCTCGCCCCTCCAACCGGCACATCCCTCCGCGCGACCCTCACGATCTCCACAGCGCGCGTCTGCGGCGGCTGCGTCGGAAGATGCGCGAGATGGATCGCGATATCGGCATGCGGCTCCTCGCAGCGCGTTTCCATCAGCAGGTTCATATGATTCAGGCACAGCGTGCGCTCGGTGACGGAAATCAGTTTCGCCGGCTCATCGAGCAATTCGACGATCGTCTGAAGCTGCGTCTCGATGGAATCGGCGAGCGAGCCGAGCGCCGAAAGCCTGGCCTCATTCTCTTCGAAATCGCGCTGCAGCCGCGTAGCGTCGCCGCCGAGATCCGCCGATGCGATCAGGCTGCTCATGCCCGCGCCGCGTCTTCCGAGCATCTGCATGCGCGCGGTCAGCAGCGCGCGGTATTCCTGCAACGCATCGCGCCGCGCTTCCTTTTCCGCGACGCGCGACATCGCTTCCAGGGCGAACTGCTCGACGATCCGCTGCACGAGATCGTGCCTGAGCGCGTCGTCGGTCTCGTTGCAAAAGCGCATGCGCTTGTCGTCGAAGCCGACCGCCGTGCGCGCGACATCCGAGCGCATCGCGCCGCCTTCGAGCGCCGCAACGAGCACCTGCCGCTCGACGAACGTCGCGCCCAGCACCGCGAACGCGTAGTCCGCGGCAATGTGCTCATCGAACCAGCCGCGCACGTCGTGTGACTCGCCGATCACGCGCGCGATGTCGTCGGGTGTCGCGAACTTCGCACGCAGATACGGATCGTCCGACCATGCGCCGGGCGTCGCATCGCGCGGCGCGGGCAGCGCAGCGACCAGCGCGCGCACATGATCGATCGTCTTTGCGATGACAGGCGCAAGGCGCGACTCGTACCGGTTCGCGAGGCGCACCTGCGGCGCGACCGAAACGATGCGCCCGAGCGCCTGCCGAACGTCGTCGCGCGTGGCGCTCTCGTCGCGTTTGAAGAGCCAGTTGAACATGGTCATCCCATGATGTGCACGCCGCCATCCACGTACAGCGTTTCCCCCGACAGACGGCGCGCGTAAGGCGTCGCCAGAAAGGCGCAGGTGAACCCGACGTCCATGATGTCGACCAGCTCGCCGAGTGGCGCGCGCTGCGCGGCTTCCGTCAACAGCAGATCGAAGTCCTTGAGCCCCGATGCGGCGCGCGTCTTGAGCGGCCCCGGCGAGATCGCATGCACGCGGATGCCCTGCGGCCCGAGCTCGTAGGCGAGATAGCGCGCGCATGCCTCGAGCGCCGCCTTCACCGGGCCCATCACGTTGTAATTGGCGACGACCTTGTTCGCGCCGTGATAGCTCATCGTGAACATCGTGCCGCCGTTTTTCATGAGCGGCGCCGCGAGCCGCGCCATGCGCACGAACGAATGACAGGAGATGTCCATCGCCTTCGCGAAGCCGTCGGCAGAGCAGTTCAAAAGGCCGCCTTGCAGGTCGTCCTTCGGCGCCCACGCGATCGAATGCACGAGGATATCGAGCTCGCCCCACTCGCTGCCGATGCGCTCGAACACGGCGTCGAGCTCATCCTGACGCGATGCGTTCAGCGGCATGAAGATGCGCGCTTCGAGCGCTTCTGCAACCGGCTCGACGTATGGCCGCGCCTTGTCGTCGGCATAGGTGATGGCGAGATCCGCGCCCAGCTCGCGGAACGCCTTCGCGCAGCCATAGGCGATCGAATGCTCGTTGGCGATGCCGGTGACGAGCGCCTTCGCGCCCTTCAGCACGGGCGCCGGAACATGCTCCATCATGTCGATGCTCCTTCGCGCTTGTCATCGATCAGCGCGAACGTATGACGCGCGATCATTAATTCCTCGTTGGTCGGAATCACCCACGCGCTCACCTTGCCCGACGCCGTGCTAATGCGCGGGCCACCGCTTTCGTTGGCCTTCCTGTCGAGCTCGATGCCCCACCACGCCGCCTGCTCGCACACGCGCTGACGTATCTCCTTCGAATGTTCGCCGATGCCCGCCGTGAACACGATGGCATCGAGCCCTTGCAGCGCGGCGCTCATCGAGCCGATCTCGCGGCCGATGCGATACACGTAAAGATCGATGGCGAAGCGCGCGCGTTCGTCGTCGCTCGCGAGCAGCGCGCGCATGTCGCCCGATACGCCAGATACGCCGAGCAATCCCGAGCCACGATACAGCAGGTCTTCGATCTCGCGCGCGTTCATGCCGAGCTCGTCGAGCATATAGAGGATCACGCCCGGATCGAGATTGCCGCAACGCGTGCCCATCATGAGGCCGTCGACGGCGGTGAAGCCCATCGTGCTTGCAATACTCTTGCCCGCATGGATCGCGCACAGGCTCGCGCCGTTGCCCAGATGCGCGACGACGGTGCGCCCGCGCGCGGCATCGGGTGCGATATCCGGCAGCGCGCTCGCGATGTACTCATACGACAGGCCATGAAAGCCGTATCGCCGCACGCCGTTCTTGGTGATCGATTCGGGCAGCGCGAACGCCTGCGCGAGCGGCGCCTGTGTCGCGTGAAACGCCGTATCGAAACAGGCGACCTGCGGCAGATCCGGATTGCGCTCGGCGACGATGCGTATCGGCTTCAGATTATGCGGTTGATGCAGCGGCGCGAGCGGCGTGAGTTTCTCGAGTTCGTCGAGCACTTCGGGGCTCGTCAGCACCGGCTTCGTGAACTGCGCACCGCCATGCACGACGCGATGCCCCACGCCGATCAGACGATGCCCCGCGCCATGTCCGCGCAAGAAAGCGCCGAGATACGCGATCGCATCGGCGTGCTCGAGCTTTTGGCCGTCGCCCCATTTATTCTCGCCGGTCTTCTCGCCCTTCGAATCGAACGCGACGAAATGCGGCGAGCTGAAAAGCCCTTCCACCTGCCCGCGCGTGACGAGTTCGAGTTCGTCGTCTTTCACATCGAATGCGCTGAACTTGATGCTCGATGAACCCGCGTTGAGAACCAGGATCACATCGGCCATTGCTCACCCCTTCACTTGCGATTGTTCGCGCCGCTTCGACGCGAAGAGCACGGCAATCGCGCACGACGCGAGCCGCGATTGCAGCGAATCAGCGCGGCTCGTCAGAATGATCGGCACGCGCGCGCCGAGCACGATGCCCGCCGCGTCCGCGCCGGCGAGAAAGGACAGGCTTTTCGCGAGCATGTTGCCCGCTTCGAGATCCGGCACGATCAGCACGTTCGCGCGGCCCGCGACGGGCGAATCGATCTTCTTCGTCTGCGCCGCTTCGAGATCGATCGCGTTGTCGAGCGCGAGCGGCCCGTCGACGAGCGCGCCCGTGATCTGATGGCGATCCACCATCTTGCAGAGCGCGGCGGCTTCCAGCGTAGACGGCACGTTCGGGTTCACCGTTTCCATCGCGGAGAGAATCGCGACGCGCACCTCTTCGAAGCCCAGCGCATGACCGAGTTCGATTGCGTTCTGCACGATGTCGACTTTATCGGCGAGCGTCGGCGCGATATTGATGGCCGCGTCGCTGATGATGAGCACGTTCTCGTGCCGGGGCACGTCCATGATGAAGCAGTGCGACACGCGCCGCGCGGTGCGCAGGCCGCCGTCGCGCTTGACGACCGCGGCCATCAGTTCGTCGGTGTGAAGGCTGCCTTTCATGAGCGCTTCGGCCTTCGCTTCGCGCACCAGCTCCACCGCCTTGGCCGCGGCCGCGTGACTGTGCGGCGCATCGACGATCGGCAGGCCCGCGATATTGAGCCCGCATTCCTCGGCGACCTCACGAATGCGCTCGCGCGGCCCGACGAGATGCGGCGCGATCAGGCCCATCTCGTTCGCCTTCACCGCGCTTTCCAGCGATGTCCGGTCGCACGGATGCGCGACGGCGGTCGCGATCGGCGGCAGTGTCCGGCATATCTCGATGAGCTTGTCGTACTTCTCGTGCGTGTGTTCCATTTCGCCTCCCGTGAGAACGTGAGAACGTGCGAGAACGTGAGATGCGCTACCGGCGCGTCAGTGCGCGGGTGCGGAACGTCGCGGCGCACGCGCGGGTTTGAGGGGCAGCGCCGCGCGGACGCGGGCGAGCATGTCGTGCTGCGCGGCGGTCGGCTCGTAGCCTTGCAGACGGCTATCGTCGCGCAGCTTGTCCATGAGCGTGAGGAGCTTCTTGCGGTCCTCGTTGTCCTCGAGCAGATCGGGCAAGGTCGAAAGCGCCTGCTCCGGCTCGTAGCGCACGACGATCTCCTGCTCGCCGCGGATACGCCGCCATTCATCGCGCGGCATCTGCGGCAGATAGTCCGCGTAGTCGGCGATCAGTTCCTGACGCAGCACCATGCGCGCGAGCGGCAGCGGCTCGTCGTGACGAACCAGCAGACATGCAACGCGCGCGACCGCTTCCGCATAGCCGCCATGCGCGATCGATGCCAGCGCTTCCTGCACGAAAGGCAGTTCGCGCGGATCGGCCGGTTGCTCGGGCGCCTGATGCTCCTGCGCCTGATGCACCGAGAACATGTTGCCGTACACGGAGAAGAACATCGCTTCGGTCGTCGCATCGCGCATCGCGCGATAGAAGTCGAGGCTCGCGCTGATCATGTCGGAGCCGCAATGCTCCGCGCGGCGCAGCACATCGCGTTCGGTATCGGGCTTGCGTGCAGCCTTGACCGCATCGGCCGCGGGGCCGAGCCACGCGAGCCACGGGTTCAGATCGGAGAACATCCAGCGTTGCGCGCGCAACGGATGAAACGCGCGCAGCATGGCCGCGCTCGTGTCGTTCGCCATCGCCTGCACGAACGGCTGCGCGAACAACTCATACGCACGCTGATTGAAGTCCGATACCTGTTTCACCGCGTTGAACGGCAGTTCGTCGGCGCGCTCGAAACGATTGAAGCGCGCGGTCACTTCTTCGAGACGGCGTTCGTGGAAGCTCACTCGTACTCCGTCTTGCCATCCGCGCCCTTGCGCTCGGCGATCTCCATGCCATAGAGCCCCGGCGGAAACGATTCGATCGCCTCCAGCACCGATGCGATCTGCGTGTACTCCTTCCGCGACCTTGCCGCTCACGAAGATGCCCAGATGCCCGATGTTCTCGTGCATCAGCCCGACGATCACCTGCCCGCGCGACTTGATCTCGTCGGTGCTGCCGTAGATATCCGCGACCCAGTTGAAGGCCTGTTGCGGCGGCGTGATGTTGTCGCCCATCGACGCGAACAGAACGATCGGCGACTTGATCGCGCGCAGATCGAACGATGCGCCCGACAGGCCGCGCGTTTCGCCCGACCACAGCGTGTTGCCGACGAAAAGATTGCGCGTGATCCATTCGATCTCTTCGCGGTTCATCAGGTAATAGCCGCCCCACCAGCGTTCGAAGTCGAGAAAGCGCGGCGGCTCGCTGTCGATGTTGTCGAACAGCTTGTAGTACTTGTCCCACAGGCTGTTCGCGGGGTTCAGGTTCTCGAAGTTCTCGACGAGATACGCGCCGTCGAACTTGCCGTTGCCGAGATCGGCCGTCAGCGAGGCGAGCCACGTGCCGCCCAGCATGCCGCCCGAATAGCGCATCGGGTTGTCGCCCTCGCCTTCGCTCCACGCGCCGCTCCAGTACGACATCGGCGCGCCGTTGATGACGAGCGGCCCGGTGTCGTCCGGCTGCGAGCTTGCGAGCATCATCGCGGCCCAGCCGCCCTGGCAATTGCCGACGATCGCGGGCTTCGCGCTGTCGGGATGCAGCTCGCGCACGTGCTTCACGAACTGCTGCTCGGCTGCGCAGACATCGAGCAGCGTCTGACCCGGCTGCGGGTCGCGGAAGAACGTGACGAAGTACACCGGATGACCCGCGCGCAACGCGACGCCCACTTGCGAATCGTCCTTGAAACCGCCGATGCCGGGACCGTGCCCCGCGCGCGGATCGATGATGAGATACGGCCGCTTGAGCGGATCGATGACGACGCCTTCGGGCGGCACGATGCGCAATAGCGCATAGTTGACGGGCCGCGCGAACGTGCGCCCGTCGATCAGCATTTCATGCGCGAAATGCAGCACGGGTTCGAGCCCGCGCCTCGTCTGCTCGATGAAGTTGTTGCCGCGCTGACGCAGCGTGTCCCAGAAGAGCACGGAGCGCTGCATGATATCGACCGCATAGGCATAGCCGTTGAACTGGCCGCCGCCTGCGCCCGCATCGCTGAAACGATCCGCGCCGCCGTTGCCGAAGAGGCGCACGCCCGCATCGCGCGCGCGTTCGCTGAATTGCTGCTGCGCCGTTTCCGCGCGCTTCTGAAACACGCGGGACACCTTGTCCGCGATCTGCCTGCTTCGGGCCAGTTGATCTGCAACCGTCATGACGTGACCTCCGCGACGAAAACGTGCATGGGATGACGCTGATAGCCGATGCTTCGAACCTGGTCTGACGAACGTCTCTCTGGACAGATGATCTGAATAACATCATCCAAATATAAGCGCAACGTGCGACAGCGAGGTGGCAAAAAAAGGCGACTCAATGACGCGCTACATCGGGCGAAACAATCTCCCGATACTTCTCCACCACGTGTTCCAAGTTGTAGAACATGCGCGCTTCGCCGAGCGCCTGGCCGAGCGGCGCGCGCCTGACCGCCTCGAGCACGCCGGGGTTCAGGCCCGCGAGCCAGAGGGTCGTGCCGTTCGCGGCGAGGCGCGCATCGGCTTCGCTCAGCATCTTGAGCGCGGTGTATTCGACATCGAATACGCGGCTGAGATCCAGCACGACGATCTTCGCATTCGAATCGCGCACCAGCGGCCGGATTTTTTCGGCGACGTGTTGCGCATTCGCGAAGAATATCCGTCCTTCGGGACGCAACAGCAACAGTCCGGGAAACGCTTCGTCTTCGGGATGCCGCTCTGAATCGCGCCGGAACACATTCGTGCCCGGTATGCGTTTAAGGGCGTACACGGGCGGGTTCGACACCTGATGCGCGAGCGCGAACAGCGACACGACGATCGCGACGAGAATGCCCTCCAGCGTGCCCAGCAGCACGACACCCGCGCATGCGGTCAGGGCCCACACGAATTCGGTACGGCGAATCTTCAGGATGGCGCGGAACTCGGAGGGGCTGAAGAGCCCGATCGAATAGAACACGACGACGGCCGCGAGCGTCGCGTGCGGCATCAGCGCCATCAGCGGCGCGAACAGCAGCATCACCGCGAGCGCAATCAACGCCGTCACGAGTCCCGCGAGCTGCGTGCGCGCGCCCGCTTGCCGGTTGACGGCCGTCTGGCTCGTTCCGCCGCCCGCCGTCATCGCGCCGAAGAATGCGCCGCCCGCATTCGCGAAGCCGGTCGCGAGCAGTTCGCGGTTCGCATCGGGCGCGGGCTCGTCGTTGCGCGCGAACGCACGCGCGGCCGCGATGCTTTCGGTGAAGCTCATCAGCGCGATGCCCATTGCGTCGGGCCACAGCTTCAACGCGAGCGACACATCGGGCATGGTCCATGACGGCAATCCGGCGGGCACCGCGCCGACCGTTTCGACGCCATGCGCGCGCAGGCCGAATGCGGCCACCGCGACGATCGCCGCCGCGACGACGAACAACGGCGCCGGCGCGCGCGGCGTGAAGCGTTCGAGCAGCACGAGCGCGATGAGCGTGAGCGCCGCGAGCGCCAGTGTGCTCGCGGACAGATGCGGCAAGCCGGCGAAAAACGCGCCGACGTTGTGCACGAACGAACCTTTCGGATAGTGCAAACCGAAGAGCTTCGGCAACTGATCCATGACGATGACGATCGCCACGCCCGCCTTGAAGCCGACGAGCACCGGCTCCGATATGAAGTTCGCGACGAAGCCGAGCCGCAGCACCGCCGCCGCGACGAGCATCGCGCCGACGAGCAGCGTCAGCGTCGCATTGGCGGCGGCGAGCGCGTGCGGATCGCCGTCCGGGACGACGTTGCCGAGCGCGTTGGCGGCGAGAATCGCGAGCGTGGTCGTCGTGCTGACGGAGAGCGCGCGCGACGATCCGATGAACGCGTAGACGATCATCGGCACGCACGCGGTATAGAGGCCGACCTGAACCGGCAGGCCCGCGATGGTCGCGTAAGCGAGCGCCTTCGGTATGACGACGGCCGCCGCCGTCAGACCGGCGACCGCGTCCGCGCGCGCCCACTGTTTCCCGTAGTGAAACAGCCATGCTGGAAGGATGGGCGCGCGTTCCGACATGATGACGATGCCGTGCGCCGATGGCGCTCAGAAGCGCTCGGGCACGTAGCGAAGCGGCCGGTTGCTCTCGCGATAGCCTTCCGCTTTCTGGCGCTTCGGCAGCTTCACCTTCTCGCGCGGCACGTCCTCGTACGGGATGCTTTTCAGAAAGTGGCTGATGAGGTTCAGACGCGCGCGGCGCTTGTCGTCGGAACGCACGACGTACCACGGCGCCTGATCCGTATCGGTCGCTTCGAACATCTCGTCGCGGGCGCGCGAATAGTCGTACCAGCGGCTGTACGAGCGCAGGTCCATCGGCGAAAGCTTCCAGATCTTGCGCCCGTCGTGGATGCGTTCCTCGAGACGCCGCGTCTGCTCTTCCTGGCCGACTTCGAGCCAGTATTTCAGCAGGATGACGCCCGAATGGATGATCGCGCTCTCGACGAGCGGGACGCCTTTCAGGAACTCGGTCGCCTGCTGGTCAGTGCAAAAGCCCATCACGCGCTCGACACCCGCGCGGTTGTACCAGCTTCGGTCGAAGAGCGTGATTTCACCCGCCGCGGGCAAATGCGGCAAATAGCGCTGCACGTACATCTGCGTCTTCTCGCGCTCGGTCGGCGCGGGCAGCGCGACCACGCGGAAGATGCGCGGGCTCACGCGCTCGGTGAGCGCCTTGATCGTGCCGCCCTTGCCCGCGCCGTCGCGTCCTTCGAAGACGACACAGATCTTCGCGCCCGTATGCACCGCCCATTCCTGCAGCTTCACGAGCTCGACATGCAGGCGCGCGAGCTCCTTCTCATACTGCTTGCGGCTGAGGCGCGCATGTCCACCCGCGTCTTCGCGTTCCCCTTTCGACTCGTTGACGGCCTTCTCATCCTTCATGGCTGTGTTCCCATGATGTTCGTTCGATACCGCCGCGCGCGACCACACCGATGCCGCCATCGCGGCGATGCGCGCGGCACGGTTCCATGCATGACGTCGCCGTCAGGTTTCGTTGCGTTCGGGCACGACCTGCACCATGAGTGTGCGATCCTTCCAGAACATGTTGTGAATGCGCGGCTGGAAGGTGCGCAGCACATGCGGCTCGATCGAATCGAAACTCACGACCGCGGCCGGATGCTCGCCGGTGCCCGTGACGCGTTGAATCGAATCGAACGGTGGAAAGCCGTAGCGGCAGAGAAAGTCCTTGATTTCGTCGTCGGTCGTCGACTCGTCGACATTACCCAGCCAGAGGTCGCCCATTGCGGATTTCTCCATTGAGTCCTGCGGTAATCGATCGCAAGCGTGCCGCACCGGCGCACGATTCACGTCGGTCCGTCGCGCTTTGCCGAGCGGCGCTGCGCGAGCGGATTCAACGCGACGACGAATATCACGATGCCGATGCCGAGCGCCCACATGCCGTAGCGGAATTCGGGCCTCAGGTCGTACAGAAGGCCGTGAATCGTGAAGTAAAGGCCGGCAAGCCAGATGAACACGCCGATCGAAGCAACCACCATGCGCGGCTCGTTCAGTTTCATCGGGATCTCCCGGACGCGTTGCGCGAGATAGCTTCAGTTTAGGAAATCCTGAACGGTCGTGTAAATAGATTCGAAGCAACGCACTTGGCTTGCGTCGATCCGTCATCTACATTTCCTGCGTAGTGGCGGAACAGCCAATGCAACGTACGCGATGTAACGACCAACCAGCCGTACAACGTTCAAGCGAACGCAGCACATGCGAAAGCCGTTCCTCTCCCCGAGCCGGTTGCGTATCCTCCCGGTGCTCGCATTCCTGCTCGCCGTGGCGCCCGGCATCGCGCAGGCGCAGGCCGCGCCGGATCGCGCCGTCGTCGGCACCAACGTGAAGAACTACGCGAACGCCGTGCTCGCGATCATGTCGTACACCGCGGTGCCGGACGTCACGACGAGCTCGCTATCCATCAACAGCGGCACGAGCGGCAATCCCGGCTTCGGCCAGACGCAGCTCGGCGGCGGCTTCACCATCAGCAAGTCCTTTCCGCTCTATCTCGAAGGCACGCTCGCGTACAGCCGCTACGATCCGACCTTCGTCGCCACCGACGGCGGTCAGGAACGCGCCGTCCCGGCGAAATGGAACACGGCGAGCACGACGATCGGCATCGGCTGGGACTTCCCGATCACCGACGAATTGCGCCTCAGGCCGATTCTCAACGGCATGGTCGGACGCGTCGCGAGCGATTTGCGCGTCGCGCAAACGGTTTTCAATCACATCGCGGACGCCAATCTCCAGTTCCTCGAAGACGGCGCGCTCAACGCATACGGCGTCGGCGGCTCGCTGATGCTCGATCTGGAGCACTATCGCGAGCACTACGAAATCGATCTCGAACTGCGCGCGACGGACATCTATATCCGCAGCTTTGGCGGATCGTCGGCGGCCGTGCAGGGTTCGGCGGCCGCGCAGCAGTTCAGCCTGTGGGCGCGCTGGCGTGCGCCCACAGGCCTCGCCGCGCTCGACCGGCCGGTGCGCTATGTCCTCGAAACCGCGTACTCCCACTACTTCGGCGACAGCGCCGGCGTGCTCGGCTTCAACGATCTGACGTCACTCGGCGTGGGGCTCGAACTCGACAGCAGCAGGTATCCGGTCATCATCACGCGCACGCGCGCGATGGTGCGCTATGTCTTCGGCCACAACGTGCATGGCGTGTCGTTCGGCTTCGCGGTCAGCTTCTAGCGAACGACGCAGGCACGCGCTCAGAGTATGCTGCGCTGGCTCGGATCGAACTTCGGGTCAGGCTGCTTCTGTGTCTGCCTGAGCACGCCCTGCGCGTCGAAATAGAAGTTGAAGATCATGTGGCTGATGTTGTTCTCCATGTACCGATACGACCACACTTCACGATCCATCCGCTTGAAATAGGCCGTCTCGAAAGGCCTGCCGAACGCGACCATCACGTCGTTGCGCGTCCACTTGTTGACCTCGGCGCGATAGAACTCGTTTTCCTGAAGCACTTGCCGCACACTGACCACCTTGCCCGACGCATCGAGATCGACGGCCGTGGTGGTCGATCCCATCGGCTGCGTGGGCCACATGAGACGCTTGCCGCCATTGGGCAGATCGTAGGTTTCCTTCGGCGGCCCGAGCTTCGCGACGATTTCCTGCTGGTCCATGCCGGGTTGCACGCGCTGCTCGGGCTGCGCGCAACCGGCGAGCGCGAGCATGACGACGGACGCGAGCGCGCACGCGGCATGCGTCGATGCGAAGGCAAAGCGACTCATGCGCGTCATGATCGCGCTCCTCTTGTTGTTATCGACGCCGCGATGAAACGGCTAACCCTACTGGATCGAGTAGCCGCGCCCCTGCATGCACGCCGCCCACGCGCGGTAGTACGTGGACATCGCGCCCTGACTTTGCGCCTGCGCGTTGGCTTCCTGCGTACGCTTGTTCTGGCGCGCGCGCATGCCGCCGCCCATCGTGCCCGCCGCGGCGCCGATGGCCGCGCCCTTGCCCGCATCGCCTGCGATGGCGCCGATCACAGCGCCGCCCGCAGCGCCCCGCGCCGCGCCGCCCACGCGCTCGCCGCCGCCGACGGCCGGTCCGCCCTGTGGAGGCGGCGCCGCCGATGCCGTCGCCGGATCGATGCCCGTGTTGCTCTTCGCCCAGCTGTAGCACGCGCCATCGTCCTTTTGCTGTTGCTGCGCACTCTGCCCTTTCGACGGATAAGCGATCGGCTTGCTTTGCGCGATAGCGTCGAGCGCCATCACCGTCATCACGATGGCGCAGGCCGCGCGCACTTTCTTCGCATTCATGGAGACTCCTTGCCTGTACTCAGGCGCTCAGCAGACATTGATCTCTGGATAATAGTGCCGAAAGCGTCGTGCAATGCGTACTTTTACCGCTTCACGACACTTCGGTTTCCAGCCGCGATTCCACGCGATTTAATTACCCGCCTAAGGCGATGATCGCCATCGTCAGGAGCACGCCCAGCGCTGTCATCGACAGTCCCGCTTTCCAGCCGCTCCAGCCCGCATAGCGGCCCAATGCGAAGCCGCAGATGAATAGCATCGCGAGCGTCAGGACGCGCGAAATCAGCAACGCGGTCGGCACGTGCTTGACGATGACGAAGGGCGCGGCGACGGGAAACGTCGACAGCACGATGATGATGAAGATGCCGAGCGCCGCGAGAAAGTCATCGCGCATGAAGCGCGCGCTATCGGGCAGGCTTTCGTCAGCGGCGATGCGCTTGCGTATGGCTTCGAGATCGGCGTCGGAGATGAACGGATCGAGCGTCGCCGATACGCGCTCACGCAAGGCGCGCACGCCCGCCGCCGCGTCGCGCTCGCGGTGAATGGCGAGCGCGAGCGCGTGCCTGCGCGAGCGGTCCGCGATCGTGCGCACGAGATACATGACGGCGTCGGCGAGGCCCCACGCGAGATTGCAGCCGAGCGCCGTGTACAGCATCTTGCGTCCCGCATCCTCGCCGCTCGTCGCCGCCGACACGGTGCCGACGAAGGTCAGCGCCATGAAGAGGCCGAAGCACAGCTCCGACACGCGATCCACGGTGTCGAGGACGCGCTTTCGAGGACGCGCTTCCTGCGAATTCTGCTCGGGCATGGGCATGCGCCGCTATCCGACCTTGACCTCGTTCTCCAGGGGCTTGCCTTGCTCGAACGCGGTAATGCTCTGCAACGTGGTTTCGCAGATCGTCGTCAGTGCTTCGCGCGTGAGATAGGCCTGATGCCCCGTCACGATCACGTTCGGAAACGACACGAGCCGCTGAAAGATATCGTCGGTGATGATCTCGCTGGAGAGATCGCGGAAAAAGAGATCCGCTTCCTGTTCATAGACATCGATCGCGAGGCCGCCGAGCTGGCCGGTCTTCAGCGCTTCGATGACGGCTTCCGTATCGATCAGCGCGCCGCGGCTCGTGTTGATGAGCAATGCGCCGGGCTTCGCGCGTTTCAGCATTTCGGCGTTGATGATGTGATGCGTCTGCGGCGTCAGCGGACAGAACAACGCGATGATGTCCGCCCTTTCGCCGATCTCGCCCGGCGTCGCGTAACGCAGCCCGAGCGCTTCGAATTGCTTCGACGGATAGGGATCGTGGCCGATCACGTTGCAGCCGAAGCCCTGCATGATCTTCGCAAAGACGCAGCCGATTTTGCCGGTGCCGACGACCGCGACCGTCTTGCCGCACAGATCGAAACCGATCAGGCCATCGAGCGAAAAGTTCGAATCGCGCGTGCGGTTGTAGGCGCGATGCACCTTGCGGTTGATCGCGAGCAGCAGCGCGACCGCATGCTCCGCCACCGAGTTCGGCGAATAATTCACGACGCGCACCACCCTGATGCCGAGCTTCCCCGCCGTGGCGAGATCGACGTTATTGAAGCCCGTGCAGCGCAGCGCGACGAGACGCGTGCCGCCCTTGTGCAGCGCTTCGAGCACTTCGGCGTCGGCCTTGTCATTGACAAAGATGCACACCGCGCCGTAGCCCGCCGCGAGCCCGACCGTATCCATGTCCAGCGACATGTCGTGGTACTTGAGCGTGTGCTTCTCGGTCTTGTTCGCTTCGTCGAGATACTGGCGCTCGTAAGGCGTCGAGCTAAAGATCGCCACTTCCATGATGGGCTCCTTACTTGTGTTCAGGCATGGTGGGGCAAAAGCCTAACCCGCGGCAAGCGATATGGCGATCTGCACGAAGAGCACTTTGACGATGGTCATCGACGGGAAAATCATCGCGTACATGATGTCCGGCTGATCCGTCGGCGCGATGCGATTGGCGAACGCGAGGATCGCCGGATTGCCGGTCGCGCCGCAGATCACGCCGACCGACGTATCGAAGGGCAGCCTGAAAATCCACAGGCAGCACACGGCCGTGACGCCCACCAGAATCAGCAGCGTGATCGCGCCGTAGAGCAGCAGCAGCGGCCCGGCGGTGCCGACCGTCGCGACGAATTTCGGCCCGCATGAAATGCCCACTTGCGCGAGAAAGATCGTGAGGCCGAGATTGCGCAGCACGAGATTCGCCGAGAGCGGCATCACCCAGACGAACGGCCCGTTGCGGCGCGCCTTGCCCAGACACAGCGCGACCAGCAGCAATGCGGCGAGTCCCAGGCTGAACGCGCCGAGACCGGGCACGCGCAGCGGAATCGCGCCGACGAGCAAGCCGACCGCCGCGCCTATTCCCAGGCAGATGAAGCTGAGATCCGCCGTGCCCTTGATCGAATCGCCGAAGAACGTGCGCATCGTCGCCTGATGCGCGCGATTGACGAGCAGGCCGACGCGGTCGCCCGCTTCGAGGATGAGATCGGGCGTCGAGAGCATGTCGGCGTCGCCGCGGCGCACGTGCGCGATCGCGCAGTTGACGCCATCGGGAAAGCGGATGTCGCCGAGCGCCATGCCGACGACCGACGGATTCGACGCGAACACGCGCATGTAGTCGAGGTCTTCGCGATGACTCGCCATGCGCCCCGGCTGCAATTCGCCGCATAGCGCGGTCGCTTCGTCGAGCAGGCGCCGGTCGGTCGCGGTGGCGAGCAGCACGTCGTCGGCGCGCAGCGTGAAGTCGGCCGTGGGCAACTGATTGTGATGCGCGCGGCGCACCGCGGCGATCACCACGCCCGAAGGCAGGCGGCTCGCGAGCTGCGATATGTTCATGCCGAACAGGTTTTCGTTTTTCAGCGCGATTTCAGCCGTTTCCAGCACCTTCGCGGCCGGCTTCTGGATCTTTACCTTGAGCGCAACGTTCAGCACATACAGGAACAGAATCGGTCCGGCGACCCCGAACGGATACGCGACGCTGTAGGCCACCGCGGCATCGTTGTTTTTCATCGATGCAATCGCGACCTGCAGGCTCGCCGTGCTGGTGCCGCTGCCGGCGAACATGCCGAGCGCATCGGCGAGTTTGATGCCGAGCGGAATGAAGCCCACCGACACGAGACCCGCGACGATCACGCCGATGCACGCCGCCGCATTCGCTTTCACCCCTTCGCGGCTCGTGAGCCCGTGGAAGAACTGCGCGCCATATTGAATGCCGATGCCGTACAGAAACAGCAACAATCCGAGCGTGCCCAGGAGCGCGGGCGGCGAGGACTTCGGCGCGAAGGCGCCAATGGCGAGCCCGACGAACAGCACCGCGCCGGAGCCGAGCGCCACGCCCTTGATATTGATTTCACCGATCAGATAACCCAGTGCGATCGTCAGAAAGAGCGCGAACAGCGACTGATTCTCGAGGAACGTTCTGACTGCATCCATGCCGCCTCCTGTGGGTGGACAATGCTACGCAGCAGTACACGACCATCACTAATAAGCGTTTTGCGCCGCACAGTCCAGCGCCGCCGAACGCATAATTCAGAACGATTCCAGCACGACGACGCTGCGCGCTTCGACACGGCACACACCGCGTTCGACGTCCGCTGTTTCGATATCCGGAACAATGTCGCGCGGCGCTTCAGCCGACGTATCGACGATGCGCCGCCAGCTCCGGTTGTCGAGGACGGGCAGCGCGGCGTCGCGGGCATCGTCGTTCATGTTGAAGACGATATGCAGCATCGGCTCGTCCGGCGCGTGCCCCGCGAGCGTCAAGGCGACGAAGCGCGCGCCGCGGTCGTGCCACGCGGGCTCGTCGAGGCGCTCGCCGTGCCAGGCGACGTCGGGATGCGTCTGTCCGTTTTCGGGCCGCCCCGTCAGAAAACGGCGGCGGCGCAGGCTCGCGTGACGCTTGCGCAGCGCGATCAGCTCGCGCACGAAGCGCAGCATGTCCTGCGCGTCGTCGGAGAGACGCCAGTCCATCCACGAGAGCGCGTTGTCCTGACAGAACGCGTTGTTGTTGCCGCGCTGGCTGCGCAGGATTTCGTCGCCGGCGAGGAGCATCGGCACGCCCTGGCTCAGCAGCAGGATCGCCATGAAGTTGCGCGCCTGTCGAAGACGCAGGCCGATGATCGCCGCATCGCTGCTCTCGCCTTCCGCACCGCAATTCCACGACAGATTGTCGTTGCTGCCGTCGCGATTGTCCTCGCCGTTCGCCTCGTTATGCTTCGCGTCGTAGCTGACCAGATCGTTCAGCGTGAAGCCGTCGTGACAGGTGACGAAGTTGATGCTGTTCGCGGGCAGCCTGCCATCGTCCTGATAGAGATCCGCGCTGCCCGCGATGCACGTGCACACCTCGCCGACGAGGCCCGGATCGCCGCGCACGAAGCGCCGGATCACGTCGCGGTAGCGCCCGTTCCACTCGGCCCACGCCATGCCGGGAAACGCGCCGACGTGATAGAGCCCGCCCGCATCCCACGCCTCGGCGATCAGCGGCACGCGCGCGAGCACCGGCGATGCTTCCATCGCCCAGGGCAAGGGCGGCGTGGGCAGCAGCTCGCCGTGCGCGCCGCGCGCGAAGACGCTCGCGAGATCGAAGCGAAAGCCGTCGACGCCGAGGTCGCGCACCCAGTATTCGAGACAACGCATGATGAACGCCGACACGAGCGGATGATTGCAGTTGACGGTATTGCCGCAGCCCGTGTAATCGCGGTAGTGGCGCGCATCGTTCGTATCGACCTGATTATCGACTTGATAAAAGGCCTCGTTGGCGAACACCTTGAAGTGGATCAGCGGCCCGTCTCTTCCCGCTTCCGATGTGTGATTGAACACGACATCGAGCAGGACGCGAATGCCGGCGGCATGCAGCGCATCGACGAACTCGCGGAACTCCTGCGGCGCGCGCGCAGGCTCGACGCAATAGCGCGGATGCGGACTGTAAAAGCTGTGCGTGCTGTAGCCCCAGTAATTGCTGAGGCCGCGCGCCACGGCGGACGCGGGTATGTCCTGCTCGTCGAAGGCCATCACCGGCAGCAGTTCGACATGCGTAACGCCGAGCGCCTGCAGATAAGGAATTTTCTCGATGAGCCCCGCGAACGTGCCGGGATGGCGCACGCCGCTCGACGGATGCCGCGTGAAGCCGCCTACGTGCAGTTCGTAGATGATGGCGTCGTCGAGCGTGCGGACGTCCACGTCCTGGCCGGGCGCGCCGAGCGGCTCCGTGACGATCGCTCTGAGCGACGCGTGCTCGGCCGCCTCCGCGACGGCCGCCTGCCGGCGCTGATAGAAGCGGTCGCTCACGCCGCGCGCATGCGGGTCGAGCAGTTCCTTGCGGCTCGCGGCTTCATCGCTCATCTGCGGCACGCCGAGCGGCCCGTACGCGCGCCACGTATAGCAGCAGCGCAGCGGAAGGTCTTCGACGAGCACATGCCAGAAGAAGAACGTGCGGTTCGCTTCACGCGTCAGCGTGACGACCTGAAACGGCTCGACGCTTTCTTCCGATGCATACAGCAGCAGTTCGAGGTGCGTCGCGTGCCGGCAGAACGTGCAGAAGTTGACGCCGCCCCGCACCACCGTCGCGCCGATGGGAAAGCGCGAGCCGGGCTGCGTGCCGTAGCTGCGGCGAACGCGCGCTTCAGGGCTCTCCAAGATCGCTCCTCACGGGACGCGTCACACTCAGCAAGCATATGTGAGGCACCGGGGAATACAAGCAGCACGATGCGTGCTACTGCACACCTTCGAGCAGCCCGAGCGCGATGGCGCGGCGCACCGCGTGCTTGCGCGAACTCGCGTCGAGCTTGCCGAAAAGATTCTTCAGATGCCACTTGACGGTGCCCTCGCCGACCGCCGCCGCGAGCGCGATTTCCTTGTTGCTCAGATTGCGCGCGAGCAGTTCGAGCATCTCGCGCTCTTTCGGCGTGAGGATGACGCTCGGCAAGGCGCGCGGGCCGCCCGTGGCCGAGCGCGGCGGCGGGCGCACGACGTGCGGCGGCACCACCGGCCGCTCGCCAGGCGGCGTCTGCCCGTCTTCGCTGACGCGCCGGGCCCAGTCGGCGAGTTCGGGATGCGCGTCGATCAGCACGCGCCCGAGGTGATAAGTGCGCGCGAGATTCAACGCTTCGAGGAAAGGCGCATGGCCTTCGCCGCTCGCGCGTTCGAGCGCGAACGCGCGCAAGGCCATCAGTGCGATGCGCTGGCGGCCGAGCTTCATCGTCGTGGCGATGCGTTCGGCGCGCTCGAACGGTTCGATCGCGGCGCGCCAGTCCTGCCGCGCCATTTCGGCGCTGCCGTGCGCCATCGCCTGGAGCATCTGCACCGATTCGCGCCAGATCGGCCCGCGCGCGGCGGCATGTTCATCGACGATGGCGTCGATACGCGCGACGAGCGCATCGCAGGTTTGCGCGCGGTAGCGGCCTGCGTGCGCGCTCACCTGCTCGGCGAGACTCGTCACGCACAGACGCGGCAGATTGCGCGCGACGCCCATCGCGTGAAGCATTTCGAGCAGATCGAGCGCGCGATGCTCGTCGCCGCGCAAGGCCGCGATGCGCGCCGCCGTGCGATACGCGAGCACGACGGTTTCGGGCAGCGCGGCGCGTTCGAGCACGTCGAGTCGATTGGCGAGCAGCGCGCCGGCCTCGTCGATGCGATCGTCTTCATATGCAATCGACGCACACGTCGCGGCGAACATGCAGGTGAGCGGATGACGCCTGCCGAGATCTTCTTCGGCGCTCGCGAGCGCGGGCAGCAGCACGCTTTCGGCGAGCTTCACCTGGCCTTCCTGCAGGAACGTCAGTCCGACCATGTGATCGCCCCAGCGCACGAGATAGCCGTGACCCTTGCCGATCTGCTCGCGCGTCATCGACTGTTGCAGACGCCGTGCCTGCGCGGGCTCGCCGAGCAGCATCGCGCGGGCGGCGAGGCGGTTTGCGTGCGCCTGCGCGAGCCACGAATCCCTGGCTGGCGGCGTCTGCGCCCACGGCTCGAAGAGCGTGAGAAAGGCGTCGGGATCGTCGGCGTACCAGGCGGCCGCGCTCAGGATCAGCGCGCATTCGTAGCGCAGGGCGTCGTCGGCCCCTGACGATGCCAGTACGCGCTCGACCTGGCGCTGCGCCTCGCTGTGCCGTTCGCTGAGCGCGAGCGCCCACGCCACCGCCAGACGCAGACGCGGGCGCTTCTCCAGCTCCGGCTCCGGCAGACGTTCCAGCCAGTCGAGCACGGTGCCGAGCTGGCCCTGCTTCACGGCATCGTGCAGCGATTGTTCCGCGAGCTCGTACGCGTGCTCGCGCTCGCCCGCCGCATGCGCGTGACGCGCCGCCTGTTCGAGCATGCCGCGCGCGCCGAGCCAGCGCGCCGCGCGCCGGTGCAGATCGGCGCGCTGCGTGTCCGCGAGCGCGGCGAAGCGCGTTTGCAGCACGTCGCGCACGAGCGGATGCAGCCGGCACCAGTCGCTTTCTTCGGCGGTGACGAAAACGGGCGTGTCGCGCGCGAGACGCAGAAGGCGTTGCGGCGCGTCGGGATCGTCGGTCAGGGCGGCGCACAGGTCGGGATGCAGCACGTCCACGACACTGATGCCGACGAGAAAGCGTTCATCTTCCGATGACAGTTCGCTGAGCAGCGCGGCGACGAGCGGCTCGCGCAAGCCGCGCGGCCCCGCCGCGAGATTGTCGAGCGCGGCGCGCGGGTCCTGCGCGCGCGACATCGCCGTGAGGGCGAGTTGCAGGCCGAGCGGCCAGCCATCGGTGATTTCGAAGAGGCGCGCGCTCGAATCCGCGTCCACGCGAGCGCCGAAGCGCTGCGTGACGAGCGCGATGGTTTCGTCGACGCGAAAACGCAGCGCCTCCGGACCGACGAGGCCCGCCTGCCCGTAGGCGAGCAGTTCCGCCGCGGGCTTGTCGAGCCCCTGCCGCCCGGCCGCGACGATACGCAGGTTCTGCGGCGCGTTGTGCAGCACGTAATCGAGCAGCGCGGCGCCCGATGGCGGCAACCTGTCCGCGTCATCGACGATCAGGACGACATCGAGCGAAAGCTGGGCCAGTTCGGCGAGCCACGCCGTCGCGAGATCGAACGCGCCGGCGGGCGCGCCCGGGCTATCGACGATCAGCCGGCCGAACGCGGGCCGCGCGCAGGCGGCGCGCACCGTGTGGACGAGCGCGCGCAGGAAGCGCTCGGCGTCGTCGCGCTCGTCGGCGAGCAGCCACGCGACGGCCGCGCCGCGCGCCAGAAACTCGCGCCGCCATTGCGCGAGCAGCGAAGTCTTGCCGTAGCCCGCGCCCGCCTGCACGAGCACGATCTGGCTGCCCGCGCCCGGCATGCTCGCGGCGTGGAGGCGTGCGCGTGCGAGCAGGCCGGACGGCGCGCGCGGCGCCATCGTCTTCAAAACGAGTTCGGTGGAGGGGGAGTCGGTGGGCATCGGGTGGTTTCGTGTTTCGCTCAAGCATGGTTCCTATGACGCGCGCGCGTCAAGCCCCTCCCGCCGCGAGAGGGGCGCGCGCGCCATGCCCCCACTACGATGCATTCAATCGTGCAACTGCAAGCTGAAGGATCATCATGTATCGACATCTGCTCGTGCCCGTCGAGCGCAGCGACGCGTGCGTCGAGGCGATTGGCCATGCGGCCGAGCTCGCGCGGACGCTCGGCGCGCGCATCACGTTCGTTTGCCGCGATACCGGCGAAACCCGCGAGGAAAACCACGGCGCCGCTGCACTGCAGCATCGGCATGCGCGAGCGCTGCTGGCGCGCGCCGAAGCCGCGGCGCGGGCGCAGGGCGTGCCGTCGTCCGTGCTGGCGGGCGAGGCGCCCGCATCGCGCGATTACGACCTCGTGTGCATCGCGCAGGGCAGTGCCGTGCCGCCCCTGGCGGGCGTCGCCGTGTTGATCTGCCCGGTCGACGCGCGCCCGATGGTCGCGAAAGCGGTCGGCGCGCTGCTGGCCGCGCATCGCGCACGCTCGGATGCGTACGACGACGCGCTCTGCATGAAGCGGCCCGATCCGCGCACGATCGGACGTTTTCAGCAAGCGCATGACGAAGACACCGCGCTGACGACGGCGCTGCGCAACCGAACCTCCGCGCTCGACGCCGAACTCGACGAACTCGCGCGCCTCGCGGAACGCGAAACGGCCTTGCTCGCGCGCATCGCGGAATCGGCGACGCGAGGCGATGTGATCGAAGACCGTTTGCATGCGTGCGCGGGTTTCGCGTGGGAACGCATGGGACGCATCGAAGGCGCGGTGCTGCCCGCCGCGCGCCGCTATCTGCGCGATGACGACTGGAACGCGCTCGCCGCCGCTGCACACTGAACACACTGAACACAGACCGAATCAGGAGACGAACACAATGGCACATGCAATCCGCTTTCACGAAACCGGCGGCCCCGAAGTCCTGCGCTGGGAAGAAGTCGGCGTAGGCGACCCCGGCCCGTCCGAAGTGCGTCTGCGTCACGAGGCGGTCGGCCTCAATTTCGCGGATACGTATTTCCGCTCCGGCCTCTATCCGGTGCCGCTGCCTTCGGGCATGGGCGTCGAGGCGGCGGGCGTCGTCGAGAAGGTCGGCGCGAACGTCACGCATCTGAAGGAAGGCGACCGCGTGACCTACACTGGGTTCATCAACACGCTCGGCGCTTACAGCACGGAGCGCATCATTTCGGCTGCGCCGCTGATCAAACTGCCCGATGCGATCGACTGCACGCGCGCCGCCGCGATGACGATGCGCGGCCTCACCGCCGCCTATCTGATGACGCGCATCCGGCGCTTCGAGCGCGGCGACACGCTGCTCTTGCACGCGGCGGCGGGCGGCGTCGGGCTGATCGTGTCGCAATGGGCGAAGCTGCTCGGCGTCACGGTGATCGGCACGGTATCGAGCGATGCGAAGGCGCAAGTCGCGCGCGAGCACGGCGTGGCGCACGTGATCGACTACAGCCGCGAGGATGTCGCCGCGCGCGTGCGTGAACTGACCGATGGCAAAGGCGTGAACGCGGTATTCGACAGCGTCGGCAAGACGACCTTCAACGCATCGCTCGATTCGCTCGCGCGGCGCGGACTGATGGTCTGCGTCGGCACGGCATCGGGCCCGATTCCGCCCTTCGATCCTCAATTGCTCGCGATGAAGGGCTCGCTGTATCTCACGCGCCCGGCACTCGCCGACTACATCGCCGATCCGGCCGAGAAGGACGCGCTCGCCGCCGAACTGTTCGATCATGTCGCGAGCGGTCGCATCCGCATCGAAATCAATCAGCGCTATGCGCTCGCCGATGCGCAGGACGCGCACCGCGATCTCGAAGCGCGCAGAACCACGGGTTCGTCCGTGCTCGTCGTCTGAGGAGGCAACATGCGTATCGAACAACTCACTTGCGCGATCGGCGCCGAACTCACGAACGTGAAGCTCGCGGACGCCATTCACGACGACGCGCTTTTCGGCGAGATCCGCGCCGCATTGCTTGCGCATCGCGTGCTCTTTCTGCGCGATCAGGACATCACGCGCGCCGAGCATGTCGCGTTCGCGCGGCGCTTCGGCGAGCTGGAAGATCATCCGGTCGCGGGCAGCGATCCCGAGCATCCGGGACTCGTGCGCATCTACAAGAATCCGGACCAGCCCAACGACCGGTACGAGAACGCATGGCACGCAGACGCCACCTGGCGTGCGGCACCGCAGTTCGGCGCCGTGCTGCGTTGCGTGGAATGCCCCCCGGTCGGCGGCGACACGATGTGGGCGAACATGGTGCTCGCGTATGACAGGCTGCCCGAGAACGTGAAGGAGCAGATCGCGGAACTGCGCGCGCGGCACAGCATCGAAGCGAGCTTCGGCGCGGCCATGCCGATCGAAAAGCGTCTCGCGCTCAAGGCGCAGTTTCCCGATGCCGAGCATCCGGTCGTGCGCACGCATCCCGAGACCGGTGAGAAAGTGCTGTTCGTCAGCGCGTTCACGACGCATTTCACCAACTATCACACGCCTGAGCGCGTGCGTTTCGGGCAGGACGCGAATCCCGGCGCGGGACAGTTGCTCGCGTATCTCGTGAGCCAGGCTTATATCCCGGAGTTTCAGGTGCGCTGGCGCTGGAAGAAGAACAGCATCGCGATCTGGGACAACCGCAGCACGCAGCATTACGCGGTGATGGACTATCCGCCTTGCCACCGGAAGATGGAGCGTGCGGGGATCATCGGCGACGTGCCGTTCTGATTCTCGATGCCGGTTCTCTCCGGCATCGCTGAGCGCGCGCTATGCGTTGAGCGTGCGGAGAATCTCCGCCGCCGCCCGCGCCGCGACTTCGCAACCTTTTACGATGTGCGCCTCGGCCGTATCCTCGATGAAGTCGTGACTGACTCCGCCGATGCTCGGCACGAACAGCATGCACGCCGGCATGTGATGCGCGAGCAACTGCGCATCGTGCGACGCGCCGCTCGGCATGCGTTCCCATTGCCCCGGCGCGAACGCTTCCGCAGCCTGCGCCAGATGCGCCTGCAACCCGGCGTCCATCACGACAGGTTCTTCGGGCGGCTCGCTGTCGACCATCGCGACGCCGACCTTGCCTTCATCGTTGAAATCGCGGATCAGCGACGCGAGCGCGGTTTCCATCGCGCGCAGGCGTTGCGCGCTGGCGTCGCGGAATTGCAGGTACAGGTCCGCCGCGCCGGGCACCACACTGAACGAGCCCGGATCGAGCTCGATGCGCCCCACGGTCCACACGGTATCCGCATCGGCGAGCGGGCGAAACGCGTCGTCCATGCGCGCGATGAACGCGACGAGCGCCGCGCCCGCGTCGCGGCGAATCGACATCGGCGTCGTGCCCGCGTGATTGCGCTGGCCCGTGAAACGCAGCCGGAGCTCGCGGATGCCGACGATCGTCGTCACCACGCCGATCGACTTGCCGTGCGCCTCCAGACGCCCGCCCTGCTCGATATGCGGCTCCATGTAGGCCTTGTGGCGCGTCGCGTCGAGCCGCACGCGCGGCTTGCCGGCGAGGCCGGCTTGCGCGAGCGCATCGGCGAGCGACAGGCCTTCGCGATTGCGCGCGCCGCGGATGGCTTCATCGACATCGTCGCCGACGAAGCTGCGGCTGCCGAGAAAGCCCGAGAACGTGCCCTCTTCGTCGAACCACGATGCGACGTCCACCGCAAAGCTGCGCGTCTCTTCGCATTCGGCGAGCGCGCGTGCGATCTCCAGACCGTAGATGACGCCGAGTGCGCCGTCGAGCCAGCCGCCCGTCGGCTGCGTGTCGGTGTGCGAGCCGATCAGAAGCGCCGGGCCTGCATTGCGCGAGCGGCCGAACACGGTGCCGACGCCATCGATGGCCGCGGTGAGGCCCGCGTCGTTCATGCGGCCGGCGAGCCAGCGGCGCGCGTCCATATCGACGGACGAAAGGGATAAGCGCACGACGCCCGGCCCGGTCGCGCCGAACGTGCGCAGATGCCTGAGGTCGTTCAGCAGGCGGTCGGGATCGATCTTCAACACGGCGTGTCCTCGTTGTGCGTGGAAAGTGCGGAAGTTATCAGACCTGTGCCCGAGCTTCGCGCCGCACTTCCTGCGGGGGCACGCCGAAACCGCGCATGAACGCCTCGCGCATGTGACGCCGGTCCCTGAAGCCCGTTTCGAGCGCAATCGCTTCGAGCGAATGACGGCTCGTTTCGATCATCAGGCGCGCCGCCTCAAGCCGCAGTCCTTCGATGGCCTTCGCCGGCGACTGCCCAGTCTCCTGCGTGAACACGCGGCTGAACTGACGCGGACTCAGATGCGCCTCGCCCGCGAGCTCCTCGACCGTCAGCGGCCGGTTCAGGTTCTTGCGCGCGTAGTTCAGCGCGTTCTGGATGCGATCCGACTTCGGCGCGAGATCGAGCATTTCCGAATGCTGCGACTGGCCGCCCGCGCGGCGTTGATGCATCACGAGCTTGTGCGCGACGGAGCGCGCGAGTTCCGCGCCGAGATCCTTCTCGACCATCGCGAGCGCGAGATCGAGGCCAGCCGTCATGCCCGCCGATGTCCAGACCGGGCCATCGACGATGAAGATGCGGTCCTCTTCCACGCGCACGTCGGGAAAAAGCCGCTGCATGTCGCGCGCGTAGGCCCAATGCGTGGTCGCGCGCCGGTGCGCGAGCAGGCCCGCCTCGGCGAGCACGAACCCGCCCGTGCAGATGCCCGCGACGCGCCGCGCCCGCGTGCTCGCGCGGCGCAGAAACGCGAGCACTTCGGCGGGCGGCGGCAGCGTGAGCGGCGTGGTGACGCCCGCGGCGATCCACGTGTCCATCGCGGTGCGCGGCGTGATCTTGCGCGTGCCGACCGGCAAGCCGAGCGACGAGCGCACTTCGCCGCCGTGCAGCGAAAAATTCTCGACGCCGTAGAAAGGCTCGCCGGACACGTCGTTCGCCATTTCGAATACCGTCTGCGATGCGAGCGCCATGATCTGGAAGCCGTCGCTCAATAAATAGCCGATGCGGTGCACGTCGTTATCCCGTCGCGGTGATGTCTCGAATCACTACCCTATACGTCATTTGCGCCACGGTCAAATTCGACCAGAATTCACTCACGCAATCAACCACCTTTTTCGGACGGAGTGAAATCATGACGCAGCAACATCCTGGCACGGCGCTCGTCACCGGCGCATCTTCGGGCATCGGCGCGGTCTATGCCGAGCGCCTCGCGCGGCGCGGGTACGACCTCGTTCTGGTCGCGCGCAATCGCGACCGGCTCACGGCGCTCGCGCAGCGCATCACGAACGAGACGCGCCGCAGCGTCGAAATCATCGACGCCGATCTGGGCGACCGTCAGGCGCTCGCCGCCGTCGAAGCGAAGCTGAAGGACGACGCGAGCATCACGCTGCTCGTGAACAACGCGGGCGTCGGCACGCATACGCCTTTGCTCGACAGCAATGTCGATGCGATGACCCGCATGATCGACCTCAACGTGACCGCGCTCACGCGTCTGACGTATGCGGCGGTGCCGGGTTTCGTGGCGCGCGGCAAGGGCGCGGTGATCAACATCGCGTCGATCGTGAGCATCGCGCCGGAGCTGCTCAACGGCGTGTATGGCGGCACCAAGGCGTTCGTGCTCGCGTTCAGCCAGGCGTTGCACAAGGAACTGTCGGGCACGGGCGTGGGCGTTCAGGCCGTGCTGCCGGGCGCGACCGCCACCGACTTCTGGGAAACGGGCGGCCTGCCGATCGAGAATCTCGACAGCGCAATCGTCATGTCGGCGAGCGATCTGGTCGATGCGGCGCTCGTCGGCTTCGACCGCAACGAACTCGTGACGATTCCATCGCTGCACGACGGCGCCAAGTGGGACGCGTATGAAGCCGCGCGTCAGGCGATGAGCCCGGAGCTTTCGACGGATACGCCGGCGGCGCGGTACGTGGGGTAATGCCTCACGGCGCGGGCCGTGAAGAAAAACGCGGCCAGACGCACATCACCAACGGAACCAGCGCGATCGCGGCGCCTGCGAAAAAAGTCATCGACGCGCCGTTGCGGTCCCAGATCCAGCCCGCGATCGCGCTCGACAACACCATACAGACGCCGCTCGCGAGATTGAACACGCCGAATGCGGTGCCGCGCAACGCGGGCGGCGCGGATTCGGCGACCATCGCGGCGAGAATGCCCTGCGTGAAGCCCATGTGAAGTCCCCACAAGGCGACGCCCGCGAACAGCGCGAGCATCGATGTGCCGGTTCCGAGCAGCAGATCGGCTGCGATCAGCAGAACGAGCCCGCACGCGAGCAGCGCGCGCGGGTTCCATCGATCGGACAACACGCCGACCGGATAGGCGCTTAGCGAATACGTGACGCTCATCACCACCATCACGGCCGGAATCCACGCGAGGCCGAGCCCGGCCTGCTGCGCGCGCAGCACGAGAAACGCCTCGCTGAAGCGGGCGAGTGTGAAGGTCGCGCCGATCGCGACGACATACCAGTAGCGCCCGCTAAATTCGCGTATCGAATTCCAGTGCATCGGCGAGCGAAATGCGCCTGGCGCATCCGCCCGTTCGGGTTCGCGAACGCCGAAGAACAGGACGGCGACCGCGATGAGCGCCGGCGCCGCCGCGAACCACAGCACCGTGCGAATCTGGTCGGACAGCGCGAGCATCAGCACAATCGCGAGCAACGGTCCGGCGAATGCGCCGATGGTGTCCATCGACTGCCGCAGGCCGAAGCAGGCGCCGCGGATTTCCGGTGGCGCGACATCCGCGACGAGCGCATCGCGCGGTGCGCCGCGAACGCCCTTGCCGACGCGGTCGAGCAGACGCGCGGCCGCGACCACGGCGGGCGTATCGGCGAGTGGAAACAGCGGCTTGGTCAACGCCGCGAGCCCGTAGCCGAAGAGCAGCAAGCCCTTGCGCCGGCCGAGCCAATCGCTGAGCGAGCCGGAAAACACCTTGACGATCATCGCAGTCGCTTCGGCCGCCCCTTCGAGCGCGCCGAGCGCGGTGACGCTCATGCCCATCGTCGTCACGAGGTAGATCGGCAGCAGCGCATGCACCATCTCGGACGACAGGTCCATGAAGAGACTGACGATGCCGAGCGCCCAGACAGTGCGGGGGATCGGAGTTCGTCTTGTCGGAGCGGGATTGGAGGTCATCGGCTCGGACTTGCCCGGAGAGTGGATCCAGTTCCATAGTGCAAAAAAATTGCCCCGCATCGATTGAGGCGGGGCAATTGTCCTGCTTTGAACAGCACGCGTCGAATCAGGTCACCGGCGCCGGATTGAACAGCACTAGCGCGTTATGCAGCTTGAGCGCCTCGGCCTTCGTCTGCTTCTTGCCGCTCGCGACATCGAGCATGAGCCGGAAAAGCTCCCAGCCCACATCGGCGATGGTCGCTTCGCCCGTTGCGATGGTGCCCGCGTTCACGTCCATCAGATCGTGCCAGCGGCGCGCGAGATCCGAACGCGTCGCGACCTTGAGCACGGGCACTTCGGCGAGGCTGTACGGCGTGCCGCGCCCCGTCGTGAACACATGCAGGTTGATGCCCGCCGCCAGTTGCAGCGTGCCGCAGATGAAATCGCTCGCGGGCGTCGCCGCATAGATCAGGCCCTTCTGCTTCACCTTCTCGCCCGGCGACAGCACGCCGGAAATCGCCGAGCTGCCCGACTTGACGATGGACCCCATCGCCTTCTCGACGATGTTCGACAGTCCGCCCTTCTTGTTGCCCGGCGTCGTGTTCGCGCTGCGATCCGCGCCGCCGCGCTTCAGATAGTCGTCGTACCACTGCATCTCACGGATGATCGCCTGCGCGACTTCGCCGTTCGCCGCGCGCGCCGTCAGTTGCGCAACGCCGTCGCGCACTTCCGTCGTTTCCGAGAACATCACGGTCGCGCCCGCGCGCACCAGCAGATCGGTCGCGAAGCCGACGGCCGGATTCGCCGTCAGACCGGAAAACGCATCGCTGCCGCCGCACTGCACGCCGACGACCAGATCCCCCGCCGAACACGTCTCGCGGCGGCGATTGTTCAGGCGCTTCAGATGCATCTCGGCCATGTGCATGATCGAGTCGATCATCGACGCGAAGCCGACATGCGATTCATCCTGCAGCACGACTGCGCCGCCGTTGTCGTCGTGCGTGTTGTCGCCGATATCGGCCACGTCTTCCGTTTCCGCCGATGCCGCCGCGATCGGGATCGTGCCCGGCGGCATCAGGCGCTCCGGCTGCAGCTTCTCGCAGCCGAGCGACACCATCATCACTTCGCCGCCGAAGTTCGGGTTCAGCGAGATATTGCGCACGGTGCGGATCGGCACCATCGCGTCGGGCGCGTCGATGGCCACGCCGCAGCCGTAGGTGTGGCCGAGACTCACGACATCGTCGACATTCGGATAGCGCGGCAGCAGTTCCGCCTTGATGCGCGTCACGGCGTGCTGCACCACGTCCGCCACGCATTGCACGGTCGTCGTGATCGCGAGGATGTTGCGCGTGCCGACCGAGCCGTCCGCGTTGCGATAGCCCTCGAACGTGAAGCCTTCCAGCGGCGATTCGTCCGGCGCCTTGATCGTCGCCATCGGCAGATCGTGCAGTTCGGGCGGCGTCGGCATGCGCGTGACGTGCTCGTTGATCCAGCTTCCCTTCGGCAGCGCTTTCGTCGCGTAGCCGATCACCACGTTATAGCGGATCACCGCGTCGCCTTCCGCGAGATCTTTCAGCGCGACCTTGTGACCCTGCGGCACGCGCTCGCGCAGCACGAGGCCGTCGGCGAACGTGGCGCCTTCGCCGAGACCGCCGTCGTTCACGACGATCGCGACGTTGTCGTCCGGATGGACACGGATATAGAGGGGAGACTGATTCATTCTGACGAATCCTTGTGCAAACACACCGCGCGGGCTGCGGCTTGGAGTTATGTCATCCTACAACATAGACGGTCACAATTGCTTAGTATTTACCCGTATTCATTGATTTCAAAGCGTTAAAGCGGTTGTCTGATGACAGACTGTGTTGTACGATGACTTACGAGATCGGCAATCGCCGGTCGCCGAACACGAGACCCCATCACCATGACGACACCGCAAGAACTGAAGCAAATCGTTTCCGAAGGCCTGCTCTCCTTCCCCGTGACGGACTTCGACAGCCAAGGCAACTTTCGCGCGGACACGTACGCGGAGCGCCTCGAATGGCTGGCTCCGTACGGTGCTTCGGCGCTGTTCGTCGCGGGCGGCACGGGCGAGTTCTTCTCGCTGACGCAACCCGAATATTCGCAGATCGTGAAGACGGCGACCGAAGTGTGCCGCGGCAAGGTGCCGATCCTCGCGGGCGCCGGCGGCCCGACGCGCACGGCCATCGCGTTCGCGCAGGAAGCCGAGAAGCAAGGCGCGCAAGGCGTTCTGCTGATGCCGCACTACCTGACGGAAGCCTCGCTGGACGGCATCCGCAATCACGCGGAAGAAGTGTGCAAGGCCGTGCCGAACATGGGCGTCATCATCTACAACCGCGCGAATTCGAAGCTCAACGCCGACATGCTGGAACAGCTCGCAGAAAGCTGCCCGAACCTGATCGGCTTCAAGGACGGTGTCGGCGAAATCGAAAACATGGTGACGATCCGCCGCCGCCTGGGCGACCGCTTCTCCTACCTCGGCGGCCTGCCGACGGCTGAAGTCTACGCAGCCGCCTACAAGGCGCTGGGCGTGCCGGTGTACTCGTCGGCGGTGTTCAACTTCATCCCGAAGACGGCGATGGAGTTCTACCGCGCGATCGCCGCCGAAGATCACGCGACGACCGGCCGTCTGATCGACGAATTCTTCCTGCCGTACCTGAAGATCCGCAATCGCAAGGCGGGCTACGCGGTGTCGATCGTCAAGGCGGGCGCGACGCTCGTCGGCCACAGCGCGGGCCCGGTGCGTGCGCCGCTGACCGATCTGACCGGCGAAGAGATGGAACAGCTCGACGCGCTCATCAAGAAGCTCGGCGCGCAGTAAGCGAAATCGCAGGAGACACGCGAAGCGTGCTTCGCGCATGAGGGCCGCCATCGGCAACACAGGCGGCCCTTCGTGCATCAGATTCAGGAGGAAGGCCATGTCGATGAGCCGCGCCGCGAATCCCGCGGACGTCATGAAGCGCACCCGCGTGCGCTATCTCATTCTGTTGCTGATCTTCGTGATCACGACGTTCAACTACGCGGACCGCGCGACCTTGTCCGTGACCGGCTCGGCGATGCGCGCCGAATTCGGTTTCGATGCGATCCGCATGGGTTACATCTTCTCGGCGTTCAGCTGGGCGTATGTGCTGTCGCAAGTGCCCGCGGGCTGGCTGCTCGACCGTTTCGGCGCGCGGCGCGTGTATGCGGCGAGCATCTTTCTGTGGTCGCTCTTCACGCTGCTGCAAAGCTCGATCGGCCTGCTCGGCAGCGCGGCGACCGCGGTGACGGCGCTTTTCGTGCTGCGCTTCGCGATGGGCGCCGCCGAAGCACCGGCGTTTCCGGCCAATGCGAAAGTCGTCGCGAGCTGGTTCCCGACGCAGGAACGCGGCACGGCATCTGCCATCTTCAATTCGGCGCAGTATTTCGCGGCGGTGGTCTTTACGCCGTTGATGGCGTGGCTCACGCATGCGTTCGGCTGGCATCACGTGTATATCGTGATGGGCGTCGCGGGTCTCGTGCTCGCGCTCACGTGGCTTTCCGTGATGAAGAATCCGGCGGATCATCCGCGCGTGAACAAGTCCGAGCTCGACTACATTGAGGAAGGCGGCGGGCTCGTGCAGGGGCATCAGCGCTCAGGCGGCGCAGCGCGCGCGTCGGGCAATCGTGTGGGCTGGCCGATCGTGAAGCAACTGCTGACCAACCGCATGCTGCTCGGCGTGTATCTCGCGCAATACTGCATCAACGTGCTCACGTATTTCTTCCTGACGTGGTTCCCGATCTATCTCGTGCAGGCGCGTCACATGACGATTCTGCAGGCGGGATTCGTCGCGTCGCTGCCCGCGATCTGCGGCTTCACCGGCGGCGTGCTCGGCGGCGTGATCTCCGATGGCCTCATCCGCCGCGGCAAGTCGCTGACGTTCGCGCGCAAGCTGCCGATCGTTGGCGGGATGCTGCTGTCGTCGTGCATCATCGGCTGCAATTACGTCGATACGGACTGGGTCGTGGTCGCGCTGATGTCGCTCGCGTTCTTCGGCAAGGGCATCGGCGCATTGGGCTGGGCCGTGGTCGCGGATACGTCGCCGAAGGAAGCCATCGGGCTGTCCGGATCGATCTTCAACATGTTCGGCAACGTGGCGGGTATCGTGACGCCGATCGTGATCGGCTATCTGGTCGCGCAATCGGGCTCGTTCAACGGCGCGCTGGCGTTCGTCGGCATCAATGCGCTGATCACGGTGTTCAGTTATCTCGTGATCGTGAAGGACATCAAGCGCGTGGAACTGCGGCAGGTCTGAGCACTACGTTTCAATCGATGATGTGAGAAAGGCAACCTTTGGAGGTTGCCTTTTTCGCTTTCAGCTTGCCTGAATCACGTCGATGCGCAAGGCCTCGCCGCCATCGGCGACCGCGAGCAGTCGATCCACGTTCGGATGCGCGCCCGGCCGATTGCGCGCATCGGCGGTATGTTCGGCGAACACGGCGAGACCGTGCTCGGCAGCCTTGGCGTCGAGCGTGCCGAATGTCTGCTTCAGATAGTGATAGACCGCGAGCGAGCCCTGCTTGCCCGGCTTGTTCTCGATGCTCGCGACGACTTCGCCTTGGCCGTCGACCAGATCGATGCGCTCGATACCGTCGATGGCAGGCATCTGCGCGAGGTTGTCCTTGAATACGTTGCTCGGCTGGATCACGAAAAGCTCCACGTTATGAGTGTTGATTCGGGGTGCCGTATCTTAGCGGATCGTCCGCCGGTCTTCGGCTCGACGCTCATATCGATAGCGCTCGATATTATTTGTCGCGCCGCATGCGGACCTCTAGCATCAGGGCTCTTTCCACTGATGACGTCCGCATTCATGAAGCTCTCTACGCCAATCAAATCCGCGTTTCTTTCGCTACTGCTCGCATGGGGCGTGGCGAGCGTGCAGCCCGTCGAGGCGGCCGACAAGACGATTCGGGTCGGCATCATGTCGGGCGAAGACGAAGATGTCTGGCGCGCGGTCGCGGCGAATGCGGCGAAGCACGGCATCACGGTCAAGGTCACGACTTTCTCCGACTACACCCAGCCGAACGAAGCGCTCGCGCAACACGATCTCGACGCCAATTCGTTCCAGCACAAGCCCTATCTCGATGCGCAGATCCAGGCGCGTCATTACGACATCGTGCCTGTCGGCTTCACGTATGTGCAGCCGATCGGCCTCTATTCGCGCAAGGTCAAGTCCGTGGCGGACCTGCCGCAGAACGCGGCCATCGGCGTGCCGAACGATCCGAGCAACGAAGGCCGCGCGCTGCTTCTGTTGCAGGCCAACGGCGTGATCAAGCTGCGCGACGATGTCGGCCTGCTGCCGACCGCGCGCGATATCGCGAGCAACCCGAAGCACGTGCAGATCAAGGAACTCGATGCGGGCATCGTCGGACGCGCGATCGGCGATCTCGATGCGGCCGTCGTCAACACCGACTGGGCGATCAAGGCAGGCATCAAGATTCCGCAGGAACGCATCGCGCAGGAAAAGGTGCCGGGCAATCCGTATCGCAACTTCATCGCCGTGAATGCGAAGGATGCGCAGGCGCCGTGGGTCAAAGCGCTCGTCGACAGCTATCAGCAGGCGAACGTCGCTTCGACGATCCTGACCGTGTATCACGGCGCGACGCTGCCCGCGTGGGAAGGCGCGCCGCAGATTGCTCAGGGCAAATAGGATCAGCACGGCACGATCGCGCTTGCGAGCGCGATCGTGCCGCCTTCGATGACACGCGCCGTGATGCCGCCGAAACCGCGCACCGCGTTATAACCGCCCACGCCGAATGTCTCTTCCATGCGCGAGCAGGGATGACATTCGCCGCTCGCTTCGAGCACCGCATCGCCGATATGAAAGCGCCGGTCTTTCAGCGCGTTCAGATTGATGCCCGATGTGACGATATTGCGGCGCAGATCGCCGGGCGAAACATCGTCGAGCCCGAGATGGCTCGCGATCGCGCGCAGGCTTTCCGCTTCGATCAACGTGACCTGCCTGTTGCCGTCCTTGCGGCTGTAGTGATCGCCGTCGAGTCCGAAGCCCGCCAACGCAATCGCCGATTCGACCACCTGAAGCGGCGCGCGACGCGACACGCGCAAGCCAACCCACACGACACGGCCCGGTCGAACGGGCGCGGTCATGAGGCGGGCAAGCGGAGAATCGGGATTGAGCGGCATGGCACCGAGATTTACATGAGTTCGCCCGCGAGGATGAGCAATTCGCGATTCGATGCCCGGAGCGCAAACTCCTTCGCTTCCTGATACGCGGGGTCTTCATAGCAGGCAATCGCCGCTTCATGCGAAGGAAACTCGACGACGAGCACGCGTTGCGTCTCGCGCTGCTCCTTCAGCACGGAAGCAGCATCGACGGTTTTCAGCTTTGCCTGATACTTCTCCGCGATGGGCGCCCACAGCGCGCCGTATGCCTGCTGCGCGTCTTTATCCGTGACGCTGCTGCCGAGAACGATCCAATAGCCTTTCATGGGTTTCCTCCGGGAAAAGAACGTCGAGCCGCTTATCGAACGAGGAAACCATACGTCAGCGGATCGCGCTCGTCCACGATCCAGTTGGCAAAGCCGCAAACATAGGCGTTGCCTTCGACCTCCGGAATGACGGCTTCGAAGTCGCCGACTGTCGTCTCACTGAGCACACGTCCCTTGAAGACCGTTCCGATGATCGATTCGTTCACGAGCGTCTCGCCTTTGCGCAGTTCGCCGCGCAAATAAAGCTGCGCGACGCGTCCGCCGGTGCCCGAGCCGGTCGGCGAGCGGTCCACTTCGCGGTCGGCGAACACGCAGCAGTTCGCTTGCGTGGAACCTGGATGCCGGGGCGCGTTGGCAATGATGGTCCCGTAGATGTGGTTGATTTCCGGAATCTCGGGATGCTCGACCGGGTACGCCTTGTTGGCCGCCTCCTTCACTTCGGCGCCGAACTTGATGAGCGCTTCGACCGACGACTCGCGCACTTCGAGACCGAATGGCGCGCCGTCGACGTAAAAGTAAAAAGCGCCGCCGAACGCAATATCGCCCTTCACGGTTCCGAAGGACGGCGTTTGAACGGTGACGTCGCGCTTCCAGATGAACGACGGCACATTCACGAAGCGGACATTGCCGGCGTGCTCGCCGTCCCATTGCACGAACGCTTCGATGAAGCCACACGGCGCGTCGATGCCGACGCGCGTCTCGGGAATCTGCCGCTGAACCCAGCCCAGTTCGACCGCGGCGGTGGACAGCGCGATCACGCCATGTCCGCAGTGATCGCTGTAGCCCTCGTTGTGCAGGAAGATGATGCCGAAGTCGGCGGACGGACTGACCGGCTCGGTGAGATAACCGCCGTACATATCGGCGTGGCCGCGCGGCTCGAACATCAACGCACGGCGAATTTCATCGGCGTTTTCCTTGAGCCATGCGCGGCGCTTCACGATGGTGTCGCCGGGCAAGCGGGGCAGTCCGCTCGTCACGATGCGAAACGCCTCGCCTCCGGTATGGACTTCGACGGTCGAAATGGTGCGCGTAATCTTCATGCGGATCTCGTGGTTGCCCGATGGATATCAATGACCGTAATCGACCCGGTGCTGCAAAGTCAATCGGCAATCGGCTCGAGCAGCCGCCCTTCTTCCTTCATCACGACGCCGTTCTTGATGACGACCGGAATATGCTCGCCCTGACCCAGCAGCAGCGCAATGTCCTCGACCGGATCGCCATCGACGACGACGAGGTCCGCCACTGCGCCGACCGCCAACGTCCCGCGCACGCCCGTTTCCCGCGTGATCTCCGCGGCGATGCAGGTCGCCGAGCGGATCGCCTCCACATTGCCGAGGATTTCCGCGCGAACCGCGAATTCATCGGACTGACAGGCGTGCAATTCGCCGAGCATGTCGGAGCCGAAGCCCAGCTTCACGCCCGCGCGTGCCATGAGTGCGAGCGCCTGCCGGCCGCTCGAGCGCGCGCCATCGATTTTCGCGAGCGATTCGGCGGGGAAGCCGAGTGCGGGGCCTCGCTCGGAAAGCCTGTCGAGCGTCGATAACGTGGGAACCACGGCGACGTTGCGCTCGACGAGCAGGCGCGCCGTCTCCTCGTCGATCAGATTGCCGTGCTCGATGCATTTGACGCCGCACTCGACGGCACGCCGGATCGCGCGCGCGGTGTAGGCATGCGCCATCACATAGGTGCCCGCCGCTTCCGCTTCCTGAACGGCCGCGCGAAGCTCTTCTTCCGAATACTGCGTGTTCGTGATGGGATCGTTCGGCGACGCGACGCCGCCCGACGCCATGACCTTGATCTGGGACGCGCCCTTCAGCAATTCCTCGCGCACCGCGAGACGCATCGCTTCGACGCCATCCACCACGCGCGCGATGGAGCCTTGCCGCCCGAGGCAGCCGCACGCATCGTCCAATGTGTCGTTGCGCTGGCGGAAATCCCCGTGACCGCCCGTCTGAGACAGCGCCTTGCCCGATGACAGAATGCGCGGGCCCCAAAGCACACCGTTATTGACGGCCTCGCACATGCCGAAGTCCGCGCCGCCCGCATCCCGCACCGTCGTGAAGCCGCGATTCAACATGCCGCGAAGCACGGGCAGCGTCTTCAGCGCGGCGAGGAAGTTGGGCATCGCGGCGCTCGCACCCAGATTGGTGCTTCCCGCGACGACATGCACGTGCAGATCGATGAAGCCGGGCAACACCGTACGCCCCGGCAGGTTCAGCCTGCGGGCATCGCTGAACGAAGGCGGGACGTCGCCTATCGCGGCGATCCTGCCGTCTTCGATGCAGACGTTCACGCCTGTCCGACGCTTTGCTGTTACCGGATCGAAGACCGCAACGCCTGCGAGTACTAGCTTGCTCATGGTTGTTTCCTCACGACTGGTGTGACTTCATCAACCGCGTGCCGACCAGGCTCACGATCGCTGCGAAGATGATGTAGTAAGACGCGGATTCGGCATCGCCCGTGACCTGCATCAGCCACGTAATGATGAAAGAGGCGAAGCCGCCGAAAATCGTCACGGCGCCGTTGTACGCCAGCGAGAGTCCCGTGGTCCGCACGCGGCTCGGGAACATCTCCGTGAAGAGCGCGAGGATGGGTCCCGTGTAGGCCGCAATCAGCACGCCGAAGATGATCTGAAACGTCAGCAACGTACCGAAGGTCGGCGACTTTATGAGATGCGAGAACTGCGGATAGCTGGCGATCAGGATGACGAGCGCCGCGACGGAGATCACGCGCTGCTTGCCCACGCGGTCGGACAGCGCGCCGAACACGGGCGCCATCGTCATGAGCACCGCCCCGCTGACGATGCCGGACGTGAAGCCCTCACGCTGAGACATGTGGAGATACTTCACGACGTACGTCGGGATATAGAACAGGATGACGTAGGTACAGACCGTCCACAGCACGACCATCAGCAGGCTGGAAAGCACGCCTCGCGGATAGTCGCGAATGACATCGCGCAGCGGCGTGCTCGCATGACGCTTCTCCGACGTGAACTCGGGCGTTTCCTCGATCTTCAACCGGATGTAGTAGCCCACCGGCGCGACGAGCATGCCGATCACGAAAGGAATGCGCCAGCCCCACGAGAGCAGCGATTCGGCCGACAGGCTCGACGTGATGACCGCGCCCGTGATGCTGCCGATGACCACGGCGAAGCCCACGCTCGTCTGAATCCAGCTCGAATAGAAAGCACGACGGTTCTGCGGCGCATGCTCCGTCAGAAACGCGGTCGCGCCGCCCATCTCGCCGCCCGCAGAAAGCCCTTGCAGCATCCGCGCGATGACGATGAGGCACGGCGCCGCGATGCCGATGGTTTCATACGTCGGCGCGAAGGCGATGATCGCCGAACCGAGCGCCATCACCAGCATCGCGAGCGACAGTGCGCGCTTGCGCCCGACCTTGTCCGCGTAGATGCCGAAGGCGATGCCGCCGAGCGGACGCATGACGAACCCGACGCCGAACGTCGCCAGTGCCAATAGCAGCGACGTGGTTTCGTTGCTCGATGGAAAAAACAGCTTGCCGATGATCGCCGCAAAGAACGCGTAGCCCGAGAAATCGAACCACTCCAGACCGCTGCCGATGACCGTCGCGAGAATCGCCTTGCGACGCGTCACCATGCGTGCGGGCTGTTCGTGCGCAAACAGCCCGTCCGATGCACCTGTTGCCATCCCGACCTCCCAGATTCATGTTTGACGATGTGAACGTTCGCGATTCGTCACGCCCTCAATGTAATTTTTGGCGTGGCGGCGACATAACGTTAATTTCGCAAACGCGGTTGCATAAATCGCAACCGCCATCGGAGAGACGATCGAAGCGTCAGGCGATATTCGTCTGAGCCAGGACCCAGTCGCGGAAGCGGCGGACGGCGGAGCTTTCCGCGCGTTCGGAGGGCCAGGTGAGGAAATACGCGCTGCCCAGCGTCGCGTCATGGTCCGATGCCCTGACCAGCACCCCCTGGTGGAGTAGCAAGTCGATCACACCGTTCCACCCGAGCGCGATTCCCTTGCCGTAAGCGGCGAGTTGCACGATGACCGGATAGCTGTTCACGATGATCGTCTGGCTCAACGTCGGCCGCTCCAGCCCGGCGCGTTCGAACCAGCTATGCCACGACATCCAGCTTCGTTCCGCGTCTTCGAGCACGAGCAGCGTGCATGAGAGCAGTTCGGTCGGCGTCACCTTGCGGCCTCGCAGATAGTCCGGCGAGCAGACCGGGAACACTTGCTCGTCGAAGAGCTTGATCGTGCGCGTGCCCGGCATGTCGGCTTTGCGAAGCAGAAAAATGCCGATATCGTATTCCGCCGGCGATACCACGCCGAAGTGATCCCGCACGATGATGCGAAGATCCACGTCCGGGTTGGCGTCGATGAACGAGCCGATTCTCGGCGTCAGCCAGAGCGCCGAAATTCCCTCGGTGCATGACACCGTCAGGCGGGATTTGACGACGCGCGCCATGAGGCTCGATGTGGCGCTCGTGCAGAGTTCCAGCATGCGGCGCACGTCGACCGTGTACGTCTCGCCGGCCGGCGTCAGCCTCAGCGCGTTGTGCTCGCGCACGAAAAGCCTGCGGCCCAGAAACGTTTCGAGCTGGGAAATCTGACGGCTGACCGCACTGGTCGACAAATGCAGTTCCTGCCCCGCGCGCGTGAAGCTCAATAGGCGGGCGCTGGCTTCGAAAGCCTGCAGACAAGCCAGTGGCGGCAACGGAGACAAAGCCATGATGCTGCGAGCCCGTGAAGTGACGAACCCGCAGGATATCGCATCTTCGTTCGCAACTTGTCCCAGTCCGATGATCGTTTCTTGGCCCTTCAGGCTGTGTCATCGCGCCGTTATCGTAGGGGTCATGCAACGTGGAGAACACGCATGGACACCTCGATCACCTTTCGGCATCTCGACGCGCCCGACGACTGGACGCGCGCTTTCGACGTCATGAAGGAGCTGCGGCCGCATCTGACCGACGCGGACGCGTTCTGCGCGCAGATGCGCCGTCAACGCGAAGAAAGTTATCGCCTGCTCGCCGCATGCGACGACGCAGGCACGATTCTCGGGCTCGCCGGATATCGCACGCAAACGAATACGCTGTATGGACGCTTCGTTTATGTGGACGATCTCGTCGTCACGTCGCGGCTGCAACGCAGCGGCATCGGCGCATGTCTGCTCGACAAGGTTCGCGAGATCGCGCGTCATTCGCGCTGCGCGCATTTCGTGCTCGATACCGGCCTGCACATGGCGCTCGCGCAGCGTTTCTATTATCGCAACGGCCTGCTCGCGAAGGGCATGCATTTCGTCGAGCCGCTCGTTTCGCACGACACGGAGAACGCGCAATGAAAGTGCTCTTCGTCAACGCGAGCCCGCACAGCGATGCGAGTCACGGCCATCGTCTCGCGCTCGACATGCTCGCCATGCTGGGCAAGAGCGCGAACGTGCAGACCGTCGAACGCGATCTCGCCGCGATGCCGCTGCCGCCCGTCACGCAGGACTATGCGCGAGCGATCACATCGCGTGAGCCGGATACGAGCCGCTTCGACGTATCCGAGCAATTGATCCGCGAAATCGAAACGACCGATGCGCTCATCATCAACACGCCGATGCACAACTTCACGGTGCCCGCGGCGCTGAAGCTATGGATCGATTACGTGCTGCGGATTCATCGCACGTTCGCGGCGACGCCCGAAGGCAAGGTCGGACTGATGCGTGACCGGCCAGCGTTCGTGATCGTCGGCTCGGGTGGCTTTCATAGCGGCGAGCACGCGCGTCAGCCCGATTTCCTCACGCCGTATCTGCGTTACGCGCTCGGTTCCATCGGCTTGAAGAACGTGCATTTTCTCTTGCTGCAAGGGCTCGTTCGCGGCGATGAAGCCGTGACCGAAGCGTTGCAGGCTGCACGCGACGACATCGCGCGTCACGCGCTGTTCGCATCGGACGACGCCGTCACGCTCTGACCGTCATATGCGCGCCGAAGCATGTGCGCAAGACGCGCGGCTTCGTCGGCATCGGCGACATTCGCGAAACCGGCGACGATGCCGCGCAACGCATGCTTGGCGCGCGCATTCAGATACCACGCCGATAGCGCGATCACGGCGAGCCCCGCTTCGCGTGCGCGCGCGGCCATCGCCATGTCGTCGATGGGTCCGTCGCGTCCCGCATTAAAAATCGCGACGAGATGCATGCCGCCGTTCGGCAGGTCGATGCTCACTTTATCGCCGAACGCCTCGCGGATCGCGTTCGCGAGCAGCATGCGCCGCTCGGCATACAGCGCGCGCATGCGCTTCAGATGCCGCGCGAAATGCCCTTGCGCGATGAAATCCGCCACCGCCGCCTGATAGAGATGCGGCGAGCCCGCGTTCATGTTCTTCGTGAGCTGTTCGAAGCGCGCGGCAGCCCGCTCGGGCGCAACGACGTATGACAGCCGCAAGCCCGGAAACAGCACTTTGCTGAAGGTGCCGCAATAGATCACCCGATCGTCGCGATCGAGGCTTTTCAGCGCCGGAAGCGGCCGGCCCACGTAGCGGAACTCGCTGTCGTAATCGTCCTCGACGATCCAGCTTCCCGCGCGGCTCGCCCAGTCGAGCAGCTTCATGCGCCGCGCGAGCGACAGCGTGACGCCGAGCGGACTCTGATGCGAAGGCGTGACGAATGCGAAGCGCGCATCGTGACAGTGCGCGATGCCGGCATCGACATCGAGCCCTTCGTGATCGACCGGCACCGGCACGAGCCGCATGTTCGCATCGGCGAGAAAGGCGCGCGCGAGCAGATAGCCCGGCTCTTCGAACCACGCGCGATCATCCGGCTTTGCGAAACTGCGCAGAATGAGTTCGAGCGACGCGCGATAGCCATTCGTCACGAAGACCTGCTCCGGCACGCATTCGACGCCGCGCGACAAGCCGAGATAGGTCGCGATGCGCTCCCGCAACGGGCGATATCCGGATGGATCGGGATACGTGAGCGTCGCGAGATCGCCGCTCTTCGCGCGCGCCGAAACGAGGCGGCTCCAGACCTTGCGCGGAAAGGCATCGAGCGCGGGCAGGCCGGGACGCAAGGGCTTAACGTCGTTGCCGATATCGGCGGCGGGCTCGGGCCGCCTCAGGCGCGGCGCGTTCGCGCGCTCGCGGGTCTTGCGCGCGGCGGGCGTCGTGACCGCGCCCGGCAGCGACGACGACACGAACGTGCCCGCCGCGCCGCGCATCTGCAGATACCCCTCGTCGACGAGCATGTTATAAGCCATTTCGACGGTGCCGCGTGCAGTATTCAGTTGCGTCGCGAGTCCGCGCAATGCGGGTACGCGATCGCCCGGCTTCAGATGGCCCGCCGCGATCGCCGCCTTGAAGCGCTCGCCAATCTGCAGATAAATGGGCGACGCCTCGTGCCGGTCGATTTCGATGGTCAGCGGGTTCTGGACTTTGGACATGGCGCGGCTCATGGACTAGTGCGATCGATGAATCTTGTCCCTTTCTGCTAAGCCATGATTGTCCCACAATGACTTCACTTTCACTTATTCAGCGAGGTGCATCATGAAGGTTGTCGTGATCGGCGGTTCGGGTTTGATCGGCGCTAAAGTCGTCGCGATTCTGCGTGAGAAGGGTCACGACGCTGTCGCCGCCTCGCCGCGCAATGGCGTGAATGCGGTGACGGGCGAAGGACTGGCTGAAACGCTTCGCGGCGCGCAGGTCGTCGTCGACGTGGCGAACGCGCCTTCATGGGCGCCGGACGACGTGCTCGCGTTCTTCCGTTCGTCGACCACGAATCTCGTGAAAGCCGAAGCCGCGGCGGGCGTCGCGCATCATGTCGCGCTTTCGATCGTCAACACGGACCGCATGCCGGACAACGGCTACTTCCGCGCGAAAGTCGCGCAAGAGGCGTTGATCGAGGCATCGCGCGTGCCGTATTCGATCGTGCGCGCGACGCAGTTCATGGAATTTATCGGCGGCATTGCCGATGCGGGCATGCAGGACGGCAAGGTGCATCTGTCGACGGGACAGTTCCAGCCGATCGCGGCCGATGACGTCGCGGCGATCGTCGCGGATGTCGCGCTCGCTGCGCCGTTGAACGGCATCGTCGATATCGCGGGACCGGAGCGCGCGCCGCTGTATCAGATCGTCGGGCAATATCTGAAGGCGCAGGGCGATGCGCGCGAGATCGTCGCCGATCCGAAAGCGACGTACTTCGGCGGCACCGTCGCGGAAGAGTCGCTCGTGCCGACGGGCGAAGCGCGCCGCGGAAAGATTGCGCTCGCCGACTGGCTCGGCCGCGCGCGAGCGTAAGCTGCGTATTCGGCGCTGAGCCTCGCCATTTGCGGTTTTCGAGGCTCACGCTGCACTGAGGCGCAGGAACCGCCAACGCTCGTGCAGCGTTGCGATATCCGTCGAGCAGACCAGCGTCATCGACTTGCTGATCTCTTCGAGCGGCCAGTCCCACCATTTCATCTCGAGCAGCATGTCGATTTCCGCGTCCGAAAAGCGCTTTCGGATCGGCTTCGCCGGATTGCCGCCGACGACCGTGTACGGCTCGACATGCTTCGTTACTAGAGCACGGCTTCCGATCACGGCGCCATGACCGATGAAAACGCCCGGCATGATCATCGCCTCGGAACCGATCCAGACATCGCTTCCGATGATCGTGTCGCCAGCGGGTTGGAATGCATCGCGGGCATCAGCGAATGCCGGCTCTTCCTGCATGTAGAAGAACGGGAAGGTGCTGGCCCAGTCTTTCCGATGCCCTTGATTGCCCGCCATCATGAACGTCGCGCCGCTTCCGATAGAGCAGAAGCTACCGATGATCAGCCGGTCTCCACCGGTTTGATCCGGCACGAGGTAGCGCGCGCAGTCATCGAACGCGTGTCCGTGATAGAAGCCAGCGTAATAGCTATAGCGCCCCACGATGATGTTGGGATTGGTCACCTGCTCTGAAAGCGGCTTGCTGTTGGAAGGGCCGTCGAAGTAATTTTCCATGGATTGCCACGCCGTAGTGTTGCGCCTGTCTTCCGGGCGCAACGGGTTATGCGGCGATCGATGTCCGCCAATCCACTGTATGCGGCTTCAATTAGGTGAACGTGAGGGGTCAGGGCAATCGGATAAACGGGCTGTTCAGATACGGCGAATCCTGGAAGCGTTCGGGTGCGCGTTCGCGAAGGAATTGCTGGATCTTGCTCGCGGTCGGCGAGACCTTGAGCTCGGTAATCATCGACAAGGTTGAGCCGGCCGGAAGCGACACGCTCTGGTTGAACAGCGGATTGAAGCCCGCAAACGACACGACAGGAAGCACCGAGACCTGACCGAATGGCGGCGGCGTTTCCGTGATCGGGCCATTGACGATGACCGTAACCGTCGTGCCGATGACATCGAGCCCGCTGTAATCCGGCACTTCGAGGCTCGACTGGGTCGGCTTGAAACCGAGCCCCGCCAATGAAAGCGATACGGCCGAAGTGCCTTTGTTCAAGATATCGACTTTCTCGGTGAGGCGGGAAACGAGCGTGCCGGAGGCATCGCCTTCGACCGCGTAGACGACTCCGCCGACCACCGTGCCGGAACTCGCGCTCGTCGCGTAGCCGAGCATCGGACCCTGAACATGGATCTGATTCGCACTGACGTGCGCATCGGAATGCATATGGCCGATATCGAGAAACGTGGACGGACCCGACGGATAGACCAGAATGCGCCGCCCATCGACGGTCCATTCGAGTGTTCTCAACAACTGCACGGGATCGCTGGGTGTCGAGAGGTTGTAGATCGGATCATCGCGCGTGACTTTCAGCGTGGAGTTGTTGCTCGACACGCTGACACTTTCCGCGAGCGCGACGCACGGCAGCGCCATCAACGCTAACGAACTCAGCAGACACGATTTCGCTCGCATTTCAACCTCCGTCGTCATGCGAAATGTCGCGGAAAAGGACGCCGAACGAGGGCGGATATGACCGTTCGTTCGGGTTCTTTTTGAATGCTTGCGAATTGCCTTACGAATCGGCGTTCCCTAACAGAGACGTTAGTGCACGCAATTTAAATTACAAGGCGCTGACATGAATTTCGATCGTTTGATTGAAGTGCAGAATGCGTAGACGGTTGGCGTAGGCTGCCGTGAAAATTCGGTGCGGAACCGCGCTCGAGCGAGTGCAAATACGCGCCACGTTCGCATGAGCAGCAGAATCCCTCGTTGAAGCATTACCTCAGATGCGAGCGTGCGCCACGCGCCAGTGAAGCGCCTGCTCGGAAAGGCTGAAACCGACGCCCGGCCGGGTCGGCAGGATCATCAGTCCGTCCTTGATTTCGAGGCGCTCGTTGAACGCGGGCTCCAGCCACTCGATGTGCTCGACCCACGTTTCGTTCTGGAACGCCGCGGCCACATGGACATGCTGCTCCATGACGAAGTGCGGCGCGAGCTTGAGCCGATGCTGTTCGGCCTGCGCCATGATCTTGAGAAACGGCGTGAATCCGCCGACGCGCGGAACGTCGGGCTGAAGGAACGTGACGGAGCGGTTATCGATCAGGTTCTGCACTTCGGCCGCGCTGCTCAGCATTTCGCCCGTGGCGATGGGCGTCTTCAGCTTCTCGGCGAGTCGCGCGTGTCCCGCGTAATCGTATGCGCTCAGCGGCTCTTCGAGCCAGATCAGGTTGAACTCGTCGAGTGCGCAGCCCGCGCGCAATGCGGTCGTATAGTCCCACTGCTGATTGGCGTCGACCATGATCGGCACGCTCTCGCCGACATGCTTGCGAACCGCGCGCACCCGTTCGATATCCTTCGACAAGTCCGGTTGCCCGACCTTCAGCTTGATACCGCCGAGACCTTTATCGAGCGACGTCTCGACGTTGCGCAGGACTTCATCCAGCGTCGCGTTCAGGTAGCCGCCCGACGTGTTGTAGCAGGGAATCGCCGTTCTATAGCAGCCGAGAAATTTGCCGATAGACAGATCGACGCGCTTCGCCTTCAAATCCCACAGCGCCGTGTCGAAAGCGGCGATTGCCTGCACCGCGAGACCGCTGCGACCGATCGATGCGCCCTGCCAGGCGAGCTTTTCCCAAAGACGGCCGATGTCGTTGGGGTCTTCATCGATCAGAAAGGGCGCCAGTTCCTGAGCGTGCGCGAAGATCGCCGCGCTCCCCGCGCGCAATGTGTAGCTGAAGCCGAAGCCACGCGCGCCGTGAACGGTCTCGATATCGGCTGTCAACACCGCCACATGTGAAAGCGGCTTCTGGCGGCCGGTCAGAACCTTCGCATCGCTGACGGCGCTTTTCAGCGGAACCTGGATGAGAGAAAGCTCGACGTGCCTGATCTTGTCGTCGTGATGCGCCATTTACTTCACCTCTAATGATTAGAATTTCGTTGTCCGTATTGGGGAACGTTACTCGACGTTCAGCCGCTTGACCGGACCCATGAGCAGCGTGTACGAAAGGACACCGATGAGCGACACGATCGCGCAGAAGCCAAGCGCCCACTCGAACGATCCCGTTTTCTGAACGATGAAGCCGATGGTGATCGGCGTAACGATGCCGGCGATATTGCTTGCGAAGCTCGCAATGCTTCCCGTCATGCCCACGAGCTTCAGCGGCGAGATTTCGGAAAGGATCACCCACGTCGTCGACGACATGCCTTGTGCGAAGAATGCGAAGCACAGGATGACCATCACGACGGAGTTCGATGTCGTGAAGTTGGCGAGGACGATCGAGCCCGTCAGCAGGAGGCCGATGACCATCGGAATCTTGCGCGCGGCCGTCACCGAGAAGCCTTTTCGAACCATCCAGTCGCCCCACCATCCGCCGAACATCACGCCGACAGCCGCCGCAAGATACGGACCGATCGCCGCCGCCCCGGCATGCAGCATCGTCATGCCTCGAGCCTGGATCAGATACGTCGGAAACCACGTGAGGAAGAAGTAGAGCGTCGTGGTCGCGGCGAACTTGCCGATGCACACGCCCCACATCTGGCGAAAGCTCAGCAGCTTCAGACATTGATCCCAGCTAAAGCCCTCGCTCTTGTTTGCCGCGCCGCCCGCGGCCTTGCCTTGCCGGATGTACTCGAGTTCTTCCTTGTTGGCGAGCTTGCTGTCGCCCGGTTCGCGATAGAAGAGAAACCAGACCACCGCCCAAAGCAATCCGACGACACCCGACGACAGGAACACGCCGCGCCAGCCATAGCGCTCCGCGATGTAGAACTCCACCGGCGTGAGAAGCGCCGTGCCCAGATAGATGCCCATCGAGCACATGCTTCCCGCGACGCCGATCTCGCGCTGAGGAAACCACGACGTCGCGACCTTGTTGTTCGCGGGGAACGCGGGCGCCTCGGCAGCACCGACGCCAAAGCGCAGCCCGAAGAGCGAAGCGAAACCGCCCGCAAGAATCTGCAGCGTCGTCGCGAGCGACCAGGCGGTCAGACAGAGTCCGTAGACGAGTCGCGTGCCGAAGCGGTCGAGCAGATACCCGCCCGGAATGGTGGCGATCGCAAACGCCCACGAGAAGGACGAGAAGAGAAAGCCCATCGCCACGGGCGATATGCTGAACTCTTTCGAAATCAGCGGCGCGACGACCGACATGTTCGCGCGATCGAGATAATTGATGATCGTGCCGATGAACACCAGCCCAAGCATCATCCAGCGGATATTCGTGCGTCCCTCGGTTCTTGCAAGTTCTTGCGGTAGGGCCGCTGCGGTTGCGTCGTCTTTCATGCTGTCTCCATCTATTGATTTTGGTCCTGCGCGTCACTACCGTCTTTACGTCGGTCCGTCACTCGAGAATGCGGTCATCGACGTCGAGCTTCGACGCCCAGCTTCTCAACGTGGAAACGGTCGAAGGCGACAGGACGATGCCGTCACGGCGGCTCTGCTCGATATTGCGCGAAGCCTGTTCGCCGGGAAGCCGCACGGGCCTGGCCGGATCGATCGGATCGTTGGCATGGCACTGCGCGACGAAGAAATCCATCTGTGCGATCGACGCTTCCGCGCCTGCAAATGCCGCCGGATCGATGATCTGGAGATAGACGCTTGCGCCCCAGCGCGTCGGCGCGTCCATGCGCCCGAAGCCCGACAAGCCCTGAGTCAGTGCCTCGACCATCAGCGCCAGGCCGAAGCCCTTGTGGCCCGACTCTTCGCCGCCCAGCAACATCAAACTGCCTTTGCGTTCGCTGCGTTCCATGACGCCCGGATCACGCGTCGGTGTGCCATCGGCATCGAGAAGCCATGCGTGATCGAACAGCTCGCCTGATGCCGCTTTCTGGCGCGTCATCGAGACGGTCGTGATCGACGCGCAGGTGTCGACCAGCACGGGATAACGGCTCGTCGGAAAAGCAAACGCGAACGGATTCGGGCTGAACAAGCCCTGCTTGCCGCCGAACGGCGCGACAAGTTTCGTGTGCGGACCGGAGGACGCGATCATCGCGTAGTAGCCCCGGTCGGTGGCCTGCTTCGCGAGCGCGGCGAGACAGCCGATGTGATGACTTCTGCGCATCGCGAAGGTGAAGACGCCGCAATCGGCGATGCGTTCGAAACCGAGCGACAGGGCTTCCTGCATGAGCCACAGGCCGGGAAGATAATGTCCGTCCCACACGACCGTCGCGCCCAGGTCGCGCACGACTTCCGGCTTTCCTTGAGCGGTCATCCTTCCGTTCGTGAGTTCTTCGAGGTACGGGCTGCATTGAGCGAGACCGTGCGTCGAGCGCCCCATCATGTCGGTCAGAACGAGCAGGCCGGCGACAGCGCGCGCCTTCTCGCGTTCCATGCCCGCTGCGTGCAGCAGATCATGGGCCAATAGCGTCAGCTCTGTTTCGGAGCGGCGGATTGCTTCAACGGTTTCGATGGTTGACATAGGTTGGGCGTGCACGGGTGGTTGCCAGTTGATGCACCACGATATCGAGTAATTCCGATACCGAAAAGGCTTGCTTGGGCATCGGTTGATACTTATTCTGTATCAATGATCACCTATATCCAGTTGCGCTGCTTCCTCGCGGTCGTCGACGAAATGAACTTCCGACGCGCGGCCGAGCAGTTGAACATGACCCAGCCGCCGCTGACCCGGCACATCCAGGCGCTCGAACACGCGCTCGACTTCGACCTGTTCGATCGTGGCGGACGCAACATTCGTCTCACGCCTGCGGGCGCCGCGTTCGCGCGATCGGCGAGGCTCATCGTCGGGCAAACGAATGCGGCTGTGATCGACGCGAGGCGCATCGCGTCGGGAGACGAAGGTTCTTTGACAATCGGTTTCACAGCGGCATCGAGCTATCACTTCCTGCCGCGATTCGTGAAGCTGCTGCGGGAGCGGATGCCGAGCGTGTCGTTGACCCTGCGCGAAATGACGTCGGCGCAGCAACTCGACGCGCTGCGTTTGCAGCAGATCGACATCGGGCTGTCGCGGCCACCGATCCTCGAACGTGGCATTCGCTCTGTCTGCGTGTTTCGCGAGCCGCTCGTGCTCGCCGTCGCGAAGGAGCATCGGCTTTCACAGCGGCCGAGTGTCGCCGTAGCCGACCTGGCGGGTGAAAGTCTCATTACCTATCCGCCCGTCGAGGGCGCGTATTTTCATGGGCTGATCACCGGACTGCTTCAGGCCATGAACGTACGCGTGGCCGAGACGCAGCACGTCACTCAGACGCACTCGATACTGGCTCTGGTCGGCGCCGATCTGGGCGTGGCGCTCGTGCCGCGATCGGCCGAGAGCATCCACTTCGACAATGTGATCTTTCGGCCATTGGTCGAAGCGCACGCCGTCAATGCGGAACTGGTCCTTGCCTGGCGAGACGACACGGGCAACCCGGTCAGCGAAACGGCGCTGCGCTATCTGACCGAGTTCTTCAGCACCGCCGCCCGCTCGTTGCCGTAGCGATCCGCGCCTTGCGTCTGCCTCCGGATCAGGCGCGCGTGCCGATCTCGGCTTCCTGCGCCGTCCATCCGGCGACGCGATCGCTCAAACTCAGGCCGAGACCGGGACGGGTCGGCACGATCATGCGGCCGTTCTTCGTCTCCAGGCGCTCGTTGAAGAGCGGCTCCAGCCATTCGAAGTGCTCGACCCAAGGTTCGCGCGGATAGCACGCCGCGAGATGCACGTGGAGTTCCATCGCGAAGTGCGGCGCCAGCATCAGTCCCGCGTGGTCCGCGAGCGTCGCTACCTTCAGGAACGGCGTAATGCCACCGACGCGGGGCGCGTCCGGCATCAGATAATCCGCGCCGCGCTGACGGATGAACTCCCAGTGCTCCGACACGCTCGTCAGCATTTCACCGGTGGCGATAGGCGTGTCGAACTGTGCGGCGAGGGCCGCGTGGCCTTCCGCGTCGTAGCAATCGAGCGGCTCTTCGATCCAGATCAGGTTGAACTGTTCGAAGATGCGGCACATGCGCTGCGCAGTCGGGCGATCCCATTGCTGATTGGCGTCGACCATCAGCGGGAAACTGTCGCCGAGATGCTTGCGAACCGTCTGGACGCGGTGAATGTCGATCGCGCAGTCCGGCTGCCCGACCTTCAGCTTGATGCCGCCAATGCCCTTCTCGCGCGAGGCGTCGGTGTTGGTGAGCAATTGGTCGAGCGGGGTATGCAGGAAGCCGCCGGACGTGTTGTAGCAGCGCACGGAATCACGATGCGCACCGAGCAGCTTCGCGAGCGAAAGGTTGGCGCGCTTCGCCTTCAGGTCCCACAGCGCGACGTCGAAAGCACCGATCGCCTGCGCGGCCATCCCGCTTCTTCCCACCGACGCGCCCGCCCACGCCAGCTTGTCCCACAGCCGCGCGATGTCGCTCGGGTCTTCACCGATCAGCGTCGGCGCGATTTCCTTTGCGTGCGCGAACTGGCCGGGCCCGCCTGCACGCTTGGAATAGCTGAAGCCGAGACCGCGATGACCGTCGGCGGTTTCGATCTCGACGAAGAGGATCGCGATTTCCGTCATCGGCTTCTGGCGACCCGTGAGCACCTTGGCGTCGCTGATCGGATTGGCGAGCGGAAGAAACGTGGAGGCGACGCGGACCCACTTGATCGAGTCGTTCGACGTAGCAGCGATGAGCGAAGAAGTTGCGTTCATGATTTTGCTTCCTTTGACTATTCGAAAGTGCGGACGACTCAATGGCCGTGGCGCGGTTTGAGCGGTGCCGTGACGCGTTCGTGAGGTGCATTGTCGTGATCGTCCGGATCCAGACGCTGCAGCTTGCCGACGATGAACAGATAAGAGCACGCGCCGAGGATCGACAGCGCAGCGACATAAGTCAGCGCCACTTCGAACGATCCCGTGCTCTTGATCATCCAGCCGATGGCAAGGGGCGTGACGATGCTCGCGAGATTGCCGCAGAGATTGAAGATGCCGCCGCTGATACCCATTGCATGCTTGGGCGACACATCGCCGACGATGCACCAGCCGAGATTGCCGACGCCCTTGGCGAAGAAGGCGATCGACATCACGAGAATCACGATCGTCGTCGATTGCACATAGTTGGCCACCACGATCGTGCTCGACAAAACCAGTCCGCAGATGATCGGCGTTTTGCGCGCGGCGGTGAGGCTGAAGCCGCGCTTGAGCATCCAGTCGGACCACAGGCCCCCGATGAGCCCGCCTATGCAGCCGGCTACCGCTGGCAGCGCGGCGACGAGACCGACCTTAAGGATCGACATGCCCTTCGCTTCGATGAGGTAGGTCGGAAACCAGGTCAGGAAGAACCAGGTGATCGACGTCAGGCAGAACTGGCCGATATAGACGCCGATCATCATGCGGTTCGCCGCGATCGCGCTCACCTGCTTCCATCGGAATGGCTGCGGGCTGTCGCCCATCGTCGGGAGGCCGCCGCCCGCTGCGATGTACTCCAGCTCCGCCGCATTGACGCGATGATCGCGCTGTGGCTCGCGCACGGATCGCAGCCACCACAGGCCGATCAGAATACCGACGGCACCCGTGGTGAAGAACACGTAATGCCAGCCCCACGCGCTGACCGTGAAGGTCATGACCGGCGTGAAGACCGCCAGTGCGAAGTATTGCGCAAGCTGGAACACGGACGTTGCCAGGCCGCGCTCGGCGCTTGGGAACCACATCACGGTCAGGCGGCTGTTGCATGGGAATGCCGGCGACTCGGCGATTCCCATCAGGAAGCGAAGCGCGAAAAGCATCGCGAACGCCGACGCGAAGAGATGCACGAAGCCCTGAAGGAAGGTCAGCGTCGACCAGAGAATCAGGCTGATGCCGAGCACGATTCGCGCGCCGAAGCGGTCGAGGATGAGACCGCCCGGAGTCTGCATCGCCGTGTAGGCCCAGCCGAACGCTGAAAACGCGATGCCCATTGTCAGCGCGTCGAAGCCGAGGTCGTGCCGCATGCTCGGTGCGGCAATCGAAAGCGTCGCCCGATCCACGTAGTTGAACACGGTCACGATGAAGATCATCGCAAGGATGAACCATCGCACTTTCGTGCGATTCGCGCCGCTCGGGGCGCTGGACGACTGGATTGCCACGCTTGTCTCCCTGACTGACATGCGATAGATGATACAGTGATTGCGCAATCATTCAAGGCGGTTTGATTGCGCAATCATCCGTGTTTTCCCCGATGACGATCGAGACTCCGACGCATCGGCGACCCGGCGTGTTCGTGTTCTAATTCCGACATGACGAAGAAAACTTCCAGACAGACATCGCTTTCCGCGCAACCGGAGAGCGTGACGCTCATCGACGTTGCGAAGGTAGCAGGCGTTGCGCCGATGACAGTATCGCGGGCGCTCAATCGCCCGGAACTGGTGCGCAGCGACACGCAGAAGAAAGTTCTCGATGCGGTGCGAGCCACGGGCTATGTGCCCAACATGCTGGCCGGAGGACTTGCCAGCAGCAAGAGCCGGCTCGTCGCCATCCTGCTTCCGACGATCGCCAGCTCGATCTTCGCCGAGACCGTTCAGGCGCTGGTGGACAAGCTGACGGAGGCGGGCTACCAGACCCTTCTCGGCCTCACGGCGTATTCGACGGCGCGCGAAGAGGCTCTCGTCGAGGCGATTCTCGGCCGGCGTCCCGACGGAATCGTGCTTGCGGGCACCAGCCACACGAAGGCCACGGTCGACCGGCTTACGAAGGCCAGAATCCCCGTCGTGGAAATCTGGGATCTGACGAACAAGCCGATCGACACGGTCATCGGCTTCTCACACGAGGAAGTCGGCAGGAAGGTGGCCCGGCACCTTCTGGCGAAGGGCTACCGGAAATTCGGCATCGTTTCCGTCGATGACCCCAGAGGTCTGCGTCGCGGAAAGAGCCTGATCGCGGAACTTCGCAGACAGGGCATCACCGATACGGCCTTCAAGATTCTCCCGGCCCCTGCCACCCTCCAGGCAGGGCGACAAGGCGCTGCGCTGCTGCTGGACGAAGACCGGCCCGATGTCATCGTTTGTAGTTCGGACACGCTCGCGCAGGGCGTCCTGGCCGAAGCGGCCAGCCGGAAAATGTCGGTGCCGCGTGACGTCGCGGTGATGGGCTTTGGCGATCTCAGCACCGCTGCACACGTCTACCCTTCGCTTTCGACGGTGCGTGTCGAAGGCACGACCATCGGAATGAAGACGGCGGAGACTTTGCTGTCGCGGTTCGAGGCAGATCGTTCAGGTACCGACATTGAGGCGCGAAGAATCGATACCGGTTTTTCTATCATCGATCGGGAGAGCGCCTGAGCAGGAAGTCACGCAACGAACTTGAGCGCTTCGGTACGCATCGTGGGTCGCCCGAGCACGAGATCACTTGCCCGCTCGGCCAGCATGATCGTCGCAGCGTTGATGTTCGCGCTGGGCACGGACGGCATGACGGATGCATCGATGACACGCAGCCGCTCGACCCCGATGACTTTCAGATCGGGGCCTACCACGGCCGACCGGTCATGCTTCGCTCCCATCCTGCACGTTCCACACGGGTGATATGCGCTCGACGCGTCCATCCTGATGAAGTCGTCGACGGCGGAGGTCGTGCTTACATCGACGCCCGGCATGTCCTCGCGGTAGTGAAAGCGGCGGAATGCAGGTTGGCGTGAAAACAGGAGGCCGAGCCGTACCGCTTCGCGCATCACGCGCCAGTCTTCTTCGGTGTCCATGTAGTTCGGATCGATCGAGAGCGGGTCTTCCGCCTGACTCGACTTGAGCCGCACACGTCCGCGACTGGTCGGACGCATCGGTCCTACGCCGATGCGATATCCATTCGTTTGCCGCGTAGGTATCCAGTCCTTGTTGAAGAACACCGGGAAAAAATGGAACTGGATATCCGGATGCCGAATGTGCGGCGCGCTTTTCAGAAAGGCGCCGACGTGACACTGGTTGACCGATGCAACACCTGACTTGAAACCAAACCACTGCACGCCGGCCCATAGCATTCGATGAAGCTGCAACTCGCGGTTGAGCGAAACAGGTTCCTTGGTCTCGATCTGAATGTGACATTCCAGATGGTCCTGCAGATTTTCGCCGACTCCGGGCAACGCGATTCGCGGCACGACGCCTTTTTCCTTCAGATGATCGGCCGGACCGATTCCCGACAACATCAGCAGTTGCGGGGAACCGAAAACACCTGCGCAAAGCAAAGTCTCCTTGCGTGCCGTGACGTTCACGACAGAGCCGCCGTGCAGCACCTTGAACCCGGTCGCCCTGTTGCCGATGAGAGTGATCTGCTTGAGTGCGCTCTGCGTCCAGATCGTCAGGTTGCCATCGTCCTTGCGCGAGTGAAGATAACCGTACGAAGCGCTGTTGCGGATACCGCGATCGACACTCATCTCGAAGCGCGACACACCTTCCTGCCGGTATCCGTTGACGTCGTCGGTGAGTGGAAAGCCAGCTTCGACGCCCGCATCGAGAAAGGCCTGGTTGAGCGGACAGAGATGCTCCTGCCGCTGCGCGTGAATGAAACCGTCGGTACCCCGATAAGCGCTGCTGACATCACTCCGCTCGATCTTCCGGAAGTACGGCAGACAGTTCTCCCAGCTCCAGCCCGTTGCGCCTTCCTGCTCCCAGCGCTCATAGTCGAGTGGATGACCGCGAAGCCATGTCATGCCGTTGATCGAAGACGAGCCACCGAGCACGCGGCCACGCGGCTGCTGGATGCGGCGGTTGCCGAGGTTGCGCTGCGGCTCGGTCTCGAACCAGTAGTTGTAGCGCGAGCTCGGCTTGAAAATCGATCTGAGGCCAGCGGGCATGCGAATCATCCACGAATCGTCACGCGGCCCCGCTTCGATCAGCAGCACCCGATTACCTGCATCGGCGAGCCGGCGCGCGAGCACGCAGCCGGCCGAACCCGCGCCGCCGATGACATAGTCGAACTCCACGGCCTCGCTCATGATCATGCTCCGTCGTGATACGTATAGCGCGTTTCGATGGGCGCGAAGATGTCCCACAGCGCCTCTGCGCCCTCGCCGATGGAGACGAAGTCGCCGCCTTCGATATCGAGCTGCACGCCATGTGCGAAGCTCAGCCGCGCCCGGCCTTTGACGACGTAGAACGTCGCGCCCGGTACATAGCGATGCTGGAACGTGCTGCTATCGCAATGCCAGGTTTCCCAGCCGGCGATCATGTGTTCGATGTCGGCGGGCGCGCGTTCGCTGGAAATGGTCGGAGTGGTGCTGAAAGCGTTCATGTCGGATGTGCAGGGTTGAGTTGATTTCGATGCGTCGAGATTTATTTCATCCATTGCTGAACCAGCGGACGATTCGCATCGATCCAGGCCTTCGCGCCTTTCTCCGGGTTCGATACACCTTGCTTGATGATTTCCGACATCAGGCTTCCCAGCGAGTTATCGTCCATTTTCCATTGCTGTAACCACCGCTCGACGTCGGGATGCTGCTTCCTGAATGCCTGAGTTTCGATTCCATAGATCGAGTCTGTCGAACCGTAGGCGCCCTTCGGGTCCTTCAGATACTTGAGCTTGTATTTGGACCAAATCCAGTGAGGTTTCCAGAGCGTCACGACGACAGGCTCCTTGCGCTGAATCGCCCGTTCCAGCGACAGGACCATCGCAGACTCGGACGATGACTGAACGTCATAGTCGAGCTGATAGGTCGTCTTCGCCTTCTCCGTCAACTGCATGAGGCTGCTGCCGGCATCGATACCGACGATCTTCGGACGGCCACTGGAAGCGAAGAGGCTTTTGTTCGCATTCAACTGATCGATGCTATCGACGGCAACATAGTCAGGAACGACGAGGCCCAGATTCGCCTCCTTGAACCACGGACCAATTTGGACCACTTTGTCTTTGACTTTATCGAACGCGGGCTTGTCGCCTGCCGGGAGCCAGACTTCGAAAGTCAGGTCGATTTTTCCCTGCGCGACGCTGTTATAGATCAGCGCCTTGTCCGCGTTCTGCAACTGAACCTTGATGCCCTTCTCGTCGAGAAGCAGCTTCCACATATTCGCGACGGCAATGTTCTCCGCCCAGTTGTTCACGCCGATCGTGATCGACTTATCGTCCGCGCGCGCTATCGCGCCATTCACGAGAAGTACTAAGGGCAGTAACCACTTGAACCATCCCGGCAACTTGTTCATTTCCACGCTTCCATTTGAGGGTTGAAATCGTCGACGATATGCGGCGCTTTTATCGCAGCAATGCTTCTTCGAAGGGGAAAAGCGAGAGCAGGCGCGTTCCCGTCTCCGTCACGAGCAATTGCTGTTCGAGCTTCACGCCTTCCTGTCCTCCCTCCTCGCCGATGTAGCTTTCGACGCATAGCGTCATGCCCGGCTGAATCTCGCCGTCATAGCCCGATGCGGGAAAGTCCGCGTGATGGTAGAGATAGGGATATTCGCCGGTCATGCCGCACCCGTGCGCCGACAGGTAATAACGATTCGCGTGATACTTCCGCGGGATATTCCAGGCCTTGTCGCTGTACTCCCTGAAGGTCATGCCCGGCCGGATGATCCCGATGTTGTGATGCACCTGCTCATGAGCGAGCTTGTAGATCGTGCGCTGGTTCTCGCTCGGCGTATCCGGCCCGGCGTGAAAGGTGCGGGAGAAGTCGGAGTAGTAGCCATGACAGCCGACGACATCGGTGTCCAGCGCGATCAGTTGGTTCGGCTCGATCACATGACTCGATGTTTCCTGAAACCACGGATTGGTTCGGCGCCCGGCACTCAACAAGCGCGTCTCGACGTAGTCCCCATCCTGCGCAATGACCGATTGGTGAAGCACGGACCAGAGTTCGCTTTCCGACATGCCGGGCCGAATCGCGTCGCGAAGCTTTCCGACCGCCACTTCGGTCGCCCGAAGGGAAGCGATGACGCACTTCAGTTCCTCGGCCGATTTGATTGCGCGCGCCATTTCGATCGGCTCCTGCGCATCGACCAGACGCACGCCATGCCCGGCCAGCGCGATTGCCGCTCCGGCGTTCATGCGTTCGATACCGACCGTGGGCTTGTGTCCGACGAGCTCGGTCAGCGTGGCCGCCATATCGGCCGCCCATGCCTTTTCCCGCGTCGCGATGGCCGGACCCGCCGCGACGAAACTGGCAGTCGATGAAGGACGCACTTCGTCGATGGTCTCGAGACCGTCGGCCAAATGCTCGCATCCGGTGAACTCGAACAGAATCGTCCGGCTCTCCGTGACGATGAGATAGCGCGACGGCGTGTTGCGGGCGCAAAAAATCTGCATGTTGCGCGCGCCTGTCGCGTACCGGATGTTCACCGGATCGCTGATGATCAAGGCGGCGATATCGCGCTTTCGCATTTCGGCCCGAACTCTGCCGAGACGATACGCCCGCACTGACGGAAGGTCGATGTCCGAGCCGTCAGAAGCGCGATCGAGTGACTGTAGATCGGACAGATCGTGGCGCTCGCGGTGCCAGTTTAGCGTTGTCATAGAAACGTCCAGATGGGGAAAATACCAACCTCTAGTTATGAGCCGTATCGCGACGACCGATGCGCCGAAGCGCCCGATGCATCTGCATAGAAACGACTTTACGAGGCAACGATTTCCCTGTACACAGATGAAATCTCATGTCCATTGATAACTCTGCGTTATGAAGAGTCTGCGCCATCGCCTGCCGCCGCTGACGAGCCTGATGTTCTTCGAGGCGGCGGCCCGGACGTTGAACTTCACACGGGCAGCCGAAGAACTGCACGTTTCGCAGGCGGCAGTCAGCAAGCAGATCCGCCAGCTCGAAGAGGGACTCGGGTTCGCACTCTTCGAACGCGTGGGGCGACGGGTGCAGTTGTCGGCACGGGGGACGCAGCTTCATCGCAAAGTCAGTGCGGCGTTCAACTACCTTGCCGATGCCGTCGACGAACTCAGCGTCAAGCGGAGCGCGAGCATGGTGACGCTGGCCGCGAACACGGCAATCTCGCATTTCTGGCTGAGCGAAGTCATGAAGGACTTTCGCGACCGCAATCCCAGCTTCGCGGCGGGCATTCGCACGATTACGTCCGATCAGCCTTCCGATGTGTTCGACGACAGCGTCGATCTGGCCGTGGTGTACGACCCGGGCCAGAGAATCGACTGGACGGCAGAGTTGCTGTTCGAGGAAGAGATATTCCCCGTGGCGAGCCCTGCGTATATCGCACGCCATCCGCTGGCCGGTGACGGTCCCGAAGCGTTGCTTTCGCAGGTGCTTCTCGAGTACGAACGCCTTCAGCCAAACTGGATCAACTGGTCCATCTGGTTCAAGTCGCTTGGAATCGAACCGAACCGCGTGAAGGCAACGGAGTATGGCAACAACTACATCGTGCTCGTGGATGCGGCCACGCGCGGACGAGGCGTGACCCTGGGCACTCGCCATCTTCTCGACGCGGAGATTCGTAGCGGCAGACTGGCACGTCTGTCGTCGCTGAGCGTGCGCCCGGGTCGCGGCTACTTCCTGATGCGCAATGACCTGCGTCCACTCAGCCCCGAGGTCGAACAGTTGCATAGCTGGATCGCCGGTTATCGCGCGAGCTGAGAGACCGCTCTTGTTCGCACGCCCCGCGTGAACTAGATTTTTAATTTGCAACGCGACTGGCGGGAGGAATTGTCATGGAACTGCACGTCGAACGTGTCGATGTATGGGCGGCCACCATCGACGACAAACCGGGTGGGCTTGCGCAAGTGTTAAGTGCTTTGCGAGATGCTGGCGTCGACCTTCAGTTCGTCGTCGCGCGGCGCACGCCTGAAGCGGCGGGCAAGGGCGTCGTGTTCGTCGCGCCGCTGCAGGGGGAAAGCGAGATCCGTGCCGCTACGCAGGCGGGGTTCAGCGTCACGCCGAGCCTTCACTCCGTCCGTGTGATGGGCATGGATCAACTGGGGATCATCGGGCAAGTCGCGCAAATGCTGGCCGATGGCGGCGTCAACCTGCGCGGCGTGTCCGCCGCGGTGCTTGGCACACAGTTCATCGCCTATGTCGCGCTCGACTCGCTGCAGGACGCCGAAACGGCGATGGACATTTTGCAGAGGGCCTGAGCAGGTCCGGACAATCGAAGCCTGCGCGGCGTTAAAACACGCCTAGAGAAAGTCCGGCGGCCAATCCCGCGCCGAGTTCTGCGCAACGCGCGAGATCAGTGCTGCCGATGACCTTGCGCGCCAGAATGCGCTCGGGCGTCTGCGCATGCGTGCAGACGATGATCCCCGGCGCTACCGCGTTGAGACGCCAGCCCAGCGCAATACGCTCGATCTGGCGCAATGCGCCTTGTCCATCGCTGCCCGCGCAGATCATCGCCGCATAGGGGCGGCCGTTCACGCGATCGAGCACCGGGTAATAGCAGCGATCGAAGAAGTCCTTCATCAGACCCGACATCGTCGCGAGATTCTCCGGGGTCGCGAACAGATAACCATCGGCCATGAGAACGTCGTCCGGACATGTGTCGACGGCTCGCTTCAATTCGACCGAGACATCGGACTGGTCGCGCGCGGCGGCCGCTGCCGCCTCGGCCATTTGTTGCGTGCCTCCGGTCATCGTGTGATAGACGATCAACAACGTCTTCATAGCGGCTCAGCGTGCCCTTGCGCGAATTTTGCAGACTGTATCATCGCTCGCTCGTAGTGACCCGCCCACGCCGCACCTACGCAGCAAGACTCTCGACGAAGCGCGTCACATTGTCCAGGACGGGTCGTTGATCTCCGGCGAAGACCCAGTGATCCGCCCCGTCGAGCTCGACGAAGCACGCATGTGCGATATGGCTGGCGAGATGCCGGCCAGCACCGATGCGAACGGCACGGTCATCGTGACGATGCAGCACGAGCGTCGGGATGGAGACACGGCCCAGAAGATGCCGCACATCCATATCGCGCAACGCTTCGAGCACGCCCTTGATGGCGCCCGGGCTCGACGCGGCCCGAAGCATGCCTGCCCACCACGCTCGCGCCTGAAGATCGCCGGACAGGCTCGGCGCGAAGGTCTCGATGCCCGAAGGCCCGCCCCAGACTGCAATGAGCTGCCGCAGCCACGCGTCATACTGGCTTGCGTGCAGCGCGTGCGGATAGTCCTGCGTTGCGGTCCCCTTCGCCAGAGAGCCGAACAGGATGAGGCCCGCGACCCGATCCGGGTGATCGACGGCAAATCTGATACATGCCGGCCCTCCCTCCGACGCACCGAACAGCACGACCCGGCGGCTGCCCGCGGCGTCGAGCACGGTGCCGATGTCTTGCGCGGTCGCGTCGACGCCGGGATTGAACCCGACCCTGTCGGACAGCCCGATACCGCGACGATCGAGCAGAATGAGACGGCCCATCCCGGCGAGTGCTGACAGAAACGCGCGGCAGCGTGGCTCCTCCCACGCCCGTTCGACATGGGAGACGAAACCGGGCAACAACAGAATATCGATGCGGCCTTCGCCGTAGGTCTGGAACGCGAGATGGACACCGCCGCCGCTGGCGTAGCGCGTCGACGGCGGTTCCTCGACAGGCACCGTTGCGCTGGCATTCAGCAGCGCGCGCGTCTCGGCTTCGGGCGCCACACGAAGCTCGTCGTGAAGGCGCTGCGTCAGGGCATCGAGGTGGCGCCTCGCCGCGGCCCGGTCTCCGGCGAGCAGAAGGTTGCGGATGAGATGACGGCCGTACACTTCGCTGAGCGGATCGAACCCGACGAGACGGCCGGCGTGCGCAGCCGCCGCCGCATGATCGCCGGCCGCGTTTTTATCGTGCACCACGCGTTCGAGCGCCTGAATCGCCCGGCCCCGCAAGGCCTCCCGCCGAAAGAAAGCCCACTCGTCGAACTGCGGACAGTCGCCGGGCGAAAAGCCCTCTAGAAAGTCGCCCGAATATTCGCGGCACGCCCGCTCGTACTCGCCGCGATCGCAGGCCTGCTCGAATCGCTGGGAATCTACTTGCAGATCGATCGACTGCGACCATCGAATCGTCGACCGGTCGATGGTGAGAACATCGTCGCCGAGCGTGAGCTGGAGGCGATGCAACAGACGCCGCAGCCGCGCCCGCACGACTTCTTCGCGGTCTTCCGGCCACAACATTGCGGCGAACGTGTCGCGCCCGACTGACGTCTTCGCTTCGGCGAGATAAACCAGCAGTGCCAAGCCCTTGCGCAAGGCCAGCTGGCATAACTGGCCATCCCGACGAATCTCCGGAAATCCAAGCGTTCTCACGCTGAATAAAGCCATGGCAAGGCCACCCTCGATTAAGGCGTCCAAGGGACGCTCAGGGGACGAGGCAATCCTAGCATTGCCCGCAGACGATGGCCGCCGGGCCCATCGCGACTAATCGAACTGGAGGATTGCCATGAAGCAACTGGGCGAGCATGCGATCGTGATCGGCGCAAGCATGGGCGGGCTCTTGGCCGCGCGCGCACTGTCGGACTTCTATACCATCGTCACGGTGCTCGAACGCGATGCGTTTCCGGCAGCGGACACGCCGCGCAAGGGCGTGCCACAGGGTCGTCATACCCACGGGCTGCTTGCGCGAGGCAGCGCTGTCATCGAGGAATTCTTTCCGGGATTCAACGCCGAGGTCGTCGCGCAGAGCGGCGGCCTGATCGGCGATGTCGCCAACGACGTGATCTGGATCGGTCACAACGTCAGGCTTGCCAACGGTCCAAGCGACCTGACCGGTCTGATCGCGAGCCGTCCGGTGCTCGAAGGTCATTTGCGGCGGCGGCTCTTGGGGTTGCCCAACGTGCGCGCCATGCAAAACTGCGCCGTGCAGGGGCTTGCCACCGATCCCGCCCGCAAGAGCGTGACGGGCGTGCGCGCGTGTGTCGATGGCAGGTCCGAAGAGACCATCGTCGCGGACCTGGTCATCGACGCGACCGGTCGTGGCTCATCCGGTGCCGCGTGGCTCCAGGCGCTCGGCTACGCGCCGCCCGCCGATGAAAAAGTCGAGATCGGCATCTGCTACATGACCCGTACCTATCGGCGCCGGCCGACCGATCTCGACGGCCAGCACGGCATCGTCGTCGCCGGCAGTGCGCCGAACTGGCGCAACGGCGTCATGCTCGCGCAGGAAAACGACACGTGGATCGTCAGCACCGGCGGCTATCTCGGCGACGACGCACCGGACGACGATCAGGGCTTTCTCGCGTATCTGGCGACGCTGCCGACGATGGAGATTCATGACGTCGTCGCGCGAGCGGAGCCGCTGACCGATTACAGGCGCTACCGCTACGTCTCCAGCCTGCGCCGGCGATACGAACGGCTCGCACGCTTCCCCAAGAACTATCTGGCTTTCGGCGACGCCATCTGCAGCTTCAACCCCGTCTACGGACAGGGCATGACGGTCGCGGCAGAGGAAGCGCTGACGCTGCATCGATGCTTGCGCGCAGGCTCGACCGATCTCGCGCGCCGATTTTTCGGCGCGGCCGCGAAGATCGTCGATATTCCGTGGGACATCGCGGTCGGCAACGACCTCCGCAATCCGCACGTCGAGGGTGCGCGCCCGCCGATGTTGCGTTTCATTAACTGGTACATCGGCAAGCTTCATCTCGCCGCGCGACACGACAGCACGCTGGCGAACGCGTTTCTGAAGGTCGTGAACCTGATGATGCCGCCGTCGTCGCTGCTCAGTCCAGCGATCGTCAGGCGCGTCTGGCAGGGCAACCGGCGGCCGGGACGCTTCATTCCGCCGCGTGCCATCGAGGGGCAGGCACCCTGAAAGCGTCACCGAAAAAGCCCAATATGCGGGACGACCCGGATTGCCGCAGCGTGGCGCGTCATCCTATGATCAGGTCCCGCTGCTAACGCGGTCGAGGTACCCCCGGTGTTGCGTCGTGATCGAGAGCGCTGAAGAAGTCGGGCAACGACCCGATCGACAGTAGTCGACGCCGACATCCATACATTTATTCGAACGATCGGGAGACAGGTATGCTCAGCGCCCATGAATTTGCCACCCTCATGCTCGTCAAGGACGCCGCGGACCAGATCATCGACCGCCACGAACTCGACACTTTGCTAGAGCGCCAGTTGGTCGCCATGGAGCAACTGGTGAGCGGCGCCACGCTGCCGCGAGTCACGGAGCACGGCGATTCGCTGCTGCGCGCATTGCGCCGCACACACTGACCACTGGTCTGACCGCGTGATCCTCGCGGCTAGCCGTCGAGAAGAGACTCCGCATCGACGTACTGGTATCCGAGATCGCGTGCGACTGCCTTATAAGTGACATTTCCGTCGCAGACGTTGAGTCCGCGGCGCAGATGCACGTCGTCCTTCATCGCGCGCTTCCAACCCTTGTCCGCCAATACGATGGCAAGGCCGATCGTTGCGTTGTTCAGCGCGAACGTCGACGTGCGCGCCACGCCACCCGGCATGTTCGCGACGCAATAGTGCACGACGCCATCGACGAGATAGACCGGATCGGCATGCGTGGTCGCATGAGACGTCTCGAAGCAGCCACCCTGATCGATGGCGACATCGACCATCACCGCGCCCTTGCGCATGCCCGCGACGTGCTGCCGGGTGACGAGCTTCGGTGCGGACGCGCCGGGTATCAGCACGCCGCCGATGACGACATCCGCATCGAGCACGGCATCCTCGATGCTCTGCGCGTCGGAAAACGCGGTCGTGATCCGGTTGCCGTAAACCAGATCGAGCTGGCGGAGGCGATCGACGTTCTTGTCCAGCACGGTGACGCGCGCGCCGAGTCCGACCGCCATCTGCAACGCATTGGTGCCGACCACGCCCGCGCCGATCACGGCGACATGGCCCGGCGTCACGCCGGGCACGCCCCCGAGCAGCACGCCGCGCCCGCCCTGCGCGATCTCGAGAAAGTGCGCGCCGGCCTGCACCGCCATGCGTCCGGCGACTTCGCTCATCGGCGCGAGTAATGGCAGTCCGCCGCCCGGTCCTGTGATCGTCTCGTAGGCGATGCAGATCGCTCCGGACTCGACGAGCGCCTTGGTCTGGGCCGGGTCGGGTGCGAGATGCAGATACGTGTAGAGGATCTGCCCGGGCCGCAGCATCTGGCATTCGGCGGGCTGCGGTTCCTTGACCTTCACGATCATTTCGGCGGAAGCGAAAACTTCCGCGGCCTCCGTCACGATCTCCGCACCCGCGAGCCGGTACTGCTCGTCGGTCAGGCCGATGGCGTCGCCCGCTTGCGTCTGCACCACGACCTGATGTCCACGAGCGGTGAGTTCTCGCACGCTGGCTGGCGTGAGTCCCACGCGATACTCATGGTTCTTCACTTCCTTCGGCACACCGATACGCATGGCAGTCTCCTGTGAGCGCGCCGCCGACGCGGTCACGCTTCGCCTCTCCAGCGACGATTTTCTTCTTGCTTGAAACGCCGTCAGCGACAGACGCGCGATCGTCTCGTCGTCGCGTGCGGCGGCGATCGTATTTCCCATCTTATCGCGCGGATCGGGACCGGATCACGCGCCGAAATCCGGCTTCTGCACGCTAGCGAACAAGGGTTAACACGCGTTTGCCGGAATCTCCTTACTGCTTTACTGTATCGATACACTAAATCGATACAGAGACGCGGCAGCTCTTCGCGTCGCACACACTCGCCCGCGCTCACGCGGCATCCAGGAGACAAACCATGCATTCGACTTCCCGGCGACGGTTCCTTCAGACTGCCTCGGCGGCTTCGCTCGCCGCGGCGGGCGCGGGGTTTCCCGCCATCGTGCGCGCGCAGCCGGCGGTCACGCTGCGGCTGTCGTCATCGATGCCCGCCAACGAAAACGCCGCGCACTACGTGTGGTATCAGAACCTCGCCGCGAATCTGAAGGCGAGCGTCGGCGACCAGATTCGCATCGACTATTTCCCGAACAGCCAGCTCGGCAAGGAAAGCGACGTCGTCCAGCAGGTGAAGGTCGGCGCGGTCGACATGATGGTCACCGGCTCGTCGATCTGGGCGACCGTGTTGCCGGAGCTCGGCATGCTCGATCTCGGCTACGTGTTCGACAGCTTCGATCACGTCGGCCGCGCGATGGACGGCAGCGTCGGCAAATCGTTCGACAGCATGCTGCAGCAGCGCGCGGGCTGCTCCGTCGTCACCTGGGGCTATTCGTTCGGCGCGCGCAACGTGTTCACGAAGAAGCCGACGCAATCGCTCGCGGATATCAAGGGCGTGAAGCTGCGCGTGCTGCCCACGCCCGCTTTCATGGAAACCTTCAAGCTGATGGGCGCGGTGCCGACGCCCATTCCCATCGGTGAGCTGTATATGGCCGCGCAGACCGGCGTGGTCGACGGCTTCGAGCACGATTGCGCGACTGTCGTCGCCAGCAAGTACGACGAAGTCGTGAAGTCTTGCTGGCAGACGCAGCATGTCTTCAGCCCGCTCGTCGTCGTGATGGGCCGCCGCGCGCTCGCAAAGATTCCCGACAACCTGCGCCCCGCGTTCCAGAAAGCCGCGCAGGACGCGACCGCGAAGCAGCGCGTCGCGGCCATCCAGACCGCTGCAAGCGCCGAGCAGGAACTCCGGAAGCGCGGCATGACGTTCTATCCGATGTCGAAAGCCGATCGCGACACCGCGCGCAAGGAAATGCAGACGCAGTTGTACGCCAACTTCTCGAAGCAGTATCCCGCGACCGCGCCGCTCTTCGCGGCCATCGCCGCGGCGCGCGGCTAAGCGAGGTAACGACACCATGACCACTTTCTCCGCGACGCCCGGACCGGAAGCGCAGCTCGCCGCGCCCGGCTTCGGCCACGAGACCGTGCTCGCGCGCGGCCTCGCGCGCCTGATGCACGGCATCGAATATCTGTGCGCGGCCGTGCTCGCAGCCGACGTGCTCGTGGTGTTCCTGTCCGTGATCTACCGATACTTCCTGCACGATCCGTTCGACTGGGCCGAGGAAGTCGCCCGCGCGTTGATGATCGTGCTGGTCTTCTTCGGCGCGGCGACCGTGCTCGGACGCAGCCAGCACGTCGGCGTCGATCTGTTTCGCGGCATGTTGCCGAAGCGCTGGCAACCGGCGCTCGTGCATGCGGGGCACTGGGTGATCGCCGGCGTCGCGGGGAACCTCTGCGTGTCGTCGTGCCTGCTGCTCGTCGATTCCTACGGGCAGATGACGCCGAGCGGCCTGCCCGCGTGGATCAACGTGTATCCGCTCGTCATCGGCAGCGTGTTCATGACGATCTTTGCGCTCACCAACGCGCTCAACGGCGCGCGCAAGACGGTGATCGGCACGCTGATCGGCTGCGTGCTGATCGCCGCCGCCGCGTGCGCGTGGAACCTGCTCGTGCCGGGCCACGCGGTGAAAGCGGGCACGCTGCTGGCGGCCGGCTTCATCGGCGGGCTCGTGCTGGGCGTGCCGATCGGCTTCGTGCTCGCGTTCTCGGCGCTGCTCTACTTCCTCGCCGAACCGTCCTTGCCGATGCTCGTCTATTCGCAGCAGGTCATGGCCGGCACCGACCACTTCGTCCTGCTCGCCATTCCGTTCTTCGTGCTCGCCGGCCTGCTGATGGAAACGAACGGCATGTCGTCGCGGCTGATCGAACTGCTCCTGCGCATCTTCGGGCGCGTGCGCGGCGGGCTCGGCCTCATCACGATCATGGCGACGGCATTTTTCTCCGGCGTGTCCGGCTCGAAGCTCGCGGATATCGCGGCGGTCGGCGGCGTCGTGATGCCCGCCGTGCGCCAGAGCAAGGAAGATCCGAACGAAGCCGCGGCGCTACTCGCCTGCAGCGCCGTGATGGCGGAAACCATTCCGCCGTGCGTCAACATGATCATCATGGGCTTCGTCGCGAACATCTCGATCGCGGGGCTGTTTCTCGCGGGCGTCGTGCCCGCTGCGGTGCTCGCGGTGGCGCTGGCGATCGTCGCGGTGATCTTCGGCCGCCGCATCAATCTTGCCGATGCGTTGACCAACCCGCGCGCATGGCTACCGCTCGCTGGCGGCGCGCTCATCGCGCTCGTCATGATCGCGATGATCGGCAAGGGCGTGACGTCGGGCATCGCGACATCGACGGAAGTGTCCGCCTTCGCTGTCGTCTATGCGCTCGTCGTCGGCTGGCTGGCGTTTCGCGAACTCACGCCGAAGTCGATTGCGCGCGTGTTCGTGCGCTCGGCGTCGATGGCGAGCGGCATTCTGTTCATCGTGGCGGCGGCGTCGAGCGTGTCGTTCGCGCTGACGATCGAGCAGATTCCCGCGCTCGTCTCCGATTCGATGATCACCTTCGCGCATCAATACGGCCCGACGATGTTCCTGCTGCTGTCGGTGCTCATCATGATCGTGTTCGGCGCCGTGCTGGAAGGCGCGCCCGCGCTCATCATCTTCGGGCCGCTGCTCACGCCGATCGCGACGCAGCTCGGCATCAACCCGCTGCACTTCGGCACGGTGATCGTCGTCGCGATGGGACTCGGGCTCTTTTCGCCGCCCGTCGGTCTCGGCCTGTTCGCGACCTGCGCGATCACCGGCACGGAAATGAAGGCGGTGGCGCGTCCTATGCTCAAATATCTGCTGGTGCTGTTCGTCGCACTGGTGGTGCTGATTCTGGTGCCGTCCTTTTCCCTTTGGCTGCCGACCCGGCTCGGCCTGTAGCCCGCAGATGCAGAACCTTATGAGCACCATTCAGGATGTTGCCCGCGAAGCCGGCGTGTCGGTGAGCACCGTATCGAACGTGCTCAACGGCCGCACGGATCAGATGCGCCAGGAAACGCTCGCGCGCGTGCAGGCCGCGATGAGCACGCTGCAATACCGGCCGAGCACGCTCGCGCGTCAGCTCAAGACCGGGCAGACGCCGCTCGTCGGGCTGCTGGTGCCTTCGATCGCCAATCCGATGTACGGCTACATCGCGCGCGAAGTCGAAACCTACGCGCAGGAGCGCTACGGCTATCGCGTGATGATCGGCAACACGTATCGCGATCCGGCGAAGGAAGCGTCGTTTTTCGAGGACCTGTTTTCGCAAGGCGTGCGCCGCGTTATCGTGATTTCGTCGCTTGCCAACGAGCGTCATCTGGAAACCGCCGCCGAACGCGGGATGGTCGTCGTCAGTTATGACCGGCGCGCGACCGATGGCGAGACGACGCGCGTCGATCACGTGACGCCGGACAACTTCGAAGCCGCGCGGCTCGCGACGCGCCATCTGATCGCGCATGGTCACACGCGCCTCGCGTTCGCCACGCTGACCGGCGTCACGATGAGCCGCCGCGACAAGATCGACGGCTTTCTGGCCGCCGCGGCTGAAGCGGGCTTGTCGGAAAGCGCGCACGTGCTCGACAGCGGGCCGGTCGACGAATATGGCGATTCGATGATCGCGGAGAACGGCCGCGCCCTCGCACGCCGGCTCGCGGTGGACGACGACCGCGCGACCGGCATCGTCGCCGTCAACGATCTGATGGCGCTCGGCTTGATGGCGGGCTTGCGCGAGTCCGGCTTGCGCGTGCCGGAAGACGTATCGATCGTCGGCATGGACGGCCACTTTCTGGCGGCGATCTCGAATCCCGCTTTGACGACGGTGCAGCTTCCGGTGCCCGCGATGGCCGCCGCGATGGTCGAGCGCGTGATGCGTTCGCACGACGAACCCATGCCTGCATCGGAACAGGCGCTTTTCACGAATATCACGCTCGTCGAGCGCGAATCGGTCACGCGGCCGGGCCACGCATCGCCGATGACAAGGATAACGAAGCAATCCAGGACGAAGAAATGAACAAGGTATTCGTGAGCCATCCCCGGCACATGCTGGACCATTACTTCGGCGCGCGCGCATCGGCCGCGCTCGCGAAGTTCGCCGATGCGACGTACAACACCGAAGACCGCGAACTGACGATCGCCGAACTCGCCGATGCCGCGCGGGAAGCCGATGTCGTCATCGCGTATCGTCAGACGCCCGCGCCGCGCGCATTGTTCGAGGCCTTGCCGAAGCTGGCCGCGTTCGTACGCTGCGCCGTCGATATCCGCACCGTCGACGTCGATGCCGCGAGCGAACACGGCGTGCTCGTCACGCAGGCGAGCGCGGGCTTCGTGCCGGCGGTCTCCGAATGGGTCATCGGCGCGATGCTCGATCTCGCACGCGCGACGACGGCGTACGCATCGGCGTATCACCGCAATGAATCGCCGGTTCCGCGGATGGGCCGCGAATTGCGCGGCAGCACGCTCGGCGTGATCGGCTACGGGCAGATTGCGCGCTATCTGTGCGATCTCGCGCTGGCGTTCGGCATGCGCGTGATCGTGTCCGATCCTTACGCGCGTATCGACGACGCGCGGCTTCATCAGGTCAGCATGGACGCCCTGTTCGCGGATGCCGATTTCGTCGTATGCCTCGCGCCTGCCAACGCACGGACCGCGAACATGATGAACGCGCGCGCCTTCGCCGCGATGAAACCCGATGCGTACTTCATCAACGCGGCGCGCGGCGAACTCGTCGATGACGCCGCGCTGCTCGCCGCGCTGGAAAGCGGGCGCATCGCGGGCTGCGCGCTCGATGTGGGCCGTGCGCCCGATCAGATGCCTTTGCCTGCTCTGGCGGCGCATCCGCGTGTGATCGCGGCGCCGCACGTCGGCGGACTGACGCCTGGCGCGATCGAACATCAGTCGATGGAAACCGTCGCGCAAACCGAAGCGCTGTTCGACGGCCGCATGCCGGCGGGCGCCGTGAATGCGGCGCATGCGTTTCGGCTTGCACGCTGGAATCATGCGAGCTTCGACGTGCAGACGGCCACGCGATGAGCGCGCCGCTCACACTCGAAGGCGCGTGCGATTGCCACGTCCACGTGTATGAAGACGGCTATCCGCTCGCCGCGAGCGCGACGTTCACGCCGCCGCTAGCGCCTGCATCGGCGTATGGCGAAGTGCAGCGGGCGTTGGGGTTGTCGCGCGTGATCGTCGTACAGCCGACCGGCTATGGCTTCGACAATCGCTGCACGCTGGCCGCGATCGCGCAATTGGGCGATGGCGCGCGCGGCATCGCGGTCGTGCAACCCGATGCAAGCGATCAGGAATTGCAGCGTCTGCATGAAGCGGGCATTCGCGGCGTGCGTTTCATGATGCTTCCCGGTGGCGCGTTGCCGTGGGATGCGCTCGCGGACATGTCGGCGCGCATCGCGCCGCTGGGCTGGAACATCAACCTGCAACTCGACGGGCACACGCTGCCGCAGCATGAAGCGATGCTTTCGCGTCTGCCATCGAAGCTCGTGATCGATCACCTCGGCAAGTTCCTCGCACCCGTCACGCCGCAAAGCGATGGCTTCGCCTCGTTGTGCCGTCTGCTCGATGGTCCGCGCTGCTGGATCAAGCTGTCCGCGCCGTATGAAAGCTCGCGTAACGGTCCGCCCGCGTACGGCGATGTCGCGTGGCTCGTGCGCGATTTGTCGGCACGTTATCCGGAGCGGGGATTGTGGGCATCGAACTGGCCGCATCCGAACGTCCGGCCCCTGCCAGACGACGCCCATATGCTCGACTGGGCGTTGCAACTTCTGGATGCCGATGACGCGCGCCGAAAGGTCCTTGTCGATAATCCTGCCGAGTTGTATCACTTCTAACGGGGTTCAAGCGCGCGCTGCCGCGCTTCCCTTTCTCCCCTTTCAAATCCCCCCATGAAGCACGCCTGCGACCCCTGATCGCTGTCGTCCAGCTTCCCGTTCTCGCACACATTGCTTTCAGCACAACCCTCGATATGGCTTAAGGGCGAACACCAAGTATCGCAACACTCGTTCGGATGACTAATATTCGTGCGATGTCATACAACCGCGATCCGATCGCTCCACACGAGGCTCGACAATTGAACAATAATTCTGCCCCTTCCACGCTGGCCCGCGCGGGCATCGCGTGGCTCGCCGCCACTTCGTTCGCGCTGACGCTCGCCGCATGCGGCGGCTCGGACGCGTCCACCTCGCCAACGGCTCAGAACTTCGACGCATCCTCGACGTCCGCAGCGCCCGATCAAGCCGCCTCCGCGGCTTCGGATCAGCCCGCTTCGAGCGCGACGCCCGCGACGCCAGACCAACCTGCTTCCACACCCGCGACGCCGGATCAACCCGCCTCCGCCCCGCAGCCTGCGGGCTTCCCGGTCGGCACGACATCCTACGACCCCGCATTGCCGCCCGAGCCCACGCTGCCCTTCAGCGCGCAGATCTGCGCGACGCTGCCCGCCGCGATCACCGCCCAGGCAAACGGCCTCCTGCCCGACAGCGCTGACGCCACCGATACGGCTCCCGACACGGCGCGTATCCAGGCGGCGATCGACGCCTGCAAGAATCCGTCGAGCAGCGGTCTCGCGACGAACAAGGCCGTGCGTCTCATTGCCGGCCCGAACGGCGCGAACGCGTTCATCGCTGGCGCGCTCAATCTGCAAAGCGGCGTCACGCTTTGGATCGATGACGGCGTCACGCTCTTTGCGTCGCGCGACCCGCGTCAGTACGACAAGGTCAAAGGCACCGCGAGCTGCGGCATCATCACGGCGAGCGACAACGGCTGTCTCGCGCTCATCAACGCAAGCAAGATCGCAAACGCCGCGGTGGTGGGCGACGGTGTCATCGACGGACGCGGCGGCAGTCCGCTCATCAGCAGCGTGCCGAACGACCCCAACCTGCTCAAGCGCCCGAATGGCGGCGGCACGATGAGTTGGTGGGATATCGGCTGGATGGCGAACAAGGTGCTGAATCAGGCGCAGAACAATCCGCGGCTCGTCCAGATCAGCAATGGCCGCAACTTCACGCTGTATCGCGTGACGCTGCAGAACGCGCCCAAGTTCCACGTCGTGCCAAGCGGCGTCGAAGGCTTCACCGCGTGGGGCGTCAAGATCTACACGCCGACCGCCGCCTACGAGGCGATGACGAACTATCTCGGCATGCCGTACAGCCCGGATACGGCGAAGAACACGGACGGCATCGATCCGGCGAGCTCCGGACCGATCACGAGCAATCCCGGCAACCCCGGCAAGCTGAAGGGCGATGCGAGCAACATCCTGATCGCCTACACGTCCATCCGCACCGGCGACGACAACATCGCGATCAAAGGCGGCACCGGCAAGGTCAACGGCCGCACGTACAACATCACCGTTGCGCACAGCCATTTCTACTCGGGACACGGCATGTCGATCGGCAGCGAAACGGCGGGCACGGACAACGACACCCCGAATCCCGACGTCACCCCGGTGGACGGCATTCTGCCGAGCGTCAGCAACGTGAATGTCTACGATCTCGTCATCGACGGCGCGGACAACGGATTGCGCATCAAGTCGGACTGGAGCCGCAGCGGCCTCGTGTCGGACATCCGCTATTCGAACGTGTGCATTCGCACGCCGGAGTCGTCGCCGGACGGCAAGCCGCAGGCACTCATTTTTTCGCCCTACTACAGCCCGACGAAGAACAACGGCCTCTATCCGAGCTTCAGGAACATCGCGCTCGATGGCGTGCGCATCGTCAACGCATCGAGCTACACGTTCCAGGGTTTCAACTCGGCCAGCCCCGTGCTGCAAGGCTCGGGCTGGTCGGCGGGGACGGTCGGCTGGCCGGCTCCGCCGGTCGTGAATCCGCTGTCGATCTCGCTGAACAATGTCGTCGCGGATGCCGCGCCGCTGAATTTCACGGTCGCGGACGCGCTCGTGACCCTCGGCGAAAGCGGCACGTCGCTGCCATTCCAGGCCCGGAGCGACGTCGTCGTCACGCAGGCCGCGGCGGGCGGGACGAGCCTCGCGCCGGTCGATTGCAGCAAGGCATTCGTGCCTTTCCCCGGCCGGTAGCGCGACCGGAAGCGCGGCCGAACCTGATTCGACCGCGCTTTTAAGCGATCTCCGTAAAGAAACATCTGCCGATGCCGATAACCCGGAAACAGAAAGGGCCAGACGATCGTCCGGCCCTCATCGACATTCGAGACATTCGGGACAAAACGTTCCGCGCCCCGCCCGGCGCGGGCCGGCAACATTCGACAGAGAGAGCAATGGTCTTCAGCTACAGGGAAATGATGGTCACGCCGGCAGCGGTCCGGCACGGCGACAACTTCGCGGCAACGGCGCGAATTCAGGACTTGAACGGGATGGAGCGGTCCGTGCGGCTGCCGGGCGAATTCCCCAGCGTCGAAGAAGCGATCCGCTTTGCGATTGCCGCGGGCACCGAATATATCGATTGCGCGCAAGGCTGCGAGTTTTTCGCCTGACGCGCCCTGCGTCTTCCATCGGGTAAAATGCCGACCGACGCCGCGACCATCGTTCGCGGCGTTTCTTTTTTCAGGGTTCGCGGACCTATCGCGCGTCGCCTGCGATCCGCCGCGACGCCGCATCAGATTTTCGCGCGCATCGTTTTCGCTGCTTTCATGCAGCGGCGTTGCGCGCGCTTCCCGATCCTCATCCGCAATCGATTCGACCCACGCTCCCATCATGAAGACACACACATTGCGCGAGGAGTGGTTCTCCAACGTGCGCGGCGATGTGCTCGCCGGCATCGTCGTCGCGCTCGCGCTCATTCCCGAGGCATTGGCCTTTTCCATCATCGCGGGCGTCGATCCGAAAGTCGGGCTCTATGCCGCGTTCAGCATCGCGGTGGTCTCCGCCATCGCGGGCGGGCGGCCCGGCATGATTTCGGCGGCGACGGGCGCGGTCGCGCTGTTGCTTTCGTCGCTGGTGAAGGCGCATGGCGTTGAATACGTGCTCGCGGCGGGCATCCTCGCGGGCATTCTGCAGATCGGCGCGGGGCTCGCGAAGCTCGGCGCGCTGATGCGCTTCGTGTCGCGTTCGGTCATCACGGGCTTCGTGAACGCGCTCGCGATTCTGATCTTTCTCGCGCAAATGCCGCAGTTGCACGCGCAACCCTGGTATGTCTACGCGATGGTCGCGGGCGGCCTCGCGATCATCTATCTGCTGCCGCGCCTGACCAAAGCGGTGCCCTCGCCGCTCGTCTGCATCGTCGTGCTGACCGCGCTTTCGATGGCGCTGCATCTGCAATTGCGCACCGTCGGCGACATGGGTTCGTTCCCCGATCGCCTGCCGGCGCTCGCGTTCCCGCACGTGCCGTTCAGCTTCGACACGTTGCGCATCGTCTTCCCGTATTCGGTCGGCATTGCGATCGTCGGGCTGCTCGAATCGCTGATGACCGCCGCCATCGTCGACGACTTCACCGACACACCCAGCGACAAGAATCGCGAATGCCGCGGCCAGGGCTGCGCGAATATCGTCGCGGGCTTTCTCGGCGGCATGCCGGGTTGCGCGATGATCGGGCAGACCGTCATCAACATGAAGTCGGGCGGGCGCGGGCGTTTGTCGACCTTCGTCGCGGGCGCGTTCCTGCTCGTGCTGGTCGTGTTCCTCGGGCCGTGGGTCAGGCAGATTCCGATGGCCGCGCTCGTCGCGGTGATGATCTTCGTGTCGGTCAGCACATTTAGCTGGAAGTCGATATCGAACCTGCGCACGCATCCGAAGAGCTCGTCGGCCGTGATGCTCGCGACGGTCGTCGTCGTCGTGGCGACCGGCAATCTCGCGATTGGCGTGGGCGTCGGCGTGCTGTTGTCGGCGCTATTCTTCGCGTCGAAGGTGCGCGGCGTGCTCGAGGTCGAATCGACGTTGAACGAGACGGCGGGCGAGCGCCGCTACATCGTGCGCGGACAGGTTTTCTTCGCTTCGTCGGAAGCGCTCGTGGCCGAGTTCGATTTCAAGGAAAACGTGCGCTCGGTGCGGCTCGATCTGTCGCACGCGCACTTCTGGGACATCACGGCGATCGATGCGCTGGACCGCATCGTGCACAAGTTTCGCCGTAACGGAATCGCGGTCGATGTGACCGGCTTGAACCGCGCGAGCGCGACGATGATCGAGAAGTACGCCACGCACGACAAGTCGTCCGCGACGCACTTCGAACCCACGCATTGATACCGGTAGCGGAGCGAAGCGCGCTGCTTCGCTCCGCTTGCGTCACATCGTCAGGCGAGCTTGATCGAGGTCGGATCGGCGGTCAGATAACCCACCGCCGCGCCGAAGCGATCCTTGTAGTTCGCGCGGATCAGCGGATCGAGCGTCGCCTGCACCTTGCCGTGCAGCTTGCTGTCCCAGTCGCCGGCGTGCTGGAAGTTGCTCATGATGTAGGTCCAGCCGTTGATCTCGTCGACCGCGTGCAGGCCGGTCGATTCCGCGCCCGAAGGCGTCGACAGGATGCGCGTCAGCGACTTGGTATCGACGTTGTACGCCCACAGGAAGTTGTTGACGTGGCCGCCGCTGTCCTCGCCGATGAACAGCGTGCGCAGCTTCTCCGAGAACTTGAGGTTGTCCGGATTCGCGATGCGCTCCGGGTTCGAGAGATTGCCGAGCGCATCGGCGGAGATGTCTTCGCCGACGAGCGCAGCAGGCGCGGCCATGTCGACCGGCACCCATTCGCTGTCGATCGCGGCGCCCGTGATGTCTTTCTGGCCGCTCTTCAGGTTCAGCGCATACACGGCGCCCGAGGTGATCTTCTTGTCGAGCTTGATGTCCTGCGAAGCCGCATCGCCCTTCACCATCGACGTGACGATCTGCGACATCGCCGTGTAGACGATCTTGTCCTTCGCGTTGACGGTCGTGCCTTCGAGCTTGGTGAAGCTCAGCGTCGCGCCGCGCAAGGCGGCGTAGCGGTGCGTCTCCAGGAACGCGGCCGCTTTCTCCATGCCGGGCTTGATGCGGACCCAGTTGATCTTGCCGCTGTAGTTGATGCGCGTGTAGCTCGTGTCGAGCGTCGCGCCGACCGCCGCGTCGGTGACGACGTCCATGATGTCGGTGATCGTCAACGTGTTGGCGAGGTTCTCGATTTCATCGCTCGTCGCGTGGCCGAGGTTCATCCACGTGAGCGTCGCCGAGCCCGCGCCCGCCGACGACGTCTGCGCCCACTTCGCGACGTAGAGCGTGCCCGCCGAGAGGTCGGCTTCCTTGTCCGCGACGAACATGAAGAGGCCGCCGTTGGTGGCGTCGTCGCCCATCATCACGGTGCGCTTGTCGGGCATCACCTGGATCAGCTCGTGCGAGATGCGGCCGAGGCAGTAGTGTTTTTTGATCGTGCCGGTGCCGTCCGGATGCACGGTCACTTCTGGCAGATGGCCGTAGTGGTACGCGCGCGCCTTCGTTTCGTCGCCGTAGAGGTTCTTGCTGTAGGCCTTGAACTGCGTATTCGTCGCGAGCGCGGCCGCGTCCGGCTCGTACTCTTCGCTCGACAAGTGCGTGTTCCACGGCGACAGGCTCGCGCCGCAGGTGATCCACAGACCGTTCGCCTTCGACGTATCGACATTCGCATAGCTGACGAGCGAGAGCTTGCCCGTCGACGGGTCCTGGTCGAGCGTGAGCACGGCGATCGGCGACGGCAGCTTGCCGTACATGTCCGCCGCGCTCTGGTCGCGCGTGACGTATTCGAACTGCACGACCGCGAACACGGCGTTGCCCTTCACGCCCTTCACCGTCGGATTGTCGAGCTTGAGCAGCGAGGTGCCGTCCGGGCAGTCCGAGAAGAACTGACGCTCCTTGCCCGACGCCGAACTGTCGACGATCGGCTGATTGTTGATATCGAAGTAGCCGCCCGCGACGATCGTGCCGCCCGCGGTGTTCGGCACGGTATCGCCCGTCACGAAGAACGGCTGATACGCGAGCTTGTAGGCGCGGTTGCTGCCGTCGCTGAAGCTGACGGTCATCGTCGAGGCGACCGTGGTCTTCGCCATCGCGGCGGGATCGGCGAGCGTCGGCGCGGCCATGCCGCTGAAGGTCGCCGTGATGAATGCGGCAGTCGATGCGGGCGCGGGCGTGGCCGCGTTGCTGTCGCTGCCGCCGCACGCGGTCGTGAGCAACGCTGCGGTGGCCCCGCCGCCGAGCGGCAGCATCGGTGCGCTGGCGAGAATCTTCAGGGCCTTGCGGCGGGAGAGGTCGAGTGGCTGCGCCATGTGTGGTTTCAATTCCTTGATTGCGGTGTGTGCACCGGCGATGAACTTCTTTTTTCTCGGGCCGTTGCGGCCTGACGTGCCGGTTGACGCGCTACTGTAGGAAATGAATGTGAAAATCGTTTGACAGGCCGATGTAATAGTTCCGTTGATGACCTGAAAGCGCGTACGCGATAAAGCTGCCGATGCGCAGTGATGCGACGCGCCCGCCTGCCGAAAAAGCCACGCAACGGTGGCCTTTTCGTCCTGCCGGGCGGTCAATCCGCCCGCTGGCCGCAACGCACGCAGAAGGCCGCGCCGCGCAGAAGAATCGCGCTGCAGCGCTCGCACTTCTGCAGATCGAGCGCGGTGCCGCATTGCCTGCACGCCCGCGTGCCGGGCGGATTGGACTTGCGGCATAACGGGCAGATCGAATCCGGCGGCAGCGCGGGAATCGAACCGGCGTGACCGCCCCAGCGCTCGCCGGCATCGTCACGATCTTCGGGACGATAACGCCTGTGGTGCTTGTTTCGGCCCCACTGGTCGTATTCCTGGCCGTGCCCCCGGCCGTGGTCGTTGCTGAATATCTTGCGTAGAAAACCCATCACATCCTCCTGGCGTATTCGCCATTCAATCGAACCGTTTGCGCAGCAGCCGCAATCCGTTACCCACTACGATCAGGCTCGCGCCCGCATCCGCGAAGACGGCCATCCACATCGATCCGAGCCCGGCCAGCGTCAGTCCGAGAAACACGACCTTGACGACGAGCGCGATCGCGATGTTCTGCGTCAGAATTCCGTGCGTCGCGCGCGACAGGCGGATGAACGCCGGGATCTTGCGCAGGTCGTCGTCCATCAGCGCGACGTCCGCTGTTTCGATGGCCGCATCGGCGCCCAGCGCGCCCATCGCGAAACCGACGTCCGCGCGCGCGAGCGCTGGCGCGTCGTTGATGCCGTCGCCCACCATGCCGACCTGCACCCCGCCCGCGGCGATGTCTTCGATCACGCGCAGCTTGTCCTCGGGCAACAGGCCGCCCTCGGCGCGATCGATGCCGACCTGTTTCGCGATCGCCTGCGCGGTGTGCGGGTTGTCGCCCGAGAGCATCGCGGTGCGTACGCCAAGCCGGTGCAGCCGCGTGATGGCTCCGCGGCTCGATTCCTTCACCGTGTCCGCCACCGCGAAGAGACCGAGCAGGCCGTCCTCGCCGGCGAGCATCACGACGCTCTTGCCTGCGCGCTCGAGCACGTCGACGCGGCGCTCTACATCGACGGAACAGCAGCCGATCTCCTCCATCATTCGATGATTGCCGAGCCAGTACGGACGCGCGTCGATTACGCCGCGCACACCGCGCCCCGGCACGGCCTCGAAGCGATCGACCTCGAAGCGCGGCACGCCCGCTTTCTCTGCGGCCTCGGCGATCGCGCGCGACACCGGATGGTCCGAGCGGCTTGCAAGGCTGGCCGCGAGCGCGCGCACGCGCGTCTCGTCGAGTTGCGGATCGAGCCGTTGGTAATCGGTCTGCACGGGCTTGCCGTGCGTGATGGTTCCGGTCTTGTCCAGCGCGATCCAGCGCAGGCGGCGGCCGCGCTCGAGAAAGGCGCCGCCCTTCACCAGAATGCCGTGGCGCGCCGCCGCGGCGAGTCCGCTCACGATCGTCACCGGAGTCGAAATGACGAGCGCGCACGGGCACGCGATCACGAGCAGCACGAGCGCGCGATAAATCCACGTCAGCCACGCTTCGCCGAACGCGAGCGGTGGCACGAGCGCGACGGCGAGCGCCACGCAGAAGACGACCGGCGTATAGATGCGCGCGAAGCGGTCGACGAAGCGCTGGGTGGGCGCCTTCGCGCCCTGCGCGCCGTCGACTGCGCGAATGATGCGCGCGAGCGTCGTGTCGCCTGCCGCTGCCGTCACGCGAAACTCGAACGCGCCGGTTTCGTTGATGGTGCCCGCGAACACCGCATCCCCGGTGGTCTTCTCGACGGGCAGGCTCTCGCCCGTGATCGGCGCCTGGTTGACGGTGGACTGGCCGGACACGATGTTGCCGTCCAGCGCGATGCGCTCGCCTGGCTTCACGCGCACAATCGCGCCTAACGCGACGTCGCGGGCATTGCACTCTAGCCACGCGCCATCGGCTTGCTGCACGACCGCCGTGTCAGGCGACAGCGTCATCAGCTTCGCGATGGCGTCGCGGGCACGTTGCAGGGATTTCGTCTCGATGAATTCGGCGAGCGTGAAAAGCACCATGACCATCGCCGCCTCGGGCCATTGCCCGATGATCATCGCACCCGTCACCGCGATGCTCATCAACGCGTTGATGTTCAGGTTGCCGTAACGAATCGCGACGAGCCCCTTGCGATACGTGCCGAAGCCCGACGCAAGCACGGCCGCCAGGGCGAGCGCGGCGACGAGCCAGGGCGGACCGCCGAGCCAGCTCGCCGCTTCGGAACTCACTGCAGCGACGCAGGCGAATCCGAGCAGCCACGCGGCGCTGCTTCGTTTCGGCGCGCTTTCTTTCGTCGCTCTTTCGTTATCCTTTTCATTGCTTCCGTCATGATCCACAGGTTCATGACTATCTCCGCAATACGACTTGCCGATATCTTCAGGACGTAACATACTGGCTTCCTTTTCTTGACTCAGGCTTGAGTAAACACCTTGGAGCAACTCCAGGGTCAAGCAGAAAGGATGGCCAGATGAAAATTGGAGAACTGGCGAGGATTGCGAACTGCACGCCCGACACGATCCGCTTCTATGAAAAAGAAGGCCTGCTTCCGCAAGCCGAACGGACGGAGAAGAACTACCGGACCTATGACGAGACGCACATCGAGCGTTTGCGGCTTATCAGGAATTGTCGCGAACTGGACATGACGCATGACGAAGTGCGCGCCCTGCTCGATGCATCCGAAGCGCACATGTCTCGATGCTGCGCGATCGATGCGCTCGTCGACGCGCACATCGAACATGTCGACGCACGCATCGGCGAATTGATCCGGCTACGCGATCAACTCACGGCATTGCGCAAGAAGTGCCGGGGCGAGCAGGCGGTCGATGCGTGCGGCATCATGCGGGAGCTGACGTCGAGGAAGACGCCGAAGCCGAAGCCGAAGAAATCGCATCTGGGGTGAGATGGCGCAGCGTCATAGCGGCGCCCGCCAAGTCTTGCTGCGCGGCCATTCGATGCGTGCCTGCGTCGGCAGACTCACGATTTCGAGCTTCGTGTAGAGGTTGATCTCCGCATAGCGTTCGAAGAATCGGTGCAGCAGTTCGCCGAATAGCATCACGTCGCCTTCACTCGAGAACGCGTGTGAATCGAGCGTCACTTCGATCAGCACGCCTCGCTCCACCGCGCCGCCCGATACCTCTTCGAGCAACTTCTCCGATACATGCAGAATGCCCGCCAGACGCCTGCGATTCAGTTCATCGTTGGTCCAGTCGTAGAGCGCGAGCGCGCCACGCAGCACCTCGGCGTTCATCATCGACAGGAAGTTGGGCGCAAGGTGTGACAGAACTCGCCATTGGAAGCGGTCGCCGGTGGGCGGATACAGCGGCATTGTCGGTGCAACGAGATTTCTCACGCCCGCAATTTCTGCTGCGCCACCCGTCATCTCGTCGATGCGCGCTTCGCGCAGACCCTTGCGCGGCAGCAGGCCATTCGTTCCCGTCACCTGCAGCGATACGCTTTCTTCCGGCAAGTCTTCCATCGACTCCCACGCATGACCGCCGAAAATGAGCCACGTTTCATGCAGGCCGTCCGTGCCGGGTCGCACGCGCGTATGGAAATAGCGCTCGGGCGACTCGTGCCGCATCATCCCGCCGCGATGGCGGAAGGTCGAGAACGGCACATATTCGAAGCTTTGCGCGCTGACATGATCGAACCCGACCACTGCATCGACGGAATAGGTCTCAATGTGCTCGCCTTGGTGACTCGATGGAATCACTCGATATTCCGTCTCGTGATGGTCGATCACCACGGGTTCGGCATCGAGTTCGAACAGATTGATGACCGGTGTGCAGAACAACCGCACGTTGTCTTTGTTGAAATGCTGATCGTTGGGGTAGGCCTCATTCAGCACGATTTCCAGCTCGAAGCGCGTCGCGCGCTCGGGCAGCCGATGGACATCGAGTCCGCATACATCGACGAACAGGAATTTCTCGCGGAACGTGAAGTATTCGAGCAGCAGTTGATAGCCCGAAAAAGCGGCGTCCGGCTTGGGCCACAATCGTTCTGCAGGTGCAAAGCCGGCCGGTTCGATCGTAACGCCATCGAGCGATAGCGCCTCGCCATCCCGCACTTCGGGGATACGCCACTCGATGGCGCGGACATGGCGCGTAAGGGCCAAGTGCATCGCGAACGCGAGCGGCTGATCCGCGCTCAAATGCAGGCGTAAGCGCGAGAGGTCAGTCTCGTTGCGTTTCGCGGCCGTGTCGAGTTGAAAGGCGAGCCGGATGATCGAGCGACCATCGTGACGCACACCGGGTCCGGCCTGCACCAATCGCACGGGATGCAGGTCCACGGGCTGCGTGGTGCGATACAGGCATTGAACCGACTTTTGCGTCGTGCCGTCGGCTGAATTGCCGGCGACGGGAATCGGCCTGGATCGCACCGTCACGCCTGCGGGCACCTGCTCAGTTCGCTCATGCTTGTCAGCCACAGGGATCAGTTCCACGATCGACAGCGACGGGATCATCCGCAGATAGTGAGGCCACAGCAAACTCACAAGGCCCTCGGTGAGTTCCGGGAGTTCGTCGTCGAGCTTCTGCTGCAAACGCCCGGTCAGGAACGCGAAGCCTTCATACAGACGCTCCACATACGGGTCGCGGTCGCCTACACGATCGAGGTTGAGCATCCTCGCCCGGTCCGGGTGCGCGCGAGCAAATTCGCGACCCGATTCGCGCAGGTAACGCATCTCGGCTTCGTAATAGCGCAGAACCGGGTCTTCGTCCCGGCGCGCTTGAGGAAAGTCGGGTTCGCTGCCGTTCGTTGTGTCGTTCTTCATTCGATTTCTCGTGACGCGCCTGCGTGAATTTCGGTACGCGAGCGCGGTGCGCTCTTTCAGCGGGTAACGGTGCCCGAATCGTTGAGGCGGTCGGCGCGTATCAGGGCGGGAGCGATGAACATCAGTTTGCGCAGCAAGAATTGCGGACCGTGTGCCTGCATCCGCATATGTCCGCGTCGCCAGTGCGGAGCGACTTCGCCGCCCGTATGTCCGGGAATCTGCGCGGGTCCCACGATGATGCGGTTGTAGCGACTCGCGACCTTGCGCTCGATCCGGGTTGCTTTTTTGCTGCCTACGCGGGTGAGTCGTGATGCGGCGTCGTCATCGCGCATGTCATTGATCCGGATCGCGGCGGGTGCCTGTAGATACAGCATGACCTTGACGCAATGCTCCACCATTGGAATGAAATCTTCCAAATCAGAGGACAGATCCAGTTGCATCCTTCGCATTGCAGACAACAGCGACTCGTTCTCGTCTTCGATCAGAATCCGCACGCCGCGGGCCGCATCGGTTCCCAAAGCACTGTCACGCACAGCGACGAACATCAGCTCGCGTCGATTCTCGACAAGGGCTTCGTGAATGTACACGCCTTGCGTCGTAGAAGGATGCTCACAACTCGCCCACAGCGGCGGATCGATCGTCTGTCGCAACTCCGCGCCTACGCGCAGAAAGATCGCACCCAGTGGCAGCCTGAAGAGAGAGGCCGGAATATCGTCACCGATATCCGTTCGCGCGAGCCACGCCTGCAATGCATCGGTTGGTTCAATCACAGCATGTGAGCGGGTTAGATACAGCGCGGCAAGACCGGCGAGAGATGACAATGAAAAAATATACTTGCGGGGCAGTGTGCGCCCGTCTTGTGGTTCGACCAGGCGGGACGCGTGGAGGATCATTTGACTACAAGCTTCGTTGGCCTCGTGCAGGCCATAGTCGCTCCGATTGTGGACGGATAAAGACTTGGGGTAGCCGCATTGCTCCAAGGTGTGAGCGAATGCACGCCACGCCGGAAGCAGACCTGCCTGTAGTCCGCGTACCGGCGGCAACGTCCGACTTGTGATGGACACCTCGTTGACAGCAACCATGAAGTCAAACGCGCTTTGGCGCACCTGTTCGATCGACGGTTTCGCCTGTCTTGCAACGCTTGCAGGGGTTTTGAGCAGGGAGTGTCGCACGGCGTCAGACCTCGCAATACGAACGCGTCTGTGACGCCACGAGCCGCGGACTCGGCGTGCATTGGCAGCGGCACAGGTCGTCGCTCAATGCCTGCTCGCGACCGTCCGGTCCCTTCGTCTCGACGCGCGGGCCGACGCACGCGATCTTTCCCCAACTCTTGCAGGCTGCACACCAGACGGGATCGTTCTCATAGGCTGTGGCGTGACCGTCGATCGTGTCGGTCTTGCAGGTGGCCTTCACGCGCCCCTTGGCGGTGGTCGTGTCGTTGTCGAGAATGTCGAATCGCTTCATCGATTGACTTCCTTCCGGGTCTTGTTCGAGCGGATTACTGCAACTCGGGCGGCAGCGGCGGCAGCACCGGCGCTGCTGAAATAGCGCCGCCTTTACCGACGATGAACACGCGCTGCGGCATCTTGAAGCCGCGCAGCTTGAGCAGATCCAGCGGCCCCGCGCCGACCTGTGCCTTCAGGTCGTAATGCAGCGGATAGCCGCTGTCCTGGTTGAAGGTCAGCGCATAGCTCGTGCTGTCGAGCGGCTTGACCTTGGCCGTGCCGAGCAGACGCAGGAATGACCAATCACCATTGGCCTGGAACGCGATACGCGTACCAGCCGTATCGGACTCCCATGTCAGCATCGTGCGCCCGTTCTGCTCGTTGCCCGGCCATACGATCGGCGTGAATGTTTCCATCTGGTTGAAGTATTCGATCTTCGTACCGTCCACCGTTAGAACGCTGCGCGTCACCTCGGGCGTCGGGTGCGGCATGATCTGGAAGCGATAGCTTGCGTCTCCTTGCGCGTAAAGTTGCGCGCCGAACGCGGACAACTGCCGCAGCGCCGACAGAAACTCGGGATCGAATTGCAACGCTTGCGGCGCGAGTTCGTTCGGTGTCCACGCGCTGCCCTGCTGCTGCAAGATGCCAGCGAGCTGTGTCGCCACGAAGCGCGAAATCAACCCTGTATCCGGTTTGATGTAGCGGCCGAGTTCGACGAACGACGCATCGGATGCGGTATCGGCGAAGGGGTAGTGCCCGTCGAAAGAGCTGGCGAAGGGCGCGGCCACGGCGGAACGCCACACTTCGTTGAGGCTAGCCGCCGCGGGTTGCAGGATGGTTTGCCACGCCACATCGAGCGGACGCGCGAAAAGCGCAGCACCGAAGCCGGCCCACTGCGAGCCGAGACTCGCGGCCGTCAGAGCCGCATCGTCACGCGCCTGCGTGAGCTCCGAGAGCTTGCCCTGAAACACGGCCTGCGCCATCTGCCGCGCCATCGCCTGCGCATCCGCGCTGGTGGCGATCTGTTGCAGCTTCAGGCGCATGGTGGTCGCCACCGTCAGGAAATGCGCGAGGCTCACGCCGCTGAAGTCCGCCGCGTTCTTGCTCGTTTTGCCGTTTGCTTTGCCGCTTGCGCCGGTCACCACGTCGTCGCCCATCAGCGCAAGCAGCGGGCCGAAGGGTTTGTCCAGCGGATTGACGACCGGTTCGTTTGGATTGCCCGCCTTCGTGCCGATGAGATCCTGCGCCTTGCGCACCAGCGTATCGGCCAGCGCCTGCGACGGCCGTCCGGCTTCGGCCTGATACTGGACCGACTTCATCAGCGCGATCAGCGGCGAAGTCTGGGCGTCCGTCAGCCGCGTAAGTTGGGTGATCGCGCTGCTCAGGTTCGTCGCCGCTTGCCATTGAATGCTGTTGAGCATGGCCTGCCACGCGGCGGTGTATTCAGTGAAGTAGCGCGCGCGTAGGCGTTGCCGGACTTCTTCACTGTCCTGGTGTTCCTCAAGTGCAGCACCCGGAACACGCGCGGCTCGTTCGTCGGCGAGCACCCAGTCGGCGCTCACGCGGCCTTCCTTCGCGGCCCTGTCGATCGCATCACTCACCACGCCGTCCCACGCGGTGCGGGTGTAAACGCCCGGCACCGTCTGGGTCGAGCCGAAGAGTCCGCGCGCGTCTGCGCCGTTGAGCAGCGACGCCAGCGTCATGTCCGCGTACTTGCCCTTCGCCTGTTCGATGACGGATTGGTAAAGCGTGTCATCGGAGTTCTGCAAACCGATCTGGTTGACGAGCGTGTTGCGCGCCGCAATGACGAGATCGTTCGATCCAGCCGCACGCCAATCCGGGTGCGCGCGCAAATGATTGGCATAGAACGATGTCAGCCGTTGCGAAATGTCGAGCCATTCGCCTGTTCGCATCTCGGCGATCGCAGGCCATACGGCAGGCAATTGCTTGACGAGAAAGGCCACATCCGCATGTTGTGGCTGGGTGAGCATCAGGTAGGTCTTGAGTGCGTTGTAGCCGCGCTGCTGATCACCTGTGCTGACCAGTGCGTCGGCGCGCGTCTGCGACAGTTGCGTGAGCAACGCTTCGAGTTGATGCGCGATGGGATCGCGCAGATTGTGCGCGGCGATCGTCCCATACGGGCGCCAGAGAGCCGCGAGCAAATCATCGTTGCGATTCAGGCCGGCGCGCAGATACCACGGTGCGCCGTGCTGCTGCCGGTATTCGAGCGTGTCGATTTGCTGCTGGAGTTCGAGTTGCGTGCGCAGCGCGGCGGGCGTGCCTGGCTTGGCGGAGAGCGCGGCATCGACGGCTTCGCGGGCGCTTTGGACGATAGTCCTGTTTCCGACGAACGAGACGGTCATCGTCACGCACCACGCGATGACGACCGCCGTCAACGCGATCGCGAGCGCGTTCGGCCAATGAAAGCCTACGCGCCGCCCCTTGCGCGGATCGACGCGTGTTCCGATTTCGCGCCACGTAGGAAGCAGCGCAGGCGGTTGCACATGTGAGAGCGACGCGAGCGTGCCAACCGGCACGGTGTCATCGTCTGGCAAGTCTGCTTGAATCTGAGGCATGAACACTGGTGCAAACATGACCCCGGCCAACGGCGCGCGCCGCCACTTTGACGCACAAAGCGTTTGCCAGGCCTGTCCAACGCGCTCACGCCACAGACCGATGTACTGAGACAATTCGGCGAGATACCGAACTTGGTCGGGACCCGTCAATAGCGCAACGCCATGATCCGCCGTACTCTGGTCGATGTACTTGAGATCGAGTGCAAGCGCGTCGGCTGACGCATGCGCAGTTGTTCCAAACGGGACAGCGATAAAAGCGCCCACCGTCTGAACACCGCTAAATTGTTTTCCAGTCGCGCCGACGGCGTGCAAGATCATGACCGGCGCGGCCCATCCGAGATCGCGCGCGATGTTAGAGAGGGCGCGCGGTGCGTCTCCATCGATAGCGGAGTTCTCGCTGAATCGCTCTACGGACACCAGCGTATCGACCGGCCGACGCCACCGCAGACGGCGAAGCTGCTTGCGCCATGCTTGCGCGTCGATTGTGTCGGGTGAGGCGTGGACAAGAATTATGTCGCCGACGCGCAGCACGGCGAATTGCTTCAGTCCCGGCGCAACTTCGTTGATGCGTGCGTCTTCACCCGTGAGCATGATCCACGGCATCGCGTGACGCCAGCGCCAGCCGAGTGTTGTGCGCAACTCATCGTGCAAGTTCTGAAGACGAGCGTCTAGATTCTGCTTCGTTGTTTCGGGACTCCCCTTGTCCAGCTTCTGTGCTTCGAAGAATCGGCCATAGATACGATCCCACGATGACAGGACAAGTGGTTCCAGCGCGAACAGAATCGCCGCCGCGAGAATTATTGCCGCCACGGCCCATCCCAAGCCACCGCCCGCCAGCCACGACCAGCTTTCTCGCATTGCATACGCGAGAACCATCGCCAGAAGAGCCAGCAAGAAGATAAATGCGCGATAGCCCCAGGTATGCTGCGGAACGGTTCGATTAGTCACAGGCAGGAAAACAAGAATCTATGTTGATCAATTGGTCGAGCGGACCACGGAGTAGGTGGTGCCAGTCAGATCGCGCGTGGCGATCAGTTGAGGTGCGGACGTGTCACGGGCGGCTTCCGCTGCCAATGCACATGCAAGCCATGAAGACGCGTGTCCCGCGTCGCCCAGTGCGGTATCGATGTCCGTTAGCGAGCGCAACTTCTTTTCGATATCTGCCGCATCGATCGCACCGGTTGCTTCTGCGTTGTTCTTTTCGTTCTGATGTTCCTGCATGGCGCTCAAGGACAGATGAGAGTTGGTGTCGAGGCCACATGTCCAGATGTGGGCATTATTGATGCTCGCCACGCGCCCCCATGTGAGGGCCGTTTCCAGCGACTTGTTGTCTGGCGCGTCCAGCCCACGCACCGGACGATGCAGCCAGTTCGTCGGCTTCAAACCGATACGGGGAAGAAGCTCGGGCCAGGCGACAAGCAGCGCGGTCGCGACTTCGGCGCTGCCTTCCGGCGGAGCATCACGAAGTTGAACGTTGACGAACAAGGCCACGCGCTCCCGCCTGGACCGATCCGTTTCGTCGAGCCATGCGTCGAGCACCATCGTTCCCGCCTCTGTCGAGTGTTCATTGAGCACGTACCTCCCGAGGCCGAACGAGGCCCAGGCGCGCTCCCACTGGCCGGCGACGTCGAGGGGAAACTCGTTTCCCGAAACAACCATTTGCACCGGCAGTACTACGAGCGAGCGCAAGGCTGACAGCTGCGGTTCCAGAGCGCTGATCAATTTGCCGAACAACTCCAACAAGTCGTCGTCGTTTAGCGGCAAGGCATTGGCTCTGGTCCGACGCTTCTCGCCGTTCAACCGCTCCGGCGCTTGCGCAATGACCGAGGAATGGCTGACCGGTAAGCCGATGCCTCGGACGGGCTGGAAGCGCAGAGCTGACTCGCCGGCTACGACGCGGGCGGCCCCTTTCTCGCACCCCAGTGCAGTGACATAGCTGTGAGCAAGCAGGGCGATCGGACGGCGTGCGAATTCGATGTCGCGATCGACTGCCTCGTGTCGTTTCCGGTTGTACGCGGCAATGCGCAAACTGCCTTGTTGGAAGCTATGCCAACGTGCCGTCAACATGAGGCCATATACAAGTGAAGGAACTACAGCCACCCATAACCAGAAGCGTAAGTGATGCGTGTTTTGACCTTGAGGCGACTGCCACCATAGGCAGAACGCGGCTCCGCCGCCGATGACAATAACGGCAAGGAGGAGCCAAACTACGACTCTTGGTGTTCGTGGGATGCGCGCTTCAGGTGGCGGGAGCCTTGCAAGATCAAGCGGCATGGATCGAATTGTTATGGGTTACGCTGCTCGTCATGGCTTCTTTTGTGAATCAGAACAGGGCGTTCGCCTGCCGTCTGCTTCGGCGTAGCATAAGCGGTGGTCCGTTCTAACTCCTTCGTCGATGTCAAAAGAAACAAGTTCTTGTCGATATCCAGTCGTGGTCCAGTACTTGAACTGGACGTGGGTCTCTCCGACTCGGTCTACCAACTCTGCCTCAACGACCTTCTGCAAGTAGACCGTCACCTTCACATACTTTGGAAGGCGAATCGCTTCATCAATAGACACAAGATTGGCGGCCCGCCCTGTCTCGTCTACGGACAAGAAATAGTCCCCGTTTCGGACGAGCCTAAGTGCGGCAGTGTCTATTCGCGGTGTGTACTTGGTACGGACCCGACGATAGCCGTACATGTAGTCCCTCTTCTGGTCAGACCTTACCGTGCCGATGCCGATTAGTTCGTCTTGTTCGATTTCGGCAGCGTCAACGGGTTTCACCTGAAAATAGTCGTAGTCAAAATACGGAGCCGAAGGGGGAAAGTAGTATTCCCGGCCCGGTTCCAAGTGCATGCCATTCATGCCGTACTCGTCAATGTGTGTCATATGCCAAGCCCACGTAAGAAGGTTCTTGATTGCAGGTCGCGTACCTAAATAAACCGTAAGCGCTGCGACCGATGCGATTGCGATCAGTTTCGTCCATTTGCGTTGAGGCGGCTTATCTTGCGCGGAGTGCGGAGACGGATTCCTCATCGGCAGCTTCCTCCTCTATTAACGGCGAATTTCCAACGACGATCAATGGCATCATAAGCTCCCAGAAATCACCCCCCCACTTGCAGCGTGCGATTCGATCAACTTCTCCACCTGGCTCGCTTTCGATTTGATATATGCCACGTAGTCTTCGTCGGCCGTAAATATAGTGTTCAAACGAAGCGATGCAAAGTGGGGATCGATTCTTACGCTCAAAACGTCGACGTCAATCAACTGACAGTGGTAAAGCGTTCGCCAGACAAAAGTGTGGCAGTTGTTCTCGGACGCCACATCCAATTTGAAACTCCATTTTCCGTTGCTTGTTGACTTATAAGATGCAGCGTAATCACGAATGCTTTGGATGATCTCTTCTTCTGACCGGTCGTCTAGCACATAGGGGTGACTGATGGAAGGCGACCCCTTTTCCTTCTGATGCGGGTCCCACGGGTATGGTTTCGTACCGATTCCGCCGCCAGCGATGAACACGGGAATGTTTTTGCCCTGTGCCTCTTGTGCCTCTCGACGAGCCGGCGAATCGCCATTGATACATCCCTCGACTTTGTCGAACATTGAGGGTACTAGGCGACCCTGATTGTGCGATATATCTTCCGCTGGATACCAGCCGTATCCCTCTAATGGACCATTCTTCCCGTGGTCGATCTCGAACCAATAGTGCCCCGGTATACTCGGAGAGGTGGAATACACCGGAAGCCGCATGATTCGAATTCGATCAATCCGACGCGGAAAATGCATGGCGGTCCAACTGGCCTCCGAGGCCCTCTGGGACACACCATCCCCTAGAAAAATCCAATTATCACCCATTGCTTAGTTATCCTTCAGCGCAATATGCATCTTCAGCAGCGATTGCGCGTAGTTGGTCGTAATCGTATTCGTCTTGCCCGCTGCATCAGTGGTCCCGAAGTGTTCCGTGCCGTCCGGCTCAACCACGCGGTACTTAACACCCGAAAGAGGTTCACCGGTCACAGGGTTCTTCAGAACGAAATGATGGTCGTGCGGGTCGAGTTCCTTGCCGTCGGCAAACGAGTAGCCGGGCGTCGGGGCGGAGCCCGGGCCACCGCGTGCATGTGTCCCGCCCTTGAGCGTCAGTTCGCCTGGACAAACAATTTCGATGTTGCCGCCGCTGAGCTTGATGTAAGCACCGCCGGAATAGAGGGTGATGGCCTTGTCGCTCGACACGCGCACTTCACCGGTCGAACTGGTGATCGTCATGTCGCCTTTTGAAGCGACGTCCATCGCGTTGCCCTGTGCCTGAAGCTGCATCCTCCCCTTCTGGGCAATCACCTTGAGCGGGCCTTGGTTAGCGTACACGGAGGCACCGTCACCCGCCGCGAGCGTCAGGCTCCGCATGGCGCCATAGTCCGCATTCCCGCCGGCAATCGCTGCGATATTCGCCTGGGCCGAGAACTGCAAATGCTGGCCGCTGGTCAACGCGATGCCATCGGGCGCGCTGGCGAGCAAGACCGCCTGCTTGAGCCCGTCGATCCGTTCAGTCAGCATCTGCCGCTGACGCTCAACGTCAGCAGCAAGCGCCTGTGCGGCGCTTGCCAAGTCGGCCAAGTTCTGCATTTGCGAGAGCGCCGCGTCCAACTGCATCTTGGTTCGCTGCATCTCCAACTGCGGCTTGTTCGGATCGGCTTGGGGATCGACGACGAGAAACATGCCCGTGCCCGCGCGCATCGCCATGTGCTTGCGCGTGAACGCCTCCAGTCCTTCCCCACGAAGCTGCTTCTGGTTGTCCACCAGATAGCCCATGCTCACCGCGGACTTCTGATAGATCGTCGCGAACTTCGCGCCTTCCTTGCCCTTGAAGTTCTCAAAGCGAACCTTGTTGGCAAGCAGCGCCGAACGCCACACCTCACGCGAGCTCCAGCCCTCATAGCCGTGGACGTGATTGGCGTGCGAATAGTCGTGCGCGGCGAACCCGATATAGGGCCGGTCGACGTCGCCGTTTGTGAAAAAGATTCTGACTTCGGTTCCCGGAAGCAAGGGCGCGTGAAACCCGCCGTCCCTGGCCGCAGACGGCAGCATCAGCCGCAACCGCATACTGTTCGAACCCGGCTTGCCCGCACTGCGATGAAAGTGGAACTTGACCAGATACAGGCCATGCTGGTCCAAATCCGGATAGGGGCTGCCCTCGGCGCTCGATTCAATCGTTGCGACGATTGAACCTTGCATCCAGCGCCAATCCCGCTCGGGAACGTATTCAGGCCGCCATATCTTGTCCGCCGGCGTTCCCTCAAATTCGTTTTTAGCCGGCTTCGAGCGCGATCCCGTCGTCGTCATCTTGGTGATGACCAGACCATAGGGCGCTTTCGGGAACTTGTGGTTCGTGGCGTTGAGCACCCAACCCGGATACAGGCCGACGATGTTCGATGTGCCGATGTGAACGACCTGCTTTGAACCGATCGCCTGCGTGCGCACCTTGGCCAGCGCCTGCGCTTCTTCCTTGGTATGGAAATGCTCGGTGCTGCGGTCGATAGTTCCATACAGGGTCTTGTCGCCGCGATCGACATACGCAATCGCCGATACCGGAGCGCTGGGCGTGCGGAAATTGTGGTCCCGCAACTCGACGCTTTGAGGCAGCAGCGTCTGCTTGCGCTTCATGCTCAGTATCGCTTCGTGGAATCCACCGTCCTGTCCATTGGGCGGCGCGAATGGCATGTCGATCGATCGCATGTAGCCATTCGGACGATTGTCGATCACGAGCGTATCGCGATGGGTCTTGCTGCCGACCTCTGCGTGCTTGATGTACGAATAAAGGCCGTGTCGCAAGCACTGACGCCTGATGAATCCGATCGCAGTCTCGTCGGCCATCAGAAGCTGATCATAACGCTGATCCACCCCTTCAAAATTCAGTTCGATATCGTGCGGAAAGATGCGCTCGCGATCGACGAGAAGCTCGTAAAAGATCTCCTTGAGCGTCTTTTTTAAAAAAACATCAGAGTCTTTCGTCAAATCCAGAAGAGAGACTCTCGGCTGGATCAACAGGCGATACTGCGCGCCGTCCTTGCTCGAACTCTCGTGCGTCAACTCTCTGACGACGCCGTGGACGGTTCGGGCGTGGCGTGAAGCCGTGCCCATGTACTTCAACTCAGCGCGTTCCTCAATCACGAGGGTTACGTTCTTACCCAGAAAGTCCGCACCATCGAGCGTCTGATCGTCGGAGTAAATGAGGATGTCGAGTTGAAACAACTCGTTCATTTCCTCTTTGAGGGTGTACTCCAGCGGATCGACCACGGACGTCAGTCCCGCGACAGTCAGCGACAGGTGTTGAGAGACCCATGCATTGGGGTCCTTGAGCGCCGTCAGAAAACCAGGTGAAGCCATATCTTGCGTTGCCTCGCTCGGACAGTAAGACCGAATTGAAGTTTGAGCCAGCGCAGGATTGTGGCAGAGCGACGCGCATGCGAAAGGAGAAGATTGAAAAAAATGGCCCGCGCACAGGAAAAATGACCTTAAATAGACGTCCATAAAGCAAATTTAGCTGCCAACAGCCAATTTATTTCGGAACAATCTGAGCCAACCGAGCGACTGTTTGGCAGTCCATATCCCGCCCTCATCTGAAATCGGACGATACAACGACGCACTTTCATCCTTGGCCATGATCTTGGTGAGGCGCTGGGTACTCGGACTGCTGAGTAAGTTCGCATGCCGAATCACACGCCAGCTTGCCTGCGGCAGCGTGAACGTCCGCATATGCGGTAGTGGCGCCTCCAAGTACGCGGAGCGCGGACTCGCGAATCTCCCGCTCTCGCCTCCCTTCAAGGAAGACGGTCTGGCGCTGGTAGCAGAGGACTTGCTCCACCGCCGGATGCGCAAATCCTAAAGAATTCAAGAGCTCACAACTACCTGACAGACAACTGTTGAATTGCTTATTTTTGACAATCTATCGAGTAATTTTCCGAGATACTCCCGCGCTTTACTGACAACACCATGCAGGAGAGGAAATACGCACATGTCCTTTAGAAATATTGCTGCCTTAACATTGACTTTGAGCAGCGTTTTATTGCTTTCCGCTTGCGGTGGCGGCGGTGGATCGGGCAACACAGACGGCACGAGTCAATCCGCCGGCGCCCCCAGTGCTGCATCGAGCGCAGACGCACCGGCGAGCGCAGCGGCACCGGAGAGCGCTTCGACTGCATTGCCGACTAGCGCAAGCGCGCCTTCGGAAGCGTCGTCGCCGGCGATGGTCGGCGAAGCATTGCCTAGTCTCTCGAGTCCGCAACCGGGATCGACGGCATTGACAGGCACGAACGCGGAAGGAATCTGGACGACGTCTTCGATCACCAGTCATGCCGTGGCGCTGATCGATTCAACCGGCAACGTCTCGTCGTTGAATGCGATGGCGTCATTCGTTACCGACCAGCTCTACGGTGTCATCTCTCCGACGCCACAAGCATGGACGCTGACCTCCGGATGGTCTTTCAGCAACTTCTTTGCCTATCCGACGACTTCGGGAAGCGGCGCATACGCTTCCCAAAAGACTTTCACGGGCAGTTACGTCGCTAACGGAGCGACCAAAGACATTTCATGGAACTACGATGCGGCAAATGCACTGAGCGTTACGCAACAGAGCGTTGCAGGCACATGGTCGCAATCCTCGACGTCGCTCACCATCGACAATGACGGTTCCTTCACTGGCAAGCTCAGTAATTGCAATGTCAGCGGGACGATGCTACTGGCGGCGCCCGGAACCAACCACAACATGTATGCCGTGACAATGAGCGCTGCGCCAGGCACGTCTTGCCAGATGCCCGCCGGAATGACCTATACCGGCAACGCCGCCATTGTGTTCCTGCCTATCAATGGCAGTAACGGATATAAGAGGACCATTCTGTACAACGTGAAGAATCTGGACAGTTTGCGAATTGCCTATGGTCAGTTGACGAAGCAATAGTCCAGGGACCGAGTCCAGAGCAGATCGAGCTTTAAGCGCACGCAGGCTGCAAGGTCGCAGACGAAGCAACCGACCTTGCAGCCGTCACACTTCCGCAAGCGCCGCATCCGAACTATTAGAAATGCCTATGATTGACGCAAGCTGACGGGTAAAGAGGCGATGCTACAATGCCGAACACGCTTGCCCGGACAGTACCGCAATCGAATGGTTGATTCGGACTGCATCTGGCTTTTGTGAATCTGCCCTGCGCGACGGAGAAGCTATGTTTCCATGGATGTGGATCTGGTGCCCGATTTATCACTATCCGTGGAGCGGTGCAGTCGCGCAGAAAATAGATCCCGAAACGGATTGGTTCTTCGGCGCTATCCCCACAAAGGCGGGAAACGGTGCTGTCGAAGCGAAGGCATTCAATGTTGCATCCTATGGCAGGCAGCTTGGCCTGATTTCCGAGGTTCTGCTGCATCTTGCCGATTCCGCATCGATCGACCAGGCTCTGGCCGATCAGTCGCTGCGTCGGCTCAGAGAGCTCAATCAGCGGATCGATGAACTCAAGGCTGACGAAGCCTCGTTGACGGCAGACGCATTGATCGCCCAGCTTCGACGCCTGAAGACCGATCACCCTGCCGAATTTGAGCGCGTGCGGACCCTCACGCTGCCATAGACGCGGGTGATCGCGATCAATTTGCATGGCATTGCCGGTTTGGCAGTCCCTGCCGCGCACTCACATCCGGTCCGCCCCGATCACCGCATCGGTAAACGCTTTCGGCGCTTCCTGCGGCAGATTGTGCCCGATCCCGCCCGCGACATTCCGATGCTTGTACTTGCCCGTGAACTTCTTCGCATACACGGCAGGATCGGGATGCGGCGCGCCGTTGGCGTCGCCTTCCAGCGTGATCGTCGGCACGCCGATCGTCGGCGCTGTCGCAAGACGCTGCTCCAGCGCGTCATATTTGGCCTCGCCCTGCGCGAGCCCGAGCCGCCAGCGATAGTTATGGATCACCACGGCAACGTGATCCGGATTCTCGAACGACTTCGCTGAGCGGTCATACGTGGCGTCATCGAAATTCCATTTTGGCGACGCGAGTTGCCAGATGAGCTTGTTGAAATCGTGGCGATTCGCTTCGTAACCCGCCTGGCCGCGCTCCGTTGCGAAGTAGAACTGATACCACCACGCGAATTCGGCCTTGGGCGGCAAGGGCGCGCGATTCGCCTGCTGGCTGCCGATCAGATAGCCGCTCACGGACACCATCGCCTTGACGCGCTCGGGCCACAGCGCCGCCATGATGTTCGCCGTGCGCGCGCCCCAGTCGAACGCGCCGAGTGTGGCCTTCTGGATCTTCAGCGCATCCATGAGCGCGATGATATCCACGGCGACCACCGCCTGCTGCCCGTTGCGCGGCGTGTCGGCAGAGAGAAAGCGCGTCGAGCCGTAGCCGCGCAGATACGGCACGATGACGCGATAACCCTGCGCCGTCAGTAGCGGCGTGACTTCGGCGAAGCTGTAGATGTCGTACGGCCAGCCGTGCAGCAGAATCACCGCGGGACCGTTCGCCGGCCCCGCTTCCGCATAGCCGATATCGAGCGTGCCCGCCTCGATCTGGCGAATGTCGGCGAAACCCGCCGTCGATGAAGCGCGCGCGGGCTTCGCGCCCTGCGTCGTCTGGGCGCCCACGAGATCGCTGAAGCCGAGCTGCATCGCGCCGACACTCGCGATCGTCGTGCCGATGAAGCGGCGGCGCCACGCGTTGATCTGATCCGTCATGTTGCGATTCTCCTTTTCTTCGATGTTGTCAGTTAGCAGGCAAAAAACGCGGAAGAAGCACGAACCATCACGCCGCCGATGCGCGCAGCGCCTCGAGCGTCGGCCCTAGCGGGCGCACGCGCATGCGCGCATCGAGATTGAGCCACGGCAGATCGGCCGGATCGGCGGCCATCGGACCGGGCGCTTTGGCGACGAGTATGCGCTCGGCGATCGGCTCGAAGTCCGCCCGAAAATGCACCGAGCTCTTGTTCACCAGAATCCTCATGCGCTCGGGCTCGATACCCGCGACGCGAAACAGATTGCGGTCGAACACCTGCATCTTGATGCTGCTCACCGCGATGCGTACGCCGTCGATCCGCAGACATGCCGTCGGCCCCAGCTCGCCCGACATGCCGTTGAGCATCGGGCCATCGAAACGGAAGCGGCCATCGGAAAGATGCTCGACTTCGAACACGCCTTCGAGCGGTGAATCGCCCGGCACGTTCGAACCGCCGCCGAGCGCAAGCGTGATGCGCGCCCCGACGCCCGCGCGATGCGCCGCGCGCGCCGCGTGCTCGTCCCAGATCACGCCCACAGCCGCATCGCGCGCGCCGTTGCGCAGAAGCGCGCGGACCATGCCCATCGTGTTCGAATCGCCGCCGACGCCGGGATTGTCCTGCGTATCCGCGATGATCACCGGCTTCGTCGCGTCGCGGCTCGCATCGATGGCTTCGCGTGCGGCTTCGTCGGGCGAAAGGAACGGCACGTCCCAGCGCGCTTCGTCATCGACGAGTTGCGTGTATAACTTGTCGACCGCGAAATCCGCCGATTGCCGATCGAGCGCGTAGCCCCAGAACACCGGGCCGCATTCATCGAAATCCGATGCCGGAAAACCCGGCGCGAACGACAGCGACACCACGTCTTTTTCGAGCGCTTCGAGCATGCCGTACATGCCGCGTGCCGGCTCGACGAGCGTGCACATGCCGTTCACCGGAATCAGGAACGGGATGCGGCGCATCGCGCGTTCGAACGGCCTGCCATGTTCGATCCGCTTCCCCAGCAGATGCGCCGCGCGCAGGCCCGTCTCGGCCATATCGACATGCGGATACGTGCGATACGCGACGAGCGCATCGGCGAGTTCCACCATGCGCGCCGTGACGTTCGCGTGAAGATCGAGCGAGACGACGAGCGGCATGTCATCGCCGATGATGCCGCGCACTCGCGACAGCAGTTCGCCTTCGCCGTCGTCGAGATGCTCGGTGACCATCGCGCCGTGCAGATCGAGATAGATCGCATCGAAGCCGCCGGCCCGAACGCGATCGACGATCGCACCCGCGATGCGCTCATATGCATCTTCCGTCACATGCGCCGATGCGCTCGCGCCCGCCCAGATCACCGGGATCAGTTCGTGCCCCTGCGCTTCGGCCCATTGAATGAAACCGCCGATCGGCACGTTTACGTCGCGCAGCTTCAACACATCGTCGCCGTGCGCCATCGGCGGGAAGCCTTCGCCCTGAATGAAGCTTTGATAGCTTGCCTTCGTCGGCGCGAAGGTGTTGGTTTCGTGCTGGAATCCTGCGATCAGGATCTTCATGGTCGTCGTCCTTTTGCGAGTCGAGTGAATGATGTCAGGCCGTGCGCGTTTTCGCAGCAACCCCCCTGCGCTTGTTCGCGAGTATCAGCACGCACGAGAGCGCCGCCATGCAGGCCATCACGAGCAATCCGCCATGCGTGCTGCCGGTCGCGGACTTGACCCAGCCGAACACCGCCGGGCCCCAGAAGCCGCCCGACAGGCCGATCGTGTTGATGAGCGCGATGCCGCCCGCCGCAGCCGGGCCGGAGATGGATTCGGCCGGAATCGCCCAGAAGACCGTGTAGGCCATCCACATGCAGGCGGTGGCGAGGGTGAGCAGCACGAGCGTGGCAACGAGATTGCCCGATGCATACGGCGTCATCACCAGCAGCACGGCGGCGCCGAGTGCGGGCAGCGCGCTGTGATAGCGGCGCTCGCCGACCTTGTCGGAGCGGCGGCCCGCGGCGTACATCGCGATGGCTGCGGCCACATACGGAATCGCGACATACCAGCCGAGGCGCAGCGTGTCGTTCACGCCTTGCTCCTTGACGAGCGTCGGCAGCCAGAAACTGATCGCGTAGATCGGGAAGATGATGCAGAAGTACGCGAGCGCCAGCACGTAGACGCGCGGATTCTTCGCGACTTCCCGGAACGAATCGATGCGATGCGAGCCGTCGCCATGACCGCCGGTTTCGGCTTCGACGAGACGCTGCTCGTCCTGCGTGAGCCAGCGCGCATCGGCGGGACGGTTCGCCAGCGTGAACCACACGAGCGCGCCGAGCGCGATGCACGGCAGCCCTTCGACGAGGAACATCCACTGCCATCCGGCCAGCCCGCCGACACCGCCGAGCGACGAAATCAGCCACGCCGAAAGCGGCCCGCCGACGACGCCGCCGAGCGGCCCCGCGACGAACACGAGCGCGATCGCACGCGCCATGCGCTTCGGTCCGTACCAGCGCGACAGGTAATAGATCATGCCCGGCGCGAAGCCCGCTTCGAAGATGCCGAGCAGGAAACGCATCGCGTAGAACGTCGGCACGTTGCGCACGAACAGCATGCACGCCGACGTGATGCCCCACAGCACCAGAATGCGGCTGAACGTGAGGCGCGCGCCGATTTTCGGCAGCATCAGGTTGCTCGGAATCTCGAACAGCACATAGCCGATGAAGAAGATGCCCGCGCCGACGCCATACGCCGCGTCGGAAAGGCCGAGGTCGCTTTGCATCTGGAGTTTCGCGAAGCCGACGTTCACGCGGTCCAGATACGCGAACATGTAACACGCGATCAGAAGCGGCAGGAGCCGCCAGTTGATTCTGCTGTAGAGCGCCGAAACGGCATCGCCGCCTCGCAGGGTCTGAATCGTCGACATCTGCGTCTCCTTGGTTGTCTCCCCCGTTTTTCGGGTTGAGGCCATGTTGAGCGCGTGCGACCGTGCGAGCAAGAGCAACAAAGTTCACGTATCGTTGCTCTGTGAGCAACACACGGGATTCGAAAGACCATGCGCGAAATCAATCAGCAACGCCTGCGATACTTCCACGAAGTCCTGACGCACGGGACGATTCGCGGCGCGGCGGATCATCTGAACACGTCGCCTTCGGTGATCGCGCGTCAGATCAAGCTGCTGGAAGACGAACTCGACACGACGCTCTTCGAGCGCGAGGCGCGCGGCGTGCGGCCGACCGAAGCAGCGTTTCATCTGCTGGAGTTCTGGCGGGGCTATCGATCGCAGCAGGAGAAGCTGGAAGACCAGTTGCACGCGCTGAAGGGATTGCAGCAAGGGCAGATCCGGCTCGCGGTGAGCGAAGGTTATGTCGATACGCTTGTCGACGACGTGCTCGCGCCCTTCTGCGCGCGTTATCCGCGCCTCGACATCGACGTGCAGATGCTCGCCGTCGACGATCTGCTCGACGAAGTCGCGCAAAGCCGAGCGCACATCGGGCTTGCGTACAATCCGCCGCCGCACGAGCGCATCGAGATTCGCGCGAGCTCGCCGCAGCCGGTCGTGCTGCTCGCCCGGCGCGATCATCCGCTCGCGCGGCGTGGCGGCGTCGCGCGGATTCGCGATCTGCTCGACTATCCGCTCGCGCTGATGCCGCCGACATTCGGCATCGGCCATGTCGTGAAGATGCTGGAAACCACCGACGATCTCGCGATCCGCCCGACGCTCACCACGAATTCGCTCAGCGCGCTGAAACGCTTCGTCGCCGCGGAGAACTTCATGACGCTGATCGGCGAATTCGCCGCGTATCGCGAACTGGCGAGCGGCGAGCTGACGACGGTGCCGATCGCGCACCCGCTCTTCGAAAGCGCGCAGGCGAAGCTGCTCGTGAAGGCGGGGCGTCCGCTCGCGGCGGGGCCGCAGGAATTGCTCGACTGGATTCTGAGCCGGATGCCGATGTTCTCGCGCGCGGCCGCTGCGCCCGTCAAACCGCCGCGCACTCGGGCACGTCGGCGAGCCGCGCCGCCGGGGACATCGAAATGATCCACGCCTGCACGACGAACGCGAGCGCCGCCGCGACGAGGCACGGCCCCATGCCGAAGCGCGCGCTGATCGCCGCGCCGAGCAGCGCGCCCAGCGGACGCGCGCCGTAGGTCGCCGTGCTGTTGAGCGCCGAGACGCGGCCCATCATGTTCGCGGGCGTGATGGCCTGGCGCAGCGTCGTCGAGCCGACGGTCCACAGGATCGGCCCCGCGCCGAGCAGAAAGAAACTCGATGCCGCGAGCCAGAACGACGGCGCGGCGAGTGTCGCGACCATCACGAGCGATGCGGCCAGCCCGCAAAACGGCCCGACGAGCAGCATCCGGCCGAATGCCATGCGCCGCGCGACTGCTGGCGCCGCGAGCGCGCCGCACACCATGCCAACGCCGTAAGCGCCGAGCGTCACGCCGACCGCCGACGCGCTCAGTCCCAGCCGCTGCACCGCATACGGCACGTACATCGATTGCAACGTGAAGAAGCCGATGTTGAAGAACACGGCGGTGGCAAGCATCGGGCGCAGCAGCGTATCGCGGGCGACGAAGCGCGCGCCTTCGCGCAACTCCGTCAGGAAATGGCGCGCGGCGGCGGGCTGGCGCGCCGGTTCGCGCAAGCCCGCGAGCAGCATCGCCGCCGATGCCGACAAAGCCGCCGCGCAGCCATAGGCCCATCCCGCGCCGATCCATCCGACGATCAGCCCGCCCAGCGCCGGCCCCGCCGAATACGCGACGCTGCGCGCCAGTTCGATGCGCCCGTTGGCGGCGGGCAGCGCGGCGCGCTCGACGAGCGCCGGCACGAGCGCGGGCGCGGCGACGTTGTAGGCGACCGTGCCGGTCGCGCCGAGAAAACCCAGCAGCGCGAGCAGCGGCAGCGTCAACGCATGCGAGAGCACGAGCAGCAGCACGCAGGCCATCGCGAGCGCGCGGGCGCATTCGGCGACGGTCATCAGCGCGCGGCGCGAGCGGCGGTCGGCGAGCACGCCGAGCGGCATCGACAGCAACAGGAACGGCAGCGTCTGTGCGCTTTGCAGAAGGCCGATATCCGCGGCGGACGCGCCGAGCGCGAACACGGCGGCGAGCGGCGCGGCGGCGAGGCCGATCTGCTCCGCCGATTGCGCGAGCAGGTTCGACCAGGCGAGACGCTGGAAGGAAGCGGGAAAGCGCATCGGACGTGCTCCGTGGCGGGATGGAATGCTTCCATCGTCACGGATGGCGCGCGCCCGGACACTCCAGTTCTTGCGCTGTGATTCGCTTTGATCGAAGCGCCGCGTTACTGCGCGCCGCCGCCTTCCATCTTCGCCTTCTCCGCCGCGATCTGATCGGCGATCTTGCTTGCGAGATCGTCGAGCGAGGAAATCGCTTCGGTCTTGTTGATGACGAAGCGCGCCGCCGCGCCGTAGGGTTTCGGCGCCGCCGCGGACTTTTGTCCCTTGAGCTGGCTGTTGGTGTCGATCTGCGAGAGCGGCGCGTCCGGGCTCGCTCCGAGATTCGCGAGCTGCACGGTGACGTGGGTGTTGGGTTTCTTGTCCGACGAACCCATCGATGGCAGCGCGGAGCCGAATCCCGATGACAGCGTTTCGTCGAACTCGCCGGTCACGAGCCAGCCGGACGCGGGCGGCGCGGCTTGTTCGGCTTGCGTCGTCAAATGGCATGCGGCGATGCCCTTCGCGTTGAGCTTGCTGACGATGCCGTCGGCCAGCGCTGACGCGTTCTGTTCGACCTGCATCGCGTTGCGCGCGGCGCGCAGCCGCGAGCCGGGGAAATGCGATGACACGCCCGAGTTGACCGCCTTGAAGTCGCGGACCTGAACGAGGTTGCTTGCGGACGCACACGGCGGCGCAGATTGGGCGAACGCGAACGCGCTGAGAAGTAAGCCCGAGAGTGCCAGCACAACGCGCATCGATGCAGTTTTCATCGCTTCTCTCCGAGACGCCGCGAATGCCGCGATGATAACGCCGGGCGACGGGCGCGGCAGCAAGGAAACGCGCCTCAGCGCACGGTCGCGGCCTCCTCTGCCTCCGCCCGCTCCACCAGCCTTTCCAGCGGCACCGGACGGCTCAGCAAAAACCCCTGCACCTTGTCGCAACGCACCGCGCGCAGCGTATCGAGCTGCTCGCGCGTCTCGACGCCTTCCGCGACCACCATCACCCCGAGCTTGTGCGCGAGATCGATCACACCTTCGACCACGGTGCGCGCCATCACATCGGTCGCGATATTGTCGACGAAGGATTTGTCGAGCTTCAGCACGTCGGGGCGAAAGCGCGCGAGATAACTCAGACTCGAATAACCCGTGCCGAAATCGTCGATGGCGATGCGCACGCCCATCGCGCGAACGTTCGACAGCACTTCCTGCGCATCGTCGACGTTATCGATCAGCGCGGACTCCGTGATTTCCAGCGTGATGCGGTGCGAATCGATGCAGCCGCGCCTGATCGCGTGCCTGAGCACGGACACGAGACGCGGATCGCGGAACTGCTTCGGCGACACGTTGATCGCGACCGATCGCACCGCGGGCAGCGCGAGCATCAGTCGCGACGCCGCCAGCACGGCCTCGCGAATCACCCAATGCCCCGCCTCGACGATCAGCGCGCTCTCTTCCAGCACCGGCACGAACGCGCCGGGCGCAAGCAGCCCGAGCTGCGGATGATTCCAGCGCAGCAACGCCTCGACGCCGACGAGCGCGCCCGAATCGACCACATATTGCGGCTGATAGTGCAGCACGAACTGGTTCTCGCGGATCGCGCCATGCAGCTCGGCTTCGAGATGCGCGCGCGCAAGATCGTCCTTCTCGCGGTCGCCGAACACGCGGAACGTGTTGCGGCCCGCGCGTTTCGCGGCGTACATCGCCATGTCCGCGCTGATGAACAGCGCTTCGGGCGTGCGCCCGTGTTCCGGATAGAGCGCGACGCCGATCGAGCAGGTCATCGTCAGGCTCTTGCAGTCGATCTGGATCGGCCGATGGCACACGAGCGAAAGCCTGCGGCACGCGCGCGCGATGTTTTCCTGATCGAAGGTGCCGGGCAGAATGACCGTGAACTCATCGCCGCCAGGACGCGCGGCCACGGCGCCTTCGGGCAGCGTCTCCTGTATGCGCCTCGCGATCGCGCGCAGCACGGCGTCGCCCGCGATATGGCCGGCCGTGTCGTTGATCGACTTGAAGCGATCGATATCGACGAACAGATACGCGAACGGCACGCCCGATTCGCAGCGCTTCACGAGCGCGTCCATCATCGCGTTGCGGTTGGACAGACCCGTGAGGCTGTCGGTGTTCGCGAGCCGATGCAGTTCCTGAAGGCGCTGGCGCTCGTCGGTGGCATCGACGCACACGCTCACGACGCGCGACACCGCGCCGTCCTCGGTCACCGGATAGATGTCCGCGCGCACCCAGCGCGTGCGGTCGTGCGGCAGGCACAGGCGGAAATAGCTTTGCCTCGCGGCGCCCGTGTTCACGGCCGTGCGCATTTCGTCACGCAAGGCGGGCAGATCGTCGGGATGCACGCGCTGCGACCACGCGGTCTGATCGGCCTGAAGCGCGGACACGGGCATTTCCCACATGCGTTCGAAGGCCGAGCTCACATGCAGCAGCTCGCGGAAATCGTGCGTCGCGGTCCAGAAGACGGCGTCGACATGATCTTCCATGTCCTTCTGTACGCGCGCATTGCCGCGCAGTTCGTCGATGAGCTTCACTTCCGCCGTGATGTCGCGCGACTTGCACAGCACCGCCGTGACCTTGCCGTGCTCGCCGTAGACGGGCGCGAAGGTGGACGTCCACCATTTCAGCTTGCCGTTCTCCGTGCGGCAAGTGCCGGAAAACGATGTCGATTCGCCCGCCTTGGCACGCTCGAACGCCTGCCGCGCATCGGGGCCGTCCCAGAGCGCGAGCCAGTCGACGCCGACGAGCTCGTCCGCGCAGTCCGCTTCCAGCAAGCGCATGCCGACTTCCGATATGCACATGACGCGGCCTTCAAGCGAAAGCAGCTTGAGGCAATCCTCGGCGATGGAAAGCAGGCCGTGCGCGACCTGATGCGCGACGAAGATCTTGCGGTTCGCCACCTGCATGCGATGCACGACGAACGTCATGCCGACGACCGTCGCGGCGAGCGGCACAGTCCACGGGAGCGGCGCGAAAAAGGTGCCGGCCGCGGCGCAGAGGATGGCGAGCGGAGCCACGCCAAGCCCATCGAAACGGCGCGCGTTTCCGATGGCTGGCAGGTTCCTGGCGACATTCTCGCCGATGGTCCCGAGAAAATCGGTCGCTCTCGTCTGCACCGCTTTGGCCCTGTTCCGCTAGTGGTTTGATGCGTGTTTATCGGCGGAAACGGGAAAGTCTTGAGGTCGGGTCAGCCGCGCCTGGGCTTGCGCACGGCGCGCACTTTGCCGGTGCGCCCGCCGCCGCAGAAGAACCGCTCGTGCCCGTCCGATTCGAGCCCCGACACGCCGACGCCTTCCGGCATCTCCAGCCGCTCGATGACTTCGCCCGATTGCGGATCGATGTGCCGCAGCTCGCTCTCGTCGCCTTCCCAGGTGGCGTGCCACAGCTCGCCGTCGATCCACGTGACGCCCGTGACGAAGCGATTCGATTCGATGGTGCGCAGAATCGCGCCGTCGCGCGGATCGACCTGATGAATCTTGCGTTCGTTGTATTGCCCGACCCAGAGCGTACCCTCGGCCCACGCGAGACCCGAATCCGCGCCGCCGCCCGGCGCAGGAATCGTCGACAGCACGCGGCCCGTTTTCGGATCGATCTTCTGGATGCGGTCCTCGGCGATCTGGTACAGATGCTCGCCGTCGAAGGCCGTGCCCGCATGTGCGGCCACCTTCAGCGAGCGCTCTTTCTCGCCGCTTTCGGGATCGAACGCGTTGAGCGTGTCGCCGGCGGCGAACCACACGCGCTCGCCGTCGAACGTGACGCCGTGTACACCTTCGATATCCGCAAAAGGCCCGTATTCACGGATGATTTCCGCTTTCGCGCGTTTCATGTCGCCTTCCTCCTTCGTTGATCGAGCCTTCATGCTAGTCGCCCGCGAGCTCGACGGGGAGTAACAAGGCCGTCGTGAATCCGGGCATCGGCGGGGTGGTCCAGCGGCGCGCGCGGCCGCGTCCGAACGATTGCGCCTTGCCGCTCGCGGCGAGCGCATCGAGCGCGCGCTGCACGGTGCGCTGGCTCGCACCGAGCGCGATCGCGAGCGCGGAGCTGGACCACGCTTCGCCATCGGCGAGACAGGCGAGCAGCGGCGCGTATTCGTCTTCGACGGGCAGCGCGAGCACCGCCACGTCGCGCGCATGCACGGGCTTCAGTGCGAAGCCGCGCGGCGTCGCATCGATGCTCGCGTGGGCGTTCAGCATCGTGCGCAAACGGCCGATTTCGACACGCAGCCGCGCACGATGCGTCTCGTCCGCGTTCCTGATGCGAAACGCGCGCAGGATCAGCGCGTCGCGCGGAACATCGCCGGGCCATGCCTGCGCGAGCATGCGCGCGAGCGTGAAAAGCACGGGGCGCGTCGCGAGCGGAATCGTTGCGCCGTTCTCGCGCACGCACAGTCGGCAGGCATCGACGATCAATGCGTTCTTCGATGCGAGCAGCGCTTCTACCTCTTCGAGCAGCAGCGGCCGCTCTGAGCCCTTCGCGATGACGCGCGCCGCGGGGGCGTGCAGGATGTGCCAGGCGCTCTCGACTTCGGCAGCCAATGCGGGAATGCGCGCGTCGCGCGCGGCGGTCGTCGCGCGTTCGAGCGCGGCGCGGGCTGGTTTGGTCTGCAGACGGCGCATCGCGATGCCCGCAGTCATGAGCTCGTGCGCCGTGCGCAAGGCGGCTGGCAGCGTAGCGGGATTGAGGTCGGCGAGCAGGCGATCGGCGTCGTCGATCCGTCCGATCAGAAGCGCGCGACGTACTTCGAGATAGCGTGCGTGCGCGGCGTTCACGCGATCGCCATGGGCTTCGAGGATCGCGCGCGCATGATCCAGCGCTTTCGCAGGCCAGGCGAGATCGCGCGATGCCAAAGCGATTTCCGCTTCCGCGACGATGCAGCGTGAGCGCGACAAGGCTTCTTTTGCGCCGAATGCGCGGGTGGCGCTTTTTATCAGCGCGCGGGCGCGGGGGAAGTCGCCGAGTTGTGCCATCGCAATGCCGCGCAAGGCGAGCGCGCTTGCGTCCTCGCGCAGGGCGATACTGTTCAGCGCGCCGAGAGGGTCACCCGCGGCGAGCGCGCGGGCCGCCGCTGTGATCAGCGAATCCATTTCTTTGCTCGTCGATTGCTTGCGGTTTCATGGAAGGCTGTTTTCGTGTCGGTTTGTTGGCTCTGCCCCTGTGCGGGGCGGCAGTCACTTTCTTTGCTGCTGTGTATAGACCGGGGACATGGTTGACACTTTCGTCGGGGACATAGCTGACACATTCATCTTGGCGCATCGGGCTGGT
>NZ_FCOM02000198.1 GCF_001544695.2 Caballeronia arvi
CGCGTTTGCACGTGTTTGCACGCGTTTTCACTCGCTCAGCAAGTCGGGGACCTACAACGCGCGCTGAACCTCGGAACGGCGTTTGCTGGATTTCACGCACGACTCATTCGACGCTCGAATCGCCATGACCAACACATTCGACCACACGATCGCCCGAGAATATCGCCAGCGTCGGGAGTCTATGGCGCGCGAGCCACAGCGGAACGACGCTTCCTGATTTCCGAACACTCATTCTGCGATGCAGAGCAAAAAAGTACAGGGTCGCCGCCGAATGACCGACGACTTCGTGCATGAAAATTCCTCGAAGGTCAACACGATGTCCGCACCCATTGCATAGTCGTGGGAATGCTTGCTTCGCGTTAATATCTGTCCGTCCCACGTAAGAGCCCAGACCTGCAACAAGGTTTTCAAAGGAGGAGAGAATGGACACCCCGCCCACAGAAGAGCAGATCCGTGCACTTGCTTATCGCCTTTGGGAAGAAGCTGGCGGTCCAGAAGGCCGCTCTGGCGATTTCTGGGTCATGGCGCAACGCCAACTGGCGAGCGAACCGGGCATGGGCGACGGCCTATCCGACATCGCGCGCCCCGGCGGAGAAAGCGGCGACCGATCTGGTTGAAACTGCGTGCAGGCTCATCCACCGGCCCACTTATACCGGGGAGCGCGCTGGCTGCTTGAATGCCTCGGCGGGGACGCCCGCCGAGCGTCCGGCAATACGCTCGAATTCGATCGGGTCATGACTGGAGAACACGTCCACTCGTTCGGACCAGTTGTCACCGGTACAAAGCCCGCGAAGCCTCGCCTGGTTCCATCGACGCGCTACGCGATCTTTGTCCACCATCCATTGATATAGCGCCAGTCTTGGCGTACAGCGTGGGCGTTCGACATCCATTTCCGTGTGAAAGAAACAAGCGTCTGCTGCCAGCATCAGCCAGCCGCTCTCCTTGCGCATCGCGATGCCGGCATGACCGAAAGTGTGGCCGCCAAGCGGCACCAACGCGATATCGTCCGTCGACTGCGATAGAGGCTTCCCGCATTCAAATTCATGCCATCGGTCACCGCCGGTAGTGTCGTGGAATTCCCGCCGGAAGCGCTGTCGATCGAACCACGTTCGCTGCTGGACTGCGTAGTCGCGTTCAACGCGAAGCATATGCACCTTCGCGTGCGGAAAGTCATCGAGGCGCCCGCGTGATCGAAATCCAGATGGCTAAGCACGATGTGCCGCACGTCGTCAGCGGAGAAACCCAGCCTCCCGATCTGACGTATCGCGGTCATCTCTTCGCGAAATTCCGGCTTGAGCATCACTGGAAGGAATGCCGACAGGCGACGGCGCGGATCGGCGACATCGCGCAATCCAAAGCCCGTATCGATCAGCACGAGTCCCTCGTCGGATTCGACCAGCAGACAATGGCACGTGAGTTCGCCGCGACGGAGAAGACTTGGCGTGCGGCCGTCGAAGAGCTTCCCGCCCGGCGGACAACTCGATATGCAGTTGAGGTGATGAACACGCATGCGACATCCCGAAAAAAGCGGCTTGCCCGCCGGTGAGTCGGTCAAAGAACCTAATCTCGGCGTCCCCGCTACCGGGCACGGATGGGACCCGGCGAAGAATTTCAGTGATTCGGCTTTCTCACTGTGACGTTGCAGTGCAGTTCGTATGCCACCGCGGCGATCAAAGCGGGGCCGCCGAAGCTTCGATTGCTCGACAGCCTCCGACTGTCGGAAGGCAATGTTCCGTACAGCACAACACGCGGTCTTTCCGCCCGGGCAGATGCGAAATTCCCCATCAATGCCTCCACGTTTGTCGCAGCACATCACATTCTGGCAACGCCCATGTCCTCTTGAAATTCGCCGGAGATTTTAAGCGCTCATTCCGATGCCATCGCCTCAATGGCGTCGCCGATGCGGTCGCCATCGTCGTAATGGATCATGTGCCCG
>NZ_FCOM02000024.1 GCF_001544695.2 Caballeronia arvi
TTTTGCGATCAGCTACGTGCCAGAGGCAAGAAAACCAAGGTCGCCTTCGTCGCCGGCATGCGTAAGTTGCTCACTCAGCTCAACGCCATGATGCGTGACGCCAAACACTGGAACCCCTCCAAACCATGATCTTTTGCGCTTCAAACCTTGACATTCAATACAGTTGCTTTCTTTGCGTCGACCAGAGTTGGCGCTTTAGCGCTTACTCTGGTCCCGAGCAAAGAAAGTGACTGCCGCCCCGCATAGGGGCAGAGAAAATAGACCGACGCGAAATCAGGATTCCGTAGAAACACAATCCAGCCCCCGAACCAGAAGACAAGAACGCAATGCCTCGCCCGACTCCCGATGAACTCCTCGACAAACTCCATCGAGAAGAAGAAAAACGCCACCGTGGAAGACTAAAAATCTTCTTCGGCGCCTCCGCCGGCGTAGGCAAAACCTTCGCGATGCTGCAAGCCGCGCGCCGCCGCCGCGACGAGGGCATCGACATCGTCATCGGTGTGGCAGAAACGCATGGCCGCAAGGAAACCCTCGCCCTCCTCGAAGGTCTCGAAACCCTCCCACCAGCGCGTATCGAATATAAAAACCGCCTGCTGGCAGAATTCAACCTCGACGCAGCGCTACAAAGAAAGCCCCAACTGATCCTGATCGACGAACTCGCACATTCGAACGTGCAAGGCTCGCGACACATGAAACGCTGGCAGGACGTACAAGAGCTTCTCGATGCGAACATCGACGTCTACACGACCGTCAACGTCCAGCACCTCGAAAGCCTCAACGATATCGTCGGCCGCATCACGGGCATCCGTGTCTGGGAAACCGTGCCCGACCGCGTGTTCGATCTCGCCGATGAAGTCACGCTCGTCGATCTGCCGCCCGAAGAACTGCTCGACCGTCTGCGCGAAGGCAAAGTCTATCTGCCGCAACAAGCCGAGCACGCGGTCCGCAACTTCTTTCGCAAAGGCAATCTCATCGCGCTGCGCGAACTCGCATTGCGCCGCACCGCCGACCGCGTCGATGCGCAAATGCGCGAGTACCGCGCCGATCAGTCCATCGAACGCATCTGGCGCGCGCGCGAACGGCTGATCGCGTGCATCGGGCCAGGGCCGGAAAGCGCGACGCTCGTGCGCGCGGCCGCGCGGCTCGCCGCCGCGCTCAAGGCGGACTGGCTCGCGGTCTACGTCGAAACGCCGAAGCTGCAACGACTCTCCGACGAGCACAGGCGCCGCACCCTCGACGCCCTCAAGCTCGCCTCCGAACTCGGCGCGGAAACCGTGACGCTCGATGGCGCCGATGCCGCCGCGACACTCATCGACTACGCCCACATGCGCAACGTGTCGAAGCTCGTGGCAGGCGCACGGGTGAGCGCCGGATGGCGGCGGTTCACGGGGCGGCCGGTGAGCGAGCGCATCATCCGGCAAGGCTCGGATATCGACGTGACGCTCGTATCGACCGGTGCGCGCGACGCAGACCGCCGCACGCTCGCCGAAGCCTTCGGCACGTGGCGCGACGGCGCGCACTCATCGCCGCGGGCGTATCTCTACGCGCTCGCGATCGGCGCGGGCATCACGCTCGTCGCGCAACTGCTGGCCGCGCGCCAGATCGCGATCACCAATCTCGTGATGCTCTATCTACTCGGCGTGATTTTCGCAGCGGTGCGGCTCGGGCGCGGACCGGGCGTGATGCTGTCGTTCCTGTCGGTCGCCGCGTTCGATTTCTTCTTCGTCGCGCCCGAGCTCTCGTTCTCCGTGACGGACACGCAATATCTGCTGACTTTCGTCGTGATGCTGCTGACCTCGCTCACGATCAGCCATCTCACGTCGAGCCTGCGGCGCGAGGCGCGTATCGCGTCGCAGCGCGAGCGCCGCACCGGCGCCATGTACGCGATGACGAAAGAGCTCGCCGCCGCGCTGATGACCGAGCAGATCATCGAGATCGGCACGCGGCATGTCGCGGAGATCTTTCAGGCGAAGGTCGCGATCCTGCTGCCCGACGCCGCCGAGAAAGTCCGCCAGAAAGTGGGCGAACCGAATCCGGATGTGACGCTCGACGCCGCGCGTCTCGATCTCGATATCGCGCAATGGGTCTACGACCAGCAGCGGCCCGCTGGACGTGGCACCGAAACCCTGCCGGCGAGCCAGGCGCTCTATCTGCCGCTGAAGGCGCCGATGCGCACGCGCGGTGTGCTCGCGCTTGCGACGGGGCGCGAAGCCGAGCTCGCGGTTCCCGAGCAGCGCCGCATGATCGAGACGTTCGCGTCGCAGATCGCGCTCGCGCTGGAGCGCGTGCATTACGTCGAGATCGCGCAGGACGCGCTCGTCAACATGGAATCCGAGCGGCTGCGCAATTCGCTGCTGTCGGCGATTTCGCACGATCTGCGTACGCCGCTCACGTCGATCGTCGGCTTCGCTTCGGTGCTGGAGGAACAGGCGCGGGAAGCGGGCGGCAGCCCGGAAGCATCGCAGGAACTCGTGCACGCGATTCACGAGGAAGCGCTGCGCATGAGCGGGCTCGTCATCAATCTGCTCGACATGGCGCGTCTGCAAGCAGGCGCGATACGTCTGAATCGCCAATGGTCGATGCTCGAGGAAACCGTCGGCGCGGCGCTCGCCACGTCGCGTCGCGTGCTCGCCGGACGCTCCGTGCAGGCGCGCGTGCCGGCGAACCTGCCGCTTCTGGAACTCGACGCCGTGCTGATGGAACGCCTCTTCGCCAATCTTCTGGAAAACGCCGCGAAGTACACGCCGCCCGGCACGCCAATCCGCATCGGCGCGGCGCTGGAACATGACGGCGATGCACGCTTCGTGCGCGTGTGTATCGACGATGAAGGGCCGGGTGTGCCGTCCGGCATGCAAAACCGTCTCTTCGACAAATTCACGCGCGGCGAGAAAGAATCGGCGCAGCCGGGCATCGGGCTGGGTCTCGCGATCTGCCGCGCGATCGTCGAGGCGCATGGCGGGCAGATCGGCGTCGAGAATCGCGCGGACGCGAACGGACGCATCGAAGGCGCGCGCTTCTGGTTCACGCTGCCCGCGAACGATGCGCCGCCGGAAGACGTGCCGCCCGACGAAGACATCGAATCGAAAGCAGCGGGCGATGTCTGAACTGCGGGCGTTGGTATCGGCGCTCCGGCGTCGTTTCGCGCCGCGCTTTATGATGTTCGCTCACGAAAAATCTTCGAACGATCGATGAGCCAACCGACTCTGAACGGGCGACGCGTGCAGCTTCGCCCGCTGCAACACGATGACCGCGCCGCCTTGCTCGACGCTGCCGCCGATGGCGCGCTCTGGAACCTGAGCGTGACGGTCGTGCCGAACGACGACACGATCGACCGCTACATCGACACGGCGCTCGCGGGCCGCGATGCCGGCACGGTGATGCCGTTCGTGATCGTGCGAGCGGACGATGGCCGTATCGTCGGCAGCACGCGTTACTGGAAGATCGATCGCGTGAACCGCAAGCTGGAAATCGGCCATACGTGGCTCGCAGCATCGACGCAGCGCAAGGGCATCAACACGGAAGCGAAGCTTTTGCTGCTCGCGCACGCGTTCGAGACGATGCAGTGCGTGCGCGTTCAGTTCACGACCGACGAGCTCAACGAGAAATCGCGCGCGGCGATACTCGGCATCGGCGCGAAAGAGGAAGGCATCGTGCGGCACGAGCGCATCATGCCCGATGGACGCAAGCGCAACTCGGTGCGTTTTTCGATCATCGACGACGAATGGCCCGGCGTCAAAGCGATGCTCCTTGCGAAGCTCGATCGTCGGGCGTAGCGCTCGCCTTCGATGCCTTCAATGTCTTCGCACGCGCCTTCATGAACGCGACGAAGCGATCCGTGACCGTGCTTTCGCGACCGGCTTGCCATGCGAGACCGACGCGCCATCGCGCGTGTTGATCGCGCAGGATCATCACGCGCGCATCGCGCAGCAGGTATTGCGCGCGCGACGGCAGGAACGCCGCGCCCACGCCGCCCGCCACCGATGCCAGCACGGACTGGATGTCGTCCGCTTCCTGAATCACGCGCGGCGTGAAGCCGTGCCCGGCGCACCAGCGATCGATCTGCGCGGACAGCCCCGGCCCGCGCGTGCGCGACAGCGCGATGAATCCCGGTTCGTTCAGCTCGTTCAGCTCGGCAGGCAGACGCTTGTGGCGCGTGTGCGCGGGCAAGGCGAGTGCCAGGGTTTCATCGAGCACGGTGAAGCCCGATAGCCCCGCGCCCGCGGGCATGCGCATGAATCCCACATCGAGCTTGCGCGCGAGAAGGCGGTTCGTCTGCTCCTGCGACGAAAGATCGTGCAGCGTGATGCTCACACCCGGATTGAGCGCACCGAATTCCGCGATGAGCCTGGGCACGTGCGTGAGCGTCGACAGGCACAGTCCGACGCGCAGAAATCCGCGCGCGCCGCTGGCCGCTTCGCGCGCGCGTGCCAGCACGTCGTCGGCGTCGCGTACGAGCGTTTGCGCATCGGCGATGAAGCCAGCACCGAACGCCGTCAGATCCGCGCCGTGACGGCCGCGCTCGAACAGACGCGCGCCGAGGCTCGCTTCCAGCGCGGCGATCTGCTTGCTGAGCGCGGGCTGGCTCAGATGCAATGCGTCGGCGGCGCGGCCGAAGTGACGCAGTTCCGCGATCGTGAGAAAGGCCCGTAGAAGTTTCAGTTCCATTTTCGATTCCGTGAAGTTATCGAATCGATCGAAACATTCATTTTACTTATCGATGTGCGAGCGATTCAATGAGGTTATCTACTCGTCTTCATTGGAGGCTCGCTTGGAAGCCCGCTCGGAAGCCGCATCGTTTCGCGTCGCCGTGATCGCGCATGAATTGGCCGATCGATCGCTCATCGCCGCCAGGCTCGCCGATGCCGCGCGGCACGGCGTGCAACTCGCCGTCTTTCCTCCGTCCGCTATCGAAGAAGCGCACGCCGAATCGTTCGATGACGTTGCGATGCAGTTGACCGCCGCCGTCGATGCGGCCGGCGTCGCAGCGGGCGTCGGCTGGATCGAGCGCACGGAAGACGGACGCCTCTACGACAGCTACGCGCTCTGTTTTCCGGGCGGCGGGCGCGCGCGCCATCGCAAGCTGCACGCGACGCATCGCAGATTTCACGGCGGCAGCGGGTTCACCGTGTTCGATGCGCCGTTCGGCATGCGTATCGGCATTCTGATCGGCGAGGACAACGACGTCGTCGAGAACGTGCGGATGACGGCGCTCATGGGCGCGACGCTGCTCATCGCACCGATGCGCGGCGACCGGTCGCATCGCGCGACGCTGGCCGCGCGCGCCGCCGACAACGGCATGTATATCGCTTACGCTCGTGCATCGAGCGATCAGGCGATGATCGTCGGTCCCGATGGCCGCGTGCTCGCGCGTCATGCGAGCGCGAATGACGGCCTGATCGTCGCGCAAGTGAAGCCGTCGCTGGCCGAGGCGAGCAGCGCAAGGCAAGCGCTGGCCGCGCGTCGGCCCGATCTCTACGCGCCGCTCGCGCAGCGGGGCAATGCGTATCCGCTCGTGATGGAAACCGAGCGCGCGGCGCCACGCGGCTCGTTGCCGCTGAGTTTCGCGATCGTCGGCCGAAACCGCCTGATGCGCTGAAGCGAACGCGCACGGCATTTCTGTCCCGATACAATCGGACGAATTCGGACGATTCGGACGATAAAGACCGGGACGGAGGTTTCGCACATGGATTTGATCATTCGCCGCGCGGCGCTCGTGGATTCGCGTGAACTCGTCGATATCGGCATGGAAGCCGGGCGCATTGCCGCGATCGAGCCGCGGCTCGCCGCCACCGCGCGCGAGGAAATCGATGCGAACGGCTCGCTCGTCACCGCGCCTTTCGTCGATGCGCATTTCCACATGGACGCGACGCTTTCCTACGGCCTGCCGCGCGTGAACGCGTCGGGCACGCTGCTCGAAGGCATCGCGCTCTGGGGTGAACTGAAGCCCGATCTCACGCAGGAAGCGCTCGTCGAGCGCGCGTTGCAGTATTGCGACTGGGCCGTCGCGCGCGGGCTGCTGGCGATCCGTTCTCATGTCGATGTCTGCGATCCGCGCCTGCTCGCCGTCGAAGCGCTCGTCGAAGTGAAGCGGCGCGTGAAGCCGTATCTTGATCTGCAACTCGTCGCGTTTCCGCAGGACGGCGTGTTGCGCAGCGCGGGCGCGTTCGAAAACCTGAAGCGCGCGATCGCGCTGGGCGTCGATGTCGTCGGCGGCATTCCGCACTTCGAGCGCACGATGGCGGACGGCGCGGCATCGGTGAAGCTTCTGTGCGAATACGCGGCGGAGCAGGGCTTGCGCGTGGACATGCATTGCGACGAGTCTGACGATCCGATGTCGCGTCACATCGAAACACTGGCGGCGGAGACGCATCGGCTCGGATTGCATGGACGCGTGACCGGCTCGCATCTCACATCGATGCATTCGATGGACAACTACTACGTCAGCAAGCTGATTCCGCTGATGCGCGAGGCGGGCGTGAATGCGATCGCGAATCCGCTTATCAACATCACGTTGCAGGGGCGCTCGGACACGTATCCGAAGCGGCGCGGCATGACGCGTGTGCCGGAACTGATGGCGGCGGGCATCACGGTCGCGTTCGGGCACGACTGCGTGATGGACCCGTGGTATAGCCTGGGCTCCGGCGACATGCTCGAAGTCGCGCACATGGGATTGCACGTCGCGCAGATGACCGGCGTCGATGCGATGCGTTCGTGCTTCGATGCGGTGACGAAGAATCCGGCGCAGATTCTCGGGCTGGAAGGCTATGGCATCGAAGTGGGATGCTATGCGGATTGCGTCGTGCTCGATGCGCGCGATTCGATCGAAGCGATTCGATTGCGCGCGGCGCGGACGGCTGTTGTGAGGCGAGGGAAGGTGGTGAGCCGCAGTCCGGCCGTTCGTGCGACGTTGACGCTGGAAGGAAGACCTGCGGAGGTGGATTTCAGAATCGCCCGTTGATAGCAAGACCGATATGAATTTGTAAGGCGTGCTCGCTTTTCAATGCCGTTGCGGCTTTCGGGCGGCAACGGCCATTCGGCGCGACAGCCGATTTCGTCGAGTTGCCGACTAAGGTTATTCTGCGGACGGTGCACACTCGTCATTCATTTTGTCCGATGATCGGGATACCATATCAACCGCAAATCCAGAAATCTATCTGGCACCTGCGACAATCGTGCATTACACTGATTTTCGCTACGCGACTTTAATGCGTGGCTGACCCACGAAGTCACAATTGCGCGGACTTTCGTGCACCTCTTCTGCGCGCGTCTGCCGACACCAGGCGAAAGATAACCGCTTGGTGATGCGTTTCGCCGTTATTGACCTGGCCGGCACTTCGACTTCTCGCCCCACACTCCATAACGCCCGGCCACACTGACGGCCATTCGTTCTCTCATTGCTTCCTCGTCAAACGGCGGCAGCCGGGATTCACTGCGGCCTTTTTAATTTCGTTTTTAATCGGATGCCCAAACCAGGGCAACAGGCCTCTGCGCGCCGTGATATTGAACGCCCCATTCGCTGGACAAGGAGATGACCGTGAAGATCAAGCATTCAAGCATTGCGTCGGCAACAGTCGTTGCGCTTCTTTCGCTCAGTCAAGTTGCGCTGGCCGGCGGACATTGTTCGAACGAAACGCTGAACGGACCGTATGGGTTTATCGGCCACGGAGAGATACTTGGATTGATAGGCGATGACGGTGCCGTGCATCCGTACGCCGCGCCATCGATTCTCGATGACGTCGCGCTGGTGACGTTCGACGGCAGGGGCCACTTTTCACGCACCGACTTCGGGGTCATCGGCGGTTTACCGAAAGGCGGGCAGACCACGTTCAATCCGTCCCAGATCGGCGCCTATACCGTGAACCACGATTGCACCGGCACGATGAAGATCATCTATACGGCCGGCGGGGCGGTGCCGGCAGGCGTCGAGACGGATCTGAACATCGTCGTTGCTGCCGACGGCACGCTCATCGAATCCGTTGTCTACAGAGCGGTCACCGTGGCGGGCTCGAGCAAGGACGGCAAAGTGACGTGTCCGCCGAATTGCGAGCAAGGTGTGCAGGAAAGTTTCGAGGGAAAGAAGGTCGCGGTCTTCGGCTTCCGTTAGCCGGTGTCGATCGAAACATCGAGCAGGGGCGTAAAAAACCCCGGCTCGACAGGCCGGGGTTCTTTCGCAAAACCAGCCGCGTCAATGCACCGCCTGACCCGACATCCCGTTATGCCTCAACAACGCATCGATATCCGGCTCCCGTCCGCGAAACGCCTTGAACGAATCCATCGCCGGCCGGCTGCCGCCGACTTCCAGAATCTCGCGTCGATAGCGCGTGCCCGTAGTCGCATCCAGCACCGAACCGTTGCCCGCCATGGCAGCTTCCTCGAACGCGGCGTACGCATCGGCCGAAAGCACTTCCGCCCACTTGTAGCTGTAGTAGCCCGCCGCATATCCGCCCGCGAAAATATGGCTGAACGTGTTCGGCCAGCGCGAGAACGGCGTCTGCGGAATCACATGAAACTTCTCGTTGATCTCGCGTGCGAGGTCGTTCACGTTCTGCGTCGCGTTCGCCGGATCGTAGGACGTGTGCAGCACCATGTCGAACATCGAGAAGACGATCTGACGCAGCGTGCCGAGACCGCTCTGGAAGTTCTTCGCGGCGAGCATCTTGTCGAAGAGCTCGCGCGGCAGCGGCGCGCCGGTATCGACGTGCGCGGACATGTCGGTGAGCACGTCCCACTCCCAGCAGAAGTTCTCCATGAACTGCGACGGCAACTCGACCGCATCCCACTCGACGCCGTTGATGCCCGACACGCCCAGCTCATCGACGCGCGTCAGCATGTGATGCAGCCCGTGCCCGAACTCGTGAAACAGCGTGATGACTTCATCGTGCGTGAAGCATGCGGGCTTGCCACCCACCGGCGCCGAGAAGTTGCAGGTGAGATACGCGACCGGTGTCTGCACGCCGCCCTGCGTGCGCTTGTGACGTGAACGCGCGTCGTCCATCCAGGCGCCGCCGCGCTTGCCTTCGCGCGCGTAGAGATCCAGATAGAACTGCGCGACGAGCGTGCCGTCCTTGTTCTCGACGCGGAAGAAGCGCACGTCCGGATTCCACACGGCGGCTTCGTCGCGGCGGATCGACACGTTGAAGAGCGTCTCGGTGACCTTGAACAGGCCCTTCAGCACGGCTTCCTGCGGGAAGTACTGCTTCACTTCGTTCTCGGAGAACGAATAGCGCTTCTGACGCAGCTTCTCGGCCGCATACGCGATATCCCACGGCTGCAGCTCCGGCATGCCGAGCTCGGTCGCGGCGAACGCGCGCAGTTCCATCCAGTCGTTCTCGGCGTAGGGACGCGCACGCGTCGCCAGATCTTCGAGGAAGGCAATGACTTGCGCGGGCGATTCGGCCATCTTCGGCGCGAGCGACACTTCCGCGAAATTCTGATACCCGAGCGTCTTCGCTTCTTCCTCGCGCAGCTTCAGATTCTCGACGACGTTCGCCGTGTTGTCCCACTCGGCTTTGCCGTCGCCATAAGTTGCGCCAAGCTCCGACGCGCGCGTGACGTATGCGCGGTACATCGCTTCGCGCATCGGGCGATGTTCGGCGTATTGCAGCACCGGGAAATACGACGGGAAATGCAGCGTGAACTTCCAGCCGCCCTTGCCGTCGCGCTGGGCGGCTTCGCGGGCCGCTTCGATCACGTCATCGGGCAGGCCGGCGAGGTCGCGTTCCTGGGTGACGATGTACGCGTAGGCGTTCGTCGAATCGAGCACGTGATCGGAGAACGCCTTCGCAAGCGCCGCCTGTTCTTCCTGCAGTTGCGCGAAACGCGGCTTGCGGTCTTCGGGCAATTCGGCGCCGGAAAGGCGGAAATCGCGCAACGAGTTTTCGAGGATCTTTTTGCGCTCTGCGGACAGCCCGGCGAATTCCGTCCCGGCGGCGATCGCCTTGTACTTCTCGTAGAGCGCAAGATTCTGGCCGACGCTCGCGGAAAATTCGGTGACGCGTGGCAGATTCTCGGCGTGGGCGGCGCGCAGCTCCGGGGTATCGGCGACGGCGTTCAAATGGCCGATGACGCCCCACGCGCGCGACAGCTTCTCGGATTCCTCCTCGAGCGCCTCGACGACGTCCTTCCATGTCGCGGGCGTGTCGGGCGCGGCCGCGCGGTCGACGGCGGCTTTCGCATTGGCGAGCAGCACATCGAGCGCCGGCGTGACGTGCGCGGGCTGGATTTCGCCGAAGCGCGGGAGATCGGAAAAATCGAGCAGCGGATTGGCCGCTGCCGCATCGGACGTGATGGCTGACGTGGTATCGCTCATGGCTCTCCCGTTCTGGTGTTGGGTGAAGCCCGGGCGGGACAGTAGAACAAACTGAACAAATGCCCCGCGCCGGCTCGTTCCGAGATTATTGGGGCGGGCGGGGCAAATTCCAATCGATTGTTTTTAAGGGGCCGATTAACGTCGATCAACGCCCCGCGCCGACATCAGGCTTGCGCCGCGCGCTCGGCCGCTTCGATCGTGTTGACGAGCAGCATCGTGATGGTCATCGGGCCTACGCCGCCCGGCACCGGCGTGATGTAGCCGGCCACTTCCTTCACCGCGGCGAAATCGACGTCGCCGCACAGCTTGCCTTCGTCGTTGCGGTTCATGCCGACGTCGATCACCGTCGCGCCGGGCTTCACCATGTCGGCGGTGACGATGTTGCGGCGCCCGACCGCCGCGACGATCACATCGGCGTCGCGCGTGTGGCGAGCGATATCGCGCGTCTTGCTATGGCAGATCGTGACGGTCGCGCCGGCTTCGAGCAGCAGGAGCGCCATCGGCTTGCCGACGATGTTCGAGCGGCCGATCACCACCGCGTTCGCGCCTTTCAGATCGATCTTGTGCGCCTGGAACATCTTCATCACGCCGTAGGGCGTGCATGGACGAAAGAGCGGCTTGCCGGTCAAGAGCGCGCCCGCATTGGCGACGTGAAAGCCGTCGACGTCCTTTTCGGGCGCGATCGCTTCGATGACCTTGTGGCTGTCGACGTGCGCGGGAAGCGGCAGTTGCACGAGAATGCCGTGGATCGACGGATCGGCGTTGAGCTTCGCGATGTGCGCGAGCAGCTCGCCTTGCGTGAGCGTCGCGGGGAAGCGGTCCATCACCGAATGCAGGCCGTTGTCGTGGCACGCCTTCACCTTGTTGCGCACGTAGACTTCGCTCGCCGGGTTGTCACCGACGAGCACGACGGCAAGGCCCGGCTTGTGGCCACGAGCGGTGAGGGCGGCGGCGCGCGTGGCGACATCGGCGCGAAGAGTCTTGGAAAGGGCGTTGCCGTCGATGAGTTGGGCGGTCATGGCGAATCGGATCGAGGATGGGCGAGGGCGCGAGGGCGTGAGAGGGCTCATGACCGGCGCCGTGCCCGCTGCTCTCTCCGGCTGCGGTGCGCGGCGCTCGCGCAAGTTGCTGGGCGCGCTTTCGGCGAACGCGCCCTTGGGAAAGGGCGAAATTATACCGCCGGGGGCTTTCCCGCGTTTTAAGTCGCCATTGCCGCCGATCCGTCGATGCCGCCGATATTTATGGCGAGACCGCCTTCCAGGACGAATCGGGGTCGAACGACTTGATCGCGGCCGAGCGCTGGATCGACGCGGGACCGAGGTCCTTCTCGTAAATCTGCCCGTCCTGATTGACGATGAACGTCATCACGCCCGTCTGGCCGTAGTGCGCGGGCGTCGCGATCAGACCGAAACCCTGCTTGATCTGGCCGCCCTGCATGTAGTTCTTCGCGCCGCCTTGCGCGTGCGAGCCCTGCGCCGTCAGGATGCGGTAGTGATAGCCGTAATAGCCGTCGGCGGCGCTCGGTTTGTTGGGCATCGTCGCAGCGAGCGGGCCGAGCGGGCTTTCGGGCTCGCCGGGCGCCGTGTGCCAGTAGAGGCCGTCGCGCTTGCCGGCCGTGCTGACGAAGCGGTCGGCGTAGTGTTCCGTCGTCTTCTGATAGTCGTTTTGCGCGGCGACGTACGCGAGCACGACCTGCATCGCCGACAGCTCGTTGCGGCCGATGCGCCGCGTGGCCATCTCGTCGCGCGCGGCGGGCATGTCGAAGCGCCAGCCCTTCGCGACCTTCACGAGCGGAATCGGCAGCGTCCAGCCGCTCGTGCCTGCCTCGATATGCGCGGCCGGGCGCCCGTCCAGCGGCTTCTCATCCTCGACGATGCGATGCTGCTGCGCCCACGCGCCGAGATAGGCATAGATGTCCTGCTCGCCGATGGTGCCTTCGGGCACGTAACGCCGATGGTCCTTGCCGAGCACTTTGGCGAGCGCGGTTTCGTCGTTGGTGGCGATGGCGTCGGTGAGCGCCTGCGCCGCGGCTTCCGCGGTCGGATAGACGGTCTGCGCTTTGACTGCCGATGTGCCGAGCACAAGCGACACGGCGATGCAGGCGCGCAGCAACGGCTTTTTGTATGAGGCGAATGTTTGGGTAGCGGTCATCTCGGGCTCCTCAATCTGGCGTTCGCCGCGTGCGCGGCGCCTGGGCGTCGGGTCGATCATCAACGGCGATGAAAGCCTCCGCCTCCACCTCCACCTCGATGGAACCCGCCGCCCCCACCGCCGCCGCCGCCGCGCTCGAATCCGCCGCCGCCCCCACCGCCGCCTCCACCCCCGCCGAATCCGCCACCGCCCGCGCCGGCCTGACGCTGCGTGCCGCCGCCGCCCCCGCCGACACGGTTGTGCGACTGATTGGCGAACGATTCGCGGCTCGCCTGTCCGCGCTGCATGTCCTGCCGCGCGCCGTTGCCGTCGCCCGCGCCGCGCAGCGCGTTGTCGCGGTTCACATTCTGCGAGCTCTGCCGCAGGTTGCTCGTGTCGCGCGCGTTCGGCCCGCCGCCTTGCCGGATGCTCTGCGCCCGCTGGCTCGCCGATTCGTTGAGGTTCTGCCCGGTGCGCTGCTGCAGCGTCTGCGCGGCCTGCGAGCGCGCGTCCTCGCGGCCGCGATACTGGTTGGCGTTCGCGCCGCGATTGGCGTTGTTGAGCGTGTTCTGCCGGTTCGCGGCGACATTGGTCCGGTTGAACTGCGGATCGTTGCGGTTCCAGCGCACGTTGTTGCTGTTCGCGTTGATGCGGTTGTTCGTGTTGATGTTGTTGTAGCGGTTCACGTTGACATTCACGTCGCCGTGGCCCCAGTTGCAGTTGCCCCACAGCGAATTCACGACCGCGACGCCCGCGCCGAACGCGAGGCCGGACATGAATCCCGTCGCGATCGCGTAGCCGGGCGGCGGCGGCACATAGACCGGCGGATACGCGGGATACGGCCACGTGCCGTAGACGACCGTCGGGTTGTACGTCGGCACATAGACGACCTGCGGATTGGCCGGCTCGATCTGGATCACCGTCGTGCTGGTGGTCGTGCTGCCGGGCGGCGGCGGCGCCGTCGTGACTTTCTGCTGCTCGGTCGTCTTGAGATTGCCCGCCTTTTGCGCCGCACTCCGCAGACGTTGCACCGAGTCCATCACGTCGCTGGGCTGCGCGATGAACGCGTTGCCGAGCTGCGTCACCCAGTCGATCTTGGAGGCCATCGTTGCGAGCGCCTGCGGGAACGCGACGAGCGATTGCACGCTCGGGTCCCAGGGCTCGGACTGCACGGCTTTCACCGCGTCGTCGCCCTTGACGTTCGGATTCGCCTTCGACCACGCCTCCGCGTCGGTGACTTGCGACGGATACGTCGACGCCATCAGTACCTGCGCGAGCAGCGCGTCGGGATAGAGCGCGACGGGCGCTGTGAGCGCGTCGAGCTGCTGGTTCGTGAGCTTCTGCGCAGCCGGCGCTTCGGTCTGCGCGTATGCGTCTCCCGAATGCGTCGTGAGAAGCGGCATTGCGGCGAGCGCGGCGGCGAGCATGATCGCTCTCACCGTGCCGATACGCGAATCAATGACACGAATTCGTTTCGACATCGAGTCCCCCCGTGCAAGACGTTGCATTGCCGTAGCCCGTTGCGCGTGCCGGATTGAAGCGAAGGAATCAGGCCGTGGAAGCGGCGTGATTCAGCCAATATCACTTTTCAGTTCGGCAGACAACGGGGCTTCGGAGGGAGGCAAGAGACACGTTCGCGCGAGCGCGCGCCGTGAGAGGTGCGGCCGGCGCGAGAAGACGCCGGCCGCTGAGAGAGATGGACCGTTACTGTTGCGGCTTGTTCGACAGCGCGAGGCGCAGCAGATCGGCAACGGTATTCACGGAGAGCTTCTCCATGATGTTCGCGCGATGCGCTTCCACGGTCTTGATGCTGATGCCGAGATCGTCGGCGATCTGCTTGTTCAGGCGCCCCGCGATGATGCGCTCGAGCACCTGATGCTCGCGCGCCGTCAGCTTGCCCAGGCGCTCGGCGGCGGCGCGCTGCTGCTGCACGCTCGTGCTCTCGCTGCGCGCCTTTTCCAGCATGCGCTCCACGAGCTTGCGCAGTTCCGCTTCGTCGAAAGGCTTTTCGATGAAGTCCATCGCGCCTTTTTTCATGGTCGAGACGGCCATCGGCACGTCGCCATGACCCGTCACGAAGATGATCGGCAGCAGCGAATTCTCGGCGATGAGTTTCTCCTGCAACTCGAGACCCGTCATGCCGGCCATGCGCACGTCGAGAATCAGGCAGGAGATCGCGCCGGAATGGGAAATCGGCAAATAGACGTCGAGGAACGATTCCGCGCTGGAGAAACATTGAACGCGATAGCCGTTTGCTTCGAGCAGCCAGCGCAAGGAATCACGCACGGCTTCGTCATCGTCGACGACGAAGACGGTTTCCTGAGTGGTGACTGTGCTCATAGTTCTCCCGTAACTGTTTGTTGTCTCGTATGTTCGTCCTGCGCATCCGTGCCGCCCGTGCCCGATGATCCTTCCACTTCGCCGATCGGCAGGCTGCAGTGGAAAGTCGCGCCGGTCACGTGGCCGTCCGCTTCGACGTTGTTGACCACCCAAAGGCGTCCGCGATGCGACTCGATGATCGAGCGGCAGATGTTCAGGCCCATGCCCATGCCGTCCGATTTGGTGCTGTAGAACGGCTCGAACAGGCGCTCGGCGGTTGCTTCGTCGACGCCCGGACCCTGATCGACCACGCTGATGCACACGACGCCGCCGTCCATGCGCATCACGACGACGCGTATCACGGGATCGACGGCGTTCGGTTTCGCATCATGCATTGCTTCCGCGGCGTTTTTCAACAGGTTGACCAACACTTGTTCGATCAAAACCGGATCGACGTAGATCACCGGCATGCGCGAGCGGATTTCCGTGACGATGCGGATCTTGCGTTTGCGCGCCTCGATCTCCGCGAGACCGACCGCGTCCGCGACGATATCCGCGACGCGCGCGGCCTGGCGCTTGGGCTCGCTGCGCTTCACGAATTCGCGGATGCGCTTGATGATCATGCCCGCGCGCACAGCCTGCTGCGCGGTCTTTTCGAGCACGGGAAGGAGCGTTTCCTGCGTCATGCGGCCGGATTTGACCAGCGCGACGCAGCCCGAGCAGTAGTTGTTGATCGCGGCGAGCGGCTGGTTCAGCTCGTGCGCGAGCGACGAGGCCATTTCGCCCATTGTCATCAGGCGGCTCGTGAACTGCAGCTTTTCTTCCTGCTGATGCGCGAGTTCCTGCGCCTGCTTGCGCTGCGTGATGTCGGTCGCGATCTGCATCTGCGCGAGATGGCCGTCGACCCACTGGATGTACTGGCGGCGCACTTCAAACCACTTCTGGATGCCGTCGACATACACTTCCTGCGCGTCCGCCGAGCTCTCGGTGAGCGCGGTTGCGGGCAGGCCGGCGTAAGTATCGACCATGTCGATGGTGTCGGACGAGCTTTGCGAGCTACCGTCGAATGCGGCGCCCGCGAGCTCCAGATGGCCGTCCGGACGGATGCCGAACAGATGCCGGTAATAGCGGTTCGCGAAGAGCAGCTCAGCTTCGTCGGCGGCGAGCACGGACACGGCTGCGTCGAGGCTTTCGAGCACGGTCGTGAAGCGCTCGTGCGCGGCGGCGAGTTCCTCGCGCGCGCGCTTCGGCTCGGTGATGTCCGTCATCGACGACATCCAGCCGGTCTGACGCCCCGAACTGTCGATCAGCGGCGAGACGTACAGGCGCGCATGGAAGAACGAGCCGTCCTTGCGGCGCACGCGCAGCTCGAAGCCGGAAGAGGGCGCCTTGCCGCGCAAGGTCATGTCGAGCTGGCGCTGCATCTCGGGATACGCGTCGCGCGGCCAGTACGGGAACGGCGCATTCTTGCCGACGAGATCGCTCTCGTCCCAGCCGGTCATGCGGCAGAACGCCGGATTCACGTGCGTGATGCGGCCGTGCATGTCGAGCACGCGCATGCCGATCAGCACGGAGTTTTCCATCGCGCGGCGAAAGAACGCTTCAGCGTAGAGCGCCTGCTGCGCCTCGAAGCGCTGGCGCGTGTGCTTCCACAGGCTCCACAAGCTCCACAGCACGAAACACGACAAACCCGCGACGAGCCACACCAGCGTGTTGTTGGTGAAGTTCGTGAGCTGCGGATACGAATACACGCGCACCGACAGCCCTTGCCCCGGCGGGTCGAGCGGCAGGTCGTAGAACATGTCGCGCGGCAGACGCGGACGGCTCGACGTGGTCGCGAGCTCGCGGTTGTTCAGATCGGTGATGGAGATTTTGTACTTCGCCGACAGTTCGCTCGGAATGTCGTGCTTGAGGATGCCTTCGATCGAGAACACCGCCGCGATCGAGCCGAGAAACTCGCGATCGCGGAAGACGGGCGTCTGGAGGGTGATATAGCCGTTGCCGAGATCGTCGTAGAGCAGCGGCGAGTAGACTTGGCGGCGGCTGGTGCGCGCTTCGTCGAAGGCGGCCTGCACGGCCTCATCCATCTGCGTTTCGTTGGGTTTGGCGAGGCGCGATCCGAGCACGGGCAACGGCGTATTGGGCCAGCGCGGCTTATGCTCGCTCGTGTACCAGTTCATGTAGAGGATCTCGGGATGCCCCTGCATGATGTCCGTGGACGAGGTCTGGAAGTTTTGCGGGTCGCCGTGACCGGTCGCAATGTCGCGCGCGAGCGCCTGAATCTGTTCTTGTGCGCCCGTCATCGACAGGCGTATTTGTTGCTGCGCCCACGCGACATTGCGATACAGCGTGTCTTCCTGCTGCTGTTGCTCGCGCCGGTTCAGACTCCACAGGATGAGACTCATCACCACCAGAAATACGAGGATGGAAATGAGCGGCGTGAGTAAATAGGAGTTCGACCACCACGGTCCGTGGTGCCAGCGAGAGGGCGAGGCGTCGGTCGGCTTGCGCGCGGACCTCGCCGAGCGTTTGATCAGCCGTTCGGTCAACATGGAAGCGATTGTAACGCACCACCTGATTGTTAAATGGCGTAAAAAGACGGTTGGGCAGGCTCGACTGCGGGAAAAGGAGGAGAAACATCTGAAGAAAAAAGTCTTATCGGACGGTGCGTTGCAGCAATTTTTCGTATGGTGAGATGAACTCTCATGATTTGAAAAATTCCTTGCGTCATGATCGCGACCCTCTTTAGAATTGCCGGCACGCGGCCAGTGCCCGCCTTTTTGCGGGCGTGCGCCGGCGGTTTTCAGAGAGTGTTCCTCACATCAGGAGACGAGCATGTCCGCTGTACCCGACGAAGTTCTCAAATATGTCGCCAACGCCAAGGACGACGATCCTCAGGAAACCGCCGAGTGGCTCGACGCGCTCGACGGCGTGATTTCCGCGGTCGGTCCTGATCGCGCGCACTACCTGATCGAGAAACAGATCGAATTTGCTCGCGTGCACGGCGAGCATCTGCCGTTTTCGGCGAACACGCCGTACATCAACACGATCCCCGTCGCGTCGCAGTCCAAGATTCCTGGCGATCAGGACATCGAACACCGTATCCGCTCGTACACCCGCTGGAACGCCATCGCAATGGTCCTGCGCGCGGGCAAGGACACGAACGTCGGCGGGCATATCGCTTCGTTCGCGTCGGCCGCGACGCTCTATGACGTCGGTTTCAACCACTTCTGGCACGCGCCGTCGAAAGAGCACGGCGGCGACCTCGTGTTCGTGCAGGGCCACTCGTCGCCGGGCGTGTACTCGCGCGCGTTCCTGCTCGGCCGTCTGAACGAAAAGCAACTGAACAACTTCCGCCAGGAAGTGGGCGGCGAGGGCATCTCGTCGTATCCGCATCCGTGGCTGATGCCGGATTTCTGGCAATTCCCGACCGTCTCGATGGGCCTCGGCCCGATCATGGCCATCTATCAGGCGCGCTTCATGAAGTACATGCAGGCGCGCGGCATGGCCAAGACCGAAGGCCGCAAGGTCTGGGCGTTCCTCGGCGACGGCGAGACGGACGAGCCGGAATCGCTCGGCGCGATCGGCATGGCCGGCCGCGAGCGTCTGGACAACCTCGTCTTCGTCATCAACTGCAACCTGCAGCGTCTGGACGGGCCGGTGCGCGGCAACGGCAAGATCATCCAGGAACTGGAAAGCGAGTTCCGCGGCGCGGGCTGGAACGTCATCAAGGTCATCTGGGGCAGCCGCTGGGATGCGCTCTTCGCACGCGACAAGACCGGCGCGCTGATGCGCCGCATGATGGACGTCGTCGATGGCGAGTACCAGACCTACAAGTCGGAGTCGGGCGCGTTCGTGCGCGAGCACTTCTTCAACACGCCGGAACTGAAGGCGCTGGTCGCCGACTGGTCCGACGAGGACATCTGGAACCTGAACCGCGGCGGCCACGATCCGCACAAGATCTACGCGGCCTTCGACGCAGCCACTCGCACGAAGGGCGCGCCGACCGTCATCCTCGCCAAGACCATCAAGGGCTATGGCATGGGCGAGCACGGTCAGGCGATGAACATCACGCACCAGCAGAAGAAGCTGCCGATCGACACGCTGAAGAAATTCCGCGACCAGTTCCGTCTGCCGCTCAGCGACGAGCAGATCGCCGATGTACCGTATCTGACGTTCGAAGAAGGCTCGAAGGAACTCGAGTACATGCGCCAGAAGCGCATGGACCTGGGCGGCTATCTGCCGGCGCGCCGCGAAAAGGCGGAATCGCTGCCGGTGCCGGCGCTCGCCGCGTTCGAGCCGCTGCTGAAGGGCACGGGCGAAGGCCGCGAGATCTCCACGACGATGGCCTTCGTGCGGATTCTCAACATCCTCCTGAAGGACAAGGCGCTCGGCAAGCGCGTCGTGCCGATCGTCCCGGACGAGTCGCGCACCTTCGGCATGGAAGGTCTGTTCCGCCAGATCGGCATCTGGAATCAGGACGGCCAGAAGTACATTCCGGAAGACTCCGACCAGCTGATGTTCTACAAGGAATCGGAGACGGGTCAGATTCTGCAGGAAGGCATCAACGAAGCGGGTGGCATGTGTGACTGGATCGCGGCCGCGACGTCGTATTCGACGCACGGCGAGATCATGATCCCGTTCTACATCTTCTACTCGATGTTCGGCTTCCAGCGTATCGGCGATCTGGCATGGGCCGCGGGCGACATGCGCTCGCGCGGCTTCCTGCTCGGCGGCACCGCGGGCCGCACGACGCTCAACGGCGAAGGCCTGCAGCACGAAGACGGCCATTCGCTGCTGTGGGCGGCATCGGTCCCGAACTGCGTGAGCTACGACCCGACGTTCGGCTACGAACTCGCCGTCATCATGCAGGATGGCCTGCGTCGCATGGTCGCGGATCAGGAAGACGTGTACTACTACATCACCGTGATGAACGAGAACTACGAGCATCCGGCGATCCCACAGGGCGATGCCGTGGCTTCCGACATCATCAAGGGCATGTACGCGTTCAAGAAGTCCGATGCTCCGGCGAAGGCGCACGTCCAGCTGATGGGCGCGGGCACGATCTTCAACGAGGTCATCGCCGCCGCCGCGCTGCTGAAGGACGACTGGGGCGTCAGCTCCGATCTCTGGAGCGTGCCGAGCTTCACCGAACTGGCGCGCGAAGGCCAGGCCGTCGAGCGTTACAACCTGCTGCATCCGACGGAAGAGAAGAAGGTCGCGCACGTCACGAAGCTGCTCACGGGCGCGAAGGGTCCGGTGATCGCATCGACGGATTACATCCGCGCGCTGACCGATCAGATCCGCGCGTTCGTGCCGCAGAAGTTCGTGGTGCTCGGCACCGACGGCTACGGCCGCTCGGATACGCGCGAAGCGCTGCGCCACTTCTTCGAAGTCGACCGCTACTGGGTCACGCTGGCCGCGCTGAACGCGCTGGCCGACGAAGGCACGATCGAGCGCAAGGTCGTCGCTGAGGCGATCAAGAAGTACAACCTCGACCCGTCCAAACCCAACCCGATGACCGTCTAAAGGCATCGCCCCCGTGTGTTGTGACGCGGCCTCTTTCCGAAGCGGAAAGAGGCCGCGTGCAACCCAGGAGACACTAATAATGAGTCAAGCGATCGAAGTCAAAGTGCCGGACATCGGCGATTACAAGGACGTCCCCGTGATCGAAGTACTGGTCAAGGTGGGCGACACGGTGGAGCCCGAGCAGTCGCTCGTCACGCTCGAATCCGACAAAGCCACGATGGACGTGCCGAGCTCGGCAGCGGGCGTCGTGAAGGAAATCAAGGTCAAGGTGGGCGATAGCGTGTCGGAAGGCTCGCTCATCGTCGTACTGGAAGGCGGCGCTGCTGCTGCGCCCGCTCCGGCGGCGGCTCCCGCACCGGCTCCGGCCGCTGCGCCCGCGCCCGCCGCTGCATCGGGCGGTGGTTCCGTCGACGTGAAGGTGCCGGACATCGGCGACTTCAAGGACATTCCGGTCATCGAGATCGCCGTGAAAGTGGGCGACAAGGTCGAGAAGGAACAGTCGCTCGTCACGCTCGAGTCCGACAAGGCGACGATGGACGTGCCTTCGCCCGCCGCCGGCACCGTGAAGGAACTGAAAGTCAAGATCGGCGATACGGTTTCCGAAGGCTCGCTGATCCTCGTGCTGGAAGGCAGCGCAGGCGGCGCGGCCGCCGCTCCGGCTCCGTCGCCCGCGCCGGCCGCGCAGAAGGAAGTGCCGCCGGATGCGCCCGCGAAACCGGCGCCGCAGAAGGAAGCGCCGTCCGCGCTCGCGCAGGCGCCCGTGATGCCCGCCGGCGACGGCACGCGCACGTCGAGCCATGCGTCGCCGTCGGTGCGCAAGTTCGCGCGTGAACTCGGCGTCGATGTGTCGCGCGTGCGCGGCACCGGTCCGAAGAACCGCATCACGCAAGGCGACATCACCGCGTTCGTGAAGGGCGTGATGTCGGGCCAGGGCGCGGCGCCTGCCGCGGCTGCTCCCGCGGGCGGTGGCGGCGGCGAGCTGGGTCTGTTGCCGTGGCCGAAGATCGATTTCACGAAGTTCGGTCCGGTCGATCCGAAGCCGCTCTCGCGCATCAAGAAGATTTCGGGCGCGAACCTGCATCGCAACTGGGTGATGATCCCGCACGTCACGAACAACGACGAAGCCGACATCACCGAGCTCGAAGAACTGCGCGTGAAGCTGAACAAGGAGCACGAGAAAGCAGGCGTGAAGTTCACGATGCTCGCGTTCGTCATCAAGGCCGTGGTCTCGGCGCTCAAGAAGTTCCCGGACTTCAATGCGAGCCTGGACGGCGACAACCTCGTCTTCAAGAAGTACTACCACATCGGTTTCGCGGCCGATACGCCGAACGGCCTCGTCGTTCCGGTGATCCGCGACGCCGACAAGAAGGGCCTCGTCGATATCGCCAAGGAAATGGCCGAGCTGTCGAAGCTCGCGCGCGACGGCAAGTTGAAGCCGGATCAGATGCAGGGCGGCTGCTTCTCGATCTCGTCGCTGGGCGGCATCGGCGGAACGCACTTCACGCCGATCATCAACGCGCCCGAAGTCGCGATCCTCGGCCTTTCGCGCGGCTATCAGAAGCCCGTGTGGGACGGCAAGCAGTTCCTGCCGCGCCTCACGCTGCCGATGTCGCTGTCGTACGACCATCGCGTCATCGACGGTGCGGCCGCCGCGCGCTTCAACGCTTATCTGTCGGCGATCCTGGGCGATTTCCGTCGCGTCATTCTCTGATCGATTGATCCGGCCGACGGCGGAACCTTGGGGCTTTGTCCCGAGGTTCCATCCGCACATCTCTTAGGGGACAACATGAGTCTCGTCGAACTAAAAGTACCCGACATCGGCGACTTCTCCGATGTCGATGTCATCGAAGTCAATATCAAGCCCGGCGACGCCATCGAAAAGGAACAGGGCGTCATCACGCTCGAAACCGACAAGGCCACGATGGAAGTGCCCGCCGATGTCGCGGGCACGATCAAGGAAGTGAAGGTCAAGCAGGGCGACAAGGTCTCGCAGGGCTCGGTCATCGCGATGATCGAAACCGCAGGCGCCGCTGCTGCTCCGTCGCCTGCGCCGGCCGCTGCGCCCGCGCCGGCTGCTGCTGCACCCGCTGCGGCTGCGGGCGGCGGCGTGCAGGACGTGAAGGTGCCGGATATCGGCGACTTCAAGGACATTCCGGTCATCGAAATCCACGTGAAGCCGGGCGATACGGTCGAGAAGGAGCAGTCGCTCGTCACGCTCGAATCCGACAAGGCGACGATGGACGTGCCGTCGCCCGCGGCGGGCACGGTGAAGGAACTGAAGGTCAAGGTCGGCGACAACGTGTCGGAAGGCACGCTGATCCTGACGCTCGAAGGCGGTGCTTCCGCCGCTGCGCCTGCGGCTCAGAAAGCAGCGCCGGCTCCGGCGCCTGCCGCCGCTCCGACGCCCGCGCCGCAAGCGGGCAGCTATTCCGGCGCGGCGGACGTCGAATGCGACATGCTCGTAATCGGCGCCGGCCCCGGCGGTTACTCGGCTGCGTTCCGTTCCGCCGACCTCGGCATGAAGACCGTGCTCGTCGAACGTTATTCGACGCTCGGCGGCGTGTGTCTGAACGTCGGCTGCATTCCGTCGAAGGCGCTGCTGCACACCGCGCTCGTCATGGATGAAACGAAGGAGCTGGCCGCGCACGGCATCAGCTTCGGCGAGCCGAAGATCGATCTCGACAAGCTGCGCGGCTTCAAGGAAGGCGTCGTCAAGAAGCTGACCGGCGGTCTCGCGGGCATGGCGAAGGCACGCAAGGTGACGGTGGTGACGGGCGTCGGCAGTTTCGTCGATCCGTATCACATGGAAGTGAACGGCCCGGACGGCAAGAAGGTCGTGAAGTTCAAGCAGGCGATCATCGCGGCGGGTTCGCAGGCGGTGAAGCTGCCGTTCTTCCCGGATGATCCGCGTGTCGTCGATTCGACCGGCGCGCTCGAGCTGCGTCAGATTCCGAAGCGCATGCTCGTGGTCGGCGGCGGCATCATCGGCCTGGAAATGGCGACGGTGTATTCGACGCTCGGCGCGGACATCGATGTCGTCGAAATGCTCGACGGCCTGATGCTCGGTGCGGACCGCGATCTCGTGAAGGTCTGGGAGAAGTTCAATTCCAAGCGCTTCACGAACGTCATGCTGAAGACCAAGACGACCAAGGCGGAAGCGAAGGCAGACGGCATCTACGTCACGTTCGAGGGCGAGAAGGCGCCGGCCGAGCCGCAGCGTTACGACCTCGTGCTGCTCGCGGTCGGCCGCAGCCCGAACGGCGGGAAGATCGGTGCTGACAAGGCGGGCGTGGCGGTGACGGATCGCGGCTTCATCAACGTCGACAATCAGATGCGCACCAACGTGCCGCATATCTTCGCGATCGGCGATCTCGTCGGCCAACCGATGCTCGCGCACAAGGCCGTGCACGAAGGCCACGTCGCAGCGGAAGTGGCGCACGGCGAGAAGGCGTATTTCGACGCGATGCAGATTCCGTCCGTCGCTTATACGGATCCGGAAGTGGCGTGGGCCGGCAAGACGGAAGACCAGTGCAAGGCCGAAGGCATCAAGTTCGGCAAGGCTGTGTTCCCGTGGGCCGCGTCCGGCCGCGCGATCGCCAATGGCCGCGACGAAGGTTTCACCAAGCTCATCTTCGATGAAGAGACGCATCGCGTGATCGGCGGCGGCATCGTCGGTCTGAATGCGGGCGATCTGATCAGCGAAGTGTGTCTCGCGATCGAGATGGGCGCGGATGCGACCGACATCGGCAAGACGATCCACCCGCACCCGACGCTGGGCGAATCGGTCGGCATGGCGGCGGAGCTGTATGAAGGTGTGTGCACGGACTTGCCGCCGCAGCGCAAGAAGTAAGTTTTCTGTTTGCTCAAAGCGCAAAAGGCGCGCTTCTTGACTGGAGCGCGCCTCTTTTTTATCGCGCGGCGAACGGCAGACGCAAAAAACCCGGCGCGGGGGCCGGGTTTTTCGTGATGCGTGCTGCACTACACCGGGCAGGGCCCGGCGGCAAACTTAGGCAACCGACTTCTTCGCAACGCGCGAAGCTTGTTCCGTCGCTTGCGTAGCAGCCTTCGTCGCAGCCGTTGCAGCGGCGTTGAAGTTGCTTTCAGCGATTTCGACAGCTTGCTTCGTTGCCTTGTGAACCGTTTCGTACGTCGTGTTGGCGGCGGTGATAGCCGACTTCATCACGGCGACAGCGGTTTCCGAACCGGCCGGTGCGTTCTTCGCGACGTTGTCGACGAGCGTTTGCACCTTGCGGTTTTGCTCTTCGTACTGAGCTTCCGCGACGCGGGCGAATTCAGCTTGCGTAGCCGATGCGATTTCATACAGGTGACGGCCATACGACAGCACCTTTTCTGCGACCGGCTGGGTCAGGCTGGCTTGCAGCGCGAGCAGTTCTTGTGCGTCCTTCACCGACAGCGCGCGCTGGGCGTTTTCCTGGCTTTCGGCCAGCGTGGACTTCACGACTTGCAGGTTCAGTTCGACGAGCTTTTCAACGCCTTCGAACGCCTTGTTCGTGAGGCCGAACAGCGTGTCGAAGTTGGCTTTTTGTGCAGCGGCGATTTGCTCGGGGGTCAACAGCGTCATCTCAGGCTCCTGATGGCCGACCCATCAAAACGCGGGTCGTGGTTTGGTAGATCCGGCGCGGCGAACGTGCCGGCTAGGTGCAACTGCGATTGGTGCGTCGCAACATGAAGGCCATTTTAGACATATTCCTATGGTTGTCAAGCACTTTTTGTGCGCCGCACAATCGCGAAAAATGCTTGTTAAACAACAGCTTACTTTTCAGGAAAACACTAAAATTCGTTCGGGGAAACCCCTAGGAATTAAGGCCGGGCGGGCCCGCATCGGATGTGACGCATGCATCCATCGTTCAATGAAAGCACAGCCGGATGAAGCTTTGATGTTGCGTTCGCACGAGCGGACCTTTCTGCCGCCACAAAAATCGGACTTCGTCTCATGTATGTCTTATTTTTAAGACGTCGCCGTACACCAAAATGTGGAAGAAACGTTAACATTTCGACTGTCCGATCCGCGGTGAACCAAGGCGGGCGCCTGAAAGACTCATTCCTCGATTCGGAATCGCTGAGTTTTGTCCGAATCGATCCCTCAGTCTGTCTAAAGTTTTGGAAAGTTTTGCCGATAGTGCGTTGGTCGTCGGGTAGAAGAGCGCGCTGTCGGCAGCACTGTTTCGCCAGAACGATCGTTTTTTCCGATCGTGGCGTGTTGTCGATCAGTAATAAGCATTCAGGGCTTACAACTCGGTTTAACGAGTGCCCATAAGTACTTAATATTGCTTAAATTTCGTAGCTTCACTACACTTGGCGGTACTCTCCAGCCGCCCAACAGAACACTAATGAAAACCGAAATGTTTTCGTCGTTGAAGGTGGTGCACGGCGTGGCGATGCGCTCCGCATTGTCCCTCGCCGTCTCCATCGCAGTCGCGACGTCCTTCGCAGCGGTTCCGGCTGAAGCCCTCGCGAAGACCGCCACCGCCACCGCAAGCAAGACCGTAAAGAAACCCGCCAAAGCCGCGGCCAACGCTGAAAAGCCGGCGCGCGTGGCAAAAACCTCACTCAGAGCGCCGAAGCCGGCGAAGGCCGCGAAAGTCGCTGCCGCCGATGACGACGAAGACGCGCCCCGCGCATCGAAGAAGCATCGGGTGAGCTATCGCATGGACCGTTCGCGCCGCGCCGCGGTGCATGCAGTCGCGTACCAGCCGCGCGCCACGTCCGTCGGTCAGGCGTTCGGCCTGCATGACACGCCCGACAGCCTCGCGCTGCGCTCGAGCGTTGCGTATGTCGTCGACCAGAACACGTCCGAGACGCTCTTCGACAAGAACTCGCGCGCCGTCGTGCCGATCGCATCGATCACCAAGCTGATGACGGCGATGGTCGTGCTCGATTCGCACATGCCGCTCACCGACGAGCTCGCCGTCACCGACGAAGACCGCGATTACGAGAAGTTCACCGGCTCGCGCCTCGCGGTCGGCTCGGAGCTCAATCGCGAAGACATGCTGCACATCGCGCTGATGGCATCCGAGAATCGCGCGGCGGCGGCTCTTTCGCGCTATTACCCCGGCGGCCGTCCGGCGTTCATCGCCGCGATGAACGCGAAGGCGAAGTCGCTCGGCATGACCGACACGCACTTCGAGAATTCCACGGGTCTCACGAGCCAGAACGTGTCGAGCGCGCGTGATCTCGTGAAGATGGTGAACGCGGCGTATCAATATCCGCTGATTCGCAAGTTCTCGACCGACCGCAGCTACGACGTGTTCACCGGCAAGCGCAATCTCGCGTACAACAGCACGAATGCGCTGATTCGCAATGCGTCGTGGGATATCGGCTTGCAGAAGACCGGCTTCATCAACGAAGCGGGCGAGTGCCTGGTGATGCAGGCGAACGTGAACGGCCGCCAGGTCGTGATCGTGCTGCTCGACTCGTATGGCAAGTACTCGCGCTTCGCCGATGCGGGCCGTCTTCGTTCGTATCTCGATACGCTCGGCGAGCCGCACATCATGAGCGCAGACATGGGCAGCGGCGCGAATCCTTGAGCGCCGGTTTTCTGCTGACGTAAATGCAAAAACGGGATTCGTCGAAAGACGAATCCCGTTTTTTTCGTGCGTCGCGTCTCAGCGATGCGCGTGTTGAGCCTGCTGCGCTTCCATTGCGGCTTCTTCCGGCCGATAACCCAGCGAGCGCGAAATTTCGAGCGCGGTGTGGCTCAACTGCTTGAGCCACGCGTCCTGCAGACGATCGGCCGGCGCGGAGAGCGACAGGCCGGCGACGAGCCGTCCGGTGTCGTCGTAGATGCCCGCCGCGATGCAGCGCACGCCTAGTTCCAGCTCTTCGTTGTCGCGCGCGCACGCTTGCTGGCGCACGTGCGAAAGCTCGCGCTCGAGTTTCGCGAGATCGGTGATGCTGTTCTGCGTGTGCCCCGACAGGCCGGTGCGCATCGCGTAGGCGCGCACGCGCGTGGCTTCGTCGGCGGCAAGGAAGAGCTTGCCGACCGAGGTCAAATGCAAGGGCGCCCGCCCGCCGATCGCCCGCACGACCTGCATGCCCGAACGCTCGGAATACGCGCGCTCGATATAGACGATCTCATCGCCCTGACGGACGGACAGATTGACGGTTTGCCCGGTCTGCCGATGCAGTTCGCGCATCGGCGGCATCGCGGCTTCGCGCACCGAAAGACGCGCTTTCACCAGATTGCCGAGTTCCAGCAGCCGCATGCCGAGCCGATACGTGCCGGGATCGGAGCGGTCCACGAGGCGGCACAACACCATGTCGTTCAGGATGCGATGCGCGGTGGACGGGTGCAGGTCGGTGCTCTGCGCGAGCTCTTTCAGGCTGACGGGATCAGTGTGGCCGGCGAGGGCGTCGAGAAGACGCATCATGCGCTCGATCACCTGAATGGAGGTCTTGGATTCCGGGTTCGTATCGCTCATCGTGAAAAATCGGTTGATGCGTCAAACAGCGGAATGGCAATTGTATCTCATAATGTGAAAAAAGCGAACGCTGCCAGGAAACACTGATCCCGACTGCGACGCGCGTGGCCGCGACGAACGCCGTCGCGCGGGACTTTCGCGGATAATCGGCGTGCGTTCAAATCACTTCTACAAAACAGGAAAACGCCCCCAATGCGAGTCGGACTCTTCGTCACCTGTCTCATCGACATGATGCGTCCTGAAATTGGCTTCTCGGTCATCAAGCTGATCGAGCGCGCGGGTTTCGAAGTCATCGTGCCGCCGTCGCAGACGTGCTGCGGTCAGCCCGCCTACAACTCCGGCGACCGGCCGCTCGCCCGCGATCTCGCAGAGAAAACGCTGGGCGAATTCGAGCAGTTCGATTACGTGGTCGTGCCTTCGGGTTCGTGCGGCGGCATGATCCGCGCGCATTACGGCGATCTTTTTCGCGACGATCCGCAACTGATGAACCGCTTCGCGCGTCTGCAGCCGCGCGTCTTCGAACTCACCGATTTCCTCGTGACCGTTGCGAAGGCGCGCATGGAGCCGGGTGCATTCGACGGCATGGTGACGTATCACGATTCCTGCTCCGGCCTGCGCGAGCTCGGCGTGAAAGCGCAGCCGCGCGCATTGCTCGCGCAAGCGGGCGTGCCGGTGACGGAGATGACCGGCTGCGAACATTGCTGCGGTTTCGGCGGCACCTTCGCGGTGAAGTACGGCGACATCTCAACGGCGATCGTCGACGAGAAATGCGCGAACATCAAGGCGAGCGGGGCGGATACCGTCGTGCTCGGCGATCTCGGCTGCATGCTGAACATCGAAGGGCGTCTGCGCCGCACCGGCGACACGAGCACGCGCGTGCTGCATATCGCGCAGGTGCTTGCCGGCGACGTCACCAGCAACGCCTGAGGAGCGACTCATGCAAGTCCAGACGATGCACTTCAAGGCGCGCGCTTCATCGAAACTCGCCGACGAGCGGCTGCAGCAGAATCTCACGAAGCTCTCGACCAAGTTCGTGAGCGCGCGAGCGACCGCCGTGCGCGACATCGACTTCGAGGCGACGCGCGCTGCGTTGAAGGAGCGGCGCAATCGCGCGCTCGACAATCTCGACGTGTGGCTCGAAACCTTCGAGCGCGAAGCAACAAGGCGCGGCGCCACGGTGCTGTACGCCGAATCGACGCAGGACGCGGCGAAACTCGTCGCCGGCATCGCCCGCAAGCACGACGTGAAGAAGGTCATCAAGACCAAGTCGATGGTCTCCGAAGAGATGCAGCTGAATCGCGTGCTCGCCGAGATGGGCGTGCAGTCGATCGAAACCGACCTCGGCGAATACATCCTGCAGATCAACGACAACGAGCCGCCGAGCCACATCATCGCGCCGGTCGTACACAAGGATAAGGAGCAGATCGCGGATCTCTTCGCGAAGACGCACAACAAGCCGCGTCTCACCGATATCCCCGAGATGACGCGCGAGGCGCGTGAGGTGCTGCGTCCGCATTTCATGTCGGCGGATATGGGCGTGACGGGCGGCAACTTCCTGATTGCGGAGACCGGGTCGGTGGCCGTCGTCACGAACGAGGGCAACGAAGGCATGTGCACGGTGATGCCGCGCGTGCACGTCGCGGTGACGGGCATCGAGAAGGTGCTGCCGACGCTCGACGATCTCGCCACCGCGATGCGCCTGCTGCCACGCTCCGCGACCGGGCAGACGATCTCGAATTACTTTTCGTTGCTGACCGGCCCGCGCGCGCCCGGTGAAACGGACGGGCCGGAGCATATGTACTTCGTGCTCGTCGATGGCGGGCGCACGGGGCTCATCGGCGGCGAGTTCCAGGAGATGCTGCGTTGCATCCGCTGTGGCGCGTGCATGAACCATTGTCCGGTCTATCAGAAGATCGGCGGGCATGCGTACGGCTGGGTGTATCCGGGCCCGATGGGTTCGGTGCTCACCCCGGCGTATGTCGGTATCGACAAAGCGCTCGATCTGCCGCAAGCCGCTACGCTCTGTGGCGAGTGCAATAGCGTCTGTCCGGTGGGCATTCCGCTTTCGGATTTGTTACGCAAGTTACGCGAAAAACAAATGGAGCGGCGGTTGCGGCCGTGGAACGAACGCGCCGCGCTCGCGGCGTGGGGCTATCTCGCGAAACGCCCGGCTGCGTATGCGTTATTCACGAAGCTCGCGGTGCGCGTGCTCGAACGCATGGGCGGCAACCGGAAGGCGATCTCGCGTCTGCCGTTCGGTGCTGGATGGACCGGCACGCGCGATATGCCCGCGCCGGTCGGCCGCACATTCCGGGAGTTATACAAGGCGCAGCACTCGCACTTGGGCTGAGCGCTGCGTTCGCGAACGAAAACGGCGTTGGAACTTGCGTTCCAGCGCCGTTTTTGTCGAGCCGAAGAAGCAGAGCCGCTCAGTTTCCGACCGGCCCGGTATGCCATTTATTGGGGCCGCCGCCGTAGCTGCTGCCGCGATTGCTGCCGCCTCCTGAATTCGCCGGGGGCGGGGCGGCGGCGGCAGGAGGCCGCATCGGCGGACCGCCGACTGCCTTCGGCAGCGGCGCACCGCCGCCCGCCTGCTGAGGCGGCGGACCGCCGGACGGACGTCCTCCACCGGCTTGCGGCGGCGGGCCGCCATGACCGCCATTGGGCGGCCTGTTGTTGGTCCAGCCGCCCTGAGGAGGCGGACGTCGCCAGCCGGGACCGTCGTCCCAGTAACGACGCGGTCCAGGTCCGTAGTAAGGTCCGGGACCATAGTAGGCCGGACCGCTGTAATAACCGCCGCCCACCACGACACCCGGTTGCACGACCGGCGGCCCGCCGTAGTAGCCATAGCCTGGATCGTCATAGACGCCCGCCGGGTAACCACCGTAGGCGTCGGGATACGCCGCGCAGCCGCCGAGGAGCGCGGCGGACGAGGCAAGCAAGAGACCAGCAACTGCGGATTTCATGATCGTAGGGGCGATTCGTTGATCGATTATTTCAATAAGACAACACCGGCGCCGCGTTGTCCCAACAACTTTGTAAGCCTTTATGACGACGCCGCGTCGGGGCGAGCGAACAGGCAACAGAACGCTTGTTGTCGCCAGCGCAACAAACCTTTGCTTTTCAACGTCTTTTTAAGATCGGGACGATTGCGTAACATTCGAAGCGTCCGTCAGTGGGTCTTCGTCCGCTGCGACATATGAACCCAAGGCAGTCCCATGAAAAAGACAATATCGACCTACTGGCCCGTCGCCATCCTGCTTCCTCTCGCATTGACGTTCTGCATGCACGCCGGCGAAGGCGGGGGCGCGGCCTTGCGACACGAGCAAACCGGTGTTGCCGGCGTGAGTGCCGAACTTGCTCGCGCCATTTCGCTCGGTTTCGTTGAAGACGATGCCGCTTCGCCGGACGTGCTTCCCGCGCAAAAGACGCTCTGAATCGGCAGAAAACGCGCACAAAAAATGGCGCCTCGAAAAGGCGCCATTTTCGTTCTCAGAAACGGCCGCAGCAGCTTACTTCAGGACGGCAGCGACGGCGTTCGCGACCACATCGAGGTTGCGCATATTGAGCGCGGCGACGCAGATGCGGCCGGTGCTGACGGCGTAGATGCCGAACTCGTCACGCAGACGGTCGACTTGGGCCGCGGTCAGGCCCGAGTACGAGAACATGCCGCGTTGCTTGCTGACGAAGGAAAAATCGCGATCGACGCCGCTTGCCTTCAGGCGCTCGACCAGACCGTTGCGCATCGCGCGGATGCGATCGCGCATTTCGCCGAGCTCCTGTTCCCACGTCGCGCGCAGTTCCGGCGAAGCCAGCACGGCCGCGACGATCGAGCCGCCGTGCGTCGGCGGGTTCGAATAGTTGGTGCGGATCACGCGCTTCAGTTGCGACAGCACGCGCGCCGACTCTTCCTTGCCCGTCGTGATGATCGACAACGCGCCGACGCGCTCGCCGTACAGCGAGAACGACTTCGAGAACGACGACGACACGAATGCGCTCAGTTCGGCGGCGGCGAAGAGACGCACGGCGGCCGAGTCGGCGTCGATGTTTTCCGCGAAGCCCTGATACGCCATGTCGAGGAACGGCACGAGATTCTTCGCCTTCACGACGTCGACGATCTGCTTCCACTGATCGTCCGAGAGATCGACGCCCGTCGGGTTGTGGCAGCACGCGTGCAGCACGACGATCGTGCCCGCCGCGTAGCCGTTGAGGGCTGCGAGCATGCCGTCGAAGTTCACGCCGTGCGTGGCGGCGTCGTAGTACGGATAGGCGACCACGTCGAAACCGGCGCTTTCGAACAGCGCGCGGTGATTTTCCCAGCTCGGATCGCTGATCGCGACCTTGGCGTCCGGATTCACGCGCTTCAGGAAATCCGCGCCGATCTTGAGCGCGCCCGTGCCGCCGAGCGCCTGCGCCGTCACGACACGGCCCGCGGCGATGAGCGGCGAGCCTTCGCCGAGCAGCAGCTTCTGCACGGCGGCGTCATAGGCGGCGATGCCGTCGATCGGCAGATAGCCACGCGGCAGCGCGGCGTCGACGCGCGCTTTCTCGGCGTCGCGCACGGCGCGCAACAGCGGAATCTTGCCTTCCTCGTTGGTGTACACGCCGACGCCCAGATTGACTTTGGTCGTGCGCGTGTCGGCGTTGAAGGCTTCGTTGAGGCCCAGGATCGGGTCGCGGGGAGCGAGTTCGACGGCAGAGAAAAGAGACATGATCTATCAGCAGTGAGAAAAAGACGGTGCGGCGGACGTGCGCTCGGAAAAGACAGGAGCGCGAGGCGGGGCGATGCCCGGGTGGCGTCTTCGGCGGTGTCGATGCGCGTCGCATCGGCGTGCGGCGGCCATGCCCGCCGTCGAGCCCAGTCGCACATTGTAGCGAATCCGCACGGCCTTTTTGCCGTGAGGGCCCGGCGGATGCGTGTTTTTCACGCGCGCGTCATTTCGACCGATGCCGCTCGAAGACGCAAAAAGGGCCGCAAGACGCACGCTTGAGAACGAGAGCGCGGTCCCAATGTGTTCGATTCGCTCTCCATCGACCGGGCCGCGCGTGTTTTCCGCCAGCCGCTAGAATAGGTGTTTGCCCGGCGCAGACTCAGGTCTTCAGGTTCACATGTCCGATACCCTCATCGAATCTCCCGAAGAACTGGACGAATCGAAGTTCGTCACGTTCGAAGGTTCGCCGTTCCAGCTTTATCAGCCGTATCCGCCCGCGGGCGATCAGCCCGGCGCCATCTCGACGCTCGTCGAAGGCATCGAGGACGGTCTGTCGTTCCAGACGCTGCTCGGTGTGACCGGCTCCGGCAAGACCTTCACGATGGCCAACGTGATCGCGCGCATGGGCCGTCCGGCGATCGTCTTTGCGCCGAACAAGACGCTCGCCGCGCAGCTCTACGCCGAGTTCCGCGAGTTCTTTCCGCGCAATGCCGTCGAGTACTTCGTCTCGTACTACGACTATTACCAGCCGGAAGCGTATGTCCCGCAGCGCGATCTCTTCATCGAGAAGGATTCGTCGATCAACGAGCACATCGAGCAGATGCGGCTTTCGGCCACGAAGAGCCTGCTCGAGCGGCGCGACGTAGTGATCGTCGCGACGGTTTCCGCGATCTACGGTATCGGCAACCCGTCCGAATATCACCGGATGATCCTCACGCTGCGCACGGGCGACAAGCTCGGCCAGCGTGACGTCATCGCGCGGCTGATCGCGATGCAGTACACGCGCAACGAAGCCGACTTCCAGCGCGGCTCGTTCCGCGTGCGCGGCGACACCATCGATATTTTCCCGGCGGAGCACGCGGAAATGGCGGTGCGCATCGAGCTTTTCGACGACGAAGTCGAATCGATGATGCTCTTCGATCCGCTCACCGGCCGCGTGCGCAACAAGATTCCGCGCTTCACCGTGTATCCGTCGTCGCATTACGTGACGCCGCGCGATACCGTCATGCGCGCCATCGAAACCATCAAGCTGGAACTGCGCGAGCGGCTCGAGTTCTTTCATGGCGGCGGCAAGCTCGTCGAGGCGCAGCGGCTCGAGCAGCGCACGCGCTTCGATCTGGAAATGTTGCAGGAGCTCGGCTTCTGCAAGGGCATCGAGAACTATTCGCGGCATTTTTCGGGCGCGGCGCCAGGCGAACCGCCGCCGACGCTCGTCGACTATCTGCCGCCCGACGCGCTGATGTTGCTCGACGAATCGCACGTGCTGATCGGCCAGTTGAACGGCATGTACAACGGCGACCGCGCGCGCAAGGAAAATCTCGTCGACTACGGTTTTCGGATGCCGTCCGCGCTCGACAATCGCCCGCTCAAGTTCAACGAGTTCGAGCGCAAGATGCGCCAGGCGATCTTCGTTTCTGCGACGCCCGCCGACTACGAGAAAGCGAAAACGGGGCAGGTGGCCGAGCAGCTCGTGCGTCCGACCGGCCTCGTCGATCCGGAAATCGAAGTGCGTCCCGCGCGCTCGCAAGTGGACGATGTGCTCTCCGAGATCAACGCGCGCGTCGCGGTCCACGAGCGCGTGCTCGTCACGGTGCTGACCAAGCGCATGGCCGAGCAGCTCACCGAGTTTCTCGCCGACCACGGCGTGAAGGTGCGCTATCTGCACAGCGACATCGATACGGTCGAGCGCGTCGAGATCATCCGCGACCTGCGGCTCGGCACGTTCGATGTGCTCGTCGGCATCAACCTGCTGCGCGAAGGTCTCGATATTCCCGAAGTGTCGCTGGTCGCGATTCTCGACGCCGACAAGGAAGGCTTCCTGCGCGCCGAGCGCTCGCTGATCCAGACCATCGGCCGGGCGGCGCGCAACGTGAACGGCAAGGCCATTCTGTACGCCGACAACATGACCGACTCGATGAAGCGCGCCATCGACGAAACCGAGCGGCGCCGCGCAAAGCAGATCGCGCACAACGAGAAGATGGGCATCACGCCGCGCGGCGTCGAGAAGCGCATCAAGGACATCATCGATGGCGTCTACAACGCCGACGAAGCCCGCGCCGAGCTGAAGGAAGCGCAGACGCGCGCGAAGTTCGAGGACATGTCCGAGAAGCAACTGGCGAAGGAAATCAAGCGCCTCGAGAAGCAGATGATGGATCACGCCAAGAATCTCGAGTTCGAAAAGGCCGCCCAGACCCGCGACCAATTGGCGCTGCTGCGGCAACGCGTTTTCGGGGCGAACGTGGGCGATCACGTGAGCGGAATCGGCGGGAAGTAAGCGTTATGTAAGTGATTTAAAGGGCTTAATCCAAAGGCGCGGCGGTCGAAAGATTTGCCGCGCTTTTTTTTTCGTTGTTTCGCGCGTCCCGCGATCCCGCGAAAAGCCTTACTGCGTCTAGGTTTGTAAGCACGCTCAAATTGTTCCGGGTGTCGAACAATGCTAAACTGACGAACATTGAGAATGGTTCGTATTAACGTTCACAGAGTTGTGCTATTGCCGCTCTGAAAACCGACGGTCCGGGCGCATTCCAATGGTTTAGTGGCAAGGCTCGCGTGGCGCGCGCCAATCGATAACAACAAGGAGTTTCTGATGGGTTCAACGTTGATGCGCGGTCTCGTCGCCGCAGCAGGTCTCACGGCGATGATGGCAGCCTCGGCCGCCGAATATCCGATCGGCAAGCAGCATATCGAGGGCGGCATGGAAACCGGCGCCGTCTATCTCCAGCCGATCACGATGGCGCCGGAAGGCATGATGCGCAAGGCGTCGGATTCGGATATCCACCTGGAAGCGGACATTCACGCGGTCAAGAACAACCCGACCGGTTTCGCGGAAGGCGACTGGATGCCGTATCTGAACGTGACGTATGAGCTCACGAAGGTCGGCACGACGCAAACCGTGAAGGGCGACCTGATGGCGATGGTCGCGAGCGACGGCCCGCACTACGGCGACAACGTGAAGCTGTTCGGCCCGGGCAAGTATCACCTGAAGCTGCACATTTCGCCGCCGTCGCAGGAAGGCCACATGGCGTTCGGCCGTCACGTCGACAAGGAAACCGGCGTCGGCCCGTGGTTCAAGCCGTTTACGATCGAGTACGACTTCCCGTTCGCGGGCATTGGCAAGAAGGGCGGCTACTAAGTTAGTTGGTAAGCGCCCGTGAGCATCCGGCTATTGCGCAGCCGGATGCGCTCATTCTTAGGAAGTACGCATGAAACTGAAAAACCAGATGGCCGCTCTCGCGGTGGCTGCGCTCGCATCGGTCGCGGGACTCGCGCAAGCCGCCGACCTGCCGACGTTCAAGCTCGAAATGAACGACGGCAAGCTCAACCCGGCGCGCATCGAAGTGCCGGCGGGGCAGCGCATCAAGATCGAGGTGCACAACATCGGCAAGGGCGCCGCCGAGTTCGAAAGCGTGCAGCTGCGCAAGGAGAAGGTGCTCGCGCCGGGCGCCGATTCGTTCGTCGTGATCGCGCCGCTGGACCCGGGTGAATACAAGTTCTTCGACGACTTTCATCAGAGCGCGCAAGGCGTGATCGTCGCCAAGTAACGGACGCGCCGCACGCAACGAAGCACATGCGCACATGCGCGCGGCCGGTTGAAGTGGAATTGCTGGAGGTCTGGAATGGGGCAGGTACTTTTCATCGTGTGGCGGGAGAGCGTCGAGGCGTTGCTCGTCGTCGGCATTCTCTACGCGTGGCTGAAGAACGGCGATCATCAGGCGCGCCGCGGCCTGCCTTATCTGTGGTTCGGCGTCGCGGCGGGGCTGATCGCGGCGGTCGCGCTGGGCGCGGCGCTCATCGGTTTCACCGAAGTGCTGTCGGGCAATGCGCAGGATTACTTCCAGACCGCGATGGTGCTGATCGCGTGCGTGCTGATCGTGCAGATGGTGCTGTGGATGAAGCGTCACGGCCGCACGCTGAAGCGCGACATGGAAACGTCGCTGCAAAAGAGCACGCAGGACGGGCACTGGTGGGGCATCGCGCTGCTGGTCGCGCTCGCGATCGCGCGTGAAGGCAGCGAAACCGCCGTGTTCCTGTATGGCGTGGGCTTCGGCCAGTCGGGTCACGTCGACGCGTCGCAGTATGTCGCGATCCTTCTCGGCTTCGGCCTCGCGTTGCTCACGTTCTACCTCTTGCAGCTCGGCGGCAAGATCTTCTCGTGGCGCTCGTTTTTCCGCGTGACCGAAATCATGCTGCTGTTCCTCGCGGCAGGTCTCTTCGAGACGGGCGTCGACAAGCTCATCGACATGGAAGTGCTGCCGGTCATCGTCAATCAGGTGTGGAACACGTCCGCGATTCTCGATGATTCGAGCACCTTCGGCTCGCTCGTCGCTACACTCACGGGCTATCGCGCGCATCCGGCAGGCATGAATCTCGTCGCGTATGCGGTGTACTGGATCGTCATCTATCTCCTCATGCGCCATTCGAAAAACCAGATGGCGCAAAAACAAAAGGCGGCAAGCCGTCCAGCATGAGTTCCGTAATGCCTAGACCCGGCCGGCTGCAACAAGCCGGCCAATGGATGCAGCGTCACGGCAGCACGATCCGCATGATTCAGTGGGTCGTCGTTGCCGTTTATGCGTTTCTGATCGTCGTTCCGGCCGTGATGCCGCTGCCCGATGGCGCCGCGCATCTCTGGAGCAACCTCACGCTCGCCGCGCAGTTCGTGTTCTGGGGCATCTGGTGGCCGTTCGTGCTGCTGTCGATGGTCATGCTAGGCCGCGTCTGGTGTGGCGTGCTGTGTCCCGAGGGCGCGCTCTCCGAGTTCGCGAGCAAGTTCGGCCGCGGCTGGGCGATTCCGCGCTGGATGCGCTGGGGCGGCTGGCCGTTCGTCGCGTTCGGGCTCACGACGATCTACGGCCAGATGGTCAGCGTCTATCAGTATCCGAAAGCCGTGCTGCTGGTGCTCGGTGGCTCGACGGTCGGCGCGATGATCATCGGCGTGCTGTATGGCCGCGAGAAACGCGTGTGGTGCAAGTATCTGTGTCCGGTCAACGGCGTGTTTTCGCTGCTCGCGCGCCTAGCTCCTTTCCACTACAAGGTCGACGAAGACGCGTGGCGCCGCTCGTACACGAAGGGCGAGCACGGTCATCGCGTGATTCCGATCAACTGTGCGCCGCTCGTGCCCTTGCGCAACATGAAGGGCGCGCAAGACTGTCACATGTGCGGCCGATGCAGCGGCCATCGCGACGCGATCGCGCTCACGTGGCGCTCGCCGTCGGAAGAAGTCGTGAAGCTCGGCGACAAGGCCGCGAATCCGTGGGACACCGCGCTCATTCTGTACGGCTTGCTGGGCATCGCGATCGGCGCGTTCCACTGGACCGTGAGCACGTGGTTCGTCGACCTGAAGCAGGTCTTCGCGGCGTGGCTCATCGATCACGACATTCTCTGGCCGCTCGATACCAACGCGCCGTGGTTCCTGTTCACGCATTACCCGGAACAGAACGACGTTTTCTCGTGGCTCGACGGCACGATGGTCATTGCCTACATCGTCGTCACTGGCCTCGTGTATGGCACGGCGCTGCTCGCGCTGCTCGCAGCGGGCACGCGCATGCTCGGCAAGTTCGATTCGACGCGCCTGCATCACCTGACCCTCGCGCTGATTCCGCTTGCCGGCGTAGGCGTGTTTCTCGGCCTGTCGGCGACGACCGTGTCGCTGTTGCGCGCGGAGCATCTGCCGTTGTGGTGGGTGCCGGGTCTGCGCCTCGGATTGCTCGCCGCCGCGAATCTGTGGAGCGCGTGGCTGGCGTGGCGCGTGACGGGGCGCCATGCATCGGCGCTTGGTTCGCGCCTTCTCGCGATGGTATGGTTTGTCCTTGCGCTGGCCGTCGCGGACAGCGCCTGGTACCTGATGTTCTGGGGCTTCAGCCGATAAACCGTCCACGCCGTGTTCAACGGCAACGAGAGCGAGAAGTGAGAACCAAACCCGTACTGACCGATGAAGACGTCAAGGCCATGGCCGCCGCCGCCGAGGCGCACGCCCGAGAACACAACTGGAACGTGACGATTGCGATCGTCGACGATGGCGGGCATCTGCTGCATCTGCATCGTCTGGATGGCGCGGGCGCGAGCACCGCGGAAATGGCGACGGGCAAGGCGCGCACCGCCGTGCTCGGCCGCCGCGAGACCAAGGTCTACGAAGACACGATCAAGCAGGGCCGCACGGCGTTTCTGTCGGCGCCGATGACAGCGATGCTCGAAGGTGGCGTTCCGATTTTCGTCGGCGCGGATATCGTCGGCGCGGTGGGCGTGTCGGGCGTGAAGTCGGATCAGGATGCGCAGATCGCGAAAGCGGGCATCGCGGCGCTGGGCGTCGAGAACGTCTGACTGGAACGGCTGAAGTATTCGCGCAACAAAAATGGCACGTCTTCGTAACGAAGGCGTGCCATTCTGTTTTCGGATGCGGCGCTCATCGGCGCGCATCATACAACCCGGGCAGGAACCAAAAAAAGCGGCTTCGCTTGCTATCGACGACTGGCTGGTGTTTGCACGAAGGGGTCTAAATTCTCGCGTGCAAGTCGTCCTCGCTGGCTAAGGCCAAACACCTCTTGGCGAGGTGGTCCCCACAATACACGGTACTGACTGCTGTTCTTGCTTGCGCGTTACTTCGTCAGGATGAGCTTGCCCAGACGCGTTGCGCGCAACTGATAGGTCTCCCCGTTATGCACGATGCTCACGTGGCTGCGTCCCTGCAGCAGCGCGTCGCTTTTCAGCGACCGCTCGCCATTGCTGTCCGCCGCATGCGCGACATGCACCGTCGTAACGGTGGTCGCTTTCGGTCGGGTGATCGCGGCGTCGCGGACAGCCGGGCGGCGCAGCCTGAGCGTGGAGGATCGCAGCGTGTCGGTCATGTCGGAAGTGTGCGTTCGTTGATTCGATGGGTCTATAGTAAATGATAACTATTCCTATTTGCAAATAGACTTTCCGATGGACACGCAGCTTTCGATAGCCATACTCGATGCGGCCGGTGAAGCATTCGCGGCCGCATCCGATACAACGGGTCAGTGCAGCGGCTTGCCGGCGGTCCGGCCGTGCGCAAACTGGCGAATGAGCCGCACGGTGTCGATATCCGATTCGCGATAGGCCGACTTCACGATCTCCTGCGTCTGACGCTCGTCGGCGCTCGGGTTCTCGTTCTCGGGCAGCGTCGTGCGGTAGGTGAAGCGCAGAAAGAGCTGAAGCGCGTCGGGCTGCTCGATCGCCATCGTGAGTGAGCCGCCTACATACTCCGCCGTCGGCAGGATGTCGTAGCGCACGCTCGAACTCGGCGTGAGCGTCACGCGATCGCGCACGGTGGCCTGGCCATAGTGCAGTTCACGCTCCATCGTGTCGCCATCGCGCGAAAGGATGTCGCAGCTATCCAGCCCCAGCACAAACAGTTGCGGCTGCTCGGCGCGCAGGACGAGTCCTTCCCACAGCTGCTCGCGCGTAAGCGCTTCGACGAGCGGGTTGAGCGGATCGTTGATCTGGATCAGATGTTCGAAATTCAAGACGACAGTTCCTTGGACGTTCGTGGTGCCCGCGATGCATTACTGCGGCGTGAGCCCGGACTCGATGCGAATCGCGCCGGACAGGACCTTGTGCATCGGGCACGCATTGGCGATTTGCAATAGCCGTTCCCGCTGTTCGCCCGACAGCGCGCCCGTGAGCGCGATACGGCGATCGATGTTCGTGCCGTCCGCGGTGCTCGTCATCGACAACTCGACGTGCACCGCTTCCAGCGGCCATTCCTTGCGCTTCGCGTACATCTTCAGCGTGATCGACGTGCATGCACCGAGGCTGGCAAGCAGGAGCGACGCCGGTTCCGGGCCCGTGTCGCCGCCGCCGATGCCGGCCGGTTCGTCGGCGATCCACGAATGCGTGCCGTCGCCGAGACGGACTTGAAAGTCGGTGTTGCCGATGCTTGCGCTCACGGAAGGTCCGGCCATGCGTTGCTCCTGTTCGGGTTGAATTGCAAGAATGACAAAGATGACGAAAACGGCGCGGCTAGAACGGTCATTGTGACGTAATGCGTCCGTTCATGCCGCACCGTTTCGCCGGCTAGCGCTCAGTGCGTGATCGCGCCCATGCGGCCCTCCTGATAATCCACGACCGCCTGACGGATCTCGTCTTCGGTGTTCATCACGAACGGGCCATAGCGCACGACCGGCTCTTTCAGCGGCACGCCGCCGATCAGCAGCAACTCCACCGGTTCGTCGCCGGCGGCGAGCGCGATCGTATCGCTGTCGTCGCGGAAGATGACCATTTGCTGCGCGCGCACGGGCTGGCTCTGCGGGCCGTAGAGCGCAGTGCCGGACAGCGGATACGCGAACACACGATAGTCGCGCGGCACGCTCAGTTCGACCTTCGCGCCCGGTTTCAGCGAAAAGTGCTGATACAGGATCGGCGTGCGCGTTTCGATCGCGGCTTTCACGCCGAGCGCCTCGCCGGCGATGACCTTCACGCTGACCTTGCCGTCCTCGCTCGTCGCGACGGGAATCTGCGCCGACGGAATCTCCTGATAATGCGGCGCGATCATCTTGTCGCGCTGCGGCAAGTTCACCCACAGTTGCAGGCCGTGCACGCGGCCACCACGCCGCGTGAATTCTTCCGCTGGCATTTCGCTGTGCACGACGCCCGCGCCGGCGGTCATCCATTGCACGTCGCCGGGGCGCAGCGTGCCCGAGTGACCCGCCGAATCCTTGTGGCCGAACTCGCCTTCGAGCATGTACGTGACGGTCTCGAAACCGCGATGCGGATGATCGGGTGCGCCCTTCGCCTCACCGGGCGCGTAGTCGGCGGGGCCCATTTCATCGAGCAGCAGGAACGGATCGAAATCCATCAGAAGACGGGTCGGAAACGGGCGATGCACGACAAATCCGCCGCCTTCGACGGTGCGGGTCGCCGGGATGATGCGTTCGATGCTGCGGCTGGTGGACATGGGGCCTCGCTTCGGAATCGGAAAATAAGGGAATAGCGCTGAATTTGAAACACAGAGCTATTATATGGGCCGCATTTCGCGTTAAAAGAGGCCGCGGCGCAATGGATTGTCCCGCTGGCGATAACGAACCGCTTCACGCTTCAGAGCGACATCGAGTAATAGATGAAAGCCGACTCGCATGACCTGAACGATCTGATGTACTTCTCGCACGTCGTCGAGCACGGCGGGTTTTCGGCCGCGGAGCGCGTGCTCGGCATCTCGAAGTCGCGGCTGTCGCGGCGCGTGTCGGAACTGGAGGCGTCGCTGGGCGTGCGTCTTTTGCAGCGCTCCACGCGCAAGCTCGCGCTCACCGAGGCGGGGCAACTCTTCTACCAGCATTGCCAGGCGATGCTCGCCGAGGCCCAGGCGGCCGTCAACGTCGTGCAGAGCCTGCGCGATTCGCCGCGCGGCACGGTGCGCGTGAGCGTGCCGGTCACTATCGCGCAGACGTTTCTTTCCGCCGTGATGCCGGATTTCATGCATCGCTATCCGGAAGTGCGCATCGTGCTGCGCGTGACGAACCGCGTCGTCGATCTGTTCGAAGATGCGATCGATGTCGCGCTGCGCGTGCGCTCGGAGCCGCCCGCGAGCTCGAACGTCGTCGCGCGGCCGCTGTGGCGTACCGAGCAGATGCTCGTCGCGGCGCCGTCGCTGCTCAAGTCGAACGCGCCGCCGATGACGCCCGCCGAGCTCGCCCAATACGATACGCTCGATACGCCCTCGGCAGACGGGCGCCATGTCTATCGGCTGATCGCGCCGGATGGCACGCGCCACGAGTTCGAGCATGAGCCGCGGCTGGTCACCGCGGATCTTTCTATGATCCGCGAAGCGGTGATGCGCGGCGTCGGCATCGCGGCGCTGCCGGAGATGATGTACGGCGCGCCGTTGCGCTCGGGCCAGCTATCGCCGGTGATGCCGGGCTGGACGTTTCCATCGCCGCAACTCTACGCGGTCTTTCTGTCGCGGCAGGGCATGGTCCCTGCAGTGCGCGCGTTCGTGGATTTTCTCGTCGAGTCGATCGGCAGCGGCCAGCGCTTTCCCGGAGAATGTCCTGTTCACGAAAAGCCGGAACGAGAAACAGTTTGACCGCGTTTGCGGCGCTCATTGGTTTATGACATTGAAGCGCGCACTTGCGATGGTCAGATTCAATTGAACGACATAAGTCGCGGCGGTATATTGAAGGCTCTTTCGCTAAGGAGCTCCTATGCGAAAACTCACGGCTGCTCTGATAGTTAGCCTGATAGGGTTGATTGCGCTGTCCGTGTCGACCACGGCTGCCGCATGTGACGGGACTTCTGGTTCTGGCTATACGAACCCAAAGTGACCGCCTCGCCCGAATGCGCCGAGCGCGCACGAAAAAAGGCCTTCATCTGACGATGAAGGCCTTTTACTTTGAGCGCCCGAAAGAGGGCGCTTACCGATGTCGCCTGGGCGTTACTTGCCGTTCTTCGGTTCGGTGACGAAACCGATCTTCGTCAGTCCGCCCGACTGCGCCGCCGACATCAGATCGGCGACTTTTTCATACGCCACCTGACGATCCGCGCGCAAATGGATTTCCGGCTGCGGATTCTGCTGCGCCGCCTGCGCGATTCGCGCATTGAGCGTCGCTTCGTCGATCGGCTGATCGTCCCACAGCGTCGTGCCGTCGGCCTTGATCGCGATGTTCACGTGCGCGGGCTTTTCGTCCTGCGGCTGGCTGCTCGCGTGCGGCAGGTCGATCTTCACCGCGTGATGCATGGCGGGAATCGTGACGAGGAAGATGATCAGCAGAACCAGCATGACGTCGACGAGCGGCGTCATGTTGATTTCGCTCATCATGCCGTCGTCTTCATCGCTGGCGAAAGGGCTCATGGCCATGATGCGAACCTCCTCTCGCTTACGACGACGCGGACGCGCGCGTCGCGATCCGCAGGCTGTCGGCGTTGCCGTTCTTCGCGGGGCGCGTAGCCGAATTGAGCTTGGCGCCGGTGACGAAGAAGGCGTGCAGGCCGTGCGCGAAGCGGTTCAGCTTCGTGACGATGCCCTTGTTCGCGCGGGTGAGCGCGTTGTAGCCGAGCACCGCCGGAATCGCGACGAAGAGGCCGAACGCGGTCATGATGAGCGATTCGCCCACGGGACCGGCAACCTGATCGATCGAGGTCTGGCCGGTCGCGCCGATGGTCAGGAGCGCGTGATAGATCCCCCACACCGTGCCGAAGAGACCGACGAACGGCGAAGTGGAACCGATCGACGCGAGCACCGCGAGGCCCGACTGCATGCGGCCGACGCCTTCGTCCATCACATCCTTGAGGCAGCGCGTGATCCAGTCCGACACGTCCATGCGGTCGTGCAGATGCGGCTGCGTCTGCGTGTGATGCTCGGCCGCTTCCTGGCCGGCGAGCGCGAGCGCGAGAAACGGGTTGTCCGCCGGGCTCGACGACTGGCTGCCGAGCTTCTTGATGCCGTCATTGAAGTCGTCGGAGTGCCAGAACGCCTGCTCGGCGTTCTTGGTCAGGCGCTTCAGGCGCACGACGTTCCACGCCTTCACGACGATCACCGTCCACGAAAGCACCGACATGATGACGAGCGCGAGCGCGATGCCCCGCGTCACGAAGTCGCCTTGCGCCCAGACGTGCGCAATCCCGTAGTTTTCCATTTCTCTTTCCTTGTATCTAAAAAAACCGCTCAGTCGTTCAGACTGAAAACAAACGGCACCGTGGCGGTCGCGCGAATCGCTTCGCCATTTTCCTTATAGGGACTGCACGCGCTGCCGCGCACGGCGTCGAGCGCCGCGTCGTCGAGGCGCGACGAGCCGCTGCTCTTTTGCAACGTGGCGTTCTCGATCTTGCCGGACAGACCCACCGTCAGACGGATGACCGCCGTGCCGGTTTCGCCACGGCGTTTCGCCATCGCCGGATAGTCTGGCTGCGCGATGTTACAACTCAGATGGGCGACGTTCTTCGGCGCGGCGAGATCCATGCTCGGCTTGCCGATGGCCGGCGCGGCGGGCGGCGGCGCGGGTTGCGGCGGAGCGGGCGGCGTAGGTTCGGGCGCGGGCGCGGCAATCTGCGATGGCGCTTCCGTCACCGGCATCGGCGTGGGCTTCGGCTCGATTTTCGGTTTGACCTTCGGCTTGGGCTGCGGCTTCGGAACGGGCTGCGGAACCGGCTTGGGCGGCGGCGGCGTTTCCACAGCAACCGGCTGCGGCGCGGGCTGCGGCGTTTCGCTGATCAACTGCGCGGTGATCGACTTTGCTTCGATCGGGCGCGGCAGCGGCTCGTTGCGCATCGTCAGCGCGGCGCCCAGAAGCGCAACGTGGATCGCGACGACAGCGGCGCACGCCGCGATCACACGCGGATTGCCGTTGGATGCCTGTGCCGTCCGGAACGCGGCGGGAGAAGTGGTCGGGGACTGCATTGTTATTGGTTGCGTGCGGTGCTGCGTGGGTGCTGGCTGAAAACGCTGCTTTCCATCTCGAAGTCGAATGACGGCACAAGCGCGGTGCGGAAGAAACCAGACGTCATTTTCGGAAAATAAGCAGGGAAATAAACAGGGTGGTCACGAAACCGATCAGCAATTCCATCTTTCCCTCCAGGGGTAAGGGGTTGCGCGGCTGGCTAGAAGTGACCGGAGATTCGAAGGTAACCTGGCTTGCTGGAGGCAATCAAAACGACCAAACGACGCGGGCGGAAGCAGCGGGCGACGTCGGTTGAGGCGCGGACGCGGTGTTGGCCGCGCCGTGCGGGATGCTTCAGGCGGCCTTGCGTTCGTAGAACGTGAGCGGCGCGACCATTTCGCGTTGCTCGATTCCACAGCGCGACGCGCAGACGCCGCTTTCCATCATCACATCGCGCACGGTTGCCTCGCACTTGCCGCAGCACAGCGCCACGCCGAGCTCGAATTGCAGTTCGTCGAAGGAATCCATTCCATCGGCGATGGCGGCTCGGATCTTGCGGTCGGACACTGATTTGCAGACACAGACAATCATGATCGTTCGCGATAGCTAGCGTTAATGCGAATTATTATCATTCTAGATTGCCGTGTTTGCAAGCGGGGCTCGGTGTTTTTTGTAACAGAGCACGCAAGTTAGCGGGTTTATTGCTAGGAGCCTTGTCTGGCGGGCGAAAGCGCGCGGCGTGCGCGCGCCTTCGCGAAAGAAACCCTCAGACGATGTCGGGTTCAGTGAGGCGCGTGCGGCGCGAAGGGATGTCGACGTGCTCGACGGCAGCGTCGAGCTGAAGGAGGGAGGCCGCAAGCTGGCGCTGCGATTCGCCGTCGGCGGTGGAGCAAAAGCGCGGCAGGGAGTCCGGCGGCGCGGTGACATTCCTTAGCGCATGAGCGTCGAGCAGACGATCGAGCTGCCGCGCGATTGCGACGCTGGTATCGACGATCTGAAGCCGCTCGCCGGCGATCTCGCGAATCGCGCGATCGAGGAAAGGGTAGTGCGTGCAGCCGAGCACGAGCGTGTCGGCGTTGGCGTCGAGCATCGGCGCAATATAGCTTTCGAGCAACGCCATCAGTGCGGGCGACGAGGTGTCGCAGCGCTCGACCGCCTGAACCAGCCCGTGGCCAGCCTGACAGATGAAACGGCAGTCGCCCGCGTAACGGTCGAGCAGCGACTGGAAGCGCGCAGAACGCAGCGTCACGGCGGTCGCCAGCACGCCGACCACGCGCGACGTTGACAGCGCCGCCGCCGGTTTCACGCCAGGCTCGACGCCGACGAGCGGAATCGGCAGCCGTTCGCGCACGAGCGCGATCGATTGCGCGGTCGCCGTATTGCACGCGACGACGAGCGCCTTCGCCCCTTGTCCGACGAGCCATTCGCCGATCGCCATCGTGCGGTCGACGATGAAATCGTCGTCACGCTCGCCATAAGGTGCGTGAAGGGAATCGGCGACATAGATCAGCCGCTCGCGCGGCAACGTCGCGCGCACCGCGCGCAGCACCGACAGGCCGCCCAGGCCGGAATCGAAGATTCCGACCGGCGCAGTGCTCACGGGCGCATCGACGCGAAACTCGGCGTGTCCGGACATACGCGACACGGAATTATTCGTGATCGCCCATCATGGTCTGCTGGTAGTTCTGGATGCCGACCTTGTCGATCAGATCCAGTTGCGTCTCCAGCCAGTCGATGTGTTCTTCGGTGTCGTGCAGGATCTTTTCGAAGATCTCGCGCGAGACGAAGTCGCGCACGGACTCGCAGTACGCGATGGCTTCCTTGCAGGTCGACTGCGAAATCTGCTCGAGCTTCAGGTCGCACTCGAGAATCTCCTTCGTCTCTTCGCCGATCAGGAGCTTGTGCAGATCCTGCAGGTTCGGCAGGCCGTCGAGCATGAACACGCGCTGAATCAGCCAGTCGGCGTGCTTCATCTCGCCGATCGATTCGTCGTACTCATGCTTGTTCAGCTTTTCGAGGCCCCAGTGCTGATACATCCGGGCGTGCAGGAAGTACTGATTGATCGCGGTCAGCTCGTTTTTCAACTGAGCGTTCAGAAATTCGATGACCTTTGCGTCGCCTTGCATGATTGTTCCTTGTTGTAACGTGGGGCACTGAGGGAAAGATAAACCTAGAGCGTGACAATGCCAAGGTTGAGAAGAAATTCTTTGTTCCAGACAAAACTGAGAATGAAAATCCTTCTCGAATAACGTCTTTGCAAAGAAAAGAGCCGGGCAGTTTGCCCGGCTCTTTCATCTTTAGCGTTATAAACCGCTATTGATCACGCTTCAAGCCGTTGCGACGGGGATCTTTCCGATTTTCGCCTGCCATTCGGCGGGACCGGTCTTGTGGACCGATGTTCCGGTCGAATCGACGGCAACCGTTACCGGCATGTCCTGCACGTCGAATTCGTAGATCGCTTCCATGCCGAGGTCTTCGAACGCGAGCACCTTCGCTTCGCGGATTGCCTTCGATACGAGATACGCCGCGCCGCCGACCGCCATCAGATAGGCCGCGTTGTGCTTCTTGATCGCCTCGATCGCGACCGGTCCGCGCTCGGCCTTGCCGATCATCGAAATGAGGCCGGTCTGCGCGAGCATCATTTCCGTGAACTTGTCCATGCGCGTGGCCGTCGTCGGGCCTGCCGGACCGACGGCTTCGTCGCGCACCGGATCGACCGGTCCGACGTAGTAGATCACGCGGTTCGTGAAATCGACGGGCAGCTTTTCGCCCTTGGCGAGCATGTCGGCGATGCGCTTGTGCGCCGCGTCGCGGCCCGTGAGCATCTTGCCCGACAGCAGCAGCGTCTGGCCCGGCTTCCACGACGCGACTTCTTCCGGCGTCAGCGTGTTCAGGTCGATGCGCTTGCTCGTCTCCGTGTTCGGCTGCCACGTGACCTTCGGCCATGCGTCGAGCGGCGGGGCGTCGAGCTTGGCTGCGCCCGTGCCGTCGAGCGTGAAGTGCGCGTGGCGCGTGGCAGCGCAGTTCGGGATGATCGCGATGGGCTTAGATGCCGCGTGCGTCGGCGCGGCCATGATCTTCACGTCGAGCACGGTTGCGAGACCGCCGAGACCCTGCGCGCCGATGCCGAGCGCGTTCACCTTCTCGTGCAGTTCCACGCGCAGTTCTTCGATCCAGTCCTGCGGGCCGCGCGCGATGATGTCCTGAATGTCGATCGGGTCCATCAGCGATTCCTTCGCCATGACCATCGCCTTTTCGGCCGTGCCGCCGATGCCGATGCCGAGCATGCCCGGCGGGCACCAGCCGGCGCCCATCGTCGGGACGGTCTTGAGAATCCAGTCGACGATGGAATCCGACGGGTTCAGCATCGCGAACTTCGACTTGTTCTCCGAGCCGCCGCCCTTGGCCGCGACCTGCACGTCGACCTTGTCGCCCGGCACGATCTCATAGTGGATCACGGCCGGCGTGTTGTCCTTCGTGTTCTTGCGGCCGCCTTCGGGCGGCGAGACGATCGACGCGCGCAGCACGTTGTCCGGGTTCAGGTAACCGCGGCGCACGCCTTCGTTGATCATGTCGGTGACGGACATCGTCGCGCCGTCCCATCGAACGTCCATGCCGACCTTCACGAACACCGTGACGATGCCCGTGTCCTGGCAGATCGGACGCTTGCCTTCGGCGCACATGCGGCTATTGGTCAGGATTTGTGCGATCGCGTCTTTCGCGGCGGGGCTCTCTTCCAGCTCGTAGGCGCGGCCGAGCGCCTGGATATAGTCGAGCGGATGGTAGCAGCTGATGTACTGCAGCGAATCGGCGATGCTCTGAATCAGGTCTTCCTGCTTGATGACGGTCATGGCGTAAGCTCAGGGGGGACGAAATTATGTGTAGGCGTTCTGGGCGACGCTTCACTCGATTGCGTTTCGGGGCGGCGAAAAAGATTCGTCGTGGAAATGGCGCGGATGCGTGTGCGTGGTCAACCGGTCCACGTACGCCATGATGAGCGCCGAGACGAGGAACGCGACGTGGATGATGACCTGCCACAACACGGTATGGAAAGTGTGCTGATCCGGGTTGATGAACGTTTTCAGCAGATGGATCGACGAAATGCTGATGAGCGCCATCGAGAGCTTCACTTTCAGCACGCCCGCGTTGACGTGATCGAGCCATTCGGGTTCGTCGGGATGGCCTTCCACGCCGAGCCGCGACACGAAAGTCTCATACCCGCCGACGATCACCATGATGAGCAGGTTCGAGATCATGACCACGTCGATCAGGCCGAGCACGACGAGCATGATGTTGGTCTCGTCGAGCGTCATCGCGTGCGTGACGAGATGCCACACTTCCTTCAGGAACAGCACGACGTACACGGCTTGCGCGACGATCAGGCCCAGGTAAAGCGGCACCTGCAGCCAGCGGCTCATGAAGATGATTTTCGGCAGCGCTTTCATCGGGCCGGACGGCGAGGGCGAGGCGGAAGCATGCTTGGGAGCGGACATGGGCGGCTTTTCAGTCGATGGTCGGACCGGAGATGATGACGGGCGAATATGACGAACCAAAACGTGCGATGCGCCGGCGAATGCGGAGAGAAACGCATTCGCGGTATCGGGAAGCCCGCTATTGTAGCGCGTCACCGCGCGTGCTTGCCGAAAGCTTTCGGAAAGCGCCGATGGCATGTCGAGTCAGGCGCGTACGTCCAGGAACGTTACTGCCGACGTGCGACATCATCGCGATGAGTAAGAAAGCATCTCTGGATAACGCGCGGGGAGTTCAGTTACGATTGTGGGGCCGCATTGCGGGAGCCGCGCCGACTTCGCGTATACCCCGTGCCGATCGGCTCCGGCACGTAAGAAGCGGGTAAGTTGACGGGCTTATCTTCAAATCATTGCAGGATGGGCGCAGCAGGCGAATGTGCTGTGACATCTTCCGCGTCGCACGGGCGCGGTCATCATTATGGAGACACGGTCCGGAAGGGGAACGCTGCGCGTTGTCCGCTTTCGAACCTCATAACATGCGGCGCACGCGGCCCATTCAGCGACGCGCGCGCCGCCGGATTCTGGAAACACCATCAAAGGGGTTGTCGATGTCTGCGATCGAATCGGTTCTGCATGAAAAACGCGTGTTCCCGCCGTCAGCCAAGGCATCGGCGGGTGCGGCAATCTCCGGCATGGACGCCTACAAGGCGCTCGCCGAGCAAGCCGAGCGCGATTACGAAGGTTTCTGGGCGGGCCTCGCGCGCGACACGCTTTCGTGGCACAAGCCGTTCACCAAGGTGCTCGACGAATCGAAGGCGCCGTTCTACACGTGGTTCGAAGACGGCGAGCTGAATGCGTCGTACAACTGTCTCGACCGCCATGTCGAAGCGGGCCGCGGAGCCGACAACGCAATCATCTTCGAAGCCGACGACGGCACCGTCACCAACGTCACCTATCAGGACCTGCTCGAACGCGTCAGCCGTCTCGCCAATGCGCTCAAGAAGCGCGGCGTGAAGAAGGGCGACCGCGTCGTGATCTATCTGCCGATGTCGGTGGAAGGCGTCGTCGCGATGCAGGCGTGCGTACGCATCGGCGCGACGCATTCGGTGGTGTTCGGCGGCTTCTCGTCGAAGTCGCTCAACGAACGTCTCGTCGATGTCGGCGCGGTCGCTCTCATCACCGCCGACGAACAAATGCGTGGCGGCAAGGCGCTGCCTTTGAAGAGCATCGCTGATGAAGCGCTCGCGGCGGGCGGCTGCGAGAAGGTGAAGGACGTCATCGTCTACCAGCGCACGGGCGGCAAGGTCGCATGGACCGAAGGCCGCGACGCGTGGCTGCACGAGATCGTCGAGAACGAATCGGCGCAGTGCGAGCCGGAATGGGTCGGCGCGGAGCATCCGCTTTTCATCCTCTATACGTCGGGTTCGACGGGCAAGCCGAAGGGCGTGCAGCACAGCACGGCGGGCACGCTGCTGTGGGCCGCGCAGACGATGAAGTGGACCTTCGACATGAAGCCCGGCGACATCTTCTGGTGCACGGCAGACATCGGCTGGATCACGGGGCATAGCTATATCGCGTATGGTCCGCTCGCGATCGGCGCGACGCAGGTGATGTTCGAAGGCGTGCCGACGTATCCGCACGCCGGCCGCTTCTGGGAGATGATCGACCGCCACAAGGTCACAATTTTCTACACCGCACCGACGGCGATCCGCTCGCTCATCAAGGTCTCGGAAGCGGATGCGAAAGTGCATCCGAAGAGCTACGACCTGTCGACGCTGCGCATCCTCGGCACGGTCGGCGAGCCGATCAATCCTGAAGCGTGGATGTGGTACCACGAGAACGTCGGCCGCGGCCAGTGCCCGATCGTCGATACTTGGTGGCAAACGGAAACGGGCGGCCACATGATCACGCCGCTGCCGGGCGCGACGCCGCTCGTGCCGGGTTCGTGCACGCTGCCGCTGCCGGGCATCATGGCCGCGGTCGTCGATGAAACCGGTCAGGACGTGCCGAACGGGCAGGGGGGCATTCTGGTCGTCAAGCGTCCGTGGCCGTCGATGCTCCGCAATGTGTGGGGCGACCCGAAGCGCTATCAGACGAGCTACTTCCCGGAAGAACTCGGCGGCAAGCTCTATCTCGCCGGCGACGGCGCCGTGCGCGACAAGGAGTCCGGCTACTTCACGATCATGGGCCGCATCGACGACGTGCTGAACGTCTCGGGCCACCGTCTGGGCACGATGGAAATCGAGTCGGCGCTGGTGGCGAATCCGATGGTCGCCGAGGCTGCGGTCGTCGGCCGCCCGGACGATACGACCGGTGAAGCCGTCGTCGCGTTCGTCGTGCTGAAGCGCTCGCGTCCGGAAGGCGATGAAGCGAAGCAGATCGCGACTGAACTGCGCAACTGGGTCGGCAAGGAGATCGGTCCGATCGCGAAGCCGAAGGACATTCGCTTCGGCGAGAACCTGCCGAAGACGCGTTCGGGCAAGATCATGCGACGTCTTTTGCGCTCGCTCGCGAAGGGCGAGGAGATCACGCAGGACGTCTCCACGCTTGAAAATCCCGCGATTCTCGATCAGCTCGGCGAAGCGCGCTGATCGTGGATCGGCCGCTGCCAGTTGAGCAGCGGTCGATCCGTATTGCCGATGACATGCGCTTTTGATAAAAAGCCGCATGTCCGATTCCTCCAGCCCGACGCCTGCCTCGCCGCCGCCCGTATCCGTGGCGATGGCGCGCGCGCATCGACGCTACTGGCGTTTCAACGTCGCGCTGATCGCCGTGCTGATGACGATTGGCTTCATCGTCTCGTTCGGCCTGCCGCTCTTCGCACAACGTTTCGAGCACGTGCGCGTGGCGGGCTTTACGCTGCCGTTTTACTTCGGCGCGCAGGGCGCGATTCTCGTGTATGTCGCGCTGATCCTCGTCTATATCGTGCTGATGCAGATCGCCGATGCGCGACTGTTGCGCGCCGCCCGATCGGAACGAGGCGACGCGGCATGAAGCTCACCAACCGGCTGATCCTTTCCTACACGCTCTATACCGTCGGCTTTCTGCTCTTCATCTTTCTGATGGAGCGCATCGAGCGCACGACGGGGCCGGGCACGTGGATCGGCTATGTGTTCCTGTTCGTGCCGATCGCGGTGTACGCGGTGATCGGCCTGTTGTCGCGCACGTCGGATCTCGTCGAATACTACGTGGCCGGTCGACGCGTGCCGTCTGCGTTCAACGGCATGGCGACCGCGGCCGACTGGCTTTCGGCTGCGTCGTTCATCGGTCTGGCCGGTTCGATCTACGCGAGCGGTTACGACGGCCTCGCCTACGTGATGGGCTGGACGGGCGGTTACTGTCTCGTCGCGTTCCTGCTCGCGCCTTACGTGCGCAAGCTCGCGCGCTATACGATTCCCGATTTCCTCGGCACGCGCTTTTCCAGCAACCTCGTGCGCGCGCTCGCGGCCATCGCGGCGATTCTGTGCTCGTTCGTCTATCTCGTCGCGCAAATCCAGGGCATCGGGTTGATCGCGTCGCGCTTCATCGGCATCGAGTTTTCGATCGGCATCTTCTGCGGACTCGCGGGCATTCTGGTGTGCTCGTTTCTCGGCGGCATGCGCGCGGTGACGTGGACGCAGGTCGCGCAGTACATCATCCTGATCAGCGCGATGCTGATTCCCGTCTCGATGATCGCGCATCGCGAAGGCCTCGGCTGGTTTCCGCAATTCAACTACGGGCGTGTGTTGGAGCGTGTCGAAACACTGGAACGGGCAATGGCCGCATCGCCCGACGAAGCGCGCGTGCGCGCCGATTACCAGCGGCAGGCCGCGCAGATCCAGACGCGCATCGATGCGCTGCCGCAGTCGTTTCACGCCGAGCGTGCGCGCCTCGTCGCCGAGATCGCCGAACTGCGGCGGCACAACGGGCCGCTGCGCGAGATCAACGAGCGCGAGCGGGATCTGGCGGCCTTCCCGCGCGATCCCGCCGACGCACAAGTGAAGTGGTCGCGCGAACGCGACGCGCTGATCGAGCGCGTGGCGCCCCCCGTGCCAATGACCGACGCCTTTGCGCCAGGTTCGGCGGGCGACGAGAGTCCACGCGTGCATCAGGTCAATTTTCTTGCGCTGCTGTTGTGTCTGTCGCTGGGCACGGCGAGCCTGCCGCACATACTCACCCGCTACAACACGACGACCTCGGTGTCGTCGGCACGGCGCTCGGTCGGCTGGACGCTCTTTTTCGTCGCGCTCTTCTATCTGACGGTGCCAGTGCTCGCGGTGCTCATCAAGCACGAGATATTGACGGGGCTCGTCGGGCATCGCTTCGCCGATCTGCCGCAATGGGTGACGCAGTGGCGTCGGGTCGAACCGTATCTGATCCGCATCAGCGATGTGAACGGCGACGGCATCGTGCGATGGGCCGGCATCCAGATGCAGCCGGACATGGTCGTGCTCGCGGCGCCGGAGATCGCCGGGCTGCCGTATGTCATCTCGGGCTTGATCGCGGCGGGCGCCTTGGCCGCGGCGCTGTCGACGGCGGACGGGCTCCTGCTGACGATCGCCAATGCGCTGTCACACGATGTCTATTACTGCATGGTCGATCGCCGTGCGACGAGCCAGCGGCGCGTGACCATCTCCAAGATTCTGCTGCTCGGCGTGGCGTTGCTGGCGTCGTACGTGGCGTCGCTCAATGCGGGCAATATTCTTTTTCTCGTCGGCGCGGCGTTCTCGCTCGCGGCGTCGAGTCTCTTTCCAGCGCTCGTGCTCGGCGTGTTCTGGAAGCGCACGACGCAGCGCGGCGTCGTGGCTGGCATGATCGCGGGGCTCGTCGTGTGCGTGTATTACATCGTGTCGACGTATCCGTTCTTCGTGCAACTGACGGGCTTCGCGGGGCCGCGCTGGTTCGGCATCGAGCCGATCAGCTCCGGCGTCTTCGGCGTGCCTGCTGGCTTCGCGGTGGCGATTGCGGTGAGCCTTTTCGACCGGAAACCGGATGCCTACACGCGCGCACTCGTCGATTACATTCGTCATCCATAGGGGCTGGCGCGGACGCGGGAAGTTGGTATAATCGCGGTCTTCCGGAGAGATGGATGAGTGGTTTAAGTCGCACGCCTGGAAAGCGTGTATAGGGTAAAACCTATCGGGGGTTCGAATCCCCCTCTCTCCGCCAGCTTTTCAAGCCCTTGATCTTCAAGGGCTTTTTCTTTTTCTGCGTCCCTAATTGAGTTAGGCATCGTGTATCGCGCGTTTTGCTGATATGCGTGAAACGCAGAGTGTCGTTGTTTCGAAGATCGCGAAGATTCGATATCGCAGGCTTCGAGCTTCCGACGTTTCACAGGCGATCGAAAGCTCACCGATTTTTTGGAAAATTCGGATACCTACGGATTCACTGAGAGAACAGACGACAGCGATGCGCGAACGCGCATGCAATATTTTGAGCAGGGGAAAATCAGGCGGGAAGGTTGTCGTAAGAGTAGTGGGCGCCACGGCATGACTGCGCCTCTAATAATGCTCGATGAACTCTCGCACATGGCAGGGCGCAGCGGCGCATGTCACCCACCTCTTACGACATTCAGAAGCATAGTCGATGCAATTCGGAATGGAATCGGAAAAGTCGCGATATTCTCAGCGTGAACCGCAAACCATCAGCGGCGCGCAGTGTTGCGCTGCGAATGTGTATCGTGAGCGAATGCTGCGATCGGATCGTCCCCGGCTGTCGCGGCGACGGTTTGCCGCGGCGCGTTCTGCACGGGCTTCGAGGTTTTTCGCGATGCAGCAGGCTGCGGCTGCGCGCGCGCAACTTCCGCGTTTGTCATCCAGTGTTCGGTGTACTGCGCGCGAACGGTAATCGCACTGAATAGGAACGTGACGGCGATTGGCGTCAATAGGACGCTTGAGGTGCGCATGGCTTTGTCGTTGGGGCCGAAAGGAAGGGCATTGCAGAGCGACGCCGGGCGGGACACGCGACTTCGCCCGCCACGAATGAAAAGCCCCGCGTCGGGCGCGGGGCATCGCGTCATCGCGCCGATGGCAGGCGCGATATCGGAAAGCTCAATGATGGATCAGCAACTGAGCGGGCTGATTTTCAGCATCGTAATGCAGAGCGGAATTTGCGGCCTGCTCTTCGTGAACCAGGACCTCGCGCGCTGCCTGAGCGCCTCGCTCGTAACCGGACTTCGTTGCGTGCTCTTCGAGCGCCGCGATGAGCGGCAACTGTTCTTCCGCGACCGAGCGCATCAACTCCAGCATGTCCCGGCGCATCGCTTCCGGATACGCGCAGAAGTGCTCGAAGCCGCCCGGCGCGGCAACGATGTTCACGAGCGACGTCAGCAGCCGCGCGCGATTGCTGCAGTGCTCGCTGATCTGCACCGATTGCGAGAGCGTCGCGTGGCCGTGCGCATCGACGGAAATTTGCAGATTGTTCATCAATAAGCCTCTTTCTATATGACGAGAGGCACGCATTTAAGCCGCTTCAGCGGTGAAAAACGACCGGACGAATCCTATTACCCAGGCACGCGACGATACTTTACTTTCGCTTCGGGACCGGCGCGAGCAGATCAGGCAAAGAGCCGCGCCATCCAGCGCCAGAACGTACGCCAGCGCCCCGGAGTGTCGATGAGCGACGCATCCATGTCGCGTTCCCAGTTGTCTTGTTCCCTGCGCGGCTGAACGACGAGTGTCCCGAAATACATGGCGAAACTCCGTTGACGGCTATCGATGACGAAAGGCGTCGCCGTGCGCGACTGCCATGCGTTCAGGATGCCGATGCGTCGCCAGCCGCGAAACCCTCGTGACGGCGCCCGCCGGACGCCGGGAGCCACGCCGCCGCGGGGGGATGGTCGAAAGAGGGGACGCTGTCCGGGCGCGTCAGACGGGATCAGGCAGCGCGCGCAGGCGCCTGAGCGCCGCTCGCGATTCGTCGCGGGCAGCCTTGTTCAGCCAGCGAACCGCTTCGTCGACTGCGTCCTTGTCGTTCAGCGATGGCGCGACGCGTCGGACGACGGCCTCGCTCGCGAGCACGTCATGCAGGCGCACGAGCGCCGCCTGCGCCGCGAGCAGATGTGCCATCGTATGCCGGTGCCCGCGCTCCAGAACCGGCGCGAACAGTTCGAGCAGGCATTGCAGTTTCGCCGCGGCTTCCTCGATGCTGCGCAAGGTCTTCGCATCCACGCGCTTCATCCTGGCCGCGCGATGCTCCCGCTTGCTGAGCAGATCGTCGGCGAGCGACACGCGCTGACGCGCGAACGTTTCCAGCGAACGATCCTCACCGCGCGCTTCCAGGCGGCGAAGAGCATCGGCGAGCGCGCGGCGCAGCAGCACGTCGACGTGCGCGCGGCGCAAGATCACGCAACTCGTCGCCGATGCCGCGCGCCGCTCCTGCCGCAGCGTCTGCACGACCGGCCCGAGACGCGCGCAGCTCGTTTGCGCGCGAGCAAGCAGGTCGCACGCGGCATCGAAATCATGCGGTTCGCCGGCGATGTCGGCGAGACGTTTGAAGCGCTTGCGTACGACACGCGCCTCTTTCTCGTCGAGCAGCGGCTCGAATGCCCACCACAGCGCGCGCAGGCGCCGAAGCGTCGAGCGCATTCGTTCGAGCAGCGCGGCGTCGGCGCGCCCGGTCATCAGTTCCGCTTGCTGAAAGGCTTCGGACGCGAGCGGCGCCGTCAGCATGACGAAAGCATCGGCGACAGGCTGATCGCGAAGAGAGAATGGATCGGAGACGCGGGGGCGCGCGGCGGCAGGAAGAGAACCGAGCGAGCTGCTGAGGCTCTTTCGTGCGAGCGCTGGGTCGAAATTCAGTGTCATGTCTCGGTATGCACTTTTATCGCACGACGTTTCGTTCTGCTTGCACTTCGGTCGCGCGCCGCCGTTCTGCGGCGGTCGTCCAAAGGGTGCTGGCCGGAAACATAGACATGCAAAATGTCATGTGTATGACGGCGCGTCGAAACTTCGATGAAATCGTTCTCGCTGACACGCATCGCGTCGTTGCTTCGCGCAGTGAAAGCTTTACGCGAACTGTTGACACAAAAGATTCATGATCCGGCGCGTCGGCGGAAAGTATGCTGAGCACCGCTACGGCAAACGCGCGAGGCTATCATGCCGGATATCGCATTTCCTCAGCAAGGCGGCGTCAGTGAACGCGCCCGCCGCACCAGCCTCTTCGTCTTCTTTCTCATTCTCATCGGCGGCGCCGGTTATGTCGGGCTTCATCTCGCGTCCGATCTCGAATCCGTACGGCTGAGTTCAGCACTCCCTTATTTCCTGCTCGGCGTCGCGCTGCTGATCGCGCTCGGATTCGAGTTCGTCAACGGCTTTCACGACACCGCGAACGCGGTCGCGACCGTCATCTATACGCACTCGCTCACGCCGAATCTCGCGGTGGTCTGGTCGGGGACGTGGAACTTCATCGGCGTGCTGGTTTCGAGCGGCGCCGTCGCGTTCGGCATCCTGCAACTGCTTCCCGTCGAGCTGATTCTGCAGGTCGGAAGCAGCGCGGGCTTCGCGATGGTCTTCGCACTGCTCATCGCCGCGATCATCTGGAATCTCGCGACGTGGTATTTCGGCTTGCCGTCGTCGAGCTCGCATACGCTGATCGGCTCGATCATCGGCGTGGGACTGATGAATCAACTGCTGCGCGGGCCGAACGGCACGAGTGGCGTCGACTGGTCGCAGGCGGCGGGCGTCGGCAAGTCGCTGCTGTTCTCGCCGATCATCGGCTTCATCTGCGCGGGATTGCTACTGCTGTTGCTGAAGGCACTCGTGCGCGTGCCCGCGCTTTACAAGGAGCCGAAAAAGAATCATCCGCCGCCGTTCTGGATCCGCGCGCTGCTCATCCTCACCTGCACGGGCGTGTCATTTGCGCACGGCTCGAACGACGGGCAAAAGGGCATGGGCCTCATCATGCTGATCCTGATCGGCACGGTGCCGACGGCTTACGCGCTCAACAAGGCCGTGAGTCCGGCCGAGACGCAGAGCTTCGTGGCCGTGGCGCACGATGCCTCCGCGACCTTCGCGAAGTACATCAATAACGCGCCGCCTTCCTCCGATGCGCGCGAGGACGTGCAATCCTACGTGCGCACCCGTCAGCTTGCGCCCGCGACCTTGCCGGCGGTGAAGCAACTGACCGACGTCATCGCGAATCAGGTCAGCGCGTCGGGATCGCTTGCGGCTGTGCCACAGAACATGATCGACAACGTGCGCAACAACATGTACCTCGTGTCCGAGGCGATCCGCCTGATGGAGAAGGCAAACACGCCCGGGTTCACGCCCACGGACCGCGCGGTGATCGACAACTACAGGAAGCAGCTCGATCACGCGACGAAGTTCATTCCGACGTGGGTGAAGGTGGCGGTGGCGATCGCGCTCGGGCTCGGCACGATGGTCGGCTGGAAGCGCATCGTCGTGACCGTCGGTGAGAAGATCGGCAAGCAGCATCTCACGTACGGGCAGGGCGCTTCGGCGGAACTGGTCGCGATGCTGACCATCGGCGCCGCCGATGCCTACGGCCTGCCGGTCTCGACGACGCACGTGCTGTCTTCGGGCGTCGCCGGGACGATGGCGGCCAACGGTTCGGGGCTGCAATGGAACACCGTGCGCAGCCTCGTACTCGCGTGGGTGCTGACGCTGCCCGCGTCGATCGCTCTGGCCGCCGGGCTCTACTGGCTCTTCAGAGGCCTCTTCTGAACCCGTGATGCTCAGGCATTCGCCGGGCGGCCGGTCTTGACCGTTTCCAGCGCCTTGATCGCTTCGACGAGGCGTTTTTCCGTGGCGGCGTCGAGCATTGCGAGCGCCGCGCGAAGCAGTTCGCTCTTCTTCACGCGCACGCCGTTTTTCTGGCACTTTTCCTTCAGCGAGGCGATCTTCGCGTAGTCCGACTTGGGCATCGTGAAGCTGTCGCGCATGACCTTTTCCTTCTTCGCGCGTTTGGCTTTCGGCTCGGATTTCGGCTGGCTCGCGACGGCCTGTTTCGTGGCCGCAGTTTCTGCCGCGGGTGCTTTCACGGCTTGCTTTTTCGCGCTCTTCGGCGTGACGGCGGGGGCGGCTGCTTTCGTCCTGGTCCTCGGCGTCGCTGCCGCTTTTGTTTGCGTCTTCTTGCTGGCCTTGGCGTCGGGCTTGGCGTTCGCTGCGGCCTTGTCGGCGGCGCCCTTCGGGAAATGGAACGCCTTCTTGGTCGGCGCCTTGACTTGCGGTGTGCTCATCCGTTTTCTCCTTGTCGTGTGTGGAGAAAACAGTATATACGGTTTATGGACGCGCCAAAGCCGATGGCGCGCTCCGAAACGCTTTTCACTTCAACGGGATAGACGCGTAGCCGTCGAGTTATCTACACGCTTGTCCACCGAAACTGTGGACAAGCGCGTGAGATGGCCGCGTTATTGGCCGTGACCGTGTCCATGATCGTCGTGGTCATCGTGATCGTCCCGGTCGAAACGGCATGCTTTGCCATCGCGCCCGTTCGCGCCCGGCAGACGTTGCGCGACATAGCCCGGCAAGTCGGCGGGATCGATCGCGAACACGAAGAACCTGTTCGGATTGTCGATGCCGTCCGGGTGATTCGTGTCCTTCACGGTGCCGAGAAAGTCGTTGTCGTTCGCGATGAACAACGTGTGCCTGAGCTTGCCGCCGACGCGCACATCCGGACCGAACGCGAGACTCTCGATCTTCGCGGGGATGTCGGTGGCTTTGAAGCCGTAAGCCGTCAGCGCCTTCACGACGTCGAGAAATAAGGTCTTCTTGATCGCGTAGGGCGCGAGGCCGCTTTCGCCGCTCGTCTGACTCACGTCCTGTGCGTCCGCGATATCCACGTGATAGACCTGCTTGAACTTCGCCGTCGAGTCGTCGCCGAGACCTTTGCCGTCGCGCTCGTCGAGCAGAAACTCGTGGTCGTTCACGGCGACGATATCGCTGATCGTCGGATAGTTCGGTTTGTCGGCGGTGCCGAGATTGGTGAGCGGATACGCGAATTGCGCCGTCTTGCCGGTGCGCACGTCGATGCGCAAGATGCGCGTGTATGCGCCGTTCGTGCCGCCGTCCTGGATCAGCGGGCTCTGCATCACGCCGAAGAGCGTGTCGCCGTCCGGCGAGATCGCGAGGCCTTCCATGCCCTTGTTCGCGACGCGGCCCGACGTGTTCTCGCTGATTTCGTCGTTGCCGACCGGCGAGAGCGTCGTCACCGCAAACGACGCCGGCACGCGATACGCCGCGATGCGCTCGCCCGTGCGCCGGTCGAATCGATAGACGTAGGGACCATACTCATCGGAGATGAAGACGCTCGCGCCGTCGCGCGCCACGCGGATGCTCTCCGGATCGAAGCGCGCATCCAGCGGAAAGCTCGAGGGCCGCGCCGGCGCGAAGTTGTCCGAACGGCCCATGAAGTAATGCGTGTGATTCGTCGCGTTGAGCGCGGGCGCGCCGTTGCCGACGCCATATGCCGCGCCGTCGCCGTAGACGAGCGGCTCGCGCGCATGCAGGAGCGTCGTGTCGACGAGCTTCGGATTCAGCGTGTAGGGCAGCGCGTCGCCTTTGCCGCCCGCTTCGAGACGCAGGATCAGCGTCTGAAAGCGATTGATGTACGACGCGGTGTCGTCGATGGCCTTTTTGTAAGCGATCGCGTTCGGGCCGCGGTCGGGCGTCGCGAGGAAGGTGTCGCAGCCGGCGTAAGCGAGGCCGGAGCCGAGACCGCCGAGCAGATTGCCCGGCGCGCCGTTTTCGAGCGGCGCGGCCGTCGCTTTCGAGCGATCGGCGCCGTTGCCGCTCAACTGGCCGATCGCGATCAGATCGACGCTCGCCCACGCAGACGAGCATGCGACGGTCAACGCGGACAACGCAAACGACAAGGCACAGGCACGAGCGCGAATCATGAACGTCTCCTTTCGTTGATGGAGCGAAGCGTTTGCAGCCAGCGGGTTCTAGCGGCCGAGTTCTTTCAGATACGCCGTGCGGGCTGCGAAGCCGGTGTTGGCGAAATCCGTGAACACGCCATCGACGCCCAGCCGGAAGAATTTCAGGTATTCGGCGTTCGGATCGTTGTTGTAGTCCGCGGCGAGATATTTCTTCTCGTTGCGGAACGTGAAGACGTGCACGAAGAGGCCGGCCTTGTGCGCGTCGCTGATGACGTTCGTCGGCGATTGTGTCGTCGCTTGCGCAGTCGAGCCGGTGAAGGGCGTGCCGTCGGGATTGGTCGCGGGAAAGGGCGACATTTTGAGCGGCACGATCTGCGGTTTCCACGGGCCGATGCCGTCCGCGTAGGTCTTGATCTGTGCGAGGCCGGCGGGCGTGAGCATCGCGTCGAACCAGCGTGGATCGCCGGCGACGGTCCAGTCGAACGGACGGCTGTCGGTGATTTCGTTGTAGATGACGGCGCCCGTGCGGTAATCGACGTCGTACCCGTCGATCAGTTGCACGACCTTCGTCTTCAGGCCGTGCGCGCGCATGTACTGAAGACTGCCCGGCTCGAAGCTCTGCACGAACACCGCCGCGTCGCGGCTGTTCAGGCCGTTGTCGTCGAGGATCTTGATGAGCGCGTCTTCGAGCGGATGACTGCCCGCGGCCCCGCAGCCGTTCGCGATCGCCTGCGCATTGTTCCAGGTCGGGTTCTTCGTCTCCGGATAGACGGCGATCGAGCGCCCGGTCGCCGCGGTCTTCGCCTTGGCTATATCGATGATTTGCTGGAACGTGAGAATCGGATATTTGCCGTTGAACTCGGTGGGGCGTTCATTCGCGGCGTCGTAGGTCGTGCCGCCCAGCAGCGCGCCGAGTTCGGCGGCGGTGAAGTCCGTGATCGACCAGTCGCCCGTGTGATCCTCGCCATCGACGATCAGCGATTTCAGCGCCGACTTCGGGTCATTCGGATTCGTCAGATCCGTCAGATATTGCGACGGGCCGGTCTCGGGCGTCGTCGTCCAGCTCACGTTCACGAGCACGCCGGGCACCGTGCGTTTTCTCGCTTCGACCGAAGCGTTGGTCTTCGCGACATCGGCGACATTGGTGTTATCGGAGAGCCACGGGTTGTGCCGCGCGACGAGCACGCAATCCTTCGACAGATGCAGGTCTTCTTCGAGCGCGTCCGCGCCGCTGTCGGCGGCGAGTTCGTAGGACGGTTGCGTTTCCTCGGGGCGCAGGCCCGGCAATCCGCGATGACCGACCACGAGCGGCTGCTTGCCGTCGAGTGTGGCGTACGCGGTGGGCGTGGCCGTCGCGGGCGGCGCGGATGCCGACGTGTTGTTGTCGTTGCCGTCGCCGTGACAGGCGGTGAGCGGAAAAGATAAGACAAGTGCGGCGCATGCCGCGATGGAGTGCTTACGATGCTGTCGTGCACGCTTCATTTCGCTTCCCGTCCCCTTTGATTTGTCCCGCGCATTATTACGAACGGTGGGTGACGTCTGTATGACTAAGGAAGCAACCACTTACCTATTCGAGGCGGCTATCGGGCGCTTCAAAGAAAACGCCGGCACGCGGCCGGCGTCGTTCGACCTTGGTGCGTCGAGGTATTTATTGCTTTATCGCCCCGGACGATTGCGATCCTTGCGACTGATTCGGCGACATCCCTTGCTCGCGCTTCTGCATCAGCGTTCCGCTGTCCGAGGTGCCGGGCTGCACGCCGCCTTGCGACGAGTCGCCGGTACGCGGGCTCGGCATCGGCTCGTTCTTGCCCGGTTGCATCTGCTGCTGGCGCTGCATCATCTGATCGCGCGACATTTCCTGCGAAAGCGCGGCTGTGCTGGCGAGCGCGAGGAGCGCGCCAGCGATTACGGTGGTGGTTCTCATGATCGTCTCCTTGAGTCCGGCGGCAGTCAGCCGCATGCAGCGTTATCAGCATCGAGCGTGCCGCATCGAGGTCGCATAAGACTGTGCTTATTTATTTCTGAAAGCGCTCTAAAGAGTCCGAATACGGATAGCATATTCGGTAGGCGACAAGAGCGCGGGTCCATTACAATTCGCGATCCAAACGATCTCGAATTGCCAGAATCCGTCTCAATCGACTGAACGCCACGGAGTATCTCATGTCGATCACACTGAACGATTTACTTGAATGGCGCGATCGCCTGCCCGATGCGTCGGGTGAGGAAGCGCATATGGTGAATGCATTGATCGCGCGCCGCGAAGCAGATTTGCGCTCGCGCATCGCCGATTCGATCGCAATGGCCAGCCAGCGCGAAAACTGGAAATTGCAACGCTGCGCCGCGATTGCGCGGCGCGTCGAACAAGCGTCGGTCGCGCAACTCGAATTGGTTCACACATTTTTTCATAATCGGAGTGAGGGACGGCTGGATATCGAAACGCCGGCCGTACTTTCGGAATTCTTCGCGCAAGAGCGCGCTCCGGTTCAAGCGCCTGTCACGGTGATGGCCGCCGCCGCGCCGCCTTCGCCGGTCGCCCATCTGCACGGGGCAATGGGCAGGCTGGAATCGAGTATTGCCACGACGCCGGGCGTGGCGTGCGGCATTCAGGGAATCAGGATCATGCGCATGGTCGCTTTGATGTCGAAAGCGCGTTCCGCGCAGATCGCGAAAATGAGAATGACCGGCGCGCAGGCGTATTATCGTCACTCTTGAGTTCAATCGTTTCGTGCGGCGAGATGCGATTTACGCCGCATGAGTTTTACTTCAACTTCCGGAAAGGCGCTATCGCACCGGTGTTTTATCCGCTTCGTTTGAAACACCGAACGTCTCGCCTATACTGAATCAACAGCTTATTCGAACAAGAACGCGTCGGCGCCGTTCGGCATGCAGATTGGCAATCGCTGCATTCAGGAAATTCGAATAATGCTTGCGGTCCTGTCATTCCGCCGGACTCACTGCATGACGGCTGGTCCCGACGAGGGATTCGGCCAGGGAGCCATCGTGAAAAACCTGCTGAGCAGAAGAGGTAGCTTGCTCGACAATGCACCATCGTTTCTCTTGCGCCAGAAAGCGAACGGTTCTATCCGGGTTGCATTGCCCGAAATTCCTGAAGACGCACATTCGGACGAAGATGTTCCAAACACCGCGCCCGTCACTCGGGTGACGCCCTTGCGGCCCGCTGCGGTTCCGTCACAGTCGACGAGCGTTCAGGCCTTGCAAGCCGGCCAGCTTGCCGAGGTCGAATGGCTCGTTCAGCAAGGCTCGCTGTCGACGTTTCGCACGTTTCAGAGTTTCGCCTATCGCGCGGGTTTGTTGTTCTATCCGCGCGAGCTTGTCTACTACGCCGTGCTGTATCACGAGGATGCGGTGTGGCGCGTGCTCAAGGCCGGCGATATCGACGCCGCCGAGCCGGCGTTTCGTCATTTCGTCGAGCAGGCAATGCGTCTTGCCGATGCCGACATGCGGCGCGCGCATCTCGAAGCGCACAACGAGCAGTTCACGCGGCTCATCGAAGAATCGGAGGCGCAGATCGACCGCGTGCGCACCGATCTGCAGCAGGGCAGCACCCATGACCAGCAAGTTGCCCTGAAGCAGCAGGAAGTCCGCAAGGAACTGGCGCAACTGGAAGGCCGGCGCATCGCCGCGCAGGCGCAGTTGAACAAGCTGCAACGTCAGCTTCATCAATTGAACGCAACGGTCAACGACAGCGTGCCGCATCTGCCGTCGCGTCGATGACACAGCGAAGCGTTTTGTCCGAAGAAAGCTTCGCTACATCGCGTAAAATCGCCCGTTCGAGCAGCTAGTCGAATCGTTCGGCATACTCTGGGCCGAACTTCGCGATATATGTGCTGAGCCCGCGTCCGGCGCGGGCCAGCCGCTTCATCTCCTCGACGCGCGTGCGACCGGGCACGCGATAGTCATACAAGTATGTCCCGCCGCTCACGAAGCGCACCTTGATGCCGTCGCGCAGGATGTCGAATGCTTCGACGCCCGAATTGCCGGCAAGATTCTCATAGGGTTGCATGGTGTTTTTCGCCGCGAACGTACGCGATCGCACGCAAACGATTGCGCGTTCGAGGCAGGTCTAAAGTTTCGTCGGCAGGGACCGTTAAGGGTGTCATGGATAAAGATCAATTCCCGTTCCTCGACTCGGACGACCCGCACTTTCAGCACGCACGCGCGCTGAGCCTCTCGGTCGGTGCGATTCGCCGCGCACAAGGCAAGTGCAATCCGCACGACTTTCCGGTCGGCTCGCTCGAATGGCACTTCGCCATCGAGGACTTCGCGGGCGACGTCCTGCGCGCGCTGATGGGCGAGACCGAAGGCGTCGACATGCAGGTCGGAGAGCGTCCGGTCGACTGATCGCGCGCTCGCGCTACGCCTTCTCTGGCCGCCGTCCGGCGGTCATTTTCCCGTGTTATAGCTTCACGCCGCCCGATTCGGGCGCATCCACGCCACCGGGCGGAATCGCGCCGGTCCGGCTGACGTCGCCCGCGCGATCATTCGACCAGTACGGCTCGCGTCCGTAGTGCTGATGCACGGTGCTCGCCCAGACGCGATCCGCCATCGACGGCCACGCGTCCTTGTCGAATCCCGGCGAGTTGCGCACCTGCTCCGCGGTCGCATCGATCCGAAAACAGCGGTTGTCGGTGTCGAGCGTGAGCGCGCTCCACGGCACGGCGAGCAGCTTGTCGCCGATGCCGAGAAAGCCGCCGCTCGACAACACTGCATACGCGATACGCCCGGTCGTCACGTCAAGCATGATTTCCTTGAGCGAGCCGACATCGTGCCCGTCGCTGCTCATCACCGAATTGCCGTCGAGCGTGCTCGCGGCCATCACATCGGGGCCGGGGCCAGCGGCCGTCGCCGCGCCCTTGCCGACGATCTTCGCGCCTTCCGAAGACGATTCCATCGACTGATCCATGATCCGCTCCTTTGACAGGTTGTGGGGAGGCATGAAGGCTTGCCTTTCACGCGCTTCGTCAGCAACGGACATACCCATGACGCGCCATGGCCGTCTGCTAAGCTCGGAGTTCGTTCGATTCTCCCGCCGCCCATGATCGCTTTCGAGGAATTGCTCGCCGTCGCGTACAAGAAGGAGCGTCTGCAGAGCCGCCGGCTCGCCAGAGGCGCGTCGATTTCCGAGCACGCGGCGCTTGTCAGGACACTGCAAAAGGCGGCGGGCGAGCAGTCCTTGCACGATTTGATCGATGCGCGCCGTGCCGCGCAGAGTCGCAACGCGGATGCGCAGCGCTCGCGCGAGACGCGGCGCGCAGAACGCGTCAGCGAGGCGAAGCAGCGCAAGGCCCGGATCGATACGGTCGGATGGCGAGGCTGGTTCGACGGCTCCGCGCTGCCCAATCCGGGGCGGCTCGGCATCGGCGGCGTGCTGGCCGGGCCGCTCGGAACGACGGTCGAGATCAGTGTCACCGCGGGCACGGGCGATAGCAGCGCGGCGGAATATCTCGCGCTCATCGCGCTGCTCGAAGCGGCGCTGCTCGAACGCGCCGTCGATATCGTGATTTACGGCGACAGCCGCGTCGTCATCGACGACATGAGCGCGCCGCACGATGCCCGCATTCGTTCACTCGCGCATCACGCCGCGCGCGCCCGCGCGCTCATCGCGCTGATCGGAGTGGTGCGGCTGCAATGGATTCCGCGTGCGCGCAATGCCCGCGCGGACGAACTCTCCCGCGCGGCGCTCGGCTCGACGCGCGCGTCCGCCGAAGCCGCGTGAATCCGGTTCGAGGGAGCCGTTACAAGTCGCGGACGTCCGCCGTCGGCGTGTCGCCGAACGCATCGCTCAACAGATAATCGACGACCTTGCGCGCCGATGCTTCCGGCGTCGCGAGCTGGCCGTCGCGCTTCAATGCGTCGAAGCGTTCGCGCATCGGAAAGCGCCCGAGATCCGTGCCGCGAATTTCCGCCTGCATGTCGGTGTCGACGACGCCCGGCGCCACGCTGCAGATGCGCAGCCCGGGATTGCCGTCGAGCGCGACCGCGCGCGCGTGATGGTCGAGCGCCGCCTTGGTCGCGCAGTAGACGCTCCATCCGGGATACGCGTTGCGCGCCGCGCCGCTGGAAATGTGGACGATGCGCGTGTCGGCCGCCTGCGCGCCCGCTTGAACGACGGCGGCCGCGAGCGCCATCGGAGCCGCCACGTTTACGCTGACGGCGCGCGCGACGGCCACCGGATCCTGATCGGCGAGGCTGCCGACCGGCGCGAGCAAACCCGCGTTGTTGACGAGCAGCACACGCTCGCCGCCCGACACGAAGCGGGACAACGTGCCGCCCGACAGCCATGCGGTGAGCCGCGTCAGATCGGCGAGATCGAGCTCGACTTCCTGCAGCTTGACGGGATGGCGCGCGGCGAGGCCGGCGTTGCGCGTGCGGGAGATCGCGAGCACGTCGGCGCCTGCATCGAGCAGACGTTCGGCGAGTGCGGCGCCGAGTCCGCGAGTGTGACCGGTGAGGATGGCTCGAATCGGATGGGACATGGACATGACCGGGTTGACTGAAGGCGTCTCGATTCTAGCGGCAAGCCCGGGCAGGCGCCGGCTACGCTCAAGCGCGCCGATCCGGCAAGCTGAAAAAGTGTCGAGGACGGTCGTTCGTTGGTTCCGGGACACAGAAAGGACCGAGCGCGTTTTTTTGACTGACAAGCTCCTTCACAAAACTGACAATCTTTCCAAAACCAAGAACCACCGGAGACTTCCATGCCGATCCGCCCGAAAGCATCCCGAGCCGTGTCGATGATGTCGCCAGGCGGTCCTCGCCCGCGTTCGCTGATGTATTCGATGACGGTCTGCGCGACGCTCATCGGCTTGCCAGCGGCGGCCTGGGCGCAGAGTTCGGTGCAGCTCTACGGCGAGCTCGACACGGGCCTCGCCTATGTCAATAACGTGGGCGGCCATTCGCAATATCGCCTGACGTCGGGCACCATCGACGGCAGCTACTGGGGCCTGCAAGGATCGGAGGATCTGGGCGGCGGCGCGCGCGCGATCTTCCGTCTGGAGCGCGGCTTGTCGGTCGCGACGGGCGAGGGCCTCAACGATCATCCGATGTACGTCGGTATCGGCACCGATACGCTCGGCACGCTCACCTTCGGTCATCAATACGATTCGATCCACGATTATTTCCAGGCCTTCACGCTGACCGGCAGCAACGGCGGCACTGCCTTCGCGCACGTGCTCGACAACGACAACGCCAACAACTCGTTTCTCGCCGCGAATTCCGTGAAGTACACAAGCGCGACTTATGGCGGCTTCAGCTTCGGTGGCCTCTACGCGTTCTCGAATCAGGCGGGCGCGTTCTCGAACAACCGCGCGTACAGCGTCGGGGCCAACTACTCGGCGGGCTCGTTCAACGCGGGCGCGGCGTACCTGCACAACAACGGGCGCGGCAACACGACGAGCGGCGCCTACGACTCGCTCACGCTGCCCGGCCCGGCGAACACCGTCTTCAACGCGAACGTGCAGCAGCAGAACACGTTCGGCGTCGGCATGAGTTATGAGATCGGTGAATTCACGCTGAGCGGCGCGTTTTCCCGCGCGATCAACTCAGGCGTCAGCGATGCCGACAGCGGCGCGCCGATGCCGTCGCTCGCGCTCAACAACTACGAGATCAACGGCATCTACAAGCTGACGCCCGCGATCGTGCTCGCGGGCATGTACGTGTACACCAACGGCGGCGGCGCGCACTGGCACGAGGGCGGGCTTCAGGTTGACTATCTGCTGTCCAAGCGCACCGATGTCTATCTGGAGTCGATCTATCAGCGGGCGTCGTCGGGCGCGCCGGCGGTGATCAACACCAACGATCCGTCGAGCGGCCGCAATCAGTTGATGCTGAGCACGGGCATCCGTCATCGTTTCTGATGCTTTTGGGAACGCGCTGCGCGTGCTAACTTGGCAATCTCGCTTTTGACGGTCCGCAGGTGTTCCATGTCGCTCCAGACCTTCTCGCTTTTCCTGCCCGCATGCTTCGCCATCAACATGGCTTTCGGGCCGAACAACGTGCTGTCGCTATCGAACGGCGCGCGCGAGGGCGTGCGCGCCTCGGTGCTGGCGGCGTTCGGGCGGATCGTCGCGTTCGCGATCATGATCGCCATCGCGGGGCTCGGGCTCGGCGCGTTGCTGCTCGCGTCCCAGACGCTCTTCACTGCGATCAAGTTTGCGGGCGCTGCGTATCTCGTCTGGATCGGCGTGAAGCTGATCCGCTCGGGGCCCTCGCTCGTCGTGAAGGAAGCGGGCGAATCGCACGGCCCGGTGAGTGTCGCGCGGCTCACCAAGCAGGAATTCTGGGTCGCGGCCGGCAATCCGAAAGCGATTCTGGTTTTTACGGCGTTCTTCCCGCAATTCGTCGATAGCAACGCGTACGCGACGAGCTTTGCGATCCTGGGCGCGACGTTTCTGCTGCTCGAGCTGGTGGCGATCGTCATTTACGCCGCCCTGGGCGCGCGTCTCGGGACGCTCTCGCGCGGCGCGCGCGGCTTTACCTGGTTCAATCGGGTGAGCGGGGCGCTGATGATCGGATTCGGGGTGATGCTGGCTTTCGTGCGCCGGCCGGCGAGTTGATTTGGCGTAATGGCGAGCGTCGAGATAATCGCAAGAATTATTACGTCGAGCGATGGGTCATTAGTGGGGATTTAGTGTTTAGCGTTATTTGCGTGGTACCCGAAAAACCAATAGCGAGTCGCTGAATTCGTGCCCGCCAGCGGCAATCGTCGCGTTCACGGCGGCATTGCGCCGCGCGCTGGTCCGCCGCCGCTTCCGTGATACTGTCTCCTGCACGTTGCTTCGTCATTGCCTTTGAGCAAGCCGTTGTCCGTGATTTGCGATAATCGCGCATTCGTCGTGCAGTAAATCGCCTGCGCATTTTTCGTTTCATCTTTTCGTGCATTCGGCGCTTTGAAATACGCGTCGCTTATCGCTGTCTGAAGGATTTTTACCGATGCATACTCACCCGTCCGGCGCCACGCAGACGCGTTCGTTTTCGACCGTCTTTCTGATCGAAATGTGGGAGCGCTTCGGCTATTACGGCATGGCCGCGCTGCTCGTGCTTTTCATGGTCGATCAGATCGGCTTTGCCGACGACCGCGCCAATCTGACCTGGGGCGCTTTCACTGCGCTCGTGTTCTCTGCGCCGGCGATCGGTGGCTGGATCGGCGACAAGATACTCGGCGCGCGCCGCACCATGACCGCGGGCGCAATCGTCCTCGCGCTCGGCTATCTGATGCTCGCGCTGCCGTTCAACACGCTCGGCTTCATGTATGCGTCGCTGGGCGTGATCGTCGTCGGCAACGGGCTCTTCAAGTCGAACGCGGCGAATCTCGTGCGCCGCATCTACGAAGGCGACGATGCGCGCATCGACAGCGCGTTCACGATCTACTACATGGCGGTGAACATCGGCTCGACCTTTTCGATGCTCGCGACGCCGTGGATCAAGGATCGATGGGGCTGGCACGCCGCGTTCGCCGTCTGCTGCGCCGGCATGGTGCTCGGCCTGATCAACTTCGCGGTGATGCGCCGCACGCTCGCGCACATCGGCTCCGCGCCGGACGATCAGCCGATCCGCTGGAAGGCGGCGATCGCGGTCGCGGCGGGCAGCATCGCGCTCGCTGCCGCGACGGTGTTCATCCTCGAACACAAGGCGGTGGCCGTCGCATGCGTGTACGCGGCCGGGATCGCGATTCTTGCGATCTTCGGCTACATGCTCACGCGGTGCGATCCGGGCGAGCGCTCGGGCCTCATCGCCGCGCTGATTCTCACGCTTCAGGTCATCCTGTTCTTCGTGTTTTATCAGCAGATGTCGACGTCGCTGACGCTGTTTGCGCTGCGCAACGTCGACCCGTCGTTTTCGATCGGCGGTGTCGAGCTGTTCACGTGGAGCGCGGCGCAGTTCCAGGCGCTCAACCCGCTCTGGATCATGCTGCTGAGTCCGATCCTCGCGTTCGTCTATACGCGACAGGCCCGGCGCGGCCGCGATATTCCGGTGGCGGGGAAGTATGCGCTGGGTTTTGTCGTCGTGGCGATCGGCTTCTTCGTGTTCAGCGTGAGCGGACGATATGCCGTCGATGGGCGTGTGTCGTCGTGGTTCATGGTGGCGGGGTACGGCTTGTACTCGCTCGGCGAGTTGCTCGTGTCTGGCCTCGGCCTCGCGATGATCGCGCGCTATGTGCCGGCGCGCATGAGCGGCTTCATGATGGGCGCGTATTTTGTCGCAGTGGGTGTGTCGCAGTATATCGGCAGTGTCGTCGCCAACTTTGCGCGCATGCCGTCGGGCAATCTCGAGCCGATGCAATCGCTGCCGCTCTACACGCAACTGTTCTTCGGGCTCGGCTGGCTCGCGACGGGCGGCGCCGTTGTCGCGATCGTCTTGCTGCCGTTGCTCGGCAGGTTGTCGCGGGCGCATCAGCGCGCGGTGGAGGCGGTGATCGATGCCGGCGCGAAGGCGGCGACGCCGATGGGTACAAAAAGCGTTTGACCTGAAGGAATACTTCGGCCTATAATCTAATTCTTCAGACGCGGGGTGGAGCAGTCTGGCAGCTCGTCGGGCTCATAACCCGAAGGTCGTAGGTTCAAATCCTACCCCCGCAACCAAATCTTTAAGCAAAGAGCCCGGTTTAGCCGGGCTCTTTGCTTTTGTGCGTTTGTCTTCAGCGAATCACATCGCGTATGAGCCGTTCGGGCATCCACAAAAATCACGCCCCAAGCACAAAAAGCCCGCATGAGCATTCACTCATGCAGGCTTTGTGCGATCTTGCAACTGTAACCGCCGGGGCGCAACAAAGTGCACAGAATTCGCGAGCTTCCACGCGACCAGCACGTGAATCCGCGACCCGATCGATCTCAGGCTGCGATGCCGAACCTACCCAGACAAACCGGAGCGAAACGCCCCGCGTCGATCAATAGAACTTCTTCGGCAATTGCGCGCGACGGATCTGCTTGCGCAGACGAGCGACAGCAGCAGCTTTCTTGCGCTTGCGCTCGGTGGTCGGCTTTTCATAAGCCATGCGCGACTTGAGCTCTTGAATCAGGCCCGTGCGTTCGACGGTACGGCGAAAACGACGCATGGCGACGTCGAAAGGCTCGTTCTCTTTCAACAGTACTTTAGTCATTGAAATCTCGGTTGATCTGGCCCTGCCAGAAATTTAGGGCAAACGCAATTGTACACTTTCTGAGAGTCATCCTGCACGCACTTTGTACTTAAGCGTGCGCATGCGGACTCGGGAATCACATCGTAGGTCGTTGAATCGAGACAACAATCCCGAAATACCCGCGCTCGAAAGCTCAGAAGCCGCGCGACCGGACAGGCCGCGGGTCGGGCGCGGCCACGCGCGTCTCCGGCTGATCGATCGTCACATCCGATTTCGCCAGCGCGACGCACGGCAAAATCCAGCCTTCGGCCTTTTCCTCGGCGGTGAGTCCCGGCCATTCCACGCGATAGCCGATCTCGCCATCGACCAGCCGGCACATGCACGCCCGGCAGGTGCCGTTGCGACACGATCGCGGCAGCGACAGCCCCGCACGCAACGCGGCTTCGAGCAGCGTCTCGCCGTCGCTCACCGCCACGAAGTGCGCGCCAGGCTCGATGATCATCGCGAAAGCGCGTGCTGCGTCCGTCACGTCTGCACCTCGACGCCCGCGCGACCGTTCGTGAGATCGCGCAATTCGGCGGCGGCCGGTTCGCGCGCGGCGGCGGCCATCCGCGCGACGAGGCGCACCGTCATCCCGTATTCGCTCTGCACGAGTTCGGCATCGTGCTGCTCGATCCATCGGCGGACGCGGGCTTCATCGGCGTAATCGATTTCGATGCTGAGCAGCCCGCGCTCGATACGCTCGACACGCTCGGCCCGCTGCATCGCGCTGGCGATCGCATCGGTGTAGGCGCGCACGAGCCCGCCCGCGCCCAGCTTGATGCCGCCGTAATAGCGCACGACGGCGGCCAGCACGCCATCAACTTCGTGATGCCGCAAGACTTCGAGAATCGGCCGCCCGGCGGTGCCGGAAGGCTCGCCGTCGTCGGACATGCCGGACTGGCCGCCCGCGAGCAGCGCCCAGCAGACGTGCGTCGCGCCCGGATGCTCGGCGCGCAGGCGTTCGAGCTCGCGCATGGCTTCATCGCGATCCGCGACGGGAATCGCGAGCGCAATGAAGCGGCTCTTGCGAATGTCGATTTCGGCGCTGACGGGAGAGGCGAGGGTATAGGTCGGCAAGGCGTGGACCGCGCGGATGCAAATATCGAATCTTATCGAACCGGCGTCAGGACGCGTCGAGCGCGCGCTGCATCAGCACGGTATCGACCCAACGTCCGTGCTTGAAGCCGACGCGCCGCAGCACGCCGACATGCTCGAAGCCGAGCCGCGCATGCAGCGCGATCGAGCCCGCGTTGCCGCTGTTGCCGATCACCGCGATCATCTGCCGCCACGGGCCGCGTTCGCATCGATCGATGAGCGCGGTGAGCAGCGCAAAGCCGATGCCGCGTCCGCCGTGGCCATCGGCGACATAGACCGAATCCTCGATCGTATGGCGGTAAGCCGAACGCGGCCGGTACGCCGACGCATACGCGTAGCCCGCGACCACGCCATCGAGTTCGGCGACGACATAAGGCAAGCCCGCCGCCGCGATCGCCGCGTGCCGGGCACGCATGTCGTCGGCGGAAGGCGCGGTCTCTTCGAACGTCGCGAGCGCGTGTTCGACATAGTGCGAATAGATGCGCGCGATGGCGTCGAAGTCGCCGGAAGCGGCGTCGCGCACGAGAAGGCGAGGGCAATCGTCTGAGGCGATGTCTGTCATACGGCAGGAGGAAAACGCGGTTTCTGGTCTGGCGATTTTCGCACGGGGCGTCGACGGCAAAAAAAGGGCCTGCGGGCCGTGCGGAAGCCCACCAAAAGGTTCAGCTTTCGGGCAAAGAAAACGTTGAACCGGGCGATGCGCGGCCCCTACACTAAGTCGTTTGTCCGAGACTGCGCGAGGGGCGGCGCGAAGCAGGCGGCGGCGTCGGGCAGGAAACGAAAAACGCGCGCGAGATCTGCCTCGCGCCGCGGTCCATAACAGGCAATGAACAACATTCAACGTGGGGCGCTGGCGGCGCTTTTGATCGTCATCGTATTGATTGCGGCGTTGGCGCCGGCGGGGATCGGCTTTTTGTTCGCACAGCGCAGTCAGCGGCATGAGGAGACCGAACGCCTGAACACGGTCGCCAATGCCGCGCTCAATCGCGCCGAAGACGTGACGCGACGTTTGTCGGGCGCGCTCGGGGAGATCGGCAAGGTGGCGGCGGCGCCATGTTCGCCGCCGTATCTCGAGGCGTTGCGGCGTATCGCGCTAACGCATGAACAGGTGCGCGATGCCGGCGCGTACGATCGCGACGGCCGCTGGCAATGTTCGTCGCTGCTCGGCGCGGTATCGGCGGGGACGCTCGACGGCCTCACGCTGCCGCCGCCCGACTGGCGCTCGCGCGATGGCGTGATGGCCTGGTACGGCCTCGCGCGTCTGCCGGGCGGCAAAACCTCACTGGTGATGGGCCGCGACGGCTTCTACGTCGCGGCCGACCCTTCGCTCTACGTCGATAGTCCCGAAGCGCTCGGCGATCCCGCGAGCGGCGTCGGCGTCATCAACACCGAAGTGAGCCGCGTGATCGCGACCACGCCCGCCACCGACGCCTCCGCCGTGCTCGCCGTGTATCGCACCGCGCGGCCCGCGCCCGAGCCTGAACCCGACAGCGCGCCGTACGTCGTGCGCCGCTCTGCGTCGATGCCGCTTGCGGTCGTCGTGAGCGCGCCGCAGCAGACGCTGCGCCAGCGCGTGCGCACGCTGCCGTGGGGCTGGCTGCTCGGCGGCCTCGCGGCGGGCCTGCTGGCCGCGGGCTGGGCGGCGTTTTTCATCGTGCAAAGGCTTTCTCCGCGCGGCCAGCTGAGCGATGCCGTGCGGCGGCATCAGTTCATCGTCGCGTATCAGCCAATCGTCGATCTCGACACGCGCCGCTGTGTCGGCGCCGAAGCGCTCGTGCGCTGGAAATACCACGACCGCATCGTGCGGCCCGATCATTTCATTCCGCTCGCGGAGCATCGCGGGCTGATCCAGGCGATCACCGATCAGGTGCTCGACACCATCCTGTTCGAGCTCGGCGAGTTTCTTAAGCGCTACCCGGAGTACTACGTGTCGGTGAATCTCTCCGCGCCGGATCTCACGACGCATCGCTTTCTCGACGTGCTCGGCCCCGCAATCGCGCGTCAGGGTGTGCGGCCGGCGCAGATCCGCATCGAGGCGACGGAGCGCAGCTTTCTCGACGCCGACGCCGCCAAGGAAGTCATCAGCGCCTTCCGGGAAGCGGGCCACGCCGTCTATCTCGACGATTTCGGCACCGGCTATTCGAGCCTGTCGCATTTGCAGACGTTTCGCATCGACGGCCTGAAGATCGACAAGTCGTTCGTCGACACGATCGGCCAGGACGCGGCGTCTTCCAGCGTCGCGTCGCACATCATCGACATGGCCGCGACGCTGGACGTGCAGGTGATCGCCGAAGGCATCGAGCACGAGGAGCAGGCGGCGTATCTGCATGCGCGCGGCGCGCGCTTCGGGCAGGGCTGGCTCTTCTCGCCGCCGCTGTCGGCCGCGGAATTCATCCGCTATGCGGGCAAGACGCGCGGCGCCTGATCGTGCTTGATCGGCGTCGGATCGTCCATATTTAGGATGTTTCCAGACGAGGCCCGACCATGAACGACCAGACAGCCACCGCTTTCCTGCGCGACGTACGTCATCCGCTGCTCGCGCTTCATCGCAGCGTGCTCGCGCATCTGCGCGCGCGGCACGAGGCCGAGTTCGGGCCGGTGTCGCCGGGCGAATTCCTGCAGATCGTGATCAACGGCTCGGCGTATCGCTGGCTCGCGCCGTTATCGACGCTGATCGCCGCGATCGACGATGTCCTCGACGACGACGAAGCCACCGCCGACGCGCGCATCGGGCACGCGCGGGCCGTCGTCGACATGTTCAGCGCCGGCACGCGCGATCCCGTGTTCGCGGAGCAATTCCTGCCGCTGCTGCAGGACAGCCCCGAAACCGCGATGGCGAACGGGCAGGTCGCGCATCTCGTGCGTTCTATCGAAAAAGCGACCTGAAAAGCGCAAATTCCATCCGCCGCGCGCGTGCGGGTTTTCCAGTCTGTTCCACGCGCAGCGCGTTGCGCGACGGGCATCCGACCGTCGCGCGGCCCGCACCGTCGTCGTGCTGCATCGCAACAAAACCGCGCTATCGCAATTGAGCGATTGATTTTCGCTTGCGACTATCGCCGCCAATCGACGGAGCGGCGTTCACGTTCAAACACACGCGCTCCGCTTCTTTCAACGAAAGACGATGGAGGCGCCTCTTGTTCCTGCACGGTTTTGGCCCGCTTCTCTGGGCGGGCGCCAAAGCGACACTCGCGCTCGCGGTGCTGTCTCTCGCGGTATCGGTGCTGCTCGGCCTCGCGGGCGCATCCGCGAAGCTCTCGCGTCATGGTTCGCTGCGCGCCATCGCGACCGCGTACACGACGCTGATCCGCTCGGTGCCCGATCTCGTCCTGATGCTGCTGCTTTTCTACAGCATCCAGATCGCGGTGAACCATTTCACGGATGCAGTGGGCTGGGATCAGTTCGACATCGATCCGTTCACCGCCGGCGTGCTCACGCTCGGTTTCATTTACGGTGCGTATTTCACCGAGACGTTTCGCGGCGCGTTTCTCGCCGTGCCGCGCGGACAGCTCGAAGCCGGCAGCGCGTACGGCATGAGCGGCATGCGCGTGTTCGGCCGCATTCTCTTTCCGCAGATGATGCGTTTCGCGCTGCCGGGCATCGGCAATAACTGGCAGGTGCTCGTGAAGGCGACGGCGCTCGTGTCGATCATCGGTCTCGCGGATGTCGTGAAGGCCGCGCAGGACGCGGGCAAGAGCACGTTCAACATGTTCTTCTTCATCCTGATCGCGGCGCTCATCTATCTCGTGATCACCTCTGCATCGAATCTCGTGCTGATGGCGCTCGAACGGCGCTATTCGATCGGCGTGCGGCACGCCGAACTCTGACCACCGTTAGCGAGCCACAAGCCATGATCCAGATCTTCGCCGAATACTGGCGCCCGTTTCTTTATTCCGATGGCATGCGCGCGTCGGGTCTCGTGGTCACGTTATGGCTGCTGGTGGTGTCGATCGCGCTCGGCTTTTGCGCGGCGGTGCCGCTCGCATGCGCACGCGTGTCGAGAAACCGCTGGCTCTCGACGCCCGTGCGCATCTACACGTACGTGTTCCGCGGCACGCCGCTCTACGTGCAGTTGCTCTTGCTCTACACGGGCATGTACAGCCTGGAATTCGTGCGCACGCAGTCGCTGCTCGAAGCGTTCTTTCGCAGCGGCTTCAACTGCGCGATCCTCGCCTTCGCCCTGAACACCTGCGCCTACACGACGGAGATCTTCGCCGGCGCGATCCGCGGGATTTCCCACGGCGAAGTGGAAGCCGCGCGCGCCTACGGCATGAGCACGTTCACGATGTACCGCCGCGTGATCCTGCCGTCCGCGCTGCGCCGCGCCTTGCCTTTGTACAGCAACGAAGTGATCCTGATGCTGCACGCGACGACCGTCGCGTTCACCGCCACCGTGCCGGACATTCTGAAGGTCGCGCGTGACGCCAACTCGGCGACCTATCAGTCGTTCGAATCGTTCGGCATCGCGGCGCTCTTGTATATCGCGATCTCGTTTGCGCTGGTCGCGGCGTTCCGGCGCGCCGAGCAACACTGGCTCGCGTATCTGCGGCCGGCGGGCGCGGCGCGCGCGGCACGTCGCGCCTGAGCGTTAGAATTCGAAGCCATGCATCAAACCCTGTCATCACCCGAGGAGAAAGCGTTGGAGCCAACCGCCAAAGACGTCGCGACCAAGCTCGTCGCCGAGGACATTCACAAGCGCTACGGTGACAACGAAGTGCTGAAGGGCGTCTCGCTTGCCGCGAAGGCGGGCGACGTGATCAGCATCATCGGCGCGAGCGGCTCGGGCAAGAGCACGTTCCTGCGCTGCATCAACTTTCTTGAGCGGCCGAACGCAGGGCAGATCATCGTCGACGGTGAAGCCGTGCGCACGAAAGCCGACAAGACCGGCAATCTCGAAGTCGCCGATCACAAGCAGTTGCAGCGCGTGCGCACCAAGCTCGCGATGGTCTTCCAGCACTTCAACCTGTGGTCGCACATGACGGCCATCGAGAACGTGATGGAAGCGCCCCTTCACGTGCTCGGCATCTCGAAGAAGGAAGCCGAAGACCGCGCGCGCGAGTATCTGGAGAAAGTGGGCCTGCCGCCGCGCGTCGAGAAGCAGTATCCGTCGCACTTGTCGGGCGGGCAGCAGCAGCGCGTCGCGATTGCGCGCGCCCTGGCTATGCATCCCGACGTCATGCTCTTCGATGAACCCACGTCCGCGCTCGATCCGGAGCTCGTCGGCGAAGTGCTCAAGGTGATGCAGCGTCTCGCCGAAGAAGGCCGCACGATGATCGTCGTCACGCACGAAATGGGCTTCGCGCGCAACGTGTCGAATCATGTGATGTTCCTGCATCAGGGACGCACGGAAGAAGAGGGCGCGCCGTCCGAAGTGCTGAGCGCGCCGAAGAGCGAGCGTCTGCGCCAGTTCCTCTCGGGCAGTCTGAAATAACGTGACGGGTTTGCCGTCACAGGTTGCGATCGTCGCGCTGCCGCCGGTGTCGATGAGCGGCATCGCGCCGATCGTCGACACGCTTTCTCTCGCCAACGAAATCGACGGCCATCGACTTTACGAATGGCGCATCTGTTCCTGGGACGGCCGCGCCGTGCCGCTTTCGGGCGGCGCGCAGCTCCCCGCCGATTGCGCCTTCAACGACGCCGTGCGCTGCGACTGGCTCATCGTCGTGTCGGAGCGCTATCAGCAGTTCGCGGACTATCGGCTCTTTCTCGCGAGCCTCGCGCGCGTCGCGCCGCGCACGCCGCTCGTGTCCGGCATACATCATGGCGTCTGGTGGCTCGCGATGGCCGGGCAGCTCGCGCAATATCGCGTCGCGGTGAACTGGGAAACGTATCAGCAGTTCATCGAACAATTCGAGCGCTCGATCGTCAGCCAGCAGATTTTCGAAATCGACCGCGACCGCGCGACCTGTTCGGGCGGACAGGCGAGCATCGACTTCATGCTCGCGATGATCGCCCGCGATCACGGACAGGATCTCGCGCAACGCATCGCGGATTCGCTCGGCATCGGCGTGTTGCGCGCGGGTACGGAACGTCAGCGTATTCCGTTCGTGACCGCGCCGGGCGAGCGTCATCCGCGCCTGAACGATGCGCTTCAGCTAATGGAAGCGAATATCGAAGACCCGCTCGCCACTGATGAAATCGCGAATCTCGTCGGCATCTCGCGCAGGCAGCTCGAACGTCTCTTTCGACAGTATCTCGGCGCGATGCCGTCGAAGTATTACCTCAATCTGCGGCTCACGAAGGCGCGCACGCAGTTGCAGCGCACGAGCAAATCGGTGGTGCAGATCAGCCTCGCGTGCGGGTTTTCATCGGCGGCGCATTTTTCCAATGCGTATCGCGACCGCTTCGGCGTGACGCCGCGCGAAGAGCGCCGCAACTGGATCGAGAAGCAGCGCGGCGGCGCGATCGACGAGCCGCGCGGCGGGGCGCTGATCGAGCGGCCGGGTCTGGTCTGAAAACGCCGGCCTGAAAATATCGGGCTGAAAAACTGCGGAAAAGCCCATCGAAGCATGTCGCGAACGCGCAAGACGGATCGCGTGTGAAACGCCTAATATCGAACGTAATGCTCAAAACCGAGGAGTGGCTCATGACCGACATCAATGTGAATCGCGGTACGTTCGACGAGGTAATGGTTCCGGTGTTTGCGCCGGCCAATTTCGTGCCCGACCGGGGCCGCGGCTCGCGCGTGTGGGACACGGAAGGCCGCGACTATGTCGACTTCGCCGGCGGCATCGCGGTGACGGCGCTGGGCCACGGTCATCCCGAACTGCTGAAAATCCTGCACGAACAGGGCGACAAGCTCTGGCATATCGGCAACGGCTACACCAATGCGCCGGTGTTGCGCCTCGCGAAACGCCTGACCGAACTCACGTTCGCCGACCGCGCGTTCTTCGCGAACTCGGGCGCGGAAGCGAACGAAGCGGCGCTCAAGCTCGCGCGCCGTTATGCGATCGACAATCACGGCGACGACAAGATCGAGATCATCTCGTTCACGCAGTCGTTTCACGGCCGCACGTTTTTCACGGTGAGCGTCGGCGGCCAGCCGAAGTATGCGGAGGGCTTCGGCCCGCAGCCCGCTGGCATCCGTCATCTGCCGTACAACGATCTGCCGAAGGCGCTCGAAGCGATCGGACCGAAAACGTGCGCGGTGATCGTCGAGCCGGTGCAGGGCGAAGGCGGCGTGCTGCCCGCTGATCCCGCGTTCCTGAAAGGCCTGCGCGAAGCGTGCGACAAGCACAATGCGCTGCTGATTTTCGACGAAGTGCAGACCGGCGTCGGTCGCACGGGCACGTTCTACGCGTACATGCAATACGGCGTGACGCCGGACATCCTCACGAGCGCGAAGGCGCTCGGCAACGGCTTTCCGATCGGCGTGATGTTGACGACGAACGACATCGCCGCGCACTTCAAGGTCGGCGTGCACGGCACGACATATGGCGGCAATCCGCTGGGCGCATCGATTGCGGAGAAGGTCGTCGAACTCATCAGCGATCCGAAGCTGCTCGAAGGCGTGAATGAACGCAGCCGCGCGATCAAGGCGCATCTCGAACGCATCAACGAGCGCTTCGGCCTTTTCAGCGAGATTCGCGGACGCGGTCTCCTGATCGGCGCGGAACTGAACGACACGTACAAGGACCGCGCGAAGGACGTGCTCAATGCGGCGGCGGCGAACGGCGTCATCATGCTGATCGCGGGGCCGAACGTGCTGCGCTTCGCGCCGTCGCTCATCATGCCGATGGCCGATCTCGACGAAGGCTTCGCGCGCCTCGAGAAGGCGATCGAACAGGTGGTCAGCACGGCCGCCGTCAAGTGAGCGCGAAGCGACAGACAAGGATTCGATGATGCTATTCGTCCGTCCCGCAAGACTCTCCGATCTCGACGAGCTCGAACGCATGGCGCGCGCGGCGCAGCCGGTGCTGCATTCGCTGCCGCGCGACCGTCACGCACTCGAAACGCGCGTCGCGCTGTCGGAAGACTCGTTTCGCGCCGAAGTCGAATTTCCGGGCGAGGAGTTCTATCTCTTCGTGCTGGAGGATGCGCAAACGGGCCGGCTGCTCGGCACGTCGAGCATCGTCGCGTCGGCGGGTTACTCCGAGCCATTCTACGCGTTTCGCAACGATGCGCTGATTCACGCGTCGCGCGAGCTCAAGGTGAACCGCAAGATCCACGCGCTCACGATGTCGCACGAGCTGACGGGCAAGAGCCGGCTGACGGGCTTTTATATCGATCCGTCGTTGCGCAATGAAGAGAACGAAGCGGCGGCGCATCTGCTGTCGCGCGCGCGCATGATCTATATCGCCGCGAACCGTAAGCGCTTCTCGAGCGAAGTGTTCTCGCTGATGCTCGGCGTCAGTGACGAAGCCGGCGCGTCGCCGTTCTGGGAAGCGGTGGGGCGCAAGTTTTTCGGGCGCGACTTCGAGCAGGTCGAGATGGAATCGGGCGGACGCAGCCGCACCTTCATCGCGGAAGTCATGCCGAGTTACCCGCTCTACGTGCCGCTGCTTCCCGGCGAGGCGCAGCGCGTGCTCGGCGAGCCCAACGAAAGCACGCTGCTCGCGTACGACATTCATCTCGAAGAAGGCTTCGAGCCGGACCGTTTCGTCGATATCTTCGATGCCGGCCCGGTGCTCACCATTGCGGTCGGCAAGAGCGCATCGGCGGTATCGGGCGAACTGCGTGCGGTGCGCGAAGTGGCGTCGGCAAGCGGTGCGCCGTATCTCGTTGCGGCGGGCGGCGCGCACGAATTCCGCTGCATCGTGACCGGGCTTACCGGAACGCGCGCCGATGGCGCCGCGCTCAACGCCGCCGCGCGCGACGCGCTCGAAGTGGAAGACAAGGACACGGTGCGTTGCGTGCCGTTGCATCAGGCATCGGGAGAATTGCAATGATCGTCGTGCGTTGCACGCAGCCGGGCGATGTCGATGCCCTCGTCGCGCTCGCCCAGGAAACGGGTCCGGGCCTGACCACGTTCAAGCCGGATCGCGATGCGCTGGCCGCGCGCGTCGAACGTGCGCGCCGCACGCTCACCGGCGACGCGCAGGCGTTCGAAGCCGGCTATTTCTTCGTGATGGAAGACACCGCGACGGGCGATGTCGCGGGCGTGTGCGGCATCGAAACGGAAGTCGGGCTGGAGCAGCCGTTCTACAACTATCGCGTATCGACGGTCGTGCATGCGAGCAAGGACATGGGCGTGTGGACGCGCATGTCGCTGCTCAATATCTCGCACGATCTGACGGGTTATGCGGAAGTGTGCTCGCTGTTCCTGAGCCCGCGTTTTCGCACGGCGGGCGTGGGCGGATTGCTGTCGCGTTCGCGCTTCATGTTCATCGCGCAATTTCCGGATCGCTTTCCGCAGCGTTTGTGCGCGGAATTGCGCGGCCATTTCGATGACAACGGCGAGTCGCCGTTCTGGAATGCGGTCGGCTCGCATTTCTATCAGATCGATTTCAACGAAGCAGACTACCTCAGCTCGCACGGCAAGAAGTCGTTCGTCGCCGAGCTGATGCCGCGCTATCCGGTGTACCTCGACCTGCTGCCCGATGCCGCGCAACGAGCGGTCGGCATCACGCACCGGGACACGGCGCCCGCGCGCAAGATGCTCGAAGCGGAAGGGCTGCGTTACGAGAATCACGTCGATATCTTCGATGCGGGGCCGGTGCTCGAATGCCACACAAGCGACTTGCGCACGGTGCGCGAAAGCGGGCTGGCGCGCGTGAAGATCGGCGAGCGTCGTGCGGATAGCGACGCGAAGAGTCTCGTATCGAACACGCTGCTCGAAGACTTCCGCTGCGGCGCGACGACGGGCGCGGTCGAGGACGGCACGTTCCTGCTGACCTCCGAAGAAGCCGCGGCATTGCGCGTGAAAGAAGGCGATCAGGTGCGCGTGCTGACGTCTCATCCGCGCGCTAAATAACAGAGACACGACATGGATATCTCGAATCAGTTGTATATCGGCGGTCAGTGGCAGGAAGGCCGGGGCGCGGCGTTCGCATCGCGCAATCCGGGCACCGATGAAACCGTCTGGCAAGGCAAGAGCGCATCGGCGCAAGACGTGGACCGCGCGGTGTCGTCGGCGCGGCGTGCGTTTGCATCGTGGTCCTCGCTTTCCTTCGATGAACGCGTTGCCGTCGCAAAACGTTTCGCCTCGTTGCTCAACGAGAACAAGGAAGCGCTCGCGAACGTCATCGGCCGCGAGACCGGCAAGCCGTTGTGGGAAGCGCGCACGGAAGTTGCATCGATGGCCGCGAAAGTCGATATCTCCGTGCAGGCCTATCACGAGCGCACCGGCGAAAAGCGCGCACCGATGGCCGATGGCGTCGCGGTGCTCAGGCATCGTCCGCATGGCGTCGTCGCGGTGTTCGGGCCGTACAACTTTCCGGGGCATTTGCCGAACGGGCATATCGTGCCGGCGCTGATCGCGGGCAATGCGGTCGTGTTCAAGCCGTCGGAGTTAGCGCCCGGCGTCGCCGCCGCGACCGTCGCTTTGTGGATTCAGGCGGGGCTTCCCGCGGGCGTGCTCAATCTCGTGCAGGGCGAAAAGGATACGGGCGTCGCGCTCGCGAATCATCGGCAGATCGATGGATTGTTCTTCACCGGCAGTTCGGACACGGGCACGCTGTTGCACAAGCAGTTCGGCGGACGGCCGGAAATCGTGCTCGCGCTCGAGATGGGCGGCAACAATCCGCTCGTCGTCGCGAACGTCGAAGATATCGACGCCGCGGTGCATCACACGATTCAGTCGGCGTTTTTGTCGGCGGGGCAGCGCTGCACGTGCGCGCGCCGTCTCTTCGTTCCCGACGATGCCTTCGGCGAGCGCTTCATGCAGCGCTTCGTCGACGTTAGCGCGAACATTCGCGTCGGCAAACATGACGATGAGCCGCAGCCGTACATGGGCGCGGTGATTTCCGCACGCGCGGCGGCGCGTCTCGTCGATGCGCAGGCGCGGCTGATCGAAGCGGGCGCGAAGCCGTTGCTCGAAATGAAGCAGCGCGCGGCCAATCTCGGTTTCGTGTCGCCGGCGATTCTCGACGTCACAAACGCCCGCGATGCGCCCGATGAAGAGCACTTCGGCCCGATGGTTCAGGTCACGCGCTACAAGACGTTTGATGACGCCATCGAACGCGCGAACGACACCGCGTACGGCCTGTCCGCGGGCCTGCTCGCCGACGACGAAGCCGCATGGAAGCACTTCCAGCGCACGATTCGCGCGGGCATCGTCAACTGGAACCGGCCGACGAACGGCGCGTCGTCGGCGGCGCCGTTCGGCGGTATCGGACGGTCGGGCAATCAGCGGCCGAGCGCGTATTACGCGGCCGACTATTGCTCGTATCCGATGGCATCGGTGGAAAGCGCGCAATTGCAGATGCCGGCGAGCGTGTCGCCGGGGCTCACGTTTTAAGTACTGGATCCGACCATGCAGGCAACTGAAGCGAACTTCGACGGGCTCGTCGGCCCGACGCACAACTACGCGGGACTGTCGTTCGGCAACGTCGCGTCGCGCAGTAACGAGAAATCGGTGGCAATTCCGAAGGCCGCCGCGAAGCAGGGCTTGCGCAAGATGAAGCAGCTCGCGGATCTCGGTTTTCATCAGGGCGTGCTGCCGCCGCTCGAACGTCCGTCGATCAGACTGCTGCGCGATGTCGGCTTCACAGGCGACGACGCCGCGGTGGTCGCGCGCGCCGCTCGCGAAGCGCCCGAGTTGCTGGCGGCCGCCAGTTCCGCATCGGCGATGTGGACGGCGAATGCGGCGACCGTGAGTCCATCGGCGGATACGGCTGACGGACGCGTGCATTTCACGCCCGCGAATCTCGCCGCGAAGCTGCATCGCGCGATCGAACATGGCGAGACGCGCCGGACGCTGGCCGCGATCTTCGCCGATGAAGCGCGCTTTCGCATTCACCATGCGCTGCCCGGCACGCCCGCGCTCGGCGACGAAGGCGCGGCGAACCACACGCGTTTCGCGCGCGAGTACGGCGCGAAGGGCGTCGAGTTCTTCGTGTACGGGCGCAGCGAATATGGCGGCGGACCGCAGCCGCAGCGTTATCCCGCGCGTCAGACGCTCGAAGCGAGCCGCGCGGTTGCGCGTCTGCATGGCCTCGCCGACGATGCCACCGTGTTCGCGCAGCAATCGCCCGATGTGATCGATGCCGGCGTGTTCCACAACGATGTGATCGCGGTCGGCAATCGCACGACGCTCTTTTGCCATCAGCGCGCGTTCGTCGACCAGCACAAGGTCTACGACGAACTGCGCGCGAAGCTCGATGCGCAAGGCACGCCGTTCACCGCGCTCGAAGTGCCGGAAAGCGAAGTGAGCGTGGAGGATGCGGTTTCGTCGTATCTCTTCAACAGCCAGTTGTTGTCGGGCGCGGATGGCCGGCAAGTGCTCGTCGTGCCGCAGGAATGCCGCGAGAATGCGCGCGTCGCGGCGTATCTGGATTCGCTGGCTTCACGCAAGACGCCGATCGATGAAGTCCTCGTCTTCGATCTGCGCGAGAGCATGAAGAACGGCGGCGGTCCCGCGTGTTTGCGCCTGCGCGTCGTGCTGAACGATGCCGAACGCGCCGCGGTCAATCCGCGCGTGTGGATCGACGACGCGCTTTTCACGCAGCTCGATGCATGGATCGACCGGCATTATCGCGATCGTCTCGCGCCCGCCGATCTCGCCGATCCGAAGCTGCTCGCCGAATCGCGCGCCGCGCTCGACGAACTGACCACCATGCTCGGCCTTGGCTCCGTCTATGACTTCCAGCGCTGAATCGTCTCTGCTCGAACACTTTCTCGCGTTCACGCTCGCGGGCGGACGGCCTTCCGTCGAAAGCGGCGTCGCGCCTTCGGGCGTGCGTTGGACATGGCAAGGCGAGGGCGTGTTGCTGCTCGAACCCGCCAGAGAGCCGACGCACAGCGTGCTTGCCTCGGCGGGCATTCATGGCGATGAAACCGCGCCGATCGAAATGCTGTCGCTGCTCGTCGCGGATATCGCGAACGGACGCGCGCCGCTTGCCGCGCGCATGCTCGTAATCCTCGGCAACATCGGCGCGATGCGTGCGGGCGAACGTTATATCGACGACGATCTCAATCGCCTCTTCAGCGGTCGTCATGCAGGCTTGCGGGATAGCCGCGAAGCACCGCGCGCCGCGGAACTGGAAAGCGCCGCGCTGAAATTTTTCGATAATGCCGCGCATCCGAAATGGCACATCGACATGCATACGGCGATCCGTGCCTCCGTGTTCGAGCAATTCGCGTTGCTGCCGCACACGGGCGCGCCGCTCGCCCGCGCGATGTTCGACTGGCTGCGCGATGCGCGCCTGCAAGCCGTGCTGCTGCATCGCGAGAAGGGCAACACGTTCACGCATTTCACCGCGCAGCAAACGGGCGCGCTCGCGTGCACGCTGGAACTCGGCAAAGTGCGGCCGTTCGGCCAGAACGAGTTGGCGCGCTTTGCGGCGTCGGATGCGGCGTTGCGCAGGCTGATCGCCGGAGAAGCGGCAGCGGAGAACGCGCCGCTGCGCGTGTTCACGGTCGTCGCGCAGATCGACAAGCAAAGCGAGCACTTCGTGCTGAACGTCGCGAGCGATGTGCCGAATTTCACGGCGTTTCCCGCGGGCACCGAACTCGCGCGCGACGGCGAATATCGCTATCGCGTGTCGCACGATGAAGAGCGCATCGTGTTTCCGAATCCGAAAGTGAAGCCGGGCTTGCGCGCCGGTCTCATGGTCATCGATACGACCGACGTCACGCTCGCCTCCCTCGACTGAAACGCCTGCGCGTTCGCGCGCTACAATCGCGCCCCAATGTCCGGTGCGTCGCATCGGCTCGCGCTCTCGCGTTTGAACGTGGATTTTTGTGCCGCGATGTTTTCATCGACGGCGATAAACCGCATCGGACATCTGATTGAACCGCACTGGAAGGAGATGAAGTTGAAAGAATCGCATTGGATCAGCCGCAAGCTCGCCGTGTTCGCGGTGCTGGGCGCGACCGTCGCTGTGGGCGCTGCCGCATTGAACGCGCACGCGGCCGAGAACATGAAGGAATTGCGCTTCGGCGTCGAAGCATCGTATGCGCCGTTCGAGTCGAAGTCGCCGAGCGGCGAGCTGATGGGCTTCGATATCGACATCGGCAACGCGGTGTGCGCGAAGCTGAAGATGAAGTGCGTGTGGGTCGAGAACTCGTTCGACGGCCTGATTCCCGCGTTGCAGGCGCGCAAGTTCGATGGCATCAACTCGGACATGACCATCACCGACAAGCGCAAGGTCGCGATCGACTTCACCGATCCGATCTACACGATCCCGAATCAGCTGATCGCAAAGAAGGGCAGCACGATCCAGCCGACCGTCGAGGGGCTGAAGGGCAAACGCGTGGGCGTGCTGCAGGGCTCGATTCAGGAAACCTACGCGAAGGCGAAGTGGGCGCCCGCGGGCATCGATGTCGCGTCGTATCAGGCGCAGGACCAGATCTACGCGGACCTGGCGTCGGGACGTCTCGATGCGGCGTTCCAGGATGCCGAGGCGGCGTCGAAGGGCTTCCTGAAGCAGCCGCAGGGCGCGGGTTTCGCGTTCGCGGGTCCGGCGGTGTCGGATGACAAGTTGCTCGGCGCCGGCGTTGGCTTCGGCGTGCGCAAGAACGACAAGGCGTTGAAGGACGCGCTCAACCGCGCACTGAAGGAACTGAAGGACGACGGGACCATCGATCGCTTCGCCGCGAAGTATTTCGATGTGAAGGTGGTGTTGAAGTAAGGTCGCGTCGCTGCATGTGAGAAGCCCCGCCCGGGAGTGATTCCGGGCGGGGCTTTTTTGTCAGGGAACGGCTGTCACATCGACGGCGTGACGATCACGGTCGCCGTCGTCCCCGCACTCAACAACACGCCATCCGGCACCTCGTCGATATGCACGCGCACCGGCACGCGCTGCGCGAGCCGCACCCAATTGAAAGTCGGGTTCACATCGGCGAGCAGTTCGCGGCTTTGCGGATTGTCGCGGTCGTAAATGCCGCGCGAGATGCTCTCGACGTGCCCCTTCAGCTCGCCGCCGCTCATCAATCGCACCGAAGCCTTGTCGCCGATCCTTACATGCGGCAGCTTCGTTTCCTCGAAATAGCCATAGACCCAGAACGAATGACTGTCGACGATCGCGAGCTTGGCCGCGCCCGCCGTCGCGTAGTCGCCGCGAAACACGTTCAGGTTCGTCACGTAGCCGTCCACCGGTGAAAACACTTTCGTGCGTTCGAGATTCAGCTTCGCGGCATCGAGCGCGGCCTGCGCCTGCTGCAACTGCGCCTGTGCGGTCGATGCGGTCTGCATCGCGTTTTCGCGCGCTTCCTTCGACACGACGAGGCTGTCCATGTCGGCGCGGCGCGCGGCGTCCGCGCGGCGCATGCGCAATTCGGCGGCACGCGCGGCGACGTTCGCCTGTGCCTGCTCGACGGCAATCTGGTAATGCGACGGATCGATCTCCATCAGCAGATCGCCTTTCTTCACGAGCTGGTTATCGCGCACGGGTAGCTGCACGACCGCGCCCGACACGTCCGGCGCCACGTTGACGACGTCCGCGCGCACGCGGCCATCGCGTGTCCACGGCTCATCCATGTAATGCACCCACAGCGCGCGTCCGATGACGAGCGCGGCCGCAAAAATGGCGATGGTCAAAACCAGGCCGATGATTTTTCTCAGAATCATGATGCAACTCTTATTCAGCTTGTATGAATGGGGTGCCGCCAATCAGCGATACGCATAGAGCCCGAGCGCGCCGCAGATGCACACGAGCAGACTCGCGCGAAACAGCGCCGGATGCCAGACCACGCGATAGAGGCCCGTCAGCGAAAGCGCGCGGTCGACGATCCACGTGATCATCGCGCCCGCGATGAAGAGCAGGAGAATCGTCGGCACATAGGCTTCGAGGATCGAGACGTTACGCGGCAGCATGGGGCGCTCCTTCGGGCATGTCGTTGCGCTCGCGCGTATGGCGGCCAAATGGCGCGAACGGCGATTCGTGATCGAGCAGCGCGGTGCGAATGAAATGCAGATGACTCACGATGCGCTGCAGCCGATGCCGTTCCTCGCGCGGCGCATCGGCTAAATCGGCGAGCAAGGCTTGCGTATCGGCGATCGCGCGTTCGGCCGCTGCGAGCGCGGCATCGAAACGTGCGGCGTTCGGCCGGTCGAACAGTCGCGCGACGGCATCAAGCGTCGTATCGACGGAGCGTCGCCACGGCATCGACGCGACGTAGTGCGGCTCGCCCGGCAAGGCCGAAATCTCGCGCCGCAAATCGATCACCGCGTTGCCGAACTCGAGCACCGCGAATAGCCATTGCAGCGCGTCGCGTTGCTGTTCCGGGCTGCTCGCGGGCAGCGCGTTGATCTGCGCAAGCAGGTCGCGCGTGCGGCTTTCGAAGTGCGTCGTGAGGCGCGCAAGACGTCCGCGGCGCGCGCTGACGACTTCACGCCGCAGATCGCCGAGCAACAAGTGACGCAGCCACGGCGCGTCGGTCGGCAAGAGCACGGCGAAAGCGATTGCCGCGACGATCATCGACAAGACGAGTGCGAGCGCATCGTTCATGAAGCCGGTCGGATCGTAGTGAACGAGATTGTCCGGCCCCGCGAGAAAGCAGAAGAAGATGCAGAAGCCAACGCCCACGCCCGCGAGCGTGCGCCGCGTGCTCAGATACGCGCCGAACAGGAGCGCGGGCGCGAGCGCGGCGCACATCATCGCGAAGCCGTCGATGTGCGGAAACACGCCGAACACGACGATCATGCCCGCCACGGTCGCGAGCATCGTGCCGATCGCCATTTGCGCCGACATCAGCGCCGGCCGCGGCGACGACGACGCCAGCGCGCACACGGCGGCCGCGTTGAGCACCATCGTGCCGCCGCTCGGCCACGCGCTTTCGATCCAGAACGCGGAGAGAATGAACATCACCACCGCGCCGCGCAGGCCCGAGATGGCGGCTGCGAACAAGTTCGTCTTCGGCACGTAGCGCGCGATCCAGCGCTCGCGCTCGTGCGATGGCGAGGTGAGCGACGCGTAGGTTTCGGCGTAGGCGAGCATGTCGTCGACGAAGCGGTAGAGCAGTTCCCCCGCGGTGTCGAATTCGAGTTGCACGAAGTCCGGATTCGCTTCGAGCGTGGCGCGCGCCGCACGCATGCGCTTCGGCAAGGCGGCCTTGTAGTCGCGCAACTGCGCGGCGGCGTGCGCGGCGTCGGCGGCATTTCTCACCGGCTCGCCCGATACGGCAAAAAGCAGCGGCACTTCGCGAAAGAACGGCTCGAGCGCGGCGATGGTCGTCGCCGATGCGCTTTCGCGCAGCCGGTTCATCAACTGATGCAGCGCGTGAAAGCGCGTCGACGCGCTCATGAACTCGCTGTTCAGACGCGCGAGCCGCCCGCCGCGCATGCGCGACTCGGGATTCTCGAATACCGCGACGCTGCGCGCGGCCTCGAAGCCGACGATATCCGACACGAACGCGAGATTGGTCCGTTCGATCTGCGCGCGCGCCATGTTGCCCGACAGCGCGCGGCACACGTAATCGACGAACTGCGTGAAGCGGCGGCGCACGGTGGTGCGCACCTGCTCGCCCGCATGCTGCGGGAAGACGAGCGCGCTCACCGCACCCGCGCAGACGATGCCGAGCGTCACTTCGCTGACTCGCGTGAGCGCCGACAGATACGCGCCATCCGGATGCTGCGCCGCCGGAATGCCAATCAGCGCCGCGGTGTAGCCCGCGAGCACGAAGCCGTACGAGCGGAAATTGCGGTTGCGCGCCGCGCCCGCGGTGCAGATGCCGACCCAGAGCGCCGTCGCCGAGAGAAACAGCACCGGCTGCTGCGAGAACAGGCTGATGAAGACCATCATCACGACGAGGCCGACCATCGTTCCGCAGAAGCGATAGAAGCTCTTCGCGAGCACCATGCCGCTTTGCGGCTGCATCACGACGAAGACGGTGGTCATCGCGGTGCGTGGCTGTGCCATGTCGAGGCGCATCGCGATCCACAGCGACAGCAGCGCCGCGAGCACCGCCTTGAAGATGTAGACCCACGCGAGGCCGTCGGTGCGCGCCCAGTCGATGAGGGCGTGCCTGAGCGACTGACGTTCGATGAAAGAAGCGGACGTGGACATGCTCAGTCTCGCTTCGCTTTCGCGAACGGCCCGATGTGCTTCGACGGCGCGAGCGCGGTCTGTTCCGGCCCGTTCGACGGATCGTCGAGACCGCCGCCGAGCGCCGACGTGAGCGTCGCGTACGAGGCGAGCCGCTGCGCCCGCACGCGCGCCTGGCCGTCCTGCGCCTTCAGCAATTGCGTCTGGGCGATCAGCACGTTCAGATAATCGGTAAGGCCACGCTCGTAGCCTTCGTTCGCGAGATCGTAGTTCTTGCTCGCGGCGGCGACCGAGCGGCCGGACGCTTCGAGCTGCGTGTCAAGCGAATGCACGCGCACGACCTGATCGGCGATGTCTTTGAGCGCGGCGACGAGCGTCGCGTTGTAGTGATCGACGGCCTGATCGTATTGCGCCGATGCCGCGCCGAGTTGCGCGCGCAGGCGGCCGCCTTCGAAGATCGGCAGCGAGATCGCGGGGCCGAAGCTGTAGCCCGATGCGTCGCGCGTCAGGAAGCTGAGCAACGCGCCGCCCGCGAAAGCCTGCGTCAGCGATGCCGCGAGATTGATGTTCGGATAGAAGCCCGCCTTCGCGACATCGATGCCACGCGCCTGCGCCGCGACCATCCAGCGCGCGGCGACGATATCCGGCCGATGGCCAACCAGCTCGGCCGGCAGCGCGGAGGGCAGCGGCAGCGGTGTCGCGAGCGACAGCGCCGGACGCGTGAGCGCCTCGCCCGCACCGGGGCCTTCGCCCGCGAGCGCGGCTAGCTGATGACGCGCGAGCTGAATCTCTTCCTTATAGATGTCGACCTGACGTTCGTATTCCGGCAAAGGCGTTTCGGCCTGGCTCAGTTCCAGTTGCGTGCCGATGCCGCCTTTCAGGCGCCGCCGCGCGAGATCCGCGATACGCTCCTGCTGCGCGAGCGTATCCTCGGCGATATCGAGCAGCGCGAACGACTGCGAAAAGCCGATATACGCGCGCACGACGTTCGTCTCGAGCTCCAGTTGCGCGGCGCGTGCATCGGCGGCGCGCACGTGGGCGACATCGAGCGCGCGCTCGGCGTTGTTGTCATCGCGATGCCAGAGATCGAGGTTGTAGGAAAGCGTGAGGCCGGCGGTGTTGTCCCACGTCGTCGTATCGGCGAAGGGGCCGGGGCCGTAGAAATCGTTATTGGGCCAGTTTTTGCGCGACACGCTCATCGCGCCGTCGACGTGCGGCAACAGGTCCGAACGCGCAACGCCCGCTTGCTGCTGCGCTTCGCGCACGCGCGCTGCGGCCATCGCGAGCGTCGGGTTGCCGTTGGTCGCACGGGCGATCCACTGATCGAGCTGCGGGTCGCGATAGCCGCGCCACCATTGCTCGTCGGGCCATTGGGCGTCGGCGTTGGCGGCGCGGATCGCGCTGCCGGCATCGAGCGTGGAGGCATCGTTGAGCGAATCCTGCGGCGCGATCTTCCCCGTGCTCGCGCACCCGGCCATGATCAAGATTGTTGTAAGAACTGCGGCTGATGCAGTCTTACTGAGCATTCGCCCTCGCACGATTCACTCCCGAATTTGAACTAGACTTAAGGAGACGATTATATTTTTGCGGGGATTGTCGAATAACCGGTAAGAATGCAAAGCATTTTTACGGATGCTGTGATAATCGTTGTTGCCGATCGTGCAACAATTGAAAGCACGAACAGTTCTTGAAGTCGGGAAAGCAGCATGGACACGCTCCAAAACATGCGCGTATTCGTGCGGGTCGTGGAGGCGGGCAGCTTCACGGCGGCCGCACAGCATCTCAATACGACGACGGCTTATGCCTCGCGGGCCGTGTCGGATCTCGAAGCGCATCTGCGCGCGCGCCTGCTCAATCGCACGACGCGGCGCATCGCGCTCACCGAAGCGGGCGAGCGTTATCTGCAACGCTGCGAACAGATCCTCGCGTATGTCGATCAGGCGGAAGCCGAGGCGGGCGACGCCCACGCGCGTCCGTCCGGCAAGCTCAAGGTCCATTCGATGACGAGCTTCGGCCAGCACTACATCGTGCCGATGATCTCGCGCTATCAGCAGCGTCATCAGGCGGTGCAGGTCGAGCTGACGCTCGCGCAGCGCGTGCCGGACCTGCTCGACGAGGGCTACGACGTGTCCGTCGTGCTCGCATCCGATCTGCCCGATTCCGGGCTGGTGTCGGCGCGGCTCGGGACGGCGTTCAGCATCGCGTGCGCGTCGCCGGCCTATATCGAGAAACACGGCGCGCCGCACGTGCTGTCCGATCTCGTGCGCCACACCTGTCTGCACTTGATGACACCGGTGTTTCCGCCGGACCGCTGGGTCTTCGACGGTCCCAACGGTCAGGAGACGGTGAGCCTCGGCCCGTCGACGTTCACGGTGAACGTCGCGGAGGCAATGGTCGCGGCGATTCGCGAGAGCATGGGCATCGGCGTGCTGCCCACTTCGTCCGCGCTGCCCGGCTTGCGCGCGGGGACGCTCGTGCGCGTGCTGCCGCAATACACGATGCAGGAGCTGAACGTCTACGCGCTGTACCCGTCGCGCCAGTATCTCGATGCGAAGATCCGCACGTGGGTCGAGTTCCTGCGCGACGCGCTGCCCGACACGCTTGCCGCGGACGCCGAATCGCTGAAGGAATTCGTCGTCACTTGAAAAGCCCGCGAATTCGTTCGTTACGAAAAAAAGCACGGCGCAACACTTGCTTACTCACGGTTTGTCCGCAGCTTGATACTTTCGGCACTGTTCAATTGCAACTTTCACCGGGACAAGTCAAATGGGTACGCCACTTCTCCTCGCACTCGCCGCGCTTCTGGTGCTGATCGCCGTTCCGGCGTCGCGCGATCTCTTCAACGCCATGCGTACCCAGTCGGAACGCAACGCGAAGCGCCGCCTCGTGCCCATTCGCATCGACGATGACCGCGACGCGCGGATGCGCCGCAATCGCGATCCGTACGATCGCTGATCAGAGCAGGGTTTCGAGCGGTTCGATGAGACGCGGCTCGTCGTTGGTCGCGCGATTCACGTCGGATGAAACGCGATGCCAGACGAAGTGCGACGCCGGCACGCCATCGGATTTGACGAGCGCGGCGAGGTCTTCGGACGATGCGTCTGGATCGAGCCAGCGCCTGGCGACGGCCGGCGCAAACACCAGGGGGCGGCGGTCGTGCACATCGACCAGCCCCTCGTCGGCGGCGGCCGTCACGATGACGAAGCCCGCGCCGGGCGCTGCCGCGTCTTCATCGCGGAGAATGCTGGTAAGCGCGGCGAGATACATCGGCTCGCCGTCCGCGCGCTGAATGAAGTAGGGCTGCTTGAACGGCTTCGCCGCGGGATCGCCCGCGCGCGGCTCGATGCGCCATTCGAACCAGCCATCGGCCGGCACGAGAATGCGCGCCTTCTTCCACAGATGCTTGAAATACGCGCTCGTCGACGCGGTTTCGACGCGCGCGTTGATCGTCTGCGGCAGTTTCTTCTGAATGGCCCACGGCGGGCAATAACCCCAATGCACCGCGCGGATCGTTTCGTCGGGATAGACGGCGAGCGGATGCGTGCCGGGTGAAAGGTTATAGCCGGGACGCCTGTCGGCGGCATCCACGAGCACGAACGGATTCTTCAGATGCAGGCGTTGCGCGTAATGCATCGGCAGTCGGTATTGGCTGATTCGGCCGCACATGGCGTTCCTCCGCAAAGTCCAACACGGTTCGTGCTTCCTTCTTCGACGCTTATATCTCGACGACCTTGTCCCAAGCGAAGTCGGGATTCTCCCATTGCTGCGCGCGACGGCTGAAGTATCCGCGCGGATTGCACACGACGCGCGTGCCCCCGACGACGTAATCGAACGACGTATGGGTATGCCCGTGAATCCACAGCGACGCGGGCGCGCGCGCGAGCGTCGGCAGATGATTGACGAAGCCTGCCGACACGAGATCTTCCGCATAGCGCGGCGCCAGGCTTTCGCGCATCGGCGCATGATGCGTGACGACGATGGTTTGCCCTGCGAAGGGCTTCGCGAGTTCGTCTTCGAGCCATGCGCGCGCCTGTTCGTGCAGCGCGAGGGAATCGTCGGGAGCGAACTCGCGGTGCTCGCCGTCGGGCTCGGGCCATGCGAGTTGAATCAAGCCTTTGTAGTCGAGCATGACTTTCGTGCACGCTTCCTTCGCTGCTTCGATATCGTTCGTGTCCGAGCCGAAGAGGGCGAAGTCGGTCCAGAGCGTCGTGCCGAGCACGCGCCACGCGCCGCGCCGGTCGACCAGCGACGCGTTGTTCAGATAGTGCACGTTGTCGACACTGCGCGCGGCGTCCTGCATCGCCGCTTCCATCGCGCCGAACTCGGCGTCGTAATACTCGTGATTGCCGGGCACGTAGATGACGGGCACATCGTAATCGAAATTTTCCGCCGCCCAGCGCAAGCCTTCGGCGTGGTTGTGAATGTCGCCCGCCAGCACGACGAGATCGGCCTCGGCATAGGGAATCGCCAGCGGCTCGTCGCATTCGAGATGCAGGTCCGACAGCACGCGAATCTTCATGCGATCTTCTCCTTGCCGGGTGCGGCGCTCAGGCGCACGACCTTGCCGGGGTTCATCAGATTGTCCGGATCGAGCGCGGCCTTGATCGCCTGCATGAGCCGCACTTCGACCGGCGACTTGTAGTGCATCGCTTCATCGACCTTTAACTGGCCAAGACCGTGCTCCGCGCTGATGCTGCCGCGATGCCTGTGCACCTGGTCGTACACGAGCGCATTGACCGGCGTCTGATACGCGTCGAGGAACTGCTTCTGGTCGACGCCTTCGGGCGCCTGCACGTTGTAGTGCAGATTACCGTCGCCGAGATGGCCGAAAGTCACCATGCGCACGCCGGGCACGGCCTTCGCGATGATCGCATCGGTTTCGTCGATGAAGCGGCCGATGCTCGAAATGGGCACGGCGATGTCATGCTTGATGTTCAGCCCTTCCTCGGCCTGCGCGAGCGGAATGTGTTCGCGCAAGTCCCAGAACGCCTGCGACTGCGCGAGACTTTCCGCGACGACCGCGTTCTCGACGATGCCTTGTTCGAGCGCTTCTTCCATCAGCCGTTCGAACAGGGCGCGCGCGTGCGCTTCGCTTTCACTGTCCGAGAGTTCGAGCAGCACCGTCTGCGCGTGCGGCTCGCCGAACGGATAGCGCAGTTGCGGAAAGTGCCGGCCGACGAGGCGCATCGAAAAATCGGACATCAGCTCGAAGCCGGTCAAAAGCGCGCCGGCGTGATGCTGCGCCAGCGAAAGGAAATCGAGCGCGGCGTGCGGCGACGCGAGCCCGGCGAGCGCCGTGACTTTCGCGACGGGCGCGGGATGCAGCTTCATCACGGCCGCGGTGATGATGCCGAGCGTGCCTTCCGCGCCGATGAAAAGGTCGCGCAGATCGTAGCCGGTGTTGTCCTTGCGCAGACCGCGCAGGCCGTCCCAGATCTCGCCTTGCGGCGTGACGACTTCGAGCCCGAGACAAAGCTCGCGCGTGTTGCCGTAGCGGAGCACGCCGGTGCCGCCCGCGTTCGTCGACAGGTTGCCGCCGATCGTGCAGCTTCCTTCCGCCGCAAGGCTGAGCGGAAAGAGACGTTGCGCGCTTTCGGCGCGCGCCTGAATCTCGGCGAGCACGACGCCCGCTTCGACGGTGATCGTGTTGTTGTGCGGATCGATGCCGCGAATGCGATTGAGCCGCTTCAGGCTGATGACGGCCTGCGCGCCGCTCTCATCGGGCGTCGCGCCGCCCGCGAGTCCGGTGTTGCCACCCTGCGGCACGACCGCGATGCGATATTCGCGCGCAAGACGCACGAGCGCGGCCACCTGTTCGGCATCGGATGGCAGCAGCACGGCGCACGCATTGCCGCGATAGCGCTTGCGCCAGTCGACGAGATACGGCTCGGTGTCGATCGCGCTGATGAGAACGTGCGGCGCGCCGAGGACCTCGGTGCAGGCGGCGATGAAAGCTTGAGAAGCGGTCATGAGGAGATGAGCAAGAATTCGGGTAGGGCGTAGTTCACAGTATCGCGCAGGGCGGCGGCGCGCGACTCTCGTCCGAATGGCATAGGCACGCGCGTTGGCCGCCGATTCATGCTAAAAAGCTTCACGTCTCGGCGGTATCGTCGCGAAAAAAGCGAACGGACTAACTTTTTTTCGCACGCGCGTGCATGCGGGCAGCCCGTTTGAACGGCGCGACATGGGCGAGCGCGCAGACGAAGAACGCGAGCGAAAGCAGCGCTTCGAGCCAGGCGAGCGACGCGGACAGGCCCGCATCGGTCATGCCGCGCACGACGCCTTCGGCGAGATAGAGCAGGACGAGCATCGATGCCCACTGGAGCGTGTACAGGTTTCTGCGCGCAACGCCCGGCAGCGCGCACGCGAGCGGCAGCGCCTTCAGCGCGAGCGCCCACGCGCCGGGGCGCAGCGGAGCGAGCCACAGTTCCCAGAGGATCGTAAGCGCGATCAGCGCGCCGAGGCTCGCGAGCGCGCCCACTGCGAAGGCGGAGTTCGGCCGCGATTCGGAGGCGGGCGAACTCATGCGGAGCGGGCGCCGCGCACGAGATCGAGCGCGGTGCGTGCGAGCCGCGCGCCGAGTGCGACGGCGAGCGCTTTCTCGTCGGCGGAGATGCCGTGGCGCTGGTTCTCGTCGCCGCCCGCGCGTGCGTGATGCGACGCGCCGTAGGGCGTGCCGCCGCTTTGTGTCGTCGTGAGCCGCGATTCGGTGTACGGGATGCCGACGATCATCATGCCGTGATGCAGAAGCGGCAGCATCATCGAAAGCAGCGTGCTTTCCTGGCCCCCGTGCAGGCTGCCGGTCGAAGTGAAGACGCTCGCGGGCTTGCCGGCGAGCGCGCCGGACAGCCACTGCGGCGTGGTGCCGTCGAGGAAATACTTGAGCGGTGCGGCCATGTTGCCGAAACGCGTCGGCGAGCCGAGCGCGAGACCCGCGCATTCTTCGAGATCGCGCAGTTCCGCATAGGGCGGGCCGTCGGCGGGAATGTCGGGCTGCGTGGCTTCGCAGACGGCCGAGACGGGCGGCACCGTGCGCACGCGCGCCTGCATGCCGGGAACGCTGTCGACGCCCTGGGCGATCGCGAGCGCAAGCTCGCGGGTCGCGCCGTGGCGGCTGTAGTAAAGCACGAGGATGTCGTTCATAAGGCTTTTTTAGTGAACGGCTATTATAGGTATCAGGTGATTTTCGTGGCGCGGCGCGGCTTCAGTGCGAACTCAGTGCAAGCGCCGCCACGACGGGAGAAGGGTTTGCAGCATCTTTCCATCGATCTCGCAGCGGTCAGGCGTCTCGCGCGTTTCGTCGCGCGGCGCATCGGCGAGGACCGCGTCGCGCAAGTGGCGGGCAGCCTCACGTTCACGAGCGTGTTGTCGCTCGTGCCGCTCGCGACCGTCGCGTTCGCGCTCTTTACCGCGTTTCCGATCTTCGGCTCGTTCCAGGCGTCGCTGCAGGATTTCCTCGCCGTGCACCTGATGCCGCCGCAGATCAACGACCAGATCTTCAAGTATCTGAACCAGTTCGCATCGAAGGCGAAGGGGCTCACGACCGTCGGCATGATCATTCTCTTCGTGACGTCCGTCATGACGATGATGACGGTCGAGTCCGCGTTCAACGTCATCTGGCGCGTGAAGAAGGCGCGGCCGATCGCGCAGCGTGTGCTCGTCTACTGGTCGATCATCACGCTCGGGCCGATTCTCTTCGGCTGCAGCCTGTCGATCTCCTCGTATGTGTTCGCCCATTCGGTCGCGTTCGCCGGTTCGCACAATCTGATGCCGCCGATCGTCGAATGGGCGCTGACCGGCGTATCGCTGCCGCTCACCGCGCTCGCGTTCACGATGATTTACGTCTACATGCCGAACTGCAAGGTCGAGTGGCGTGACGCGATCGTCGGCGGGATCATCGCGGGGATTGCGTTCGAGCTCGGCAAGCGCGGCTTCGGTTCATATGTGCGACGCATTCCCACCTATACCGCGGTGTACGGCGCGTTCGCCGCGCTGCCGGTGTTTTTGTTGTGGGTCTATCTGTGCTGGATGATCGCGCTCGTCGGCGCGATGGTCACGTCCGCGCTGCCCGCGATCCGCACGGGGCAGTATCATCGGCGCGATTTTCCCGGCAGCGATCTGCTCGACGCGCTCGAAATTCTCGCTCGCCTGGTCGAGTCGCGGGAAGAGGGCAAGCCCGGCTACACGGCGCTGCAGCTTGCCACGCTGTCGCGATGCGATCTGGATACGTCCACGCGCCTGATCGCGCGGCTCGATGCGCTCGGCTGGATCGGACGGCTGGAGGATTCGCGCCAGCCGCGCTACGTGCTGATCGCCAATCCGAATCAGATCACGGTGACGATGCTCTTCGAGCAGTTCGTGATCGACGGCGCAGAGCTGGAGTATCAGTTGAAGCTCGATGCGGCGCAGGTGGATTGCAGCGCGCTCATGAACGCGCTGGAGAACGAGAAGCTGGAAATCACGCTAGGCTCGCTGATTGCCGCGCGGGCATCGGCGCTTACGAGCGCGCGCATGCGCGAAGTGCCGCGCCCGTCGATGCCGGAGCAGCCCGCGTAACTCGACGCGGGCGCAGGATCAGAGCGAAATCTTGCCGATGCAGATGTCCTTGAACATCACCCAGTCGCCCATCAGGCTGTAGATGGGATGACGAAACGTCGCCGGGCGATTCTTTTCGAAGAAGAAATGGCCGATCCACGCGAAGCCGTAGCCGCAGACAACGGCCGCGGGCAGCCAGAGCCAGTCGCCGGTGGCGATCGCCATCGCGAGGCAGCCGATCACGCCGAGCGAGCCGACGAAATGCAGCCTGCGTGACGTCAGATTGCGGTGTTCCTCGAGGTAATAGGGATAGAACTCGGCGAAATTCGCGAAATGTTCACCGTGTGCGGTGTGCGCCATGACGGCCTCCTGATGATGCCTGCTGGTGTCATGCGGCGCTCCCGCGCCTGTCCGACGATTGCGCCAGCAAGATTCATTCTGCGACCGTCATGCGCGCCGTGCAAGCGCGCGCCGCGACGTTGCGCGGCCCGCCGCACAGGCGGCGTCAACCGGTTTTCGCCTGCGCTCTGGCGCAACTGAGCGCGAACGCGAACAGCGCGTCGAGCGTCGCGTCGGGCTGTTCGGACATGAGTGCGTGGCCGGCGTCCAGTTCCACCGTTTGCACGGAAGCGCCCGCCTGCCTGAACGCGTCCACGAGCGGACGCGCGGCGCGCGGCGGCGTCATCATGTCGCGCTTGCCGCTCACGACGCACACGGGACAGCACACCGCGGCCGCGCGTTCGAGCGCATCGGCGTAGGCGTTGCAGGCGCTGAAATCGGTATGAAACAGCAGCGCCTCGCCGCGCAGGCTCACGCGCTCCATCAGCCGCTGATTCACGCCGTGCAGCCAGAAACCCGGCGCGGGGCTCGACGGCTTCGCGGCGATCGTCGAATGCGACCACTGATTGACCATGTCGATCGCTTCGGGCTCGTGCTCGCGGGCGGCATCGAGCAGCGTGTCGGAGACGAGCATCGGCGCGGCGGTCGCGAGGAGCGCGAGGCCCATCGCGCGAGCGGGATGGCGCGCGGCGGTGTCGAGCGCGATCAGCGAGCCCATGCTGTGACCGGCGAAAAGCGCCCGTTGCACGCCCGCGGCGTCCAGCACGCCGATGACCCAGTCCGCGAGCGCGCCGATGGTGGCGAGCGCGGGCCCGGCGCTGCGCCCGTGGCCCGGCAGATCGAGCGCGAGAACGCCGAAGCCGTGATGCGCGAAATAGCGCGTCTGCAACGCCCACACGCTGTGATCGTGCTCCGCGCCGTGTATGAAGACGACGGCGGGGCGTGCGGCGTCGAAAGATTTGCCGCCGGTATAGGCGTAGGCGCCGCGGCCGTTGGTATCGAGGATCATGCGCGGCTCCCGAGCGGCGCGGGCGCGCTCGCATCCTGAGCGCTTTCGGCGGCTTTTTGCGCAGCCTTCAGTCCGCGCTTGAGATCGTCGATGAGATCGTCCGGATCTTCGAGGCCGATCGACAGGCGCACGCAACCCGGCCCGATGCCCGCAGCCGCGAGCGCGGCGGCGTCCATGCGAAAGTGCGTTGTCGAGGCGGGATGGATCACGAGCGAACGGGCGTCGCCGACGTTCGCGAGATGCGAGAAGAGCGTGAGCGTTTCGATGAACTTTCGCGCCGCGGGCACGCCACCCTTGATATCGAAGCTGAACACCGCGCCCGCGCCGCGCGGCAGGAGGCGCGCGGCGAGCGCGTGATCGCGATGGGTCGGCAATTCGGGGTAGGCCACGCCCTCGACCGCCGGCGATTTCAGCAGGAAGTCGATCACCTTGCGCGTATTCGCGACATGCCGATCCATGCGCAGCGGCAAAGTCTCGATGCCTTGAAGCAGTTGCCACGCCGCCTGCGGATGCAGACATGCGCCGAAATCGCGCAGGCCTTCGCGCCGGGCGCGCAACAGGAACGGCGCGACGGTGCTTTCTTCCGCGAACACCATGCCGTGAAAACCCGCGTAAGGCTCGGTGAACTCGGGAAAGCGTCCACTTGCCGCGAAGTCGAACGTGCCGCCATCGACGAGCACGCCGCCGATCGTCGTTCCGTGTCCGCCGAGAAACTTCGTCGCGGAGTGATAGACGAGATCCGCGCCATGTTCGAACGATCGCAGCAGATACGGCGTCGTGAACGTGGAATCGACCAGCAGCGGCACGCCGTGCTCATGTGCGATCTCCGCGACGCCCGCGATATCGAGCACATCGAGCCCGGGATTGCCGAGCGTTTCGCCGAAGAAAAGCCGCGTGTCGGGCCGCGCGGCCGCGCGCCACGCGTCGAGATCGTGCGGCGGCACGAAAGTCGTCTCAATGCCGAAGCGCCGCAGCGTGTAATGCAGCAGATTGTGCGAGCCGCCGTAGAGCGCGCTCGACGCGACCACATGCGAGCCCGCGCCCATCAGCGTGGCGATCGCCAGATGCAGCGCGGCCTGTCCGCTCGCCGTGCCGATCGCGCCGACGCCGCCTTCGAGCGCGGCCACGCGTTCTTCGAACACCGCGACGGTCGGGTTCGAGATGCGCGAATAGACATGCCCCGAGCGCTCCATGTTGAAGAGCGCGGCGGCGTGATCGGAGTCGCGGAAGGTGAACGAGGTGGTCTGATAAATCGGCGTCGCGCGGGCGCCGGTAACGGGATCGGGCGCGGCGCCCGCGTGCAGCGCGAGCGTGTCGAAACGATTGGCTGGCATCATGAGCGGCCGGCGCGCGTAATGGCGCCGGCATGCGGCGAAATGAGGGTCAATCATCGTAACATCGGAAGCGCGCGCTCAAACCTAGGGCGAACGCGCGGCCGCGAATCGGGCAAAGCCTTGTCCGTTCGGCCAGTGCGGGCGTTCCGGCGGCGCGCCCGGCTTTCCTTTTGCGGGCCTTTCCGATAGCATCGACTGATCGTTTCATCAACGTTTGGGCATCCGCACCGGCATTTCGCGAGGAGACAGTCATGCGAGTCAGCGACATTCTGAAAGTAAAGGGCAACACGCTGTTCACCGTGACACCCGACACCCCGCTCTCCGACGCAGTCGACACGATGGCGGCGCATGACATCGGCTCGCTCGTCGTGATGGAATATGGCGATCTGGTCGGCATGCTGACCTTCCGCGAAATCATCCTCATCCTGCACAATAACGGCGGCGCCGTCGGCACGACCACGATTCGCAAGATCATGGACGACCATCCGCTCACGTGCACACCGGAAACCGATGTCAACGAAGTGCGCCGCATGATGCTGGAGCATCACGTGCGCTATCTGCCGGTCATGGAAAAGCGCCAGTTGATGGGCGTCATCTCGTTCTACGACGTCGCCAAGGCGGTCGTGGAAGAGCAGGGCTTCGAGAATCGCATGCTGAAGGCGTATATCCGCGACTGGCCCGAGCAGCAGGAAGAAGCGCGTTGAGCATCGTTGACGGTGCTGCGAAGTTCCGCGCTTCGCGGCATTGCCGATACTATGCGCAGAGTTCATCATCCGAAGCGCGCCGACGGCGCGTTTTTTTTCGTCTGGCCTAAGGGTGCGATGTCATCCCGCGGCCCGGTTTTCGTACTATCCGGATTCGGTCGCCGCGCTTACGCGATCAACGCCGGACTTCACTATCCCGCAAGACATGAGTGACAAATCGCTGCGCGCCGCGTCGCGCACTTCCCGACGTTCTTCGACCGAAGGCGAAAGCCAGTTCCGCCTGATGCGCCAACGTCGTTTCGCGCCGTTCTTCTGGACGCAGTTTCTCGGCGCGATGAACGACAACGTCTTCAAGGTCGGATTCACGTCGCTGGTGACGTTCCAGGCCGCGCGCTTTTCCGGCGTCGATCCGAAGACCGCCGCGTTTCTCATCTCCGCGATCTTCATCGTGCCGTTTGTGCTCTTTTCGGCGACGTCCGGCCAGATCGCCGACAAATACGACAAGGCCGTGCTCGCGCGCCTCGTGAAGAGCTTCGAGATCGTCGTGATGCTGATCGGCGGCGCGGGCTTCGTGCTGCACAGCGCGCCGCTGCTCTACGCGTGCACGTTCCTGATGGGCGTGCATTCGACCGTGTTCGGGCCGGTGAAATATGCGTATCTGCCGCAGCATCTCGATTCGCATGAGCTCGTCGGCGGTAACGGGCTCGTCGAGATGGGCACGTTCGTCGCAATTCTGATCGGGACGATCATCGGCGGGGCGGCGGCGGGCGCGTCCGACCACGGCGCGATGCTGCTCGCGGCCGCGTGCCTCGCGTTCGCAGTGATCGGGCGCGTTGCATCGGCATTCGTGCCGAAGTCAGAGGCGCCGCAGCCGGACCTGCGCATCAACTGGAATCCGGTTTCGGAGACGTGGCGCAATCTGAAGCTGGCGAAGCAGGACCGCACGGTGTTTCTGAGCCTGCTCGGCATTTCGTGGCTGTGGTTCGTCGGCGCGACCTTTCTGACGTCGTTCTTCAATTTCGCGAAGGACGTGCTGTCCGCGAATCCCGATGTCGTGACGATCCTGCTCGCGACGTTTTCCATCGGCATCGGCACTGGTTCGTTGTTGTGCGAGCGACTCTCGAAGCGGCGCGTCGAGATCGGGCTCGTGCCGCTCGGTTCCATCGGCATCAGCGTGTTTGCGATCGATCTGTTTTTCGCGAGTCACGGCATCGCGCCGGCGGGACACCTGCTCGGCGTGCCGGAATTCCTGCAAGTGTGGACGCACTGGCGCATTCTCGCGGACCTGTTCCTGCTCGCGATGTTCGGTGGCTTCTACAGCGTGCCGCTCTATGCGCTGATCCAGGCGCGCAGTCAGCCTACGCATCGCGCGCGCATCATCGCGGCGAACAACATCCTCAACTCGTTCTTCATGATCGTCTCGGCGCTGATGGCGCTCGCGCTCACGTCGATCGGCGTCGGCATTCCCGGGCTCTTCCTGACGACGGCGCTGCTCAATGTCGTGGTCGCCGTGTATATCTATTCGCTCGTGCCGGAGTTCTTGCTGCGCTTCATCGCGTGGATGCTGGTGCATACGTTTTATCGCATCCGTCTCGTCGATGCCGGGCGCATTCCGGCGCACGGTCCGGCGGTGCTCGTGTGCAATCACGTGAGCTTCGTCGATGCAGTCGTCATCATGGCCGAAAGTCCGCGGCCGATCCGCTTCGTGATGGATCACCGGATCTTTCGCACGCCGCTGATCGGCCGGCTGTTCCGTCGCGTGAAGGCGATTCCGATCGCGCCCGCGCACGAAGACGCGCACATGCTCGAACGCGCTTATGAGGAATGCGCGAAGGCGCTGGATGACGGCGATCTCGTCTGCATTTTTCCCGAAGGCAAGCTGACGCGCGACGGCGAGATGAACCCGTTCAGGCGCGGCATCTCGGAGATTCTGAAGCGTCATCCGGCGCCCGTCGTGCCGATGGCGTTGCGTGGACTCTGGGGCAGCGTGTTTTCGCGCCACGAAGACGCGCAGTGGCCGCGCCCGATTCATCGCGGGGCGATGACGCGTCTCACGCTCGCGGTCGGCGAGCCGATCGCGCCGGAAGACGCGACGCCCGCGCATCTGCAGGAGGTCGTGTCGGCCTTGCGCGGCGCGCGGCGGTAGATGGCGCTGGCATAATAGCGGTTTCCCCCGACACTTTTTTTCAGGTCGACGCTCATGTCCGGCAATACCCTTGGCACGCTCTTCACCGTCACGAATTTCGGCGAATCGCATGGACCGGCGATCGGCTGCGTGATCGACGGCTGCCCGCCGGGCATGGCGCTCTCGCAAGCCGATATCCAGATCGAACTCGATCGCCGCCGCCCCGGTACGTCGCGGCACGTCACGCAGCGTCGGGAAGCCGATCAGGTCGAGATTCTTTCCGGCGTCTTCGAAGGCGTGACGACGGGCACGCCCATCGCGCTCCTGATCCGCAACACCGATCAGCGCAGCAAGGACTACGGCAACATCGCGCAGACGTTCCGTCCCGGTCACGCGGACTACACCTACTGGCAGAAGTACGGCGTGCGCGATTATCGCGGCGGCGGCCGTTCGTCGGCGCGGCTGACTGCGCCGACGGTGGCCGCGGGTGCGGTCGCGAAGAAGTGGCTGCGCGAGAAGTTCGGGCTCGAGACGCGCGGCTGCATGAGCGCGCTGGGCGATATCGACATTCCGTTCGTCGACTGGCAGCACGTGCAGGAGAATCCTTTCTTCTCGCCGAACGCGGATGTCGTCCCGCAGCTCGAGGAATACATGGACAACCTGCGCCGCGACGGCGATTCGGTCGGCGCGCGCATCGAAGTCGTGGCGACGGGCGTGCCGGTCGGTTTGGGCGAGCCGCTTTACGACCGTCTGGATGCCGACATCGCCCACGCGATGATGGGACTCAACGCGGTCAAAGCTGTCGAGATCGGCGCGGGGTTCGCGAGCGTCGCGCAGCGCGGCTCGCAGCACGGCGACGAAATGACACCCGAGGGTTTCGCGACCAACAACGCGGGCGGCATTCTCGGCGGCATTTCGAGCGGGCAGGACATTCGCGTGTCGATCGCGATCAAGCCGACGTCGAGCATCCGCACGCCGCGCCAGTCGATCGATCAGGAAGGTGCTGCCGCTACCGTCGAAACCTTCGGCCGTCACGATCCGTGCGTCGGCATTCGTGCGACGCCGATCGCGGAAGCGCTGCTCGCACTGGTGCTGATGGACCACGCGCTGCGTCATCGGGCGCAATGCGGCGATGTGATCGTCGGTACGCCGAAGATCGCGGCGCAAATGCCGGCGAAATAAAAAAGGGCGCCAATCTCGACGCCCTCTGTCTTTTCAGACCTTACATATTCGGATAATTCGGCCCGCCACCGCCTTCCGGCGTGACCCATACGATGTTCTGCGTCGGGTCCTTGATGTCGCAGGTCTTGCAGTGCACGCAGTTCTGCGCGTTGATTTGCAGGCGCTCGCTGCCGTCGTCGGACTTGACGAACTCATACACCGCGGCGGGGCAATAGCGGCTTTCCGGTCCCGCATACGTGCGCAGATTCACGTTGACCGGCACGCTCGGATCTTTCAGCGTCAGGTGCGCCGGCTGATTCTCCTCATGATTCGTGTTCGAGATGAACACCGACGAGAGACGATCGAACGTGAGCTTGCCATCGGGCTTCGGATAGACGATCGGCTTGCACTGCGAGGCCGGCCTCAGCATCTCGTGATCCCAATGCTGATGATGCAGCGTCCACGGCACGTTGCCGCCCATCACTTTCTGTTCCAGGCCGACCATGAAGGTGCCGAGATACAGGCCCTTGCTCATCCACTGCTTGAAGTTGCGCGCGCGATGCAGCTCGGTCTTGAGCCAGGAGGTATCGAACGCTTCGGGGTAGGCCGCGAGCTCGTCGTTCTGACGGCCCGCCTGCACGGCATCGAACGCAGCTTCGGCCGCCATCTTGCCGGACTT
>NZ_FCOM02000324.1 GCF_001544695.2 Caballeronia arvi
ATGGCCGATGCTCGTAACAGGCTCGCCAGGCGAAAGCTCGCTATGCCGCGAAGCATGCGGAGATAGCGCCCATGCGATCGATCTCTCGGGGGCGCTCGAACTCGGCGAACTCGGGGCGCTCATCGGGCATGCGCGCGTGCTGCTGTCGAACAACAGCGGGCCGGTGCATCTCGCATCGGCACTCGGCACACCCGTTGTCGATCTCTACGCGCTGACGAATCCGCAGCACATGCCGTGGCAAACGCCGCATCGCGTGCTTTATCACGACGTGCCGTGCCGATGGTGTTATCGCAGCGTGTGTCCCGAAGGCCATCACGCGTGCCTCGTCCAGGTCGGCGTGGACGAGGTCGTGTCCGCCATGCTTGAACTGTCTGAAAACGCATCGCTCATCAACTCGACAATACAGGTCAGTTAGTCATGTACACATTGGGAATCAATGCGGTCTATCACGACAGCGCCGCGGCGCTCGCCAAGGATGGCGTCGTCATCGCGGCTGCCGAAGACGAGCGCTTCACGCATGTGAAGCACGCGAAGCGTCCCGTGCCGTTCTCGACGTGGCAGCTTCCTTTCGATGCCATCGACTATTGCCTCAAGGAAGCGGGCATCGAACTCGCCGATGTCGATCACGTCGCGTACTCATACGATCCGCATCTCTTCTC
>NZ_FCOM02000016.1 GCF_001544695.2 Caballeronia arvi
TGGAACAGGTGTTACCCATGTCTCCGGTCTATACACTGCTGCAAAGAAAGTAACCAAAGAAACAGCTATCCCCATCCAAAGTGCCTCACGCCGGCCGCGGCACAGGCGATTGACCTAATGGCCCCCGGAGTAGCGAGTGCCCTCGTAGGCCTCACCGGGCTTGGATCGCGCACGGTCTGTCACATCGCACCACTTAAGTTACTGGTTCAGCCCCTACTAGCTCCGGCCCGCTTCGCGGCCGACCGGTCAATCGGGTTGGGCTCCGGTTTGCGCGTTGCTTTCCCATGCATACCCAACGGCAGCGCGTAGCGCTGTGCCGGAACTATTTCGTGCTGAACCGGCATGCTTAAAGTTATCGGGCGGCGGACCGTGCGCGATCCACGCCCGATAAGACCTACGAGAACACTCGCTACTCCGGGTTCCATTCAGCCAATCGCCTGTGCCGCGGCCGGCGTGAAGCACTTTGGATGGGGATAGCTGTTTCTTTGGTGACTTTCTTTGCAGCAGCAAAGAAAGTGACTGCCGCCCCGCATAGGGGCGACGCTAATAAACCAACAAGAAAACGGGATCAGTCGAAAAAAACCGATCAATTAGCAGCAGTCGTCTGCTTCATCCGCAATGTCCCGCCGCCCTTCTTATCGGCGTCGTACGCAAAAACCACCTTCCCGCTCTTCACTTCCCCGATAACCGGCACATTCGGTGTGATCGCTTCGTGATCGGTCTTCGTGAAAGGCTTGTCATACACCATCACTACGCCTTCCACCTTGCCGTTCAGATTCTCGAGCGCCTGCTTGACCTTCGGGCCATCCGTCGTGCCAGCCTGCTTGATTGCCGCCGCGAGCAGATAGATCGAGTCATAACCCTGCGCCGCCGACACCGGCGAATCGATACGCTCGTTCTTCGGCTTGAATTCCTTCAGATAGGCATCGATGAACGCCTTGCGCTTCGGCGTATTCGCTTCCTGAATGAAGGTCTGCGGCATGCGCGCACCTTCGCCGTTCGTGCCGGCATTGTCGATGTAATTCGCCATCGACAACGTCCACGATCCGACCAGCGGCACCTTCCAGCCAAGCTTGGCCATGCCGTTCGCGATCTGCGCAAGCTCAGGCCCGATGCCGTACGTCAGCACGGCTTCCGCGCCCGCTTCCTTCGCCTTCAGCAACTGGGCCGTCATGTCGACGTCCTTGATGTTGAACTTCTCGACAGCAACAGGCTTCACGCCTTTCGCGGCCAGCGCCTTCTCCAGGTCTTCGCGGCCGAGCTGACCATAGTTGGTCGAATCGGCGAGAATCGCGACCTTCTTGAAGCCGCGTTTGGTGATGGCCTCATCGACGATCATCGGCGCCTGGATGCGGTCGGCGGCCGAATTGCGGAACACGTAGTTATCCGGCTGATCGTCGAATTGCTTCGTCACGACGCTGCCCGTCGCGACGTTGTTGAACACGGGAATCTTCGCTTCCTGGAAAAAGCGCTGCGACGCGAGTGCGACACCCGTGTTGATATAACCGACGACCGCGACGACCTTCTCCTTGTTGATCAACTCTTGCGCGATCTGCACGCCGCGCTCGTTCTTCGCTTCGTCATCGCGCTCGACGAGCACGATCTGACGGCCAAGCACACCGCCCGACTTGTTGATCTCCGCGGTGGCGAGACGCACGCCGTCGCGCATGCTGACACCCATGGAAGACGAGCCGCCCGTGAACGGGCCATCGACGCCGATCTTGATCGGCTCGGCCGCGTGCGCCATCGAAAATACGCCGAATGCGAGCGCGCCCGCGATGAGCTTCATCTGCATACCCATGTGTGTCTCCGTCGCTGAATCGTTAATCGTTATTTGAAGGCCCATGCAACGCAGCAAAAGCCGGCAATGCTTTTTAAGTGCCCCGGGCGTTATCGATTACATGGTGGGAGCGAGTTTAGAAAAATGTAAGGATATGACCATATTCGGACATACCCGAAGAGCACGAGCGTTAGCGCACGTCTGACGCACCGCAAGCGTGCAGCGCATGGAGCAGCACGGAATCTCGAACAAAAAAAAGCGCGCGGCTATCCCCCGGAGGACGACCGCGCGCAACCTTGCGCACCCCTTGAATCGATGTCCGCTTTTCTAGCGCGGCGTACCCGTTTCGATCGCTTGCGTGAACTGACGCAGCACCCCGCCCGATGCATCGGTGACGGCCCAGAACGTCATGCCATCGTGATTCCAGCGCGCGAGCGCATAGCCATCGTCGGACTGCGTGACGACCGGCTCCGTCTTCGCTTCGCCCTTGCGCTCGGGAAACACATACACGTCGATCGGATGCTTCAGATAGCGATAGACCACGACCGCCACCGGCCGATGATCGATGTAATCCAGCCGCCCGCCGACGAGCGCGAAGCCCGGCCCCGCCGGATCGATCACCGGCGGCGCGTAGTCGATCCGGCCGTTGAACCACGGCTTCACCGTGTGCTTGTCGCTGGACAGCACGTCGATCGGACGATCCGACATCAGCGCGCGCACATGGCTCGACACAATCTCTTGCGCAATCGGCGAGCCGCCCGACATCGTCGACATGAGCGGCGCCGCCTGGAACCACAGCATCGTGCCGAGCACGAGCGCGGAAAGCGTCGCGCCCGCGAATGCGCCGCCGAAGAACGGCCAGGGCGCCGCGAACGGGTTGCTCCAGCCACGTTTTGCACGGCGCGCCGGCGCATGCTCGCGCGCTTCCTGTTCGGCTTGCGCCCGCACGCGCGCCAGCACCTGCGCCTGCAGATGCACGGGCGCACGCTGATAGAGCGAACCATCGGTGAGCCTCGTATCGAGCGAGGCGGTGTCGTTATTTTCCATTTCCCGACTCCTCTGAATGACCCGGTCCCGCGCGGCGCACGAGCCGCACGCTTGGCCTGTCCTGCCCGCCCTGCGCCGCGCGCACCGCCCCCGCCAGCATCTTGCGGCCGCGCGCGAGCCGTGACATCACCGTGCCGATCGGCACGCCGGTCACGGACGCCACTTCCTTGTAACTCATGTCTTCCAGCTCACGTAACACCAGCACCTCGCGAAAGGCGATCGGCAGCGCCTCCAGCGCGCGATGCACCAGATGAATTTCATCGCGGCGCACGGCGAGCGTCTCCGGGTCGGCCGCGCCTTCCTCCGACCAGCCCGGCAGCGCTTCGTCGCCGCCCAGTTCCTCGTCGTAGGGCGTCGCGTCCGCGAGTTGCACGCGCCGCCGCCATTCCGTGAACCACGTATTGCGCACGATCGCGAGCAGCCATGCCCGCGCGTTCGCCTCCTCGCCGCCCTCGAATCCGCCGAAAAATCGGAAGGCGCGCAGATAGGCTTCCTGCACGACATCGTCGGCGTCGTTCGCGCTGCCCGACAGCCAGCGCGCGAGGTTGTACGCGGCGTCCAGATGCGGCATCACCGTCGCCTCGAAGCGCGCGTGGGCCGCCTCGGCGTCCGCTTTGTCGCGGCGCCCGGACTTGTCTTCTTTCGACCTGCTCTGCCACATCGCGCGGGTCTCCTTTCGACAACCACGTTCGGGGAACATCGATTCGGCGCAGCCATGTCACGCCTTTGCGCGCCTTCCCCTCCGATACTCCCCGCGCTCCCGGTTTATTCCCGTTTGCGTCGATCAATCGAAAAAATATCGCGGGAATAACGCGCTGTCATTGCCGGTTCGATGGACACAAGCCGCTGCGGCCTCGCTCATCGGGGAAAAGCCGCCGGCCTCGCGCCCATGCATCGAGCCGCCATGCGCGTGAATTTGCCGATTCGAACGACAAGAAACGCGGCCGCAAACATCCAAGGAACCGTCATGAAACCCGATCCCACCCTCGTGCCGCCGGAGCACGAACACGACGAACTCGACGAGCACGGCAAGCGCCGCCGCACCGCACTCTCCTGCATGGCCTGGGCCGGCGCGGGCGTGATCTGGACCGTGAGCGGCGGCGTGCCGGTCTCGCGGCTGATCTCGTCGGCACAGGCGGCCGAGAAAACCAGTTCGTTCAGCTTCGTGCAGATCAGCGACAGCCATATCGGCTTCAACAAGGATCCCAACACCGAGCCGACCAGCACGCTCGAAGAAGCCATCGACCGCGTGAGCGCGCTGAAAAAACGCCCCGCCTTCATGATCCACACCGGCGACATCACGCATCTTTCCAAGCCCGCGCAGTTCGACACCGCGACGCAGATCATCAACAAGGCGGGCATGGACGTGCATTACGTGCCGGGCGAACACGACGTTCTGGTCGAAGAAGGCAACCCGTTCTTCGAGCGCTTTTCCGGCCAATACGGCAAGGACAGCACCCGGCACTGGTACAGCTTCGATCAGGGCGGCGTGCATTTCATCGGCCTCACCAACGTGATCGACCTGAAAGGCGGCGGTCTCGGCTTTCTCGGCGATGCACAGCTCGCATGGCTCAAGGCCGACCTGCAGGGCAAATCGAGCAGCACGCCGATCGTCGTGTTCGCGCATATCCCGCTGTGGGCGCTGTATCCGCAATGGGGCTGGGGCACCGACGACAGCGCGCAGGCGCTCGCGCTCCTCAAGCGCTTCGGTTCCGTGACGGTTCTGAACGGCCACGTGCATCAGGTGGCGCAAAAAGTGGAGGGAGAGATGCGGTTTTATTCGGCGATGTCCACCGCGTTTCCGCAGCCCGCGCCGGGCGCGCCGTCCGGCCCCGGCCCGATGAAAGTGCCGGCGGACCAGTTGCGCACGATGCTGGGCCTGCGCGAAGTCACGCATGTCGCGGGACGCGAATATCTCGCCGTCACCGACACGGCGCTCGCCGCGGGGCAATCATGAACGCCGCGATGATCGCGGGCTACGTCTCGCCACAATACCTCCGCCCGCTCGCCGGCAAGTTCCTGCGCAAGGCCGCGTTCGCGCTCGTCGTGAAAGGCGTCATCAGTGCGGCGATTCCGAGCGCCTGCGCGCAGGAACCGGTTCAGCAGGTCGCGGCGGCCAATATGCCGACCATCTCCATCGACAACTTCGCGTTCAATCAGGCGACGATCACCGTGCCGGCCGGAACGAAGGTGACATGGGTGAATCACGACGACATGCTGCATACCGTCGCCGATGAGGGCAAGAGCTTCAAGTCCGATCCGCTCGACAGCGGCGAAAGCTACTCGCACGTGTTCGACAAACCCGGCACGTACAAGTACTTCTGTTCGCTGCATCCGCACATGACGGGAACGGTCGTCGTGCAATGAAGCCGCCCGCGAAGGCGTGCCGCGTCAGCCGCGCGCCTTCGCGATCGCCGCAAGATTGCCCTCGCCGAAACCGTGATGCCCGCGGCGCTCGACGATCTCGAAGAACATGTCGCCGGGCTTGCGCTCGACGAAGGTTTGCAGGAAAAGCTGCGGCGTGCCGTCGGCAAGGATCTCGCCATCGACGAGAATGCCGCGCGTGCGCAGCGCATTCGTGTCGAGTCCGTGGCCGGGCAGACGTTCGTCGATCTCGTCGTAATAGCGCGGCGGCGGCTGCAGAAAGCGCACGCCGCGCGCCATCAACGCATCCACGGAAGCGAAGATATCCGCCGATGCCAGCGCGATATGCTGCACGCCTTCGCCTTCGTGATCGGGCAGATACTGCTGCATCAGGTCCGTGCGATACGTGCCTTCCTCGTACACCGGAATGCGGATCGAGCCGCACGGCGACAGCGTGACGGCCGAATCCCGCGATACGTGCCAGTCCGGATGCACTTGATGAATCTCCGAGAAGTGCAGCACTTCGCGATAGAAATCGAGCCATTCCTGAATGCGGCCCGCGCCGACCGTCTGCGTGAAGTGATCGACTTCGAGCAGGCCGGCGCCTTTCAGGTCCGGGCTCGTTTCAGCAATCGGCCGAAAATCGATGTCATAGATCGACGCCTCGCCGCTGTTCTTGCCCGGCCAGTGATCGACAAAATAAATATGCGAATCGCCGATGCCCTGAATCGCCGGTATCGCCAGTTCGTTCGGGCCGATCTTCTCGCCCTCGAAATCCCACGCGCCGTATTCGAGCGCGCGTTCATGAGCGACCTGTGCATCCAGCACGCGAATGGCGATTGCGGCGATGCCGACGCCATGCGACTCGGCGAAGCGTGAGGCGAACGAATCCGGCTCCGCGTTCAGCAGAAAATTCATGCTGCCCTGGCGAAACAGCGTCACCGCCTTGCTGACGTGCTCCGCGACGGGAACGAAACCGAGCGTCTCGAGCAGCGTCGCGAGCCCTTCGGGATCGGGACTGGAAAACTCGACGAACTCCAGCCCCGCGATGCCGAGCGGATTGTCGCCGACGTTCGGATCGGGCATCGCGCGGGCGGAGGAAGAGGAGTCGGGCTGGGTCATCGGCAATACCTCGAAAATGGTCGATCTGGTTCACGGACGCAAAACTATCACGACCTGCCGCATCCGTGCGACCCGGCGACTGCATCGGGTGCACCTAGAGTAGCGGCTGCGGGATTACCGTGTCAAAGCCAGGGCACCCGACGCGCCCCGGCATTGATCGACGCCGTTTACGCGGCGAGGCGCTCCGCGCTCATCGACGGGCGCTTTGCCTGCGGCGGAAACACATTCCAGGTGCCGTCGTCATGGCGGAAGAAAATGATCGCGAGCGGGCCGCCCGGATGCTGGGCCTCGATGCAGACATAGCGCGCGCCGGTGACATGCGAGCGGCACAGACGCACGACGCGTGCCGGATGCGCGGGGCGTCGGGGCGAGCCATTTGTCGACGGCCCAGTGCAGCGAGTTTTCGGTGGTTTGCATGTTGGTCTCCTCGGAATCGGTCGGCTTCGGTCGGCTACGCTTCAGGTTCAGGCTGCGAGCGCTGCATTCATGCGGCGGCGCTCGGCGGCGACGTAGGCGCGGAAGAGGCCCGCCACGGCGCGAACCGCTGCGCTCGGGTGGATGAAGCACGCTTGCACCTGACGGCTGCGGGCGCGGCCGTCGAGGCACCACGTGACGAAGTGCTCGCAGTTGTTGGTCAGCAGGTGATAGTTGTCTTCGCCGAGGCGGCTGCGAGCGCGGCGCACCGCTTCCATGCCGACGAACTTCGCGGCCGGATTCTGACGAATCGTGACTTCATGGCCGGCGGCGAACTGCTCGACCGTGACTTCTTCCACCGGACCGCGATGCAGCGACTTTGCGAAGCCGGCGTAGTGGATGACCATGCCGTTGCCTGCGTAGACGCCGTGGTGTTCATAGCCCGAGCGGCGCGTGACGAGTTCGGTGCCGAGCGCCGGTTCATCGTCGAGCGAGAAAGCGCAGACGGCTTGCTGTTCGATCAGTCCGGATTGTTGGTTGGTTGACATGGCTGGCTCCGATTTTTCTCTGTCCGGCGCCGAGTGTTTGTTTGGTGCCGGGTTGCCATGTCATTTGCATCTTCCTTGCCAGCTTCTTTAAGCCATTGATTTTTATGCACTAAGCGCGATTTAGTGACGACCGGCAAGGCCTTTGTGTTTTTTCCGAGCCAACAGATTTTGGCGATGTTTGTTGGATTGAGAGCGTCAGAATCGGACGCGCCGAAATCGCCCCGGACGCGCCTGATAAAGCGTCCCGTCGATCGAGCGTCGATGTGTTGGTTCGTCTTCGCTGCGCCAACATCGCGTGTTGGCGGCGATCCGACTGTTGCATCGGTGATGCTGGCCGGCTCGGATCGGACTTTGCCGCCACAACCCCGCCCCATCGGCCAAACAGCGAAAAGGCCCGGAAAGACGTGTGCGTCGGCATGAGCCTTGCGTTGATTGCGGGCGTCCTGCTCACAGGCCATCACGGAGAAAACGACATGTGCGCCCTCACCATCAGCGATCTTCAGTACGACCGCGAGCTGGATCACTCGGCGATGTCGGCCATCGGCGGCGGCGGCGGAGCGCCCTGGGTGTTCGGCTGGATCGTGCCGTTCGTCGAACAGTCGTCGGGCGGTGGCGGCGGTGCTGCGGCGGTGACGCTCATCGATGTCACCAACAACATCTATCAGGTCACCAACAACATCACGAACAACAACATCACGGTCGGCCAGATGGTCAATCAGTTCCAGAGCGTCGCGGTCAGCAACACGGGGAACGGCGCGACGCTCACCGTCAATCCGAATTCGGTGGCGGGAAATCGCGCGGGCTGACGCGGTGGACATCAAGATTCGCTTCAGGCGCGGGTTGGGTCACAATGAGCGGGACCGTCCGCCCAGCCCGCCCCCCGCCGCGTCACCCAGGATTCCGGAGGTTGCCGTGACCTTCAGCACCGAATTCCGATGGACTTCCGCCGCCCGCACCGACACCGGCTGCGTGCGGCACATCAACGAAGACGCGCTGCTCGATGCGCCCGAGCGCGGCCTGTGGGTCGTCGCGGACGGCATGGGCGGGCACGCGGTCGGCGATCTGGCGAGCCGGATGGTGGTCGAGAGCCTCGCGAAGGCGGCCGGCCCGGACGGCCTCGCGAGCGTCATCGCCGATGCCCGCGCGCGCCTTCTCGACGTCAACGAGCGCTTGCGGCTGGAAGCGGCGCGTCGTCAGGTATCGCGTATCGGCAGCACGGTGGTGCTGCTCGCGGCGCGCGACGGCGCGTGCGCTTATCTGTGGGCAGGCGACAGCCGTATCTATCTGTTCCGGCAGGGCCGCCTGATGAAGCTCACGCGCGATCACAGCCATGTCGAGGAACTGAAGGCGCGCGGTCAACTGACGGCCGAGGAAGCGCTGCATCATCCCGCGCAGCATCTGATCACGCGTGCGGTCGGCGCGCTCGACGTGCTCGAGCTCGATGAGCACACGCTCACGCTGAACGATGGCGATACGTTCCTGCTGTGCAGCGACGGGTTGTCGAACGAGGTCAGCGAAGCGGAGATGGCGAGCGAGCTCGCGCCGGGGAATTGCGAAGCGGCGGCGCAACGGCTGCTGGAGATCGCGCTGGCGCGAGGCGGGCGCGACAACATTTCGGTTGTCGTCGCGCATGCGGAGGATTTGATGGCGACTGATAAGACGCAGGTGAATCCGTCGATTTAGGGGCGTCTGGGGCACCAGACGCCAGACTTCACCCCCCCGCCTCCCGATTCTTCTGCGCCGCCGCCCGAAACTCCTTCGAATGCAGCCCATGCTTCTTCAAAAGCATCTGCAGATGCGACCGGTTCATCTCATACCGCCGCGCGAGCTCGGCGACCGTGCCACCCGTCTCCTGCAACCCGCGTTCGAGAAACGCACGCTCGGCCTCGTCGCTCGCGACGCGTTTCGCTTCCGCCAGCGAACTCGCCGTCGCGATGCCGTTGCCGCTCGCGGCCGGCCCGCCCATCGCCAGCGAAAGCGATGACTTCGGCCGGATATCCACCGGCAGATGATCGATGTCGGCCATATCGCCCGCAAGACACGCGAGCCGATACACCACGTTCCTCAACTCGCGGATATTGCCCGGATAGTCGTAGTTGCGCAGAAAATCCCGAAGCCTCGGCGACAGCTTCACCGGCCGCCGTTTCAACGTCGCTGCGGCTTCATCGCCGAAATAGGCAAGCAAAAGCGAAATCTCGTCACGCCGTTCGCGCAACGCAGGCAGCGTCAAATGGATCACGCTCAGCCGATAAAACAGATCCTCGCGAAAACGTCCTTCGTCGCAGAACTTGCGCAGGTTGCGGTTCGTCGCCGCGACGATGCGCGTATCCACCGCGATCGGCTCGTCCGAGCCCACGCGCTGGATCTCGTGCGATTCGAGCACGCGCAAGAGTTTCACTTGCCCTGATAGCGGCAACTCGCCGATTTCATCGAGAAAGATGGTTCCTGTATGCGCGCTTTCGAATTTGCCCTTGCGATCGTTGGTCGCGCCCGTGAACGCGCCCTTGCGATGCCCGAACAGTTCGGACTCCAGCAGATTCTCCGGAATCGCGCCGCAGTTCACCGAGATATACGGCTTGTCCGCGCGCGCACCGTTCGCGTGAATGACCTTCGCCATCAGTTCCTTGCCGGTGCCGCTTTCACCGTCGATCAAAACGGGCAGATCCGTCGGCGCGGCTTTTTCCGCGATTTCCAGCGCTTCGAGCAGCTTGGGGTTATCGCCGAACGTGCCTTCGAAGACGAAGCTGCGTTCGATCAGCGCCTGACGCCGCGCGCCCGCCGACAACTCGCGCTTGGGCTCGGCAGCCGCGGCCTGCACGAAACGCTCCTTGTGCGACAACTGCATGACTTCATCGCGCAAGGTGCTCGCCTGCCGCAAGAGTTTTTCGATTTCGGGCCGCTCCAGCCGCGAGGTCCATCGAAGCGTCGAGCGCAAGATCTCGATCTTCTCGATGAGCCCCGCATACGAAATCGCCGATGCTGCAGGCGTGCTGGTATCGCTTTCCGGCTGGTCGAGTATTTTCATGCTGCGCTCAGTTGCTTTTGCACGAGTTGGTAATACATGCCCTTTCTCGCGACGAGTTCGTCGTGCTTGCCCTGCTCGACGATGCCGCCTTCGTACAGCACGAGAATCTTGTCGGCGCGCATGATCGTCGAAAGCCTGTGCGCGATGATGACCGCCGTGCGCCCTTTCAGGATCTCCTGCATGTTGCCGAGAATATTGCTTTCCGATTGCGTATCGAGCGCGGACGTGGCTTCGTCGAACACGAGCAGACGCGGATCGTGATACAGCGCCCGCGCAATGCATAGCCGCTGAATCTGTCCGCCCGACAACCCCACGCCGCGTTCGCCGACCACCTGTTCGTAACCGAGCGGCATCTTCGCGATGAACCCGTGCGCGTCGGCCATCTTCGACACTTCTTCGATGCGCCGCCTGTCGGGCGCTTCATCGCCGCTCGCGATGTTATCGGCGATCGTTCCCGAGAACAGCAGATTGCTCTGCATCACATAGCCGATCTGCGCGCGAAAGAAACCCTTGTCGACGACGTTGATGTCATAACCATCGACAGTCATTTTCCCTTCGCTCGGCGCATAGAAACCGACCAGCAGTTTCGCCAACGTCGTCTTGCCCGAACCGCTGCGCCCGACGATCGCAATCAGCTCGCCCGGCTTGATATCGAAGCTGATGTTCTCCAGCACGTACGGCGCATCGCCTTCGCCATAACGGAAGTACACGCCGTTGAAGCTGATATCGCCCTGCAGGTCGGGCAGCATCACGCGTTGCTGCATGTCCTGCGGCTTCTGCTCCGGTTCGATGTCGAGCACGTCGCCGAGGCGCTCCATCGCGACGCCCGCATCGTTCAGCAGACTCCACAGGTTGATGAGGCCCATCAGCGGCGCGAGCACGCTGCCCATGTAAGCGTTGAACGCGATCAGTTGCCCGATGGTGAGCTCGCGCGCGAGCACGAGATTCGCGCCGACCCACAATATGCCGATGGTCGTCGCCGCATTGAGCAACTGGCTGCACAAGCCCACGGCGATATTGAAGCGCTGCGACCTGTATTGCACTTCGAGCGACTTCGCGTACTTCTTCTCCCACTTCAGCCGCACCGCGCGCTCGATGCCCATGCCTTTCACCGTCTCGACGCCTCCGAGCGCTTCCATCAGATACGAACGCGCATCCGTTCCCGCGTTGAAGGTTTCTCGCGCGTTGTGCTTGATGCGCGGCGTCGCGAGCACGGTCAGCGCCATCATCGGGATCACGAATGCGATGAGCAACAACGTGAGCTTCACGTTGTAGAGGAACATGATCGTGAAATAGATGAAGATCATCAGCAGGTTCAGCACGGTCGACACCGTCGACTCCGTGAGGAACGCGCGGATCGTGTGATTCTCCTGAAAGCGCGCGAACACGTCGCCGGTCTTGCGCTTCGCGAAGAACCCGAACGGCAGCGAGAACGTGTGCTTGAAAAACTGCGACATCATCGCGAAGTCCATGTTGCGGACCATGAAGTTCGCGAGATACGCGCGTATCGTCGTCATCAGTTGCGTGAAGAGACTAGCGATGACGAGCCCCGCGATCAGCACATGCAGCAGGCTGACGTTCTGATGCACGATCACGCCATCGAGAATGTTCTGGATGATGAGCGGCGGAATCACGCCCAGCACCTGAATCACGAAGGTCGCAAGAAAGAGATGCAGCAGGATCTTCTTGTACGGCTTCAGATAGCCGACGAAGCGCAGCCACGGCGAGCGCGACACGGCCTGCTGCGTGAGATCCTGTCCCGCCGTGAAGAGCAGACACGTGCCGCTCCAGCCGCGCTCGAATTCACCTACCGTCATCTTCCTGAAGCCGATCGCCGGGTCCGCGACCCACACGTTCTCGCTCGAAATGCCATAGATGATGATGTAGTGGTATCCCTCCCAATGCGCGATGAACGGCATCTCGAAGCCGCGCAGCGATTCGAACGTGCATTGCACGCCACGCGTCGTGAAGCCGAGCGATTCGCCCGCGCGCGCGAGCGAATCGAGCGTCGCGCCAGAGGTCGTTACGTTGGCCAGCTCGCGCAGCTTGCCGAGCGTCATGTTGATGCCGTAGTGGCGGCAGATCATCGCGAGACAGGCCGCGCCGCAGTCCATCTCCTCCGCCTGCTCCACCCACGCAAAGCGCTTGATCACGCGCTCGCCCAGCTCGGGCTTCGTGTGCAGATCGAGCATCGCGGGCAGCTTGCGGCGCTCGGCGATCTTCTTTTGCCGCGTCAGTTCACGCTCGGTGAAACGGATGCGCTCTTCGAGCACTTCACGCAGCTTGACATTGCGCTCGATGATGAAGTGCACCGTCTTCTCGGGAATCACGAGCAAACGCGTATCGGCGCTCGCAATGGCCGACGCCATCTGCTCCTGACGCATCACGCAGGCCTTTTCGCCGAAGATCTCGCCGGGACCGAGCGTCGCGAGCACATGCTGCTGTCCGCCCTCTTCGCGCACGATGCGCACTTCGCCCTGACGCACGACATAGAGCCGCCGGTCGTCGCGCGAGTCCTGCTTGAGAATCTCCTTGCCTTCGCCGACGCGCTTCACGCCGACGCTGCGCACGCATTCCTCAAGCTCGTCCTTGTCGAGCTTGCCGCGCAAATCGAAGAGCTTGGCGACGAAGCCGCCCGCCGAATTGATCGCGACATAGCTGGTGACGAACGCGAGCGCAGCGGGATTCGTCGCGATGACCGGTTCGATCGCGCTGCGCGGGATATACAGCAGCTCCGTCTTGCCCGAGGAACGCACCGACGACTCATGGCGGTAGTCGCGCAGCATCGCGATATCCGCGAACGTCTCGCGCTCCTTCTTCACCCCCATGCTGATTTCCTTGCCGTGCTCCTCGGTGAAGATGCGCACGGAGCCCGCCTTCACGATGAAGAGCCCGGCAGCGGCATCGCCCGCGTTGCACACGGTTTCGCCGAAGCCGAAGCGCCGCGACTCGGTGTGCGCCGCGAGATGCTCGATTTCCTCGCGCGTGAACGGCGAGAGAATCTCGACCGACGAAAGAAAGTCGGCGGGCGAATCAAGGCTCGATGGAGCGTCCATGTTCTATCGCGTTTCCCGTGAGCTCAGCGTGAAGTCAGCGTGCTTCGATGACATGCTCCTGCGCGCGCGCCATCATCCATTCTTCGCGCAGCAGGCGGCGGATTTCCGCGGACACGTCTTCGTCGAGCCTCGCGGGATACTTCGCCGTCACCGCGAAGATTTCATACGAGGTTCCGTCCGCCGATATGAACGGCCCGAGCAGATCGCCGGCTTCCGCGTTGAACACCTTCGCTTCGACTTCCGGCTTCATCTGCCCGCGCATCACGCGGCCGATCACACCGCCTTCGTCGCGCGTATCGGCGAGGGAATGCTCGCGCGCCATCTCGGCGAAGCTGTCGGGATCGTCGTTGAGATAAGAGATCATCTCTTTGGCGCTGCCTTCGGTATCGAGCAGGATGTGGCTCACTTCGATGCTGTCGAACTTCGGCGAATTGAGCTGGAAATACTCTTCGATCTCGCGCTGCGTGCCGACCTTGTCGAGCATCTTCTCGTGATAGAGCGTGTCGGTGATGAAGACCTCGAATTCGTCGAGGCTCACGTGAAGCGCATCGAGATAATTGTTCATGTCCGCCGCGCGATGCAGCCCGCGAATGCGGCGGAACTGATCGGCGCGGTTCTGGACCTCGTCGTCGCTGACCGCGACGCCGGATTTTTTCGCCGCGCGGACCGTGAGCTTGTCGCGCACGAGTTGCTCGATGAGACCGTCGAACTGACCGTTCAGCTTCAATAACCTGATGAATTCGCCGACATCGACCAATTCGTCGTCGATACGCACAATCGCCGTCATGTCGTTCTCCGTTTGGTTTTAGGTTGAATTGCGCATCATGTTCGTGTCCGGGCGAGCGCGTCACCCTCCATTCGTATCCCTTCTTTCATCCCGCCACATTGCGGAAGGGATCGAGCCCGAGATCGATCAGGCGCCGCTCGCGCACGACGATTTCGGCTGTCGCCGTCATGCCGTAGCGCAGCGGATATTTCGTGTCCGCCACCTGATAGAAATCGCGATCGAGCGTCACGCGTCCTTCATAGACCGGCTGCTTGGTCGTCGGGCTCGGCTTGGTCGCGGGCGATATGAACGCGAGCGTGCCGTCGATGACGCCGTAGCGCTGATAAGGAAACGCATTGAACTTGAGCTTCACGCGCTGGCCTTCGCGCAGGAACGCGCGGTCGTGCTCGGCGATCTCGATCTTCAGCACGGGCTTCGCATTCGCCGGCGCGATACCGCCGAGCGGCGTGTTCGCCTGAATCTTGTCGCCGGGCTGCGTCGATGTCACGTCCGTGATGACACCCGACACCGGCGCGAGAATCAGCAGGAAATTATCCTTGTCGATGTTCTCGAACTTGATGCGCGCGGCGGCATCCGCGACGAGGCGCGCCGTTTGCAATTGCAAGCGCAGCTTGTCCTCGGTGCTCGCGACTTCGCGCATCGCGGCTTCGTATTGCAGGCGCAGACTCGTCGCTTCCTGGCCGCTCGTTTCGAGCTGGCGCTTCGCCTGCGTGAAATCGTGGCTCAAACGAAAGTCCAGTTCCGCGAGTCGCGATTGCTCGATGCGATACGCGCCGTCGGCTTCGAGATACGCGTTGCGCTTCTGATCGACCTGCGCTTCCGCAATGCCGCCGCCGCCGGGCAGCGCGAGCAGGCGCTGGAAACGGTCGAGATCGACCTTCGCGGCATCGCGCGCGCGGCGGGCGTTTTCCAGCGTGCTGCGCGCTTCCTGCAACTGCGCTTTCTGGCCTTCCGCGAGCTTGCTCGTGCCTTCCGACACGCGCTGCTGATGCTGATGCTCCTCCACATCCATCTGATCCTTGAGCGCGGCGATGCGGCGCTCCATCAGGAGCTTTTTCTCGGGGAACTGCTTCCACTCGCGCTCGGCGTCGTCGAGCTTCAATTGCGCTTCGAGCGCATTGGTCGCCGCCTCGATCGCGCCGCGCGCGTTCAGCCGTGCGACGACATCGTCCTTGCGCACGGGCTGCCCTTCGGCGATGAAAAGATCGGCGAGCTCGCCGTCGATAGGCGCATAGAAGCGGCGCACGTCCGATTCGGGCGCGAGAGTGCCTTGCGCGTTGACCATTACATCGGCATGACCGACGAAGGACCATACGAGCGCCGACGCGACGAGCGCGACCATCGCGAAGACGAGCCCCTGCGTGATACGGGCCGGCTCGGCTGCAAGTATTGCGATGCCTTCGGCGCCGTGCTCTCCGAGCGCCTCCGACAGCGGCTTAAGGTGTGCGTCTCGCTTCACTGTTCGCGCCTCCGCCGATCAGACTCAGCTTCGTATTGAGAAGCCCCGGTTCAAGCACCATGCGCAGGTCCTGCAGCGAACGCCGCTGCAAGTCCGCTTCGGTGTCGATCTCACTGGCGAGCGCGGACCACTTCGCCGTCGCGCTGTCCGCCTTCACCTGCCTGAAGATGCGCATGCCGCGCGTGGCTGCGTCCTGCGCATCCGTCAGAAGCCGCGCCTGCGTCCTGAACGTATCCGACACGCCCGATTCGAGCCGCTGCGATCCGCCGATGCCTCCGTTCGTCCGATACTGCTGCCACGACGTTTGCGCCTGCGCCATCAGCGTTTGCGCGCGGCCGATCGCCTTGTCTTTCAGCGATGCGACCTCGGGCGCGACCGCCTTCGCATAGAACGAATCGGCGTCGAGATCGAGCGTTTCGTAGAACGACAGCAGCGAGTCTTCATAGCCCTTCGAGCCGCGCGCCTTCTGCAAGTCGGCGAACTGCGCAGCCACGGACTTCTTGTGCGCGAGCTCCTTTTGCACCATCGGCGACCAGGTTCCTTGCGGCAATTTCTGCAGCGCGTCGATCGCCTGCGCGCTCTGGCCGCGATTCCACGCATCGGACACGGTCGTGTATTGCGCGAGCACATCGGGCGGCGGCAACTGGCCCGCGCTCATCTGCCTGAATTTTTCCTGGAACGGCGGCGTCGAAAATTTAGCCTTGGCCGCCGCGGCCGCAACCGGTGCGAGGCTCGCGCCGATGAGACCGCGACGCAGCGCCGTGTAGGCAGCGAGATCGGCGCGCACGCGATCGAGACCTGCGAGGCGCGGGTATTTGTCCGCGTATTCCTTCAGCGTCGCGTTGATCGCATCGGTATCGTCCTGGCCGAGACTTTTGACGATGCTCGCATCGAGCCTGTCGATAGCCGCGAGATACACGGAGTCGTCGCTTTGCAGCTTGCGCAGATGGCTCAGCGCGAGCGCATAAGGATCGCGAAACTCGGGCACGTAGCCCGCGATGCGGTCGAGATCGCGCTGATGCCCCGACGCGTCCGCTTCCCAGTGCTTCAGGATCGCGCTGATGCGCCCCTCGTCGCCGTACATGCGGATCGGCGCATCGGCACCGCCGCGGCTCATCACGAAGCTTTCCAGCTTGCCGATCCATTCGAGTTCGTCGACGAGCGAGTGCACGTCGGCGTTGTTCGCAGCGAGCGTTCGCATCTGCGCGATGATCGCGTCAGCGTTCGCAAAATCGCCCTTCTTCAACGCGGCGAGCCAGCGCGGCACGTTCGACTTGAGCACGGCTTCGGTGTTCATCGCCGCGAACTGCGCGTCTTTCGGATGCGTCTTCAAATAATCGTTCGTGACCGTCGCCGCTTCGCCGTACTCGCCGTTCGCCATCAGCGATTTCGCCTGACGTTCGGGCGAGCCGCTATAGAAAAGCGCCGCGCCGCCCGCGACGAGCACGGCCAGCACGCACGCGACGATGATGCGCGTGCGCCGCGCCGCATGCGGATCGTCGCTTGCGAGCGCACGGCGCAATTCGCCGACGAAAAGCGAGAACTTGCTGCGTTTCGCCTGACGCGTGTCCTGACGTTTCTCTTCGGCGGGCGCCGGCTGCGCTTCCTCGTTGACTTCGTCTTCGCGCGCAGCGGCCTGATCGACGCAAAAGATATCGAGGAACGAATGCGCCGAGCCGACGAACGTGGTCTTGTCGCTGTCGCCGTCATCGTGATGAGACTGCGCCGCGGCCGCTTGCGCGACCATTTCGGTGAGCGTCGATTCGCCTTCGTCGCCGTGCAACTGCACCTTGTACGCGAAGTGCGTGCCGCCGAACGCGAGCGTGTCGCCGTTCTTCAGCTCGACCGCCGACGCGCCGAGCCGCTCGCCGTTGACGAACGTGCCGTTGGTGCTGCCGAGATCCTCGACGAACGGCGCGCCGCCCTTGATGAACACATGCGCGTGCCGGCGCGACACGTAATTCACCTGATGCGGATACTGCTCGCGATAGCGCGCGAACGTGTCATCGGTCTTGCTGACGAGAAACGGAAACTGCGCGAGCTCGATCGGATGAAGGCCGATGTCGTCGCGTTGCGGCGCGAGCGTGATGCCGACCGGCTTAGGCGCATCGAGACGACGCGTGCGCGGCGCGAACTGCGCGCGATACGACAGCCGGCTGCCAAACGAAATGATGTCGCCGCTGCGTATGCGCGCGGGCGTTTCGCGCACGGGCGTGCCGTTCACCGCGGTGCCGTTCTTGCTGCCGAGATCGGCGATATAAACGAAGCCATGCTCGATGAAAATGCGCGCATGGCGGCGCGAAAGCTGCGCGACGGCTTCAGGCGGACTCGTATCGAACGGTGCTTCCGCACGGCCGATCGCGAACAGATTTTCGTCGATACGGATTTCCGTGAGCTTGTCCGCCAGTTCGCGGGCAAGCTCCGGATGCGGCGCGGGCTTCAGAATGACGTCGAACGCCTCGCCCACGCTCGGCTGTTGTTCCGCTACGGAAGAGCCTTGAGCCATGTCCATGTCACGAGGTACGTCCAGCCGCTGCCGCGCACGCGCCAGAGGATCGCCCGGCAAGCTCGGGCGCATGGACAGGTTGGACCGCGCCGTCATCGATGTCATTGGGAACCGGCGGCTGTTGAGAGTTTAAGTCACGCATCGTCGTAGTCAATCGTGCGGCACTGGCGCATCACGCCATAGAACAGCGATTTGAAACGATCCGCTTTGGAACGATCGTTAGTTATTCATATCGTTGCGGCCCGGCTATTCATGGAACGCTTCACTTCAAGCCGTCCTTGCTCGCGCTCTGCACGTCGACCGTCGGCCAGCCGCCGCCGAGCGCTTTATAAAGCGTCACGGTGTCGGACAGAATCTGCTGATGATTCGCGAGCAGCGCGAGTTGCGCGGCGAGCAGCGTGCGTTCCGTCTCGAACACCTGTAGCTGCGAGATCACGCCCTCTTTCAATTGCGCGTCGATTTGCGCGGCCACCACGCTCAATTGATCGACTTCCTGCTGCAACTCGACGCGCTGCTTCATGTGTGAATCCAGATTGACGAGCGCGTTCTCCACTTCCTCGAACGCATTCATCACCGTGCTGCGATATTGCTGTTCCGCAACCCCGGTCTGCGCTTCGGTCGTCTTCACATGGGCACGCACGGACGGATCGAGAATCGGGATATTGATGCTCGGCACGAAGCTCAGCGTGAACATCTTCAGCAGATCGGTCAGTTGAAAGCTCGCCGAGCCCGCACGTCCGGTCAGGTTGATGGTCGGCAGTTGCGCGAGCTTCGCCTGGCCGACGAGGTCATACGCTTCGAGCACGCGATATTCGGCCGCGATCAGATCGGGACGGCGCGCGAGCAACTGCGACGGCAGGCCGCTCGGTACGGGCGGCGGCTGCACGCGTTTTTGCAGCTTGCCGTCGGGCATCTTGAATTCGCCTGCGGGCACGCCGATCAGCGTCGAGAGCGCGTTGTTCGCGAGATCGCGCGAGCGGCGCAGTTCGAGCAATTCGCGCGTCAGGCGGTTGAGTTCGGCGCGCTGCGTGAGCACCTGCGTCTTCGGCACGAGGCCGTTCTTCTGCATGCCCTCGAAGATCGTCAGGATCTGCTGGTTCGTCGCGATGGTCTGCTTCTGCTGCTGGATCTGATCGTCGAACTGAAGAATCTGGAAGTACGTCGTCGAGACGAGCGCGACGAGTTCGAGATAGCCCGCGCGCCAGTCGGCCTCGGTCGCGCGGAACTCGGCCTTCTGCGCCTGCACGCCTTTTTCGACGGTGCCCCAGATGTCGATGTCCCAACTGACCTGCGTCGCCAGGTTGTATTGCTTCGAAAACTTCTGGCCCGTCGTCTTTTCGAAGCTCGCGCCCGCGCCGAGATCCATCGACGGCAATGCGCCCGCGCGCGCTTCGCCGATCTGCGCGCCCGCCACCTGGATGCGCGCGGCGAGCACCTTGATATCGAAGTTGCCGGCGATGGCCTTCTCCACCAGCGAGTCGAGATACGGGTCCTGGAACTGCTTCCACCAGTCAGGCTGGATGGTGTCGGAGGCGGCGACCTTGGGCGCGTCGATCTTCGTGAAGGCGGTTTTCTCGGGCGTGTCCGGGCGTTGATACGTCGGCACTTTCACGTCGATGCAGCCGGCGAGCAGCGCGGCAGCGGCCAGCGCCGGCAATACGGTCCACTTTCGCCCGATGGCGACGCGCAATGATGGCAACAAGGCTTGCACGATCTCGCTCCCGGTGAACGCGCACCGACGGTCAGATTATGTTGGGTGAGAAGCGCGGCGCCGGCCGTTCGGTTCATCAAGTAAATCACACGGCGCGCCGGGACTCCATACGGGTTAAGTCACATGGCGCGCGCGTGCTCTGTGGCACGTCGCGCGTTTTCGTGACGCGGTTCGATGCGACGCCCCTGCTGCGCTCGAACCGCGACGCCCAGATGCGGGCGGTGTTTTAGCGAAGCTCCCCGTGCCCCGCTTTTACTGCTGACTGCATGGATGCTTTACTGCATCGACTTATGATTCATTCCTTGCAACGATCGCCTTATGCGAGATTGCCCGCATTGCCGAAGTTGACGTTGGCGATGTTCTTCGCGCTCTGCGTCGGCGCGACGTTCGACTGCGACTTGAGCGCTTCCGCGAAGGCGATGTTGCTGCCGACCGAGTTCGTCGTCGTCTGCGTCTGGTTGATGAACTGCTGCGGGCTGAACGGCATCGAAAGCGTCGTTCCGTCCATCGAGATGAAGCCGGGGAACAGCACCGCATAGCCGCCGCGCACCGCGGACATCGCACGGCTGTCGAGCTCTTCGGTAACGGGAAGGTCCTTGATGGTCAGCGTCTTCATTTCGGTGCTCCTTGGTGCGCATCGCGCATTCGGTGGTGGCTTCGGACAGCTTGTCTGCTTGCGACCGTTAAATGCATGAGGCGTGCCAATTGCGATTCAAACCGCGTTAATTGCCGCGTCTGGCTTGATGCATAAGGCTCTCGTCGATTCACGCTCCAATGTGCCGATAACATCACTTGATGCTGTCGAACCAACACTTCGTATTTCGCCTGTCTGTCTCGAAGCGACATCGGCTAAAAGCAGAAAACAAACGCCTCCCGCCGCGATGAAACACGCGGAACGAAACGCGATAAAGGGATCGGAAAAGGCGCCGCTCAGGACACGCGCGCGCAGCGCCCGACTTACTTGACGTAGATCGTGATCTTCTTGGAATAGACCGGCGGGTTATGCGGTATGTGCTTGTCATCGCCCATCAGAAGCTGAATCGTGTGCTTGCCCGGCGGCAGTTCGAGCATCGTTTCGGTTTCGCCGGCGCCGTAGTGCAGATGATTGCGATCCGATGGAATCTCCTGATCCATCGGCGGCAGATCCACGTCGATCAGCAAATGATGATGCCCCGTGTTCGGAAACTTCACGCCGCGCGGCGCGACGCCCATGAAGCGCAGCCCGAACCAGACCTTGAACGGCTTGCCCGCGGGCACGGTCTGACCGTCGTTCGGATAGCCGATGTACGCATACGCGTTGGCGGGCGCGGGCGTCGGCCCGGCGAGCGCGCAAGGCGCGGCGAGCGCCGTCGCCAGCGCGGCGGCGACGAGGAGCGAACGCGAGAGCGCGAGCGCGTCAGCGGATCGATTCTTCATGTCGTATGCCCTCGGCAAATGCGCGGGTTATGGCGGCGAAGCACGTCGTGCGACTGGCTTCGCGGCTCATGTGACGGTGATCGTGATCTTCTTCGAATAGACCGGCGGATCGTGCGGCACGTGGTTGTAATCGCCCAACAGCAATTGCAGCGTGTGCTTGCCCGGCGGCAGTTCGAGGCGCGCATCGGTTTCGCCCGCGCCGTAATGCAGATGGTTGCGATCCGATGGTATTTCCTGATCGAGCGGCGGCAGGTCCGTATCGACGAGGAGATGGTGATGCCCCACGTTCGGCAGATCGACGCCCTTCGGACACACGCCCATGTTGCGCAAGCCCATGCGCACCCAGAGCTTGCCGCCGGAGATGACGGCGCCATCGTACGGCCAGATGATGTACGCCTCGGCGTTCGGCGGCGCGGGCGTACGCGTGCGCGCGGCGGAAAACGTCGAATCGGCGGCCAGCGCGGCCAGGGAAGCCAGCGCGCCAAGCACGGTTCTTCTCATCATGTTATGCACGCCCCTCTCGTTGAAAGGCCTCGCGGACGGGCCCGGAAATCGATCCTTGCGCACGCGAACGCTCGTGCTCGGCGCCGCGATGCAGCCAGCGTGACGCATCGTCTTCGGCTTTTAGATTAGGACGTAACGTTTAAAAAAACTACGTACACACGACGATCTCTCGACCCTCATGACGAATACCTCCTTTCAGGGGATTAAGTGGCGCGTGAGTGCGTGCTATCGTTGTTGATGCTGTTGTTGGTACTGGTCATCGAGGGCGCGGACCTCGCCCCGAAAGCCTCGGCATAGATGCGCGAATGCGGCGCTATGCCATCCACTCAAAGCCGGACGGACAGGGTGTGAATATGTGGCGAACCATTCTTATCGCGGGCGTGTTCATGTTGATGATCGGCGGTGTGCCTGCGCCAGCGAGCGCGACGCCCGTCACCGTATCGCCCGCTCCATCGTCTCAGCGTCTGGCGCTCGTGATCGGCAATGCAGACTATGCGGAGCGCCCGCTCGCGAGCGCATCGCGCGATGCCGACGACATGAGCGCCGCGCTCCTGTCGCTTGGCTTCCAGGTCACGCGCCGCACGAATCTCGATGAAGCCGCGATGCGCCACGCGCTCGATGCGTTCGCCGCGCGGCTCGGCCCGGACGATACGAGCCTCGTCTATTACGCCGGTCACGGCTTGCAGGCGGGCGGCGATGCGCTGCTGCTTCCGCTCGACGCGAGCGAGCGCCGGCCGGTCACACTCGTGCGCAATGCGGTTTCGGCGAAGGACATCGTCGAGCGCATGACGCGCGCGCGGCCGGGCGCGGCGAATATCGTCGTGCTGGACATGTGTCTCGACGCGCCGTTCGAAAAGGCGCCCGCGCGAGTCTGGAACCTGCCACCGCGCACGCTCGTCGCTTATGCGGCCGCGCCCGGCGACGCAGCAGCCGAAGACCAGCGCAACGGACGTTACACGGCGGCACTCCTTCGCGCGCTCGATGCGCCGCATGCCGTGACATCGGCGACGTTCGCGGCCGCGGCATCGGATGTCGCGCAGCAGTCGCGTGGCGCGCAACGGCCGTGGATCGCATCGACGCTCGATGCAGGCTTTGCCATCGACGATGCGCCGGCGAGTGTGCGCATCGCCCAGACGGACGCGAACGCCATCGATTCCGCCAAATCCGCCACGGCCATCCGCATGCGCGGCATCCTGCCGAAAGACAGCAACGAGCAGTACGAACTGACCTTCTGGGATTCGATCAAGGACAGCACCTATCCGGGCGATTACGAGGCGTATCTGAAGGCGTATCCGAACGGACGTTTCGCGGCGCTCGCCAAGGCGCGCATCGAGCGGCTCAAGGCATCGGGCGCGGCGAGCACGAAGCCCTCAACACCCGCTGCGCCGCCGGCCGCGACAGCCACGCCCGCCGCACCCGCGCCCAAGCCCGCGCCGTCGACGCCGCCCACGGCCGCCGCGCCGGAAAAACCGCGTGCGACCACACCGGCTGCGCCCGCGGCCGCAGCACCGGCAGCGCCCGCCGCCAACGCGAAACCCGCCGCAAAAGCGGCGAGCGGCAGCGAAATCAAGGATTGCCCGCAATGCCCCCTGCTGATCCCGCTATCGCCCGGCAGCTTCACGATGGGCAGCAACAACGACGATCCCGCCGAGAAGCCGCCGCATCGCGTATCGATCGGGCATCCGTTCGCGATCGGCAAATACGAGGTGACCGTCGAGCAATGGAACGCATGCGCCGATGCGGGCGCGTGCACGCGCATCGCGGCGGAGGGCGAAGGTGCGACGCCGTCACCCGGCAATGCGCCGATGCGCAACGTGAGCTGGGACGACGCGCAGGTCTACGTCAAATGGCTGAGCAAAGTGGGCGGCAAGGCGTATCGGCTGCCGACCGAAGCGGAATGGGAATATGCGGCGCGCGGCGGCACGCAATCCACTTACTGGTGGGGCGACCAGATGAAAAAAGGCAACGCCGACTGCAAGGACTGCGGCGATCCGTACAAGCCCGAAGCGCCGACGCCGGTCGGATCGTTCGCGGCGAATCCGTATGGCCTCTACGACATGAACGGCAGCGTCTGGGAATGGGTCGCCGACTGCTGGCACAGCTCGTACAAGAACGCGCCCGCCGATGGCCGCGCCTGGGACGATCCCTCGTGCTCCGTGCGCGTGATTCGCGGCGGCTCGTGGCGTGAAGGCGCGACCTACATGCAGTCCGCGACGCGCTTCAAGTACAGCTCGAGCGTGCGCCAATCGCAGAACGGCTTTCGCGTCGCGCGGGACATGGAGTGAGTTTCATCGCCCTGTCACTCTGACGATGATCTGCGCCTGCGTGTCGCGCTCGATTTTCCTGAGCACGGGCAGCGCCGCCTGAAAGTCGCCGGGCGTGCAGACCTGACGGCCGAAGCGCGCATCGAGTGTGCGCGAGATCTGGATCACGTTGGTCGACGGATCGAACACATAACGCGAACGATAGCGGAAGAAATCGCTCGTCAGGTCCACGTCGTCGGGCACTTCGGTCACGCGCATCGCTTTTGGCAGCGTAATCTGCGACACCTCGTCGAACGTCCCGCCGATGCACAGATACGGCTGCGTGCGCACGCGCTCGGCAAGCCAGCCGCGCGTCGTCGTCGCGATGCCGCCGGACAAGCTGGAGAGCGCGGGCAGCGCCGTCGTGCCGGTCGGCCAGACGACGTCGTCGAGCGTGCCGCGCAAGGTCGTCGCGAAGGGGCCGCCGGTTGCAGCGACATCGCTCGTCGTCAGCGCGCCCGCGCCGCGCAGATTCGTGTAGCGCAGCCGGTCCGCCGCGATCTGATCGCGCCGCTGCGTGTTCGCGAGGCGCAGGTTCATGCGCTCGATCTCCGCGCTCCATCCCGCATCCTCGACCCAGTACGCGAAGCTCGCCTCGCCCTGCGGCGCGACTTCGATCTGCAGCCGCGCCGTGCGCGCGAGCGCCTGCGTCGCGGGCGTGCGGGAAAGCAGGCCGGAGCCGACGAGCAGCGTGGGCCGGTCCATGTCGGCGAGCGGCAAAAAGCCGAACTCGACGCTCGACGCCGTGCTGTCCGCATACACGTTCAGATCCGGCAGCCACGTGATGACGTGATTGATCGCGCCCGATCCGTAACCCGGCACCGACGGCAACGTATAGACGGAGCCCAGCCCGATCAGCGCGGGCTCGTTGCGGATGCCGACCGCATCGAGCAGCGCGCCGTAGAGCGCGACATGATCCTTGCAATCGCCGTAGCGGTTCGTGAGCACGTCCGTCACGCGATGCGGCACGGCCGGACTCTGACCGATGAACATCGCGACATAGCGGATCTGGCGGCGCACCCAGTCGTAGAGCGTTTTGGCTTTCGCGCGATCGTCGGCGTCGTTTTGCGTGAGCGATTGCGCGAGCGCGCGAATGGCGGGATCGTTCGCGCCGGGATCGGCGGCGGCATCACGGTAGCTCTGCGCGAAGCGCGCGTAATCGGGAAAGGTCGAGACCATCAGGCGATCGCCGTATTGCGCATAGCCGACCGAGCCGCCTTCGATGCGCGCGATCCGGTCGCGCCGGTAGACGAACGCATAGCGCGTGCGCCCGTTTTCCGTGACCGGCGGCTCGGCGACGTAGCCGCGCGCATCGGCGTACAGCGGCTTGTCGGCGGGCAAATCGAAGACGAGCCGCTGCTGCAAAACCGGCCGCTGACCCGGATCGACGTAATAGTTGAACTGCCCCGGAATCACTGCCGCGGCCTGGCTCTTGCGAAAGCGCAGATGCACCGTCGAGCCGATGCCCACCGCCGGAAAGATCACCGCGCGCAGCTTCGCGTCCTGAAACGTCGGCGCGCCCGCCGAGCGCGGCTCCTGAATGTCGCGGATCTGCTCCGGCGTGACGTCGTGGCGCGCGCCGTTCGCATCGACGGAATACGCCTCGACGATCTCCACCTTCGACACGCTCTTGTCGTACCAGACGTAGCGCTGCGCGATCTCGTCGACGCCCGCCGAGGTGTTGGCGCGAAAGACGGCGGTGTCGTCTTCGCTGAGCGAGCCATCGGCCGCGACGACGAACTCGTGGTCGTCGCTGACGATGGTCGACGGATCGTCGTCCGGCGCGGCCACGACGCCAGTCCACACGCAAATTCCGAAGAGAAGAGCGAGGCAGCGAGCCATGTCGAGCGTGATGAGCAGAGGCGCGAGGGATAACCCATCGTACACGCCGCGAAACGACGCACGCGACAATTTGTATCATATTGCGATACAATTTCATGTTTTCGCACGCTTGCTCTCGCGTCATCGACCGGCCGGCCAGTGTGTATTCCACTGACTTTTCCCCGGAACGCTGAAAAAGTGTCGCGACACGCATTGCTTCGCTGGCTGCATGGCTTTCTTCCCGCTCCCGTCACGCTGCGCTGGACCGAGCGCCTGCGCGCGGGGCTCGGCGCCTTGATCGGCATTGCGCTGACGGGCGGCATCGCGCATCTCGTCATCGGCGACGCCTCCGCGATTCCCTATCTGATCGCGCCGATGGGCGCCTCCGCCGTGCTGCTCTTCGCCGTGCCCGCGAGCCCGCTGGCGCAGCCGTGGTCGATCATCGGCGGGAACATCGTGTCGGCGACGGTCGGCGTCACCTGCGCGATGCTCGTCCACGATCCCGTCGATGCCGCCGCGCTCGCCGCCTGTCTCGCCATCTGCGCGATGTTCGCGCTGCGCTGCGTGCACCCGCCATCGGGCGCGGTCGCGCTGACGGCGGTGCTCGGCGGGCCGTCGGTACACGCGCTCGGCTACGGCTTCGTGCTCGCGCCGGTGGCGATCCAGTCGGCGGCACTGCTGTCGTCGGCGATCGTGTTTCATGCGCTGACGGGGCATCGTTATCCGCACGGCCACGCCGCGCCGAAGCCCGTGAGCGCGCCGGCGGATGCGGCGTCGTTCACGCGCGCGGATCTGGAAACCGTGCTCGCGCGCCGCAGCGAGATGCTCGACGTCGATCCGGACGATCTCGAAACGCTCCTGCGCGAAACGCAGTTGCAGGCCTACGCGCGCCGCTTCACGGAGTTCACGTGCGCGGACATCATGTCGCGCGCGATCGTCTCGGTGAGCCCGGACACGAGCGCGCAGGCGGCGCTCGCGCTCATCGACAAACATCACGTGAAGGCGCTCCCGGTGATCGACGCGACGCGCCGCGTGCGCGGCATCGTCACGCGCGCCGATCTCGCGCCCGTGCGCCGCGACGGCGTCGTGGAAGGCATGAAGCATGCGATCGAAAAGCTGATGCGCGGCCCGTCGACGACGCCGCCGCTCGTCGCCGCGCTGATGACGACGGATGTCTGCACGGTCAAGACGGGCACGCCGATCGCCGAGCTGGTGCCGATGTTCGCGCACTTCGGGCACCACCACATTCCGGTGGTCGGCCAGCACGATCAGCTCGCGGGCATGATCACCGAGACCGACCTGATTTCGGGCCTCTATCGACAATCGTTCGCGGGCGAGCGCAGAAGCGCATGAGCCACGTCGGGAAGCCGAAATCCATGAACGAGTCACGCAATCTCAGCAAGCCGGACTTCGAGCAACTGTCCGAATTCCGCTATCAGATGCGGCGCTTCGAGCGCTTCTCCGAGCGCGCCGCGCAGGACGAAGGCATTACGCGGCTGCAATACCTGATGCTCTTGCACATCAAGGGCTATCCGGGCCGCGACTGGGCGACGGTTGGCGAGCTCGCCGAACGCATGCAGTCCCATCATCACGGCGTCGTGGCGCTCGTCACGCGCTGCGAGGCGGCCGGGCTCGTGCGCCGCGCGCCCAGCGTCGAGGATCGGCGTCAGGTGCGCGTGCATCTCGAAGCGCGCGGCGAAGCCGTGCTCGAACGCCTCGCCGCGCTGCATCGCGCAGAGCTGAAGTCGCTCGAAGGCGCGTTCCGCGTGCCGCGAATCGATCTTTGAATACCCTGGAGCACATCTCATGGACCAACACAAACGGGACTTTTCGGTCAACGACCGGCTGCTGAAAATATGCGGGCTCGCCGCCATCATCGGCGGGATCGCGACGCTCGCGGCGGTCGTGCTCCTCGCGCTCATCCATCTCTTCACGAACCTGTTCTTCTTCGGCACGTTCTCGATCGCGGACCGCTCGCCCGCGCTCAATACGCTCGGACCCTGGGTGATCGTGATTCCGGTGATCGGCGGCCTGATCGTCGGGATGATGGCGCGCTTCGGTTCGGAGAAGATCCGCGGCCACGGCATTCCCGAAGCCATCGAAGCGATTCTCTTCGGCAAGAGCCGCATGTCGCCGAAAGTGGCGATTCTGAAGCCGCTGTCGTCGGGCATCGTGATCGGCAGCGGCGGGCCGTTCGGTGCGGAAGGCCCGATCATCATGACGGGCGGCGCGCTCGGCTCGCTCATCGCGCAATGCATCGACGTGACGGCCGCCGAGCGCAAGACGCTCCTCGTCGCGGGCGCGGCGGCGGGCATGACGGCGGTGTTCGGCACGCCGGTCGCGGCGGTGCTGCTCGCGGTCGAACTGCTGTTGTTCGAATGGCGGCCGCGCAGTTTTCTGCCGGTCGCGCTCGCCTGCGCGGTCGCGGGCTTCGCGCGCGCGGCGGTGTTCGGCACGGAGGCGCTGTTCCCGCTCCAGACGGAGCCGCCGCACATGCTTTCGCTGCTGTCGTGCCTCGCCGCGGGGCTGCTGTCGGGCGCGCTCGCGTCGGGGCTGTCGGCAGCGCTGTACAAGCTGGAAGACCTGTTTCACAAGCTGCCGATCCACTGGATGTGGTGGCCGGCGATCGGCGCGGTGTTCGTCGGGATCGGCGGCTACTTCGAGCCGCGCGCGCTCGGCGTCGGCTATGACGTGATCGGCGATCTGCTGCATCAGCACATCGCGATTTCAGTGGCGCTGTCGATTCTCGCCGTGAAGGCAATCATCTGGGTCGTTGCGCTCGCGTCCGGCACGTCGGGCGGCGTGCTCGCGCCGCTATTGATGCTCGGCGCGGGCCTCGGCACTGCCCTCGGCGCGATCCTGCCGGGCCACGATGCCGCGCTGTGGCCGCTCGTCTGCATGGCGGCGACACTCGGCGCGACGCTCGGCGCCCCACTCACCGCGATCGTCTTCGCGTTCGGCCTCACGCACGACGCCAACGCGCTGCTGCCGCTGCTGGCGGCGACGCTCGTCGCGCACGGCTTCGCGACCGTCGTCATGAAGCGCTCGATCATGACGGAGAAGATCGCGCGGCGTGGCTATCACATCTATCGCGAATACGGCGTGGACCCGCTGGAGCGCCATCACGTCGATGAAGTCATGACGCGCGACGTGCTGACGATCGACGCCGCCACGCCGCTCTCCGATGTGCTCGCGAAGCACTTCGGGCCGCAGCAGGTGCATCGCGCGTATCCGGTGGTGCGCGACGGCGTGCTCGTCGGGATGCTGGACCGGGCGTCGCTGGGAACGCTGATCGGGGCGTCGTCGGTGCAGGAAGCGGGCGCGACTATCGGCGATGCCTTGCAGCGGCAGCAGCATGGCGCACCGGCGTTCGCGCTGCCGGGCGAGCCGTGCCGCCTCGCCGCGACGCGCCTCGCGGTGCACGAACTGGAACGCCTGCCGGTGGTCGCGGACAAGCAGTCGCTCAGGCTCGTCGGCATCGTGGCGCGCAGCGATCTCGTCAAGCCGGCCAAGGCGCATTTCGACGAAGAGCATCGGCGCGAACGCTTCAGGGGTTTTCGGCGCGCGCCTGCGCTGAGGAAGCATTGAGCGCGGCCGGGGCGGAAACAGCGTAACGTCGAACAGGCGCGGCGGCTCGAAACTGAAGAGGAACTTTGGGTCATCGTGCGTTCCCGAAAGCGAGGGAATCAAATGGACCGTCCCATGACCACCCGCCGCCACTTCCTCCGCACCGCCGCCGCCCTCGCCGCGCCATTCAGCCCCGCGCCCCACGCCGCCGAGTCGCAGCCACAACTCATGCACACCCGCCCGATCCCCTCGACGGGCGAAAAACTGCCCATCGTCGGCTGCGGCACCTGGCGCACCTTCGATGCCGGCGATGACGCCGCCCGCCGCCGCGAACTCGCCGACGTGCTGCGCGCGCTCTTCGCGGCCGGCGGTTCGGTGATCGATTCATCGCCGATGTACGGCTCGTCCGAAGCCGTCGCGGGCGCGCTGCTCGCCGAATCGAACACGCGCAGCAAGGCCTTCATCGCCACCAAGGTCTGGACCGACGGCCGCGCCGCCGGCATCGCGCAGATGGAGCAGTCGATGCGCTTTTGGCAAACCGATCGCATCGACCTGATGCAGATTCACAACCTGCTCGACTGGCGCACGCATCTCGCCACCCTGCGCGACTGGAAAGCCGCCGGAAAAATCCGTTACATAGGCGTCACGCATTACACGTCGGGCGCTTTCCCGCAAGTCGAAGCGGTGCTGCGCTCGGAGCGCATCGACTTCGTGCAGATCAACTACGCCGCCAATGACCGCGACGCTGAAGCGCACCTTCTACCGCTCGCAGCCGATCGCGGCGTCGCGGTGATCGTCAATCAGCCATTCGGCGGCGGCTCGCTGCTTGCAAGTCTGCGCAACCGCGCGCTGCCCGGGTTCGCACAGGAACTCGGCTGCACGTCGTGGGCACAGCTTCTGCTCAAATTCGTGCTGGCCAACCCCGCCGTCACCTGCGTGATTCCCGGCACGGGACGGCGCGACTATATGATCGACAACGCACGCGCGGGCGTCGGCGTCTATCCCGATGCGGCGATGACGCAGCGCATCGCCGATGCGGTCGCGTAAGGAGTCAAAGATGAGCGATCCCTACGACCTTCAGCGTTTCGTCGACGCGCAGGCGAGCGTCATCGACGATGTCCGCGCCGAGCTTTCGGCCGGCCGCAAGCGCACGCACTGGATGTGGTTCGTCTTTCCGCAGATCGCCGGCCTCGGGCACAGCGCGATGGCGCAGCACTACGCCATCTCGTCGCGCGACGAAGCCCGCGCATATCTCGCGCATCCGGTGCTGGGCGCGCGGCTCGTCGAGCTGACGCGCATCGTCAATGGCGTGCAGGGGCGCGGCGTCGAGCAGATTTTCGGCTATCCGGACGACCTGAAATTTCATTCGTCGATGACGCTCTTCGCGCGCACCGCCGACGATCCCGACGTGTTCGACGAAGCCCTGCGCCGCTATTTCGAAGGCCACGCCGACGACGCGACGCTCGCGCGCCTCGGATGACGGGCATGGCCGTTGCGCTTTTCGGAACACTCACGTTCCGAGGAGCCCGACGCCATGAGCCAGTCCTTCAAGCTGCACGATCACGTCCGCTGGAATACGCCGCAAGGCGAGACGACGGGCCGCATCGTGCGCATCGTCACCGAACACACGACGCTCGACGGCCACACCGTCAACGCATCGCGCGACGATCCACATTTCGAGGTCGAAAGCGACAAGAGCGGCAAGCGCGCGGTGCACAAGGCCGACGCGCTCAAGCGCATCGCTCATTGAGCCTTGCATCGCGCCGCACGTTCGCACTATTCCGGTGCGCGCGGCGCGACCTTACACCGCTCCTGCAAAAAACACGATTAGCGGTCAAACTTCTACCGCGCCGGAAGCTTGAATCGCGCATTCTATTGAACCGGTTTGCACAAACCTTGAGGAATCGAACCAATGAAATCGAAACTCGTGGCACTGCTCGTTGCATCGTCGGCACTCGGCCTGACTTCCACGGCATCGTTCGCCCAGGTCGCGGGAGCCCAACCGCTCGGCGTGTCGGTCGAAGTCTCGACCGCCATCATCGACGGCTGGAGCGTCAAGAAATCCGTACTCAATAAACCCGTCGTGAACGAACAGGGACAGCGCGTCGGCGTGATCAACGACATCATCGTCGCGCCCGACAAATCGGTTTCGTTCGCGATCATCGCGGCGAACAAGTTCCTCGGCGTGGCGCGTCACGACGTCGCGATTCCCATCGAACAACTCGACGTGAAGAACGGCCAGTTCGTGCTCGCAGGCGCGACCAAAGACGCGATCAAGGCGCTGCCCGAATTCCAGTACAACAAGGTGAAGGCCACGGCCAAGCCGCGCGCGGAATACGAGCACCACTGATCGAGCCATCGGAGGCGGCCAGCGTGCCGCCTCTTCGCTTTTTGCCAACCGGAGTTCACCGATGTTCAGCGCCCTCATGCTCGACAAACAGGACGACCGCACCGTCGCGTCCATTCAGTCGATCGACGAATCCAGCCTTGCATCGTCCGGCGATGGCGACGTGCTCGTGCGCGTCGAATTCTCCACGCTCAACTACAAGGACGGACTCGCGATCACGGGCACGGGCCCCGTCGTGCGCAAATGGCCGATGGTGCCGGGCATCGACTTCGCGGGCGTCGTCGAAACGAGTTCGCATCCGGACTACCAGCCGGGCGACAAGGTCGTGCTCAACGGCTGGGGCGCGGGCGAAACGCATTGGGGCGGACTCGCGCAGAAGGCGCGCGTGCCGGGCGATCATCTGATCGCGCTGCCGGCGAACATCACGACGCGCCAGGCGATGGCCGTCGGCACCGCGGGCTATACCGCGATGTTATGCGTCCAGGCGCTGGAAAAACACGGCGTCGGAACGCAAGACGGCGACGTACTCGTGACCGGCGCGAACGGCGGCGTCGGCAGCTTTGCCGTCGCGATTCTGGCGAAGCGCGGGTATCGCGTGATCGCGTCGACGGGACGTCCCGAGGAAGCCGAACGGCTGCGCGCGCTGGGCGCGGCGGATATCGTCGAGCGCGCGACGCTGTCCGAGCCGGGCAAGCCGCTGCAAAAAGAACGCTGGGCCGCCGCGGTCGATTGCGTCGGCAGCCATACGCTCGCCAATGTCTGCGCGAGCCTGCGTTACGGCGGCGCGGTCGCCGCGTGCGGCCTCGCGCAAGGCATGGATCTGCCCGCGACGGTCGCGCCGTTCATCCTGCGCGGCGTCGCGCTGTTGGGCGTGGACAGCGTCTATGTGCCGCGCGCGCGGCGCATCGCGGCATGGAAAGCGATCGCCGACGAAGTGCCGGTCGCGACCATCGAGAGCGTCGCGGCGGCCATTGCGCTCGCCGACGCGCCCGAAGCCGCCGCGCGTCTGTTGCGCGGCGAGATCAAGGGACGCGTGATCGTCGACGTCAACGCCTGAAGCGTCAGAAGGTGCTCCAGCCTTCGCTGCGGGCAGGCGTGGCAGTTTGTGCGACGACGCGAGGCGCACGCGCGACGCGCGGCGCCGGCGATGTGAACGCAACCGCCGCGCCCTCCATCTTGAAAAAGGCCACCGCTTCGTTGAGCCTGCGCCCCTGATCTTCGAGCGACGAGGCCGCCGCCGCCGCTTCCTCGACGAGCGCTGCATTCTGCTGCGTGACTTCGTCCATCTGCGTGATCGCCTGATTCACTTGCTCGATGCCGCGTCCCTGCTCCGCCGACGCCGCCGCGATCTCCTGCATGATGTCCGTCACGCGCGCGACGGCCTGCGTGACTTCGGCCATCGTCGTGCCGGCTTCGTCGGCGAGCACGGAGCCGTCGCGCACCTTCGTCGTCGAATCCGCGATCAGTTCCTTGATCTCCTTCGCCGCCGTCGACGAACGCTGCGCGAGGCTGCGCACTTCGCTCGCCACGACCGCAAAGCCGCGGCCCTGCTCTCCCGCGCGCGCGGCCTCGACCGCCGCGTTGAGCGCGAGAATATTGGTCTGGAACGCGATGCCTTCGATGATCCCCGTGATCTCCGCGATCTTCCCCGAGCTGTCGCTGATGCCGTTCATCGTATCGACCACGCGGCCGACGACATCGCTGCCCTTCTTCGCGATATCCGACGCATTCGACGCCAGCGCGCTCGCCTGCTGCGCGTTCTCGGCGTTCTGACGCACCGTCGACGTGAGTTCTTCCATGCTCGACGCCGTCTCCTCGAGCGACGCAGCCTGCTCTTCGGTGCGCTGGCTCAGATCGGTGTTGCCCGACGCGAGCTCCTTCGCCGCTCCGCCCACCGCGCCACTGCTTTCGCGCACGCGGGCGACGGTTTCGGTAAGGCGCGTGTTCATCGTGGCGAGTGCGCGCAGCAGGTCGCCGGTTTCGTCCTTCCGCTCGGCGACGATGCGGCTCGTCAGATCGCCGCGCGCCACCGTCTGCGCGATGCTGACCGCCTCGCCGATCGGCACGGTGATCGAGCGCGTGACCGCGATGCCTGCGCCAGCCGCGAAGAGCGCCGCCACCGCGCACAGCGCGATCAGCACGTTGCGCTGTGCGTGGTAGCTGGCCTCGTCGGCGCGCACGATCTCTTCGCGTCGCGTAGCAGTGTAGGTCGCGTAGTCGTCGGTGGCTTTCACGAGTTGCGCGAGCAGCGGGCGGCACTGCTCGTCCAGCTTGGCGACCGCCTCCTCGTGCCGGCCCGCGAGCGCGGTGGCGACGATATCCGTCGCCACCGGCCCATACAGCGCCTCGACGCGCGCCATCTCGACGACGAGGCTCTTCGCCTTCTCGCTCGTATCGGTCGCGGCGGCGATCATGTCCTGCAAGCGCTTCAGCCGCGCCTGCACGTCCTCGTGCGCGCGCGTGACTTCGGCTTTCTCGAGCTCGACATCGGCGGGCTTCGTGACGAGCACGAGATTGCGCGCGGCAATCGCGCGGCGATCGACGGCCGTGCGGATCTGCGCGGCGACATCGGCCCGTGCGTTGATCCCGTTCACGTAATCGGCGAAGCTCTCCGTCGCACTCGACAGCGCGCGCAGCGACATGCCTGCAACCAGCACGACCAGTACAGCCAGAATGCCGAATCCTGCGATCAACTTGTTCTTGATCGTGATGTTCTCGAGGTTCATGTTTGTGGGTTCTCTCAGGGTCTGTTCGACAGACAAACGGCGCCATTTGCGATCGCTTCCCACGGCATGCTGCACCGCACGAGCGAACGTTTGCCCGCGGATCGGACGGGGCGCTCTACTTGCTGATTACGGCGGCCCCATTTCCATCTGAAGGGTAAAAGATGCAGACGGTCCGCATTTTGTCCGATGCGTGCGGTCGAATCGGCCGATTCCGCTCCGTTAATTGCCTACATGCATCCGCGATCGGCGATACTGAACGCTCGTGCTCGCTTTCCTTCAATTCACCCTCGCGCTCCGATGCCCGATTTCCTCGACTACCGCACGCCCCAATTCGAAGCCGCGCTCGCGGCGCTCCCGCCCACGCCCGCGTCGAACCTCGCCGCCGACGAACCCTACTGGCATGCGGTGCGCGCGCTGTGGCATCACTCCGACGCGCTGATCAATCTGGAGAACGGCTTCTGGGGCGCGATGACCGAGCCCGTCAAGGCGATGTTCCAGCACTGGACCGACCGGGTGAATCGCGAAACGACGCTGTTCATCCGGCCGCATCTGATGACGCTGTATCAGGGTTTGCGCGAGCGTCTCGCAGCCGCGATGGGCTGTGCGGTCGAGGAAATCGAGCTGACGCGCAACGCGACCGAAGCGCTGCTCGCGCTCATCAGCGGCTATAACCGCCTGGCGCCAGGCGATACCGTGCTTTACAGCGATCTGGATTACCCGTGCGGCAAGGACGCGATGGAATGGCTGCGCGAGCGGCGCGGCGTGACGCCCGTGCGGATCGTGATGCCCGAACCCGCGACGCGCGAAGCCGTGCTCGAAACGTATGCGAAGGCGTTGCGCGAGCATCCGCGCACGCGGCTCGTGCTGCTCTCGCACGTGTGCTTCGCGACGGGTCTCGTGCTGCCCGTCGCGGATATATCGGCGATGGCGAAAGATGCAGGCGCCGACGTGATCGTCGACGCAGCGCATTCCTGGGGCCAGCTCGATTTCGACGTGCCCGATCTGAACGCGCCGTTCGCTGCACTGAATCTGCACAAGTGGATCGGCGCGCCGCTCGGCTGCGGCGCGATCTATATCCGCCGCGGCCATGTCATGTCGATCGATCCGTATTTCGGCGACCGCACCTGGCCCGCCGACGACATCCGCGCGCGCGTGCACACCGGCTCGCCGAACTTCGCTGCGTGGTTCACGCTGCCGGCCGCGCTCGACGTGCACCAGCGCATCGGCGCGAAGGCGAAGGAGGCGCGTCTGCGGGCATTGCGCGATGCGTGGGCGGAACCCGCGCGCGCGCTGCCCGGCGTGCAGATCATGACGCCCGCGGATACGTCGATGAATTCGTCGATGAGCGCGGGCATCACCGCTTTCCGGCTGCACGGGCGTGCGACCAAAGACGCCTGCGACGCGATCGTCGCCGCATTGCGCGACCGCTTCGGCGTGTTCACCGTGACGCGCCCCGGCCCGGACTCGGGCGAAGTCGTGCGCGTGACGCCCGCGCTGTTCTCGACGATGTCGGACGCGGCGCGTTTGCTCGAAGGCATCGAAACGCTGTCGCGCGAGTCGAAATAAGCGTCAGCGCACGTCGAGGCGCTCGATCAGACGTTCGAGCGCTTCGGAACACGGCGCTTCGATCTTGAGCGCGAGGAGCGCATCGGCGCGCGTCTTGCCGATGTTGATGGCGGCGATCGGCTTGCCGCTCTTCGCGGCCCACTCGCAGAAGCGATAGCCCGAATACACCATCAGCGACGATCCGACGACGAGCATCGCGTCGGCGGCTTCGAGCGAGCGCGCTGCGTCGTCGACGAGCGCGCGCGGCACGCTCTCGCCGAAGAACACCACGTCGGGCTTGAGGACGCCGCCGCAGCGCGTGCAGCCGGGCACATCGAACGAAGCGAAGTCGAGATCTTCGATCTGCGCGTCGCCGTCCGGCACTGCCGGCGCCGTGTAACCGACGAAACCCGGATTCGCCGCCTCCAGCATGCGCTGCACTGCCGCGCGCGTATGCCGCTCGCCGCATTCGATGCAACGTACCCGCCCGATATTGCCGTGCAGCTCGATCACATCGGGATTGCCCGCGCGCGTGTGCAATCCATCGACGTTCTGCGTGACGAGCCGATGCACCCGCGAGCGCGCCGCGAGCGCCCGCAACGCGTGATGTGCGGCGTTCGGCCGGGCCTTTTCGACCACCGGCCAGCCGATCAGGCTGCGCGCCCAGTAGCGGCGCCGCGCATAGTCGGAGCCGAGAAAATCCTTCAGCAGGATCGGCGCGCGGCCCGTCCGCTGGCCTTCGCGGTCGCGATAACAGGGAATGCCCGACTCCGTGCTGATGCCCGCGCCCGAAAGCACGAAAAGCCGCGGATGCCGTTCGACGAATTCATGAAGCTGCTGCACGTGCCGTCCTTTCCCGCGCGTGGGGTGCGCATCGTTCTCGTGAAAATATAAGGCGAAACCGCGCGCGTCGCTGGCCTTACCACTTTACTAATATTGAAATTGGCTTGACCAAATGGACGCGGCTCGTTAGATTGTCGGACGCCCCACTCCAAAGACACCACGAGACAAAAGCATGCTGACCGTCATTTGCGAAACGCCCGGAACCCTGAAAGCCGAACAGCGCGAGAAACCGCAGCGCGGCGAGAACGAAGTGCTGCTGCGCGTAAAGCGCGTCGGTGTGTGCGGCACGGACCTGCACATCTTCACCGGAAATCAGCCGTATCTTTCGTATCCGCGCGTGATGGGCCATGAGCTCTCCGGCGTGATCGAGGAAGCGGACCCGGCGAGCGGCCTGAAGGCGGGCGACACCGTCTACGTGATGCCGTATCTGTCGTGCGGCAAGTGCATCGCGTGCCGTCAGGGCAAGACCAACTGCTGCGTGAATATCCAGGTGCTCGGCGTGCATCGCGACGGCGCGTTCACCGAATATCTGAATCTGCCCGCGCAATTCGTGCACAAGGCGGAAGGCGTGACGCTCGATCAGGCCGCGATGGTCGAATTCCTCGCGATCGGCGCGCATGCCGTGCGACGCGCGGACGTTCAGCCGAAGCAGCGCGTGCTGGTCGTCGGCACCGGTCCGATCGGCATGGCGGCCATCACCTTTTCGCGGCTGCGCGGCGCGACCGTCACCGCGCTCGACACGCGCGAAGACCGCCTCGCGTTCTGCAAGCGCGAACTGAAAGCCGACGCGACCGTGCAGATCGGCGAGCATGACAAGGAAGAACTGTCGAAGCTGACGAACGGCGAATTTTTCGATGTCGTCTTCGACGCGACCGGCAACTCGCGCGCGATGGAACGCGGCTTCGAGTTCATCGCGCATGGCGGCAAGTATGTGCTGGTGTCGATCGTGCCGGACCGCATCTCGTTCGCCGATCCGGAGTTTCACAAGCGCGAGGCGACGCTGCTCGCGAGCCGCAACGCGACGCCCGAAGACTTCGAGACCGTGCTCGCCGCGATGCGCAAAGGCGAAGTGCCCACCGATGCGCTCAACACGCATCGTCTGACGCTCTCCGACGTGCCCGAGCGCTTCTCGTCGCTGCTCGATCCGAAAGCGGGCGTCGTGAAGGCGATCGTCGAGTGCTAAGGAGTTGATCCCGGCGCGCCGCGTGCAAAGCGCGGGCGGCCTTGCGCGTCGTGCCAAGGCTCGGCGCTCTTGCACCAGATTTCATACTGCGGCGGATACAGCCCGGTTTCGTCGAAAATGCCGGTCGGCACTTCGATTTCATCCACGCCATCGAACGCCAGATAGACGGGCGAACCGCATGTCGGGCAATGATGGCGCTTGCCTGTCGCTGAACTTTCCCACGCCACCGTATCGCCCGATACCTCGAACGCGGCGCGCGTGAAAACCGCGTAGACGCCGAACGGCGCGCCGTGAATGCGCCGGCACGTCATGCAGTGGCACAGATTCACTTCCTTCGGCTCGCCCGTGACGCGCACGCGCACCGCGCCGCATGCGCAACCGCCTGCGTGGATAGGCTGAGAGTTCATGCGTCGTGTCTCCCGCGATCGGCAACGCCCGGCATGAGCCGGGCGCTGGCCGGTGATTCATCGCACGAAGTAGCCGCGGTTCGACATGCAGTCGCTGTACGCGCGCCAGTAGCGCGCCATCGGCGGTTCGGGCGGCGGAAGCGGCGGCATTTTCATGTCGCCGCCGTAGATGGCGTCGGATGCGCCGGGAGCCCCGGCCGCAATCGATGCGGGAAGCGTGGGCATCGCCGACGAAGCGTCGCGCGGCGCGGAAGCCCCCGCCATCGTCGCTGCCGGTGCGCCCGATGCCGCGACGGCCACCGCCACACCCGATGCCGGCACTGCGGCCGAAGCCCCGTGCGCGCCCGATGCGCCCGATGCAAGCGCCGGCAACGGCGGCTCGACCGGACGCGGCGGCGTGAGCACGCGCGTTTCACGCGGTGCGTCGCGCGGTGCCGTCTGCGGCTCGCGCGCCATGTTCACTTTCGTCGTCTGGTTCGCGTAGCCGTAGCAGGCGGCGTTATCGACCGATTGCTGCCACGGAGACTGGCTGCGTCCGGGCACGGTGAGCGGCTGCTGCGCGAAGGCGGCGCCACACGCCGCGAGCAAGGCGATTCCCGCGTAAGTGGAAGGTCTCATTGGCTTGCAGTTCCCCGATGCGGTGTTTTTTGTCGTTGCAGGCCGCGCCACTCGCACATGTCTCGGCGGCGCGAGTCTGCGCCGGGCCTGCTGTCAAGGATACCGCGGCCGCCAAACCGTCCACGCCAGAAGCACTGGCATCTTCCGCCAATTTTTCAGACGTGAGCGGCCCGGCGCACACGCACGGGCTGAAGCCGCGCGCGTCAGAACTTCATGCCGACACCGACGCCAATCACCCACGGATCGATCTTCAGCGAGCCGAGATCCGCGCCGTCGGCCGACGCGCTCGTGCGCATCCAGATCTTCTTCAGGTCCGCGTTGACGAACAGGTTCTTCGCCACCTGCACATCGACGCCGGCCTGCAGCGCCGGGCCGAAGCTGCTGTGTTTGATCGACACCGGCGTGTCGCCGGCCTTCAGCTTGTCGTTATAAAAATAGGTGTAGTTCAGGCCCGCGCCTACGTACGGACGCACGCGTCCCGCGTGATTGAAGTGATATTGGAGGAGCAGCGTAGGCGGCAGCACGCCCACGCCGCCCAGCCCGCCGATGCTCGATGTCACCTGATGCCGCGACGTCGCGAGAATCAGTTCCATGCCGATCTGGTCGGTGAACATGTACGTGAAGTCGAGCTCGGGCACGATGGCATTGTTCACGCCGACGTTGAGCGTGCCGAGCGCGCCGCCCGCCGATACGTCGGGCTGGATGCTGATCGCGCGCAGCCGCACGAGAATGTCGCCCGCGTGGATGCCGTCCATCGAACTGTTCGACGATGCCTCGCCCGCTGCCTGCGCGGTACCTGCGAACAGCGCCGCGCATGCCATCACGATTGCCCCGAGACCTTTTCTCATTTCTATCTTTCCTACGTTAAAAATAGAATTGTCCCGGCACCCTCCCCCCGCGCCCTTGATGGCAGTCAATCGCGCGGTGCGCATGCACACTCGCACGCCGCAAGCTTGCGCGCCGACAAATAAAGCGTTCGAAAGCCACCGGAAAGCGGGTCCGCGTCTTGCTAACCCAAAGGGAAAGTGCAGAACAAAATGGGAGGCAGCAGATGAGACCCACACTCAGCACACTCGGGCGCATGACGGGCATCCTGCTCGGCGGCACGCTCGCCGTCGTGGCGAGCGCTCAGCAGGCGCCGCAGAAACCGAACAAGCTCGACTACGACAGCACGCCCGCGTATTCGGAGAAGAACGTCACGCCGCCCGCGGCCGCAGCCGCGAAAGCCAGCGACGCGCTGAAGACGCGCCCCGGCGAACAATCCGCAGGCAAAGGCGCGAAGCCCGATCGGCCGAACGGCCTCGGCTTCGATGCGGGCGCGAGCGGCATGGGCAAGAAGCAGTAGCAGCGATCACGCGTCGGACGGCTTGTCCGGCCACGGCCACGTCGCATAGCGCGATGTCTTCTTGGCCGCGGCCCTGGCGCCGCGCTTTTCCGCCGGCGCGGGAGCGGGAACGGGAGCAGGAGCGGACGGTTCGGCCTCGTGCGCCGGCGCCGCGCTGACCGCCGTCTCGGGCAAATCCTCGCCGAACCAAGGCACTTCCTTGCGCCGCTCTGCCGCATACGCATCCCAGCCCGCCGCGTTATCCGCGAAGAGATCGTGCTTCACGGTGTTGGCGAGCATCGGGCGATTCAAGGTTTCATCGAGCAGCCCTTTCGGCCACACGAAAAACGCGCCCGAAGCACGCCGGATGAAATCGCGCGGCGTCATCTTGACGTCGACGAAGCCGAGCAGCGTGAAGCCCGCGAGCGCATCGTTGCCCTTCACCGCATCGCCGATGCTCGCGTAATCGTCGGCGCATTGGCTCAGGCAAAACACCGTCTCCAGCACATCGCCCAGATGCAGCAGCAGAGCGCGTCGTTCGTAGGGATCTTGCATGGCGGTCTCTTGTTTCGTCATTCGTTGTTCCGATATGTCGAGGGTGGATTCTTGGCACGCGCACTGCCGCACGTGCCGCGTTCATCTCGAATTTTAGCGAACCTGCCGTGACACGTCGGCGCGCGAGCGCTCGGGTCACTTCGCAAAGCGCGTGCGAAAGCTCAGCCGATAGTCGTTCGGCGACACCCCGAGCCGCCGCGCGAACACGAGCCTCATGCGGTCAGCCGTGCCGAAGCCGCAGTCGTACGCGACGGTTTTCAACGGCGTGTCGCTGCTTTCCAGCACGTTGCGGGCCGCGTCGACACGCGCGCGTTCGACGAACTCATGCGGCGTCATCTGCGCGAGCTGCACGAAGGCGCGGGCGAAGTTGCGCTCGCTCATGCCCGCGACGCTCGCCAGTTGCGCGACCGACAGCCGCTCGCCAATGTGTTCCATCACGTAAGCCTGTACCTTCGCGACCGGCGAAGTCTCGTCGGCGGGCGCGCTCAGGTAAGGGCTGAACTGCGACTGGCCGCCGCGCCGCTGCGCAAACACGACGAGGCGCTTCGCGACCGCGAGCGCGACTTGCGCGCCGTGATCCTCGGCGACGAGCGCAAGGGCGACATCGATGCCCGCCGTCACGCCCGCCGACGTGACGAGATTGCCGTCGCGCATGTAGATGCGATCCAGCTCGACGCGTGCGTGCGGAAAGCGCTCGGCGAGACGCGGCGCGTTCTGCCAGTGCGTGGTCACCTCACGCCCGTCGAGCAGGCCCGCATGCCCGAGCGCGAACGCGCCCGTGCAGATCGAGCCGTAGCGCTCGCAGCGCGACGCAGTATCGGTGAGCCAGGCGATGAGATCGGCATCGGGTGCATCGACGGGAAGACGCGGGCCGCCCGCGACGAGCGCGGTGCCGTAGCGCGCATCCGCTTCGTCGAACGGCAAGTCCGCAATGAGCCGCGTGCCGTTCGATGCCCGCACGATGCGCTCCTCCGGACCGACGAGCGTGATCTCGTATGCGCTCGATGCGGGGATGAAGCCGTTCGCTTCCGCGAAGACATCGACGGGACCGGCGACATCGAGCGCCTGCACGCCCTGGAAGATTGCGATCGCAACTGTACGCATCGGCGGGAATGTCCGTGATGAGTTCGCGTGGCAGGAGACGGCGTGCGCTTGGCAGGCTTTCACGCGTCGTTCCGATTGAGGCGCGAAGGCGTTTTGCCGAGACTAAAGGCATCCGACGCGCTGCGCGATTTTAGCAACGCGCAGAGGTTCGCGTCGTTCACCGCCTTACTTCATCGACTTACTTCATCGCCCTACATCAAGGAGCCACACTCATGAGCGAAATCATCGCAGGCATCAGGATTCCCGACAGTCAGATGGCGCGCGAAGCCACGCAACTCGTGCGCGACACCGAGCCCGACCTGCTCTATCACCATTCGCGCCGCGTGTTCCTGTTCGGCGCGCTCGCGGGCGAGCGCAAGCAATTGCAGTACGACCCGGAGCTGCTTTACATCGGCGCGATGTTCCATGACATGGGCCTCACCGAAGCGTATAGCAGCGCGCAAGATCGCTTCGAGGTCGATGGCGCGAACGCCGCGCGCGATTTCCTGCACCAGCATGGCATCGGCGAATACGAGATCGAACAGGTGTGGGACGCGATCGCACTGCATACGACGCCCGGCATTCCGCAGTACAAGAAGCCGGTGGTCGCGCTCGTCACGGCGGGCGTCGAGATGGACGTGCTCGGTCTTGCCTACGACGAGTTCAGCGCGGACCAGCGTCGTCTCGTCGTCGCGGCGCATCCGCGCGAGACGAACTTCAAGGAGAGCATCATCGATGCGTTCGCCAAAGGCACGATCAACAAGCCCTTGTCGACGTTCGGCAACGTCAAGGCCGACGTGCTCGCGCTGGAGGACCCGAACTACAGGCGGCTGAATTTTTGCAGCATCATTCTGGGCTCGGCGTGGAACGATCAGCCTCACGATCATTCGGCGTGCCGCAATCCGGCGCATCATCACGCGTGATTCAGCGGCAGACGCGATACGGTCCCATATCGACGTGAAAGTGCGTCTTGTGCAACACGTTGTAATCGGGGCCGAGCGTCGTGTCGAACGATTGACATGCGCCTTCGTGAACGCGCCGCAGGAATTGTCCATCGAGCGATGACGCATCGTCCCAGCGCGCGAGCGTGATGCGGCGTCCGTCGTCGAGCACGAAGCCCGTCAGGTCGATGGCGTTCGCGCTCGCGTGCTGGCTCAGCGCCGCGTCCTGCTGATGATTGACGTTGCGGCACGCATAGCTGCCCACGTGCTCGATACGCGCGACGCGTTCGCCGTATGTCTCGAGCGCCGCCGTCTGAAGATACTGATGCTCGAAATACGCGATGCCGAGCGCGAGCGGACACGTCGCGAGAAACGGCGAACTGAAGCGCAGGTCTTCCGACTGCGTGATGCGCATCACGCCCTTCAACTCGCAGCCGCCCGGCCCGGTTGCATCGGCCATTGCGCGATAGACGAGGCCGGAACGCGCGAGCGCGGCATCGCAGAGTTGCGGGTCGTGCATCGTGCGCCAGAGTTTGAAGCGCGTGAGCGGACCTTGCGGCGCGCGCACATCGAGCGGCGCGAACGGGTCGTAGCGTTCGGGCAGCGCGATGCGCCTGGAATACACCGCATAGCCGAAAGCGATTGCGCCGATGAGCGCGGCGAGCAACAGCCACGCGATGACGCGTGCGAACACGCCGGGTTATGCGCTATCGGCCGCGTGCGCGGCGTTCACGCGCTCGGCGAGCTTTGCGTCGTAGCTCGAATGCACGTGCACGCGCTTTTTCTCGGGATAGGCGTACGAATATGCCTTGCGCAATGCGAGCGATGCTTCGTGAAAGCCCGACAAGATGAGCTTCTGCTTGTTCGGATAGTTGGCGATATCGCCGACCGCAAAAATGCCGGGCCGCGACGATTCATAGTTCGACGTATCCACTTCGATGCGTCCGCCGCGCACATCGAGATTCCATGTCGCGATCGGTCCGAGCTCGGAGACCAGACCGTAGAGCGCGACGATGTCGTCCACGGGAATATCGCTCGCGCCTTCGATCTGTTTGATGCGCGCGCCGCGCAGCGTGCCATCGGACGCATCGAGCGATTCGATCATCCCGACGACGAAATCCATCTCGCCGGCATCGACTGCGCGCTTCATCATCGCGACGGAGTTGGCCGCTGCCGAGAAACCGCTGCGCCGATGCACGAGCGTGAGCTTCTTCGCGATGTCCTTCAACGCGAGCGCCCAGTCGAGCGCCGAATCGCCGCCGCCCGCGACGATGATTTCCTTGCCGGCGAAATCCGCCGCGCGCGAGACGCTGTAGTGCACGTGTTTGTCTTCGAGCGCGGCCGCTTCGGGCAATTGCAGACGCTGCGGCACGAAGGCGCCGTTGCCCGCGGCGATGAGAATCGCGGCGGCATCGAAGGTCATGCCGTTTTCGGTTTCGATCGTCCAGCGATGATCGTCTTCGCGCTGCGTGACGGACCGCACGCGCTGATCGAGATGGATGGGCACGTCGAAGGGACGGATCTGTTCGAGCAGACGATCGACGAGCTCGCGCGCGGTGCAGGATGGGATCGCGGGGATATCGTAGATGGGCTTGTCGGGATAGAGCTCGATGCACTGCCCGCCGATGCGCCCGAGCGTATCGACGATCTGGCACGTGAGGCCGATCACGCCGGCTTCGAAGGCGGCGAATAGCCCTACGGGGCCTGCGCCTATGATCAATACGTCGGTTTTTATCGCTTCGCGTTGCGGTTCCATTTCGGGGCTCGTTTTGCGGTTCGTTGCGTTTTCAGCATTCTTCGGGCCACGATACAGAAAGCGCCTTGATGGGGCAACGAAGCCCCTTTTGGCTTAGCGGCGATTGCGCGATCGCCTGGACGGCGGCGATGGCATCGATGGTTTGCTTTTCGCCGGATCCCGTTTTCGTGTTGGTCTGTTAGCGTTGCCCCTCCCCGGGGCGGGGGTAACTTTCTTTGCTGCTGCAAAGAAAGTCACCAAAGAAAGCAGCTTTTCCCAGCCTGAGCACTTCACACCGGCCGCGGCACAGGCGATCGACCTAATGGCCCCCAGAGTAGCGAGTGCCATCTTAGGTCCCACCGGGCTTGGATCGCGCACGGTCTGACAAGCCATAAGATCAAGCAAACTGGTTCAGCACGAAAGAGTTCCGGCACAGCGCTGCGCGCTGGCGCCAGGTACGCAAGGGAAAGCAACTTATGCACGTGCAGTGAGATAGAGACTTAAACAAAGAAGCACGCGCAGACCCGATTGACCGGTCGGCCGCGAAGCGGGCCGGAGCTATTGGTGCTGAACCAGTCAGTAGTGCGGCACGACGAGACAGACCGTGCGCGATCCAAGCCCGATAAGACCTTCGAGGGCACTCGCTACTCCGGGGGCCATTAGACCAATCGCCTGTGCCGCGGCCGGCATGAAGTGCTTAGGCTGGGGATAGCTGTTTCTTTGGTTACTTTCTTTGCGTCGACCAGAGTTGGCGCTTTAGCGCTTACTCTGGTCCCGAGCAAAGAAAGTGACTGCCGCCCCGCATAGGGGCAGTGCCAATAGACCAACGCGAATACGGGATCCGGCAACCACAACAAAATCACTTCCCCGCATTCAACTCCCGTGCGTAATACATCGCCGCCGCATCGATCTCCTCAGCAGTCATATTCCGCGCAACATTGCGCATGACCTCATTGATATCGTTAGTCCGTGTCCCGTTGGCAAACGCGACCAACTGCGCCTTAGTATAGGAAGCCGGCAATCCATCGAGCCAGGGGCTGCCAGCCTTGTTATCGATGCCACCATGACACGCCGCACACGGCGCGATATTGCGCATCGGCGCACCATGCGCGACGATCGGCGGCGCGAGCGAATCGCTCACCTTGCGCTGCGCCGGCGGCCTCGGCAGGCTCGCATAGTAAGCAGCCAAATCCCGCATATCCTGATCCGAAAGATTCATCGCCATCGGCGACATCACCGCATTGCTCCGCGCGCCCTTCTGAAAATCGATCAGTTGCTTGTAGATCACCGACGCATATTGCCCCGCGAGATTCGGCGAGTTGGCCTCGCTCATGCCGCGCTCGCCATGACACATCGTGCAGCGCAAGGCCAGCGTCGCGCCGCGCCCGATCGAATTCGCACTCACATCGACGAGCAGTTGCGGCGTGACTTCGACGCTCGTGAGCTTCACCCTCGGCGCCATGATCGAATCCTCACCCGCGTACCAGCTTCGCGGCACGCCGGCCGCGCTGCAGATCGCGTTCCAGATGCCCGTGAACTGCGCATCGCGATGCACCGAAGGCAGCCACACGAAGCCGATCAAAATCGATATCACCGCAATCGCGATCGTGCCGAGTACGCTGACCGTGAACCAGCGGTTGCGAAACGTGAAGAGGCGTTCGTCGCTCATCGCTGTGCTCCGATCGGCACCGCGGGCACCGCCGTGTCGGACCGCGCAATCAGCTGCGCAATCGGAAAGCCGTAGTTGACGAGCGTGAGCCCGATCATCAGCACGAGCCACAGCGCGAAGCTGTTCAACGCCACCGGAAGGCTGCGCGGCTCGTGCACCGCGCGGCTGAAGCGAAACTCCTCGACCGCTATCTTCGGCGCGCGATGCCCCTTGATCAGCACGATGAAAAACAGCACCGCCGACACCACCAGAATGAATCCGCCAATCACCGAAATCACCACCGAAAGCGCCTGCGCCGCAATCTCCGGATCCTTGTAGTCATAGAACGCCATGCGCCGCGGCATCCCCAGAATGCCGACGAAATGCCACGGGAACGTCAGCACGATCATGCCGATGAACCACAGCCACAACTGCCAGCGCATCAGCTTCACGCTTTGCAATGCACGGCCCGTCAGATGTGGCCACAAGTCATACGCGATCACGAAGTACATGATGACGATCGCGCCCGCGAAAATCAGATGAAAGTGGCCCGTGATCCATTGGGTGTTGTGCACGGTCGAGTCGAGCTGATAACTCATGTTGATGAGACCACCCGCGCCACCGAAGCCGAGCATCACGAAGGAGAACGCGACGGCGAGCATCATCGGGTTGTCCCACGGCAGCGCCTTGATCCACCCGAACGGTCCCTTGCCGCCGCGCAGCCGCGCCGCGATCTCCACCGACGCGCAGATCGTAAAGACCGTCAGGAAGGTCGGCACGGCCACGAGCGCGGTAAACACCGAATGCAGGAACTTGAAGCCCGAGCCGACTTGCGGATCGGCGAAGAGATGGTGCATGCCGATCGGCATCGACACGACGAGGAACAGGATGAACGAGATGCGCGCCATCGCATCACTGTAGAGGCGGCCGCCGATCGCGCGCGGAATGATCGTGTAGTACGCGATATACGCCGGAACCAGCCAGAAATAAACGATCGCGTGCAGCGTCCACGAGAAGAAGATGCGCGCGAGCCCGGCATCGATGGTCGTCTTCCAGCCGATCGCCACAGGCAGGATCATAAAGAGCACTTCGATGGCCGCGCCCACCGCCGTCCAGCCCCACAGATACGCGCCGGCGACCGTGGCGAACATCGGAAGCGGAATCGTCTTGCCACGGTTCTCGCGCTTCCACGATGCCAGATTCACCGACATCAGCGCGACCCACACCCACGAGCCGACCACCACGAGCACGACGCCGACGTAATAGAACACGTTGCCGATCATCGGCGGATAGAAGGTGTAGAGCACCGAAGCGAGACCCATCGCGACGGGCACGGTCGCCGTCACCGCGCCGATGGCGACGAGCCAGAAGCCGAGCCACGCCCAGCGCAGCCCGACGAGCGGACGCTTCAGCGCGAGCTCGCTGACCGCGTAGCCGAAGCCCATCGCGACGAGCGTCGGGAACGCATAGCCCATCACGGTGCCGTGCTCCGTCACCGAGCGATAGTAAAGCTCCGGATTCTGCAGCCACGGATGCAGCGGGCTGCGCACGAGCATCTGCCATGCGCCGAGCAACAGCGCAACGCCGAAGGCGCCGAACGCCAGCCAGAAATGCGCGAGTACGAGGCGCTTGCTATTGAACACAGGACACTCTCCGCGAATTGGCCGGCAGCTTGTCGGCCATCTGCATGAATTCGGCGCGATCGACCACCTTCACGTGCGCCCACATGTTCTGATGCCCGGTGCCGCAGAACTCGTGACACGGCATCAGATGCTCGCCGGGCTTGCTGAAGGTCGTCTTGAAGGTCGAGACATAGCCCGGCTCCAGCATCGAATTGATGTTCGTATTGGTGATGAGAAAGCCGTGCACGACATCCGAGCTCGTCGCGCGGAACGTCACCGGCACGCCCGCCGGCACGACGAGGCACTGCGGCGTGAACGAGTACTGCTGCGCGACGATGCGCACCGTCACCGAGCCGTCCGCCTCGGGCGCGCTGCCGAGATTGCTTTCGACGAATTCGCCCGAAAGATGCAGTGTTTCCGGGCGCACCGTCTCGACGCGCGAAGGCGGCATCATCGCCCAGTGCAGACCGGTGTAGACGACCATCGCCACCAGCACGACGACGATCGCGAGAACGAGAATCGCCCAGCGCCGTTCGACCCTTTCGGCGACGTCGTGCGAGCTTGGATCAATGGCCATATGCGATGCCTTAATAAACCTTGCGTATCACTGGATCACGCCGCGCGGCAGGAACACGGCGAAGTAGAAGACGAACCAGATGCCGATCACGATCGCGGTCGAAATGCCCGCGAGCGCGATTGCGCCCGACGGGCCCCGCTTCACAATCTCGTCGACCTTTGCGTCTTCGTTTGGATCTTCGTTCATGGTGGGTCGATGCTCGAAACGATGCTCAATAAAGGGGCGCCGAACGCAATTCGTTGACTTCCTTCACCGTGACCGGCGTGCCGCGATTGCCCCACGCGGTGCGGATATACGTGACGACCGCGGCGACCTCGACATCGGAAAGCGACTGCGCGAAAGGCGGCATGCCGTAAGGCTTCGGGTTCTTGAACGTGCCCGGCGGATAGCCGCCGTTCAGCACCATGCGGATCGGGTTCACGGCCGAATTCATCACGATCGACTGGTTGTTCGCGAGCGGCGGGAAATCGGGCGGTTTGCCCTGACCCTGCGCTGCGTGACATTCGGCGCATTGCGCGTCGTAGATTTTCTTGCCGAGCGGCGAGAGGCTCGTCTTCTGCTCGACGACCGCCTGGCTCGGCGGCTCGGACTTGTCGCCGGAGCGCGCGGGCAGCGCCTTCAGATAGACGGCCATTGCGCGCACGTCGTCCTCGGTCAGATATTGCAGGCTGTCGTAGACAACTTCGGCCATCGGCCCGTACACCGCGCCGCGATTGCTCACGCCCGCGTGCAAGAGTCCGACGATTTCGTCGATGCTCCAGTCACCGAGTCCCGCTTCCTTGTTCGACGTGAGCGACGGCGCGTACCAGTTCTGAATCGGGATCAGCCCGCCTTCGAACGCCTTCGAGGTCACGTTGCCGCCGAGCGCGTTGATCGCGGTATGGCACATCGAGCAATGCCCCAGACCTTCGACGAGATACGCGCCGCGATTCCATTCCGCCGATTGCTTCGGGTCGGGCTCGTATTCGCCCTGCTTGAAGAACAGCGAGCGCCAGCCGAGCAGTAGTTGCCGCTTGTTGAACGGAAAGCGCAGTTCATGCGGGCGGTTGGGCTGATGCACGGCCGGCGTGGACATGAGGAACGCGTAGATGGCGTCGGAGTCCGCGCGCGTCACCTTCGTATAGGACGCGAAGGGCATCGCCGGATAGAGCAGCGAGCCGTCGCGCGACTTGCCGGTGTGCATCATGGCGTAGAACTCGTCGGCGGTCCATTGGCCCAGGCCCGTCTCCTTGTCCGACGAGATGTTCGGCGTGTAGAGCGTGCCGAAGGGCGTGTCCATCGGGCGGCCGCCGCCGAAGGTCTTGCCCGCGGGCAGCGTATGGCACGCGATGCAATCGCCCGCGCGCGCGAGATATTCGCCGCGTTTGACGGTGGCCGGGTCCGCGCCCTGCGCCACGGCCTGTCCGACGGGCGCGGCGCACGCCGCCATGAAGACCGCGACGGTCAGCGCTCGGAGATGTCGAAATCGGAGCACGTCGGTCCTCGGTTAGTTGTGAACGCTGCCGCACGCGAGCGGCATCTTGAACGAGCCGGCGGCGACGGGTACCGGATTGGCTGGCGCCGGCAGCGACGCGAGATAGGCGGCGATCGCGGTGATGTCGCGCTCGGACAGCAGCTTCGCGACCTGCCCCATGCAATCGGGCGCGGCGGTCGAGCGCGTGCCGTAGCGCCATGCGCCGAGTTGCGCGCTGATGTAGTCACGGTGCAAGCCGAGCAGACCGGGAATCGCAGGCTCCATGCCGGTCATCGACGTCCCGTGGCAGGCCACGCACGCGGGCACCTTGCGCGACGCATCGCCCTTCGTGACGAGCGTCTTGCCGAGATCGAGCGTCTTGGCATCGACGGTGACGGCGGCGGGCGGCGGAAACGGCGGACGCTCGCCCGCGAAGTAGTCGGCGATCTGCTTCAGATACGCGTCCGGCAGATACGCGAGCAGGTAGTTCATCGGCGGATACTTGCGCCGGCCGTCACGGAACGCGAGAAGCTGGTTGTACAGATAGCCGGCGGGCTTGCCGGACAGACGCGGGAAGTAGTCGTTGTCGGTGCCCTCGCCGTGCGCGCCGTGACAGGCCGCACAGCCCATCACGCGGGCCTGCATCGTGTCCGGCGCGCGCTCGAGGGGCGCACCGCCCGGGGCGTCCGCGGCCGACGCCGACGCCGCGATGCCGAAAAAGGCGAAGAGCGCGGACAACACGAAAGCGCTGCGCTTTGCCACGTTTCGCACGTAACCCCCGTTGTCGATTTGCCGTGTTCGATTTGTCGGGCGCAGGATGCGCGTCGCCCGACGCGGTTTTTCAAGGCGCTGCAATGTACTTGCTGCCGATGGGTTGCGCTTGGCTTTTCTGATCTTAGAAGAGACCGCCCGTTTTTCCCAGATTCAGAATTGTCTCAATGCGTCGCGGCGATGCGTGTGACACATCTGATCGTTTTTTGCGCTTGAACAATGAATCGCATCTTTTTGGGATAAGCAACGGCTTTGCTCATTTGAGCCCGAGCCGCCTGGCGAGACGATTGAGATTCGCGCGATCCATGCCGAGCTCGCGCGCGGCCGACGCCCAGTTCTGGTTGTGACGCTTGAGCGCGTCGAGGATCAGCGTGCGCTCGTAGGCCGTCACCGCTTCGCGGAAGTCCGCGCCCGGCGCGGGCAACGACGACGTCGAAGCGGGCGCGATCTCCGGCGTGCCCGGCGCGCCGTCGCCGGACAGCGTGAGATCGGCGGCGGTCAGCGTCAGGATGCGCGGACGCTCGCGATGCGCCGCGAGCGCCTTCAGCGCGCTGCGCCCGATCAGATGCTCCAGCTCGCGCACGTTGCCGGGCCAGCGGTACGCGAGCAGCGCGGCCTGCGCGTCGGCGGACAGACGCAGGCTCAACAGCCCGAGGCGCGAGCGATTCTCTTCGAGAAAGTAGCCTGCGAGCAGCAACACATCGCGCCCGCGCTCGCGCAGCGGCGGCACGACGAGCGGATACACCGACAGCCGATGGTAGAAATCCGCGCGAAAGCGCCCCTCGCGCACTTCCTCGGCGAGATCGCGATTGGTCGCGGCGATCAGCCGCACGTCGACCTTGTGCTCGCTGTCCGAACCGATGCGCTGCAACTGGCCGTTCTGCAGCACGCGCAGGAGCTTCGCCTGCACGGGCAGCGGCAGTTCGCCGACTTCGTCGAGAAAGAGCGTGCCGCCGTCGGCGAGTTCGAACTTGCCGCGCCGGTCCGACGACGCGCCCGAGAACGCGCCGCGCACATGCCCGAACAGTTCGCTCTCGACGAGCGTATCGGGCAGCGCCGCGCAGTTCAGGCTGATGAGCGGCTTATCGGCGCGTGGCGACAGCGCGTGGATCTCGCTCGCGACGAGTTCCTTGCCGACGCCCGTTTCCCCGGTGACGAGCACAGTCAGCTCGCTCGACGCGACGATCGCGATCTCTTCCTGCAAGCGGTTGTGCGGCGCGCTGCTGCCGATCATCTCGCGCCGACGCGGGCCGCTCGCCTGCCGGTACACCTCCGCGCGCTGGCGCTCCGCCTCGCTCGTGCGCGCGAGCGTATCGATGCGCTCGGCCACGCTCACGGTCGCCGCCGCGAGACTCAGAAACGCCTGCAGCGACGCCATGTCGATGCCATCGAAACGCGCGGGATCGAGCGCGTCGAGCGTGAGCAGACCCCACGCGCGCCCGTGAATGACGAGCGGGCAGCCCAGGCAATCGTGCACTTCCAGATTGCCGCTGACGCCTTTCACGAGGCCGTCGTAGGGATCGGGGAGATCGGAGCCCGCGGCAAAACGCGTCGGCTCTTCGCGGGCGAGGATGCGCGCGAATCGCGGATGTTCGCTCACGCGAAAGCGCCGGCCGAGGGTGTCGCTCGAAAGCCCGTCGATGGCGAGCGGCACGAGCGTGTCGCCGTCGAGCCGCAGAAGCGCGGTCGCGTCGCCGGGAAAGAGCGCGCGCAGCGTGTGCAGCAGACGCCGGTAACGCTCGGTATCGGGCATCGCGACCGACAGATCTTCGATCAGCGGAACGAGCGCATCCAGCAGCACTCGCGAAGTCATTGCGACTACTTCTGTAGTCTTTTGGACAAGAGTCGAATCGACCATGTTGAGTATTAAGCGATTGATTTATCGACGATTCTACTCTGGCACGGTTCGTGTATAGGAATCTGCCGAAGATTTTCGATGCGGAAGCGCCCGCTCCCGCCTTCATCACACGAGGAATCGAAACATGCTGTCAGCAGAACACCGCGCCATCGTCAAGGCAACCGTCCCTCTTCTGGAAAGCGGCGGCGAGGCGCTCACCAAACACTTCTACAACAAGATGCTCACCGAGTACCCCGAGGTGCGCCCGATGTTCAATCAGGCGCATCAGGCGAGCGGCGCGCAGCAGCGCGCACTGGCCAACGGCGTGCTGATATACGCCCGGCATATCGATGAACTGGAGAAGCTCGGCGGGCTCGTCGGGCAGATCATCAACAAGCACGTCGCGCTCAATATTCAGCCTGAGCATTATCCGATCGTGGGACGCTGCCTGCTCGCGTCGATCCGCGAAGTGCTCGGCGAGGAGATCGCCACCGACGCCGTCATCGACGCATGGGCGGCCGCTTACGGCCAACTCGCCGACCTGCTGATCGGCCTCGAGGAAGGCATCTACAGCGAGCGCGAACAGGCGCCGGGCGGATGGCGCGGCACGCGGCCGTTCTCCGTCGCCCGCAAGGTGAAAGAAAGCGACGAAATCACGTCCTTCTATCTCGTGCCCGAAGACGGCGGCCCGCTGCTCGATTTCCATCCGGGTCAGTACATCGGTCTGCGCGTGTTCATCGACGGCGTGGAACTGCGCCGCAATTACTCGCTGTCGGCTGCGCCCAATGGCCGCGAATATCGCATCAGCGTGAAGCGCGAAGCGAACGGCAAGGTGTCGAACTTCCTGCACGAGAAGGTGCATGAGAGCGACGTGCTCAATCTCTATCCGCCCGCCGGCGATTTCAAGCTCGAAGCCAGCGACAAGCCGCTCGTGCTGATCAGCGGGGGCGTCGGCATTACGCCTACGCTCGCGATGCTGCACGCCGCGCTCGAAACGAAGCGCCCGGTCCACTTCATCCACTCGGCGCGGCACGGCGGCGTGCATGCGTTCCGCACGGTCATCGAAGAACTGGCGGCGCGCCATCCGCAGTTGAAGCGCTTCTACTGCTACGAGCATCAGCGCGACGGCGATCATGAAGCGCACGGCATCGGCTTCGTCGATGAAAAGCTGCTCGACACATGGCTGCCGAAAAACCGCGATGTCGACGCGTACTTCCTCGGACCGAAGGCGTTCATGAAGGCCGTAAAGCGCCATCTGAAGGCGCTCGGCGTGCCCGAAACGCAGAGCCGCTACGAGTTCTTCGGCCCGGCCGCGGCGCTCGACTGATCTTTGCGCGTGACACTGCGCCTCTCGACCCGCGGCGCATTTGCTCCGCGGTTTTTTTTGCGCACCGTGTCTGCGACGAACGGCTTCGGATCGCGATTCACTGGTTACCTGAAAATCCGCAAAAACGGTCATTTAAAAAAACCACCTCGACGCCTAATCTTCTCTTGCCGCGCCGATCTGGCGCACGGTCCGAACCCAAGCAAAGAGGATACTTCGATGGAACCCCGTCTCGATTTCTACAAAGCCAGCCCCGCCGCGATCAAAGCCATGCTCGGCGTCGAAGAGCGCATCGGCAAGTCGGCGCTCGAAAAGTCGTTGACCGAACTGGTGCGCCTGCGCGCATCGCAGATCAACGGCTGCGCGTTCTGCGTCGACATGCACACGACGGATGCACGCAAGGGCGGCGAAACGGATCGGCGGCTGGCGACGGTGGTGGTGTGGCGCGAAACGCCGTTCTTCACCGACCGCGAGCGCGCCGCGCTGGAATGGACCGAAGCGTTGACGCTGGTGGCGCACGATCACGTGCCCGATGCCGTGTGGGAAGCCGTGAAGCCGCATTTCACGGACGAGGAAATCGTCGACCTGACGCTGCTCATCAACGCGATCAATAGCTGGAACCGCTTTTCGATCGCGTTTCGCAAAATGCCGGCGTGATGACATCGCAAGACGTCTTCATGTCGCCGGCGCGGATTCTTTCGTTGCTCGCTCGCGAGTGACGGTTTCATCGTGAGGATGTCATGAAGATCGCAGAACCCAACACCGTTTTCGCCGCGGCGCCGGAGCGGCGGCAGCCGGAACATCGGCCGCGCTTCGCGCTGCTCAATCTCGGCTTCCGGCCGTTCTATCTGTGCGGCGCGGCATTCGGCGCGGTGGCGCTGACCGTGTGGCTGCTCGTGCTGTCGGGCGTGCCGGTCTTCGGCGGCTATCTGCTGCGCGCGGACCCGATCGGCTGGCACGCGCACGAGATGGTGTTCGGTTTCGCGGCGGCCATCGTCGCCGGGTTTCTGCTGACCGCCGTGCGCGCGTGGACCGGGCGCGACACGGCAAAGGGCGCGACGCTCGCCGCGCTCGCGCTGCTCTGGCTCTCAGGGCGCGTGCTCGTGTGGAGCGGCCCGGCGCTGCCGGCTGCGATCGTCGATAGCGCGTTCCTGCCCGTCGCCGCGTGCCTGCTGCTGCGCGTGCTCGTGAAAGCGGGCAACCAGCGCAATTACTTCATCGCTGCGGTGCTGCTGGCGTTCGGCGCGCTGAACGCGGCGTTCCACAGCTTTTCGATCGATGCGCGTCCCGATCTCGCGATGCGCGTCGTGTACGCATCGGCGGGTATCGTCGTGTTGCTGATCAGCGTGATCGGCGGACGCGTGATCCCGATGTTCACCGCCAACGCGATTCCCGGTTTCGTCACGCGGCGCTGGCGGTTCGTCGAAGCGGCCATCGCGCCGCTCACGCTCGCCGCGTTCTTCGCGGATGCCTTCGCGCTCGATGCCGCGATCGTCGCTCCGCTCGCCCTTCTCGCCTGCGGCGTGCATCTGGCGCGCATGATCGGCTGGCGCTCGTACGCGGTGCGCGGACGGCCGATTCTCGCGATCCTGCATCTCGCGTATGCGTGGCTGCCGCTCGGCTTCGCGCTGCTCGCGCTGTCCGCGCTCGGATGGACGCGCGTGCCGCACAGCCTCGCGATGCATGCGTTTGCTGTGGGCGCGATCGGCGGCGCGATCATCGCGATGATCACGCGTACCGCGCGCGGGCATACGGGCCGGCCGCTCGTCGCGGACAAGCGCGATATCGCGTGCTATGCCCTCGTGATGGCGGCGGGCGCGCTGCGCGTGCTCGGGCCGCTCGCTGCGCCTTCATGGCATTCGACGTGGATTTTCGCTGCGGGTATCGGCTGGGTGCTCGCGTTCGCGCTGTATGTCGCCGCGTATGCGGCGCCGCTCTTCCGAGCGCGCGAGGACGGCAAGCCGGGTTGAGCTTGCTACATTTTTTGACATGGTGACGAGCGTGTTCCGCCAGAATTCGCGCTCGGCTTTCCCGTTCCCGATGTCACCATGAAACACCTTCGTTTTCTTTGCGCCGCGGCGGCGCTCGTCGCCGCATCCCTCATGCTCGGTGGTTGCGGCCTTTTTGGCTGCAACGGCTTTGCGACCAACGGCGGCGGCTTCGGTGGCTGCAGCGTGGGCACGCGGTTCTGAACGTCGTCCCCACCAATGCGGGGCTCGCTTCGTCTATCTCCTGAATAATCGCGGACTCCCCGCGCGAGCCGGGTTTGCGCGCGCGCCGCTCGCGACGACACTACAGTCACCGGGCAACATCGACATCGACTGGAGATTGGCATGAACGCTCAAGTAAGTCTGGCTCTGCTCGCTCTCGTATCGCCGGCTTGTGCGCTGGCCTTCGTCGCGCGGATCGCCAGTATCGACGCCCGTATGCCGCGCTTCGCGCATTGCGTCGTCCGGCGCTGCGCATCGAATCCGCGGCGTCATCTGCTTTCGTTTCGCGCGTCGCCGTAGGACGCACGTCGTGCCGCCTGAATCACGGGGATAAGAGAGCGAGGAGACCACCTGCCGGCGGCACGACAAAACGCGCATCCGCAATGCGGCGCCTGCGCCGCATCATCATGAGTCGCAAAAAGCGGAGAGCGCGAGCTCGATAAGTAGAAAACGGGCGACACGCCGGGTCGCCCGCCTCAGCCCATATCACTCCTTCACGATGGGCGTGTACGACATGTCCAGCGATGAAGCGCGCGCATGCTTCTGCGTATGCGCATTGCGCATCGGCTTCAGCACGAAGAGCGCAAGCAGCGCCGATACCGCCGCCATCCCCGCCGCGAGCATGAACACCGCGTGCCAGCTTCCGGTCATCGTCGTGATGACGCTCGAGAATGGCACCAGCAGCGCAGCCGTGCCCTTGGCCGTATAGAGCAGACCCGCGTTGGTCGCCGCGAACTTCGGACCGAAGGTGTCGCCGCACGTCGCCGGGAAGAGGCTGTAGATTTCGCCCCACGCGAAGAACACGATGCCGGTCAGCACGACGAATGCCACCGGGTCATGCCCGTACCGCGACAGCGCGACGATGCCCACCGCTTCGATCGCGAACGCGATGAACATCGTGTTTTCCCGTCCGATGCGGTCCGACACCCAGCCGAAGAACGGCCGCGTCAGGCCGTTGAGCACGCGGTCGATCGTAAGCGCGAAGGTCAGCGCGGGCAGCGTGAGACCGAGCAGCGACACGGGCGAATCGTGCAGGCCGAAGTCCTTCGCGATCGGCCCGAGCTGCGCAGTCGCCATCAGACCGCCGGCGGCCATCATCACGAACATCAGGTACATGACCCAGAAGATCGGCGACGCCAGCACCTGCTTCGGACTCGCGTTGTAGACCGCGGCCTTGACCGTGCTCTTCACCGTCGCGAGCAATTGCGCGGGCGGCGCGTACAGCGCCATGCCGAGCAGGAACACGACGAGACCCTGGCCGAGACCGAACCAGAGGAAGGTCGATTCATAGCCGCTCGACTTGATCATGTGCGCGATCGGCACGACGGTCGCAGCCGAGCCCATGCCGAAGCCCGCCGCCGTGATGCCCGCGGCCAGTCCGCGCCGCGCCGGGAACCACTTGAGCGCGTTGCCGACGCACGTGCCGTAGACCGCGCCCGCGCCCACACCGCCGACCGCCGCCGCGAAATACAGCAACGGCAGCGACGACGCCACCGAGTTGAGCGCCCACGCGATCGCGCATAGAAGACCGCCGCCCACGACGACCGGCCGCGGCCCGTACTTGTCGACGAGATAGCCTTCCACCGGCACGAGCCATGTTTCCGTCACGACGAAGATGGTGAAGGCGACCTGAATGGCCGCGCGTCCCCAGTGATACTTCTCGTCGATCGGATTGACGAAGAGCGTCCAGCCGTACTGCATGTTGGCGATCATCGCCATGCAAATGACGCCGAAAACCAACTGCACCCACGGCGACGCCAGGCGCGACGCCTTGTCTTCGCGGTCCATCTGGTTCATTCCCATGCCTGTCTCCTTGGCAAATTTGCCTTGTGTAATCGGACGCCGAACGGCGCCTCTCGCGACGCGTTTTCATGCTGCGTCGCATATACACAGTATGTGATATATCAAGTAAGTCAAGCGAAAGAAATGGCGGGGTTTTCACTTACAGCCGCAGTACTCGTAAGCGCATGAAAGCTGCAGTGTGTGCGCTTTGGGCGGACAAAAAAAAGCCCGGCAGAGACAGGCCTGCCGGGCGATGAGCGTGGGCGAGACATGGCAATCCGCAGCACGCCCTCTCTTTATAAATGAAAGTTAAACGTAATGTAAACGGGTATTTTTGTAGGGTTTACGCTGCGACTATTTCGGCGCTTTTTTAGAACACGTTGACGGGCACGTTGACCATCAAACGGAACACGTCGCTCGTGCCGTCCGGATAGTACGCGCTGTTGCTGTGGTGATGCATGTAGTAGAACTTGACCGACGTGTTCTTGAACTTGCCGTCCGGCACCGTGTAGCTCGGGATCACGCCGAACTCGTAGTGCGTGCCGTGGATCGGCTGACCGTCGATGATGTAGTTCGCCGCCTGCGCCGTGCCGCTGTTGGCCATCGAACTGCCGTCGGTTCCCCAGCCGTAGGCGCTCCACATCGTGAGCTTGAGTCCCGGCACGCCGTATTGCTTCATGTTGAGCGTGTACGAGAGGCTCACCGATTTTTCGTGCGGCTGGTTGTAATCCACGTCGAGCGAGTTCGAGAGATAGTCGCCCGCCGATTGGCCCATGTAGTCGAACGTCTGATCGCTGACGATCTGCTGGAATGCGAACTGCACCGTATGCGCGCCGTGTGTGCCGGCGAGCGCGAGCGAGTATGCGTTGTTGGTGATCGGGCCTTGTCGCTTGTCGCCGATCGCGCCGGTGTAGTAGTAGTTCAGTGAGCCCGTCCACTGGATACGCTTCGGATCGCCGATACTTTGCGTCGCCGTCAGGTAGTACTGCTGCCACACGTCGTTCGCAACGCTGCCATAGAGCGACACGGAGGTATCGTCGCCGTGCGTCCAGTCGCCGCCGAAGTACGTGAAGCGCGAGACGTGCGTGCCGCCGTATTCCGTCTGGAGGCCGGTGACCGTCGTCATGCCGCGCGCGATGACGCCGTCGACCGTGCCGGCCTTCAGCGTGAGGTTCTTGATCTCGTCGCTTGCGAGGGAGAAACCGCGATACGTCGGCGGCAACGCGCGGTTGTCGTGCGGCACGAGGAACGGGTTGTCGAAGAGCTGCTGACCGTATTTGAGCACCGTGTTCGACACGCGCGCCTTGACGTCCCACACGCCCGGATATGCCCACGCGAGCTGATTCGCACCGCTCGGATCCCCGCTCGACGAAACATGCACGCGATTGCCCGCGCCCTGCCCGCCGTTGAGCTTGAGCGCGCCAAAGAGCGACACGTCGGCGCCCAGCCCGATCAATCCTTTCGTATAGCCCGATTCGAACACGGCCTGCGCGCCGAGCACCCACGCGTCTTTCTTGCCCGCGCCCTTGAACTCGTCATGCTCGGTGAAAGAGCGCATCAGGATATTCAAATGCGAATCCTCGACAAAACCCTTCGCCTTCGCCTGATTGCTCACGGGCGCATCCGCTTCGGTATTCGGCGGCGAATCCGGTGGCGCTTCGGTGTGGCGTGACGGCGGCTGGGTATCGGTTTCATCGGCGTGCGCGGCGAACGCGGCGGCCATGACCCCGCTGAACAACAAAATCGATAGCGCGAGTGAACGTTTTTGTTTTTTCACGAAAAGATCTCCACTTATTGATTCAACTGCTGACGGCTTTATCGAAAATAAGGATTGCAAAACACCCTGCCCGCAACGTCGATGAAAACGTCGGGGCATTCAGGCTGTCGGGCAAACGGGCGAAAGGCGGGCGGCGCACGGGCCGCCCTGATCTACAGGCGTTCTTTTAGTGCGTGGGAGTCGCTTCCTCGAATGTCATTGGTTTTGATTGGCGCGACTGACTCGTCACGCAAACAGGCACGCCGCCGATGAACCCGCGCCCAGCGTTCGCAGCGCCGGCACTTCGCGCGAGCAGCGCGCCTGCGCCATCGGGCAGCGCGTGTGAAATACGCAGCCCGAAGGCGGATCGATCGGGCTCGGGATATCGCCGGACAGAATCTGCACGGTCTTCGCGCGCTCCACCGACGGGTCCGGCACCGGCACCGCCGACAGCAACGCGCGCGTGTACGGATGACGCGGCGTGTCGTAGAGCGCGTGCTTGTCGGCGAGTTCCATCACGCGGCCGAGATACATCACCATCACGCGATCGGAGATGTGGCGCACCACGGCCAGATCGTGCGCGATGAAGATGAGCGCGAGCTTCATCTCCTTTTGCAGCGACTTGAGCAAATTGACGATCTGCGCCTGAATCGACACATCGAGCGCGGACACCGGCTCGTCGCAGATGACGAGCTTCGGCTCGACGATCAACGCCCGCGCGATGCCGATGCGCTGACACTGCCCGCCCGAGAACTCGTGCGGATAGCGGTTGATCATCTGCTCGCGCAGGCCGACTTTGGCCATGATCGCGCGAACGCGCTCGTCGATTTCGTGCTTGTTCATGCCCGGCCGATGCTCGACGAGCGGCTCCGCGATGATCTGCCCGATCGTCATGCGCGGATCGAGCGACGCGAGCGGGTCCTGAAAGACCATCTGCACGTCGGCGCGCACGCGGTGCCATTCGCGCTTGCCCGCGCCCGACAGCGTCGCGCCCATCCACACGATGTCGCCGCTCGTCGCGGGAATCAGGTTCAGGATCGCGCGCGACAACGTGGACTTGCCGCATCCCGATTCGCCGACGACGCCGAGCGTTTCGCCCGCTTTCAGATCGAAGCTCACGCCCTCGACCGCCTTCAGCGTGCGGCGCGGCGCCCACGGCAGGCGGTTCTTCGGCTTCACCTGAAAATGCACGCGCATGTCGCGCACGGAAAGAATCGTCGCGTCAGACATGGCTCGTTTCCTTCGTGATCAGATGAACCGGACGGTGACAAGCCCGAAGCCAGCCCGTTTCGATGGCCTTTAGCGCGGGCGCTTCGATCGCGCATTCGGCGCTCGCGTCGGCGCAGCGTTCGTGAAACGGACAGCCCGCCGGCGGATGCGCCATGTTCGGCGGATTGCCGGGAATGCCGGTGAGTTCGCCGCCTTCGTGATCGAGACGCGGCAGTGCGCGCAGCAAACCGATGGTGTACGGATGCGACGGCTTCGCGAAGAGCGTGGCCGCATCGCACTGTTCCATCACGCGGCCGCCGTACATCACCATCACCTTTTCGCACAGCCCGGCGACGACGCCCAGATCGTGCGTGATCAGCACGATCGACGTGCCGAAGTCGTGCTGCAAGTTACGCAGCAATTGCAGGATTTGCGCCTGCACGGTGACGTCGAGCGCGGTGGTCGGTTCGTCGGCGAAGAGCACTTCGGGTTCGCACAGCAAGGCCATCGCGATCATCACGCGCTGGCGCATGCCGCCCGACAACTCGTGCGGATACTGCCCGATGCGATGCGCCGCTTCGGGAATACGCACGGCTTCGAGCATCGAGATCGCGCGTTTCTTCGCTTCGCGCCGCGTGACGTTCTTGTGCAGCTCCAGCACTTCGGTCATCTGCCGCTCGATCGTGAGATACGGATTGAGCGAGCTCATCGGGTCCTGAAAGATCATCGAGAGGCGATTGCCGCGGATGCGGTTCATCGCCTTGTGCGACATGCCGATGAGATTCTCGCCGCGGTAGAACGCCTGGCCGCGCGCGCGCCCGTTCGATGCGAGCAGATTCATCATCGCGAGAATACTCTGGCTCTTGCCCGAGCCCGATTCGCCGACGATGCCGAGCGTCTCGCCCGCTTCCAGCGTGAAATTCACGCCGTTGACCGCACGCACGGCAGCGTCGTGCGTCGTGAATTCGACGTGAAGATCCTTGACTTCGAGTAGCGGCATGGCTCACCTGTCCTTCGGATCGAGCGCGTCGCGCAGCCCGTCGCCGACAAAGTTGATGCAGTAAAGCGTGATCGACAGGAACGCCGCCGGGAACAGCAGAATCCACGGCGACGACTCCATCACGCCGACGCCGTCCTGTATCAGCACGCCCCAGCTCGTCATCGGCTCCTGCACGCCGAGGCCGAGGAACGACAGCACGGATTCCGTGAGAATCACGGCGGGCACGGTGACCGTCGTGTAGATCGCGACGATGCCGAGCAGATTCGGTACCACATGCCGCGCGATGATGCGCCGCGTCGGCACGCCGATCGCGCGCGCCGCCTCGACATACTCCTTCGAGCGGATCGAGAGCGTCTGGCCGCGCACGACGCGCGCCATGTCCATCCACGAGAAGATGGTGATGGTGATGACGACGAGATAGAACTCGCGGCCGAGCAGCGTGACCATCAGGATCGCGATGAGCAGATACGGAATGGCGTACATCATGTCGACGATGCGCATCATCGCGTTATCGACGCGGCCGCCGACGAAGCCCGCGATCGCGCCCCACACGATGCCGAGCGTGACGGACGTCAACGTGGCGAGCGCGCCGATCATCAGCGAGACACGTCCGCCGATCAGACAGCGCACGAGCAGGTCGCGGCCGGTGTCGTCGGTGCCGAAGAGATGCCAGTTGGCGAGCGTCGGCGGCACGCTCGTCGCGTTCCAGTCGGTGGAATCGAATGCGTTCGGCAAGAGCCACGGCCCGATGATGCACGCGAGCGTGATCAGCACCAGCAAGGTCAGGCTCACGACCGCGGCCTTGTTGCGCAGGAAACGCGCGCGCGCGTCCTGCCACGGACTGCGGCCCGCGACCGCCCTTTCCAGCATGGGAGCAAGAGAAGCAGATTTCATCGCGCGCCCTCTCAATAGCGAATCTTCGGATCGAGCCACGCGTAGGCGAGATCGACCAGCAGGTTGAGCAGCACGGCCACGACCGTCACGAGCACGACGAGACCGAGCACGAGCGTGTAATCGCGATTGGCCGCACCGTTCACGATCAGCTTGCCGATGCCCGGCAGCGAGAACACCGATTCCGTGACGACCGCCGCCGTGATCGACGAGATCGCGAGCGGCCCGATTACCGATACGACTGGAATCAGCGTCGGTTTCAGCGCATGACGCAGCACGATGGTCCGCATCGGCAAGCCCTTCGCGCGCGCGGTGCGAATGTAGTTCGTGTTCAGCACTTCGATCAGGCTAGCGCGCGTCACGCGGCCGACGGTCGCGACATTGATCATCACGAGAAGCGCGACGGGCAGCGCCATGTAGCGCAACTGGAAGTCGTTCCAGCCGCCCGCGGGCAGCCACTTCAGCAGGATCGCGAACACGAGGATCAGCACCGGCCCGAGCACGAACGACGGAAACGCATTGCCCGCATTGCTGACGAGCATCAGCGCATAGTCGGCGATGCTGTTGCGACGCAGCGCCGCCGCGATGCCGAGCCCGACGCCGATCAGAACAGCGAGCAGCATCGACACGCCGCCAATCGTCAGCGACACCGGCAGCGCGCGCAGCACGAGATCGTTCACGCTCCAGTCGGCGTAGCGGAACGACGCGCCGAGATCGCCGTGCAGCAGGCCATCGAGGTAATAGAGATACTGCTTCCACAGCGGCTCGCCGAGGTGATACTTCGCCTGCAGATTGGCGAGCACTTCGGCGGACACCTTGCGCTCGCCGTCGAACGGGCCGCCCGGTGTCGCGTGCAGCAACAGATAGCAGACCGTGATGACGATCAGCAGCGTCGGCAGCGTGAGCAGCACGCGCCGTAACGTGTAAGACCACATGAGAAAGGCTCCTTTTCGTCAGTGCTTGACGATGTACAGATCCTTGCTGCCGTAGTGATCCATCGGGTTCTTCAGCGAGTATCCGCCGACATAGCTCTTCACGAGGCGCGGCAAGCCGTATTGGAGCAGCGGCAGCATCGGATAGTCATCCATCGCGATCTTCGCGGCCTGCGTCTGCAATTGCGTACGCTTCGCGAGATCCGTGGTTTCGCTGGCTTCCTTGATGAGCGCGTCGGCCTTCGGGCTGCAACTGAAGTTGTCGTTCTGCTCGGATTTGCACTGCACGAGCGTGAGGAAGGTCGTCGCGTCGTTGTAATCGGCCACCCAGCCGTTGCGCGCGATCTGATAGTCGCCGCCATGACGCTTCTTCAGCAGCACCTTGAACTCCATCGACTCGATGTCCATCGTGAGGCCGAGCTTCGTCTTCCATTCCGACGCGACGAAAATCGCCATCTTCTTGTTGTAGTCGCTCGTGTTCATCGCGAAACGCAGCTTCGTGCCCGGCTTCACGCCCGCCTGCTCCAGCAGCTTCTTCGCTTCCTCGACGCGCTTCGCCATCGGCCACGTGGCCCATTCGTAGTTCGACACGTCCGCGCCGCTCACACCCTTCGGCAGCAGGCCGTAGAGCGGCGTCTGGCCATCGGCGGTCACGCGCTGCGCAAGCAGATCGCGGTCGATCACCATCGACAATGCCTTGCGCACGCGCACGTCCTTCAGCAGCGGATCGCGATTGTTGAAGCTGTAATAGCGCGTGCCAAGAATCAGCGAGTTGCGGATGTCCTTCGGGAACTGCTGGCTGTATTTCGCGTACGTTCCAGTCGGCAATTGATACGTCATGTCGTTCTCGCCCGACTGGAACATCTTGACGTCGGTGTTCTCGTCTTCGATAGGCAGATAGGTGACCTGCGTCAGCTGAACGTTGGTCTTGTCCCAATAGCTCGCGTTCTTCGACAGCACCAGCTTGCTGTTGACCTGCCAGTCCTTCAGCTGGAACGCGCCGTTGCTGACGATGTTGCCCGGCTTCGTCCAGTCCTTGCCGAATTTCTCGACCGTCGCGCGATGCACCGGTCCGAGGTTCGGATTCGACATCAGTTCCGGCAGGAACGGCACGGGGCCATCGGTTTTGACTTCGATCGTGCTCGCGTCGATGGCGCGCACGCCGAGCGCGCTGACGGGCTTCTTGCCCGCGACGATATCCGTGCCGTTCAGCAGGAACGGTCCGTACACGCTCGCATACGACGATGCGGTCTTCGGGTCCAGAAAGCGCTGGCAGCCGTAGACGAAATCGTTTGCGCTGACGGGATCGCCATTGGACCAGCGGGCGTTCTTGCGCAAATGGAAGATCCAGGTCGTGGCGTCCTTCTGCTCCCATTTCTCCGCGACGCCGGGCACGACGGTTCCGTCCGAGTTCGTCGCGGTCAGGCTTTCGAACAGATCGCGCGCGACATTGGCCGCCACCACGGTTTCCACCAGCGCCGGATCGAGCGTTTCGACCTCGGAGCCGTTGTTGCGCACGAGCTCCTGCTTCGCGGCGAGCGCGACGCCGGACGGCACGATGGCGGCCGTCGCGTTCGATGCGTTCAGTGCGGAGAGGGCGAGCAGCGCCGCCGCGGCGGCGAGCTTCGTGCGATGGATCGATGCGTGGGGAACGGCAAAAAACGTCATGGGGAGTCCTCTTTGTTCGTCTCGTTTATCGCTTGCTGCTTTTTGTCGTCGTGCGCGGCATTCGCGGTCGTTCGTGTCGGCTTGTTTATCGCGATCGGGATAAACAGCCGCGCCGTGAATTTAGCAAAGCTAACAAAAAGCTTTCTATTAACTGTCGGCGTAGAGCGTCGATTTACGCGCTCGTTGCTCACGCCGAACGATCTTTTCTTACGCACCGGCTTTCATTTGGCGCTTCAGGCTGGCGGCGAGTATTTCGCATCAATAAGATGGATGCCACTCACATGTGCTTATAGACACTAAATTTTTCGAATAGTCGTTCGAATTGTTGCATCCGCGCACTGTCAGCGATCGGCGGTCAGTCAGCGATGCGGCAGCAAGTGCCTGTTTCCTATAAGATCTGCGTCGCCGCATCCACATGTTTTAACAGTCGCCTCACAGCCGTCAGCAAGATGATCCGTTTCCGCCAGATCGAGGCTTTTCGCAGCCTCATCATGACCGGCACCAGTGTCGGCGCAGCCAAAAAGCTCCATGTGACCCAGCCCGCGATCAGCCGTCTGATCGCCGATCTCGAAGCCGATCTGGGCTTCAGTCTCTTTTCGCGCGTCGGCGGCCGTCTGAATCCGACGACGGCGGGCCTGCGTTTCTACAAGTCGGTCGAGGAGAATTTCCTCGGGCTGGAGCGCCTGAAGCAGGTCGCCGACATGATTCGCGAGGAAGCCTCCGATGGCCTCACGGTCGCGTGCATGCCCGTACTCGCGACGACGCTCCTGCCGCCCGTGCTCGCCGATTTCACCGCGCGGCATCCCGGTGTGCCGATCAAGGTCGATTCGGTGAAAGTGCCCGAAGTGCTCGTGAATCTGCAGAACCACAAGGCCGATATCGCGCTGAGCCTCGCGTTCCCCGCGGTCGCGGGCATCGAGGTGGAGACGCTGCTCAAGGTGCCCGCCTCGTGCGCGATGCCTGCCACGCACAGGCTCGCGAAGAAGAAAATCGTCCGGCCGGCCGACTTGCGCGGGGAAAAGCTGATCGGCTGGCTGCCGAACTCGCGCCAACCGTACGACGCCGAGCAATCGCTCATTTCGTCGACCGCAGACCGGCCGCGCTACACCGTTTTCACCGACACGGCCCACACGCGCTATGCGATGGTCGCGGGCGGCCTCGGCATCTCGATCGTCGAGCCGTTCGCCGCGAAAGTCTGGCGCCCGCACGGCGTGGTCGTGCGGCCGTTCGAGACGGACATCGAATACGAATACGTGCTGTCGTATCCGAGCAGCGGCATCCGTTCGGACCTCGTCGCCTCGTTCCGGGATTCGGTGAAGCGGATCGTCGCGCATTACTCGTTCGACGCCCCGCAGGACGCCGCTTCGGGTGATGCGCCCGAAGGCCTGTCCGTCGAGACGGACTGACGCGCTTCTCCGCGCCTGGTCACGCTCCGGCATTCGCGCGGGCGAACGCGCGTTCGCGCTTCGCTTCATACTCTCGTTTGTTGCGCGCGCTTCAGAACCTCTTCATGCGTCGCCCGTCGCGCGGCGGGCCATCTTCCACACGGAGCACTCATGCACGATCTCAAAGGCAAATCGATCCTCATCACCGGCGCGAGCACCGGCATCGGCGCGGCGGCGGCGCGTGCGTTCGCGCAGTACGGCGCCAATGTCGCGGTGCACTACAACAGCTCGAAGGACAAGGCCGAGGAAGTCGCGAAGGACGTGCGCGCGCTCGGCGTCACGGCGATCACGGTCGGCGCCGACATGCGCGACTCAAAGGCGATCGATGCCGCCGTCGCGCAGGCTGTCGAAACCTTCGGCAAGATCGACGTGCTCATCAACAACGCAGGCAGCCTCGTGAAGCGCGAGCCGATCGCCTCCGTGAGCGACGAGCTCTTCGACGAGATCATGCATATCAACGCCCGCTCGGTCGTCGCGTTCACGCGCGCGGCGCTGCCTTCGCTGCGCTCGGGCGGCGGCGGCTCGATCATCAACGTGACGTCGGTGGCAGCGCGCAACGGCGGCGGACCGGGCGCACTGCTGTACGCGGCCTCGAAAGGCTTTGTCAGCACGATCACGAAGGGCATGGCCAAGGAACTGATGCCCGACCGCATCCGCGTGAATGCCGTCGCGCCCGGCGTGATCCAGACGCCGTTCCAGGAGCGCTTCACGTCGCCGGAGCAGCTCGAATCGTTCCGCAAGGCGATTCCAATGGGCTTCATCGGCGAGCCCGACGACTGCAGCGGCGCGTTCCTCTATCTCGCCTCGGAAGCAATGTCGCGCTACGTGACGGGCCAGATCATCGATGTGAACGGCGGCCAGTTGATGCCTTGAGTCGATGCCGCGCGTGGTATAAGCACGTAGTTTTTCGTCGCACGTAATAAAAGGAGACGCAGGAGATGCTTTTGAAACAAGAACCGCGCTTACGGTCTTTCGCGCTCGGCGCCATCGTGGCGGCGTCGCTCGCTACGGCGGGATTCGTCGAAACCGCGCCCGCCCATGCGAAGACGTCCGACGCTCAGCCGCAAGTCCTGACGGCGTCGGCCGTCGCAGTCGCCGACAAATACGCCGCCGACACCGCTGAACAGATCTTCAAGCAAGGCGGCAACGCGGTCGATGCGGCCGTCGCGATCGCTTTCACGCTCGCCGTCACCTATCCGGAAGCGGGCAACATCGGCGGCGGCGGCTTCATGACGCTGTACGTCGACCATCGCCCGTACTTTCTCGACTACCGCGAGCGCGCGCCGATGTCCGCGACGCGCAACATGTATCTCGACGAAAAGGGCGAAGTCATCAAGGGCATGAGCCTCGTCGGGCATCGCGCGGTGGGCGTGCCGGGCACCGTCGATGGCATGTGGGAAGCGCAGAAGCGCTTCGGCAAGCTGAAGTGGAAGCAGGTGCTCGCGCCGGCCATCAAATACGCGCAGGACGGCTTCGTCGTCGACGATCAGCTGATCGCGCGGCGCGACGCCGCCGCGAAGGATTTCGCCGGCAAGACCAACTTCGATCTCTACTTCGGCGGCATGAAGGCGGGCCAGACGTTCAAGCAGCCCGATCTCGCGACCACGCTGCAACGCATCGCCGATAAAGGCGCGAAAGGCTTCTACGAAGGCGACACCGCCGATCTGATCGCCAAGTCGATGGAAGGTCACGGGCTCATCACGAAGCGCGACCTGAAGGACTACAAGGCCGTGTGGCGTCAGCCGATCACCGCGAGCTGGAACGGCTATCGCGTGATCACCGCGCCGCCGCCGAGCTCGGGCGGCGTCGGTCTCGTGCAGATGCTGAAGATGAAAGCGGATCTGAAGGACAAGTTCGAAGGCGTGCCGCTCGATTCCGCGCAGTACATTCATCTCGTCGCGGAGATCGAAAAGCGCGTGTTCGCCGATCGCGCGCAGTATCTCGGCGATCCGGATTTCTACAAGGTGCCGGTCGCGCAACTCATCAACGACGACTACATCCTGAAGCGCGCGCAGGAAGTGAATCCGGACACGCCTTCGGACACGAAGAGCGTGCAGCCGGGACTCGGTACGTCGATGCCGGAGAAGGCCGAGACAACGCACTTCTCTGTCGTCGACAAGTGGGGCAACGCGGTGTCGAACACGTACACGATCAACGGCTATTTCGGCTCGGGCGTGGTCGCGGAAGGCACGGGCGTCGTGCTCAACGACGAAATGGACGACTTCGCGTCGAAGCCGGGCGTGCCGAACATGTTCGGCGTCGTCGGCAGCGATGCGAACGCCATCGCGCCGAAGAAGCGCCCGCTTTCGTCGATGACGCCGACCATCCTCACGAAGGACGACAAGGTCGCGATGGTGATCGGCACGCCGGGCGGCTCGCGCATTTTCACGTCGATCTTCCAGGTGCTCTCGAACGTGTACGACTTCGAGATGCCGCTGCCGGAAGCCGTGGGCGCGACGCGCTTCCATCATCAGTTGCTGCCGCCGAACACGATCTATCAGGAGCCGTATCATCAGCTCGATCCCGAAGTCATCAAGGAACTGGAAGCGAAGGGCTACAAGTTCACGATGCAGGGCTTCAACGGCGACATTCAGGCGATTCGCATCGACGGCGACAAGCCCGAACCGATGTCCGATCCGCGCGGACGCGGCCTGTCGCGCATCATCCGGTAATGCGCCGCACAACGGCGAAAGCGTAAAATAGCGCCCCTGGCCGGACTAAGCGTTTGCCCTAGTCCGGCCTTTTTCCGCACTTGCGAAAGCCCCGCCCCGCGCGGGATTCGCGGCATATAAGCCCTTCGGCATGAGCGGCATGTTTTTCATGGGATTGGACCCCGCGTTCTGTTCCCCTAGTCTCTGTCCTGACCGAGTGCAGCCCTCAACGCGTGTCACTCGGCATCATCCAGAACTACATACGAGACGACCCTGATGACGGACCGAAGTGCGCATCTCATGCGCGCACGGTGTCCCGTTTCAGCGTGCTGATAAAGGAGCAGTCATGTTGGAATCCTCCGCCCAGCAGCTTGGCGATATCGACATTTCCCCCACCGAACGCGAAGAGCAAAGAGAGGCCGCGAGCGGCGGCTTTCTCGATCGTTACTTCGGCATTTCGAAAACCGGCAGCACCGAAAAACGCGAAGTCGTCGCGGGTATCACGACGTTCCTCGCGATGGTCTACTCCGTGTTCGTCGTGCCGGGCATGCTCGGCAAGGCCGGCTTCGATACGAGCGCGGTGTTCGTCGCCGTGTGTCTGACGACTGCTTTCGGCTCGCTTCTGATGGGCGTGTGGGCGCGTCTGCCGATCGCGATCGGCTGCGCGATCTCGCTCACCGCGTTCACGGCTTTCGGCCTCGTGCTCGGCAAGGGGCTCACCCCCGCCATCGCGCTCGGCGCAGTGTTCCTGATGGGCGTCGTGTTCACGGCGATCTCCGTCACCGGCGTGCGCTCGTGGATCCTGCGCAATCTGCCGACGGGTGTTGCGCACGGCACGGGCATCGGCATCGGCCTGTTTCTGCTGTTGATCGCGTCGAACGATGTCGGCCTGATCATCAAGAATCCCGCGCCCGGCATGCCGGTGTCGCTCGGGCATATCACGGCCTTTCCGGTGCTGATGTCGGTGCTCGGTCTCGCTGCGATCTTCGGTCTGGAGCGCCGGCGCGTGCCGGGCGGCATCCTGCTCGTCGTGATCGGTCTGTCGGCCATTGGCCTGATCTTCGATCCGTCCGTGCGCTTTCATGGCATCTTCGCGCTGCCGTCGCTGTCGGCGCCGGGCCATTCGTCGCTGATCGGCGCGATGGACATCAAGGGCGCGCTCTCGATGGCCGTGCTGCCGAGCGTGCTCGCCCTCGTCATGACCGCCGTGTTCGACGCGACCGGCACGATCCGCGCCGTTGCGGGCCAGGCGGGCCAGATCGACCAGAACGGGCGCATCGTCAACGGCGGGCGCGCGCTGACCGCGGATTCGCTGAGCTCGATCTTCTCGGCCTGCTTCGGCGGCGCACCGGCGGCGGCGTATATCGAATCGTCGGTGGGCGTGGCGGCGGGCGCCAAGACGGGGCTGGCTGCGACGGTCGTCGGCGTGTTGTTCCTCGTCGTGATGTTCCTCTCGCCGCTCGCCGCGCTCGTGCCTTCCTACGCGACGGCGCCCGCGCTGATGTACGTCGGCCTGCTGATGCTCGGCAACGTCAGCAAGCTGCATTTCGACGATATCGTCGACACGATGTCCGGCCTCGTCTGCGCGGTGTATATCGTGCTGTCGGCGAATATCGTGACCGGCATCATGCTCGGCTTCTGCACGCTCGTGATCGGCCGGATTGTTGCGGGCGAATGGCGCAAGCTGAATGTCGGCACGGTGGCGATCGCAGTGGTGCTCGCCGTGTTCTATCTCGGCGGCTGGGCGATCTAGTTTTCTCGCGGGAACGGCGCGCTCGTTCGACAGGACGGCGCGCCGTTTTTGCGTTTACTTCATCTCGATGGCGACACTTCCCGTCTCCAGCAACGACTTGAGATTGGAGAGAATCTTGGGCCAGCCGCCCGACACGGCCTCGATGAACTTGCGGCCCTCGCTCACGTGCGTGACGGTGAGCTTCACGGCAGCGTCGCCCTGCCTTTCGATTTCGTAAGTGCAGCGCGACCAGCCTTCATCCTTCAGATCGTCGCGGAATTCGTTGCGCCATTTCAGCACGAGGCGCTGGCCCGGCTCCGCTTCGAGCACTTCCCCCGAATCCGCGACGCGTCCATCGGAAAACAGCATCTTCCACGCCGAGCCGACGGTCCAGTCGGATTCCTGGTGCATCGCGAACCAGTACCTCTTCTGCCACTCGGGCGATGTCAGCGCGTCCCACAACTTCTCGGGCGTCGTGCGAATGTAGGTGACATAGACAAAGGTTTCACTGGTCATGATCGTCTCCTTCAAGCGTGCGTTTGAGGTCGGACAGCGCATCCAGGCGCGGAAGCTCGAACTTGCTGATCCAGCGTCGCGCGATCTCGTGGATCGGCACCGGATTGAGAAAGTGACGCTTCTCGCGGCCGTGACGCTGCGTCGCCACGAGATTCGCGGCTTCGAGTATCGCGAGATGTTTCGACACAGCCTGGCGCGTCATGCGAAGGCCGTCGCACAGTTCGCCGAGCGTCTGGCCGTTCTCGACATGCAGCCGGTCGAGAAGCTGCCTGCGGCTCGCATCCGCCAGGGCGCGGAAAACCGAATCGTCATCCATGAGGACATTATGCAACCATTTGGTTGCATGTCAAGGCGAACTACACGACCCAAAACGACGACGCCCCGGAAGCCTGAGGCTTCCGGGGCGTCGACTGATGCGCTTGACCGGGCTGCTGCTGCGTGCTGCTTACTTACGGCGATACGATTCGACGAGAATCTCGCAGTTTTGCAGATGCAGTTGCAACGCGCGATTCCACTCACGACGCAGCGCAGCCTTTGCGGCGCGCAACGAGGAACCGAGCGAAACGAACAAGGATTGTTGAGCGGTGGTTTTCATGAGCGTCTCGGGGTAAGTAGCTAAGGGATAACCCTGAATATACGCCGATTACGCTGCATTGCAACAACTTCTCAAAAAAGCAACAGGGTATTCCCTAGGTCCACCGGTCAGTTTTGCTGCGGCGAATCGGGCGTGAGCTGCACGCCCTTCTTGAAAATGAAGCACCCATATCCGCGCGTTTCGCCCGTCGCGATCACGCAGTAGGCGTTTTTCGCGCGCTCATAGAACGCGAAACGCTCGATCGATGCGAACGGCACCGCGCGGCTTTCGGCGGCGTCGATTTCTCGCTGCGCTTCGTGCTGAACCGCGGGCAGCGCGGCCGCATCGCCGACGACTTCCATGCGCTCGGCAGGATGCTCGACGAACGTATCCAGCGGCAACACCGACAGCACAGCCCGCACCGCGCGCGGCGCGCTCACGCCGTCGAGCCGCAGCACGCGGCCGAGCACGGTCCGTCGCGCGACGGAATCGGCGGGAAAGTTGGCGTCGCAGATCACGACTTCGTCGCCGTGCCCCATCGCGCAGAGGGCGTGGAGGATGTCGGGATTGAGCAGCGGATCGATGTTCTTCAACATGTTTTCTTGTTCTCCATGACGTAAGACCGGCCGAATCTATGGTACCCGCCGCGGCACGCCTACGGCACGAGCAGGTCGCCCGTGCGCGCCGCGTCTTCGCCCGCGATACGCGCTACCAGCATGCCCGCCGTCGCGAAACGCGTCCAGTGGCGCGCGTACAGCACGCCGTCCGTCTGCGCGACGAGCGGCACGAGCCGGTCGTCGAGCGGATCGAGCACGTCGGCGATGATGTCGCCCGCGCGCACCGTCTCTCCGACTTCCCGCCGATGCAGGATCACGCCCGACACCGGCGTATGCAGGTACTCGCATCCGGCGAGCGGCGTTGCGGGACGACGCAGCGCCGGCAGCTCCGGCGCGTCGCCCGGAATCATCCCGATGTGCGTCAGATAGTCGACGATCGCCTGCGCATCGCGCGCCGCCATTTCATGCGATACGTCGCGCACGCCGCGCAGTTCCAGCGTGACCGGCGTCATGCCCTGCGGAATCGGAAAACGCTCGCCGAACACGCCGCGCAGATAGCGCCACGCCGAAGCGCACGCTTCGTCGAATGGCTCGCCGCCGGAGACTTCCGCGAGCAGTTGCGCGTCGCTACCGAGAAAGCGCGCGAGCGGCTCGACCGCGGGCCACGCCTCGGGCGTCGTGTAGAGATGTGCGACGGCTTCCCAGTCGCAATGAAGATCGATGACGAGATCCGCGTCGCACGCGAGCTTCATCAGTTCGATGCGTTGCGAATCGAGCTCGGTAGACGGTGTCAGCGCCGCGAAGTGCTCGCGCAGGGCGGCGCGGATGAGCCGCGCGTTATGGGTCGCATCGTCCGTCAGGCAGTGCTTCAGTTTCAGCGCCAGCGCGGGTCCGGCCTCGGGAAAACGCCGGTTGAAATCCTGGCCCGAACGCATCTCGAAGCGGCCCATCTGCGCGCCGAACCAGTGCTGATTCAGCCCCGCCGGATTGGCGACCGGCACGAGAACGACGCGCGCGGCAAGCCGTCCGGCCGCTTCCAGTTCGGCGAAATGCCGCTTCAGATACCACGCGACGACCATGCCCGGCAGTTCGTCCGCATGCAGCGAGGCCTGGATATAGACCTTCGGCGATGTATCGTCGTCCCGGCCGAACGCGTAGCTCGTGATCGCGCGCCCGGTGCCGAGCGACGCGCAAACGAGCGGATGGTGATGAACCTGCATCTTTTCGAAAGCTCTCGTGAAAAAAGAAAGGCACCGCGAACGATGCCTTTCCCGTGCGAACGTGTCAGACGGCGATTACTGGATCGAGATATCGGTCTCGAAGTACTTCGCCATGATGCGCTTGAACGTGCCGTTCTTCCTGATCTCGGCGAACGCGCTGTTCAGGCCGTTCTTCAGGTCGGCATCGCCCTTGCGCAGACCGATGGCCGTGCCCGGACCGATGATCGCCTTGTCTTCGACGATCGTCCCGACGAGCGCGAACGGCTTGCCCTGCGGCTTCTTCAGAAAACCGATGGCGGCTTGCGCGGCATCGGTGAACATCGCGTCGATGCGGCCCGCGACCAGATCGGCCTCGACCTGTTCCTGATCGCCGTAAGCCACGACCGTCACGCCCTGCGGTTCCCACTTCACCTTCGCGTAGCGCTCCTGCACCGTGCCCTGCTCCACGCCGACGCGCTTGCCCTTGAGCGCCTGCGCCGTCGGCAGGATGCCGGAGCCCGCGCGCGCGACGAGCTGCGCATGCGTGTCGTAGAGCGGATCGGTGAAATCGATCTGCTTGAGTCGCTCTTCAGTGATGCCCATGTCGGACAGCACGGCGTCGAACTTGCGCGCCTTCAGGCCGGGAATCATGCCGTCGAAATTGTTCTCGACCCATACGCACTTGACCTTCATCTGCCCGCAAAGCGCATTGCCGAGGTCGATGTCGAAACCGGCGAGCTTGCCATCGGCCTGCTTGGATTCGAACGGAGGATAGGACGGATCGACGGCGAAACGGATTTGCGTGATTTCTTTGGCTTGCGCGGAAATGGAAACGGCGGCGAGTGCGGCAATGACAGAACACACAGCGAGCGATGCAGACTTCTTGAATGACATGCTTTTCCTTCGGGACTTTCGATGAGACGGCGAGACAGTGCGCGAGCAATCTCGCGCAATTGCGCGCAAAACCGCGAATGGTAACAAAAACCCACGATTCAGCGCACGACCTCCGTCAAGGCACGACTGAAAGAAACAGGAAAGCCGCGAAGATCACGAGATGCACGACGCCTTGCAGGACCGTCGAGCGGCCCGTGCCGAGCGTGATGACGGACACGAGCAGCGTGAGCGCCAGCATGACGATTTCCTTGTTCGCGAGTCCGAGCGCGATCGGCTGGCCGATGACGATCGATACGACCGCCACCGTCGGAATCGTCAGGCCGATGCTCGCGAGCGCGGAGCCGAGCGCGAGATTCAGGCTCGTCTGCAGGCGGTTCAGGCGCGCCGCGCGCAACGCGGCGAGGGCTTCGGGCAACAGCACGAGCGCGGCGATCACGACGCCCACCAGGGCTTCGGGCGCACCCGCCGCCGCGATGCCCGCCTCGACCGCCGGCGACAGCAGCTTCGCGAGCCCGACCACCGACACGAGCGACAGCATCAGAAACACGAGCGCGATCCACGCCTCGCGGCTCGTCGGCGGCGGCGCGTGGGGCGCGTCGTCTTCCGCGCGCGCATCGGCGGCGACGGGCGGCGTGTACGGCAGAAAATAATCGCGATGACGGATCGTCTGCACGAACACGAACGTCACGTACAGCACGAGCGAAATCACGCCGACGAAAATCAGTTGCGACGTGGACAGCGCAGGCCCCACGACCGTGCTGGTGAAGTTCGGCAGCACGAGCGTGAGCACGGACAACGCGCAGAGAATCGCGAGCGCCGCGCTCGCGCCTTGCAGTTGAAAGTCCTGCACGTGATGCCGCAAGCCGCCGACCAGCAAACACAGTCCGACGATGCCGCAACCGCAGATCATGATCGCGGCGAACACGGTATCGCGCGGCAGGCCGGCTTTTTCCGGGCCGCCGGAGAGCATCACCGAGACGATCAGCGCGACCTCGATCACCGTGACGGCAACCGCGAGCACCAGCGTGCCGAACGGCTCGCCGACCCGATGCGCGACCACTTCCGCGTGATGCACGGCCGCGAACACCGCAAATGCCAGCGCGATGGACGCGAGCGCGATCAGCACGCCGCCGTGAATGACCGAGGCCGCGCCGAGCACGACGAGCGCGAGTATGGGGGTAACGAGGGTCCAGTCCAGTTTGAGTTTCATCGGCGCTCCGGGCGGATCGGGTGAATGGGATCGTCGGCTCATGCGATGTGGCCACAAGGTCGCAGCAAAAACGCGCCGAATGCGTCGGACCCGTTCGGGCGGCGCGCGTGCAGGGAAATTGCCGTGACAAAGGGCCGCAGACCATCGGCATGATAGCGAAAACCCCGCGCGGCGCGTGTTCTCGCGCACGGGTTTGCCATCGGGCGAATTATTCAGGCAATGGTCGGAGATTAGGGCTTGAGCGTCGTCGGGGACAATCCGGGCGTCCGCTTCTAAGCGGGCTAGGCGCTCACAGTGCCGAACGGGGGAGGCTCGGCAGGAATTTGGCAAGATGAACGCGCACAAAGCCGCCCGCAAGCACGGCCCTGCGCGCTCGCGCACGTCATGCGCTGCCGCTTTCCCTGAAGTAGAGACGCCGCGGCAAGCCCCATACGATCAGCATCGCGCCGAGCAGGCAAGCGAACGCGATCGCGTAGAGGCCGGGCGTCGCGCTGCCGGTCATCGTCTTCACCTTGCCGACCATGTACGGACTGATGATGCCGCCGAACTGCCCCACCGAATTGATGAGCGCGATGCCGCTCGCCGCCGCGATGCCGGTGAGAAAGCGCGTCGGCAAGATCCAGAACAGACCCAGCGACGTGATGATCCCGGTCGCCGCGATCGTCAGCCCGATCACGAGCATCACCGTGTTGCCCGGAAAGAAGCCGCACAGCACGTAACCGACCGTGCCCGCGAGCGCGCATGCGCCGAGATGCCAGCGGCGCTCGCCGGTCCGGTCCGAGTGCCTGCCGATCAGAATCATGCCGATGCCCGCGACCGCGTAGGGCAGCATCGAGATCAGGCCGATCATGAACGGATCGCTCGTGCCCGCGGTCTTCACGAGCTGCGGCATCCAGAAGACGAGGCCGTAGATGCCCATCGCGAGAAAGAGATAGATGAGCGCCATCACGAGCGTCACGGGCTCGCTGAGCGCCGCTTTCAGCGAATGCACTTCGCCCACTTTCGGATCGCTCGCGAGTTGTGCCTTGAGCGCGCGTTTTTCGTCGGCGTCGAGCCATTTCGCGTGATCGACGTCGTCATCGACGAAAGCGAGCACGACGAAGCCGAGCAGCACCGACGGAATGCCTTCGAGCAGAAAGAGCCATTGCCAGCCGGGCATGCCGTTGAGGCCATCGCAGAACTTCATGATCGCGCCCGAGAGCGGGCTGCCGATGATCCCGCACAGCGCGATCGACGCCATGAAAAACGAATTGATGCGCCCGCGCCGCGACGACGGAAACCACTTCGTGAAGAAGTACAGCGCGCCCGGCACGAAGCCCGCTTCGAGCGCGCCGATCAGAAAGCGCAGCACGTAGAACCACGTGTCGGTGCGCACGAACATCATGCACGCCGATGCGATGCCCCACGTGATCATGATGCGCGCGATCCAGCGCTTCGCCCCGACGCGATGCAGAACGATATTGCTTGGCACTTCGAACAAAAAGTATCCGACGAAGAACACGCTTGCACCGAAGCCGTACATCGCATCGGAGAAGCCGAGTTCGCTTTGCATCTGCAGCTTCGCGAAGCTGATATTGATGCGGTCGAGATACGAAAACACGAAGCATGCGACGAACAGCGGCACGAAGCGCCAGAACACCTTGCGGTAGATCTGGGCGTCGTCGTGCGCAAGCGCGCGCGGGGCGGCGATGGAATCCACGTTTGTCTCCTTTGGTTTTTATTGACCGCGGTATCAGTAAGTCGCGCGCCCTCCCGACAGATCGAACACCGCGCCCGTCGTGAACGAATTCTCCGACGACACGAGCCACGCGACCATCGACGCGATCTCCTTCACTTCGACGAAGCGCCCGCGCGGAATCTTCGACAGCATGTAGTCGATATGCTCCTGCTTCATCTGCTCGAAGATTTTCGTGCGCGCGGCGGCGGGCGTGATGGCGTTCACCGCGATATCGAGCCCGGCCGTTTCCTTGCCGAGGCTCTTGGTCAGCGCGATCACGCCGGCCTTCGCCGCGCTGTACGCCGACGCGTTCGGATTGCCTTCCTTGCCCGCGATCGACGCGATATTCACGATGCGTCCATAGCCGCGTGCAATCATGGATTTGACGACCGCCTGGTTCACGTGAAAGGCCGCATTCAGATCGACGTCGATCACGCGCGCCCATTCTTCCGGCGCATAATCGGCGACCGACGCGTTCGCGCCCGCGATGCCCGCGCTGTGCACGAGCACGTCGATCTTGTCGAAGCGCGCGAGCGTGGCCGACGTGGCGCGTGCAACGGCATCGCGATCGGTTAGATCGACGAGCACGGTTTCCACGTCGCCGGCCTTCGCAAGTGAGGCGCGCGCTTCGGCCAGCGCGCCTTCATCGCGATCCCACAACGCGACACGCGCCCCGCCTTCGACGAGGCGCTGCGCCACCGCATAACCGATGCCCTGCGCCCCGCCCGTCACAACAGCCGCGCGATTCGTGAAGTCGTACCGGTTCATGCGTTCACCGTGCGTTGTTGTTGTTCGCCCAGTCCTTCGATGCCGAGGCGCATCGTCTGCCCCGCGCGCAGATAGACCGGCTCGGGTTTCTGGCCCATGCCGACGCCCGGCGGCGTGCCCGTCGAAATGACATCGCCCGGTTGCAGGCTCATGAAGCGCGAAAGGTACGAGACGATCTCGCCGACCTTGAAGATCATCGTGCCGGTGTTGCCATTCTGATAGCGCTTGCCGTCGACTTCGAGCCAGAGCGGCAGCTTGTGCGGATCGGGCACTTCGTCGGTGGTGACGAGCCACGGGCCGATCGGACCGAACGTGTCGCAGCCCTTGCCCTTGTCCCACGTGCCGCCGCGCTCGATCTGATACTCGCGCTCGGACACGTCGTTGATCACGCAATAACCGGCGACGTGGCTCATCGCGTCGGCTTCGTCGATATACGCGCCGCCCTTGCCGATCACGACGCCCAGTTCCACTTCCCAATCGGTCTTTTTCGAGCCGCGCGGAATGCGCACGTCGTCGTTCGGGCCGACGACCGCCGACAGCCATTTGTTGAACACGACCGGCTCGGCCGGCACCGGCAGATTCGATTCCGCCGCGTGATCGGCGTAGTTCAGCCCGATGCAGATGAACTTGCCGATGCGTCCCACGCACGGCCCGATGCGTTCGCCCGCAGGCACGCTCGGCAACGTCGACGGATCGAGCTTCGAAAGACGCGCGAGCGATTCGGGCAGGAGCGCATCGCCGGCGATATCGCCGATGACGGCCGACAGATCGCGGATCGTGCCGTTGGAATCGAGAAGGCCGGGTTTTTCGCGGCCTGGCGCGCCGTATCGCAAGAGCTTCATGGGTCGTGGCTTCCTTGAACAGTTGAACGGAAACCCACAATGTAGAGAACGCGGCGGCCCTTGAATAATGAAAGCTGCGGCACGGGCGATAACTTTGCGTTATCTTCGTGTTCTCCCTGATAAACCGTCGCGCGCATGCTGCCGAACGTCGATTCCATTGCCGCGCGCCTGCGGCTCAAGCAACTGCGTCTTCTGATCGCGCTCGACGATCACGGCTCGCTGCATCGCGCCGCCGATGAAATGGCGCTCACGCAGCCCGGCGCGACCAAGGCGCTGCGCGAGATCGAAGCGACGCTCGGCGCGACGCTGTTCACGCGGTCCGCGCAAGGCATCCAGCCCAACGAACTCGGCCGCTGCGTGATCCGCTATGCGCGGCTGATTCACATGGACGTCGCGCACTTGCGCGAGGAGATGGCGGGCATTCTGCAAGGCACGGGCGGGCGGCTCGCGATCGGCGCGATCACGGGCGCCGTATCGGGCGTGCTCGTCGATGCGCTCGCGCGTCTGCGGGAGCGACAGCCGGCGCTGACCGTCGAAGTGGTCGAAGACACGAGCGCGCGGCTGCTTTCGCTGCTCGATCAGGGACGGCTCGATGTCGCGATCTGCCGCGCCAGCGTCGCGCGCCAGCCCGATCATTACCACTACGTCGAACTGCGCGACGAACCGCTCGCGATCGTCGCGGGCGTCGCGCATGCACTCGTCGATGCGCCGCACGTCGAGCTTGCCGACCTCGCTTCTAGCCGATGGATCGTCTATCCGGCCATCATGCCGATTCGCAGCCTCTACGAGCGCGAGTTCAAGGAAGCGGGCTTGCCGCTGCCCTTGCATCCGGTCGAAACGGCTTCGACCATCACGACCGTGCTGCTGCTGCAGCGTGACCCGACGCTCGTCGCGATGATGCCGCTCGACATGGCGACCTTTCTCGCGGAACACGGACTCGCGAAGCGGCTCGCGATTGCGGTGCGTTCGCGCACGGAGCCGTACGGCGTCGTGACGCGCAAAGGCGCGGCGCTGCCAGCGCCGGCGCGGCTCGTCATCGAGGAACTGACGCGCGAAAAAAACGCGGACGGGTAAGGTGCCCGTCCGCGTCGCTTCACTGCGCGTGGTGCGTGCTTATGACACCAGTTCGGCGTTCAGCGTGATCTTCGTGTTGCCCGCGAACAGTTTCGACACCGGGCAGCCTTCCTTCGCGGCTTGCGCGGCCTTGTCGAAGGCGGCTTTGTCCGCGCCGGGAATCTTCGCCTTGAGGTCGAGCTGACAAGCGGTGATCGTGAAGCCGTCGCCGTCCTTGTCGAGCGTAACCGTCGACTTCGTTTCGAGGCTTTCGGCCTTCATGCCGGCCTGCTCGAGTTGCAGCGAGAGCGCCATCGTGAAGCAGCCTGCGTGCGCCGCCCCGATCAGCTCTTCGGGATTCGTGCCCGGACCTTCCTCGAAGCGTGACTTGAAGCCATAGGGCGCTTCGTTGAGCACGCCGGTTTGCGTCGTGATGAAACCCTTGCCGTCCTTGATGCCGCCGCTCCATTTTGCCGATGCTGTCTTTTGCACGAAAGTTCTCCCGAAGATGAAGTGGAATTGCGATGACTGTCGCCCGCGCGAACCGTTTGCGAGGCGTGCGCGTCATGACGAACCGCACGTGCCGTGCCCGCTTCGATAGCCTGAACGGTTTCAGACAAGTGCGCCGTCGAGCATCGTAGCGGAACGCGCGAGCGGACGCAGGGACTATGCGAATCGGCTTATAACGTTCGGACGATGGCAGCGTGAAAGCCTTGTTCCGCCCGGCTTTGCGGCAAGTCATCGGTGTCTCACTGCCTTTGAGCAACTTCATTCGTATGGTCAAAAACGAACGATTCACTTAGCATCCTTTCACCCGCCGTTTTGACCGATGCGCGATAAGGCGCAGTTCGGTCGCTCGTCAGATACGGCATCGTTTTTCGCATCTCCTGGCAACAAGCATGAACGCACTACCTCAACCGAAAACGCATCAGATCGTGGATCGCATCAACGCGCTGCAGGCTGCTTCGCCGCGCTTCATCGACACGGCGGAAATAACGCCGCTCTCGCGCGAATGGAGCGCGATCAGACATGACATCGATCGGCTCATGCGCGTGGACGCGTGCGCCGCGTGGGAATTGACGGGATCGTGGCGCGCGCTCGCCGGCGACGTTGATGGCGCGGAGGCAGCGTTCAGAAATAGCGTGGCGCTCGGGCAGACGGGCGTGAATCGCGAGAACTGGATGATCACGCGGCTGAATCTGGGGTTGTTCTCGGGCGCGCAGGCGTTGTTTCGCGAGTTGTGCGTGGCGCGAAATCGGAATATCGCTGAGATCGCACGGTGTGGGTTTCTTGCGGGGGCGATCGGCCGCACGGCCGAATTGATCGAAGGAGCGCGCAACACGGGCGTCGAGCTGGACGATGCCTGGTCCGAGCAAGTGATGGAAGCCCGTTCGATCATGACGGATGCGAACGTCACCGACGAAGACATCGGGGATCGGCTCGATTGCGGAGGCACGGTGTTGAGACGGCATGGGTATCAGGCTGTCATCGTGCCGCACGTCCTGTCGGTGGAGGGCGTCTGCCGCACCGTGAGTTACAGGCTGCTCGTGCCGCTCCCGTTCGAGCCGGCACACAACATGACTTACGAGATGATTCCCGAGGAAGACAAGCTGGAGCGTTTCGACCTAAACGCACTTGCTGTCTGGATCGAAGGCGGGCGTCTATGAGCAGCACGGCGGAGGAACTTATCGAATGCGCAACCGCGTTGCTGAGCGATGCGGCAGATGAACCGCGGTTTCGGGCCGTCTGCAGCCGGGCGTACTACGGCGCATTCCACGCGGCGCATGCGTTCCACCGGCAACTGCCTGTGCCCGGTACCGTCGGACACGCGCGTGGCAGTCATGAACAGCTGATCGCGCAACTGGGTAGTCCCATGATCAAACCAGGCGATGAAAAGTACCGGATATCGAAAGCGATCGCCAGCGACTTGGCGCAGTTACGCAATGCACGCGTCATGGCGGACTACCACCTCGACGAGCACGTCGATCACGAACTGGCATCGAAGTCCGCTGAGCTCGCCCTGAACGTTTTAAAGAGCACCACATAACATGGGCCCACCGACCGACCGCATCTCCGAAGACCGCACCCTGCCGGACCGCGTCGACGTCGTCATCATTGGCGGCGGCATCATCGGCATCAACACCGCGCGTGCGCTCGCCGCGAAAGGCCTGTCCGTCGCCGTCTGCGAGAAGGGAGCCATCGCCGGCGAGCAATCGAGCCGCAACTGGGGCTGGTGCCGCGCGACGCATCGCGACCTGCGCGAGCTCGAACTCAGCCTCGAGAGCCTGAAGCTCTGGCGGCGCATCGATGCGGAACTCGGCATCGACACCGGCTTTCGCGAATGCGGCATCCTCTATGCCGCCGACGACGCCAAAGCCCTCGCCGATCACGAAGCCTGGCTCGCGCGCGCCGTCGCGCTCGTCGGCCGCGACGCACTCGATTCGCGCATCGTCTCCCCTAGCGAAACCGCCTCGCTGATGTCGGGCACCTCGCGAAGTTTCGCCGGCGGCATCTACACGCCGGGCGACGGCCGTGCCGAACCCCAACGCGCCGTGCCCGCGATGGCCGCCGCGCTGCGCGAGCGCGGCGTGAAAGTGCTGACGCCCTGCGCGGTCCGCGGCATCGAGACGAGCGGCGGCGCGATCAGCGGCGTCGTCACCGAATACGGACGTATCGGCTGCGCGAGCGTGGTCGTCGCGGGCGGCGCGTGGACGCGCTACTTCGCGGGCAGCCTCGGCGTCGAGGTGCCGCAACTCATGGTGCGCTCGTCGGTCATGCGCACGTCGGAAATCGACACCCCCGAAGACGGCCCCGACGTGAGCGCGTGCAATCAGGAGATGGGTTATCGAAAGCGCCTCGACGGCGGTTACACCATCGCCAACGCGTTTCACAGCTATCACGACATCACGCCGGACAGCTTTCGCCTCTTCGCCCAATTCCTGCCCGCGCTGAAGAGTCAGATCGGCTCGATCAAGCTCGGCCTGAACGCGCGCTTCTTCGAGGAACTGCGCCGGCCGCGACGGTGGCCGCTCGACCGGCCGACGATCTTCGAGACCGCTCGCACGCTCGATCCCGCGCCCGTCGAATCCTTCAACCAGGCAGCCCTCAAGGAATTCCGCGCACTCTTTCCGGCGCTCGCCCATCTGCGCGTCGAGCAGGCGTGGGCCGGCTACATCGATGTCACGCCCGACGCGGTGCCGGTCATTTCGGGCGTCGAGCGCAGGCCGGGACTCTTCATCGCGACGGGTTTCTCGGGTCACGGCTTCGGCATCGGGCCGGGTGCGGGCCAATTGATGGCCGACATCGTCGCGAACGACGCGCCGCTCGTCGATCCAGAGGCGTTTCGCCTGTCGCGCTTTTTCGACGGCAGCAAGATCGAGATCGACGGCGGATTCTGACGGATCGGGAGACACGCGCCCGTCGCCTGCACGCGCTAACATACCGCTTTTGCGGCCGTCGCTTGTGGCGGCGGTCGCCCGGTTCAGTCAAACGGCGCGCGTGCGCCGTTCGTTTTGGGGCTCACATGGCATCCACGCCTGTTCTTTACATCGACGTCTGGTCGGACTTCATCTGCCCGTTCTGCTATCTCGAGACGCCCGTGCTCGATCAGTTCCGCAACGCATACGGCGATGCGGTCGAGATCCGCTGGCACGCGTTCGAATTGCGCCCGGAGCCGACGCCCCTGCCCGATCCGAACAGCGAGGCGATCGTCGATTCCTGGGAAAACTCGGTGCGTCCGCTTGCGGAAGAGCGTGGCATGACGATGCGTCTGCCGCCAGTCACGCCGCGCAGCCGCAAGGCCTTCGAAACCGCGATGTTCGCGCGCGAATCGGGCCGCTACGATCTCGTGCATCGCGCGATCTTCAAGGCGTATTTCGAGGAAGGCATCGATATCGGCGACACCGACGCGCTGCTCGATATTGCGGCGGCGTGCGGCATCGATCCGGAGATGCTCGAAGAAGCGCTCGATGACGGCACGTACACCGATCTCGTGATCGAAGACGAAGAGTTTGCAAAGAAGCTGGGCGTGGCCGGCGTGCCGTTCGCGGTGCTGTCGCGCGAGCCGGCGCCCGGCCAGGAACCGCCGGCGCCGATCGCCCTGCGCGGCGCCGCGCCGGTCCAGCATTTCGAAGCGGCGGTCGAGCGGCTCTTTCCTGACGGCTTTCCGGGCAACTGAAGCCGCTGCCGCAAGCCGGCGATGCTAGCTGTGCTCGGCCATGAACGATTTCAGCGCGATACGCTGCGACGGCTCGACCGATTCGAACTCGAGCCCGTAGGCCGCGCTGCCATCGGCCGGATCGATCGTGCCGACATGGCGCACGATCGCGATCGTGTCGATCTTCACGTCGACGCCATCGGTCTTGAACTGAAACGACAGCCTCAGGCGATCGCCCACGTGCGCGGCCGGATTCGCGGCGGTCAGCGACATGCCATAAGGACTGATGTCGCTCACGCGGCCCAGTTGCCGCGCGGCGTGCGGCTGGCCATCCGGGGCGAAATGTGCTGCGAGGCGCGTCGGCATGCGCGCAAACTTGCGCGTGCGCAATCTGCGGATCGCGCCCGGCGCCGACAGCACCGCGTAGTTGAACGGCTCGCGGCAGGTGGCGTCGACGGTGCAGGCAAAGCGGAACACGCCCCGCCCCGTGAGCGCGACGAGATCGACCTGCTCGCCGAGCGTCAGGTCGAGCGGGGAGAAACCCGTCATCACCGGCTGTGTCACGAAGAGCGAACGGTCGCCGTTGCGGCGCGGCGTGGAAAACCCGATCACGCGGCTCGCATACATGACGGAGCCCGTGCCGCCCGTACCCCGCAAGCCGACTCGCGCACCGATCGTGAGACCGATATCTTCCAGTGTCAGCGGACCGTCCCCGGCGGCCGCGTCATCGGGCACGCTCGGCGCTGGCTCCTGCACCGCGCGGTGCGGCTCGAAATGGCGAAACATGAACTCACGCGCCGACGCATCCGGCACGACGGCACCCGCAGCGAACAGCAATGCGCCGTCGGCGGCCACGATAGGCCATTCGAGCGCGGCGTTGAGCGGTATCTCGGAAGGGTGGAGGCGAACCAGTAACTGGCGCGCTTCTGCGACGGTTTCTTCGGTCATCTTATAGGACGATTCTTAAGCGTTTCCGCAATCGTCGTGCTTGCCGAAGCCGCCGTCAAGAGTCGTATGGCAACTTTTACGTTAGCGCACTGATATTTGTTTCGAATTTACGACTGGTGCGGCCGCACGCGCAGAAGGAGGTTTATGCGCATAAAAGTTTTATCGAGATAACGCGCTCAGCGGATCATCGCGCCGGACTCGCTTGAGGGCGACCCTGCACGCGACGGCCCGCTCGTCACACTTTCGATCGCGGCAAGCACCTGCGGCACGTCGGGCGGCGCGCCGTCCTCGCCCACCGAGACCGAGCGGCCCGGATCGTTCACGCCGAAATGCTCGCGCGAAGTCGCGGCAAACAGCATGACGGTACGACGCTGCAACGCATGCGCCAGATGCACGAGTCCGGTGTCGGCGCCGACGACGAGTTCTGACGCGCGGATCCAGTGCGCGCATTCCAGGACGGACAGTTTCGGCAGCACGATCGCGCCGGGAACGAGCGCCGCGATCGCTTGCGCTTCGCCTTGTTCGCGCTCCGTGCCCCACGGCAGCGCGATCGTATAACCGCGCGCGGTGAGCCATCGGCCGACTTCGCCCCAATGCTCTTTCGGCCACTTTTTCACGTCCGCCGATGTCGCGTGGAACAACATCGCGATGGGCGCGCCACGCGGAATATTCAGATCACGCGCGAGCGCCGGCAACTGAATGTTGTAGTCGGGCGTCTCATCGAATCGATAGCCGAGCGCCTCGGCAACACTCACGCGCATGCCGCGCCACGCATCGGTGAGCGGCCGCGGGCCGAAGCGCGCGTTGTACGCAAACGCCGCGCCCCGTTCCCCGAGATCCTTGTTCAGATAGCCGAAGCGCCGCCGTCCCCGCGCGATGAACGCGATGATCGCGCTCTTGTAGACGCCGTGGATATCGACGATCACGTCGTATTTTTCTGCGCGAAGTTCGCTGATCGACGCAGCGATGTCCTTCAGATCGTTCCAGTTGCGCGCCTTCTTGAACTTGCGCAGCGGCGCGCTCAGCACGCGATCGACGCCCGGATTCCAGCGGATGATGTCGGCAAACGCGGCGTCCGCGGCCCAGTCGACCTTGACGGATGGAAACGCGCGCCTCAGATCCGCAACCACCGGCAGCGTCTCGACGATATCGCCGAGCGACGTGACTTTGACGATCAGAATTCGCTTCATGAATAGTACGGAAATGCTCCGGTACGTGGCCGATCCGGAGGACGTCACGTCGCACGGGACGAATGGCCGCGCCCGGAAAACCAGCGATTCTAATGACTTTGAGACGCGCGCGGTGTCAGCGTTTGTAAGCGCTGCCCTCAAGCCGCACCGGCGAAGCGCCCGCGTCTCGACGCTTCAGCATAGCCCATTTCGAGATGAAAGCCGGCTCTGCCCGCCGCGACGGCGCTCAGAGCGAGCGCGCCGAGAAGGTGTCGCACTGGCTGACGTCGCCTGACGACATGCCGCGCCGCAGCCAGCGTTGCCGCTGCTCGCTCGTGCCATGCGTGAACGCCTCGGGCACGATGCGACCTTGCGATTGCTGCTGCAATCGATCGTCACCGATCGCGGCCGCCGCGTTCAAGCCTTGTTCGAAATCGCCGGGCTCGATCAGCTTCGCGTTCTGTTGCTGCGCGACCGCGGCCCAGACACCCGCAAAGCAATCTGCCTGCAACTCGACACGCACCGACAGCGCGTTGGCCTGTTCCCGCGACAAGCGCGAGCGCGCCTGGTCGACCTTGCCCATGATGCCGAGCACGTTCTGCACGTGATGCCCGACTTCATGCGCAATCACATAAGCCTGCGCGAAGTCGCCGCTCGCGCCGAAGCGGTCGCGCAGTTCGCGATAAAACGAGAGATCGATATAGACCTTGCGGTCTCCCGGACAATAGAACGGACCCATCGCCGTCTGGCCGGTACCGCACGCGGTTTGCGTCGCGCCGGAGAACATCACGAGCCTGGGCGTCGGATAGTCCTGATTGAACTGCGCGCGGAAGATGTGCTGCCAGGTGCGCTCGGTGTTGCCGAGCACGCGGCGCACGAATACTGCGCCGGCGTCGTTGGCGGGCGGCGCGTTGCTCGGCGCGGCCTGCTGTTGCGGCGCGTTGCCTTGCAGCACCTGCGCGCCGTTGATGATCGTCATCGGATTGATGCCGAAGAAATACGACGCCGCGAGCGCCACGATGATCGTACCGATGCCGATCGATCCGCCGCCGACCCGAAAGCCGCCCCCGCCGCCCCGCCGGTCTTCGACATTCCGACTTTCTGCTTCGTCATCGAGGCGCATGATGCTTCTCCTTGCTGCTCGCGCGGTGCGCGTGTTCAAAAGCCATTATGGTACCCGCCCGGCTCGCACGTCTCGTGCCGACGCATCGTAAAACTTCTTTCCGTGCCTTCCGCGAGTCGGATCGAACCGTGCGGTCGATTGTCGCGAAAGCGCCTGCGCGCTCTTGCCGCACCGCACCATCCGCCCATCTCGAAATCATCGGCAAATCAATCTGCTAGCGGCGCCAAAGCCTTGAAATTGCGGCATTTGCGCGCAATGCAAAATTCCTGACGCAGCGCAACAGTCTCTCGAAATAGCGCTACTCTTCGGCCCGTAACACGTCTTATTCGGTACAGGGCATACCCGCTTCCTACGGCGGGCGCGCGTGAATTTCAAGGCACAAAGTCATCATGCATTCGACTCCCGAAGCACTCGATCTGGCGCGGATCCAGTTCGCGTTCACCGTCTCGTTTCACATCATCTTTCCTGCGCTTTCCATCGGGCTCGCGAGTTTCATCGCGGTACTCGAAGGCGCCTGGCTCAAAACCGGCAAACCTGTCTACAAGGAACTGTGCCTCTTCTGGTCGAAGGTCTTTGCCGTCGCGTTCGGCATGGGCGTCGTGTCGGGCGTCGTCATGGCGTACGAGTTCGGCACCAACTGGGGCGGCTTTTCGACCTTCGCCGGTCCCGTCACCGGGCCGCTGCTCACGTACGAAGTGATGACCGCGTTCTTTCTCGAAGCGGGCTTCCTCGGCATCATGCTGTTCGGCTGGAACAAGGTCGGTCCGAAGGCGCACTTCGGCGCGACGCTGATGGTCGCGATCGGCACGCTCATCTCGACGTTCTGGATTCTCGCGTCGAATAGCTGGATGCAGACGCCGCAAGGCTTTCGCATCGAAGGCGATCATGTCGTGCCGGTCGACTGGTGGGCGATCATCTTCAATCCGTCGTTCCCGTACCGGCTCGCGCATATGGCGATCGCGGCGTTCATCGTCGCGGCGCTCGTCGTCGCCGCCACCGGCGCGTGGCATCTGCTCAAGGGCCGCCGCGATCCGGCCATCAAAAAGATGTTCTCGATGTCGCTCTGGCTGCTGCTCGCGTTGACGCCGATTCAGGCGCTCGTCGGCGACGCGCACGGCCTGAACACGCGCGAGCATCAGCCGGCGAAGATCGCGGCGATCGAAGGCATCTGGGAGACCGAGAAAGGCGGCACCGCGCTCAATCTCTTCGGCATCCCCGATATGGAAGCGGAGACGACGAAATACGCCGTGTCGATTCCGCATCTCGGCAGCCTGATCCTCACGCACAGCTGGGACGGCGAGATTCGCGGCCTGAAGGAATTTCCGAAGGAAGACCGTCCGAATTCGACGCTCGTGTTCTGGAGCTTTCGCGTGATGGCGGGTCTCGGCGTGCTGATGATCGTGATGTCGTTCGCCGCGTGGTGGCTGCATCGCAAACGCAGGTTGTTCGATGCGCGCTGGTTCCATCGCTTCGCGCTCGCGATGGGCCCGACCGGTTTCATCACGCTGCTCGCGGGCTGGGTCACGACCGAAGCGGGCCGCCAGCCGTGGGTCGTCTATGGCGTGATGCGCACGGCCGATGCCGTGTCGCCCGTCACCGCGCAGCAGGTCGGCGTGTCGCTGCTGGCGTTCGTCATCGTGTACACGATCGTGTTCGGCACCGGCATCTACTACTTGCTGAAGCTCTTGCGTCACGGTCCCGCGCTGCCGGGCTCGCATACGCAACCATCCGACGGCAGCGCGCATCGTCCGTTGAGCCTCCCGCAACAGTCCATCGAAGGAGCGTAAGCACATGGACCTGACTCTCGCCTGGGCCGCGATCATCGCATTGGGCCTGTTCCTTTACGTGGTGCTCGACGGCTTCGATCTCGGCATCGGCATTCTCTTTCCGTTCTTTCCCGACCAGCATGATCGCGACGTGATGATGAACACCGTCGCGCCCGTCTGGGACGGCAACGAGACCTGGCTCGTGCTCGGCGGTGCGGGACTTTTCGCCGCCTTTCCGATGGTCTATTCGACCGTGCTGTCCGCGCTCTATCTGCCGCTCGTGCTGATGCTCGTGTGCCTGATCTTCCGCGGCGTGTCGTTCGAGATCCGCGCGAAGGCGCAGCGCACGAAGCACATGTGGGATCTCGCGTTCATCGGCGGATCGGCGGGCGCGACGTTCTTTCAGGGCGTGGCACTCGGCGCGTTCCTCGGCGGCATTCCCGTCGCCGATGGCCGCTTCGCCGGCGACGCCTTCGGCTGGTTCTCGCCCTTCTCGATCTTCACGGGCGGCGCGCTCGTCGTCACCTATGCGCTGCTCGGCGCGTGCTGGCTGATCGCGAAGACCGAAGGCGACTTGCAGCGGCGCGTGTATCGCGTCGCGTGGCCGCTGACGGTGTTGCAACTCGCGACGATCGCGGTCGTCAGCATCTGGACGCCGTTGCAGGATGCGGGCATCGCGTCGCGCTGGTTCGATTCGCCGTTGTTCTATCGCCTGTTGCCGGTGCCGGTGCTCGTCGCGGTCTGTGCGTGGGCGATGCGCCGCTCGATTCAGTCGCGCCACGAGAAGCGTCCGTTCGCGGTGGCGCTCGGCTTCGTGCTGCTCGGTTATGCGGGCCTCATCGCGAGCATTTCACCGCACGAGATTTTTCCCGGCGTCTCGATCTGGGATGCGGCCGCGCCCCGTTCCAGCCAGCTCTTCACGATCGTCGGCGCGGCGGTGATTCTGCCTGTGATCGTCGCGTACACGACGCTAGGCTATTGGGTCTTCAGAGGAAAGGTGCGTCATGGCGAACATCACTACCATTGAGCGTGCGCGCAAGGCGTTCTGGTTCGTCGCACTTTGGATGGCGGGCGTCGGCGGCGCGATGCTGCTCGCGCTGCCGTTCAAGCTGTTGATCAAGGCGGGGGCGGCGATTCATTGAGCGGGCACGCTCAAAACCACGCCGCCGCAATCACCCCGCTCACGATCCCGAACACGACAACGGTTACCGCCACCACCGCCAGCACGCGCGACGGAAACGACCGCGCGAGCATCGCGAGCGACGGCACGCTGACGGGCGGCAAGGTCATCAGCAGCGCGCCGGCCGGTCCCGCCGCCATGCCGAGCGACAGCATCGCCTGAATGATGGGCACCTCGCCCGCCGTCGGAATCACGAAGAGCGTGCCGGCGACGGCGAACGCGACGATCCACAGCAGGCCGTTATCGATGTCCGGCCCGATGTGGGGAAAGAGCCACGCGCGCGCCGCGCCGAGCAGCAGCACGAGGACGATGTACTCCGGTACGAGCCGCAAGGTCATGCGGCCGAGAATCTTCACCCAGCGCGAGAACGCCGTGCCCGGCTCATCCTCTTCGACCAGTTTCGCCAACGCCGCGCGCGATGCCGTCGCCTGCGCGGGCGTCACCATGCGATTCACCGCATAGCCCAGGCCGAACACCATCAGCACGCCCAGCACGAGGCGCAAGCCGGTCCATTGCCAGCCGAGCACGAAGCCCATGAAAACCAGCGCCGCCGGATTGAGCACGGTATTGCCGAGCCAGAACGCGACAGCCGCGCCCGGCGCCGCCTCACGCGCGCGCAAACCCGCGACGACCGGCGCCGCGCAGCACGTGCACATCATTCCTGGCAAGGACATCAGTCCGCCGTTCACGACGCTGCCGAAGTTATGCTCGCCGAGCGCGCGCGCGACCCAGCGCGGCGGAATCAGCGCCTGCACCGCGGAGCCGAGCAAGAGGCCGAGCACCATCGCTTGCCAGATCGCTTTGCCGTAGGCCATCGCGTAATCGAGCGCGGCCTGCCACGACGGCTCCGGCGCGCTCGCGGCCGTGCCCATCAGAATGGACTTGCCGATCGAATGCTGGCTCGCCGCGACGAACGCCCGGTTGTAGTACGGAAACCATTTGACGTAGAAGAGTCCCACGACGGCGATCAGCAGGAACACCATCCAGCCGAGAGCGACGCGAGGTTGTCGGAGCGTGGTCATGATTTTTTCTTTGAAGAAGTGAGATGGAATCAGAGCGCGGGCGTCGTCTCGGCGAGCCGGACGAGCAAGGCTTTCGCCTGATCGACGCTATCGGCATCGTTCGGACGGAACTGCATGGGCGACGCGTGCGGCAATCCCGTATAGAGCGCCTGGCTGCTGCGTCCGTACGCGGGATCGTAATGACGGTCGATCAGCTCGGCAAAGAGCGCGGCGCGCGCGTCGTCGTCGATCAGACGATGCCAGTGCGTAACGAGCTCGCGGCTATGCAGTCCGATGAGCTTCGACAACTGCGTCTTGAAGAAGGCGGGATCGTCGAAGAGATGCGCGTAATCCTGCAGCAGAAACGCGATGCGGTCTTCGCGGCGCGCTTCCACCCGCACGCACGAGGCCGCGTGCAGGCTGTCGAGCACGGCATCGGGCACCGTGATCGCGCCGATGCGCCGGCCTTCCGCTTCGGCGAAAACCGGTTGTGCCGGATCGAAGGCCGACAGCGTCTGCAGCAGCGCCGAATCGAATGCCTTTTGCGACGGCTGCGGACGCCCCGGCAACGCGCCGAGCAGCGATCCGCGATGCGCCGCGAGCCCTTCCAGATCGAGCGTCTGCGCGCCCGCCGACGAGAGCGCCTGCAACAGCCGCGTCTTGCCGCTGCCCGTGTGGCCGATCAGGACGACGTAGCGAAACCGCCGTGGCATCGTGCCGAGCCGCTCCATCACGTCGCGCCGGTAGCTCTTGTAGCCACCGTCGAGCTGACGCGCCTGCCAGCCGATCATATTGAGCCACGTCGTCATCGAGCCGGAGCGCTTGCCGCCGCGCCAGCAATAAATGAGCGGACGCCAGTTGCGCGGCTTGTCCGCGAAGAGCGTGTCGAGATGATGCGCGATGTTGCGCGCGACCATCGCCGCGCCGACGCGCGTGGCCTCGAACGGCGAGACCTGCTTGTACATCGTCCCGACGATCACGCGCTCCTCATTGCTGAGCACGGGCGCGTTGATCGCGCCGGGAATGTGATCCTCGGCGAATTCGAGCGGCGTGCGGACGTCGACGATTTCATCGAAATCGCGCAGACGGTCGATGGAAACGAGCAGGTTTTTCACGGGCTTGCGGGCGGGCCATGGCTGAATCGAGCGAAAAATTATCGCATGCGGGCGCATTTCGGCTCTCGGGACGCGTTTTTGTCCCGATGCGCGGACGCACGCGATGCGGTTAAAGTGAGCGGATCGAACGTTCGGAGAAGAGCGATGAGCTATCACGAGACGATCGGCGCGCGCCGCTACCGTTTCGACGATCTGAAGACGCTGCTCGCCCGCGCCAGTCCGCGCCGCTCCGGCGACGAGCTTGCGGGCATCGCGGCGGCCACGGAAGAAGAACGCGTCGCCGCGAAAATGGCGCTCGCGCAGACGCCGCTCGCCGCGTTCCTCGATGAACCGCTCATTCCCTACGAAGACGATGAAGTCACGCGCCTCATCGTCGATACGCATTCGCGCGACGCTTTCGCGCCGATCGCGCATCTGACGGTCGGCGAGTTCCGCGAATGGCTGCTCGCCGACAGCACCGATGCCGCCGCGCTCGAAAGCATCGCGACGGGCGTCACGCCGGAGATGGCCGCCGCCGTCTCCAAACTGATGCGCAATCAGGATCTGATCCTCGCCGCGAAGAAACGCCCGGTCGTCACGCGCTTTCGAACGACGATCGGCCTGCCCGGGCGGCTGTCGGTGCGGCTGCAGCCGAATCATCCGACCGACGACCCGAAAGGCATCGCCGCATCGATGCTCGACGGCCTCTTCTACGGCTGCGGCGACGCCGTCATCGGCGTGAATCCCGCCTCCGATTCGCCCGACGCCATCGGCCGCCTGCTCGCGATGATGGACGAGTTCCGCCAGCGCTACGACGTGCCCATGCAATCGTGCGTCCTCACGCACGTCACCAACACGCTCGCGGTGATCGAACGCGGCGCGCCGGTCGATCTCGTGTTTCAGTCGGTCGCGGGCACCGAGCGCGCGAACGCGAGTTTCGGCGTGTCCCTGAAGCTGCTGGAGGAAGCGCACGACGCGGCTTTGTCGCTGAAGCGCGGCACCGTCGGCGATAACGTCATGTACTTCGAGACGGGACAAGGCAGCGCGCTGTCGGCGAACGCGCATCACGGCGTCGATCAGCAAACGTGCGAGGCGCGCGCCTACGCGGTCGCGCGCCGTTTCAGCCCCTTGCTGACGAACACGGTGGTCGGCTTCATCGGCCCGGAATATCTCTACGACGGACGGCAGATCATCCGCGCGGGCCTCGAAGATCATTTCTGCGGCAAGCTGCTCGGCGTGCCGATGGGCTGCGACATCTGCTACACGAATCACGCCGAAGCCGATTCCGACGACATGGACACGCTGCTCACGCTGCTCGGCGTGGCGAACGTCAACTTCATCATGGGCGTGCCGGGCGCGGACGACGTGATGCTCAATTATCAGAGCACGTCGTTTCATGACGCGCTGTATATCCGCCGCGCGCTGAACCTGAAGCGCGCGCCGGAGTTCGAGGCGTGGCTGGAAAAGATGCGCCTGACCGATGCGCACGGCGCGCTGCTTTCGCGAACTACTGCGCAACCTCTTCTCGACTGGATCGACGCATGATGAACGATGCTGACCCGTGGACGATGCTCAGGCGCTTCACGAACGCGCGCATCGCGCTGGGCCGCGCGGGCAGCAGTCTGCCGACCGCGCCTCTGCTCGCGTTCGAGCTCGCGCATGCGCAGGCGCGCGATGCCGTGCATCAACCGCTCGATACGGCCGCGCTCGACGCATCGCTGCGCGCCCTTGGATTCGATACGCTCGCCGTGCAAAGCGCCGCGCCGGATCGCGATTGCTATCTGCGCCGGCCGGATCTGGGCCGTGTGCTGACCGACGAAAGCGCTCAGCGGCTTGCGGCGCATGCGTCCACGTCCACCTCCGCGCCCGAGCTCGTTTTCGTCGCCGCCGATGGCTTGTCGGCCTTCGCCGCGCAACGTCATGTCGTGCCGCTGCTCACGAGCGTCCGCACGCAGCTCGAAGGCTGGAACGTCGCGCCCGTCGTGATCGCGACGCAGGCGCGCGTCGCGCTGGGCGATCGCATCGGCGAGCTTTTACGGGCGACGATCGTCGTCGTGATGATCGGCGAGCGGCCGGGCCTCAGTTCGCCCGACAGCCTCGGCCTCTATGTGACCTACGCGCCGCGCACCGGCCGCCACGACGCGGAACGCAACTGCATCTCGAACGTCCGCCCAGAAGGGCTCGATTACGGCGCCGCCGCGTTCAAATTGCTGTGGATTCTGAACGAAGCGCGCAGGCTGAAGCTCACCGGCGTCGGCCTGAAAGATCTGAGCGGCGCGTTACCCGCATCAGACACAAAAACGCTCGAAGCCTAAATACGCAACTTGCGATACAAGGTCGTGCGCGATATGCCGAGCGCGCGCGCCGTCGCCGATACGTTGCCGCCGTGCGTCCTGAGCGCCGCCGCGACCGCGCTCGCTTCGATGTCGGAAAGACGTGCGCCGCCCGCGCTTGCCGGCACGTCTTCCGGCTGAGTGCACTCGCCCAGTTCGTCGACGAAATCGTGCGGCAAATGTTCGATACGAATATGCGTGTCGTGATCGTCGAGCATCGCGGATGCCGTGCGCAACACATTGCTCAACTGCCGGAAATTGCCGGGCCACGGATGACGCGCGAAGAGCGCGAGCACGTCATCGCCGATGCTCACGACGCGGCCCGCAAAGCGCTCCTGACGCAACAGCTTGTCGACGACCGCGCACAGGTCGGTGCGCGCGGCGAGCGGCGGCAGCGTCACCGAAAGACCGTTGATGCGGTAATAGAGGTCTTCGCGAAACTCGCCTTGCGCCACGCATTCGCGCAGTTTGCGGTTGCTCGCGCAAACGAGCGTGAAATCCACCGGCACCGCACGCGCCGCGCCGAGCGGCTCGACCACGCGTTCCTGAAGCACGCGCAAGAGGCGGCTTTGCATCGCGAGCGGCATGTCGCCGATTTCATCGAGAAAGAGCGTGCCGCCATTCGCCTGCACGATCTTGCCGATCGCGCCGCGCTTCGCCGCGCCAGTGAATGCGCCCGGCGTATAGCCGAAGAGTTCGGATTCGATCAGGGTTTCGGGCAACGACGCGCAATTCACCGCGACGAACGGCCCGGCGCGGCGCGGCGAATCGCCGTGAATGGCGCGCGCGAGCATTTCCTTGCCCGCGCCCGTCTCTCCGCCGATCAGAATCGGGATGTTCTTGCCGATGACCTTGCGCACGCGCGCGACGAGGTCGTTCATCTGCGCATCGCCGGTGCAGAGATCGGCGAGTTTCGACGTCATCGGCTCGCACACTGGCGCACGCGATATGACCGTCGATGAAACGCGTCCCTGAAAATCCACGTTCGCGAACACGACGACGCCGCTATGCAGCTCCATCCGGCAAGGCGCTTCGCCTGCGGAAGCGATCAGCGCATCGGCGCGCACGCCGAACAGGGCCTCGAGCGTCTGCGAGCGCAAAGCCCCGAGTTCGAGACCGAACTGGAACTGCGCACTGCGGTTCGCGCACAAGAGACGTCCATCGAGATCGAAGACGGCGATGCCTTCCATCAGCGTGCCGATGAACTCGGGCCGGCTATGAAAGCGGATGCGCAGACCGTCGCCGAACGCGCTCGCGATGAGCCGGTTTTCGATCATCTGCCCGGACATTTTCACGAGCGCCATCGTGTGCTGGTGATAGCCGCGACGGTCGCCGGTGACATCGAGCACGCCGGAAAGATTGCCGTGCGGATCGAGGATCGGCACGCTCGAACAGGTGAGGAACCGATTGGCGCGCAGATAGTGCTGGTCGCCGTGCACGGTGACGGCGTTGCATTCCGCGATGGTCGTGCCGATCGCATTGGTGCCCTGATGCGCCTCGCTCCACACCGCGCCCGCGCGCAAGGCGACTTTTTCGGCGCGGGCGAGGAAATCGTCGTCCCCGAGCGAATGCAGGATGAGGCCGCCCGCGTCGGTCAGCGCGATCATGCTGTGCGTGTTCGCGATCTGCGCGTACAGCGTTTCCATCACCGGCAGTGCGTGCGCGAACAGTGCGCGGCTTTCATCGAGCTTGACGGCGAGCGCCGCGCCCGACAGCACCGCGTAATCCGGACGCATCGTCTCGAAGAGGCCGAACGTGGCCGAGCGCTCGTGCGAGTGACGGATGACGTCGCGTTGCTCCGGCCGCAAGGCCGCGCCGATGGCATGCATTGCCTCCTCCTTTTCCCTTCACCGCGGCAGATTCGGCCGAAGCGCCGCCCGCCGTCGCGTGAATGTCTCCTCGCGGCAATGTAACACTGTCGCGGCGCGCGGGCGATTCGAGGAAGCGCGGAGTTCCCGCGCGCGACGCCGTTACGCCGCTATAGCACCAGCGAACCCGCCGAAATTGCGACGACGAGGAAGATGACGAACAGGATCAGGAAGATGAAGAAGCAGATCTTGGCGATCCCCGCCGCGCCGGACGACACGCGTGTAAACCCAAAAAACCCGGCGATGACGGAAATGACCGCGAAGAGAATGGCAAGCTTGAGCATGGCAGGTCCGGTTTTGTCGTGATGCTCTTCGCTCTGCAAGCGGCGTGCCTCGACGTCTTTGTTTAAGGCGCGCGGAAAATAGGACGGTTAGTTGCGATATGAACGGAAAATAAAAGCGGGCAGCGAACTGCCCGCTTCGTCGAAACTCAGCGCACGCGATTGTCCCGCGCGGCCACGGTCGCGGGCGCTGCCGCCACCGCTGGCGCCCGGCGCGTGCCGAGCCACCCCGCCACCCATTGATGCACACGCGGCACGGCGAGCAGCGCGCCGATCGCGATCGCATCGGCGGCGAGTCCCGCGGGCACATTGATGAGACCATCGGTCAGCGTGAACAGGATCGAATCGACGGTGAGCGAAATCACCGTGCCCGCGACGAACGACACCATGCCGTCGCGCCCGAGTGCGCCGATCGAAGGCAGCCGTTTGGCGATTTCCTTCACGATGCCATAGCGCGCGAGATTCGCCGCGATCCACGCAATCGCAAGGAAATTGACGACGCGCGGACCAGCGAGATCGCGTTTGAACGCGCTGTCCAGCACGGGCGGCAACACGAGCAGCTTGTAGTACGCCATGCCGGCGATCAGCGCCGCGGCTCCCGCGCTCACGATCCAGCCGAAGCGGTTCGCGCTCACACGCTGATAGACGGGCTGACAACGCGCGAGCACGCCGAGCACGTACATCAGTTGCCACGCGGCGGGATTGAAGTCCCAGAGGTTGTCGTCGACGGAAGGCATGTGCTCGCCGATCTGCGGCGCGAATGCCCACAGCGCGAGGCTCAGGCCCAGCAGCAGCCACGGCTTGCTGCGCGCGAGCGGCAGCATGAGTGGCACGGCGAGCGCATAGAGCGCGTACATCGGCAGGACGGCGGAGAGATACGGCTGGCGCTCGAACGTGAGAATCTGCGCGATCGAGGCAATCGGGTCGGACACGAGCGTATCGAGATCATGCAGCGCGAGATTCGGCGCATGACCGAAAAACGGCCGCAGCAGAAACGATGCGACGAGCATCAGCACGGCCGTGACGACGAACGCGCGATACAGTTCGAACGCGCGCTTCAGGAAGCGCACCCGCGCCGCGCTTTCCGAGCGGCGCGCAGCGAGCGAGACATAAGCCGTCGCCGTGGCGAAACCGCCGAGGAACACGAAGACTTCGGCGGCGTCGTTCAGGGCGAACGAATGCAGCGTGAAGCGGGACACCATGCTGCCGCCGATGTGATCGACGACGATGATCAGCAGAACCAGTCCCCGGAAGAAGTCCAGTTCGACGAGACGTTGCGATTTTTGCTGCATGCGGCTTGACGTGATGTCCTGCTGCGACAGGAAGGTTGGTTGGCGGCCGCAAAAGGGCGGCGACGAAGCATTGGAGTTTACCCGTAAATGACGCAGCGCATCATCAGAAGTCGCGCAAATAATCGTTTCAAATCCGGTATTTGTGGGTGGTTTGACGAATTTCGTTGACAGAATTACCGAATCTGCGCGTCACGCCTGCCGGACGCCAGCGTCTCGTCTCAAGTTTTCAGCTTCCTTTCATTTCCCGTGCCGATCAGGCTAATATCACGCCCTCACCGTCGACCCTCTTTCGAACCATCATGGATTACCTCGTCGCTCTCCTCGCCGATCCTGCCGCCTGGGCCGCCCTCGCGACGCTCGTCGTGATGGAAGTCGTGCTCGGCATCGACAACCTGATCTTCATTTCGATCCTGACCAACAAGCTGCCCGAGGCGCATCGCGAACGCACGCAGCGCATCGGCATCGGGCTCGCGCTGGTGATGCGCCTCGCGCTGCTCGGCACCGTCGCGCTGATCGTGCGGCTCACGACGCCGATCTTCGAAGCATTCGGCCACGGCTTTTCCTGGCGCGATCTGATCCTGATCGCGGGCGGCGTGTTCCTCGTCTGGAAGGCGACGAGCGAAATCCATCATCACGTCGCGCACGACGCCGACGCCCACGCCGGCGCCGGCGCCGGACCGTCGAAAAGCCTGACGCCGCTGTCCGCGATCGGCCAGATCCTTCTGCTCGACCTCGTGTTTTCCATCGACAGCATCGTGACGGCGGTCGGCATGACCGAGCACATTCCGATCATGTTTGTCGCGGTGATCGCCGCGGTGACGGTCATGCTGTTCGCCGCCGGGCCGCTGTCGCGTTTCATCGAACGCAATCCGACGATCGTCATGCTCGCGCTCGGCTTCCTGCTCGTGATCGGCATGACGCTGATCGCGGAAGGGTTCGGCTCGCACGTGCCGAAGGGCTATATCTATGCGGCGATGGCGTTCTCGGCGCTCGTGGAAGGTTTGAACATGCTGGCGCGGCGGGCGAAGGCGCGCGCGCCGGCGCATCGGCAGGAATAGCCGGTCAGAACGGCAATTCGCGCTGCGGATTGTCGACGGTCGATGCGGGCGCCACCGGCAACGGTTGCGCCCGCAGCCAGCGCTCGATGGCAGCGACGACATGCCGGCGCTCGGCATCGTCGAGCGCCTTGCCCGCTGCGATTCCGTGCCATTTGGCGAGACACGAGCGGCAGCAAGTCGCGGTCGCGTGTTGAGCGATGAACACCGGATGGCCCCGAAATGGCGTCTGTTTGCCGTCGTTCAACGGCGTCTGCGGGGCTAGCCGCTTGCCGATCAGCTCGCGCGCCTGCGCGACGACCGTGTCGATCCCCTTCTCCCGCAAATATTTCCCTTCGCGCACGCCGAGCGCGAAACGCCGCCGGAATGCCGATTTCGCGAGCGCATCGAACACGGTGTCGAGGTCGCGCATGGCGTGGTCATTCCTTCGCGTAGAGCGTCGAATCCGCGAAACCGTCGGCGTTTAGCACGCGGCCGACGAGAATCATCGCCGTGCGTTCCATGCCCGCCGCGCGCACTTTCGGCGCGATGTCCGCGAGCGTGCCTGCCACGCGCGTCTCGTCCGGCCAGCTCGCGCGGAACACGACCGCGACCGGGCAATCCGCGCCGTAGTGCGGCAGCAGATCCGCGACGATCCGCTCGATATGCCGCACGCCGAGATGAATCGCGAGCGTCGCGCGATGGCGCGCGAGATCTGCGAGGCTCTCGCCGTCCGGCATCGACGTCTTGGTCGCGTAGCGCGTGAAAATGACCGTCTGCGACACGCCCGGCAGCGTCAGCTCGCGCCTGAGCGCCGCCGCCGATGCCGCCGCCGCCGTCACGCCGGGCACGACTTCGCAGGGAATCGCGAGCGCATCGAGCCTGCGGATTTGCTCGCCGATCGCGCCGTACAGCGACGGATCGCCGGAATGCACGCGCGCCACGTCCTGCCCGTTCGCGTGCGCTTCCTGCAAAAGAGCAACGATCGCGTCGAGATCGAGCTCGGCCGTGTCGATACATTTTTCCGCGCGATGCCCGTCGAGTACGGCCTTCGGCACGAGCGAGCCGGCATAGAGAATCACCGGACATGTGCGGATGAGCCGCTGCCCTTTGACAGTGATGAGTTCCGGATCGCCCGGTCCCGCGCCGATGAAATAGACGGTCATTTTTCCGATGTGTGAAGCCAGTGTGATAACGCATCGAGCGTGGCGGCGGCATCGTCGAATGTGCGGTCGGCGTCGGGCAGCGCGGGACGCGTGAGCATCACGACGGGCAAGCCCCGCTCGCGCGCGACGGCCAGTTTCGCCTCCGTCGCGCGGCCGCCGCTGTTCTTGCTGATGACGACATCGACGCGCGCGCTATCGAACAAGGCGCGCTCGCCAGTGAGATCGAACGGGCCGCGCGCATCGACGATGCTCGCACGCTCGTTGCCCGGATGCGCGTCGAGACAGCGAATCGTCCAATGCTGCGACGCGGGAATTTCAGCGAGATGCGCGAGCGGCTCGCGTCCGAGCGTGAAAAGCGGCCGCCGATACGACTCGATCCGTTCGACGATGCCGCGCCAGTCCGATGCGTCGCGCCAGTCGTCGTCCGTTTGCGGCTGCCATGCCGGACGGCGCACCGCCCAGAGCGGCACGCGCGCGTCCGCACACGCGGCATGCGCGTGGCGGCTCATTTGCGCGGCATACGGATGCGTCGCGTCGACGACGAGCGCGATCTGCTCTTCATGCAGATAACGAACGAGCCCGTCGATGCCGCCGAAACCGCCCACGCGCACCGCACACGACAGATCGGACGGCACGCGCCCGAGGCCCGCGAGACTGTAGACATGCGCGGCGGGAAGGCCGCGCGCGATGGCGAGCGCGTCGCCGGTGCCGCCGAGCAGGAGCACGCGCTTCATGCCGCGCTCCCGACGATATGGCCCTGCCGGTCGATCGCGAACGTTTCGACTTCGATGCCGGGCGGCAGCACGTCGAGCGCGACATCGCGCGCGCGCCGGCACACGATATCGCCGAGCGCGATGCCTTCGTCACGCGCCATCTTGAGCGCTTCCTGGCTCGTGTTGGCCACGCGGATCGATGCCTGCAGCGCGTCGCTCGCGCCTGCATCGGCGGCCCAGACGGCGAGCAGCGTCAAGTCGATGCTGGAACTGCGGCTATGCAGATCCATATGGCCCGCCGCCAGCTTGGACAGCTTGCCGAAACCGCCGCACAGACTCAGCTTGTCGACGCTCGCGCGGCGCAAATGTTTGAGCACGGCGCCCACGAAATCGCCCATTTCGATCAGCGCGATGTCGGGCAGGCCATACCGCGCGCGCATCGCGTCTTCGCTCTGATTGCCGGTGCATGCCGCGATATGCCGATAACCGTTCGCCCGCGCGACATCGATCCCCTGATGAATCGACGCGATATACGCCGAGCACGAAAACGGCCTGACGATGCCGGTCGTGCCGAGTATCGACAAACCGCCGACGATGCCGAGCCGCGGGTTCATCGTCTTCAGCGCGAGCGCCGCGCCGTTTTCCACGCCGATGCTCACCTCGAAGCCGCCGCGATAACTGGCGCTCGCGGCGAGCGCTTCGAGATGTTCGGTCATCATCTTGCGCGGCACCGGATTGATCGCCGGTTCGCCGACGGCGAGCGCGAGCCCGGCGCGCGTCACGGTGCCGACGCCCTCGCCCGCATGAAAACGAACGCCGGTCCGATCGGACAACCGCACGCGCGCGAAGACGAGCGCGCCGTGCGTCACATCGGGATCGTCGCCCGCGTCCTTAATGACACCGGCTTCGGCTGAATCGCTTTCAATGGTCCGACAGAACACGAGCGTCATCGTCACGTGACGGCCTTTCGGCAAGACGATTTCCGCGCGTTCGCTCGTCTCGCCGAGCAAGAGCAGACGCGCGGCGGCGAGGCTCGTCGCGGTCGCGCAGCTTCCGGTCGTGTAGCCGCTTCGGAGCGGCGCGGCCTGTTCCGGTGTGTCTTCACGCATGACGCGTCACGGCTTGCTCGCGTGCAGTAGCGTGATCGGCAGCGCCGGCCGCCACGTATCGAAGCTGCCGAGCGGCTCCGCCTGCGCGATGCCGATGCGCGTCAGCTCGCCGCCGTGCCGGGCGCGCCATTCGACGAGCGCCGCTTCGCTTTGCAGCGTCACCGCATTGGCGACGAGCCGCCCGCCCTGACGCAGACGCGCCCAGCACGCGTCGAGCAGGCCAGGCACCGTCAAGCCACCGCCGATGAACACCGCATCGGGCGCGGGCAGGCCGTCGAGCGCAGCGGGCGCCTCGCCACGCACGAGCTGGAGCGCGGGCACGCCGAGCGCGTCGCGATTGTGCTCGATCAAGCGCTGCCGGCTTTCGTTCGCTTCGATCGCGATCGCGCGGCAGGCGCCATGCGCGCGCATCCATTCGACGCCGATCGAGCCGCAGCCCGCGCCCACGTCCCACAGCAGTTCACCCGGCTGCGGCGCGAGATGCGCGAGCGTCACGGCGCGCACGTCGCGTTTCGTGAGCTGGCCGTCGTGACGATAGGCGTCGTCGGGCAGGCCGGGCGTGAGCGGCGGCCCGGCGTGGCCCGCGTGCGTGCGGCATTCGATCGCGACGAGATTGAGCGCGGCGACGAGCGGCTCGCGCCAGTCGTCGGCGCGTTCGTCGATGCGGCGCTCGTTCGGCCCGCCGAGATGCTCGAACACCGTCATGCGGCTCGCGCCAAAGCCGTGCGCCGTCAGCAGCGCCGCGACCGCGGCGGGCGTCATGCCGTCGGCGGAAAGCACGAGCAGGCGCACGCCGCGATGCAGGCTCGCGAGCAGCGACGCGACCGGCCGCCCGACGAGCGACACGCACACCGCGTCCTGCAACGCCCAGCGCAAGCGCGCCGCCGCGAGCGACAACGACGACGGCGCCGGAATCACGCGCATTTCGCCATTGGCGACTTCGCGCGCGAGCGTCGCGCCGACGCCGAAGCACATCGGATCGCCGCTCGCGAGCACGCACACGCGCGTGTGGCCGTCGCCGCGCCCGGCGAGCACGGCATCGAGCGAAAAGGGTTTCGGCCACGGCACGCGATGCGCTGCGATGCGCGCAGGCAAGAGCGCGAGATGGCGCTCGCCGCCGTGAATCGACTGTGCTTCGACGAGCGCGCGGCGTGCCACGCGCGACAGGCCGTGCCAGCCATCTTCGCCGATCCCCACCACGGTCAGCCAGGTCGACATGCGCCGCCTCCTTTTTGCGGTTCGGAATACCCTTCACGTTGCGGCCCTGAAGCGGCCGGATGGTCGATAAAAGCGGGCATAATACAGGTCCGTCGGTGCCCGGGGTCGATAGATCCAGGGCCTAAGAGGGAACACAGAGAAACTGTGGCTGCCCCCGCAATTGTACGCAGCGAGTCCGCGCTCCACTGCCACTGGTTTTTACCGGGAAGGCCGGCGCGGATCCAGACCTGCCAGCCAAGAGACCTGCCGACTCAACGCATTCGCGCGACGCCGACCGGGCGGGGTGTACCGGTTCGCTCAATGTGCGCGAAGCCCTGACGGGTCACGCTTTTGACTTCATTCGACCACCCGACGCTTACGACCGCCGCGCGCGCATCCGCCTGTCCGGGCCTGATGCGCATCGTGCCCGCGCGCGACGGCGGCCTCGCACGGCTGCGTTTGCCTGGCGGCGTACTCGGCGCGCACGCGGCGCGGGCCGTCGCGCGCGCCGCGCGGGAATGCGGCTCGGGCGTCATCGAAGTGACGAATCGCGCGAATCTGCAACTGCGCGGCATTCGCGACGATGCTCACGTCTCGCTCGTGCATATTGCGCTCGACGCGGGACTCGGCCCGGCGACGCCAGCCGGCGACGATCTCCGCAACGTCATGCTCAGCCCGCTCGCCAGCGACGACACGCGTGCGCTCGCGGCGGACATCATCGCGTCGATGCAGGCCGATGCCGCGCTGCACGCGCTGTCGCCGAAATTCGCGTTGCAGCTCGACGGCGGCGAGCGCCTCGCGATGCCCGATCATCCGCACGATCTCTGGCTCTCATCGATCGACGATGGCGCGCGCTTCGCTTTCGGCCTTGCGGGAACGATGCGCCAGCGCGCATCGGGCGCGATTGCGCGCGAAGAACTGCTGCCGTTCGTGTCGGGCGTGCTGCGGCGCTTTCTCGCGCTTGCGTTGCCCGACGAGCATCGCATGCGCGATCTGCTCGCGCGTATCGGCATTGCGCGCTTTCTCGAATCTTTCGCTTTCGATGCCGACGTGAACACGTGGCAGCGCGAACCCACCGATGCGTCCCTGCGACTCGGCGCGCATGAAGAACCGCATCGCGCGACGTGGTATGCGGGCGCGCAAACGCGCCTCGGGCGTCTCGACGCGGACACCCTCGATTCCCTCGCCGATCTCGCCGACACGCATGCGGAAGGCCATTTGACGATGACACCGTGGCAAAGCGTGCTGATTCCGGGCATCGCGCTCGAAGACACGCAAGAAGTGCTGCGACGCCTGCGCGCCCTCGGACTCGCAACCGATCCGCGCGATCCGCTTGCGCGCCTCATCGCGTGCGCGGGTTCGGAAGGCTGCGCAAAAAGCCATGCCGACACCAAAGCCGATGCGCTTCGCCTCGCCCCGCTGCTGCCGTCGCACGATATGAATCAAGTGCACCTGAGCGGCTGCGAGCGTTCGTGTGCGGCGGCGCATCCCGTTCCGGTCACGCTGTATGCGGTCGCGCCGGGCCGATACGACTTACATCGCGACGAGCGAACCGTCGCGCGCAATCTCACACTCGAAGAGGCGGCCGAACGGGTCGCCCGGAGCCATGCCGATGTCTGACTACATCCGCGACGGCGCGGAGATCTATCGCCAGTCCTTTGCGACGATCCGCGCCGAAGCCGACCTCGCCGCCCTTCCCGCCGATCTGGAAAAGCTCGCCGTGCGCCTGATCCATGCGTGCGGCATGGTCGATATCGTGAGCGATCTGCGCTTCTCGCCGGGCGCGGGCATCGCGGGCCGGCAAGCGTTGGCAGCGGGCGCGCCGATTCTCTGCGACGCCCGCATGGTCGCCGAAGGCATCACGCGCGCGCGACTCCCTGCCGACAATCGCGTGATCTGCACGCTCGGCGATCCATCGGTGCCCGAGCGCGCGCGGGCGATGAACAATACGCGCTCGGCCGCTGCGCTCGAGCTCTGGCGACCGCATCTGGAAGGCGCAATCGTCGCGATCGGCAATGCGCCGACCGCGCTCTTTCATCTGCTCGACATGCTCGATGCCGGCGCGCCGAAGCCCGCGCTGATCCTCGGCTTTCCGGTTGGTTTCATCGGCGCGGCGGAATCGAAAGCGATGCTCGCCGCCGATAGCCGCGGCGTGCCCTTCGTAGCATTGCTCGGCCGACGCGGCGGCAGCGCGATGGCGGCGGCGGCAGTGAACGCACTTGCTTCGGAGGCCGAATGATGCGCGGACGTCTCTATGGCCTGGGCGTCGGTCCTGGCGATCCGGAGCTGATCACCGTGAAGGCGTTGCGGCTTCTGAAGGCCGCGCGCGTGGTCGCCTATTTCGTCGCGAAGGGCAAGAAGGGCAATGCGTTCGGCATCATCGAATCGCATCTCGACGATGCGCAGACGCGCCTGCCGCTCGTCTATCCGGTGACGACCGAAGCGCTGGAACCGCCGCTGTGCTACGAGACGATCATCAGCGCGTTCTACGATGAAGCCGCGCTCACGATCTCCGGCCATCTCGAAGCCGGCCGCGATGTCGCCGTGATCTGCGAAGGCGATCCGTTCTTCTATGGCTCGTACATGTATCTGCACGATCGACTCGCCGCGCGCTTCGATGCGCATGTCGTGCCCGGCGTGTGCTCGATGCTCGGCGGCGTCGCGGTGCTCGGCGTGCCGTTGGTGTATCGCAATCAGAGCTTGTCGGTGCTGTCGGGCGTGTTGCCGGAAGATGAACTGACGCAACGGCTCGAAGCGGCGGATGCGGCCGTCATCATGAAGCTCGGACGCAACTTCGAGAAAGTGCGGCGCGTGCTCGGCAAGCTGGGGCTCGACGATCGCGCGCTGTATGTCGAACGCGCGACGATGGCGAATCAGCGCATCGTGCCGCTCGATGAAGTCGATCCGATGGCGTCGCCGTACTTTTCATTGCTCGTCGTGCCGGGGAAGAAATGGCGGGCTTGAGTGCTTCGTTGGCCATCGTGGTATTGGGTTCCGGCGCGCTCGATACCGCGCGGCGCATTCAATCGCGGTTTCCCGAATCGCGCGTGCATGGTCTCGCTCATCGCGTGATCGCGGACGTCGCGTATGACGATTTCGGCGCGCACATGCGCGAGTTGTATCGCGCGGGCGTGCCGATCGTCGCGCTGTGTTCCGCGGGCATTGTGATTCGCGCGCTTGCGTCCGCTCTCGCCGACAAGGGTGCCGAACCACCCGTGCTCGCCATTGCGCAGGATGGCAGCGCGGTCGTGCCGCTGCTCGGCGGAACGAGCGGCGTGAATGCTTTGGCACGTGAGATCGGCACCGCGCTCGACGTCGCGCCTGCGATCACGACGAGCGGTGAATTGCGCTTCGGTCAGTGCCTGCTCGCGCCGCCCGAAGGTTATGCGCTTGCGGATATCGAGCAAGGCAAGCGCTTCGTGTCCGATCTGCTTGCGGGAGAAACGACGCGCATCGAAGGCGATGCGCCCTGGCTCGACGCAGCCGCCTTGCCCCTCGCCGACGATGCGCGTCTCGCCGTGCGCATCACGCCGCTCGCGGTCAACGATGAACACAGTCTCGTGATTCATCCGCGCTGCGTGCTTGCGTGGATCGAAAACGATATCGATGTCGCGGAACGTGTGCGAATCGCTTTGCGCGAACGCGGGTTATCGCCGCTTGCTCTTGCAGCGCTGATAGCGCCAATGCATCTGATGACGTCCCAATCGCTCGCAGATGCCGCGCGTGCTCTCGATGTGCCGCTGCGCTTTTCCGACGCTGCACCGACAGACATCAACGGCATTGCATTGCAGGTACACGATGCACCCGTCGATGCGCAATCGATCGGCCGTGCACGCGGCACGCTGACTGTGATCGGACTCGGCCCCGGCAGCGCGGAGCTGATGACGCCTGCCGCGCGTGCCGCGCTCATCGCCGCCGAAGACGTGCTCGGCTATGAAACCTATGTGCGAATGGCGGGCCCGTTCCGCGACGATCAACGCGTGCACATCACCGACAACCGCGAGGAATTGCAGCGCGCGCGTCACGCGTTCGAACTGGCGAGCGAAGGGCGGCGCGTGGTCGTGGTGTCGTCGGGCGATCCGGGCGTCTTCGCGATGGCCGCAGCCGTGCTCGAAGCGCTCGACGACGGATACGCAGCGCATCCCGAATGGCGCGCGGTGAAACTCGCGATCGTGCCGGGCGTATCGGCATCGCTCGCAACTGCCGCCCGCGCGGGTGCGCCGCTGGGTCATGATTTTTGCGTGCTGTCGTTGTCGGATAACCTGAAGCCGTGGAGCGTCATCGAGCAGCGCATCGCGCATGCCTGTGAAGCCGATCTGGCGATGGCGTTCTATAACCCGCTTTCGAAGGCGCGGCCATGGCAGTTCGATCGTGCGATCGAGATCGTGCGTCGGTATCGGAGTGCGGAGACGCCCGTTGTTCTGGGAAGGGATATCGGGCGTCCGGCCGAGGCGTTGCGCGTGGTGAAGCTGAGCGAACTGAAGTGCGATCTCGTCGATATGCGGACGATGGTGATCGTAGGATCGTCGACGACGCGCGTCGTGGGCGACTGGGTTTATACGCCGCGGTGGTATGAGTAGGCCAGTGCGTCTTCGGCGGTGACGTATTGCGCGTTCCAGTCGTTGGCGAGGACCTCGCCGCGTCCTGCCCGTATCGCGCCCTCTTCAAAATCCACCACAACGATCTCATCCGCCGATGAAGGCGCGTCGGGCTTTTCATTCGTGCGCCCATCGGTCAGCACCCACAAGCAGCGCTTCTGCGAAGGTCTGCGCCTCGCCGCGCGCGTCAGCACCGTTTGCGCACGCGCGAGTCCAAGCGCGAGCGGCGTTCCCCCGCCGCCTCCGATCGGCGCAACCCAACGCTCATTGAACCAGTGCGCCGCGCCCGGCTGACGACGCACCTCCGCACGCCCGCCGCCGAAACACACGAGCGCGATCTCCGCACGCTCGCGATACGCCCGATCGAACAGCGCGACGAGCATCCCCTTCGCGCGCGCAAGCCGTTCGCCAGCGAGCATCGAGCCGGAACAATCGAGCACGAAGCAATGCAGTCGAGCGCCCTCGCCCTGCGTGCGCCGATAGCGCAGATGCCGCGCATCGAGAGACGCGGCGCGCTTCGCCCCCAAGGTCGCCATCCAGTCGATGGATGCGCTGAGTTCGCCCTCGCGCGCGGCGAAACGGCCCTTCGCACGCGCTTCGTTCCATCGAAGGCGATGCCTTGCATCGAAGGCATCCGCGTCGCGCCTTCGATGGCTCAGGCTTTTTTTGCGGCGAGCGGCCTCACTTGCTTGACCTTCGCGGTTCCCGTCGGCTCGGGCGGCACATAGCCCCAATCCGCTTCGCCCTTGTCCGCATCGCGCGGCATCGGATCGTGCGCGCGTTGCGCTTGCGAAGGCGCTTGCGCTTCATGCCGCCGATGCTTCAGCACCGCATCGGCGACACGTTCGACATGCGTCACCGCGACATTCGATGCGCCTTCCAGCGCAGCCAAAGCCCGCGCCGCACGCAACATCACGATATCCGCACGCAGGCCATCGACATGCGCCTCGATGCAAAGCTCGCTCACGCGCGCATGAACGGCATCGTCGAAAGCGAATGCGGACAACGACGCGCGCGCCGCGTGAATGCGCTCGCCCAGCGACGCCAGTTCGCTCTCATGCTGCACGCGAAACGCATCGGGATCGGCGTCGAATGCGAGGCGCGCCTTCACGATGCGTTGCCGCACGTCCGCATCGAAACAATTGCTCATCTCAACGGCGAGGCCGAAGCGATCCAGCAATTGCGGACGCAACTCGCCTTCTTCCGGATTCATCGTGCCGATCAATACGAAGCGCGCATCATGCCGATGCGATATGCCGTCGCGCTCGATGATGTTCACGCCGCTCGCCGCCACATCGAGCAACTGATCGACGAGCGGATTCGGCAGCAGATTGACCTCATCGACATAGAGCACACCGAGATGCGCCCTCGCAAGCAGGCCCGGAGAAAACTGCACGCCACCATCGCGCAGGGCGCTTTGAATATCGAGCGTGCCGATCAACTGTTCCTCGCTCGCGCCGAGCGGCAAGGTCACGAGTTGTCCCTCGGGCAGCAACTCGGCGAGCGCGCGCGCCGCCGTCGACTTCGCCGTGCCGCGCGGACCGCTGACGAGCACGCCGCCGATGGAAGGATCGACTGCCGCGAGCAAAAGCGCCTGCTGCAAGGGCTGTTGCGCAACGAGCGCCGGGAAGGGAAACACCGGAGATGACATAGATTCGTTCAAGACTATCGGCCTTCGATTCGCTGTTCGACATCGAGCAGATGATGTTCGACCTGCTCGCGATAACCGGCGGGTTGCTGCCACAAGCCGCGCTCCATCGCTTCGAGCAGGCGCTCGCAGATCGATTGCAGCGCATGCGGATTGTGTTCGGCGATGAACTCGCGCGTGCCGGCATCGTTCACATAGGCATCGGTGACGAGCGCGTACTGATGATCCGATACGACGCGCGCGGTCGCATCGTAACCAAACAGATAATCGACAGTCGCCGCAAGCTCCGATGCACCTTTATAGCCGTGTCGCTTCACGCCATCGATCCACTTCGGATTCACGACGCGCGCCCGCACCACGCGCGCGATCTCCTCGTTCAAGGTGCGCACGCGCGGCGCGGCGGGATTGCTGTGATCCGCGTTATAAGTCTGCGGCTGCACGCCCGACAGATAGCGCACGGCAGCGACCATGCCGCCCTGAAACTGGTGATAGTCATTCGAATCGAGCAGATCGTGCTCGCGGTTGTCCTGATTCTGCAGCACCACATCGAGCGTCGATAGCCGCGTGCCGAAGCTCGCGCGTGCTTCCTCGCCATCGCCGGACTGCGAATACGCATAACCACCCGTGCTTTGATAGGCGGCGGACAGATCGGCATCGGTCTGCCATTGCTTCGCGTCGATGAGTTCCTGCAAGCCCGCGCCGTATGCGCCCGGCTTCGTGCTGAACACGCGCCAGCCTGCGCGGCGCCGCGCTTCCTTTGCATCGATGCCGCGTGCGATGAGTTCATCGCGTTCGCGAAGAATGCGCGCGCGGATCGGGTTGATGTCGGCGGGCTCGTCGTCGAGTTCGGCGATGGCTTGCACGGCGGCGTCGAAGAGATGCATGAGATTCGCAAACGCATCGCGAAAGAAGCCCGATACACGCAGCGTGACGTCGATGCGCGGCCGGTTGAAAATCGAAATCGGCAGGATCTCGAAGTCGGTCACGCGATGGCTGCCCGCCGCCCATTTCGGCCGCACGCCGATCAGCGCGAAAGCCTGTGCGATATCGTCGCCGCCGGTGCGCATCGTCGCCGTGCCCCACACGGACAAGCCGATTGCGCGCGGAAAGTCGCCGTGATCCTGCACATGACGTTCGACCAGCGCATGCGCCGATTTGACGCCGAGCGACCAGGCCGCTTGCGTCGGCAATGCGCGCGTATCGACGGAATAGAAGTTGCGTCCCGTGGGCAATACATCGGGCCTGCCGCGCGATGGCGAGCCGCTCGGTCCCGGCGGCACGAAACGTCCTTCGAGACCGCGTTTGAGCTGCATCAACTCTTGTGGTCCGCACGCATCGAGCCGCGCAAGCACATCGCCGCGCAGGCGTTCGAGCACGAGCGCTGCGTGCGGGCCGGGCGCGACTGCATCATCGTCGGACAGCAGTTGCATCGCGAGCGATTCGAGGCGCTCGCGCGTATCGCCGTGATGACGCCAGGGCGCATCGATGACATCGACGAGTGCTTGCGGACGCGGCCCGCTCCACGGCGCGGCCCAGTCGGCGTCGAGCGGATCGAAGCTATCGGGAAGTTGCAGATCGCGCGCGATTGCGGCAATGAGACTCGCGTTCGCGCCCTGCCCGTCGCCGATCGGAAAGCGGCCGAGCGCCAGCAGCGTGTCGCGTCGTTGCACACCTTGCGGCGAGATGCCGAAGACATGCAACCCGTCGCGTATCTGCGCTTCCTTCAGCTCGCAAAGATAGGCATCGGCGCGCGTGAGCAGCGTGTCTTCACCGGCGACATCGCGCGGCGCATCGAGCCCGAGCTCTTCATGCAGCCTGTTCTCTACGATGTTCTCGAGAATCGACTTGCGCAACAGCTTCGCGCGGCGCGCATCGACCATCAGCGCTTCGTAGTATTCGTCGACCTGACGCTCGAGATCCTGCAACGGCCCATAGTTCTCGGCGCGCGTGAGCGGCGGCATCAGATGATCGATGATCACCGCCTGCGCCCGGCGCTTCGCCTGACTGCCTTCGCCGGGATCGTTGACGATGAACGGATAGAGATGCGGCATCGGCCCGAGAATCGCATCGGGCCAGCACGACGACGACAGCGCGACGCTCTTGCCCGGCAGCCATTCCAGATTGCCGTGCTTGCCGACATGCACGAGCGCGTCCGCTTCGAAGCGCAGACGCAGCCAGAAATAGAACGCGAGATACGAATGCGGCGGAACGAGCTCTGCGTCGTGATAGCTCGCGTAATCGTTGCGCTCGCGCGAGCGCGAAGGCTGAATGCCGACGAAGACTTCACCGCAGCGATAACCCGCGATCATGAAGCGGCCGCGTCGCACCGTCGGGTCGTCTTCGGGCGCGCCCCAGGTCTTCTCCAATGCGATGCGCGCATCGGCGGGAAGCTTGCGATACGCATCGAGATAGTCATCGAGCGAAAGGCTCTGCAACGCGGGACGCAGATCGCGCACGACGGGATCGTTGGTCACGCCTTCGGTCAGCGCGGCGATGAGCGCATCGCCGTTCGCGGGTATGTCGCCGACGCGATAACCTTCGCCATCGAGCATCGACAGAATGCCGATGGCCGATGCGGGCGTGTCGAGACCCACGCCATTGCCGATGCGCCCTTCGCTCGCCGGATAGTTCGCGAGCACGAGCGCGATGCGCTTCTGCGCATTCGGCTTGCGACGCAGCGCACACCAGCGGCGGCTCAGTTCCGCGACGAAACGTACGCGCTCCGCATCGGCCTGATAGCGCACGACATCCACCTGCGTGTGCTTGCAGTAGTAAGCGAGTCCCTTGAAGCTCACCGCGCGCGTGATGATGCGGCCATCGACTTCGGGCAACGCGACATGCATGGCGACGTCGCGTGAATTCAGGCCGTGATTGTCCTTGAGCCAGTCGTCACGATTGCCGCCGCTCAGAATGACTTGCAGCACGGGCGCATCGCCCGCGACTTCGAATGCCTCGTCGTCGCCGATCACGCTCGCGGCAAAGGCTGTCGTGTTCAATACGAGCGACGCATGATGCTCCGCGCACAAACGCCCGACCACTTCGCGGCTCACGCTTTCCTTCAGCGATGAAATCGCGATCGGCAGCGGATTCATGCCTTCTTTTTCGAGCGCTTCGATGAGCGCATCGAATACCGCCGTGTTGCCCGATTGCAGATGCGCGCGATAAAACAGCATGCCGACGACGGGCGCGCCTTTCGTCCAGCGCGCCTGCCAGTCATCGATGACCGCGATATCGCGCTCGGGATGATAGATCGCGACAGCAGGCAGCGGACTCGGCGCTTGCGGCTCGCGTCCGAAGCCGAATGCGCGATGCGCGATGCTGCGCAGAAATTCCTCCGCATTGCGCGCGCCGCCTTCACGCAGATAGCGCGACAACTCGCGGCAGAACTGCGCGTCCGCGGTGCTCTTGACCGTCAGGTTCGGGTCTTCCGTGAGATCGCCCGAGAACATCGCGAGCAACTGCTTTTCCTGCTTCGCCAGCGCGACGAGCCGCTCGATGCCGTAAGGCCAGTACGATTCGCCGCCGAGATGATCGACGATCACGACCTTCGCATGACGCAATACATCGTCGATATAAAAATCGACGGACGCCGGTTGCCGCAGAAACGCTTGATTCGCGAGCCGCACTTCGGGAAAGCCCGCTTCGAGACGCGGAAATACGCTCGCCAGCAGCGCAAGCGTCGTGTCGGCGGAACTGAGCACGACGATCGGCGCGCGCGTCTGATCGATGCGCATGACGCCCTGTGCATCGTCGACGAAGCCTCCCGGTGTCGTGCGAAGCAGATGCATCGCTATGCCTGCACGGGCGCGTTCGCGAGCGCGGCGTCGAAAGCGCGTTGCAGCGTATCGCGTTCGAGATCTTCGCCGATCAGCACGAAGCGGCTTTGCGTCGTCGCTTCGTTTGCTTCCCAACGCCTGTCGAAGTAGCTATCGAAACGCCGTCCGACGCCTTGCACGACGAGCCGCATCGCAGAACCGGGCAACGCAGCGAAACCCTTCACGCGATAGATCGTGTGATGCTCGACGAGCGCATGCAGCGCCGCGATAGCCTGCTCGCGCGATTCGACGCTGCCCTGCACGACAACCGAATCGAACTCGTCATGGTGATGATCGGCGTGGCCTTCTTCATCGGGCGAGCCGTGATGATCGTGCCGCAAGTGAATCGTTTCTTCCGATGCCGATTCGAGGCCGAGCAGCGCATGCACATCGAGCTTGCCCATTTGCGCGGGCACGATCTTCACTTCGGCCGGAATCTCGGGGCGCACGAGCGCAACGACCTTTTGCAGCGCATCGGCGTCCATGAGATCGGTCTTGTTGACGATGACGAGATCCGCCGACGAAAGCTGATCCTCGAACAACTCATGCAGCGGCGATTCGTGATCGAGATTCGGATCGGCCTTGCGCTGCGCGTCCACCGCGACGGGGTTCGCCGCGAACTGGCCGCTCGCGGCAGCGGGGCCATCGACGACGGTCACGACCGCATCGACGGTAAAGGCGTTCTTGATCGAGGGCCAGTTGAACGCCTGCACGAGCGGCTTGGGCAGCGCGAGGCCCGACGTTTCGATCAACACGTGATCGATGCTCTCGCGCCGCTCGACGAGCTGCTCCATCACCGGATAGAACTCTTCCTGCACGGTGCAGCACAGGCAGCCATTCGCGAGTTCATAGAGATTGCGGTCTTTGGAACCGGCTTCGTCGTCGCAGCCGATGCCGCAACCCTTCAGGATTTCCCCGTCGATGCCGAGCTCGCCGAACTCGTTGACGATCACCGCGACACGCAAGCCTTGCGCGTTGGACAGGATATGCCGCATCAATGTGGTCTTGCCGCTGCCGAGAAAGCCGGTCACGACCGTGACGGGGATCTTGCGGGTTTGCATCGTAGCTCCGTGGCGGGTATGGCGTGCTTCGCGTCGCGCGCCGCGATCGATGGATCGGCTTCGCACGTCGACGAAAAAGTGATGCACGCTTCGATGGATCATGGACCGCGCCGCATCCCGCAGCATCGATCCGTTCTGAGAGTCTGGCCGGTATCCGGGCTGACGAAAAAGCCGCTTCGCCTTCCCGCGCCATTCATGCGCAGTGGCTTCGAAGCCGGCTTCCCGCACCTGCGATGAAAACATCGTACGTGCGGGGAATCGCTTACCGTTGCGGGAGCAGCGCAGGTTGGCGTCCGTTCGATTAGCCGTTTGGAACGCGCCCTGCTTCCCGTTTAACTGCGCGCGAGAGAATCCGCGCGCGAGCACCAAAACTGCGTGAGAGTCTAGGCCCGGCGGGGCCGAGCGTCAAGAAAAGGCAGGCGGGCGTTGTATCATCTTCAGCCTCTCCCGAAAAGCTTTGCATGGCCATGAAAGACGTCGCTCGCATGAATGCAAAGCTCGCGGTAGGCATCGGCTGCAAACGCGGCAGCAGCGCGGATTCGATCGAGCATGCGGTGCGAATCGCGCTCGGCAAGTATGCGTTGGGCGATATCGCCGTCGTCGCGAGCATCGATGCGAAACGGGAAGAAGCGGGATTGCTCGCGTTCTGCGAGCGTCATCGCTTGCCGGTGCGTTTCTTCAGCGCCGATGAAATCGCGCGAGCGCCGCGCACCGCGATGTCGCATCATGCGCAGAAGCATCTGCACGTCGATGGCGTATGCGAGCCGTGCGCGCTGCTGGCGGGCAATGCGCACGCGCTCATCGTGCAAAAGACGATCGATTGTGGCGTAAGCGTCGCGATTGCAATGGCGCGCGATTTCTCTGCGGACGGAACATGAACAATGGCTTGCTCATCGATTGCGGGCTTTCCCTGTCGACAGACTTCCTGACGACGCGCGCCTTGAACATGTCTTTGCACAGGCAAACGAGTATGACGAGCGCCAGCAGTTCCATATAGATGTAGATCGCGTCCATTTCTCTGCTCCTCGAATCGGTTATCGCCTGTTTTCATGATGCACACGGTTTGTTAGCGCGGAGTTAGCACACGAAGTTATCTGGGGTACGATACGGCCCGTCCGTCCACACTGGAGATCATGTGAAAACCGATACCGAATCGCATCTGCGCATGACCCAGCGCCGTAAAGAAGGTCATGAGAAAAAGCAGGCCGCGGCCGATCACGAGAAAGGCTTGCTGATCGTGAATACCGGCAACGGCAAGGGCAAGACCACGGCCGCTTTCGGCATGGCCGTGCGCGTGCTCGGTCACGGCATGAAGCTCGGCGTCGTGCAATTCATCAAGGGCGCGCTGCATACGTCGGAGCGCGATTTCCTCGGCGCAATCGCGCATTGCGATTTCGTCACGATGGGCGATGGCTACACCTGGAACACGCAGAACCGCGAAGCCGACATGGCCACCGCGCGCAAGGGCTGGAACGAAGCGCGGCGCATGATCGAAAGCGGCGAGTATCAAATGGTCGTGCTCGACGAGCTGAACACCGTGCTCAAGTACGACTATCTGCCGCTCGACGAAGTGCTCGACGTATTCAAGGCGCGGCCCGCGACGCTGCATGTGGTCGTGACCGGGCGGCATGCGCCCGACGCGCTCATCGAGCTCGCAGATCTCGTCACCGAAATGCGCCTCGTCAAGCATCCGTATCGCGAGCAGGGCGTGAAAGCGCAACGCGGCGTCGAGTTCTGAACGCGATGCCCGACTGCCCTGCTCTTTTCATCGGCGCGAGCGCGTCGCATCAAGGCAAGACCACGGTCACGGCCGCCATCGCGCGTCATCACACGCGCCGTGGCCTGAAAGTGCGCGTCTTCAAGACCGGCCCGGATTTTCTCGATCCGATGATCCTCGAACGCGCATGCGGCGCGCCTGTCTATTCGCTGCATCTGTCGATGGTTGGCCTCGACGCATGCCGCGCCCTGCTCTCACAGGCCGCGCGCGAGGCCGATCTGATTCTCATCGAAGGCGTGATGGGTCTCTTCGACGGCACGCCGAGCAGCGCCGATCTCGCCGCCGCATTCAACGTGCCGGTGCTCGCTGTGATCGGCGCGCACGGCATGGCGCAGACCTTCGGCGCCATCGCGTTCGGGCTCGCTCGCTATCGCGCGGACGTGCCGTTTCATGGCGTGCTCGCGAATCGCGTCGCATCGGCGCGTCATGCGCAGATGTTGTCGGAGACCATTCCCGAAGGCCTGCACTATTGCGGCTATCTTTCGAATGCCGACGATATCGCGCTGCCCGAGCGTCATCTCGGCCTCACGCAGCCTGAAGAGATCGCGGGCCTCGATGCGCGTCTCGACCGCGCCGCCGATGCCATCGCCCAAACGACGCTCGCGACGCTTGCGCCGCCCGTTCATTTCGACGATGCGACGCTTCCCGCGCCGCCGCGTCTTCTGGACGGCATGCATATCGCGATCGCGCGCGATCCCGCGTTCTCGTTCATTTATCCGGCGAATGTCGATCTGCTCGTCGCGATGGGCGCACGCGTCAGCACGTTCTCGCCGCTCGCCGACGAGCCCGCGCCCCGCGATGCCGACGCGCTCTATCTTCCCGGCGGCTATCCCGAACTGCATGCGGCAGCGCTCGCCGCGAATGCGCGCACGCGTGCGTCGATCGGCGAGCACGTCGCGCGTGAGAAGCCGGTCGTCGCGGAATGCGGCGGCATGCTCTATCTGCTCGATACGCTGACCGATATCGAAGGGACACGGCATACGATGCTCGGCGTTCTCCCCGGCGATGCCGCGATGCAGCGCAAGCTCTCGCGCCTCGCGATGCAGCGTATCGGCACGACGCACGGCGCGATGATGGGCCACACGTTCCACTACTCCACACTCGACACGCCGATGCAGCGCGTTCTCGAAGCATCCCACGCGACGACGGGCGCGGCGGGCGAAGCGCTCTATCGGCATGGCCCGGTGACGGCCACGTACATGCACGCCTACTGGCCGTCGAATCCGGCCGCAGCCGCCGCGCTCTTTCGCGGCGAAACACTATGACGACCACGCAAGATATCCGCACGCCGCTCGATCTCGCCTATACGATCGAGCGCGCAAAGACGCAGGAACCCATCGGCTCGCCATGCACCGACGTCTGCAAGCTCGATGTCGAAACCGGTCTGTGCCTCGGCTGCTTCAGGAGCCGCGAAGAGATCAAGACCTTCAGATCGATGGACGATGCCGCGAAGCTGAGTCTGTTCGACGCATTGCTCGCGCGCCGCGCCGCGAAAGCGAAATAAAACGCCCGCGCTTCGGGCGAAGCGCGGGTGGTGTCATCGATCTCGATGAAGCGTTCAGGCCGCGGCCATGCTCCGCACTGCCGGCCGCTCCAGTTCACGCGCGGCGAGCGCGCCGAACACTAGGCCGAGCGTCGTCCAGATCATCGCCTGAATGCCGATCGCGGCGACGCGGAAATTCCACAGCAGCGAGGCCGAGAACTCGACGGGCACTTCGTCGATGCGCGGCAACCCAACCTGCGCAATCACGATCACGACGACATACGCGGCAGCGGCGATGAGCGTCGCGTTCCAGCCGCCATGCCGCGCCGCCATGCGCTTTTGCAGCCGCACTGCGAACACGGCCGCAGCCAGAGAAATCGCGACCATGCCGAAGAACAGCGCCGTGCGCGGCCCGATGGTCTCGGGATTGCCGACCGCCGGTGGATTCGGCGGGTACTTGATGAACGGCACGATCGCGACGCTCACGAAGCCGAACAAGGCCAGCAGCGCCGACGTGCCGCGCGCGTGCAATGCGCCGAGCCGCCCGTACGCGAACGCGAACACCAGCGAGAACAGCCCGCCAAGCGCAGTGCCGAATACCGCGACGCCCGTCAGAAGACCGAGACCTGCTTGCGTATCGCGGGAGACGGTTTCTTCGTCACCGCCGCCGTGAGAGTGCGAATGCGCGGCGGCTGCATCGGCGTGTTCGTGCTGATGCTCATGCTCGTGCGCTGCGGCATGCTCGTGCTGTTCCTCGAACGCGATGGCGCGCGCCACCGACGGCTCGCCGAACGCACGCGCAAAGCCAAAGCCGATGAGGCCCGCGACCAGTCCCGCGATCATGCCGCGTATCAGCAAAGTGCGAATCATGACGCGTCCTCAGTGGCACGGAAAGCCGAGCAGATGCCGGCCGTCGTGGACGAATTCGTGGACGTACGTGCCCGAGACGATCGCGGTCGCGCCCTGCTCCGCGCCGACGAAATAAATGGCGATCAGCAGAATGAGGCCGATGAAAACGGCCCAGGGCAGCACGTCGCGCACCGGAATGGGCACGGGTGCGTCGAGCGAGGGGGAAGCCGGAGCGGAAAACACCGGCGCGTTGGAAGCATTCATGGTGGTTCTCCAGGGAAAAACGCGTCCCGATTGATGAAGAGCATGCAGCGGGGTCTGACTCGCGGCGCAGCGCCTTTCGGCTCTGCCGCATACAGTGGCGCGACCGTGCCGGGTTTGCACCGGCTTCCTCGCACTGCAAGCTTGCCATTCTATGATGATTGACGGCAAAGTAAAACGATCCTGACCCGCCCCATTACCCATCCCGCTCCCTTGGAACTCATCCTGCTGTGCCACGCTGCCACGCGCGCGATGAAAGCCGGCCGCTTTCCCGTCGGCGACGAGGCCGCCGCCCGCGACGAGAGCATCCTGCTCGCACCGCTGCGTGCACGTCACGGCACGCGCGTGCTCACAAGTCCCGCGCGCGTGGCGCGGCAAACAGCGGAATGGATCACGGATGCCTTCGAGATCGTGCCCGCATTCGACGACATCGATTACGGCCGCTGGCGCGGACTTTCCCTGCGCGAAGCGGGCGAGCGCGAACCCGAACAGGTCGCCGCCTGGCTCGCGGACCCGCAGGCGCATCCGCATGGCGGCGAAAGCATCGAGATGCTCGCGGCGCGCGTCGCCGGCGGACTTGCGTTCATCGACAGGCTGAATCCGTGCGAGCGCTGCATCGTCGTCACGCATGCCCTCGTCGTGAAAGTGGCGCTCGCGCATGCGCTCGGCATGCCGCTTCAATCGGTCTACGGGATGGACTTCGCGCCCTTGTCGTCGACAGTCCTGAAGCGCGCGTCGCCCGCCGACGCATGGAGCGCCTGAACTTCGTTCCTCTCGAATGGCTCAAAGCAGACAGCGCGTCGCATGCGCGGCCCGCTTTCGAACCGTTACAGGAGACTCAGATGGCGCACTACGTGGATGGATTCGTCGTACCCGTTCCGATCGACAAGATCGATGCCTACCGCGCGATGGCCGAAGCAGCCGGCAAGATCTGGCTGGAACACGGCGCGCTGCAATTCGTCGAGACGCTCGCCGACGACGTGAAGCCCGGCAAGCTCACCTCTTTTCCGCAGAGCGTGCAAATGAAGGAAGGCGAAACCGTCGTGTTCTCGTATATCGTCTACGAATCGCGCGAGCAGCGCGACAGCGTCAACGCGAAAGTCATGGAAGATCCGCGTCTCAAGAGCATGATGGAATCGGGTGAGCCGCCGTTCGACGCGAAACGCATGTTCTTCGGCGGCTTCAAGACGATCGTCGAGCTCGAACGCAGCTGATATTTTTCTTTTCTCGGAACAGCATCGACATGTATATCGCCATGAACCGCTTCAAGATCGTGCCCGGCGCCGAAGCCGATTTCGAACGCCTCTGGACCAGCCGCGACACGCATCTCAAGGACGTGCCGGGCTTCGTCGAGTTTCATCTGCTCAAAGGCCCGGTGAAAGACGATCACGTTCTCTATTCGAGCCATACGATCTGGGCGAATCAGGCGGCTTTCGAGGACTGGACACGCTCGGACGCGTTTCGCGCCGCGCATCGCAATGCAGGCGGCGAGACGCGTCAGCTCTATCTCGGGCATCCCGAGTTCGAGGGATTCGAGGTCATTCAGACTGTGAAATAAGGCGCAGGCACGGAGCAAGGCACGCGCTCGGAAACACGTTCGTTTTACACGCGTGTGAAAAAACGCGCCTTACCTCCGTGCTTTTCTCAGACGGTTTTCAGGCCTTCGCGCCGCGCGCCATGCGCTGCAACGTCGACGAATCGATCGCGGCCGCGCAAATGCGCACGGCCTCCTTCAGCGTGCGGGGACGTCCCGCGCCGAACTGCGATTCGAGCATCGCGACGGCGCGCAGTCGCTCGTCGTTGCCGAGCTTCTCGCCGGTGGCAAGCTCGAGCACCGAGATGAAATACGCCGCGGGCGGCGCGGCGCTCGTATGGGTTGGTCGCTGGCGGTCCCCGCCCGCGCCTTCGCGTCCGTCATCCCGGGCAGGAATCCACGGATGCCATTTGCTGTCGTATCGACTTTTCATGGGTCAGTTCGCTGGCTCGATTGCTGTGGCGCACTTTGCGCCGTTGTCTTTGGGCGCCCGTGCGCCCTTCATCGTTAAAAAGACTTACAGCAAGTCCCATTCCAACCCGCTCGTCCTTATCGGGCTTCACTTTCCTCCGACAAAACCGCGCGCGCGACACGGCACGCCGCCAGATCCCACGCCGCGCAACCGACCGACTTGAACATCACGGCGCGCGTGGCGGTCGCCTGCTTCGCCGGAGCCGCGATTGCAGCGGCCAGCGGATGCACCGCGTTCCAGTCGACGGCGGCGAGTATGAAGTCGCCCGCTTCGTGACGCGCGCCCGCGGGATCGTCGACGTAAAGCTCGCTCGCGTGGATGGTCGCGGCGGCGATCTCGGCGGCATCGGCGGTGAATGCGCCCACGCCGATCACGAGTCGTCCCGCGCGCGCTGGCAGCGTGTAGACCGGCGTCTTGCTCGTCGTCGCGGCGATGACGACATCGACGGAATCGGGAATCGATGCTTCGTCCAGCGGCGCCAGATTGTTCGATAGCGACGCATGCGCCGCGCAGAATTCGCGCGCGCGTTCGGGACGCGAGCCCTGCACGCGGATGCGCGCATCGGGATATACAGCGGCGAGCGCCTCGACGTGATACGCCGCCTGCTTGCCCGTGCCGATCACGAGGACGTCGCGCGGCGCGCCTCCATGCAGCGCGCGAATGGCGAGCATCGAGACCGACGCCGTGCGCCGTCCCGTGACGGTCGGCCCGTCGAGCATGAACTGCGGCACGCCGGTGACGGCATCGTAGGCAGTGACCTGGCCGTGAATCGTCGGCAAACCGAGCGCGCCGTTGCGCGCGCAAACGTTCACGAGCTTGTGCATCGCGAGATCGGCGGCGCTCGCGGGCATCGACAGCATCACGCCGCCTTCGATCGGCACGACCATGCGCTCGGGGCTCACGATGCGGCCCGCCGCGTAGTCGAGCATGGTCGCGGCGAGGGTGTCCACGAGCCGGTCATACGGCACGAGGCGTGCTGTCCGGGCTTCGTCGAAACTGTGGATCGTCGCGGTCATCGGGTTCGCTCGCTATTGAAGTTGAAGTGGGTGAAGTCGAAAGTGCCATCGGCATGCCATCGAAGTGCCGGAACATTCTAACGGCGCGGCGCGCTGTGTCATAAAGCGCGCGCGCTTTCTAAAATGAATGACCCGATCATCAATGCGGCCGTTGTCATATGACTGCCATCGTATGCCGTCATAATCGGCCGTTCCGCGCCGCAACTCGAAACGAGGACTGCGGCCGCCCAAGAACGTCACGGAGCCTTTCATGAACACGACGGACAAGCAGCGCCGTTTCCACGCCGACATCATCGACAGCTACGACGAAGAGTTCGAGATGGAAGTCGACGATCGCTTTCTGGACGGCGAATCGACCTTCTCCGATGAAGAGCGGGCCCTGCGCAAGACTTATTTCCGCGAGCTGTTCCGTTTGCAGGGCGAACTCGTGAAGCTGCAGGACTGGGTCGTACACACGGGGCATCGGCTGGTCGTGCTCTTCGAAGGACGCGACGCGGCCGGCAAAGGCGGCGCGATCAAGCGCATCACGCAACGCCTGAATCCGCGCGTATGCCGCGTGGCCGCGCTTCCGGCGCCGAACAATCGCGAGCGCACGCAGTGGTATTTCCAGCGCTACGTTTCGCACTTGCCGGCGGCCGGTGAAATCGTTTTATTCGATCGAAGCTGGTATAACCGCGCGGGCGTCGAACGCGTCATGAACTTTTGCAGCGACGAAGAGTATGAAGAATTCTTCCGCTCGGTGCCGGAGTTCGAGAAGATGCTGGTGCGAAGCGGCATCCAGATCGTGAAGTACTGGTTCTCGATCACCGACGACGAACAGGAAGTGCGCTTTCAGGCGCGTATAGAAGATCCGCTCAAGCAGTGGAAGCTGAGCCCGATGGATCTCGAAAGCCGCCGCCGCTGGGAAGCGTACACGGCGGCCAAGGAAGTGATGCTCCAGCGCACGCACATTCCCGAAGCGCCGTGGTGGGTGGTGCATGCCGTCGACAAGAAGCGTGCGCGGCTGAACTGCATCAGTCACCTGCTGAGCCAGGTGCCGTATCACGATGTCGAGCATCAGCCGATCGAGTTGCCCGACCGCGTGTTCAATCCCGATTATCTGCGCCAGCCCGTCGCCGACGATATGTACGTTCCCGAGGTGTATTGAGCGTCGATATCAGCAGCAGTTGTTGCAGGGCAAGTGCTTCACCGCCGCGCTGCTGCGCTGACGGGCGACCGTGTAGCGCAGCGCGAACTGATAGGCGTGCTGCGAGCCTTTCATCACCATCACGAACATGACCTGCGCGAGATTGAAGTCGAGCGTGACCATCAGGCGTGTCAACAGCAGCAGTGGCAGCACCACCGCCGGCTGATACAGTTGCTTTGCGATCAAGTCTCTCATCATCCGCTCCTTATCCCATGATTAGAATTCTAAGGATTGAAGCGCCGCGGATAAACGCTCGATAAGTGAAGACATATGTTCCGGGAGACGAACAATCGCGTTGCCCGGCCCCAATGAAAATGGCCCTGCACGCAGCAGGGCCAACTTCATGGTTTACTTCTGCGCGAGACTCGGCTCGGGCACGGGCGTAGGGTTGGCATCGCCCCAGCCGCCGCCCAGCGCGCGGATCAGATTCACCGTCGATATCGCCTGCGCGCCCCGCAACTGCACCGATGAGCGCTGCGTTTGCAGCACGGTGCGCTCGGCATCGATGACATCGAGATAATTCACCGCACCCTCGGTGTACTGCGTGCGCGAGAGCTGCGCGGCGCGCACCGACGCTTTGACGGCATCGTCCTGTGTCGCCGTCTGGTCTTCGAGGATGCGCAGATCCGAGAGGTTGTCCTCCACCTCGCGGAACGCGACGAGCACTTGCTGACGATAGCTCGCCACATCCTCTTCGTAGATCGCGCGCGCATTGGCGAGATTGCCCTTGCGCCGGCCGCCATCGAAGATCGGGATGTTGAGCGCCGTGCCCGCGAACGGCCCGAGCAGGAACGTGCGGCTCGACCATTTGAAGAGATCGCCGAGCGTCGCCGATTCGAACCCGCCCGAGCCCGTCAGCGTCAGCGACGGGAAGAACGCCGCCTTCGCCACGCCGATGCGCGCATTCGCCGCCGCCATCGCGCGTTCCGCCGCCGCGACATCGGGACGGCGCTCCAGCAGCGCCGAAGGCAGGCCCGGCGGCACGCGGATCGTCACCGGCCTGAGCGGGTCCGCGGCCATGGCGAACTCGGCGGGCGCCTTGCCGAGCAGCACGGCGAGGCTATGTTCCGATGCCGCGCGCAGACGCTGCACCGTCATCGCTTCCGAACGCGCCGTCGCCAGTTCCGACTTCGCGCGCGCCAGATCCAGCTCACTGATATCGCCTTCGTTGAAGCGCTTTTGCACGAGCTTCAGCGCTTCCTCGCGCAACTGCACGGTGCGCGTGTAGACATCGGCTTCGGCATCCAGCTCGCGCAGATTGAAGTAGTTCTGCGCGACATCCGCCTGCAACGCGAGCTGCACCGAGCGGAACAGCGCCTCGCTCTGCTGCGTGTCGGCGTTCGCGGCCTGCACCGTGTTCGACACGCGGCCGAACAGATCCACTTCATACGACACGCTCGCCTGCGCGCGCCACAGCGTTTGCGCGGGCACGTTGCCATCCGGCGGCAGGAATTGCGATGCGGGCGAGAACTTCTCACGCGTCGGTCCGAAGCCCGCATCGAGCGTCGGGAACAGGCCCGCGCGCGCCGACTGGTTGATCCCGCGCGCTTCCTTCACGCGCGCGGCGGCCGCCTTCAGATTCTGGTTCGCGTCCTGCGCCTGCTTCTCCAGATCGTTGAGCGTGGCGTCACCGAAGATCGTCCACCATTCGCCGCGCAACATCTCTTCGGAAGGCTGCGCCGTCTTCCACCTGCCCGCTTCCGATGCCTGCAAAGCGGGTGTTTCCTTATACGCCGACGGCGCGTTGACGTCGGGCTTCTCGTAGGTCGGGGCAAGCGAACATCCCGCGACCAGCATCAACGCGGCCATCAGACTCGAAACAACATGCAGCTTATTCATCATTGACCTCATTGCGCTTCGACCGAAGCACCGATACCGCGCATCTGCGGATGCGTGCCGTGCTTGTCCGTCACGTGCTCCGTGCGCGAGAGCTTGCGCAGAATCACGTAGAAGACCGGCGTGAGCATCAGACCGAAGAGCGTCACACCCAGCATGCCGAAGAACACCGCGACGCCCATCGCATGACGCATCTCCGAGCCCGCGCCCGACGACAGCACGAGCGGCACCACACCCATGATGAACGCGATCGACGTCATCAGGATCGGGCGCAGACGCAGGCGGCTCGCCTCGATCGCGGCCTGCACGATGGTGCGCCCCTGCATCTCCAGCTCGCGTGCGAATTCGACGATCAGAATGGCGTTCTTCGCCGACAAGCCCACCAGCACCATCAAGCCGATCTGCGTGAAGATGTTGTTGTCGCCATCGGTGAGCCATACGCCGAGCAGCGCGGACAGAATGCTCATCGGCACGATCAGGATGACGGCGAGCGGGAGCGTCAGGCTCTCATACAGCGCGGCGAGCACGAGGAACACGAGCAGCACGCTGATCGGGAAGACCCACAGCGCCGCATTGCCCGCGAGGATCTGCTGATACGTGAGATCGGTCCATTCGAACTTGATCCCGCGCGGCAGCACTTCCGCCGCGATGCGCTCCGCCGCCGCCTGCGCCTGGCCCGACGAGTAACCCGGCGCCGGACCGCCGTTGATATCGGCAGCGGTGTAGCCGTTGTAGCGCACGACCATTTCCGGGCCATACGTCGGCGTCACTTTCACGAGCGACGACAACGGCACCATGTCGCCATTCGCGTTGCGTGTCTTCAGCAAGCCGATGTCCTCGGGATTCGCGCGGAACGGCGCATCGGCCTGCACGCGCACCTGATACACGCGCCCGAAGCGATTGAAGTCGTTCACATAGAGCGAACCGAGATAGACCTGCATCGTGTCGAAGACATCAGTGACGGACACGCCGAGTTGCTTCGCCTTCACGCGGTCCAGATCGACGTTCAACTGCGGCACGTTGATCTGATAGCTGGAGAACGTCGGTCCGAGTTCGGGCGTCTGCGATGCGCGCTTGATGAACGCCTGCGTGGCATCGGCGAGCGCCGCATAACCGAGCGCGCCGCGATCTTCCAGCTGCATCTTGAAGCCACCCAGCGTGCCGAGGCCGAGCACCGGCGGCGGTGGGAACACGGCGATGAACGAGCCCTTGATGCCCGCGTACTTCTGGTTCAGCGCGCCGGCAATCGCTCCCGCCGACAGCGCCTTGTCATGCACGCGTTCCTTGAACGGCTTCAACGTGACGAACACGATGCCCGCGCTCGACGAATTGGTGAAGCCGTTCACCGACAAGCCCGGAAACTCCACCGCGCTTTCCACGCCCGGCTGCTTCAGCGCGATATCGCTCATCTGACGAATCACGCCTTCGGTGCGATCGAGCGATGCGCCGTTCGGCAACTGCGCAAAGCTGATCAGATACTCCTTGTCCTGCGCGGGCACGAAGCCACCCGGCACGATCTTGCCCATCAGCACCGCGCCTGCGAGCAGCACGGCATACACGCCCATCATCAATGCCTTGCGGTTGATGACGTGCTTGACGCCCTTGCCGTAAGCCTCGGAACCGCGATGGAACACTTTGTTGAAGACGCGGAAGAAGCCGCCGAACACGCGATCCATGCCACGCGTGAGCCAGTCCTTCGGCTCGTCGTGGCCTTTGAGCAGCAGCGCGGCGAGCGCGGGCGACAGCGTCAGCGAGTTGAACGCGGAGATCACCGTCGAGATGGCGATAGTCATCGCGAACTGCTTGTAGAACTGGCCCGTGAGACCCGACATGAACGCGAGCGGCACGAACACGGCCACGAGCGTCAGCGCAATCGCGATGATCGGTCCGCTCACCTCGCGCATCGCCTGATAGGTGGCCTCTCTTGCGGACAAGCCCGAGGCGATGTTCCGCTCGACGTTTTCGACGACCACGATCGCATCGTCGACGACGATACCGATCGCGAGCACCATCCCGAACAATGACAGCGCGTTGATCGAGAAGCCGAACGCGAGCAGCAGCGAGAACGTCCCGACGATCGATACCGGCACGGCGAGCAGCGGAATGATCGACGCGCGCCACGTCTGCAGGAAGATGATCACGACCAGCACCACGAGCGCAATCGCTTCGGCGAGCGTGTGAATCACCGCCTCGATACTCGAACGCACGAACTGCGTCGGGTCATAGACGATCTGGTATTCGAGCCCCGCAGGCATGTCGGCCTTGAGCTCCTTCATCGTCTTGCGGACTTCGTCGGAGATCTGCAGCGAGTTCGCGCCCGGTTGCTGATTGATCGCGATCGCGACCGCGCTCTTGTTATCGAGCAATGAACGCAAGCCATATTCCGATGCAGCCAATTCGACACGCGCGACATCGCTGAGATGCGTGACGGCGCCATCGGGCGAAGTCTTCAGCACGATATCTCGGAACTCCGACTCGTTCTGCAAGCGGCCGCGCGCATTCACGTTCAGTTGCAGCGGCACGTTCGGCAGCGTCGGCGAACCGCCGATCACGCCCGCCGCGACCTGCACGTTCTGCTCGCGAATCGCGTTGACGACATCGGTCGCCGTCATGCCGCGCTGTGCGACCTTTTGCGGATCGAGCCATACGCGCATCGAGTAATCGCCCGAGCCCCACAACTGCACTTCACCCACGCCCGCGATGCGTTCGAGCCGGTCCTTCACGTTGATCAGCGCGTAGTTGCGCAGATACGTCATGTCGTAACGGCCATTGGGCGAGTTCAGGTGGACGACCATCGTGAGCGTCGGCGACGACTTGATCGTCGTCACGCCAAGACGCGTCACGTCCTGCGGCAAGCGCGGCAGCGCCTGATTCACGCGGTTCTGCACGAGCTGCGTGTTCTTGTCCGGATCGGTGCCGAGCTTGAACGTGACGGTCGTCGTGAGATTGCCGTCGCTGTTCGCCTGCGACTGCATGTAGAGCATGTCCTCTACGCCGTTGATCTGCTCTTCGAGCGGCGAGGCCACGGTCTCCGCGATCACCTTCGGATTCGCGCCGGGATACTGCGCATGCACGACGACCGAAGGCGGCACGACTTCCGGATACTCGGAGATCGGCAGCTTGAACATCGCGATGATGCCCGCCAGCAGCACGATCACCGATAACACGCCCGCAAAGATCGGGCGGTCGATAAAGAATTTGGATATGTTCATGACGAGTTCTGTCTGTTGCGGACGACTTACTGCGCGGACGCCGTTTTCACGGCGGGCGCAGCGTTGTCGTCGTTCATCGCGACGTTGTTGGCCTTGATCACATCGTTCGGACGCACGCGCTGCAAGCCGTTCACGACGATGCGCTCGCCCGGCTGCAAGCCCTTGCTGATGACGCGCAGGCCTTCATGCGTCTGTCCGAGCGAGACTTCGCGGTACTGCACGCGGTTGTCCTTGTCGACGACCATCACGTACTTCTTGTCCTGATCCGTGCCGATGGCTTCGTCTTCCACGAGCACCGCCGGATGCGGCGAGCCGCCGCCCACTTTCACTCGTGCATAAAGACCGGGCACGAGCGAGCCGTCCGGATTGTTGAAGCGCGCGCGCACGCGGATCGTGCCCGAGGTCGTATCGAGACGGTTATCGACGGAATCGACGACGCCATCGCGCGAATAGCCGTCCTCATTCGCGAGACCGAGCGACACCGGCACGCTGTTGCCCGCATCGCGGCCGAGATAGCGCAAGTACGTTTGTTCGTCGACATCGAACGAGGCGTAGATCGGCGAGACCGACACGAGCGTCGTCAGCAAAGGCGCGTTCCCACCCGTCGACACGATGTTGCCCACCGTGAGCTCCGCGCGCGATACACGGCCCGACACGGGCGCCGTGATATGCGTGTAGGCGAGATTGATCTTCGCGGCTTCGAGCGCGGCCTGCGCGGCCTTCAGGTTGGCGACGGCCTCGCGCGCGGCGTTCTGCTTCTCGTCGTAATCGCGCTTGGCGATCGCATTGTCGGCGAGCAGGCGTTCGGCACGCGCCGCATCCGTCGATGTATAGCCATTACGTGCCTGCGCTGCCGCGAGCTGCGCCTGCGCGCGATCCACTTCGGCTTCATACGGGCGCGGATCGATCGTGAACAGCGCGTCGCCCTTCTTCACGAGCTGGCCGTCCTTGAAATGCACGGCGACGATCGTGCCCGGCACGAGCGGGCGAATGTCGACGTGATCGACGGCTTCGAGTCTGCCCGAATAGCTTTGCCAGTCGGTGATGGTCTTCGACACCACGGTCGCGACATCGACCTCCGTGGCGGTCGGGCTGTGAGCGGCGGCTTTGGCTTCGTTGATGGCCGCATCGCCGTGGCCGTGCCAGGCGGTGTATCCGCCCGCGCCGGCGATGATCAGCGTCGCGCCCAGCGCGGCGTAGATGCGTTTGCGAGTGAAAGACATGGTATGAGGCTCCGGTTGCGATGAGATTGTTGTTGTGTATTGCGTGGCTGGCGTGCCGTTTCTTGCTGTCACTTCGTTGCGGTCACTTCGCGCGCATCAGGCGCTTCTTGAAGAACGCGACGACATCGGCGAGCGCGTCGGGATGCGCGGCCAACGCGTGATGCGACGCCTTGCCGTGGCGCGTGACTTCTGTCGGCACGCCGGCGGCGATCAGTTCGCCCGCGTATTTTTCGGCTTCGATATGCAGCAGGTCGTGCTCGGCGCTCGCAATGAGCGCGGGCGGCAGGCCCGCGAGACGGCGCGATTCGAGCGGCGCGGCATACGGATGCAGACGTTGCGAAGGATTCGGCAGATATGCGCGATACCACTGCGCGCATTCGCGCGATTCGAAGTCGGGGCACAGCACTTTGCGTTCGTCGGCGAGACGCGTCAGGCTCGGATCGAGCAGCGGCGCGAGCAGCGCCTGCGCGGACATGCGAATATCGCCGCGATCCCGTGCGATGGCCGCGACGCAAGTGGCGAGATTGCCGCCCGCGTCATGTCCCGCAATGCCGATACGTTGCGGGTCCGCGCGCTGCGCGCGAGCATGTGCGACGGCCCATTGCGCCGCGCGATAACCGTCTTCGGGCGCGGCGGGAAACGGATACGTCGGCGCGAGCGAATAGCCGACGGACACAACCCACGCGGGCGTATCGCGTGCGATCGTCGCGGCGGCGATATCGGCGTCGTCGAGATTGCCGCGAATAAAACCGCCGCCGTGGAAGTAAAGAACGATGGGCAGGATCGTGCCGTCCGAGGCGGGGCGATAGCTTCGCAACGTGATCGGTTGCGCGTGTCCCGTGATGTGCACATCTTCGATGCACAAGCGCGGACTCGACTCGATATCCAACAGTGATGCCATGGTTATTTTCGGTGCCAGGCCGCTGCTGCAAGGCCTTCACGCATAAGTTGCGATGGTCCGAATGATGGAGTCCGCGCCTTTTTTGATAAATGCCTATAATCCGGCAACACAATTCGGTCGCACCGAACAATCGTGGTTATCCCTTGCGATTGTTTCTTCGGTCATTCTTTAGCGCACGCTTAAATAGCGTGTCGCAGGCAAGGAAGGTGAGAGAACATGGATCGGCTACAGGCAATGCAGGTTTTCACCCGCGTCGTGGACACCAATAGCTTTTCCCGCGCGGCGGACACGCTCAATCTCCCGCGCGCTTCGGTCACGACGATCATTCAGAATCTGGAAGCGCACTTGAACGTGCGGCTGCTTCAGCGCACGACGCGCAGATTGAATCTCACGCCGGACGGCGCCGCGTATTACGAGCGTTGCGTGCGCATCCTCGCGGATATCGAAGAAGCGGAAAGCACGTTTTCGAACAATGGAAAGGGACCGCACGGCAAGCTGCGTGTCGATATGCCCGGCGCGATCGGGCGGCTCATCGTGATGCCGCAGCTTTGCGATTTCCATACGCGCTATCCGGATATCGAACTGATGATGGGCTTCGGCGACAAGCCGGTCGATCTGATTCAGGAAGGCGTCGATTGCGTGATTCGCGTCGGCACGCTGCAGGATTCGAGTCTCGTCGCACGGCGTATCGGCGTGTTTCAGGGCGTGACTGTGGCTGCGCCGCAATATCTCGAACGCAATGGCACGCCGAAGACCATCGAAGATTTGCAGAATCACACGGCGGTGAATTACTTTTCGAGCCGCACGGGCCGCGTTCTGGATATGGATTTCGTCGTCGACGATGAAACCATCGAAGTGAAGATGCGCGGCATGATCGCGGTGAATGACGCGGAAGCTTATCTGAGCTGCGGTCTGAAGGGCCTGGGCATCATTCAGGTGCCGCGCTTCATGGCGCTGCCGCATCTGCGCGCGGGCGAACTGGTGGAAGTATTGCCGCAGTGGAATCCGCTGCCGATGCCGATTTCCGCCGTGTATCCGCATAACCGGCATTTGTCGCCGAAGGTGCGCGTATTCGTCGACTGGGCCGCGGAGTTATTCGAGCGTTGCCCGCTTCTGCAAGGCCAGAAGGAAGCGGAAGAGCGCTGCCTGCCGACGAGCACCGCATCGCCGTCGATCGTGCGGCATGGCACGCCCGAAGTCGCGGGCACCGAGGATGTGGTGGTATAGCCGGACATCGTTGAGCGCACGGGATAAGAATGAACGAAAACATCGATGTGCGCCGGGTCGGCGCGGATGAAGCGCTGACCTATGTCGAAGCGTTGGCGGACGTGCTCATCGATTGCGTCGAGGGCGGCGCGTCCGTCAGCTTCATGTTGCCGATTTCGCGCGCCACGGCCGTCGAATTCTGGACGCATGTCGCACAGGGCGTCGTGCGTCACGAGCGCATTCTGCTCGTCGCTGAAGATGCGCAAGGCAAGGTCGTCGGCACGGTGCAGGTTGTTATCGATCAGCCCGAGAATCAGCCGCATCGAGGCGATATCGCGAAGATGCTCGTCGCACGGCGAGCGAGACGCAAAGGCGTCGCGCAACGCCTGATGGCCGCCGCCGACGATGCCGCACGCACCGCGGGCAAGTCCGTGCTCGTGCTCGATACGGTGACAGGCGGCGATGCGGAGCGCCTTTACGAACGCGCCGGATGGCAGCGTGTCGGCATCGTGCCGAACTACGCGCTGATGCCCGACGGCACGCTCTGCGCGACCACTTTCTTTCATAAGCAGCTCGCATAGTCACGTCGCGAAAGCCTTTGCAGACAAGCCTTCGCGCGATTATTCGCCGAAATCGATAAATCTATTCGCCGATACGGCATTTATCCGCGTGCACCGCGCGGCTACATTCGCTCTCAACGCAGCGTGCAATCAGCCAATTGCAATCCGCATTTGCCCGCACGCCGCATCGGAACGAAAGGAGTCGCAAGCATGAAGCAGCTCATCACGGGATTTTCTCTCGCCGCCATCTCCGCTGTCGTCACGACTACCGCTTTTGCGGAGAGCGGCCAGGGCATCGGCCGTGCAGGCACGTATCAGGTGCAGACGCAAACCCAGGCCAATGCGGGCGATACGCCTAAAAGCCGCGCGCAAGTGCGCGCGGAACTGGCCGCCGCCTTTTCGAACGGCTCGTTGCCCGCGCTGAACCGCAACACCTATCCCGAGCGCAGCATGTGGGGCGACGCGATCGCCGCGCAAAGCGAGCAACGCGCACGCGATGCGGCACAAGCGGAAGCACGCAATCGTGAAATCGTCGAGTACGCCAATGGCTCGGCAGCAGGCAATGTGACGGCGCGTTGATAGCGCCGTCGACAAGATATCAAGAGGTCAACATGTTAGCCAATAATTCGCTCGATCAATTCTCGCTTCTCGACGAACTTCCTTTCGCGACGCCGGTATGGCATCCCTTCGTGCAGCACGCGGAAGACGCTGTGCAAGAGACGAAGCAAGAGACTGACGAACGCTCGCATCGGGCGTGACACGAAAGGCGCGGACGAACAGCCCGCGCCTTTTTTCTTTTAACCGCACGCGCCGATTTCGCCGCACGACGTGCAGAAGTCGCAGCCATCCTTGCGGATCACCGCGTTCGCGCCACACGTCGCGCATTTACGGCCGTGCATTTGGGGAAGACCATGAGGATCGATCTCGCCTTGCGCGATGCCCTCGGATACTTCTTCGCCTTCGTCGGCTACAGCTATCGCATGAGGCGTGCGATCGGCGCCCTTGCGCGCAAGCACGCGCGACGGTACCTGGTTGCCCTCTGCATCGAGGAAGCCACGGCGGTGAAGAATCTGCTGAATCGCATACGCTAGCGCCGCGACTTCCGAATCGTGCCAGCGCGGACTGCGATGACCGTCGAGCCGCTCGACATCGCCCAGACGCACTTGTCCGCGATCCCACGACACCTTGCGCATATCCTGCAGCGTGCGCGCCGCGAAACCACCGCGCGCGGCCAGTGACAGCGAACGCATCGTCGCCGTGATCCACTGCTGCGATTCGTCGCTCTGCCCCGTCGGAATGAAGAACTCGATGGGCCGCTCGATAGTGACGTCGCCGCCCGCGATGCGTCCCGTCACTTCGATGAATGACACCGCGAGATAAAGCGACTTCTTCCCCGCCTGCGTCAGATATTCGACCTTCTCGATGATCGCGGGCAATTCACCCCTCGGCCGATGATCGATCGCGATACGCAGCGGATCGAGATCGAGTTCGGGGTCCGGCGAATCGCTCGGTGTTTCAGCGGGCGTGACCGAAAGCACCGCGCCCAGTGTCTCGTTGGGCCGATAAGTGGCAAGCCCCTTCAGCCCGCGCCGCCATGCTTCGAAATAGAGATCCTGGAACTTGTCGAACGGATAATCGGCGGGCACGTTCACGGTCTTCGAGATCGATGTATCGACGAACGGCTGCACCGCCGCCATCATCTCCATGTGATCGTGCGCGGACATTTCCAGCGCGCTCACGAAGTAATCAGGCAACGTGTTTATGTCGCCGCCCATCTCGCGATAAAGCCGGTACGCGTGATCTTCGACGGCAAAGGTCTGTCGCGAGCCGTCCGCCATGCGCTTCGTGCGTTGATACGTCCACGAGAACGCGGGCTCGATGCCGTTCGATGCGTTGTCAGCGAACGCGAGGCTCACGGTGCCCGTCGGCGCGATCGACAGCAGATGGCTGTTGCGAATGCCGTGCTCGCGAATCGCACGCTTGATGTCATCGGGCAGGCGCGAAGCGAAGGTGCCCTCTTCGAGGTAACGCTTCGCGTCGAAGAGCGGAAACTTGCCGCGTTCGCGCGCAAGATCGACGGACGCGCGATACGCTTCATCGCGCATCGTGCGCGCGACGCGCGTGGCGAAATCGCGCCCTTCCTCCGCGTCGTAGCGCAAGCCCAGCATCACGAGCGTATCGCCGAGACCCGTGAAGCCCACGCCGATGCGCCGCTTCGCCGCCGCTTCGCGCGCCTGTTCGTCGAGCGGCCAGAGCGTGACGTCGAGCACGTCGTCGAGAAAGCGCACTTGCGTGCGCGTGGTGCGCGCGAAGCCATCCCAATCGAACGAAGGCACGCCGCCGCGCCTTTGCGCAAACGGATCGCGCACGAAACGCGTGAGATTGAGCGGGCCGAGATTGCAGCAGCCGTATGCGGGCAGCGGCTGCTCGCCACACGGATTGGTCGCGCGGATCGCTTCGACGGCGCGCAGGTTGTTGTCGTCATTCATGCGCGACATGAACACGACGCCCGGCTCGGCGACATCGTAGGTCGAGCGCATGATCGTGTTCCACACCTCGCGCGCCTGCACTTCGCGATAGACCCACAAGCCATCATCGCGCTGATGCATGTCTTCGGCTGCACGCTGCGCAGGTGATGGCTCTGCCTTGTGCACGAGCTGCCATGTCGAATCATCGGCGACGGCCTGCATGAATTCGTCGGTCACCGCGACCGATACGTTGAAATTGTTCCAGCGCCCTTTCGTATGTTTTGCCGCGATGAATTCGAGCAGATCGGGATGCGTGCAATCGAGAATGCCCATCTGCGCGCCGCGCCGCGAGCCCGCGCTTTCGACGGTGCGGCACGAGGCATCGAAAACATCCATATAGCTGCATGGGCCCGATGCCGCCGATCCCGTCGAATGCACGCGTGCGCCGCGCGGACGGATCGCCGAGAAGTTATAGCCGACACCGCCGCCGCGGCGCATCGTCTCGGCCGCTTGCAACAACGCCACGTAGATGCCAGGCAAGCCATTGCTGTCGACGCTTTGTATCGCATCGCCGACAGGCTGCACGAAGCAGTTGATGAGCGTCGCGTCGATGCCCGCGCCGGCCGCGCTCATGATGCGCCCCGCGCCGAGCGCGCCGCGCCTGAAGTTATCGACGAACTCCGCTTCGATCTTCGCGCGCGTCTCTTCCGGTTCTGCTTGCGCGACGCCGCGTGCGACGCGGCGGTAAATATCCTCGACGCGCGTCTCGTCGCCCTTGGCATATTTTTCGAGCATCACGTCGATGGAAAACTGCTGCGGTGCGAGAGCTGTGCTGGGATTGTCTTCGGCCATGTCGGATCCTTTGAAATGCTGCAGCGTGTTGCGATAGGGTCGGAAACCCCGGCGCAAGATGCCGCAAAGGCAATGCCCGACGATAGCGCGATTTTTCCGCGCTCGCCATCGACCCGTTACACTCGTCTGATCCAGAACAGAACAATCAGCCGACCATTCGCATGAATTTGCATCGTCCGCCGCTCTTCGGCATCTCTGGCCGCTCGGGCCAGGGCAAGACCACGTTGATCGAAGCACTGTTGCCGTGGCTGCGCGCACGCGGGCTCATCGTGAACGTGATCAAGCACAGTCATCACTCGATCGAACTCGAGCCGCCGGGCAAGGACAGTGCGCGCTTTCGTCGCGCGGGTGCGGGGGAAGTGCTGATCGCATCGCCGTATCGCTATGCGATCCTGCGCGAGCTGAATGGCGATGCGGAACCGTCCATCAGCGAGTTGGCCGCGAGGCTGTCGCACGCGGATCTCGTGATCGTCGAAGGATTTGCGCGCGAGGCGATGCCGCGGCTGGAAGTCGTGCGGCCCTCGGCGGGCCGCGATCCGCTCTACAAGACCGATGTGGAAATAGTCGCAATCGCAACCGATGATGCCGCCGCAATCGATACGACATTGCCCACGCTCGCGCTCGACGACATCGCGGGCATCGGCGCGTTCATTTGCGCGCGCGTGGGCATCGTGCTTAAAGATTAATTCGCGGGCAAGCCGTGACGCGCCATCGCCAGGGCTTCTTTCAGCACATCGTTATCGCCGATGTGATTCGCGAGCAGCAGCACGAGCTTCGCGTTGAGCAACTGGCTGTCTTCATCGGAAAGACCGTTGTGCGTGTCGATGAGGCGCTCGTAGAACGCATCGTGGTCCGGGATATTCAGTTCGAGATTGAGCTTCATACGATTCATCATCCGTTGCAGGTTGCGCGCTTGACCGCGGCCGTGACCGATGCGGCATCGAAGGCGCGCCAGCGCGCGCACACATGTTGGTCGGGACGCAGCAGATAGAACGTGCCCGGCCGCGCATCGAAGCGATGCGCGACCATCCCTTCCACATCTTCCACCACGGTCACGCCCGGCACCGTGCAGGCCATGCCTCTCGGCACGACGATCAGCGTACGCACGGGCAGCGGCGCATTCGACAAGGCCGCAAGGCTCTGCGCGCATGCGTCCGGGCCGTGGCCCAGTCCGCAGAAATAAATGCCGGTGAACGCGCCCCCGTGTGTCTGCGGCAGGAGCCAGGCATCGCGGTCATCGACACGCACGGGGGCATCGACGCACGGTGCGCCGGGAATCATCGCGCCATCGAAGGCATCGTCTTGCTTGTCGGGCGTATTGAGCGACGAATCGCGCAGCACCGCGGGCACCGAAAGCCGCCCGCTGTTCGCGAGACGCCGTGCAAACGCGGCATCCTTCGCGAGCTTGAGCGTCGCGTCGCGAAAGAGCCGTGACACCGCGCTCTTCGGCGTGATGAAGTCGGTGGAGCGCGTCGAGTTGAGGATGTTTTCATCGGCGGCGTATTCGCGTTCGGACGCATACGTATCGAGCAATGTGTGCGGCGCATCGCCGTTCACGACGAGCCGCAGCTTCCACGCGAGATTGTCCGCGTCCTGCACGCCGCTGTTCGCGCCGCGCGCGCCGAACGGCGACACGCCATGTGCCGAATCGCCCGCGAAGATGATGCGCCCATGCCGGAAGCTATCCATGCGCAGACACGAGAACGTGTAGACGCTCACCCATTCGAGCTCGAATTCCACGTCTTCGCCGAGCAGCGCTTTGACGCGCGGAATCACGCGTTCCGGCTCTTTCTCCGCGACGGGGTCCGCGTCCCAGCCGAGCTGGAAATCGATGCGCCATACATCGTCGGGCTGACGATGCAGCAGCACCGACTGATTGCGATGGAATGGCGGATCGAACCAGAACCAGCGCTCGGTCGGAAACGGCGCCTTCATCTTCACGTCGGCGATCAGGAAACGGTCCTTGAACGTGCGGCCGTGGCTGTCGAGACCGAGCGCACGGCGCATCGGACTGCGCGCGCCATCGGTGGCGACGACGTATTGCGCCTTCAACGCATAGACGCCATCGGGTGTTTCGACTTGCAACTCGACATGATCCTCATGCTGCGTCACGCCGACGACATTGCTTTTCCAGCGTAATTGCAAGTTCTCAAGCTCCATCGCGCATTCGGCGAGAAAGCCTTCGACGTAGTACTGCTGCAAGTTGATGAACGCGGGACGCGAATGCCCCGTTTCCGGCAGCAGATTGAACGTGTAGACGAGGTCGTCGTGCAGAAACACTTTGCCGACATTCCAGCTCACGCCCTTTTCGATCATCTTGTCGCCGCAGCCGAGGCGATCGAAGATCTCCAGCGTGCGCTTGGCGAAGCAGATGGCGCGCGATCCGGTCGACACGGTGTCGTCATTGTCGAGCAGCACGGTGCGCACGCCCTGTTGCGCGAGATCGATGGCCGTCGCGAGACCGACCGGCCCCGCGCCGACCACGGCAACGGGATAAGGCGAGGACGCGGGCGCGTCGTGTTCGGGCGCGCGCTCATATTCGAAACGCAGACTGGCGTAATTCACGGACATTCGATCGTCTCCATCGTCGAAGGGCGAATTGCTTCGCTTTCGTTTATCTGTTCATCATTGTACAAGTCGTTTTATATTGTTGAATCTGCGTTTACCCGAATGCCGACAGCGGCGTGAGCGCCGCCGCGGATGTCATATGAACATTGAAGGATGAAAACGCCCGATACGCGAGGGTTTCGCGCGAGCGCCAGACTCGGATCAGACGCCCGCGAAGCCGAGCATCTTCGACACGCGTTGCGCGCAGTCGCGTAAAGCTTTCGATATATCGCCGTCCCATGCGCCGTCGAACGAGCCGTTGGGTCCGATCGCCGTGATCGCGAGCACGATATTGCGCGAGTGGTCGAATACCGGCGCACTCATCGCGCTGATGCCGGCGACGGGTTCATCGATCGCTCTCGCGATGCAGTGCTCGCGCACTTCGGCGAGCATCGCGTCGATTTGCGCACGCGTGTAATCGCGACGCTCCGCGCCGATCTGCAAAGCGCCCGCGCGCTCGATGGCGACGAGCGCATCGACGGTCATCGGCGGCAGATACGCCGCGAATGCGCGGCCCGTTGCGGTCTGCAGCAGCGACATCACGGTGCCGGTGCGCATCGTCACATGAATGGGCACGCTCGCCTGCTGGATATGAACAATCGTCGGTCCATAGCTGCCCGCGCTCGCGAGTGCGACCGTATGCTCTATGCGCGGTGTGATGTTCGCCACTTCCGCGATCGCAAGGCGCACCGGATCGACGCGCTGCAAGCTGATCAGGCCCATCTGCAAGGCGAATGGCCCGAGCTCGTAACGACCAGTGGCCGGGTCCTGTTGAATCAGGCCGAGATTGCCGTATGACACGAGATACGGATGCGCCTTCGCCGACGGCATGCCCGCCTTCTTCGCGAGATCGCCGAGCAGCATCGGGCCGCCGTGATCCACGAGCGCGCGCAACAGCGCCCCGCCTACTTCGATCGATTGAATTCCCCGGCGCACTCCGCTCATGCCTGACCTTGTGTCGTTGTCGATGATGCGCGCGATGATAACCGCACTCGCGTGCACAGCGTCATGCTTCAGGGCCAAGGCGTGCAATCAGTTCACGATGCTGCGGATAGTGCGCTTCCAGCGCACCCGGCGCGGCCAGTTCGAACTCGCTGAATTCGAAGCCCGGCGCGACCGTGCAGCCGACGAGCGCCGCGCCGTTCTTATCGCGGCATTCGGCCGCGAACCAGTCGCCCGCTTCGACCACAGCCTGAAACACGGTATCCGCATGTTCGATCATGTTGCCGAGACGATGCGTGACGAGCGTGCCGTTCGCATCGAGCACGTGCACATCGACGGGATCGCCCGCATAGAAGTGCCAGACTTCGTCGGAGCGAATGCGATGCCACGCCGAATGCGCGCCGTCGCATAGCAGGAAATGGATCGCGGTGGAGGCAGACCGCGCATCGCTTTCGTTTTCGTTATCGCGCACAACCCTACCTTTCGCTCGATACGTCTCGCGGAAATATCCACCTTCCGGATGCGGCTCGAGCTTCAGACGCTCGATCAGTGCCCGGCTATCGATGCGATCACGTTGCATGTCGTTCCCTTTGCAAGAGCGGTTGCGGTTCGCGTATTCTGCATCGGATTACCCGAAACGCCATTCTTCTTCACTTCATCCGTGGACGCCATGACTCTTCCCTCTTCCTTGCTGAATGCCTTCGCTCCGACCGGCACGCTGCGCGCGTCGATCAATCTCGGCAATCCGATCCTCGCGCATCGCACGACAAGCGGCGAGCCGGGCGGCGTATCGGTGGATCTCGCGCGGGAACTTGCGTCGCGGCTCGGCGTGCCGGTCGCGTTCACCGCTTTCGAGCGCGCCGCCGAATCCGTCGAGACCGTGACGAACGAAGATGCGGACATCGGCTTCTTCGCAATCGATCCGCTGCGCGGCGCGGGCATCGCGTTCACCGCGCCTTACGTGCTGATCGAAGGCTGCTATCTCGTGCGCGACGCGTCGCCGATCACGCGCAACGAAGACGTGGACCGCGAAGGCCACCGCATCATGGTCGGCAAGGGCAGTGCGTACGATCTCTTTCTCACGCGTGAAATCAAGCATGCCGAGATCGTGCGCACGGCGTTATCGCATACCGTGGTCGAAGACTTTCTGCGCGACAACCTCGAAGTCGCGGCAAGCGTAAAGCAGATTCTCGAAGCCGATGCCGCGCGCATACCCGGCTTGCGCCTGCTCGACGGGCGCTTCATGGTCATTCAGCAGGCGATGGGCTTGCCGAAGCCCCGTGGCGATGACGCCGCCCGCTATCTGCGCGAGTTCGTCGAGGACGTGAAGCGCTCGGGATTCGTCGCCGATGCGCTCGCGCGACACGGCATCGAGGGCGCATCGGTCGCGCCGGCCGCATGAGCCTGGACGTCGAGCTCGCGGTCACCGACTGGATCGACGCGACGTTCGAGCGCGATGTCGCAGGCGGACTCGCGGCGTTCAATCGCGCGCAACTCGGCCCTAGCCATCAGCGCGATCTCGCGGTGTCGCTCTATCGCGATGACGATTTTCTCGGCGGGCTCGGCGGCTACACCGCGTGGAACTGGCTCTTCGTGAAATGGCTATGGATACGCGAGGATGCGCGCGGCGCCGGACTCGGCACACGCGCACTCGCAGCCGCCGAAAACGAGGCGATGAAGCGCGGCTGCCGCGCGGCCTGGCTCGACACGGTCAATCCCGCAGCGCGCTCGCTCTACGCGCGCTGCGGCTACGAGACCTTCGGCGAACTGGCCGATTTTCACGCGGGACAGACGCGCTATTTCATGCAGAAGCGGTTCTAGCGCGCTGGCGTTTTGCATTACGCATGCATAGAACCATCTGGCATTAAGCGTTTTGCATTACGCATTCAATTTCAACCGCCCGGCGACGCGCGCCGTGATCGCGCTGCGCGCCGCAAGCGATGCTTTCAGCCGCTCGCGCACGTCGCTGACGACATCGCCAGGCGCGCTGCCTGGATCGCCCGCGTCGAACGGCGGCGCGGGTGCATATTCCATCTGCAACTGGACCGCTTGCGCCTCCTTTTCGCCGACGAGTTCCGCCGCGAGCGCCAATGCGAAATCGATGCCCGCCGTGATGCCGCCGCCCGTGAACAGATTGCCGTCGCGCACGACGCGCTCGTGCACCGGAATGGCGCCGAGTTCCGCCAGCAGCGAGTGATAGGCCCAGTGCGTCGTCGCACGCTTGCCGCGCAACAGGCCCGCCGCGCCGAGCACGAGCGAGCCGGTGCATACCGACGTCAGATAGCGCGCGCCCTTCGCCTGCTCGCGGAGAAACGCGAGCGTCGCCTCGTCCTCCATCAGATCGCCGACGCCCGCGCCGCCCGGCACGCACAGCACGTCGAGCGCGGGGCAGTCATCGAAGGTCGTGTCTGGCGTCAGGATCATGCCGGCGCTCGATTTCAGCGGCTCGCGCGTCTTCCAGATGAGATGCACTTGCGTGTCGGGCATGTGCGCGAACACGTCATAGGGGCCGGTCATGTCAAGTTGCTGCACGCGCGGGAACAGCAGCAGGCCAATGTGTAGCGTCATCGTCTTCTCCTTGATCGATGCTTCGTGGCAGTGGACGAACCGATGCTACGCCGCTACCCTATGGCGAAATCGACACACACCCCACGTTTTCCGCCAATCCTCGGGAGACCGCCGTGCAATCCGATACACCGCGCGCCATCGACGTGCTCGCCTTCCCCGATGTCCAGTTGCTCGATGTCGCCGGCCCGGTGCAGGTTTTCGCATCCGCGAACGATCTGGCGATGGCGGCGGGCCTGCCGCGCCCCTATCGCCCGCGCGTGGTGTCGAAAAGCGGCACGGTGAGCGCGTCGGCGGGACTCGGGCTCGTCGGAGAAGCGTTGCCCGATGCGGCCGAATCGTGCGACACGCTGATCATCGCGGGCGGTTGGGGCGTCCATCAGGCTGTGCTGGATCGCGAACTCGTCGATTGGGTTCGCGCGCACTCGACCCACGCGCGGCGCACCGCGTCCGTTTGTACCGGCGCTTTTCTGCTCGCGGCGGCGGGACTTCTGGACGAGCGGCGCGCCGTCACGCACTGGACGCGCTGCGCCGAACTGGCCACGCGCTTTCCGGCGGTGCGCGTCGAGTCCGACCCGATATTCATCCGCGATGGCGACATCTGGACCTCGGCCGGCGTCACGGCGGGCATCGACCTGTCGCTCGCGCTCGTCGAAGAGGATCTGGGGCGCGCGCTCGCGCTCGATGTCGCGCGCCATCTCGTCGTGTTCCTGAAACGTCCCGGTGGGCAGGCGCAGTTCAGCGCGGCGCTCTCGCTACAAAAATCGGGTGAACGCTTTTGCGAATTGCACGCGTGGATCGCGGAGAACCTCGCGGCAGATCTGTCGGTCGGCGAACTGGCTGCGCGCGTCGGCATGAGCGAACGCAGCTTCGTGCGCCATTACCGCGCGCAAACCGGCACGACGCCCGCGCGCTCGATCGAACGCATGCGTCTGGAAGCGGCGCGGCGCCTGCTCGGCGATACGACGCTGCCGGTGAAGCGCGTCGCCGCGCGCTGTGGCTTCGGCACGGAGGAAACGATGCGGCGCGGTTTTTTGCGTTCGCTCGGCGTGTCGCCGCAGGCCTATCGCGACCGATTTACCGCGCACGGCGCGGCCGGCGCACAGCCGGAATGAATGCCCGAACGCCTTGTGCAACAGGCTTTTTTTGTCCTGCGTACTCAAGGCTGTAAGCTGCGTGCCGTTACCCCGTTTAGAACGTTTGCTTGAGACGCGCGCCCCGGGCGGCGTGCGAGCGCTGTCGCTGAACGAGAACCGCCCGCCGTGGCGGCAATATGGCCTGGAGCGCCGATGAGTGTGTTTCCCGCGTACGACGCGCCGGTTGCCCGCGCAACCGCGGTCGAGTCCGCAACCGTGACGGCAAGCGGCGAGAAGAGCCACGCCTGCGCCGCTCCATCGATCGACGCCTTGCTGCACGAAGCCGCCGCGATGGGCTATCCGCAGCAATGGGCGTGGTATCGCGCGGGCGAACAGTTGCATCTGGAGCGACGCGGCGATGCACCGCTGCCCGGTCGAAACGAGTGGCCGCTCGGCATCGCCGAGGACCGGCTCGAAGAGACGTGCGCCGCGCATGGCTGGCATTGCTGGCCGACCGGGCGCGGCGAGAGCGTGCTCGGCTGGCTGCTCGCGCCCGCCGCGCACCGTGACGATCCGCATCTCGCCGAACTCGCGCGCACGCTCGGCGAGCGCGTGCAGTCCGACGCCCTCGCACGCGCGCAACTCACGCAGCGCGTGCTGTACGAAATCGCTTATCTCGCGAGCTCGGTTCCCGAGCGCGCCGATTTCCTGCGCGGTGTGCACGAACGACTCGGCACGCTCATCGACGCGGAGAACTTCTATCTCGCGCTCTACGATCGCAAGACCGGCAGGATCACCTATCCGTATTACGTCGACGTGATCGATACCGATGTCGTCGCCGCCGAGAACTACGACATCCTGAATCCGGCGCGGCTCTCGATGACCGGCCAGGTGCTCACGAGCGGGCAGCCGCTTTTCATCACCGCCGACGATATCTGCGCGGCCGAGCGCGCGGCTCGCTACTACTGCATCGGCGATCGCCCCGAGTTCTGGATGGGCGCGCCGCTCAAGAACGCCAGCGACGAAGTGTTCGGCATGCTGGCGATGCAGGTCTATGACGTCTCGCGCATTTACACGGCCGAAGACCGCGCGCTCTTTCTCGTCGTCGCGCGGCACGTGGCCATGGCGCTCGACCGTATCCTGCACCGTGCCGATCTCGAAGAGCAGGTGGCGCGGCGCACGTCGGAACTGTCGAAGCTGAACGCGGCGCTGCGTCATGGCATCGCGGAGCGCGAGCGTTCCGAGCATTTGCAAGCTGCGCTCTATCAGATCGCAGAATTGTCGAGCCGGCCCGGCGATACGCTGGAGTTTTTGCGCAGCCTGCATGGCATCGTCGGCGAACTGCTGTATGCGCGCAATTTCTATATCGCGCTCTTCGAAACGGAAACGGGCGAAGTGTCGTTCCCGTATTACGTCGATGAAATCGTGCAGGAGCGTCCCGCGCCGCGACGCAACCAACGCGGCCTCACCGAATATGTGATCCGCGAGCGGCGCGCGCGGCTCATCGATCATTCGGAAGCGTTGCGTCTCATCGAAGAAGGCGCGTTCGAGACCGATCACAGCGACGTGCGCCTGCGCTCGTGGCTCGGCATTCCACTCTTCGACGGCGATGTCGTGCGTGGCGTGCTTGCCGTGCAAAGCTATTCGCCGCTCGTACGTTATTCGTTGCGCGATCAGGAATTGCTGACCTTCGTGTCGCGGCATATCGATACCGCGCTCTCGCGCCGTCGCGACGCCGAAGCGCTGCATGCCGCGAATCTCGAACTCGAAGCGCGCGTGCAGGCCCGCACGCGCGAACTCGACGACGTCAACGCGCGCCTGCTTTACGAGAACTCGCACGATTCGTTGACGGGACTCCCCAATCGCAGCCATCTGATGCAAAAGCTGCGCTGCGCGTGGCGGGACTATCAGACACGCGGCGATGAACTCTCGGTGATGTTCATCGACCTCGATCGATTCAAGGTCGTGAACGATAGCCTCGGCCATCACTTCGGCGACATGCTGCTCGTGCAGGCCGCCGCGCGCTTGCGCGATTGCCTGCGTTCGTCGGATCTGCTCGCGCGCTTAGGGGGAGACGAGTTCGCCGTGCTGTCGCCGAATGCTTCGGTGCGCGATGCGGTGTCGATCGCCAAGCGCATTCTGGCCGCGTTCGATCTGCCGTTTCATATCGAAGAGCATGTGGTGTTTTCGTCGTGCAGCATCGGCATCGTGAGTGCGGACAGCCAGTTCCATACCGAGCCCGCCGATCTTTTGCGCGACGCCGATACCGCGATGTATCGCGTGAAGAACGCGGGCCGCGACAGCTTCGTCGTGTTCAATCAGGAACTACGACGCCAGGTGTCGGACCAGGTGGAACGCGAAGGCGCGCTGCGCAATGCGATCAAGCGCGACGACGAGCTGCTGCCCTACTTCCAGCCCATCGTCGACGTGAAGAGCGGCGAAGTCGTCGCGCTCGAAGCGTTGATCCGCTGGCGTCAGCCGGATGGACGCATCGTCGGGCCAGCGGAATTTCTGCCTTCCGTGGAAGGCCTGAGGCTCATCGGCAGGCTCGATCTTTATATGCTCGAACGCGTCGCCGCGATTCTCTCGAATGCGCGTTTTGCGCACTGGCCGCCTGTGCATGTGAACTGCTCCAGCTATAGCATGACGCGCCCCGAATTCGCCGACGATGTGCTCGCGCTCTTGCGACGCTATCGCGTCTCGCCATCGCGCGTATGTCTCGAACTGACGGAAGGCGCGCTCGTCGCCGAGCCCGATCTCGCGCGGCGCACGATGCAACGGCTTGCGGACAATGGCATGTCGGTCGTGCTCGATGACTTCGGCGCAGGCTTTTCTTCGCTGAGCTATGTGCATCAATATCAGTTTACGGGACTGAAGATCGATAAGTCCTTCATTCTCGAATTGACGGAAAGCCCGCGCAGCCGTGCGATCGTGCGGGCGATCGTGCGCATGGCCGAGTCGCTCGATCTGACGCTCGTGGCCGAAGGCGTCGAAGATGCGGCGACGCTCGCCGTGCTGCGCGACATGGGCGCGGCGCAGGCGCAAGGCTATTTCTTCGACAAGCCGCTGCCGCTCGAAGCGCTCACACGCGCCTCGCTCGCGCCGCGCGCGACGACCGCAAGCGCACTGCTATAACGCTTCCGCGCATCAAGGCATGCCGCCGAGCGACGGCGAGATGATGCTGCCCGGCTCGCCCTTCGGTTCGCCGCTGTCATCGAATGCGGCGCGCGTCGAAACGGGCGCATGATTCTTCGCGCAGGTCTCGATCGAATCCGTTCCGAGGCATTGCTGAAACGCGTCGGCGTGCGCCTTCGCGTCGAACGTATAGATGGTGTCGCCGACTTTGATTTCCGTGTCGGAGATGCGGTCTGCTGTGATAGTCATGTTGTCTTCTGCCTCTCTGCTTCCATTGGATCGTACTGACAAGCCAGCATCAAGCGATCCCGGCGACGCGTACAGCGCCAACGCGGTGTTGAACTTGCAATTAGCCGCGATAACATGCATTCGAAAGAAGAAATTGTAATGATCGAAAAAAGCCGCGGCGCGCAATATGCGCGACAGACCGCGCGCATCGGGCAGCAATAAACTGAGCAATACTGACTCGAAAAACGCCGATAGGGTTATCCCTCGCCCGAAAGAGGCACAAGCGCCGATCAGGCTAATGAGCCTGACAAAGTCGGTACTGCGCCTGACGATTCGCGAAATCGCCAATGGCCGCTATAAATAAATTAAATGAACGCCAGTGCAATTTCCAATCGCGCAGTCATTCATGTGCGCTAGGATGGAAAGTGCGTCGATCTGGGGTGCGCGGCTTTGCACGGCGCCTGGCAGGAAACCGCGCAATGGCCCGGCATCCGTCTGGCCAATCAATGCACAAGGAGGCTCTATGAAGTGGGAAACCCCGAGTTTCACCGATATGCGCTTCGGCTTTGAAATAACGATGTATATTGCGACGCGCTAATCGAAAATGACAAAACGGCCATGTTTCAAAATGGCCGTTTTGTTTTATGCGCGCAACCCGCCGATTTTCAATCGCGCCGCACAGGTTCGGTATGTTTGTTCGCCGGATCGGGCTGCTCCGAGTGCTGCGCATCGAAACCGCCTTTGCCTGCGATTTCCGGTTCGTTCCCTGATCCATACGGCACTTCCGCCGTCTGATGCGGATGCTGATCCAGACGACGGTTCTCCGGCTCGACTTCCCCTGCATTCGGCTGGCGCACGCCCTGCTTCGGATCACCGCCCGTCGCCGATCCCGGCCCCGGCGTATTGCCGATCGAACCGCCGCCGCTCGCGCCGCTGCCTGCATCGCCTAAAGGCTTGTCGGTGCTCTTGGGTTCCTGTTCGCTATTGCTCATGGTGACTTCTCCTTTCCGTTCGCCGATAGAAGACGATCAGCAACGCGCATTCCAGTGCCTGTCGAAAGGTAAAAAGGCCCGCGTACTTCACGCGGGCCACCAGATCGATTAGATAGGGTTACGTTGCGAGCGCCGAGCCGATGACTTCATTCGCGACCGCATCGACAGCCTGCTTCACGATGCCGACGATCTCGTCCGCTTCGGCGCGCGTCGTCACGAGCGGGGGCGCGAAGCCGAGGATATCGCCATGCGGCATGGCACGCGCGATCACGCCGCGCTCGAGCGCCGCCGCCGATACCTTCGGCCCGACCTTCAGCGCCGGATCGAAGGGCTTGCGCGCGTCCTTGTCGGCCATGAACTCGAGCGCCGCGAGCATGCCTGCGCCGCGCACTTCGCCGACGAGCGGATGCGCATCGAAGGCCGTGTGCAATTGCTGCTGCAAGTAGGCACCGACATCCGCGGCATTCTGCGTGAGATTCTCGCGTTCGAGGATATCCAGATTCGCGATAGCCGCGGCCGCGCAAATTGGATGTCCCGAGTACGTCCAGCCGTGGCCCATCGGGCCGAACTCCTTCGAGCCTTTCTCGATGACGTCCCACACCTTCTCGCCGACGATCACGCCCGACAGCGGCGCATACGCACTCGTCAGGCCCTTCGCGACGGTGATGAGATCCGGCTTGATGCCGAAGTGCTGCGCGCCCATCTTCGAGCCGAGACGTCCGAAGCCGCACACGACTTCATCGGAGATCAGCAGGATGTCGTGCTTGCGAAGCACTTCCTGAATCGCTTCCCAGTAACCTTGCGGCGGCGCGATGATGCCGCCCGTGCCCATCACGGGTTCTGCGATGAATGCGGCGATCGTGTCGGCGCCTTCTTTCGCGATCAGCTTCTCCAGCTCTTCCACGCAATACGCGGTGAATTGCGTTTCGCTCATGCCGGCCGGCGCCTTGCGATACCAGTGCGGACACACCGTATGCTTCACGCGGTCGACGGGCAGATCGAAGTTCTGGTGAAAGCTCGGCAGACCCGTGAGGCTGCCCGTCAAGATGCCCGAGCCGTGATAGCCACGCTCGCGCGAAATGATCTTCTTTTTGTTCGGACGCCCAAGCACATTGTTGTAATACCAGACGATCTTGATCTGCGTTTCGTTCGCGTCCGACCCCGACATGCCGTAGTACACCTTCTTCATGCCTTCCGGCGACCAGTCGATGATGCGCGACGACAGTTCGATGATCGTATCGGTCGAATGGCCGACATACGTGTGGTAATACGCGAGCTTCTTCGCCTGCTCATAGATTGCGTCGGCCACTTCGGTGCGGCCATAGCCGATATTCACGCAATAGAGGCCCGCGAATGCATCGATATAACTTTTGCCCTGGTGATCTTCGATGCGAATGCCTTTCGCGCCCGTCACGATCTTGCCGGGCAATGCGCCGCTCGCATGATCTTGCGCGTGCGTGGACGGGTGCATGAAGTGCGCGCGGTCTTCGGCGAACAATTGGTCGAGCGATTGTTTTTGCTGGGTCATGTGCTTCTCCTTGATTCGATGATGCGTGTCTTTGAGGATAGTGCTTTCAGGCTGCGCTCGTGAGCGGCAGGCCGAGATTGCCGAGGCAGAAGTATTTCGTTTCGACGAAGGGCTCGAAGCCTTCCGCGCCGCCTTCGCGGCCGAGGCCCGATGCCTTCATGCCGCCGAAAGGAATCGGTGCACCGGTGAACTTGACGCCGTTGACCGAGACCATTGCGAAATCGAGGCGGCGCACGAGCTGGAAAATCGTGTCGATGCGCGTCGCGCAGACGTACGCAGCGAGGCCGTATTCCGTGTCGTTAGCGCGCGTGACGGCTTCGTCGAGCGTATCGAACGGGGAAATCGCGGAGATCGGCGCGAAGTTCTCTTCGTCGTAGATGCGCATGCCCGGTTTGGCATCGGCGACGACGGTCGGTTCATAAAACCAGCCGCCGAGCGCATGCGGCTTGCCACCAGTGGTGATGCGCGCGCCTTGCGCTTTCGCATCGTCGACGCGTGCGACGGTCGAATCGAATGCGGCCTGATGCATCAACGGACCGACATCGACATTCGCTTCGAAAGCCGTTCCTACTTTCAACGCCTTGACTGCTTCCGTATAGCGTTCGACGAATTGCTCATAGAGCGGACGCGCGACGAGAATGCGGTTTGCGGCGCAGCAATCCTGCCCTGACGTTTGAAACTTCGCGCCCACTGCGACGCGCACGGCCTGTTCCAGGTCTGCGTCTTCGGTAACGATGAAGGGTGCATTGCCGCCCAGTTCGAGCGCGAGCTTCTTGATGCCCGATTGCGCCGCCGTTTGCGCAACGAGATTGCCGACGCGTGTCGAACCCGTGAAGCTGACGGCACGCACACGGGTATCGCTGACGAGGGTTTCCATCGCCATTTGCGGCTCGCCGATCACGACGTTGAATACGCCCGGCGGGAAGCCTGCTTCTTCGGCGAGCTGTGCGAGCGCGATCGCCGAGAAAGGCGTTTCGTGCGCGGGCTTGACGACGACAGTGCAGCCCGCGGCGATGGCGGCTGCGGCCTTGCGGGTGATCATCGCGACGGGAAAATTCCAGGGCGTGATGAGTGCGGCGACGCCGACGGGTTCCATCACCGTGCCGAGATGCGCGCCGTCGATGTGCGTCGGGATCGTGCGGCCCGTGAGGCGCTTTGCTTCGTTTGCGAACCATTCGACGAAGCTCGCTGCGTAGGCGATTTCGCCTTTTGATTCGGCGAGCGGTTTGCCTTGTTCGAGCGACAGGATGCCTGCGAGGTCGGCCTGATGACGCATGATCAGTTCATGCCAGCGGAGCAGCAGTGCGCTGCGCTTCTGTTGCGGCATCCAGCGCCAGGACTGGAATGCGCGATCGGCGGCATCGATGGAGCTTTTGATTTGCTCCTTGTCGAGCATCGGGACATGGCCGATGACATTCTGATCGGCAGGATTCGTGACTGCGATCGATGCGGCGCTGTTGCTGTGGACCCAGCGGCCGTCGATATAGCAGAGCGATTTGAACAGGATGGGATGGCCTAGCAGCATGGGGTTGGCTCCGTTTCTGCCCTTGCGGGCCGTGGCGTTTCGTTTGATTCGATGTGGTCTACTTTACGGTCTTCGTGGTTGAGAGTTTTTTGTTTATCGGTTACTGTGGTTGTTGTTTTTTCTGTTTGCTTTGCCGTTGCGTTGGTTTTTTCGGATTTCTATGGAATCCTGCTTTCGCGTCGGTCTGCTTGCTCTGCCCCTGTGCGGGGCGGGCAGTCACTTTCTTTGCTGCTGCAAAGAAAGTAACCAAAGAAAGCAGCTATCCCCAGCCTAAACACTTCATACCGGCCGCGGCACAGGCGATCGGCTGAATGGCCCCCAGAGTAGCGAGTGTCCTCGTAGGTCTGTTGCGGCGTGGACCGCGCACGGTCTGACAAGCTAGTACGCAAAGGACACTGGTTCAGCACAAAATAGCTTCGGCACAGCGCTACGCGCTGCCGCCGGGCATGCAAGGGAAACCAGCGAAGAAGAAGTGTGTATTAGCCTAGACCGCATCTGACAGGTAGTCGGAGAAGCAAAGGAAGAAAGCGGTTTAATGAGGGATCAGTTTC
>NZ_FCOM02000109.1 GCF_001544695.2 Caballeronia arvi
CATAAAGCCGGGTGACCGGCCTCTCACTGACCACCAGCGTCGGACCGTAGCCCCTACCGCGCGAGCGGTTTAGTCCTACGGGCATACCCGGCCAAGCGCTCATCCTTTATTTGTAAATCGCGGATAAGGGGCTCTGCTACACTGATCCCGTGATCAGTCCGTCCTCCGATCCTTGCCGCCCGATGTCTACGCGCCACGCGAACCGAAAATCCGTCCGCTTGTCCGCCCGAAAATCCCACGGCTCCCTCACCAAGGCGATGCTCTTGCCGCTGCCCGAGAGCGCGGTGCGAGGCCTCCCTGGCGCGTCATCTGACTTGGGCGGCCTGCAAAAAAGAAACCGGTAGCGCTTTTCTGGTCAATGAGCTGGTGCGGCTCGTGTACCTGACTTTCTATGTCCAGGACGCTGGGTACGGCGACACCGACCTCATGGTGTATGTGCGGGCCGAAGCCGCGCTTGAACGCTGTTTGGAAAAGGCCGAGCGGGAAAGCGTGTGGCGCTTTGAGCCGGACGACGCGCCGCTGTTCGAGGCGATCCTGCGGCAAGGGGACCGCCAGCTTGATGGTGTGCCCAGCTATGTGTACGTGGACGCGTGCGCGCGCCTGGATCGGTTCACGCTGAGCGGACGAAGCTCGCCGCTGCCCAGTGCGGCGCGCATGCAATAACGATCGCTCTTGCCGACAAAGCATGCCGTCGAGATGACTTTGATCAACAATCAAGCGTTGCAACGTCGTAGGCGTTTCGGTGTACTAACTAAAATGCGTTACTTTCATTATGTCAAGACGGTAGGCAAGTCGTGACTACGCGCTTTCGTCGTCACGCGTGGGCGGCTGGGGCTCTCGTAAAATTCTGTCTGCCGCAAGTTTGCGCGCTTCGGCGCGAATCGCATCGGGCAGCGGTGACGCCCGTTGACTGCCGATGAAGCGCTCAAGGCGCTCAGTCGCAGCGGTCAGATCTTTGAGCGCGATCGAACGCAATTGTTCGTCATGAAGCGCCAGAATCTGTTCGAGCAGTGAAGCGGTCGGTGCGTCGATTGAACCAGGCATGCTCCCGCTTCGCGTTCGACAGCGCGGAGTTCATTCCGAGTTCGGCACTCCCATATACCTGCATTGGGAGGGTGCCAAAACCCATTTCTTGCAGGTTGTAGGTGATGTAGAGGGCGCGCAGCAATTCATTGAACTGATACGAGTTGCCTCGCTTTGGGCGGCGGCAAGCCGCTAAGGCCAAGTGAATCTGAAGCGACATCTTTTCGGTCGACGCCACCGGCAGTGGTAGCAACATCGAGCGGGTCATCGGGCGGCGAGGGCTGAGCGAACGGCCGGATTTGCGGGAGGTTCGGGTGGCGCTGCGAGGCATCGAAAAAAGGCGGAAGACCGGAGACTTTATGGACCGCGAGAGGCTCACGGTTAGATCCGAATTCTAACGCAGCGGCGCGGTTCCCGGGCTGCAGTACGGCCACGCCGAGACTCGCACTCACGTTGAATTCGCAACCATGCGCGCTGAAGGGCTCCTTCAGTGCGGGAGCGATGCAGTCGGAGCTGGAACGCGTTCTTCCGCTTGCGCGTTAGATGAGCTGAAGGCTGGACAGCCCACGCGCGGCGGCGTATCGATGGCGCCCGCGGCGCTACGGTTCGGAACCAGAAAACTTACCTACGAGTCGGCACCGCGCTGCCGCTGCCGCTGCCGCTCGCGGATGCTGAAGCCTCTATCTTTCCGCCGCCCGCGCTCATGCTGTCGTTGCCCGCGTCGTGCGCTTTCTTGCAGGCGGCCATTCCGAAAGCCAAAGGCGCAGTCAGCGCCACTGCACTCATCCATCGTTTCATTTCGACTCCTCGCGTCTGCCTTCCGCGACGCCGACCAAGTATGTCCCTGTGCCGCAGCACCTGACATGCCCACTCACACCCGACAGCCAATCGAAGGCTTCAGGCATGGCTAATGCAGAGCCGGAAGCATCACAAACGCCGGCTCCGGCATCGAACGAGAAAACCATGTCCACCGTGCCCGTCTCCGCCCGCCGTCATCCATCGCGGCTCGCGCCCGCGATCTTCGAGCTGCTAAATCCCATCCCCTATGGGCTCTTCGTCGGCACCCTGATCTTCGACATCACCTACATGAGCACGCGCAATGTCTTCTGGGGCAAGGGCGCGGCGTGGCTCGTCACCGCGGGCCTCATCATCGCGATCATTCCGCGTCTGCTCAATCTGGGTCACGTATGGCTGCAGCGGCGCCGCCGCGTGTCGCGTATCGAAAGGGCCGACTTCTGGCTCAATCTGCTCGGCATCGTCGCGGCGCTCGTCAATGCATTCGTGCACAGCCGCGACGCCTATGCGATGGTCCCCGAGAACGTGATTCTCTCGGTCATCACCGTCGTGCTGCTGAGCATTGCGCACGTCGCCATGGCGATGAACCGGCTCAATCTCGCGGAGGCGGCCCATGAATAAGCTCATCGCAGCCAGCGCGCTCGTCGCTGCGATTTCAGCGTTGATGAGCGGATGCAATGATCACGCAGAGTACGACGCGGCGCATCAGGCAGGCGCGCATCCACCGATGCCCGAGGCGCGCAACTTCTTCGCGCCGCCGATGCAGGTTCCGAAACATGTCGGGTGGAAAAACGGCGCGATGCCCAAGGTCGCCGACGGCCTGAAGATCGAGAAGATTGCCGATGGACTCGTGCATCCTCGTCAGGTGTACACGTTGCCCAACGGCGACGTGCTCGTGGCGGAATCGAACAGCCCGAACGAAGAAGCCGTGACCACGCCGAAGCAGCTCATCGCCGGACTGATCGAGAGCAAGTCGGGCAAAAAGGCCAAAGGCGCGAATCGCATCACGTTGCTGAGAAAGCCTGCGAACGGCAGCGGCGAATGGGAGCGGCATGTGTTCATCGACCATCTGCATTCGCCGTTCGGTATGCAGCTCGTCGGAGACACACTCTATATCGCCGATACGGACGCGATCCTCAAGTTTCCCTACAAGGCGGGTGAAACTAGCATCAGCGAGCGCGGCGTGGAGGTCGCCGATCTCCCCGATACGATCAATCATCACTGGACCAAAGCGCTGCTCGCGAGCCGCGACGGCAAGAAGCTGTATGTGGGCGTCGGCTCGAACAGCAATGTCGGCGAAAACGGACTGGACGTCGAGTACCGGCGTGCGGACGTGCTCGAAGTCGATACGGCGACCGGCGCAAGCCGCATTTACGCCGCGGGCATTCGCAATCCGACCGGGCTGCAATGGGAGCCGAAGACGGGGCGCCTGTGGGCGATCGCGAACGAGCGTGATGAGATCGGCGCAGACCTCGTGCCCGACTATCTGACGTCGGTTAAGGAGAACGCCTTCTATGGCTGGCCGTACAGTTACTACGGGCAGCACGTCGATCCGCGCGCTCAACCGCAGCGGCCGGACCTCGTCGCCAAGGCGATTGCGCCGGACTTCGCGATCGGCTCACATGTCGCGCCGCTCGGGCTGACGTTCTACACCGGCGACAAGCTGCCGGCGCAGTATCGCGGCGGTGCGTTCATCGGCGAGCATGGCAGTTGGGACCGTTCGCCGTTGAGCGGTTACGTAGTCTCATACGTGGCGTTCGAGAACGGCACGCCGGTCGGCGCGCCAAAGGATGTGGTGACGGGATTTACATCGCCGGATCAGAAGGAACTGTATGGTGCGCCAGTGGGTGTCGCGCAGGATGGCGACGGCGGCCTGCTGATCGCCGATGACGTCGGCAACGCTGTGTGGCGCGTGACCGGCGCTGGCGGGTGAGCCTCTGCGCAAATCCTGTCGGCTTCTTTTGGCAAGGACCATGGCGCCGCCACTGAGCTATGTGCCCGCGAGGCAGCGGGGCCGGAAATGAGCTGGTTGTGGACTTGGAGCGGCATCTCATTTGGCTATCGAGTCGACGATCAACTCCGCACGCATGACGGACGGCATGTTGGCAACTTCGTCGGTGCGGATATCTATGGAACCGATGGCTTGTACCTGGGGTGAACTACTCTCCGAGGACCGTTTGATTACCCGGCTTCGGAAAATAGGGCGATTCAACCGTGGAACGAACGCAACGCGTGGCTCGGGCGGCTCGAATCATGCGTCAAGGGTGCAAGGACTTCCCGGCTCCCAGGTCAGCTTTAGGCGGCAGCTGCAATAACGCGGTGGGATCGCCTTTCGCCAATACCCCCGCATCGCCCGCTCCTACCTATATCCCAGCACGAACCCGCTACCCCGCACTCAGCGGCCGCCCTCGGCGCAGCCGGTCTCGGCCAGCGCAATGCAAAGGAGGTGACGCGCTGCAAATGGGGTTCGAGGACGGTTTCTTGCTGTGCGGTCCGGTTACTGTCGACTGACACCCTTGCCGAAAATAAATATGCGCCTGTTCAACTTTCTGACTGTCTCACTCGTTTTGCCACTGGCATCTTGCGCGATTGGACCGTCGAGTTTCAGCGACACGGGTTTTGGTAAGTCGCCTTCCCTCCCGGAACCTGAGTCGAGGCTGGTTCCTATGGTCAACATTGCGCCCGTCGAGGAACGCCCGGCGGGATTTCTACCCACCGCACCCGCTGGCTTTACTGTCACGCAGTTTGCCAGTGGTCTTGCGCACCCGCGCTGGCTTTACACTTTGCCCGATGGCGACGTATTGGTCGCGGAAAGCGACGCGCCGCGAGAGCACGACGAAGGAAGTGGCCTATTCGGATGGATCAGACGACAGGTCATGAAGCGCGCGGGCGCCGGCGTGCCGAGCCCCGACCGCATCGTACTCTTGCGCGACACGGACGACGGCGGAGTCGCGACAATGCAGACCGTGTTTCTGCGCGGCCTGCACTCGCCCTTCGGGATTGCGCTCGTTGGTAACCATCTCTACGTTGCTGATACAGACGCGTTGCTGCGGTTCGACTATGTGCCTGGCGCCACCTCGATTACAAGCGCCGCGGCCAAGGTTGCGGACCTGCCGGCGGGGCCGATCAACCACCATTGGACTAAAAATGTCCTCGCCGATCATTCAGGAAAACATCTATACATCACGGTAGGATCGAACAGCAACGCTGGGGAAAATGGAATCGACGCGGAAGAAGGGCGAGCGAGAATCCTTGAGTTCGATGTGGATACCGGCAGTTTGAGACCCTATGCAACGGGTCTGCGCAACGCCAACGGACTCTCCTGGCAACCGGACAGCGGCGCATTGTGGACGGCAGTGAACGAGCGTGATGATCTCGGGAACAACCTTGTTCCGGACTACATGACCGCCGTGAAAGAGGGCGCCTTCTATGGCTTTCCGTACAGCTACTACGGGCAGCATGTCGACGCCCGCGTCAAACCTCAACGCCCCGATCTGGTCGGAAAGGCCGTCGTTCCCGACTATGCCCTCGGCAATCATACGGCTTCGCTGGGTCTGGCTTTTTACGACCGGACGCTGTTCCCGGCTCACTATCGCGGAGGCGCGTTTGTTGGCCAGCACGGATCATGGAACCGCAAGCCGCGCACTGGTTACAAGGTGGTGTTTGTTCCGTTCGTCAATGGAAAGCCCGCCGGCGCGCCCGAGGATTTCCTGAGCGGTTTCCTGTTAGAAGACGGCCACGCTGTGGGCCGGCCCGTGGGCGTGGCATTGGACGCACATGGCGCCTTGCTCGTGGCTGACGACGTCGGAAACGCTGTCTGGCGGGTCGCGCCACGCAACCAGGTGAAATCAACAGTCTCGCCGACGGCGCGGTGAAGTGACCACAGCCGCGCAATATAATGGCCCACATCCGCGACGTGGCTCCACATCGTAATGGCCGTCAGCGCCCCGCTGACCAGATCAAACGAATGGCGCGAATATGCGTCACGAGCGAGGGGAGCAAACATGAAGAAATTAATCATCGTCTTGCTGTGTGCCGCGTTGGGAGGATGTTTCACGCCGGAAAATCGTGTTCATCCGGCCGTGAAAGATCTTGAAGGGCAGCGCCAGCAAGCGTCCCCCAACAGTACCCCCCTTGATTGGGGCGCATCACCTCAGTTGTCCGAGCTCGGTCAAGTTGGTCCACACACGGTGGCATTTCGATCCGACAAGCCACGGCGATCGACAACTATGAAGAGATCCTAACGATGGCGACGGCGTTATGTCAAACCGCTCGCGCCAGCGGAATGGCTCTGCCCGACCCACTTCGGCCGGTCGGCTTTCGCTAAGCCGAGCGTCTCTTGACGGAGTCCGACGGCCACTCGCTCGCCATTGTCGCCGGCGCAACGTTGGCCTTTACAGTCGTCGAAGCGACATACGATTCCCTGTCGTGCATGAGACACCGAGAGGAATTGCGACACGTGCCTTTCACCTTCCGCAGGCAAGTCCGTCACTCCGACCCTTCTTGCGAAGGCGAACAAGCGGCGAATGTGGAATTTTATTCACCAATATACCGAGGCGACCGACGGGCCACCGGCGGGCGAGTGGATTCGTTGCGGTCGCCGAACGGCAGGAGAAGGAGGAACGAGCCACTTCTTCAGCCCCTCCCTTCGAGAGAGGGGAGCAGTTGACCGCTCGTCTCTAGAATGGAGACGTAACCAAAGCAACGACTGCTTCGGGCAGCCGTGATCAGTTGTCGCCGTTAGCTGCTATGCGTCGCGGCCTGATTTCGCTTTCGCGTTCTGATACCCGCGCTGCGGGGAAATCGCGAGATCGTTGCTTTTGGACTCTTCGCCAGCGCAACGATCAACTCCGCCTTGCGCGGGTCGCCACTACCACTTCTCATCTTGGTCGTCATGAAAATTCAGTCGGTCGATCTCGACGGTCAACTTATTCGCGTCGGCATTCGCCGCGCCAACTCTGCTTTGCCGCCCCTTCTTATCTTCAACGGAATCGGCGCCAATCTGGAACTGCTCGAACCTTTTGTCGAGGCGCTGAGCGATGTTGAAGTCATTATTTTCGATGTCCCAGGGGTGGGCGGTTCGCCAACTCCGCGCAAACCATACCGCTTCTCGACGTTGTGCGTTCTGACGGACAGGCTGCTAACGGAAATCGGCTACGACGGACCGGTTGATGTGCTGGGCGTGTCGTGGGGAGGCGCACTCGCGCAACAGTTCGCGCGTCGGTATCCGAAGCGCTGTCGACGACTCGTGCTAGCGGCCACAACTCCGGGCGTAATCATGTTTCCCGCTCGCCTATCAGTCCTTTTGAAGATGCTAGGTCCCCGTCGGTACCGGGACCCCGCCTTCCTCCAAAAGGTTGGCGCTGAGATATATGGTGGGGCGTACAGACGCGACCCCCAGTTGCTCAAGGAGCATGGCCACCATATACGAACGCCCAATGGGCGTGGCTACATCTATCAGCTTCTTGCACTGTGGGGATGGAGCAGCTTGCTGTGGCTGCGACGCCTGCCACAGCCCACGCTCGTCATACATGGGGACGACGATCCAATCGTCCCTCTGATCAATGCGAAGATAATCGCAGCGTGCGTTCGTTGCTCTGCCCTTCATGTCATTGATGATGGGCATCTGTTTCTTGTCACGCAAACAGACAGAATAGCTGCTCTAGTTCGGGACTTCCTCCAGCGCCAAGCACCGTGTGAATCCTGATCCGACTGCCCACGCTCAATTTGGCATCTAAACGATGCTTACCCGATGGCTCGGCATGTCGAGCTTACTACGCGACGTCGTGTACCAAGTAATTTTTACGGAACATGCCGCGAGTTTGAGTGCGTTCTGTTCTTGGACTTGTCGCTAGCGCTTGTAAAATGGACGGCGTCTCTGTACAAAAATTGAACGACATGTATCGCAACGAGAAGCCGGATCGGTCCACCGCTGACTATTGGGCAACGGAGTGGGCCAGGTCCGTCACCGAACTCGCAGTATTCGCCATAACGCCCGATGGCGTCGTTTCGACGTGGAACGCCGGAGCAGAGGCCATCTATGGCTACAGCCCTGACGAAATCATCGGAACGCATTCGACCGTCTTGCTTCCCGATGATCCAAAGGATCGAGGGGCGTATGAAGCTGAACTCCGCCGGGCACGCGAAAGCGGTAGCTCTGCGATCGAGGGGTGGCGGAAACGAAAGGACGGATCGGTGTTGTGGGCGAGCGTCGTGACAACTGCGCTCGTAAATACAAACGGCACCCAAGTTGGCTTCGTGAAACTGGTACGCGACGAGAGCGAGAAACGGAAGGCTCACGAGGCGGTAATCGAAAGCGAGCGTCGATTCCGATTACTTGTCGACGGCGTTTCCGATTATGCCATCTACATGCTGTCGCCAGACGGTTTTGTCACCAACTGGAACAACGGCGCACGGCGCATCAAGGGCTATAGCGCGCAGGAGATAATGGGCTCGCACTTTTCCCGGTTCTACACACCGGAAGACGCAGCCGCCGGTCTGCCGCGGCGTGCGCTCGAGATTGCAGCCCTTGAGGGACGTTTCGAAGCAGAAGGATGGCGTGTGCGCCGCGACGGGACTCGATTCGTTGCGCACGTAATCGTTGATGCCATCCGCGACGACTCCGGCGCCCTGCTTGGATTTGCAAAAATTACTCGAGACGTCACTGAGAAGCGAGAAGCTGACAGGCTCCTCGAGGAGACAAAAGCCGCGCTTTTTCGGGCGCAAAAGATGGAGGCAATCGGGAGGCTCACTGGAGGCGTGGCCCACGACTTCAACAACGTGCTGCAGGTTTTGCGTGGCAACCTCGAGTTGCTGCAAACGCGGTGCGCCCGGGATCAGTGGTCAATGGAGCGTTTCGGCAACGCAATTCAGGCGGTCGAACGCGGCGCAACGCTCGCCTCGCAGCTATTGGCGTTTGGTCGGCGCCAGGCGCTTCGACCAGAGCCCGTCAACCTTGCAACGATGGTACGCGGCACGGACGACCTGCTGCGCCGGGCACTTGGAGAAACCATCGAAGTGAAAACAGTGGTGTCCGGCGGCCTTTGGAATGCTTTCGTCGATGTTCACCAGCTTGAAAACGTTCTATTAAATCTGGCAATCAACGCGCGTGACGCGATGCCCGATGGTGGCAAGCTGACGCTCGAATTGTCAAACGCGATGCTTGACGACGACTACGTGCGCTCGCTCTCGGACGTGCCGACTGGTCAATATGTGATGCTCGGCGTGACCGACACTGGATGCGGGATGTCGGCCGATGTGCTTGAGAAAGCGTTTGACCCGTTCTTTACCACGAAGCCTGAAGGTCAAGGAACCGGTTTGGGCCTCAGCATGGCTTACGGCTTTGTGAAGCAGAGCGGCGGACACATCCGCATTTACAGTGAGCCTCAGCATGGCACTACAGTGCGCATCTACCTGCCGCGGACGTCCGCCGAAGCGCGCGAAACAACAACCAGACTTAACGCTCCCGCCATGGGAGGCAGCGAGACGGTGCTTGTAGTAGAGGACGACACCAAGGTGCAGGCGACGGTGATCGCGATGTTTACCGACCTGGGCTACACCGTGCTGAAGGCAGACAACGCTGACCAGGCCATTGCAGTGCTCCGCAGCGGCGTTCACGTCGACCTTCTCTTCACAGACGTCGTGATGCCGGGAACGTTGAAAAGTCCTGAAATGGCACGACGTGCCGTTCAGTTGCAGCCACATTTGCGCGTCCTCTTCACCTCGGGCTATACGCAAAACGCGATTGTTCACGGCGGCCGCCTGGACCCCAACGTCGAACTCATTAGCAAGCCGTACAGCCGCAAGGAGCTCGCGTCAAAAGTCCGACAGGTCTTGGGCTCCGAGGGACTGCCTCTGAAAGACGGCGCAGGCTCTGTTTCTGCAAGCACGTCCGAGGTCGCGGAGCGCATGCGTCTTCGCGTACTAGTCGTAGAAGATGACGAGCCGACGCGCGATGCGGTAAGTGAACTGCTACGAATGTTAGGGCATAGCCCAACAACCGCGTCCGGCGCGCAGTCCGCATTGGACGCAGTCGATAAAGCCCCGTTCGACGTGCTCCTCACCGATGTGCACCTGCCCGACCTTTCCGGTATCGAGCTGGCTCATCGCATCGCGACGGTGCGCAGGGGCATCTCGGTCATCTTCGCATCCGGTGATACCGTTCAAGACATCAACCCAGGCGACTTTCATTGGCAAAGCCTTCGCAAGCCCTACGCAGTTGACCAGTTGGATGCAGCGCTTCGTAAAGCGCGGAGGGATAACGCTTGACGGGGAATGCTGGCGCGAGGACGGACGCAGGCAGTACGGCGCGACTGAGTCGCGCGCTGCGCTCTGTCGACCATGTCGACGCTTCGTCGCACTTACTGTGCGAAGCTAGACCGCAGCTATGACGGGCCGCTGAGCGACGAGCTGCGGTCATTCGAGGGGCAGGCTGACGGTACCTAAGGAAGTCCCCAATTGGCCGAGCTCCGACTGATGGCTCACGCACGGACATCGGCCATTGGACTGAGTTGTACGTCGGCAATGGGGCGGTTTGCCGAAGGTGAAATATTGGGTTCGCGGCACGGCTGGATCCTGCATCGGCGAACTCACACTCACGTCGCGCTTTGACGATACGACGGGTCGGCTAATATCCAAAACAAACAGGCCGGGGAATGACTTCCAGCGTCACAGTGCGCGCCCGGTTGTTCGAATCGGAGGCATCGCCGATTTTTGGTCGGCTTAACGGATGACACGGCGGCTCACGACCACTGATCGCAAGCACCAGACGCTCTCAAAACACGCAAGCGGTGCAATCCGCCAACATTCGATCGCGACAAGAGCACGGATCTTGTCGTCGAACCGATGGCTGGTTTGGGAAGGCGCGCCGGCCGTTATAACGCTTCAGCCCCGAGTCGGGGGCTCCCGGCCCCGGCTCGTCGCGCAGTCTCCGGATTCCAGCTTCGCATCAGAAACGGTGACGCACGCCCACGGTGGCCTCGATCTGATTGGACGTCGACGCGGGTGAACTCACACCGTTGATCCAGGCGACACCCAGCGGATTGCCAGCACGCGCGCTCACGCTCTGATAGGTGCTTTGGATATAGACGTCCGTGCGTTTCGAGAAGGCATAGTTCGCAAGCGCGCTCACCTGGTTCCAGTGCGGAGCGCCGCCACCGGCATTTCCACCGGCGCGCGAGTAGGTGTAGGCTGCCGCCAACATAACGGCCGGCGTCAGCGCAAATCGGATGTTTCCTTCATAGTTCTGGAAGTGGGTGTTGAAGCCCGTCAGGAAGAGTTCGGTCAGGTTCGTTTGCGTATATACGAGGCCCGCCACCAGCGGACCGAACGCATAGTTGACGCCACCGCCCCACGTCTGCTGTCGGCGAGCAAGTGCACCCAACGGCACTGCGGTCGGAGTGAGGGCGCCTGACAGCGAGGTCCCCAACGTATCGGTGACGGCGCCGCCCGTGTTGAGCTGTGCCAGGGTGGCGGCCGAGTTGTTCAGGTGCAGGTATCCCGCGCCGAAGTTCAATGGTCCCCAGCTGTACGACGCGCCGACGCTGTACGCACGGTTGTTCGCGAAGCCGCCGGCTTGGTTAGAGAAGCCATAAAGGGCGCCGAGCCTGACGCCGGCGAAATCCGGGCTCTGGTACTTGACCGAGTTGTTAATCTGGAACGAATCGTTCAGATTGTCGACGTCGAACGGATGTGCGAAGTGGGTACCGCCATACTGCGTTCCGGTCAACGACAGCGGCCCTACGAAGTCAACCATCCCGTCGGTTTGACGACCCAACGTCAGAGCGCCGAAGTCACGGCTGGACACTCCGACGTAGGCCAAGCGGTTGAAGATGCGGTTGGCCGACGACAACTGGCCATTGTTCACGTTGAAGCCGTTTTCCAAAGTGAAGATAGCCTGCAATCCGCCGCCCAAATCTTCCGCTCCGCGCAGCCCCCAGCGACTGTACTGGACGCCACCGCTGGTCATTTGCCAGTTGCTGTGACCACCCGCTCCGCCGGTTACTTGGCTGTTCGTGTAGGTGATGCCCGCGTCGATCAGACCGTAAAGCGTCACGTTGCTTTGCGCTTGCGCCGCGCCGGCCAAGGTAGCCAGCGCCGCGCCGGCGATCAGGGTTTTCTTCATTCGTAACTCCCAGGGTTCGGAGACTGTTTTCTTTAAACGCTTCACACCACCCCGTACGCGACGTCACGTCCTCTCTGCGGAGAAGTTGCTCGTCCGTAAAACGATAACTTCTGTTCGGCATCCGAAGCTACTCGCGGGCGGTGCCTGTCGCTCAATCGCAACAGCGCAGACGTCGAATCTTGCGTTGCTACCCAATGACGCTCAGTTTCCCTGAACGCTTGCCTCCGAACGCACGCACACTTCAATGACAGGCGATGGTCTTGTATTTGTTGGATTCTGACCTACCCTTACCCCTGCCTCCCCCCTGCTTCAAGGCTCAGTTTTACCCACACCCATTAGCGGGCTCGTGTCAAGCGAGCAAGCAGCATCATGGCCGCTTGAGCGACCGGATTCTATTGCTGA
>NZ_FCOM02000320.1 GCF_001544695.2 Caballeronia arvi
ACCATAATTTGGTGGATACCAAACTACCCAAAATCTCAATCAGCACGCCAGAACGGCCACGGCGAGACGCTTACGGATCCGACATAGCTCTCGTCGTTCATCAATGAGATGAACGGCACGACGGTAAGGGGCAGGCTCATTGCGGTGAGCGCCATGGAGAACACGGTCAACTTGAGTGGGTCGACGCCCGCGGCTATGGGGATCGCACTGATTGCGAGCGCGCACGTGTAGAACAGACTGAACCCCGGGTCATCACGCGGCTTGCGATTCTCGCCCCAGTTCCAGCCGAAGCCCTGCGCCACCAGATACGCCTGCTCCAGTGCGATCTCCAGGGCCGCTCCGAAACAAGCGACGGCGAGCGAGGCGACAAACAGCACGAAGCCCCAGAAGCCGAAGACCGCGACCAAAAGCAAAGGCAAGTGCTGATAGTCATCGACACGCGTGATGCCGTGCGCCGGAAAGACGTACGCAGCGGTGACCAGCACCGCGAGCGATATAACACCGCCAAATGCCATACCAAGACAGGCGATTGCGCGATTGGCGCCGAGATAACTCTGGTCCCAGTGGTCCTCGACGGCGCCAGAAGAATAGAACAGGTACAGCGACGGCGTGATCGACGCGCCGAGGATACTGACCGCAGTGAACCAGTAATTCGCCGCATC
>NZ_FCOM02000276.1 GCF_001544695.2 Caballeronia arvi
GTCGCGGGCGGCTGAGTGTCTTCTCCTGACGCGCCGTGATTTGAGCTGGTCGGAAATTCATAGGGAGTGTCGGCCTTCTCCGTGATCAGGGAGTCGACCGGTTCGTGGTCGGTGTTTGCCATGGCTTCCTCCAAACGCAGGCGCTGATGGTAGACGAGAAAAAGGGGACGGCGCGGTGAGACGGCGCGGCCGTCTCGTGCTCATCCCCCTTACCGGTTTCAAAGCGGCGGCTTATTGACCGGGTTGACGGCGGGGTCCGCACCTTCCGTTCGTTCGACGTCTACCTCAGTGCTTCGAACCGTATCGTTGACGGTCTCGGTCCGGGTTGACGCTTCCTTGCCCACCACCACCTCTTCAACAACACGCGCCGTTTTGGCGACCACGGGCTGCTCTTGGGTCTCGCGGATTTCAACGGAGCCTTCCCTGAGATCGGCCGCGGTCGCCGGTCGGTTCACGGCCCTGCGCTCAATGGTCGCGCGTTCTTCACGCAGATTGACTGACTCGCTGACCGGCGTTTCCGTCACGCGGGAATACACGCGAACGCCGCCCGTGTGCACTTCGCGCTTGCCGACCCAGCGTTTCCTGGACGACCGGAAAAGCTTTACGCTCGGCCGCGATTTCGTCTGCGGTGTAGGCCGGTGCATTGCGGTCGTAGCCCGTATATCCGCTACTACGCCACTGGGCCACGCGCGAGTCGATGTCGACCGCGCCAGATGCATACAGTGCGTCCCGCACCCGCTCCACCGATGCCTCGTCGTGGACCTCCACGGAAAGTAATGTGCCTCCTCGACGAACGGCTTCGTGATAGTGGCCGATTTCCTCAGGTTCGTCGTCGCCGCCGAATAGTCTCTTGAAGAAGTGTTCAATGCCGCTTATGGGCCCGTCATGACGGCCGTCCTCACTAACGTCACTTGTGACAGCCCGGCCCGTCGGATCAG
>NZ_FCOM02000044.1 GCF_001544695.2 Caballeronia arvi
TAACGATCTCGTCCTGCTTCACGGGGTGGGGGAATTTACGCGCCCATAAGTAGGGGAAGTTGAACTGCCCGCCGGGGTCCTGCGCTCGCGCTCTCAGTATCCAGAGGGCGTCGCGGCTACTGTCGTCATGCGCGAAGACCTCATGATTGCGCTGTCGGCAGACCATCCGCTCGCGAAATCGTCGTCCATCTCGGCGCGTGAGCTGCGCAATGAAGCGTTTATCGTTCCCCAGTTCAGCGAGAGCGAAGGATTGGGAGAGATTCTGGCCAATCTGGGGCGGCGCGGCGGGTTCGACGCGGAGCCGCGGTATCGGGTCGCTGACTTCATTACCGCGCTGTGCATGACGACCGCTGGCTACGGAGTCGTGCTGGTACCGCATTCGATGAAATCACTGGCGCCGGCCGATGTCGCCTTTCGAGCTATCGGTGATTACCGGGACGAAATTGAGCTGGCGCTGGCTTATCGAACGCGCGAAGTTGCGCCGTGCGTCAAGAAGTTTGTGGACGCCACCATCGCCCGATACCCAAGGCAATCGAGTTCGCGTCGTCGATAAAGGTCTACGGCTGATCGCGCTCGAGCGCCTCGAGGAAGCTCTCTGTGAGAGCCATCTGGCCGCCCGTGCGCGTCAGCCGCAGGATTTCAGACGAGAACGGGTTGCGCTCGAGAGGGATGAACACTGCTCGCTGGGATTGAGTCCGCGCAAGCGCCTGAGGCACGAGCGCCACGCCCATCCCGAACTCAACCATCGTGACCACCGTCTGCCAGAGACGGGCCTCATGCCTGATTTTTGGGCTGAAGCCGGCCTCGACGCATGTAGCGATGATTTGGTCGTGGTAATGCGGTGAGACAGCGCGAGGAAAAAGTATGAAGGGTTCATTCTGCAAGTTGCGCAGGTCGATGCGCTTCTCCCTGGCGAACTTATGATTGACCGGCAGGCAACACAGAAAGGCCTCGGACATCCATAGCCGCGTCTCAATCTCCGCCGGATAGTGGCCCCAGTGGGCGAACCCTAAATCAATCTGCAACTGCTGAAGTGCTCGAATCTGCTCGGCCGTGTTCATTTCCTTGAGAACAATCTCAACGGCCGGGTGCTCGACCTCGAAGCGTTCAACCGCTTCGGGCAAACCCCGATAGAGCATCGAATTCACAAAGCCGATCCGCAGGCGGCCCGCCACCCCGTGCGCGGACCGGGTCGTCACCTTGGCCACCTCGTCAGCCTGCTGCAATAGCCGTTGAGCCTCCCCGAGAAGGACATGTCCAGCGTTGGTCAGCGCGACCGACTTGCTGCTGCGCTCAAGGAGTTGCACGCCCAACTGTTCCTCGAAGCGCTTGATATCGAAGCTCAGCGCGGGTTGCGAGATGAACAGCCGGCGCGCCGCGCGCCCGAAATGCAGCTCTTCGGCAACCGCAACGAAATATCTGAGTTGTCTGAGTTCCATCGGTCGCCGCCCCTCAACGATAAAGACATGTTATCACACATGCCATCGATTGTATTGGACGGTTATCGAAGCGACTCGTAACCTGCATTTGACGAGGGCGGCGAATCGACGCGCCGCAGAGCAAACCAGGAGACAATCAATGGCCGACCAACGGCAAGAGCCGGCGACTTCAAACATCCCTGACAGTCGCGGCATCAATTTCTTTACCAGCGACCCATCGTTCGGACCGTTGCTCAGGAGCTTCCTGGGTGAGACCACGTACTACGCCATCAAAGACCGCCTGGTCGACCTGGGTGAGCGCGCTTCAGACGAGCTCGATGTTTGGGCCACGAATGCGGACCACAATCCTCCGGTATTGATACAGCGGACCCGGCGCGGTGAAGCGCTCCAGCGCATCGAAAAGCATCCGGACTACGTCGCGCTCGAACGCGTTGCATACAGCGAGCTCGGGCTTGCTTCGATGAGCCATCGAAGCGACGCTCCGCCGCCGCTTGTGAAATACGCGCTGACGTTCCTCTTTGTGCAAGCCGAGTTCGGCCTTTGCTGCCCTGTGAGCATGACCGATTCACTCACTCGCACGCTCCGGAAGTTCGGCTCCAGGGAACTGGTCGACCGCTACCTGCCGATGCTCGCCTCGCAGGACTTCGACACGCTCTTTCAAGGTGCGATGTTCATGACGGAGCAAGCTGCCGGCTCCGATACGGGCCGCACCGTGACGCGCGCCACGCGAAGCGTCGACGCGAACGGCAAAGAAATCTGGAAGCTGACTGGCGACAAGTGGTTCTGTTCCAACGCGGACGCCGACCTCGCAATGGTCCTGGCTCGCCCCGATGACGCGCCTGAAGGCATCAAGGGCCTCGCGCTATTCCTGCTGCCGAAGGTGCTCGAAGACGGAACGCGCAACGCGTATCACATCGTCCGATTGAAGGACAAACTCGGCAGCCGTTCGATGGCCAGCGGGGAAATCGTTCTTGAAGGCGCCGAAGCCTACCTCATCGGGGAGGTCGGACGCGGCTTCCACCAGATGGCCGACATGATCAACATGTCGCGCCTCTCGAATGGCGTGCGTGCGGCGGGGTTGATGCGTCGCGCGCTCACCGAAGCACTTCACGTCGCGCGCAATCGCTCGGCATTCGGTCGCAAACTCATCGAGATGCCGCTCATGCAACGGCAGTTGATGAAGATGATGCTGCCGGCCGAACAGGCTCGTTCGATGTTCATGCAGATTGCGACGCTGCTTCCGAAGGCAGACCGTGGAGAGGCGCTCGCAGCCAGGTGCGTCCGCATCCTCACCCCGCTGGTGAAATTCCGCGCCTGCCGTGACGCCAGAAAAGCGACGGGTGACGCGATGGAGGTTCGCGGTGGCGTTGGTTACATCGAAGAATGGGCCGACCCGCGGCTCGTGCGCGATTCCCATCTCGGCTCGATTTGGGAGGGAACGAGCAACATCGTTGCGCTCGACGTGGCGCGTGCAACGCGCCGTGAAGGCGCCCTCGAATCACTCGGGCAGTATCTCAATGCGCAGCTAGACGATGCGGCGCTGCCCCAGGAGTCGCTCGAATTGTTGCGTGACGTCTTCAGGCGGGCGAGCGCCGCGCTCGACAGCGTCGCCGAGTGCGGCCGTGATGAAAGCGTGCGTGAGGCGGCAAGCGCCGTCTATAACGCAACGACGGCCATCTTCATGGCGACAGAAGCAGCTCGCGTCGGGAATGACTTCCGTCGGCTGGCGCTCGCTCACCTCATCGTCAAGCACAAGCTCATCCCGCGCGACCCGTTGTCTCCCGCGAATGTAAGTGCCGATGCAGACGTGCTTCGCAAGCTCGTCGACGAAGCACCGATGACGCTCGAGGAAGCAATGTCGCTCAAGCCCGTGAGCATGGAGACCGTGCGATGAGTGCAAATCGGGTTACAGGCGCACTTCAGGGCCTTCGCGTCATCGATTTGAGCCGCGTGCTCGGCGGCCCATACTGCACACAGGCGTTGGCGGACCATGGTGCGCAAGTCATCAAGCTCGAACCGCCCGGCGGCGATGAAACCCGCGGCTGGGGCCCGCCGTTTGTCGGCGAGACCGCATCGTACTTCGTGGGCGTCAATCGCAACAAGCAGGGCATTTGCGTCGACCTGTCTTGCGAAGAAGGCCGCAACATCCTCTGGCAACTGCTCGAAGGCGCGGATGTACTCGTCGAGAATTTCAAGCCCGGAACGCTTGAACGTTGGGGGATGGATTATGCCCGGCTCTCCAAGCGATTCCCGAAGCTGATTCATTGTGCGATTTCGGGTTTCGGGCCCGATGGTCCGCTCGGTGGGCTGCCCGGTTACGATGCAGCAATTCAGGCGATGGCAGGGTTGATGAGCGTGAACGGCGAGTCCGACGGGCCTGCGCTGCGCGTCGGCCTGCCGGTCGTCGATATGGTGACGGGGCTCAATGCGCTGGCCGGTATTCTTCTCGCTCTTGCTGAGCGGGAGAAGAGCGGCCGCGGTCAGTCGCTCGATATCGCGCTGTACGACAGCGGAATCTCGCTTCTCCATCCGCATCTGCCGAACTATTTCGGCAACGGGCGCACACCACAGCGTAGCGGCAACGCCCATCCGAATATCACGCCTTACGACAGCTATCGAACCGCGACCGCTCCTATCTTCCTTGCGGTCGGCAACGACCGTCAATTCGCGAAGCTGGTCAGCTACCTGAATGCGCCGGAGCTCGCACAAGACGCGCGCTTTGTCGACAACAAGAGCCGCTGCGCTCATCGTGGCGAGCTCAAAGAGGTGCTGGAAGGCTTGATGCAATCGCTCGATTGCGAGTCGCTCGCGACGGAACTGATTCGTGGTGGTGTGCCATGTGGCCCGGTCCATACCGTCGATGCCGTAGCCAATCACCCGCACACGCTTCACCGCGAGCTGATTGTCGAAATCGGCGCATATCGCGGCACCGGTACGCCGATCAAGTTGTCCCGGACGCCGGCCACCTATCGCACTGCGCCGCCTGCGCTGGGTGGAGACACACGCGCGGTGCTCGATGAGCTCGGAATCGACGATGCGACACAACAGCGCCTATTCGAGGCCGGAGTATTGAAAGGCTGACGTCCAGCAATAACCAGGCATTCGAACCGAACCGGCGACCCAGACCGGAAATCTTCAGGAGACAATCGATGCAAACCACCGTGCAAGGAAGTCCGACGCGCCAGCCCGGTCGCGCCGCTTTCGCCGCCTTTGTCGGCACCACCATTGAATGGTACGACTTCTATATCTACGCGACGGCTTCGGCGCTTGTATTTGGCAAGCTGTTCTTCCCTCAGGGCGACCCGTTCTACAGTACGCTCGCTTCGTTCGGCACCTTTGCAGTAGGGTTCTTCGCACGACCATTTGGCGGACTGGTCTTCGGTCATCTGGGCGACCGAATTGGTAGAAAGAAGGCGCTAGTCGCGACGCTCGCTATCATGGGCATCGGCACGGTGGGTATTGGTTTCCTTCCCACCTATGCTTCAGCCGGTGCGCTTGCTCCCGTGCTGCTTGTACTGTTGCGGGTGGCGCAGGGCATTGCGATTGGCGGCGAATGGGGTGGCGCAGTCCTGATGGCGGGCGAACATGCGCCTAAGGCGAAGCGCACGTTCCTGGCGTCATTCGCGCAACTGGGCAGCCCGGCCGGTCTGATTCTCGCGCTGCTCGCGTTCCGTACGATCGGGCATATGCCGAAAGAACAGTTGATGGACTGGGGTTGGCGCATCCCGTTTCTGCTCAGCGCGGTCCTGCTGATTGTCGGCATCTTCATCCGCTCCGGCGTCTCTGAGTCGCCCGAATTCGCTGCGGCCGCCGAGCGCGCTAAACCCGCGCGTCTTCCCATCGTTGACGTGCTGAACAATGCGTGGGGTACGGTGCTCCTCTGCCTTGGCGCGAATGTGATCGGTGTCGCGGGCGCATGGTTCTGCAACACCTTCATGCTGAGCTTCACGACTGAAACGCTTGGAATCAGCCGTGCGCTCATGCTCGACTGTCTCTTCATCGTCGCTTTCGTCCATTTCTTCAACCAGCTCTTCTCGGGCTGGCTCGCACAGCGTGTCGGAGCAAGAAAGTTCCTCGCGTGGGCCGCGGGCTTGGCCATGCTTTCCCCGTATCCGATGTTCATCCTGGTATCGACGGGCAAGCCCCTCGCCATCGTGGTCGGAATTGCGATTGCCGTGATCTGCATGTCGGGCTCGTACGCGGTGATGGCCGGACTGATGACCGATGCCTTTGATGTGCGCTACCGCTACTCGGCCATCTCGCTGTCGTATCAGTCGTGTGCCGCGCTGGCGGGAGGCCTGACCCCGCTCATCGGAACGGTGCTCGCCCATGCCTGGCCCGGCCAGTGGTGGCCGCTGGCAGTTTTCTACAGTGCGCTTGCAGCGGTGTCGTTGCTCTGTTTGCTCGGTCTGCAGACAAGAAAATCAGACGCCCGCTCGCCCGCTACGGTCGTGTTGAGAGAGTGGCAGTAGCTGGATCGGCGGTCAGTCCGAGAGCCCGTGCCCGCTGACGCCTCCTTCGAATCCAGAACAGGACCGCCCGGGCATAGGCGTTGAAAGGAATGCGTGCACCTCCACAACGCGCTTCCTTGAGAAGGTCTGTCGAGATGAACCATTTGAAAACTTTGATAACCGTCTTGGCAGTTGCATTGCCGGCAATATCAGCTATCGCCGAAGGCGTGCAGGAAGCGTCCGCTGAACGACTCATATCAGACCCGGCTAGAAGTGACAGCAGCGGACGGGCTCTGTCACGAGGCGACAGTCCGAAAGGCGGACCAGCGGACGCGTTCGGCCACATTTTCATTCACGCCTGAGCGAGTTGGCTGGTTTGTGAGACGTGATGCAACTGTCATTGACGAACTCTGGGCTCAAGCTGATCGAACAGTTGGTTGAGCGGCACGCTTTGGATGAGGCATCCATACAAGTGAGCGAACGGTTTACCTTCCAGTCAACAGTCGCATGTGCTTTCTTATTCGCTGCTGGTCCGGCGCAATTCCGGTGAAAAGGCGGAATTGCTCGGCGGCTTGGGAGAAAAACATACGGCCAGATGCCGAGCAAGCGCGGATGTCACGCTCAGGCGACGGTTTGCATCGCGAGTTCTTCGGGCTTGATGCTGGCGATCGGGTGAAGGATCGAACTGTCGAATATGCGGGGTTCGCGTTGGCTTTCGAGCAGTTTGGGCAGGTCGGGATTCGCCAGCGCGCCGCGACCGACTGTCACCAGATCCGCCCCGGAAGCCAGTGCGTTTTTGATGCGCTCAGCCGTGTGCAAGCCGCCGTTTGCGATGAGCGTCACCTTGGGCGCATAACGGCGTGCCAGTGATACAAGGCTATCACGCGAGCCTTCGAATGCTGGCTGCCAGGCCTCGAACTCCGTGACGTGAAGGAAGTCGATGCCTGCATCGGCAAGTGTGCCAAAGATCACCTCGGCATCCGCCTCGCCACCCGACCACTTCGAATCGAAATCGTTGACCTTGCCTTGTGAGATTCGGATGCCTACGGGCACGGCATCTCCAATGTTGAGCCTGACAGCCTTCACAACATCGGCGAGCAACTGCACACGAGCCTTGGTGTCGCCGCCCCAACGGTCAGTCCGGCGATTAGTGCCCGCCGTCAAGAACTGGTCGAGGAGATATCCGTTCGCGCCGTGAATTTCCACGCCCTTAAAGCCGGCGATATTCACAGCACGTCGCGCTGCGTCGACGAAGCCTTGGAGGGCCTCGTCGATCTCGGCGTTCGTCATCGGTTTTGGCTCGGCATAGAGCCCCTGTCCGAAGTAGAACTTCATCTGTTCGCCCTTGGGGCGGACGGCCGACGGTCCCACGGTATGGCTTCGATACACGTTGCCTTGACTCAATGCCCCGGCATGCATGAGTTGCGCGAACACAGGGGTTCCATATGCCTGCATCTCGCGATTGAACGTCGACCATGCTTTGGCCTGCACGTCGTCGGCCAGGCCTGGTTGAAACCGGTATCCTTGCGAGAACGCCTTGTCGATGTAAATGCCTTCGGTCGTTACCAGCCCGAAGCCACCCTTTGCGAAGCGCTTGTAGTAGTCGAACATGGTTTGGGTCGGGTGTCCGTATTCCGTAGCCGTGATACGCGTCATTGGCGCGACGGCGATGCGGTTGCGTACTGCGATGCCGTTGTGGTTATACGGGGAAAGGAGGGGAGAGATTGCGTCGTTCATTTCGCTGCTCGTCTCGTAAAGAAGGTGACTGCATGGTAGGCCTCGCGAGCAGCACGAAACAGAGGTCGGCGCGTGAAGCCGCCGTAACACTTTTGGATATAAACCATGTTCCTCCCCGACGTTCGGACGTTCCTGGCCGTTGCCTCGGCAGGAAGCTTGTCAGCGGCGGCGCGTCAGTTGAACGTGGTGCCCATGCAGGTGTCCCGGCGCATCGCTGCGCTCGAAGAAGACCTCGGTGTGCGCCTCTTTCATCGGACCACGCGCGCCCTGACCTTGACTGCAGAAGGCGAGGTGTTTGTCGCGTATGCGAGGGCGATGGTGGATGCAGAAGCGGCCGCGCGCGCTGAACTGAGCCCTTCGTCGGGCACTGCATCTGGCGTGTTGCGTATCACTGCACCGAGTGGCTTCGGACAATCCGTTGTGTTGCCGATGCTTCCGGAACTGCTCAACGCCAATCCGGACCTTCGTATCGACCTCGACCTGTCAGACCGCCAGGTCGATATCGTAGGGCAGGGGCTGGATCTCGCGTTGCGCATTGCTCCCTTGGAAGATTCGGAACTCGTGGCCAGAAAGATTGCTCCGAATCCACGCCTTATTTGCGCTTCGCCGGAGTATCTAAAAAGGTACGGACGGCCTGCGACGGCGGCAGAACTCGACCAGCATCGCTGTATCAAGCTTGATTCGGTGGGAAGATGGCCGCTCGTCGTAGACGGCAAGCTGATACGCAGGCGCATCGAAGGGTACATCACCACGAGCAGTGTGGAGGCGGCACGCACGGCTGCTGCGCAAGGGCTCGGGCTCGCGATGTTGAGCTACTGGGACGTCTTCAGGCAGTTGGCTGACGACTCGCTCGTTCGGGTTCAACTGGACGACGCCGCGATGGAAGAACTATCGGTGTGGGCGGTCATTCCCAGCCGGCGATACGTGCCGAATCGGGTGAAAGTTTTCCTCGGTGCGCTTCAGAAGCACCTCTCGGATCTGGCGGAAAAGGGCGACCAACGGTGCCGAGATCAGACGCCGGCGTCTCGCGCTCCCGAATGAGCGCGCATGGGGGTTAGAAAGCTGTCTGCTCTGCCGCGAAGCCGGGAAGGGGCCCAGTTTCTTCGCCGACTCATTTTCTGTGGATGAGGGACCGGATTGCGAACTGCGAGATGAGACACTGGATGCGTACAGTCGGCCACTTGCAGCCGTTCATTTGCCCCGCACACCCGCTATTCGAACGGCTGGTCAACTGCCGATGCCCGACGTTGGACCCTGTCAGAGCAAGCGTAAGCGCGCCGTAATTTCCCCGTCAAAACTCGGCGCGGGGCTGCGGCTGGTGCAATCGACGGACGTGATCGCCGCGGACCGCGATCTCGCGAGGACGCTGCAATATGAGGAAGGCGCGCGGTCTCTGCGCATTTCGAGCATGCGCATCCACGGAGGAAAAAGCCGCGTGCTGGCCGGATGGAGGACGTGTACATCGCCCCGGACTATGCCGACGTGGCGGATATCGCACGCGAACAACCCGACCGGCCGATCAGCGCCTTGATGGTTACGGCTACATGCCGAACGTCCAGCAACGCATAAAAAAGGCGGCGCTATCAAGCGCCGCCCATTACCAAGAGCGCGGAGCGCTGTCAGAAACGTTACCGCACCTTGCCCGCCTTCCAGGCCGACAGCAGTTGCTCATACTTCACTGTTTCGCCCTTCGGTTTTTCGTTGGCGAGCCGCTTCCACGGCGCGTGCTGGTCGGACAGCCACTTGGACGGATCGCTTTGCGCATTGAGCTCCGGCGCGCAAACCTTCATCCCGGCCCGCTGCAAACGGGACAACACCTGGTCCATTTCCTTCGCGAGGTTGTCCATTGCAGCCTGCGGAGTTTTTTCACCGGCGACAGCGGTGCCGACGTTCTTCCACCAGAGCTGCGCCATCTTCGGATAGTCGGGCACGTTGGTGCCGGTCGGCGTCCACGCGACGCGCGCCGGGCTGCGATAGAACTCGATCAAGCCGCCGTACTTGTCCGCGTTTTTGGTGAAGTAGTCGCTATGAATGTCGGAGTCGCGAATGAACGTGAGACCGACAATCGACTTCTTGAGCGACACGCTCTTCGAGGTCACGAACTGCGCGTACAGCCACGCGGCGGCCCGCTGATTCGGCGGCGTCGACTTGAAGAACGTCCACGAGCCGACGTCCTGATATCCGTTTTGCATGCCGTCTTTCCAGTAAGCGCCGTGCGGGGACGGCGCCATGCGCCACTTCGGCGTGCCGTCCGCATTCGTGACGTTGCCCGGCTTGAGCATCGACGCCGTGAACGCGGTGTACCAGAACACCTGTTGCGCGATCCGGCCTTGCGCGGGCACAGGGCCAGCCTCGCTGAAGGTCATGCCCGACGCTTCTGGCGGCGCGTATTTCTTGAGCCAGTCGATGTATTTGGTCGTCGCGTAGACTGCTGCCGGGCTGTTGGTGCCGCCGCCGCGCGACACCGACGCGCCTACCGGATGACAGCCGTCAGGCGTCACGCGAATGCCCCATTCATCGACGGGCATGCCGTTCGGGATCCCTTTGTCGGCTTCGCCCGCCATCGAAAGCCATGCATCCGTGAAGCGCCAGCCGAGCGATGGGTCTTTCTTGCCGTAATCCATATGCCCGTAGACCTTCTCTCCGTCGATGTTTTTCACATCGTTCGTAAAGAATTCGGCGATGTCCTCATACGCGGACCAGTTGACCGGCACGCCGAGATCGTAGCCGTATTTCGCCTTGAACTTGTCCTGAAGATCCTTGCGTGCGAACCAGTCCGCGCGAAACCAGTAAAGATTCGCGAACTGTTGGTCGGGAAGCTGATAGAGCTTTTTGTCAGGCGCGGTCGTGAAACTCGTGCCGATAAAGTCCTTCAGGTCAAGACCGGGGTTGGTAAATTCCTTACCTTCGCCCGCCATGTAATCGGATAGCGGAACGATCACGCCATAGCGATAGTGCGTGCCGATCAGGTCCGAGTCTGAGATCCAGCCGTCGTAAATGCTTTGCCCGGATTGCATCGAGGTCTGCAATTTCTCGACGACGTCACCTTCCTGAATGATGTCGTGCTTCACCTGAATGCCGGTTATTTCACTAAACGCGGCGGCAAGCGTTTTGGATTCGTAGGTATGCGTGTCGATGGTTTCCGACACGACATGAATCTCCTTGACGCCTTGCGATTTGAGTTTCGCCGCGGTGTCGATGAACCATTTCATCTCGTCCATCTGCTGCTGCTTCGAAAGCGTGCTTGGTTGAAACTCGCTGTCCACCCATTTCTGCGCCTCAGGCGTGCCCGCCCGAGCCTGATCCGCGAAGGCGCCTGACACGATGCTTGCCAATGCCAGCGCGACGATCCGTCTCCTCTGATGCATGGTCTTCTCCTGTGTCTTCCGTGCCCCTTCGACTTTGTCGGCGCCCGCTGGGGGCATCAGCGGAACCGGCAGTTGCCAGGCTTCATTGCATGCGTTTGCTTTCTAGCCCTTCCACATGATCGCGAGCACGACCAGCACCGAGGCTGTGAAACCCGGCCAGGAACTCGAGCCCTCGGCGCTGATTGCGAGCCACGCGAGATTGACATACGCGGCAGTCAACAGGCCGATGAACAGGCGATCACCGCGAGTCGTCGCGATAGGCAGAAAGCCCTTGCGTTCATGAGTGGGCGAGCGCAGTTCCCATACCGTCATGCCGCCCAGCATGACGGCTATGCAGGCGAAGAAGATCGCCACCTCAGGAGTCCAGTACATCCAGGTGAACATCACACCCTCCCCATCGCGAAGCCCTTCGCGATGTAGTTGCGCACGAAGTAGATCACCAGCGCGCCGGGAACGATAGTCAGCACGCCCGCCGCCGACAGCACGCCCCAGTCCATACCGGCCGCGGACACGGTCCGCGTCATCACGGCAGCGATAGGTTTCGCGTTGACCGAAGTCAGCGTGCGCGCGAGCAGCAGTTCGACCCAGCTGAACATGAAGCAGAAAAAAGCGGTGACGCCGACTCCCGACTTGATGAGCGGCAGGAAGATCTTCACGAAGAAAGCGGGAAACGTATAACCGTCTATGTACGCGGTTTCGTCTATTTCTCGCGAGACGCCCGACATAAAGCCTTCGAGAATCCACACGGCAAGGGGCACGTTGAACAGCATGTGCGCAAGTGCGACGGCAATGTACGTGTCGGTCAGACCGACACTCGAATAGAGCTGGAAAAACGGCAGCAAAAATACGGCGGGCGGCGTCATGCGGTTGGTGAGCAGCCAGAAGAACATGTGCTTGTCGCCGAGAAAGCGATATCGTGAGAACGCGTACGCGGCAGGCAGCGCGACCAGCACCGACATCACCGTGTTCATCAGCACGTAGATGATCGAATTGATGTAGCCCCAGTACCACGAAGGATCAGTGAAGATCACCTTGTAGTTCTCGAACGTCACGTGCTGCGGCAGCGTGGCGAACGTCGACATGGTTTCCTCGTTCGTGCGCAGGGAGATCGATAACATCCAGTAAAGCGGAATCAGCGCGAACAGCATATAGACGACGAGCATCAACGTCCGCATCCAGCGGCGCTTATCCGGCATGGTCGTCTCCTTGCGCGGCCGGTCCACCTTTGCCCACGCGGCTCATCCAGTTGTAGAGAATGAAGCACAGCAGCAGAATGATCAGGAAATAGATCAGCGAGAAAGCCGCAGCCGGGCCAAGATCGAACTGACCGACCGCTTTTTGAGTCAGATACTGACTGAGGAATGTCGTGGAGTCGCCGGGACCGCCGCCTGTCAGCACGAACGGCTCGGTGTAGATCATGAAGCTGTCCATGAAGCGCAGCAGCACGGCGATCATCAGCACGCCGCGCATCTTCGGCAATTCGATGTAGCGGAATACCGCAAAGCGGCTTGCGCCGTCTATTTCCGCGGCCTGATAGAAGGCGTCCGGAATCGCGCGCAAGCCCGCATAGCACAGCAGCGCGACGAGCGGGGTCCAGTGCCAGATGTCCATCACCAGCACGGTGATCCATGCAGCAGTGGGACTCGCCGTGTAGTTGTAGTCGAAGCCAAGACGATTGAGCCAGTAGCCGAGCAGTCCGATATCCGGGCGCCCGAAGATCTGCCAGATCGTGCCCACCACGTTCCACGGAATCAGCAACGGCATGGCAAGCACGATGAGTGTGGCCGATGCGCGCCATCCCGAAGCCGGCATCGAAAGTGCGAGTCCCACGCCCAATGGAATCTCGAACAGCAGAACGCACGCGGAGAAAATGACCTGTCTGCCGAGCGCTTCGCGCAAATCCGGATCGGTCATGATGTTGCGAAACCACTCTGTACCGACGAACACATGCTGCGTCGGGCCGATGATGTCCTGCACCGAATAGTTGACCACTGTCATCAACGGCAGGATCGCGGAGAACGCGACGCAGATGAACACCGGAATGACCAGCAACCATGCCTTCTGATTGACGGGTTTGTTCATCGCGCGGCCCCTTCGAAGATGCGCGTTTCGATTCTTTCGTCGTTGCAGAAGTACACGGTTTCCGGCGCAACGAGATGCAGCCAGGCAGGTCCGTCGACAATCCGCAAATGCGGTTCGAGCCTCGCATTGAAAACATGGCCGTCGCATTGCAAGGTAACCAGTTGATAGTTGCCGAGCTGCTGCGCGCGCAGCACCCGCGCGTCCACCGCGCCGGCTCCTCCTTCCTGCGAGAGGCGGACGAACTCCGGGCGAATCCCCAGTTTGAGCGCGCCGTTTGTCTGCTGATGCGCGCCCCGTAGCGTCGCAAGCGTGCCGGCGTCGAGCGGCAGGCGCTGCGAACCGATTTTTGCGCCGTCGGCGTCGAGCTCGATCGGACAAAGGTTCATGCCCGGACTGCCGATGAAGTAGCCAACGAAAGCGTGATCCGGCCGCAGAAAAAGCGCATCGGCTCCCCCCTTCTGAACGACGCGGCCATTTGTCATGACCACGACTTCGTCGGCGAAAGTCAGCGCTTCTACCTGATCGTGCGTCACGTAGATAAGCGTGAGCTTGAGTTGCTGGTGGATCTTCTTCAACTCGCGGCGCAGCATCCACTTCATCGCGGGGTCGATCACAGTCAGCGGTTCGTCAAAGAGGATCGCCGCGACGTCCCGGCGCACGAGGCCGCGCCCAAGCGAGATCTTCTGCTTGGCGTCGGCGGCCAGATTGCTCGCCTTGAGCGGCAGGTCGCGCGTCATATCGAGAATATCCGCGACTTCGTGCACGCGCTTCGTGACTTCGGCGACTGACAACTTGCGATTTCGCAGCGGAAACGCGAGGTTATCGAACACGGTCATCGTGTCGTAGACCACGGGGAACTGGAACACCTGGGCGATGTTGCGCTGACGTGCGCCGAGCGCCGTCACGTCGCGCCCGTCGAACAAAACCGTTCCCTCCGACGGCTTGACGAGCCCCGAAACGATATTCAGCAGCGTGGTCTTGCCGCAACCCGATGGACCGAGCAAAGCATACGCGCCGCCGTCATCCCAGACCATGCTCATGGGTTGAAGCGCGTAGTCGTCGACCGTCGCGGGGCCCGGTCTGTACGCGTGTGCGAGGTTTCTAAACTCGATGCACGCCATGAGCCGCCTCCGGGCTGGACACCAGTTGGGCCTCTGCGCCGAACACAAACAGTTCTCGAGGGTCGATGAAAACGTCGAGCTGCGTGCCGAGCTCGATCTGATGCACGCCCTGCAACTGCGCAACCAGGTTGACCGCGCCGGTCAGCGTGCGTAAGTGCAGGTACGTTTCGGAGCCACTCAGTTCAGCGAGTTCGAGCCGGCACGGAACGGCGATTGCATGAGAGGCCTTCGCCTGAAGACGCAGATGCCCCGGCCGGATGCCGATGCGGCATGCGCCGTTCACGGCAGGACCGTGCTGGACCGGAACCTCCACGCCGATCGGCAGACGCGCGCGGCCGTTGCCGCAGTCGCTCGTCAGCATGTTCATCGGAGGGTCGTTGAAAACGGCCGCGGCCGCGACGTTGACCGGCGCGTTATAGACATCGAGAGTGGGACCGAACTGCAGAACCTGGCCTTTATCGACGATCGCCGTATAGCCGCCCAGCAGTAACGCTTCGAGAGGCTCGGTAGTCGCGTAGACGACGGTGGTGTTGCCGTCAGCGAAAAGCGTAGCCAGTTCCATGCGCAATTCCTCGCGCAGTTTGTAATCGAGATTGACGAGCGGCTCGTCGAGCAGCACCAGCGACGTACGCTTCACGAGTGCACGCGCGAGGGCGCACCGCTGCTGTTGGCCGCCTGACAGTTCGCCTGGCCGCCGCTCCAGCAAATGATCGATATGCAGTTTGGCTGCGACTTCCCGCACACGCCGGCGGATTTCAGCAGGGTCGGTCTTTTGCAGGCGCAAGGGCGAGGCGATGTTTTCGAAAACCGTCATCGCCGGGTAGTTGATGAACTGCTGATAGACCATCGCGAGATTACGCTGGCGCACGCTGACGCCTGTCACGTTCTGGCCGTCGACGAGCACTCGGCCGTCGTTCGGCCTGTCCAGACCCGCCATCACGCGCATCAGCGTGGTTTTACCGGCCTGCGTGGGTCCGAGAAGCACATTGATGGCGCCTGGGACGAGGCGCAAATCCACGCCGTACAAATACGGTTGCCCGCCAGAAACGACACTGACTCGCTCCAGTTCCAGGACCAAATCGCTCTCCTTTGCGGCGTGCGCGACGCCAGTCGCAGAGGCGGCGCTTTAAGGTGGCGTCAATTGGGTTTCACATGGATTACGTGCTGCAGTCAAAATGTCCCTTTTGTTGGTTTGCGTTTAAATCGGGGTAAACCTTACGACAGGGTGAAACGGAGAACATGGTCGGCGGGGCGGGGAAGATCGACATGAGATAGATTGGTGCAGCGGTTGGCGCAAGACCGTTTTTGCGCGTCATCGTACGGGTGGCGCGCTATTCATCTCGATCCTGACGAGCGAGTTGCTGAGGCCAATCGCTCGCACGCAGGGATCGGCAGTGACGTAAAGCTCCACGTCGTTGGTCGCATCATTGAGGTTGTGCGTGTGCAACATGAAGCACACAGCGGGTAGTTGGGCGCGTCATTTACACGATTATTCTCGGAAGTTGTGGACAAGTGACGGATCAACGCGCGCCGGATGTCTCCGCTTGAACGGAACAGGCACCCCCGCGTAGCCTTACGAAAGTATCAAATTCTCTCGGGCCACTAGCGGACTTTCAAACTTTTCCCGTGTTTGTCGAAAGTCCGCCCGTTCGGCTGATTCCGCCTCGGTTATCCAGCGAAGAGATCCGAACCCCGGTACGACAAGATTGCGTCGAGGGCTGCCACGCCTTGTCCCTGCGGACGAACGGCCAATGGATTGATCTCCGGCTCGTCGATGTGCGCAGCGTGATGCCCGACGAATTCGCTCAGCTTCACCAGTGTGTCGACGAGCGCGTCGATGTCGCAAGCCGGTTGCCCTCGATGACCTTTGAGCAACTCATAGCATCGCGTTTCGGCGATCATCTGCCGCGCGGAGGCAGAGCTGAGGGGCAACATGCGGCGACTCACGTCCTTGAATAGCTCGATGCTGACGCCTCCGAGGCCGAACGTGCAAACGCGGCCGCGGCGTCTGCTTCAGAGGTGACGTTCAGGCGTACTCCGCCGATATCGGTCTTGTGCAAAATCTTCGCGCTGGAGATTTTCATGACGGCTTTGCCGTTGCCGACGCGTGTGAACGCCTGCGCGGCCTCGCTGGCGCTCCTCACCACTTCGCCGCGCGGCACGGTAATTCCGGCTTCTTCGAGGAGCGCTTTCGTTTTTGCCTCCGACAGATTCACTGTCTGCTGCGCGGCCCCCGCCGCACACGACGGACTCCAGTTCGGGTCGAAACCCGCGCGCCAGCGGCCATGCTCCATGAAACGCCTGATCGCCAGAAGGGTGCTGCTGATCGCGCGCATGGGCATCAGTCCGCCATCGATCATCTTGCGATGGCCCTCACCGGTGCGATCGCTCATCCATATCGGCACGATCGGCGTGTCGACTTCGGCCTGAACGCGGACCATGCTTTCGCCCAGCATCGTTGTAGTCTTGCCGTACTCGACAGTGAATCGGCACCAGCACGATGTCCGTGTTCGTATCGCTCGCGGCGGCCTTCAATTGTCGTATAGGATAGCGAACTATCGACGAGCACTTCCGCCGTGACGTCGACCGGATTATCGATCGCGGCGTAGTCGGGAAGGGCGGCGCGCAATTGCGAAAGCGTGTCACCCGTGAAGGTGGCGAGCTCGAGGCTGGCAGTGCCCACCATGTCGGAAGCGAGCGCGGCGGTTCGGCCCGAAAAACTGTACACGGCGAGCCGCTCGCGGCCGGTCGGCGTGGCGCGCGACAGCAGGGATGCAACGTCGATCAGCTCGTCGATATCGTCCGCTTCGACGATCCCCAGTTCGCGAAACACCGCGCTGTTGATCTCGGCCGAGCCTGCGATCGCGGCGGTATGCGATTGGGCGGCCTTCGCGCCATACTCCGATTTGCCGACCTTGAGCGCGACGATCGGCTTGCCGCGCTTCGCCGCGTGAAGTGCCGCCGCGACGAAGCGCGGGCCGTTGCGCACGCCTTCGAGCGTCGTCACGATCACCTTGATGTCCGGCGCGTCCGCCATGTAGTAGATGAGGTCGCCGACTTCGAGGTCGGCCTCGGTGACGGGTCGCGTCGACGACATGATCATCAGCGGTGGCGAAAACGGATGCCCGGCCTTTGCTCCATGCAGCGACCGGAAACCCGGATCAGAGCGCTGAACTCTACGCAAAGACGTTTTGCGAATTGACATAGACAGTACCTTCCTCGCGGCGTGAGACCGCTGACTTTTGCGACCGTCCACTCCAGAGAATCCGCATTTACCCTCTCCAGTCACGCCATAATTTTGATGTACGCTAGCCGCATATTTAGAACATGCTTCGCGTGAGGTTCGGCGGCAGCGGTGATGGTCGTCGCCTCGCGGACGCGATGAACCTGAGAGCAGATGAAGAAAAGCTCCTCCCTGAGACCGGGGCGCGGACGCGTTTGCGCGCTCGGAAATGTCGACAGCGAGATCGACCATCTCGAGCGAGTTCTCGCGGGGGAAGGGGCCGATTCCTTGTTCGGGCGCACATACTGGCGCAGCCGCGTCATCGAAGTGCAAGAGACACCGGGGCTGGTTCCCCGACAGCGTGAACGACTGGAGCGATTGTTATCGCGCTTTGCCGATAACCCGGATAGCATCGGCTGAGCAAGCGCGATGTCACTTCTATCGCGTTGCCAGGCCGCCCGATGTCTTCGTGTTTGCGTCGCACGCGGTGCCGTGAAAACTGGTTGCCGGCGGGTTGAGCGGCGGAAAGACGAACATGAAGTTCGTCGCGTCGCTGCTGGTCGCTGCCATCGCATACACGTAGCCTGTCGAACTGATGACCGGCGCCGAACGTCCGCCGCCATGCCACTTCAGCGCCGCGACGGGCTGCAATGTCGCGATATCGAGCGTGGTCAAAGCGCCCGCGGTCGCGACGTACACGAGGTTGCACGATGCGGCAGCCGCGACGATCGACTCGCCTGGCAGATCGACATGGTTGCTCAGCACGTTGCCCGCGGAGAAACCTGCGAGCCCGCCTTTATGCTCGACGGCGATCAACCGGCCGTCGGGCAGACGAGTCGGCACGGCCGCGACGACGCCGAGATTGCCCGTGGAATCGGCCACAGGCGTGAAGTTCGGCCCGGCAAACGTGAGCCGGTTCGATTTTTCGCCGTTCGCGGCCACGACCGTATGACCATCGGGCAGGACGAGCGGGCCCGACGAGGCGACGCGATTCGCGTCATGCACGCGAAACCGTTCGGTGAATCCCTGCGCGGGATCGAACGTATAACCGACCAGATCCTGCCTCGCATCCGAAACCATCACGGTCGGCGTCTCGCCTTTGTCGCTCTGCCAGATGGCGACGTTGGATAGCGGCCACGTCGTATCGTCGGGCAGGCATACGGCGAAGTTCGTGCACGTCGGCGGCTCCGACGGAACGTCGAATCCCCAGGGAGGTAACAGGTCGAGCAGGTCGTGCCAGCTCGCGCCGCCCGACACGGTGCCGGGCGTGGGCTCCATGACGAGCGTATCGCCCAGCACGGCGCCGCTGGTGGCGAACGCGATCAGGCGTAGCGAGGTATAGACCGATGTGGAATAGACCGCCGGGACGATGATCGCCTCGACGCCGTTGCTGCTCCATATGTTAGGCGGCGCGTTGGCATCGCCGCGACTGCTGTATTTGGTCTCGCCCCAGCGCTGCGGGAAGGGCGCCTGATACAGCCATCCGCCGCTTGCCGAGAACTTGTGCAGCGTGGATTCGTAGCGATAGAGACTCGTCTCACCCACAACGAGCATGCGCGTTTCCGCGACCACATAGACGGAGCCGTCCGCACCGACCACGGGCGAGGACGTCACCCATTGTCCGGCAGGCAACTGGCGGCTCCAGGCCGGCGAGCCATCGGCGTGAAACGCGAGCACCTGTCCGTTTAGATTGCCGATATAGACCGTCCCGTCGGGGCCGACGACCGGCCCCGCGCCTGAAGCGAGCGGGCCGATCGTCGCGGCACGTACGGTCTTCGTCGCCGGGGCTGTGACGACCTTGGCGAAACCGGTGTTCGCCGCGTCGGCGTGCGGATATCGCCACTCGGCATGGCCGAGATTCGCAGTCGCCGCGAGCGCGGCGGCGCACAGTACGGGTTTGATGTTCATCGCGACTCCCTGGATGACTCGCCGTTTCGGAGGAGAGCGATGATTTGCGTTTGAGCACTCAGCAAGAAGGCATCGGCCATCTCCGTGACGGATCAAATGCACGGATCGCGCCAATGATGGATCGTATCTGCGGGGTCGCGCCTAACCGACTGAATTTGCGATGTTTCTGCGCAGAAGGCTTCACTATGAGATGACGAAGGGTCGGCCAAAAGAGAATGGAATGGTGGCTTCAGTCCAACACATCACGCGATGATGTCTGGATATGCCCGCAAATGCCGACGTGCCGCACCTGAATCGGATTTCTCTAGTGGGCGGGGACGACCGCACGCTCCTAAAGTTGGACTCTCGTATATCTAAAAAGGAAGAGACACAATGGAGTCCAAAATAAGCGTTGCAATCAACGAGAAAGGTCATGCGGTGGTCACGCATTCGATGCCTCTGAGCGACTATTGCCTGCAGACAGCAAGAACACTACGCGCGATGGTGCAGTTCGTCGGCAGTCCAAAAGCAAGCGAAGAAAGCGCTGCACTCGTGAAGCCGATGATGGAACTGCTCCGCACTCATGTCGATGAGCTCGAACCGCTTTTCAAAGCGCTCGATCAGCGCGCTTACGAAAAGGGCTTCGAGGACGGGCGCGAAGTCGGATTTCCAAAGGGAAAGAGTCAGTTCGAGTTCGCCAAAGGACCGTCCGTCGACAACGTCGCGCTCAAACCCTCGCAATGAATCTGGTCACGCTCAGCCGCACATCGCGATAATCGGGTGACACGTCGAAGGAGTCGGCGCGCGCGTCCTCATCGCAATAGCTTGCGACCCGCGGCGAGGCGACACCCTGCGCGCCGCACAATACCCGCTCACACACGCGTTCGAACACGCGCGCTTCGTCGCGCGTGCTCACGAGTCCGGCTGCGCCGGCGCGCTGGATATGAGCGAGCGTGCGCGAGTCGGTTGCTTCAGTGAAGGCGATGACCGGCGTGTCCGGAAATGCTTGACGCAGCGCGCGCAGAGGCGCGAAATCGTCAGCACAGGAGCCTTCGATGCCGCCGCTCAACACGATCAGGTCGTAGCGGGCGGACTTCAGTCGCGCGACTAGTTGATGGGTGTTCCGGACGCACGCTGTCACGCGGATCCGCTCGTGTGATTCGAACCAGCTTTGCAGCCCATAGAGAACCACGGGGCGATCGTCCGCAATGACGATCTCGATCTTGCTTTCGCGCATCATTTTTTGTCAGCCTCGAGGGGCATGAACGGAATTGACCGTGCTTATCCTTGCCCCGGATCGTCCACGTTAGCAAATTGAATGCTTTACGCTGCGCCGCACAACAAAATTTATCTTTTCCTTGTCGATCCGCGCCTCTGCCATTCGTCATTCCGGTGAAGGCGCTGCGAATCGAAGCACAAAGCGTCGCGTCATCCCGAAACCGCTCGACCACCGGAGGCTGTCAGATGAGCTTGCAACTGTATGCGCACCCGTTTTCCTCTTATTGCCAGAAGGTTCTCGTCGCGCTGTACGAGAACGGCACGCCGTTCGAGTGGCGCGCGCTCACGCCCGAGACGCCGCAATCGATGCACGAACTCACCGAAATCTGGCCAATGAAGCGCTTCCCCGTGCTCGTCGACGACGGAAAGCCGGTGATCGAGTCCACCGTGATCATCGAATATCTGGGCCTTTATCATCCGGGCCCGGTGCGGCTTGTTCCCGACGATCCGCGCGTCGCGCTCGAAGCGCGCTGGATGGATCGCTTCTTCGATAACTATCTGTCGACGCCGCAGCAGAAGATCATATTTGACGCCATGCGCGACCCGAAAGAGCGCGATGCACGCGGCGTCGCCGATGCCCGCGCGATGCTCGACACGTCGTATGCGTTTCTCGATCGCAAGATGGCGACGCGCGAATGGGCCGCGGGCGACGCCTTCAGTCTCGCCGACTGCGGCGCCGCGCCGTTTCTCTTCTATGCGGACTGGACGCATCGGATCGGCGACGCGTATCCGAATGTCGTCGCGTATCGCAAGCGTCTGCTCGCGCGGCCTTCGTTCGCGCGGGCGGTCGACGAGGCGCGGCCGTATCGCAAGTTGTTTCCTCTCGGCGCGCCGGAGCGCGACTGAATCGCTTACAGCCAAAGGAGATCGACCATGAGCTACGTTCCCGCGAACGAACTCGCGCGACGCGCCACGATGCGGTTCCCCAATGAGAGCGCCGAGTACCGGCGCGCGCGGACCGAATTGCTGGCGGAGGAAATCGAGTTGCGGCGGCATATCGAACGCGTGGCGCAGATGCGTCGCGCGCTGCCGCCCGGTGGCGAAGTGACGGGCGACTATCGGTTCGAAGGCGAGCGCGGACCGGTCGATTTCGCCGGGCTCTTCGGCGACAAGGACACGCTCGTCACTTACAGCTACATGTTCGGACCGCAACGCGAGCGCCCGTGTCCGATGTGCACATCGCTGCTATCGGCATGGGAAGGCGAGGCGCGCGACATCGGGCAGCGCGTGGCGCTCGCGGTGATCGCGCGTTCGCCGCTGGAGAGGCTCGTCGCGTTCAAGAAGGAACGCGGCTGGCGTGACCTGCGGCTGTTTTCGGATGTGAACGGCAGCTTCAGCCGCGACTACCACGCGATCTCGAAGGAAGGCGGCGATGAACCCGCGCTCAACGTGTTCACGCGGCGCGATGGCATGATCCGTCATTTCTGGAGCGGCGAGATGGATTTCGCGACTGCCGATCCTGGCGAAGATCCGCGCGGCGCGCCGGATCTGATGCCGCTCTGGACGGTGCTCGACATGACGCCAGAAGGAAGAGGCACGGACTGGTATCCGAAGCTGGACTACGGTTTGCGCTAGTCAATCGGAGCGTGACGCGGACGGATACAATGCGGCGGCGCGCAATCATCGCGCTTCTGGCCGAAGCTATCCGATCCAAGTCATGAACAATTCGCCCCGGGCCTTCATTCTGGGCCCGCTTCTCAAGAGCGTGTCGCGGTCGTTTTATCTCACGCTGCGCATTTTGCCGACCGCGATGCGCGATCCCGTCGGGCTCGCTTATCTGCTCGCACGCGCGGCGGATACGATCGCGGATACCTCGCTGATTTCGCCGCAACGTCGTCTGGAACTGCTGCTTTCGCTGCGTGAGCAAGTGAACGGCGCTTCCGACGACGGCGCGCTCGCGCGTATCGCGGGCGAAGTCGCGGGTCAGCAGGCCCAGCCGGACGAGCGCGCGCTGCTCGAACGCCTGAGCGAAGCGCTGGCGATCCTGCCGCAACTGAGCCGCGACGATCAGGCCGCGGTGCGCGATATCGTCACGACGCTGACCACCGGCATGGAGTTCGATCTGCGCACGTTCCCCGACGAGACTTCCGGGCAGATCGTCGCGCTGCGGGAATTCGGCGAGCTCGATCGTTATACGTATTTGGTCGCGGGCTGCGTCGGCGAATTCTGGACGAAGATGACCTACGCGCACATGCCGGGCACGTTGAAGGCCGCGCCCGACACGATGTTCGCGCTCGGCGTGCGCTTCGGCAAGGCGCTGCAAATGACCAACGTGCTGCGCGATTGCGCGCGCGATCTGCGCATCGGCCGATGCTATCTGCCCGAAACGATGCTCGCGCGTCATGGCCTCACGCCGCAGGATCTTCTGCAACCGCAATCGTCGGCGCGCGCGCGGCCCGTGCTGTGCGAATTGCTGCGCACATCGCTCGGGCTCTTTCAGGACGCCGTCGATTACACGCTGCACATTCCATCGACGGCGATCCGGCTGCGGCTCGCGTGCCTGTGGCCGATCATGATCGGGCTCGACACGCTCGTGCTGCTCGCGCGCAACGACGCGTGGCTCGATCCGCAGCGCATCTCGAAGATTCGACGCAACGACGTGTACGGCATCATGGCGGCATCGTTGCCGATGGTCGCGTCGAACGGCATGCTACGCGCGTGGACCGCACGCCGTATGCGCGCGATCGAAGCGGAAATCGGCGCGGAAATCAGCGCCGCAGTTCGGCCATGATCCGCTCGGCGAGAAAGTCGCAAGGCGGGCGTTTCGACGCCGCGCTGCGCGCCAGCACCACTTCGAGCGTGCCGATATCGGGCAAGCCCTGCGCCGGTCCGAGCAGCGTGAAATGCGCCGGCACCGCGCATTTCGCGAGCGGCGTCACGGCAAGACCCGCTTCGGCCATCGTCAGCAGACCGAGCAGGCTCGGGCTTTCGTACGACGTGCGATAGCCGATCCGCGCGCGTTCCAGGCTGCGGATCGCGTTCTCGCGCGCGACGCTGCCCGGCAGAAACACGGCGATCGGCAAGGGCCGCTCTTTCCAGATTTCGGTGCCGGGCGCCGCGGCCCAGACCATCGGCTCGTGGCGCAGGAATTCGCCCGACAGGCCTTTCACGCGCGTCGCGCAGACGAGATCGACGGTGCCGTCCTTCACCATCGGCGCGAGCGCGAGGCTTGGCAGGCCGACGACCTGAATCTCGACCTTCGGATACGTCGCGGAAAATTTCTTGAGGATCGGCGGAAAAAGCGACGACGCGTAATCGTCCGGCACGCCGATGACCACGCGCCCGGTCACGTCCGGCCGCACGACCGCCGCCCACGCTTCGTCGCGCAGCGCGATCATGCGGCGCGCGTAGGTGAGCAGCACTTCGCCGTCCTGCGTCGGCACCACGCTGCGCGGCTTGCGCACGAACAGCGCCTTGCCCAGCGCGGCTTCCAGCGTCTTGATCTGCATGCTCACCGCCGATTGCGAGCGATGCACGAGCTCCGCCGCGCGGCTGATATTGCCCGTATCCGCGACGGCGACGATCATGGAAAGAACATCGAGGTCAAGTGCTTTCATGGCGACCGATCGTTTGGTATCAGAAAATCTGAACGATTCTATCAAAATTATGCGTTTTTCTTTTGCTTCGGCGCGGCGCATAGTCGCATCAAAGGAGCGACCCATGAACGCGCGAACTGATCTTTCCGTCCTCACTGCCGTGCAAGGCTTACCCGAACCGTCGTTCGCCACGACGGCATCGGGCATTTCCGTGCCGTTTATCGAGTGTGGGGAGGGCGAGCCGCTCGTCTTCGTGCATGGATCGCTGTGCGATTACCGCTACTGGAACGCGCAGGTTTTACCGCTCGCGAAGCAGTTCCGCTGCATTGCGCCGAGCCTGTCGCACTACTGGCCCGCCGTCGATGCGTTCGTGCGCGGCGAATTCAGCGTGGAAGCGCACGTCGCAGAAATGGCCGAGTTCATCGAATCGCTCGATCTCGCGCCGGTGCATCTCGTCGGGCATTCGCGCGGCGGCTGCATCGCGTTCCATCTGGCGCGGGAATATCCGCGGCTCGTGAAGACGTTGACGCTCGCCGATCCGGGCGGTCCGTTGGAATCGCCCCAGCAGGCCCTCACCGCAACGCTGCCGCCCGCCACCAACGCGCTGCGCGCGCGTGTCGCGGAACTGATCGAACAAGGCGAATTCGACCGCGGACTCGAAATGTTCGTCGATTCGGTCAGCATGCCGGGCTTCTGGAACAAGAGCACGGAGAGTTTCCGCCGCATGGCGCTCGACAACGCGCTCACGTTGCCCAAGCAATTCCGCGATCCGCTGCCCGCCTACACACGTGAAGCGGCGCGCGACATCAAGTGCCGCACGCTGCTGATCGACGGTCAGAAGAGCCCGCGCATGTTCCGCAACAACGTCGAGAAGCTCGAAGAGTGGATCGAGTTCGCGGAGCGCGTGACGATCGCGGGCGCATCGCACGGGATGAACGCCGCGAGCCCCGGCGCGTTCAATCGCGCGGTTCAGGCGTTTGCCGGGGCGTGGTGAGTCGCAAACACAGTTATTGCAGCTTCCAGATGTTCGCCGCAATCGTGCCTTCGTCGTTGAACACGTTGATGATGTCGGGCACGTCGCCGATCGGCACGTTGTTCACGACCAGCGCGAACGCGAGCCTGCGGCCGCTCTTCGCGTCGATATAACCCGCGAGCGCCTGTCCCTTCAGCGTGATCTGCTGTTGCCCGTTCGCGTTTTCCGTGCCGGCAACGTAAGTGCCCGTCTTCGCGTACACCTTGCCCTTCGCGCCCGCGAGCGTCGGATCGCTTTCGAAGTCCGTCGTGCTCGCGAGCGAGCCATCGACGCCGAGGAAGGGCATCGAATCCACGTAGGCCGGGAAAGCCGCGCGGCCGCTCATCGCGCGCAACATCGCGATGACCGCGAGCGGCGTCGCCGTGGTCTCGCCGCCGCCGCTGCCGTCGATGAAATGTGTCTGGTTCATCGGCACGTTGAACGGCGAGCTCGAAAGCGTCGCGTTCTCCGCCGCGAGCGCCGTAGCGAGTGTGGTCGAGCCGTTGTTCGCGACGCCGAACAGCATCAGGCTCGTGTCCGCGCCGATGTTATAGCTGACCTTCAGAATCCACTTCGTGTATTGCGCCCACGGTTGCGACGTGAGCTGCGCGACGCGCGTGTCGGCGGAATAGGCGTTCTTCGCAGGCAGCAGTTGCACCGGATTGCTTTCGACGGCGTTCGCGGTGACGGTTACGCCCGCACGCGCGAGTGCATCGATCAGCACCGTGCGCGCATAGTTCGACGGCTGCGTGATGCGGAACGTGCGGATGACCGGGAAGCTGGGAACGATCGGCGGCACGTAATCCGCGGGAATCGACCCGCCCAGCACGCCGCCGCACGGCAGCGTGCCGAAGCAGGCAGGCTCCTCGGGCGTGACGGTGATGTTGGCGGCCGTGCCCGCCGCACCGGTCATCAGCGTGGACTGCACCGTGAACGCCGATGACTTCGGCCGGTAGTCCACCGGCGACAGCGAGCCCGCGCTGCCCTGGCCGATGATCGTATCGACTACATCGTCGTTGACGAAGATCGGCCGCAGATCGAACTCGCCGCGAAAATCGAAGGGCTGGAAAAGCCGGTCGTCGATCACGACTTCGCCGTTGATCCTCTTGATGCCCGATGCCGCCACTTGCGCCGCGAGCGAGTCGTAGCCCGCGAGCGGATCGGGCGCGGTGATCTGCGCGTTGCCGAGATTGTTCGCCTCGTTGTGGTCGAAGTTGGTGAAGGCGAGCGTGCCGTCGGGGTTCGTGCGGCCGCCCATCGCGAGATCGCCGCTCGCGACGAGCACGAGATTGCCGTTGAGCGTGCCGCTCGCATCGACGGTCCCCAAGCGATACACCGGCGTCTGGAACTGATGCTGGGCGCCGTACTGATCGAGCGCCGCGCCGACGGAAAACACCTTGCGCACCGACGCGATGTACACCTGCGCGTTCGAATTCATGTCGTAGATGACATCGCCCGAATTCAGGTCGACGACGCGCAGCGCCCACGTCGAGCCCTGATACATGGGCTTTTTCATGACCTGGGTGATGGAATCCGGCACGGCGGTATCGTTGGAATCCGAGCCGCCGCACGCGGACGTGGACGCGGCGAGCGCGCAGGCGAGGGCGAGAGCGGCAACGCGTGCCGGACTTCCTGAAAGCGGGATCATGACGCGGCTCCGATAAAGGCACATCGCGCTCCGGTTGGAGCGAACACCAATACGTCGGGACTGCTTCACAGCGCAGACAGGAAAGATGTCGGCGGCCGCACGCCATTCTTAAGGAGCGGGTGAATGAAAATAACGAGCTTGCACGGGCCTTGTCAAGCGCGGGCTATCGCGAATCGAGTCCTTTAGGCAAGCGGTTTTTGTACGATTTGTTGAGCGACTTTAATCGCCTTGTTGTGACCTCACAACGGAAAAACGTTTGGCGCGGGCTAACATCTTTCGCACCTCATCGCGAAGAAGAGGATATCCGTGAGTACCGGCCACGACGATCTCGATGCATGGAAACGCCGCCGCACCGTAGAGCTGGCGTTCGAGCTGGCCGATAGCGGCCGCTACGAAGACTTCACCGACGTCGCCTATGCGCTGCAATTCGAGCGCGGCATGACGACCGCGCAGGCGCTCATCGACGATCCCGAGATGCGCCGCGTGCTCAATCGACGCTGCGCCGATGCGCGCGACAAGCTAGCGCCGCCTCCCGCGCCTGAAGTCCCGCAAGAAGAGACGATGCCCGTCGTCGAAGCGGTGCCGGAATCATCGAACGATCATGCGCAACTACCGCGAGCCGATGACTTCGCACGCACGCCCTCTTTCATGCGCCGCGCCCTGAATTTCGTCTGGCGGTCCGGCAATGCGGGCGATCTCAATTCCGCCGCTTCCTGAGCTTTTGCCCGCGTTGGCATAACTTTCGCGCCCTATTTGCGCACGAATGGCGGATTTGCACGCCTTGAGCGTCCGGCAAAACCATTACACTTGAGGAGGCTGAACCATAAGCCCGGACCGTGCTTACGCGGAGGTCCGGTGATTGAACTTCGAGGAGGAAATGTTCGTGGCTAACGAAAAAATGCTCGCGCAGATGGCTGAGAAGGATGGTTTCATTGCCGCTCTGGATCAGAGCGGCGGTTCGACGCCCGGCGCGCTGCGGCAATATGGAATTCCGGACGACGCCTATAACGGCGACGCCGAAATGTTCAAGCTGATGCATGAAATGCGCGTGCGCATCATGACCGCGCCTTCGTTCACGGGCAAGAAAGTCATCGGCGCGATTCTGTTCGAGCGCACGATGGACGGCGAAGCGGAAGGCAAGCCGGTTCCCACGTTTCTCTGGGAAGACCGCGGCATCGTGCCGTTCCTGAAGGTCGACAAGGGTCTCGAAGCCGAAGCCGACGGCGTGCAGATCATGAAGCCGAATCCCGGCCTCGACGATCTGCTCGCGCGCGCCGTGAAGCTCGGCGTCTTCGGCACGAAGATGCGCTCGGTGATCCAGCAGGCGAACGAGAAGGGCATCGCCGCGGTGGCGAAGCAGCAGTTCGAAGTCGGCGCGCAGATCATCAAACACGGTCTCGTGCCGATTCTCGAACCCGAAGTCTCGATCAAGAGCCCGGACAAGAAAGGCGCGGAAAAGATTCTGCGCGACGAGTTGCTGAAAGGCCTCGATGCGCTGCCGGAATCGAGCCAGGTGATGATCAAGCTGACCATCCCCGACGAAGCGGATTTCTATCGTCCGCTGATCGAGAATCCGCGTGTCGTGCGTGTCGTCGCGCTGTCGGGCGGCTATACGCGCAGCGACGCGTGCAAGAAGCTCGCGCAGAATCACGGCATGATCGCGAGCTTCTCGCGCGCGCTCATCAACGAGCTGAAGAAGCCGATGAGCGACAGCGAGTTCGACAAGACGCTCGAAACGTCGATCGACGAAATCTACGACGCGTCTGTTAAGAAGGTCTGAGCTTTCATTGTCGATGCGCGCTAATCGGCGCGTTTAGTAGGCGGCGGTGTCTGCACGACGGGCGCCGCCGCCCGAAAAATATCTTCACGTGAACCGTTCTTCGGCGGATAGATGCGCTCGCCGTTGATCGTGCGCTTCGTTGCCTTCGCCGTCTCGCCTTGCGTGACGAGCTTCCTGTCCCATCCTTCCGTGTACACCGCGCCCCACGGCCCGAGATCGCAGATAGTCGTGTACCAGTCGATCGAAAGCGGCAGCATCTCCAGCCCGAAGAGATCGCAGACGGCGTTGTTGCCTGCGTAACGTCCCATCGGCCGGCCATGCTGGCATGACATCACCGAAGGCCGCGTCCCGTCGATCAGAATGCGCGCGCAATCGCCCGCTGCGAACACGCCCGGCACGCCTTCCGCGCGCAGGAATGCATCGACGGGCACGCGCCCGAGCGGATCGAGCGTGATCGGCAACTGACCGGCGAGCGCGTTCGCGTGCATGCCGCCGCACCAGACGACCGTCGCGGCCTCGATGCGCTCGCTTGCCCCGCCGACGGTGAGCGTCACGCTCTGCTCATCGAGCGATTCGAGCGATACGCCCGCCCGCGTCTCGACATCGAGCGACTCCAGCGCGCCTTCGATGACAGGCTGCGCGCCGCCCATCGATTGCCCGATTTTCGCCGAACGATCCGCGAGCACGACGCGCACCTTGTCGCGGTCCGCGTCGCCGACGATCTCGCGCAAACGCGCGGGCAACTCCGCCGCGAGCTCGATGCCCGTCAGTCCCGCGCCGACGACCACTGCCGTATAACGTCCTGGCGTATCCGTCAAGGCGGGCAAGGTGAGCAGATGCGCCTGTAGCTTGCACGCGCCCGCGTAGGTATCGACATCGAATGAATGACGGTCGAGGCCGGGAATCGGCGGGCGCACGAGCACGCTGCCCGCCGCGAGAATCAGCCGGTCGTAGTCGAGCGATTCGGCCGCGTTCTCGCGTTCGATCGACACGCGGCGATTCGCGCTGTCGATAGCCGTCGCCTTCGCCTGAATCAGCTTCACGCCCGCGGGACCGAGCACGGTGTCGAGCTGCACGAGCGTCGGATCGAGCGGCTGCTCGTAATTGCGCACGCGCACGCTATGAAACGGCGCCGGATTGACGATGGCGACTTCGGCTTCGTCGGTGCGATTGAGTTCGTCCAGCTTGCGCGCCGCCGACAACGCGCTCCACAGACCGGCGAAGCCCGCGCCGATCACCAGGATTCGGTTCAAGTCATTCCCCTTAATAAACGATCGTTCGTGCTGTGTACCGCGTGAAGCGTCTGCGCTGTTCTTGGTTATAGGCGATTCGGACGGCATTGGCTTTCGTTCGGCATGCCCGCATTAGTACGAATTTCGCCAAAAGTGATTTCGTCGTTTAGGTATTTACCCTAGAGCAAGCGATACCTAAACTTGTCTCAACGGTCGCAAACGAGCAAAGCAACGTGAGCGACAACTCGATAACTTATAGATGGAGGAAAGAATCATGAACAAGCTCATCGGTATTGCAGCGGTCGCTCTCGCTTTTGCCGCTCCGGTCGCATCGTTTGCGCAATCGAATCAGCCCGTGACGCGCGCGCAGGTTCGCGCTGAAATCGTGCAACTGGAAAAGGCGGGTTATAACCCCGGCGTCATCAGCGACTCGAAGTATCCCGCCGACATACAAGCCGCTGAAGCGCGTATCGCTGCGCAAAACGGCACCGCGCAAAGCGCGTTCGGTGGCGTAGCCGACGGTTCGGCGCAATCCGGCGCACGCACGGTTCAAGGCGACGTGTTCCCGACGTTCGCGCATCACTAAGCAGCAAGGGGTCTAACGAAGCGCGCCCGCTAGATAGCGGGCGCGCTTCGTTTTTTGGCAAGGCCATTCAAAGCGGAAACCCTCCCGCAAAAGTCTCGCGCAAATATCCGATGAATAGCGCGACCGCGCGCGGCACATGCGGCGCATAAGGCCGCACCACGAAAAGCTGATCGGCAAATGCGCCGACCGGACGCCATTCCGGCAGCAATACCACGAGCTTTCCCGCCTGCACGGCGGCCTGCGCGGTGAAATCCGGCAACAGCGCGATGCCGAGATCGTCGAGCGCGGCATCGCGTAAGACCTCGCTGTTATTCGCCGCAAACGGCCCGTTCACGGCCAGCGTATGAGGCCCGGCGGAACTCTTGCGCCCGCCCTTTCTCTCGAACGACCAGATACTCGACGCCTGCGGACGCGGATAGACGAGGCAATCGTGCGTGACGAGATCGTTCGGTGTCGCGGGCGTGCCGCGCCGCTTCAGATACGGGCGCGTCGCGACGATCACCGAATGCGTGTCGCACAGCTTCCACGCGACGTGCGTATCCGGCACCTGCGCGCTGTGCCGCACCGCGAGATCGAAACCTTCGCTCGCGATCGAGCTCAGTTTGTCCGATGCTTCCAGCTGCACGCGCACTTCCGGATGCGCGTGCAGAAACCCCGACATGCGCGGCACGAGCTGCTGGCGCGAAAAGGCCATCGGCGCGGTGATGCGGATCAGGCCGCGCGCGACGCCCGCCATTTCCTTCACGCTCAGGAAACTCGACGCGATGCGCTCGTACTGGTCGCGCGTATCGTCGACGAGCCTGCGGCCCGCTTCCGTGAAGCGCACGCTGCGCGTCGTGCGCGTGACGAGCGGCACGCCCGCCGCGCGCTCCAGTTCGGCGATGCGCTGGCTCATCGCCGCTTTCGACACGTTCAGCCGCGCCGCCGCCGCCGTGTAGCTGCCTTGTTCCGCGAGCACGGTCAGCCAGTGCAAGTGGGTCCAGAGTGCTTCGATCTTTTGCTCGTCCATCGGCGGATTGTTTGTGGTTGCGAACAATGAGTTCAATCTTAGCGTCTTTGCAAGGGGCCCGCGGATTCATACACTGCAGTCATTGCCAAGACACTCATCAGGAGACGAGCATGACCGCAGCCTTCAACGACACCGCCGACGTCGTTCACCACATTCACGGCGAGCGCACGCACGGCTCGTCCACGCGAACGCAGCCGGTGTTCAATCCCGCGACGGGCGAGCGTCCGCGCAAGCTCGTGCTCGGCGAAGCCGCCGATGTCGATGCCGCCGTCGCGAGCGCAAAGGCCGCGTTCCCCGCATGGCGCGACACGCCGCCGATCCGCCGCGCGCGCGTCATGCTGAAGTTCCTCGAACTGATGAACAAGCATCGCGACGAGCTCGCCGCGATCATCACTGCCGAGCACGGCAAGGTGTTTTCGGATGCGCAGGGCGAAGTGTCGCGCGGCATCGACGTGATCGAATTCGCGTGCGGCATTCCGCAATTGCTGAAGGGCGATTACACCGATCAGGTTTCCACCGGCATCGACAACTGGACGCTGCGCCAGCCGCTCGGCGTCGTCGCGGGCATCACGCCGTTCAATTTCCCGTGCATGGTGCCGTGCTGGATGTTCCCGGTCGCGATCGCGTCGGGCAACGCGTTCATCCTGAAGCCGAGCGAACGCGATCCGTCGGCGTCGCTCTTCATGGCCGATCTGCTGAAGCAGGCCGGTTTGCCCGATGGCATCTTCAACGTCGTGCAGGGCGATAAGGTCGTCGTCGATGCACTGCTCACGCATCCGCAAGTGAAGGCGATCAGCTTCGTCGGCTCCACGCCGATCGCGAACTACATCTACGAAACCGGCGCGAAGCACGGCAAGCGCGTACAGGCGCTCGGCGGCGCGAAGAATCACATGGTCGTGATGCCCGATGCGGATCTCGATCAGGCCGTCGATGCGTTGATCGGCGCGGGCTACGGTTCCGCGGGCGAGCGCTGCATGGCGATTTCCGTCGCGGTGCTGGTGGGCGATGTCGCCGACAAGATCGTGCCGAAGCTTGCCGAGCGCGCCAAGGCGCTCAAGATCAAAAACGGCATGGAAGCCGATGCGGAAATGGGCCCGATCGTCACGCGTCAGGCACTCGAGCGCATCGAAGGTTATATCGCGATGGGCGTCGATGAAGGCGCGAAGCTCGTCGTCGACGGGCGCGGCTACAAGGTGCCGGGCCACGAAGACGGCTTCTTCACGGGCGGCACGCTGTTCGATCACGTCACGCCCGACATGCGCATCTACAAGGAAGAGATTTTCGGACCGGTGCTCGCGTGCGTGCGCGTGAAAGACTTCAGCGAAGCCGTCGAACTCGTCAACGAGCACGAGTTCGGCAATGGCGTCGCGTGCTACACGCGTGATGGCCATATCGCACGCGAGTTCGGACGTCGCATCGAAGTGGGCATGGTCGGCATCAATGTGCCGATTCCAGTGCCGATGGCATGGCACGGCTTCGGCGGCTGGAAGCGCAGTCTCTTCGGCGACATGCACGCATACGGCGAAGAAGGCGTGCGCTTCTACACGAAGCAGAAGTCGATCATGCAGCGCTGGCCCGAAAGCACGGAGAAGGGTGCCGAGTTCGCCATGCCGACGGCGAAGTAACGCCTTTCGATGCGTGTGAAGATCGCCCGCTTTTTCCTTGCCGGAAGAAGCGGGCGATTGTTTTTGCGTATGCCGACGACCGATCTGTTCCCGCGCGTCACAACTCAATTGAAATCGTGTCGGTTGACCGTGCGGCGGCAAGCGGGGAAGATGCAGCGAAAACGACGCGAAGCCAATCGACATGCAGCGGCAATTCGACGATCTCCTTCTCGGCAGCATCGAGCTCTTCTGCCTCGCGGCCGAGCTCGGCAGTTTCACGCTCGCGGCCACCGCGGCGAGCGTGACGCCCGCCGCGGTGAGCCGCTCCGTCGCGCGGTTGGAGAAGCGTCTCGACGTGCGGCTGTTCGTGCGCACGACACGCCAGATTCGCCTGACCGATGCGGGCCGCCGCTACTTCGAGCAATGCCGCGACGCACTCAATCGTCTTGCGGAAGCGGAGCGCGAAGCCACCGGCCAGCAGACGAGTCCGAAGGGTGTGCTGCGCATCAGCATGCCGACGCCTTACGGCCACTATCGCGTGCTGCCTCTGCTCGCGGAATTCCGCGCGCGTTATCCCGACGTCACCGTCGAAGCGCATCTGAGCAATCGCAATATCGACTTCGCCGACGAAGGCTTCGATCTCGCGATACGCGGACGCGCGCCGCGCGACTCCGGTCTCATCGCGCGCAAGCTGGAAGACGCGGAACTCGTCGTGGTGGCGTCGCCCGGCTATCTGAAGCGTGCGGGCGTGCCGAAGACGATCGAGGACATGCTCGAACACGAGTGCATCCAGTTCGAGATGCCGAGCACGGGACGTCCCGTGCCGTGGCTTTTCATGCAGAACGGCGAGCCTACGGAAATGACCATGCACGCCAGCTACGGCACGTCCGGCGATGCACTCGCAGGCATTCCGCTCGCACGCAATGGCGCGGGCCTCTTTCAGATCTACCGCTTCACGGTCGAAGAGGATTTGCGCGCGGGCACGCTGACCGAAGTGCTGCGCGACTTCGGCGGATGCAGCAGGCCCTTTATCCTGCTGTATCCGCATGGCAGGCATTTGTCGTCGCGCGTGCGGGCTTTCGTGGACTTCATCGTCGAGAAGCTCGTCGCGCGCTGACTCATGTGCAACTTCATGTGCAACTCAGGCAACGTTCAAAGGACGCACATTCATGAGCAAGAACGCATTGTTAACACTGCTCGGCATCGATACGCCGATCATTCAGGCGCCGATGGCCGGTGTGAGCACGCCCGCGCTCGCGGCGGCCGTATCGAATGCGGGCGGGCTCGGCTCGCTCGGCGTCGGCGCGATGAACGCCGAAGGCGCGCGCAAGGTAATCCGCGAAACGCGCGCGCTGACGGACAAGCCGTTCAACATCAACGTGTTCTGTCATGCGCCGGCGAAAGCCGATGCCGCCGTTGAGAAGGCATGGACCGAATGGCTCGCGCCCGTCTTCGCGCAATACGGCGCGACGCCGCCCGACAAGCTGAGCGAAATCTATACGAGCTTCGTCGTCGATGAAGCGATGCTCAAGGTCTTCGTCGAAGAGAAGCCGGCTGTCGTGAGCTTTCACTTCGGCTTGCCGTCGAAGGCGTATATCGATGCGTTGCGCGGCGCCGGCATCAAGCTGATCGCATCCGCGACCAATGTTCGTGAAGCGGAGCAGGTCGCGGCCGCGGGCATGGATGCGATCGTCGCGCAAGGCATCGAAGCGGGCGGGCATCGCGGCATCTTCGACCCGCAAGCCGACGACGACAACCTCGGCACCTTCGCGCTCACGCGCCTTCTCGCCAGCAAGTTCGACGTGCCGGTAATCGCGTCGGGCGGCATCATGGACGGCGCGGGCATCGCGGCCGTGCTCGCGCTCGGTGCGCAGGCGGCGCAGCTCGGCACGGCGTTCGTGCCGTGCACGGAGACATCGATCGATGCGGGTTATCGTCGCGCCATTCTGAGCGACGCGGCAAAGCGCACGACGTTCACGTCGGCGATATCGGGGCGCGAGGCGCGCAGCCTCGTCAACAAGTTCACGGAACTGGGCCGCAACGCGGAAGCGCCCGCGATTCCCGCTTATCCGGTCACTTACGATGCAGGCAAGTCGCTGCACGCGGCGGCCAAGGCAAAGGACGAATTCGGTTACGGCGCGCAATGGGCGGGACAAGCGGCTGCGCTCGCGCGTGAGCTGCCCGCCGCCGAGCTGATGGCGCGGCTGCAGGCGGAACTCGAAGAAAGCATCGCGGGCTTGCGGCAGTATGCATCGCGCTGATATAGCGCAGCTTCGCTTTCAATGCGACATCAGCACCGGAACGGTCATCGACGCAAGGAAGGTCTGCGTCGCGCCACCGAGCACGAGTTCCTGCCAGCGCGCGTGCCCATAGCCGCCCATCACGACGAGGTCCGCTTCGAGATCGGCGGCGCGTGAGAGCAGCAACTCGCCCGCCGATGCATCGGGCGCGCTCACGCTCGCGAACACGTCCGCGTTCACCCCGTGCCGCGCGAGGCCTGCCGCGATCTCCGCGCCGCTAACGCGCTCGGCGGCCAGGTCGTGTCGCGCCTCATCGATACTGACGATGCTCACACGCTCCGCGGCTTTCAGCAGCGGCAAGGCATCGTGAAGCGCGCGCGAGGCTTCGCGGCTGCCGTCCCACGCGATCATCGGCCGCTTGCCCACGTCGGCAAAAAGGCCCGCGTACGGGATGAGCAACACCGGACGCCCCGACGACATGATGAGCGTCTCCGGAAAATGCTCGCCCACGTATGACTCGGGATCGGTCGGATCGCTCTGCCCCGCGATCACGAGATCCGCGCCGCCTGCATGACGCGGCACGAAAAATCCCGGGCGTTCCGGCGTCTCGATCCATTCCCCCGAAACGCCCGCACGCGTCAGCTCCGCACGAAAGATCCGCTCGATGGCCCCGCGCTGCTCGCGACGCATGGCCGCGTGTTCGAGGTAATACTCGGCCGTGCCCGCCATGATCGTGAATGCGTGTGGATTCGGCTCGAAGACGGCGAAGAGACCGATCACATGGGCATCGAAGCGCCGGGCCAGTTGCAGCGCCGTTTCCAGCCGGGGGTGAGCGCGCACGCTGGTGTCGAGGTGCACGAGAATCGTCTTGTAGCTCATCGCACGACTCCTTGCGTCGATGGTTCGAACGACACTGAGTTTAAAAACATGGCCACGCAAGGCGCTTGACTCAGATCAATCGCCGCGGCGTTCGCGAGACTAAAGTGGGCGCGTCCGACTCATTCCATGCACGCGAGAAAGGAGCTCGAAGATGAAAGCACTCGTCTATCACGGACCGGGAAAGAAATCGCTCGACGAGCGTCCCGCGCCGACGCTCGCCGCCGCCACCGATGCGATCGTGCGCGTCACGCACACGACCATCTGCGGCACCGATCTGCACATTCTCAAAGGCGACGTGCCGAGTTGCGAAGCGGGACGCGTGCTGGGACACGAAGGCGTCGGCGTGGTCGAGCAGGTGGGCGCGGCGGTGGCTGTGTTCCGGCCGGGCGATCGCGTGCTGATCTCGTGCATCTCGTCGTGCGGCAAATGCGAGGCCTGCCGGCGCGGCATGTATTCGCACTGCGCGACAGGCGGCTGGATACTCGGCAATAGGATCGACGGCACGCAGGCCGAGTACGCGCGCATCCCGCATGCGGATACGAGTCTCTATCGCGTGCCGCCGGGCGTCGAGGAAGAAGCGCTCGTCATGCTGTCGGACATCCTGCCTACGGGCTTCGAATGCGGCGTGCTCAACGGGCGTGTGCAGCCGGGCAGCACGGTCGCGATCGTCGGCGCGGGGCCGATCGGTCTCGCGGCTTTGCTCACGGCGCAGTTCTACGCGCCGGCGCAGATCATCATGATCGATCGCGACCGACGCCGTCTCGACGTGGCGCGCACTTTCGGCGCGAGCGCGTGCATCGATATCGCGCAGACGGACCCGGCGACCGAAACGCTGCGCCTGACCGATGGCGCGGGCGTAGATTGCGCGGTGGAAGCGGTCGGCGTGCCCGAGTCGTTCGAGCTGTGCCAGTCGATCGTCGCGGCGGGCGGGACCATCGCGAACGTGGGCGTGCATGGCGTCAAGGCCGATCTGCATCTCGAGACGCTGTGGGACCGCAACATCACCATCACGACGCGGCTCGTCGATACGGTCAGCACGCCGATGCTGCTCAAGACCGTGCGCGCGGGCCGTCTGAAACCGATGCAGCTCATCACGCATCGTTTCAAGCTGGACCGTGTGCTCGATGCATACGACACCTTCGGCAAGGCGGCCGAATCGGGCGCGCTGAAGGTCATCATCGAGATGGCGTGAGGGAGCAGAATATGTCGAAAGTGCTGGTGGTCTGCTACTCGCGCGGCGGCACGACGCACGCCGCGGCGGCGGAACTGGCCGTGCGCCTGAACGCCGATTTCGAAGCGATCACGGAGCCGGTCGATCGCTCCGGCGCGACGGGCTGCGTGCGCGCGATGATCGATACGCTCTTCGCACGCGAGGTGGCCGTGAATCCGCTGCAGCGCGATGTCGCGAGTTATGAGATCGTCGTGATCGGCACGCCGGTCTGGGCGGGCAGCGTCAGCGCGCCGGTGCGCTCGTGGCTCAGCGCGAACCGGCGCAGGCTGCCGCACGTGGCCTTTCTTTGCACGCAGCACATGCGTGGCGACGCGACCGCCTTCCGCGAAATGGCGACGCTCGCGGGCAAGCAGCCGGTCGCGCGCTGCGCGATCACCGCGGCGCGCGGCGCGAAGGATCAGCGCCGTATCATGGACACGTTCGTGGAGCGCATCGAGCGCAAGCTCGCGCGTATCGAAAATCTCGAATGGGCGGTTTGAGCGCGTCGCGCGCGGGCCGAAATCATCATGTATAGAAACATCCTGGTGGCGCTCGACGGCAGCGAATCGTCGCAACGGGCGCTCGAAGAAGTGCTGCGCATCGGCGCATCGCCGGATACGCGCGTGCGCCTCGTGCACGTTCTGGAGGCATCGGCGCTGGCGTCTTATCCGGTGAACTATCGGTCGCAGGTGCGGGACGCGGCGAGACGCGTGCTGGACGCCGCGCAGGAGCGGCTGCGCGCGGCCGGCATCGAATGCGAGTCGGAACTGGACGAAACGCGCACGCCCGACGATACGATCGCCGACGCATTGCAGCGCTGTGCGCAACGCATGGACGCCGATCTCGTCGTGATGGGCACGCGCGGCCGGGGAGGATTGCCGCGCCTCGTGCTCGGCAGCGTCGCCGAAGCGTTTCTGCGGCACTCGACGTGCGCCGTGCTGCTCATGCGCGCCGCGTCGCAACGTGGCGCGCCGGCATGATTCACACGCTTTCGAGCGCGGCCTGATCGACGATGCGTACTTCCTTGCCGCGCGCATCGACCACGCCGAGCTTGTGCAGCCGGGAGAACATGCGGCTCACGGTTTCGATCTTGAGCCCGAGATAGCTGCCGATTTCCTCGCGCGTCATGCGCAGGACGAATTGCGACGGCGAGTAGCCGCGCGCTTTCATGCGCGTCGAGAGGTTCAGCAGAAACGCCGCCACGCGCTGCTCGGCCGTCATCGTGCCGAGCAGCATCACGAGACTCGATTCGCGGACGATTTCACTACTCATCAGCCGATGCACGTGATGCTGGATCGCTCGCACTTCGCGGCACAGCACTTCGAGCAGATCGAACGGAATGATGCAGACGACGCTGTCTTCCAGCGCGATCGCATCGCTGCCGTGACGATCGGCGCTGATGCCATCGAGTCCGAGCGCGTCGCCGGCGAGCTGAAAGCCCGTGACCTGTTCGTGTCCGTCGCGGTGCATGACGACCGTCTTGAAAGAGCCGCTGCGCACGGCATAGACGCTCTGGAACGCATCGCCGCAGCGATACAGCGTCTCGCCGCGCCGCACGGTGCGCGTCGAGCAGATGAGCGCATCGAGGCGCGCGTAGTCATCGGTGGAAAGGTCGGCCGGCATGCAGACGCGCTGCATCGAGCAGGTCGAACAGCGCGTGCTGCGCGGCTTTATGTCGGCACGGGCGGCTTCGGGGGCCATGAGGACGACATTTCCTTCGCTTGCAAACGACATGCTTGTGCCTCCAGAAATCCGGTGCGCGCGAGTAACCCGGTTGCAACGAAGGCCGATACGCGGCGCGGCGATCCGTACGCCGATTATTCGCCACGCTGTCTCGAAAATATGTCGGCGCGGGTGGAAACTCGGGTAAGGATTGGCGAAGGCATGTAGGGAAATCCTGACAGGCGCGCGCTTCAGGCGTCGCCGTGCTCGTCGTCGAAGAGCTTGTGGCGCACGGCATAGCGCACGAGCGCGGCTTCGTGCGGCATCTGCATCTTTTCCAGCACGCGCGCCTTGTACGTGCTGATGGTTTTCGCGCTCACGCACAGCGCCTCGCCGATATCGTTGATGGTCTCGCCCGCGCACAGCCGCCGCAACACTTCGAACTCGCGGTCGGACAGGCGCTGATGCGGCAGCGCATCCGCGGGCTCGGTCAGGCTTTGCGCGAAACGCTCGGCCATCGCGAGGCTCACGTAGACGCCGCCCGCCGCGACCTTACTGACCGCGGCGACCAGCTCGGCGCTCGCGCTTTCCTTCGTCAGATAGCCGGCGGCGCCCGCCTTGAACGCGCGCGTCGCGTACTGATGCTCCGCGTGCATGGTGAGCACGAGGATGCGCAACGCGGGCTTCTCTTCCCTGATCTGCCTGAGCAGTTCGAGTCCGCTGCGGCCCGGCATCGTGAGGTCGAGCACGAGCACGTCGGCATCGGTCGAGCGGGCGAGGGCGAGCGTGCCCGGGCCGTCGCACGCTTCGCCGGCCACGTCGAAGCCGGTCGCATTGGCGAGAATATGGCGCAGGCCGTCGCGCACGAGCGCGTGGTCGTCGGCGATCAGCACTTTCGTCGTCATGGTTGCGATTCCTTTGCCCGCACCGCCTCGCGCGGCAGGACGACAGTGAGGACGAAGCCGTTTTCCGGCATCGAATCGACGAAAAAGCGGCCGCCGAGCGCATTCGCGCGCTCGCGCACGCCGATGAGACCGAACGACTTGCCGTTCCCCGCCGGCAACGCCGACGCGCCGACGCCGTCGTCCGCGATCCGCAGCACGCAGTTCGTGTCGTTCGCGTCGAGCGAAAGTTCGACGCGGCTCGCCTGCGCGTGACGGGCGACATTCGAGAGCGCCTCCTCGATGATACGGAAAACCGCGGTCGCCGCGTCCGCGTTGAACGCCAGCTCGCCGATGTCGACATCGTGCGTGACGCCGATACCGTGATGCTGCACGAAATCGTCGACGAGCCAGTCGATCGCGGCGATGAGGCCGAGGTCATCGAGCATGACGGGCCGCTGGCGCGCCGCGATGCGCCGCATCGACGCGATATTGCGGTCGATGACATGGCGCATGCGCAGCAACTGCGCGGCGATGACGTCGTCGAGCGGAACGCGGGCCGCGAGCCGCGTTTCCAGCGCGGACACGTCCATTTTGAGCGCGGAAAGCGTCTGCCCGAGGTCTTCGTGCAGCTCGCGCGCTATGCGGCTTTTCTCCTCTTCGCGCACCTGCTGGAGATTGGCCGAGAGCGCGCGCAATTCCTCGCGCGATTGCCGCAGCGCCGCATCGGCCTGCACGCGCTCGGTGACGTCGCGCAGGATGACCGTAAAGAGCTTGCCGTCGATGTCGTCGATCCGTGAAATGGATGCTTCCACCGGAAACTCCTCCCCATCCGCGCGCAGGCCGTACAGCGCGCGCTGCCGGCCGCCCATCCGGCGGTCCGAGACGCCCGTCTCGCCGAAGCGCTGCACTTGCTCCGCGTGCGCCGCGCGATAGCGCTCGGGAATGAAGCGCGCGAGCGGCGCGCCGATGGCGTCGTGCGCCGCGCAACGGAAGATGCGCTCGGCCATCGGATTGAACATGACGATGCGCTGCGCGGCGTCGATCGTGATGACGGCTTCCGTCGTCGCGCGGATGATGCCGTCGAGCCGCGCCTGGCTCATGACGGCCTGCTTGCGAAACTGCGCCGCGGGCACGGCGCCTTGTCTCGACAGCATGAAGACGAGCGCTGCGAGCGGCATCGCGAACGCGGCGCCGCCCGCGATCAGCAGGCCTGTCATGGACGCGTGAAGCGTGCAGACGGAAAAAAGGTAGGACATGCCGGCCCACCACAGCGCGAAAAGCAGCGCCGCTGCGAGCGTCGCATGCGTGAGCGCGCGGCGCTGCGCTGCGAGGTGACTTGCCGCCGCGCTTTCGTCGGGGATCATGGCGGCATGCGGCGGGCGCTCAGTCGGCAGGCGTGTTCGCCGCCTGCGGCGCTTCCAGCGCGCGCTCCTCGGCCTCGCGTCCCGGCACGAGCAGGACCGGACAGCGCGCGATCCGCATGAAGCCCTCGGCGACGCTGCCCAGCACGAGCCGCCGCAAGCCGCGACGCCCATGCGTGCCCATCACCACGAGTCCGGCGCCGAAATCCTCCGCGCACTGCGCGATGCACGCGGCGATGTCGTCGCCCGTCAGCGAAAGCTCGGCGATGCGCGGCGCGCCGGATACGCCCTCGCGCGCCATGCGCTGGACCGCTTCCGAGGTCAGGCGGCGGCCTTCTTCGAGCAGCGTGCGGCGTATGTCGGGATAGAACGCGGCGGTGGCGTCATAGGCGACCGGATGGAGATCGACGACATAGAGCGCCTGCAGAACCGCGTTGCCGGCGCGAGCGATCTTCAGCGCCTCGTCGAAGGCATGCGCGGACGTCACGCTGCCGTCGATCGGCGCGAGTATGCGGCTATACATGGCGGACCCCTTTGGCCGGACAGCGTTGATAGACGATGCGGCAATCCGCTTCGGACGCCGTTGACTCAGATCAACCCGATGTGCGTTCGACGAGCCCGTCGAGCGGCATGTCGACGTCGATGCGAAAGCCGTCGCCCGGTGCACTGCGAAACGCGATGACGCCGCCCAGTTGCCGCACGCGCTCGCCCATGCCGAGCAGACCGAACGCGTTGGCCGCGCGCGGCTGGTCCAGGCTTGCGCCGCGCCCGTCGTCTTCGATGGACAACGTGCAGCGCCCCGCCGTGCACGCGATGGCGATACGCACTTCGCTCGCGTGCGCGTGCCGCACGATGTTGGTGAGCGCTTCCTGCGCGACACGGAATATCGATGTGGACGCGGCCGCGCCGAATTCGACCTCCTCGCCCGCGATGTCGAGATCGATGCGGATACCGTACCGGCGGCGAAAATCGCTGACGAGCCAGTCGATTGCGGCGAAGAGGCCGAGATCGTCGAGCACCGGGGGACGCAGCCCCGCCGCGATACGCCGGACCGACGCGATGACCGTGTCGATCTGCGTCGCTATCGCGTGCGTCTGCGTCAGCGCGTGGCGCGCGAAGCCGTCGGCGGCGGCGTTCGAATCGAGATCGGCGACCTGCATCTTGAGCGCGGCGAGCTGCTGACCGAGATCGTCGTGCAACTCCCGCGCGATCGATGCGCGCTCGTTTTCCAGCGCCGTCTGCACGTGCGCGGACAATTCCTGCGCATGCTGCAGTTCGGCGAGGCGCAGGCGGTCGGTCATGTCGCGCGTGACCTTCGCGAAGCCGATCAGATCGCCCTTTGCGTCGCGCAGCGCGGTGATGACGACGTTGGCCCAGAAACGCGTCGAATCGCGGCGAACGCGCCAGCCTTCATCCTCGACACGGCCCGCGCTGGCCGCAGCCGCCAGTTCCTTTTGCGGCTTGCCCGCAGCGATGTCTTCCGGCGGATAGAAGACGGAAAAATGCCGGCCGATGATGTCCTGCGCGTCATAGCCCTTGATGCGCCGCGCGCCGTTGTTCCATGTCGCGACATGGCCGTGCGCGTCCAGCAGGAAGATCGCGTAGTCCTCGACGGATTCGACGAGAAGGCGGAAATGCGCGTCGGATTGCAGGGGCGGTGCGTCGGCGGGATGTCCGGACGGTCCGCTTGGCGTGCGCATCGGGTTTCTCCGGTGGCAGGACTGGCAACGTTTCTGTCATGCGGCTGGCTTCGAAGCGCCGCCGCCTTTTTGTGCGTCCCAGTTTAGTCGCAGGAAAAAAATCCGTCATGCGCGCTGCGACATTAGCGCAGGGCGGCCAATTCGCGGCGTTTGACTCAGGTCAATCGAAAAAATGGCGAACGTCCGTAAAGTGAAGCCGTGCTCCGGCGAGTCCGGAGCAGACGACCGCGATCAACATTTCAACCATCCGGAGTATGTGATGCAAGCACGTGACGTAATGACTTCCAGCGTCGTTTCCGTGACGCCCGAAACGACGATTCATGAACTGGCGCGCCTGCTCGTGCAGCACCGTATCAGCGCGGCGCCGGTCGTCGACACGGACGGGCATGTCGTCGGCGTCATCAGCGAGGGCGATCTGCTTCGTCGCGAAGAGATCGGCACCGAGAAGCGGGCGAATCGTCGCGCGTGGTGGCTCGACATTCTTTCCGACGGCGGCGCGGCCGACTACATCAAGTCGCATGCGCGCACGGTCGGCGAGATCATGACTCGCGATCCTGTCTGCGTGAACGAGGACACGTCGCTCGCCGAGATCGCCGCGGTGCTCGAAAGCCATCACATCAAGCGCGTGCCGGTGCTGCGCGACGGGCGGCTCGTCGGCATCGTCAGCCGGTCGAATCTGGTGCAGGCGCTGGCATCGTCGCTCGTGGTCGAGTCCGCGCCGGATGCGCTCGCAAGCGATGCCGAAATCCGCGCCATGCTGATGGGCGATCTCGCGGGGCGTGGCTGGGCGTTCCCCGGACGCGATATCGTCGTTCGCGATGGCATCGTGCATCTGTGGGGCACGGTGTGGTCCGGCGATCAGCTCGATGCGATGCGGATCGCGTCGGAAAGCATTCCCGGCGTGAAGCGCGTGGTCGATCACACGATTCCCTATCCGATCATGCCGGGGCTGTGAAGGAATAATGGATCGTCAGGCGATCAGGAAGCTAGCAGCACGCTCGATGCTTCATGCGTGCTGCTTTATGGTGCCCAGCGCCGGCACGGCATTGGCGATCAGCCGATACAGGTTGTCGAGACTTTCGCCTTCGAACGTGGCTTCGCTGAACGGATCCCAGTAATGTGCGAATGCGGCATCGATCTGCGCCCAGTCGCGCTCGGACAGAAAGCGCTCGGCGGCAGGCAGGATCACGGTGTCTTCGATTCGTCGGTGATTCGCGCAGAAAGCGACGTATTTTTCCATCGATGATCTCAGGCCCGGCAACGCCACGTTTCCCTTTAGTTCGAAGCGCGTGAGCGCATGCTCGAGATCGCGCAGGCGCTTATCGCCTTCGATGTGCTCGCCTTGCAGCTTGTCGAGTACATCATCAAACTCGTGAGTGCGATGTTGCAATGTGGCGAAGAGATATAGATCTTCCAGTGGATGATGGAGTTGATCCGGATATTCTCGGATGTAGTACAGCATTGCGCGAAACACGATCGGATCGGGCGCGGGACCGCCTTCGGAGAGCGCACGGACGAAGTCGAGCATGGCCCTCGTGACGGCGGAAAGCCGTTGGTGATCCAGTGCGATGATATGAATCGCGGTGTGTTCTGTCGTGTCGTTCATTGCGGTCTCCGAAGTGAACGGTTCGCTGATTGGACATGTGAGATCGAGTCTCTCACGCACAGAAAAGCGGCTGGTTGATCTGGATCAGTCAGTCGTGCAGCGCGACTCGGATGGGATCGGAGAGCGATGGACTCGTCTCTGCAACGAACACTGGCAGCGCTCGATGCCGACAAGGCGAAACTGGACGCGGTGCGTCCGCTTTCACCTCCGGCCCTGGCTTCGTTGCAGAAAAGGCTGAGGCTGGAATGGATGCCCGATGCGAATGCGGTCGAGCGGCACACGCTCCCGCTGTGCGAGACCCGGATCGTGCTCGACGAGATGACGATGGGCGGCAAGTCTCTGCCGCAGCACTGCGAGGCTATAGGCCGTCGCGATGCGATGACTTACCTCGAAGAGATCGTTGCGAAGAACGAGCCACTGTCGGCGTGGCAAATGCGGAACATCCACAACGTCGTTATAAAGGGCGAGGTTGGTGAGGAAGCCTGTCGCTATCGGCATGTGAACGTGGCGATCGCCGGCGCGCGCACGACGCCGCCGGATTTTCTGGACCTGCCGGCCGAACTGGCTGCGCTCGTCGAGTGGCACGCGAGGGCAGGGAACTTGCATCCTGTCGCGCGCGCGGCGGAACTCCATACGCGGTTTGTGAGAATCCATCCGTTCATGGATGGAAACGGCAGGACAGGACGGCTGCTTCTGAATGTCGAGTTGATGAGATCGGGTTATCCCCCGGCCCTTATCCGGAACGAGGATCGCGCAGCGTATTGCGACTCGCTGGACGATGCTTGCGTGAGCAACGACTACCGGGGCATTGCGCGGTTGATCGCCGGATTGGTTCAGCGGTCATTCGACATCTACTTCGATGCGCTTGGATTACGTGTGGGCCGCGCGCCTCGCGATGCGCCGTGATGGTCATCGACCGAAAGCGTCCCGTTCCGGCTTCATGATAAGCTTGGCACTGTCACGAAACAGGTTACACCCAGGCCGAAGGATGAACCTCACATGATCGCTGCGCCTCCCGTTCAGGTATCCCGGCAACTTCGCAAGGCGCACCATCCCGGAGGGCTTCTCCGCGATTTCGTGCTCCCGCGCCTCGACCTCTCGGTGAGTCAGGCGGCGCGGGATCTGGGCGTGTCTCGTCAGACGCTACACCGTATCTTCGACGCGCGAGCGGGCATCACGCCAGAAATGGCTGTCCGGCTGGAAGCGCTGTGCGGAATTTCGGCAATGTTCTGGCTGGAACTGCAATGCGCGCATGATCTTCGTCAGGCTCGCGTATCGCTGGCTGATGCGCTTCCCCATATTCCAAAGTACCGGCTTTCTCATTTGGCAATGAAGCAACTCGGAGCGCTCGATGGACGCTGATGCCGTAACGACTCAATATGCCCGCACGGGCGTATCCGGACTCGATGACATTCTTGTCGGCGGCTTGAGCCGGGGCAATGTATTCCTGCTCGAAGGAAGTCCCGGCACAGGCAAAACAACGATTGCACTCAGCTTTCTGATCGCCGGTGCAAAGCTAGGTGAGCCGTGTTTGTATTTCACGCTCTCGGAAACGGCGTCGGAATTGCGCAACGGCGCCTTGTCGCACGGCTGGGGCCTTGGCAAAGAGATCAATATCTTCGAAGTGAGCCCGTCTGAAAGCCTGCTCGACGCCGATCAGCAACAGACGCTCCTCTATTCGTCGGACCTCGAACTGGGTGAAACGACGCAGATGATTCTCGGTGAGTTCGAGCGCGTCAGGCCAAAGCGGGTCGTCATCGACAGTCTTTCCGAAATCCGTTTGCTCGCGCAAAGTTCTCTGCGCTACCGTCGGCAGATTCTCGCATTCAAGCATTACTTCGCGGGTCGCGATGCGACCGTGCTGCTGCTGGATGACCTGACCTCCGAGGCCGCCGACAAGACGGTCCATAGCGTCGCGCATGGCGTCATCAAGCTCGAAGAGTTGTCGCCGCAATATGGGGCGGAGCGACGTCGGCTGAAGGTGCTCAAGTATCGCGGTCAGCAATTTCGCGGCGGATATCACGATTTCGCCATTCGGCGCGGCGGCGTGTCGGTATTTCCAAGGCTCGTTGCCGGCGAGCATCGCACGAGCTTCGACCGCACTCAGATGACGAGCGACGTGGCCGAACTGGACGCACTGCTGGGCGGTGGTGTCGAACAGGGATCGAGCACGCTCATTCTCGGACCCGCAGGTACCGGAAAGAGCCTGTTCGCGCTCCAGTTCGTCGTCGCCGCCGTCAGGCGCGGCGAGAAGGCGGCGCTCTTCGTGTTCGACGAGGAACTCGGGCTGCTGTTCGATCGCGTTCGCATCATGGGCATCGACCTTGAAGCGATGAGAGACTCAGGCAGCCTGCATATCGAACAGGTCGACGCCGCCGAGCTGTCTCCGGGTGAGTTCGCTCATCGCGTTCGCACGAGCGTTGACCATGCGCGCGCGAAGACGGTCGTCATCGACAGCCTGAACGGCTACCAGGCCGCCATGCCCGAAGAGAACGCGCTGGTGCTGCATGTGCATGAGTTGTTGCAGTATCTGAACCGGCAGGGCGCAAACACGTTTCTCACCGTCGCACAGCACGGCCTGGTCGGCGACATGAAAGCGCCGGTCGACGTGACCTATCTCGCCGACACGGTCATTCTGCTTCGCTACTTCGAGGCGCTCGGGCGCGTCCGGCGCGCCGTCTCGGTCATCAAGAAGCGCACGGGACCCCACGAGGAATCGATTCGCGAGTTCCGCATCGGTTCTACCGGGCTCGTGCTCGGAGCGCCGCTGGAAGAATTCCAGGGCGTGCTGCGCGGTGTGCCCACGTTCGTCGGCAATTCGTCGCCGCTACTTTCATCGAACGAAGGCTGAGCACCGATGTCTGGCACCGATCCATGCCCGGTCCTCCTTCTCACGCCTTCGGGCCGTGATTTTGCCGTCGCGCAAGCGCTTCTGGAAGCGACCCGCATCGAATCGGCTGCCTGCGCGGACGTTCGGCAGCTCCGTGCGAAACTGAAAGACGATGTGTGTTGCGTGATCGTCGCCGATGAAGCACTGAACGGAGTGGACCTTGCGGTGCTGGCCGAATGGGTGTCGGCGCAACCGCCCTGGTCGGACCTTCCGTTCGTCATCCTGACGCGGCGCACGGGCGGCGCCGACCGAAGGCCCATGGCTGAACGGCTGACGCAGGCGCTCGGCAATGTCACCTTCATCGAGCGGCCTTTTCACCCGACGACATTCGTGAGCGTGGTCGAGACTGCCGTGCGTGGCCGGCGTCGCCAGTTCGAGGCACGGGCCAGGATTCGCGAGCTGCACGAAGGCGAGGCGCGTCTGCGCACGGCGCTGACCGCAGGACAACTCGGCTCGTGGAACCTGGATCTGACCACATCGACGCTGGCTGCATCGACGACCTGCAAGGCGATCTTCGGCCGCGGCGAGCATGACAGCTTCACGTATGAGGAGCTTCGGGCGAGCGTTCATCCGGACGACCGGGCGCGCATGCAGGAGGCCGTGAGGCACAGCATCGAAAGCGGTTGCGACTATGCCATCGAATACCGCAATGTCTGGCCGAACGGAACGGTGCATTGGGTGGATATCAGGGCGCGTATCGTCCGCGACGAGCAGAATCACATCTCGCAGCTCGTCGGCGTATCGTCGGACATCACCTCGCGCAAGACATCCGAAGATCAGCTACGGCGGATCAATGAATCGCTCGAAGTCAAAGTGCTGGAGCGCACGGCGCAACTCGAGCACGCCCATCAAACGGTGCTCGACGAAATCAGCCAGCGCGAACATACGGAAAAGCTGCTGCGACAGGTCCAGAAACTCGAGATGATCGGCCAGTTGACGGGCGGCATCGCGCACGACTTCAACAATCTCCTGATGGCCATCATGGCGAATCTGGAACTCGTGCGAAAGGACGTGCCGCCGCAGGAGCGCGTCGGGCGTCTGGTGGAAGGCGCGCTCAGGGGCGCACAGCGCGGGGCCGCGCTGACGCAACGGCTGCTCGCCTTCGCCCGGCAGCAGGTGCTCAAGGTCGAACCGGTCCAGATGTCCGCGCTGGTGTACGGCATGACCGACCTGTTGGAAAGATCGATCAGTTCGATGGTCCATTTGTCGATCGACACGGTTGATGACGTCCCGTACACGATGGTCGATGCAAATCAGGTCGAGCTCGCCATCCTGAACCTCGTCGTCAACGCGCGCGACGCGTTGCCCGATGGCGGAACGATCAATATCAATGTCGATACCGCGCGTTCGTCAGGTGACGGCGAACTGGCCGAGGGCGACTATGTTCGGGTGACAGTGAGCGACAACGGCACGGGCATGGACGCCGCGACGCTCGCCAAGGCCACCGAACCGTTCTTCACCACGAAGGAGGTCGGCAAGGGAACCGGACTCGGCCTCTCGATGATCCACGGCCTGGCGCGCCAGCTTCAAGGGGCGCTGCGTCTCGAGAGCACGATCGGAAAGGGCACGTGCGCGTCGCTCTGGCTGCCGGCAACGGGCGACAAGGTTGCGCACGCAGAAGTCGGAGAGCATCTGCCGGACGACGCCTCGACCGACGCGCCCAGCATGCGGGCCACCATACTGGTGGTCGACGATGACCCGCTCATCGCGACGAGCACGTCGTATCTCCTGCAAGACCTCGGACAGGTCGTGATAGAGGCAAACTCCGGAGAAGCCGCGCTCGAAATTCTGCGCAGCGGCACGAGAGTCGATGTCCTTCTCACCGATTTCTCGATGCCCCGAATGACAGGCGTCGAGTTGGCCATCGCCGCGCGCGCGCTCCGACCCGCACTACCCGTCATACTCGCGACCGGCTATGCAGAGTTGCCCGAGTTGGCGGAAGCGGACCTGCCGCGACTTCGCAAGCCGTATCAACAAAGTCAGCTCCTGACGGAAATCAGCAAGGCAGTGTCGCCCGGACGTTAAATCCGGTGTGTCCACCCAGTATTGCGAAATGCAATGTGGCTATTAAAGCCATTGCATTGCCAGCATGTGCTCAGAGCCGTATCTTCGTCTCCATCCAAGGAGACGCCAATGAAGATCGCATTTCTGGGGGCCGGAGCGCTGGGTTGTGCCATCGGTTCCGCTCTCACCGAAGGGGGCCACGAGACGTGGCTCGTCGACCGGTTCGCCGCGCACGTCGAGGCCATGTCCCGCGACGGCCTTCAGGTCGATGACGAACGCGGCACGCGCCGTGTCAAAGTCCGCGCGACGATGAATCCGGCCGAAGTCGGCCCGGTCGATGTCGTGATCGTGCTGGTCAAGTCTTTTCACACCGATTCGGCGATGCGCAGCGCGCTCGATCTCGTCGGCCCGGAAACGGTCGTGCTTTCCCTGCAGAACGGCCTCGGTCACGAAGACGTGTTGAGCGAAATCGTCGGACGTGAGCGCGTGCTCGCCGGGAAAACATATGTGGGCGGCGTGCTGCGTGCGCCCGGCCATATCCAGTCCGGCGTCACCGGAAAGCTCACGATCATCGGCGAGCTCGACGGCCGGGTCACGAGCCGCGCGCAGGCCATCGCGGAGGCGTTCAACAGCGCCGGTCTGTCGACCACGGTCAGCGACAACATTCTCGGCACGATGTGGGACAAGCTGCTCATCAACGTGGCGACGGGCGCTATCACGGGTATCACGCGCCTCACCTACGGGCAACTCTACGACGAGCCGATCCTGAAAGCGACGTCGCTTGCCGCCATCGAAGAAGCGATGGCCGCAGCGAAAGCAGCCGGCGTCACGCTGTCCATCACGAATGCGGAAGACGCCTGGAATATGGCCGCCGATGGACTGTCCGCACAATTCAAGACCTCGATGCTGCAAAGCCTCGAAAAATCTTCGGTCACCGAAGTCGACTTCATCAATGGCGCGGTGGTGCGTTGGGGCGCACGCCTCGGTGTGCCGACGCCGGTGAACTCGACGCTCGTCGCGTGCATCAAGGGCATCGAGCGCGCGATGACGGATCGTCAAAAGGAAGGAGCCGCGGCATGAGCGCGCCGAAAGCCTATCTGGAGCACGTCGCGATCTGGGTGAAAGACATCCACTGGCATATCCGCTTCTTCGAAGAAGTGCTCGGCATGACCCTGCGCGAAGTCGACGGCACGCTCGACGCGCCGCGCCAATATTGGACGATGGGCGGTCTGCAATTCATCAGCGAGCCGCGTTTCGAAGGCCCCGAAGGCCGGCTCGCGCATCTCGGCGTGATGTGCGAAGACCTCGAAGCTGCTATCGCTGCCGCGCAGGCGTTCGACGTCACAGCAATGCCGCAAGGGCGCAACTGGCTGCGTCTGCCCGACGGGCTCGCCGTCGAACTCATTCAGGCCAGACCGGCCACGTGCGTCGCACAGGCGCTGGCAATCAATCCACGCGCGGAGGCGTGAGCATGAGCACCATCATCGATAGATACTGGGACGACGCGCAGGAAGGCGACGTGTGCGTGAGCCCGACTTATACGGTCACGAAAGAACGCATCCTGGCCTACGCCGATCTCACGGGCGATCACACGCCGGTGCATGTCGACGAGGACTATGCCAACGCGAGTCATTTCGGCTCGATCGTGGCGCACGGTCTGTTCGGATTGTCGATCGCCGATGGCCTGAAGACGCAGAGCGACTATCGTTTCCTGCCGGGCATGTCGCTCGGCTGGACGTGGGACTTTCTGCTGCCCATCAAGGTCAATGACGTGCTGCATGTGAAGTTCCGCGTCGGCGCGATGCGTGCAAGCAAGAGCAAGCCGGACTGGGGCATCGTCGTGCTGCCGTCGGAGTTGATTAATCAGAGCGGTGAAGTCGTGCAACGTGGCGAGCATCGTCTGATGATCCCGCGCCGACCGGGAGCGAACTGATGCAAGCTCGTCCCCTCGAAGGAATTCGCGTCGTCGATTACAGCCACTTTCTCGCAGGTCCATACGTTGGCCGATGCCTCGCCGCGCTCGGCGCGGAAGTCATCAAGGTCGAGCGTCCCGGCAGCGGCGACGCAGGGCGCCAGCACGCCACGGTGCTCGACGACCAGCAAAGCGCCTACTTCCTGCAGCTCAACATGGGCAAGCGCGGCGTGAGCGTCGATATGAAGGACCCGCGCGGCAAGGCGTTCATGCAGCGTCTTTGCGATTCCGCCGACGTGTTCATCGAGAACTATCGGCCCGGCGCGCTGGACAAGCTCGGCCTCGGCTATGCCGCGTTGTCGGAACGCAATCCGGGCCTCGTCTATTGCTCGATCTCGGCCTACGGACACACCGGTCCTGATGCGCATCGCGCGGGCTTCGGCCTCATCGCCGAAGCGAAGAGCGGCATCATGCAGATGATCGGCAATCCGGGCGAACCGCCGCCGCTCATGCGCATCTCGCTCGGCGATATGTACACCGGCATTCACGCGGTCGCCGCGATCAACGCCGCGCTGCTCGGCCGCGTGAAGAGCGGACGCGGCCAGCACATCGATATGGCGCTGTACGACACGCTGGTATCGATGCACGAATACGCGGTGCAGTGCTACACGATGCAAGGCGTCGTTCCCGAACAGACCGGTCACGATATGCCGACATCGACGTTGTACGGCGTGTTCCGCGCCGCCGACGGCGATCTCGTCATTGCCGCGCAAGTCGATGATTCATGGAAGCGCTTCGCCACGCTCATCGAGCAGCACGGCGGCCCGGCCGGTTTCGGCGCCGATGCGCGGTTCCATAACCTGAACGGACGCAACGCGAACCGGGAAGCCATCCTGTCGGTCGTGAAGCCGTGGGTCGCGGGCCGCTCGGTTGCCGAGGTTCTTTCATTGCTCGACAGTGTCGATGTCCCTTGCGCCAAGGTTCAGCGCATCGATGAAGTCGTCGCCGATCCGCAGATCATTGCGCGCGGCATGGTGATCGAGCAGGAGCATCCGCGCTTCGGAAAGCTGCGGCTGCCGAATCTGCCGTTCCGCTTCTCGGACTGCGATACGTCGATTCGTGAAGTCGGGCCCGATCTCGGTCAGCACAACGCCGAAGTCGCGCAATCGCTGGGCTTCAGCGCGGCCGAGATCGACGCGATGCAGACCGAGGGTGTGCTGTTCTCGAAACGGAGCGCGTGATGAGCGACCAGTACGCGGTGATCGGCAATCCGATCGGGCACACGAAGTCGCCGCTGATCCACGGCGCGTTCGCGCAGGAAACCGGGCAGGACATGACGTACGTTGCGATCGAGGGGCCGCTCGATCCGGCGGAAGCCTTCGCGGATACGGTCAGATGCTTCATCGCTGAAGGCGGCAAGGGCATGAACGTCACCGCGCCGTTCAAGCTGCAGGCTTTCGCGATGGCCGATGAACGCAGCGAACGCGCGGCGCTCGCGGGCGCGGTCAACGCGATGAAGTTCGAGAACGGGCGCGTCATCGCCGAAAACTTCGATGGTGTCGGCCTCGTGCGCGATATCGAAGTGAATCTGCAGCAGCCGATGGCGGGCAAGCGCGTGCTGATTCTCGGCGCAGGCGGCGCGGTGCGCGGCGCATTGCTGCCGTTCATCGCGGCGCGGCCTGCGGAACTCGTCGTCGCGAACCGGCATGCGGACAAAGCGAAGGCGCTCGTCGAGCAGGTCGCCGCGGGCGGCTCGTTGAAGGCCTGCGGCTATGCGGAACTCGAATCGATGGGACAGTTCGATCTCGTCGTGAACGCGACGTCAGCGAGCCTGACCGGGCAATTGCCACCGGTTCCGCCGAGCGTCTTCGATGCACGTGGAACGGCTTATGAGCTTGCGTACGGAAAGGGGCTCACGCCTTTTCTGCGGCTCGCTCGTAATGCGGGCGTGCAAGGTATCGCCGACGGCGTCGGCATGCTGGTCGAGCAGGCCGCCGAAGCGTTCGCGTGGTGGCGGGGCGTGCGTCCGCAGACGCGCGCGGTCATCGACCGTTTAACCGTTCCGCTCGATTGACGCCTGCGACTTCAAATTGAACATTGAAATGATGAAAACGTTTCTCATGCTGCACGGAATCAACCACAACATGTTCGGCAAACGCGACCCCGTTCAATACGGAACGGCGACGCTCGACGACATCGACGCTCGACTGCAAACGCTAGGCAGGGAACTGGGCGTCGAGGTCGAAAGCTATCAGACGAACAGTGAAGGCGACATGTGTCTGCGCATCCATCAGGCTTTCCTCGATAACGTCGATGGCGTGCTGATCAATGCCGGCGCATGGACGCATTACAGCTACGGCATCCGCGATGCGCTGGCGATCTTGACTGTGCCCGTGGTCGAGATTCATATGTCGAACATTCACGCGCGTGAAGGCTTTCGCCACAAGTCGGTGTTCGCGGAAATCGTGAAGGGGCAGATTTGCGGCTTCGGTATCGATAGCTATTCGCTCGGACTTCGCGCGGCTGTGTCGGCCGCTGGTTGATCCTGCGGGCGGTTCATAGACAGCGATAAGCGATGCAATGACTACAATGCGGATATTGCAATCGCCAATACAGCCATGTCCACGTCCGAACTGCCCGACTTGAAACTGCTACAGCTCTTCGATCTGTTGTATGACGTGCGCAGCGTCACGCGAGCGGCCGAGCAGCTCGGGCAGAGCCAGCCAACCGTGAGCATCTGGCTGGGGCGTCTGCGAGAGCACTTACAGGACCCGTTGTTCGTCCGCACGCCGGGCGGGATGACGCCGACGCCTCAGGCAGACGCGCTGATCGGGCCATGTCGGGAGATTCTGGAGTCGCTTCGTCGCTTCGCTGCGTGGGAAATCTCCTTCGATCCAGGCACAGCGAAACGAAGGTTTCGCATTTGCATGACCGACGCGAGTCACATCACGCTTCTTCCACGGATGCTGGCCCACGTGCGCGCTCAGGCGCCAGGGATTCGGCTGGAAGCCGCAAGGATCGACGGAAACACGGAGCGCGCGCTCGAATCCGGCGAGGCCGATCTGGCGATCGGCCATGTGCCCTGGCTCGGCAGCGGAATGTATCAGCAGCAGCTCTATATGCAGGATTGGGTATGCCTCGCCAATCCGAACCATCCGCGCGTGCGCGCCAGGCTGACGCTCAAGCAGTATCGCAGCGAAGGGCACGTGATCATCGCGGCTGGCACGGGTGCGCAACTGCTGGAGCAAGCGCTGTTGCGCGAGGACATCGAACGCGATGTCGTGCTCGAGCTACCGGGAATGCTCGGACTGGGATCGATCATCAAATCGACCGATCTCATCGCCACGTTGCCGCGCAATATCGGGGAGACGCTGGCGAGAGTGAATGACATCGCGGTCCATTCGTGCCCGTTTCCAGTCGATAAATTCGCGGTGCGGCAGCATTGGCACGCGAAGTATCATCACGAAGCCGGTAATCGCTGGCTTCGCTCGGTGGTGGCCGATCTGTTCTCGGGCAGGAGCTAGGCGGAAACTCGCCGCGCATGATTCAACTTGACTGCCCTCAGAGGAGCCTGCCGGAATGAGCGTTTTCGAAGAAGACAAGATCGACTGCCATTGCCATATATTCGACCCCGTGCGCTTCCCCTATCGCGATGACACGGTTTATCGGCCCGAAGGACAGGAAATCGGCACGGCCGCGCAGTTCGTGCAAGTGCTGAATGCTTATGGCGTGCGACATGCGTTGCTGGTCGGACCGACGAGCGGATACCGCACCGACAATCGATGTCTTCTCGATGCGATCGCTAGTTACGAAGGCCGCTTTCGTGGCATCGCCGTCGTCGACAACGACATTACGCGGGGCGAACTCGTTTCGCTGAAACGCGCAGGCGTCGTGGGAGTCGCGTTCAATCCGGCGATGGAAGGCGTCGAAGCCGTGCTCGGCGCCGGTGCGCTCTTCGACATGCTCGCGGACCTAGGCATGATCGCTCAGGTTCAGGTCATCGAGGATCAGATGCTCGCGCTCCAGCCGTGGCTCGACAAGCAGGCAGCCACGCTTGCGATCGATCACTGCGGGCGGCCTCGAACACATGCGGGAGTCGGTCAGGCCGGTTTCGATGCGCTTCTGCGTCTTGCCGACAACGGACGCACGACCGTCAAGCTTTCTGGCTGGCAAAAATACTCAGGCAACGCTTATCCCTACGAGGACACCTGGCAATATGCGCACACATTGCTTCGGGTCTTCGGGCCGCAGCATTGCGTCTGGGGCTCCGACTGGCCGTTCTTGCGGGCAACCGAGCGACTGGACTATGGCCCATTGCTGACGCTGTTCGAGAGAATCTTTCCGGACCCACAGACCAGGCGACAGATTCAGTGGGAGACGCCGCGACGCCTCTTCGGTTTCGATGCGATAGCGGACTCCTGACGGAGCCCGCGTGCTTCGAGGATTCAAAAGCAGGCTCAGCTCTGGTCGCCCCAGAGATCATCGACCGCGCGGATCGCCAGCGAGTAGCCGTTCGCGCCGGCCCCGCAGATCACCGCGGTGGCCGCTACCGAGATCGTCGAGTGACGGTATTCCTCGGAGCGCCGGTGAATGTTCGTGATATGCACTTCCACTACCGGCCTGCGAATCAGCTTGACTGCGTCGAGTACCGGAATCCGTCCGAACGAAAACCCGGCCGGATTGATGATCAGCGCTGCGTCCTGCATGAATGCTTCCTGGATCGAGTCGATGAGCACGCTTTCGCTGTTGGTCTGACGGAATACGCAGTCGAACCTGAGGGTCTCGGCCAGCGCGAGACAGTTCTGCTCGATGTCCTTCAGGGTGGTGCTGCCATAGAGGTGCGGCTCCCTGACGCCCAGCATGTTCAGGTTGGAGCCATTGAGAATGTAGAGTTTGCGAGTCATGGTTTTAATGTGTAGCGCTACGTTCGAGGGCCGTGCCTTTGGTTTCCCTAGACGTCGCGATCATGATGAAGGAGAGCAGGTTCAACGAGCCGCAGACCACGACGATGGCCCACGGCGAACCATGAAAGGCGTTGAGCAGCGCCACCGCGACGATGGGCATCGGCCCGCCGGTAAGCAGGTTGGCGCCCGAGTACGACAGGGCGGAACCCGTATAGCGCGCTTCGGTCGGAAAGGACTCCGCGAACCACACCGGCTGGATGCCGCTCTGAAACTGCGTGAAGCCGAGGAAGGCGCCCATCACGGCCATCGCCATGCCGATCGAGTGCTGGTTGAGGATCGGAAAGTAGATCAGGCAGCAGACCAGCGTGCAGAACGAGCCGATGAGCAGCGCACGCTTGCGTCCGATCCGGTCGCTCAGATATCCGCCCAAGAGCGCGCCAGCGATGGCGCAGACATTGGCGACCATCAACAACATGAAGCCGGTCTGTTTGGGTACGCCGAGGTTCTTCGTCAGATAGCTGAGCGAGAAGACCACGATCAGATAGAAGAGCGCAGCCGGGCCGCAGAAGAACAGCGTCAGGCGCAACGCAGTACGCCAGTGGAACTTGAAGACGATGCCGAGCGGATTGGCTGCGCGTGCGCCTTCGCCCTTCTTCTTGAGCGCTTCGAAGGCCGGCGTCTCGCTGACTTTCATGCGGATATAGATGCCCAGCAGCACGAGCACGAAGCTCGCGAGGAACGGGATTCTCCATCCGAAAGATTCGAAGTCGTCCGCCGAGAGCAGGGCTGACAACGCGAACAAGGCGAAATTGGCGAGGATCTGGCTGAGCGGCGAGCAGATGCCGAGCAGGCCCGAATACCACCCGCGTCGTGCAGCGGACGCATGCTCGACGGCCATCAACTGTGCGCCCGTCGATTCGCCGCCGAGCGCAAAGCCCTGGATGATGCGCAGCGAAACCAGTAGCGTCGGCGCCAGGATGCCGACTTGCTGATAGGTCGGCAGCAGTCCCATCAGGAACGACGACGCGCCCATCACCGAGACCGTGATCAGCATGAGGTTGCGGCGTCCCCAACGATCGCCGAGCATGCCGCAGATCACCGCGCCGAGCGGTCGGGCGGCCAGTCCGGCCCAGAAACTCGCCAGCGAAGCGAGCAGCGAAGCGGTCGGGTCGAGCGAAGGGAAAAACAGCTTCGGGAAGATCGTGGCCGCGACCACGCCGTACAACGCGAAGTCGAACCACTCCAGCGCCGTGCCGACGGTGGCGCCCGCCACCGCGCGACGCGCCATCGACTGAGCCTGCGCGGACCGTGTTCCCACTGAGGTGTCTGAGTCAGCAATCACTGACATGGTGTCTCCTGATTTTCGATGTGTTGAGTTCGTTTCTGGCGACGAACAGGTGCTATTGTTTGCCCTGCAAAAGCGGGGCGTTCCGCACCGGAACTGCATTTCACATCACGAAAATTCGCCCGACATGTCGTTAAAGAACGGTCTAAGAATTCTCGATTTCCTCGCGTCGCAAGGTGAGGGCGCGGGCCTCCTGGCCATCGCCGACGCGCTGAACTTGCCTCGCAGTACGTGCCATCGTGTGCTCGCCGAACTCGTCGATAGCGGCTACGTCAGGCAGCTCGTCGATCACAGCCGCTACATCCTGACCATGCGCATGACGTCGAACGGACTCGAATTCCTGAGTCTGACCGGCATCGCGGATATCGCCCAGCCGATCATCGAACGCGTCGCGGCTCAGACTGGCGAACTGGCGCGCCTTTCGCTGGTCGACGGCGAAGCAATCATCTGGGTGGGCAAGGCGGACGGGCAGCGCACCGGCTTTCGCTACGATCCCGACATGGGCCAGGCGGCACGGCTCTCGTGCACGTCGACCGGACACGCGTGGCTCATGACGATGACCGATGAACAGGCAGCTGCGCTCGTGTTGAAGCAGGACTTCGGACAGCCGAACGAGTTCGGACCCAATGCGCCGACGACGCTAAAAGCGCTGCTTGGTTTCCTGCACGCTGCGCGCGTGCGCGGTTACGCGATGATCGACGAGGTGTTCGCGCCACGCATGTCCGCGGTGGCGGCACCCGTGGTCAGCGGCTCGCGCTGCGTCGGCGTCATCAGCCTGGCTGGTCCGCGGGTACGGCTGACGGCCGAGAAGATTCACGCGTACTCTGCGCTGCTGCGCGAGGCGGCCAGTGAACTGGCCCAGTTGAGCAATATGGCCGGGTTTCCGACCCGGCCGCCGCTCGGCAAGGGATGAGCTTTGGGGCAATTTTGCGTCCTGTTTCACGCGCCATCAGTTTTGTTTATCGGCATAACGCGTGAGCCGCTTGCGCCGATGACGCGCTCTGCCGCTTCCCATCAGGCTTCGCGGCCATCGGAACCCCATTCAGAAAGCAAAAGCTCTGGTTAACACGTAGTACCCGCTGCGCGGCCTTCCTCCTACTCTTCGGCATCAGTTTCCCGAGAGCAAGGAGCAGCGCACATGGCACGAATCATCGGAGGCATCGCCGCCTCGCATACGCCGACGATCGGTTTCGCGTTCGACAAGAACAAGCGCGACGATCCCGTCTGGGCGCCGATCTTCGAGAACTTCGCGCCGCTCGCGAACTGGCTCGCGGAGAAGCAGCCCGATGTCGTCGTGACGATCTATAACGACCACGTCACGTCGTTCTTTTTCGATCACTACTCCGCGTTCGCGCTGGGCGTCGGCCCCGAATGGCGCGTCGCGGACGAAGGCGGCGGCGCACGCGATCTGCCGCCGGTCAAGGGTCATCCCGCGCTGGCCGCGCACATCGGCACGTCGCTGATGACCGATGAATTCGACATGTCGTTCTTCCAGAACAAGGCCCTCGATCACGGCTGCTTCTCGCCGCTGTCGATGCTGTGCCCGCACAAGCCCGAATGGCCCATCAAGCTCGTGCCTTTGCAAATGGGCGTGCTGCAATTGCCCGTGCCGAGCGCGCGCCGATTCTTCAAGCTCGGTCAGGCGCTGCGCCGCGCCATCGAAAGCTATCCGGAAGATATCAAGGTCGCGATTCTCGCGACGGGCGGACTCTCGCATCAGGTCCATGGCGAACGTTCGGGCTTCAACAACACGCAATGGGATGCGCGCTTCCTCGATCTCTTCGAGCGCGATCCCGAGCAGCTCGCGGACATGACCATCGCCGAATACGCGGCGCTCGGCGGCTACGAAGGCGCCGAAGTGATCATGTGGCTCACGATGCGCGGCGCGTTGTCGAGCAATGTCGTGTGCAAGCATCGCAGCTATTACCTGCCGTCGATGGCGGGCATCGCGACCGCGATCTACGAAGGCGAGGACAGCGAGACCAAGCCCGCGATCGCCGAGCGTCATCGCCAGAAGATGGCCGTGCAGCTCACCGATGTCGAGAAGCTCGAAGGCACGTATCCGTTCTCGATCGAAACGGCCGTGCGTGCATATCGCATCAACGATTATCTGCATCGCATGGTCGAGCCTGCGCATCGCGAGGCATTCAAGGCCGATGAAGAAGCGAGCTACGAAGCCTTCGGCCTGAGCGATGAAGAACGCGATCTCATTCGCCGACGCGACTGGCGCGGCCTGCTTCACTACGGCGTGATCTTCTTCATGCTCGAAAAGCTCGGCGCGGTGACGGGCGTATCGAATCTGCATATCTATGCCGCCATGCGCGGCGAAACGCTCGAAGAATTCCAGAAGACACGCAATGCACCGGGCGCGCTGTATTCGGTGGCCGGCAAGAGCGGCGGCAAGCTCGACTGGGACAAGGCGGAAGAAGCCAAGAAGTAATACGACAGAGACAGGGGACAGGGGACAACACATGAACAGCGGTAAAACCATCGATATCAAGGGCTTCATCGACGAGCGGCCCATTTCCGCGTACCAGTGGCTGCTGGTCGCGCTGTGCTTTCTGGTCGTGATGGCCGACGGCATGGACGTCGCGATCATGGGCTTCGTTGCGCCATCGATCATCGCAGACTGGCATATTTCGCGGCCCGCGTTCGGGCTCGTGATGAGCGCGGCGCCGATCGGCCTCGTGATCGGCGCATTGGCGGCAGGGCCGGCTTCGGATCGCATCGGACGCAAGTGGGTGCTGATTACATCGGTGTTTCTCTTCGGCGTCTTCACGATCGCGACCGCGTTCACGAATTCGCCTGCGAGCATGGCGGCGCTGCGTCTGTTGACCGGCATCGGCCTCGGCGCCGCGATGCCCAACACGACGACGCTGCTCTCCGAATACGCGCCGCAACGCAAGCGCGCGCTGCTGATCACGGTCATGTTCACCGGCTTCAATCTAGGCTCGGCGCTGATCGGCTTCGTCGCGGGCTGGCTGATTCCGGTGCATGGCTGGCGCTCGGTGCTGATCTTCGGCGGCGCTTTGCCGCTCGCGCTGATTCCTCTGCAAATCTGGCTGCTGCCCGAATCGGCGCGTCTGCTCGCGGTGCGCGGCGCGACGTCGCAACGCATCGGCAAGGTGCTGGGCCGCGTGTGCGGCGCGCGCTTCGACGGTAACGAGACGTTCGTATCGAACGAACCGCCGTTGCCGACGAAGAAACCCATTGGCGTGTTGTTCGCGCAAGGTTATGGCCTGATGACGGCGGCGCTGTGGGTCACGTATTTCATGGGTCTGCTCGTGATCTATCTGCTGACTGGCTGGCTGCCGACGCTGATGAAGGACGCGGGCCTCACAGTCACCGCGGCGGCGAACATCACGGCGATGTTCCAGATCGGCGGCACTATTGGCGCGATCATCGTCGGCTTCGTTATGGACAAGACGCGTCCGGCGCCGGTCATCAGCGCGGCGTATCTCGGCGGCGCGGTGTGTGTGCTCGGGCTGGCGTGGATCGGCGCGTTGTCGTCGTCGCTGGCGGTGCTCGTGTTTGCGGCGGGCTTCTGCATGAGCGGCGCGCAGACGGGGCTCAATGCGTTCGCGCCGGGACGCTATCCGACGGTTGCGCGTGCGACCGGTGTGAGCTGGATGCTTGGTATGGGGCGCTTCGGCAGTATCTTCGGTTCGGCGATTGGGGGCGCGTTGCTGGGGCTCGGTTGGGAGTTTGGTGCGATCCTCGCGATGCTTGCTGTGCCTGCGACGCTTGCGGCTGTTTCCATTCTTGTGGCGCAGCGCAGGCGGGGGGAGGAGGCCCAGGCGCGGGCTCATATCGCGCATTAGGGTTTTGGTTTTTTTTGGGTTTTTTGGTTTTTTTGGTTTTCGCCGGATCCCGTATTGGTGTTGGTTTATTAGCGTTGCCCCTCCCCGGGGCGGGGGTAACTTTCTTTGCTGCTGCAAAGAAAGTCACCAAAGAAAGCAGCTTTTCCCATCCAAAGTGCCTCACACCGGCCGCGGCACAGGCGATTGGCTGAATGGAACCCGGAGTAGCGAGTGCCCCCATGGTTGAACCGGGCTTGGATCGCACACGGTCTGACAAGCTAGTGCGCAAAGGGCACTGGTTCAGCACGAAATAGCATCGGCACAGCGCTGCGCGCTGCCGTCGAGTATGCAAGGGAAACCAACGGTGGGCGTAGCAAATATGCGCGCACACGCAAACCCGATTGACCGGTCGGCCGCGAAGCGGGCTGGAGCTTGCAAGGGCTGAACCAGCAAACTAAGCGGCGCGATGAGTCAGACCGTGCGCGGTCCAAGCCGCTTGAGTTTTTTGAGGGCACTCGCTACAGCGGACCACGAGAGTAGTTCTGTGCCGCGGCCGGCATGAAGTGCTCAGGCTGGGGATAGCTGTTTCTTTGGTTACTTTCTTTGCAGCAGCAAAGAAAGTGACTGCCGCCCCGCATAGGGGCAGAGCAAATAGACCACTAAGAAACCAAGTTTCCCTATAGAGAAGAGAAAGCAAAGCGCGAGCTTGAAAGGAACACGAAGCAATCCAGGAGTAACGAAAAAATGATCATCGACATTCACGGCCACTACACGACTGCGCCGAAGGCGCTCGAATCGTGGCGCAACCGACAGATCGCCGGGATCAAGAATCCTTCGGAGATGCCAGCCGTATCGGAACTGAAGATCACCGACGACGAACTACGCGAATCGATCGAAGCGAATCAGCTTCGTCTGATGCACGACCGAGGTCTCGATCTCACGATCTTCAGCCCGCGTGCGAGCTTCATGGCGCATCACATCGGCGATTTCGAAGTATCGAGCACGTGGGCCGCGATCTGCAACGAGCTGTGCTTTCGTGTGAGCGAGCTGTTTCCCGACAGCTTCATTCCGGCGGCGATGTTGCCGCAAAGCCCGGGCGTCGATGTCTCGACGTGCATCCCCGAGCTCGTGAAGTGCGTCGAGCAATACGGCAATGTCGCGATCAACCTGAATCCGGACCCGTCGGGCGGACACTGGACGAGCCCGCCGCTTTCAGACCGCTCGTGGTATCCGATATACGAGAAGATGGTCGAGTACGACATCCCCGCGATGATCCACGTGAGCACGAGCTGCAACGCGTGTTTTCATACGACGGGCGCGCACTACCTGAACGCCGATACGACCGCGTTCATGCAGTGCCTCACGTCCGACCTCTTCCGCGATTTCCCGACGCTCAAGTTCGTGATTCCGCATGGCGGCGGCGCGGTGCCGTATCACTGGGGACGTTTCCGCGGTCTCGCGCAAGAGCTGAAGAAGCCCTTGCTGAAGGATCATTTGCTCAATAACGTGTTCTTCGATACCTGTGTGTATCACCAGCCAGGCATCGATCTGCTGACGCGCGTGATTCCCGTCGACAACATCTTGTTCGCGAGCGAGATGATCGGCGCGGTGCGCGGCATCGATCCCGAAACGGGGCATTATTTCGACGATACGAAGCGCTATGTCGAGGCAGCGAGCATCGAGCCCGAAGCGCGCTACAAGATTTACGAAGGCAACGCGCGCCGCGTGTATCCACGTCTGGATGCGGCGCTCAAAGCGAAGGGACTTTGATATGTACGAACTCGGAGTGGTGTATCGCAACATAGATCGCGCGAATGCCGATGCGGCCGCCAAGCTCGGCGCGCTCGGTTCGGCGACCGTGCACGAAGCAATGGGCCGTGTCGGCCTGATGAAGACTTATATGCGCCCGATTTACACCGGCGCGCAGGCGAGCGGCACGGCAGTGACGGTGCTGCTGCAACCGGGCGACAACTGGATGCTGCACGTCGCGGCCGAGCAGATTCGCCCGGGCGATATCGTCGTGGCCGCATGCACGACGGACAATACCGATGGTTTCTTCGGCGACCTGCTCGCGACGAGCTTCAAGGCGCGTGGCGCGCGGGCGCTCATCATCGACGGCGGCGTGCGCGACGTGCGCGTGCTCACGGAGATGAACTTCCCGGTCTGGAGCAAAGCGATCTCCGCGAAAGGCACGGTGAAGGCAACGCTCGGCTCGGTGAACATTCCGGTCGTGTGCGCGGGCGCGATCGTCACGCCCGGCGATGTGATCGTCGCGGATGACGATGGCGTCGTCGTGGTGCCGTCCGCATCGGCGCAGCAAGTGCTCGACAAGGCTGTCGCGCGCGAGGCGTTCGAAGAAGAGAAGCGCGCGAAGCTGGCGAGCGGCGTGCTCGGCCTCGACATGTACCAGATGCGCGAGCCGCTCGAAAAGGCCGGCCTGCGTTATATCGACTGATGCCGTCGACCATGACCATCACCGGCATTTCATCGATGGCCACGCGCGGTGTGCTCAACGAACTCGCTTCTGCATTCGAAGCGCGATCGGGCCAGCGCGTCGCGATCGAGTCGACGGGCGGCGTCGCGGCGCTGAAACGTATCGAGGAAGGCGAGGCGTTCGATATCGTAGTGCTCGCCTCGGATGCGATCGAGCGTCTCGTGGCAGCGGGGCGCGTCGCTGTGGATAGCCGCGTGCGCATCGCGCGCTCGGGCATCGCGATTGCCGTTGCGTCCGGTGCGCCGCATCCTTCCATCGACGATGAAGCCGCCGTGCGCGAAGCCGTGCTTGCGGCGCGCAGCATCGGTTATTCGACCGGACCGAGCGGCGTCTATCTCACGCGCTTGTTCGAGCGTTGGAGTATTGCGGAGCGCATTGCATCGCGCATCGTGCAGGCGCCGCCGGGCGTCGCAGTGGGTACGCTCATCGCGCGAGGCGAAGTCGAACTGGGCTTTCAGCAGATGAGCGAGATGATCGGCGTGGCGGGCATCGATGTGCTCGGCATGTTGCCGTCCGCGATTCAAACGCTGACGGTCTTCGAAGGCGCGCTATGCACGAGCGCTTCGGCGCTTGCCCGCGAGTTTCTCGACTTTGCAGTTTCACCCGATGCCGACGCAATGAAAGTGCGGCACGGGATGGAGCCTGTTCGATAAGAAAGCGCTCAGCGAGCGCTTTCCTGCATCAGCACATCATTCCGCCACGGCGTAGCGTTCGAGCCAATGCGCATACGGCGCAGGCAAGGCCCACGACGGCCGCTCGACGTTCAACTGCTTTGCCGCCTGGTACGGCCAATGCGGATTCGACAGATGCGCGCGGCCGATCATCACGAGATCGAGTTGCCCCGACGCGACTGCATGCTCGGCGTTAGGCGGCGAATCGAATCCCCATGCCGATGCAACGGGAATCTCCGCTTCGCGGCGCACGCGCTCCGCGACCGGACCCAAGAACGCCGGTCCCCAGGGAATGCGCGCATCGGGCGTGGAAAAGCCGACGCTCACGCTCATCAGATCGAGGCCTCTGCGACGCAGCGTCTTCGTCAGTTCGATCGATTCCTGCAGCGTGGTTTCATCGCGGCCATCGTATTCGACGACGCCGAAGCGCGCCGTCAGCGGCAGATTCTGCGGCCACACTTCGCGCACCGCATCGAAGGTCTCGACGAGGAAGCGGCTGCGTCCCGCGAGATCGCCGCCGTATCGATCGTCGCGCTGGTTCGCATCGACGGAGAAGAAGCTTTGCGCGAGATAGCCGTGCGCGAAGTGCAGCTCCAGCCATTCGAAGCCCGCTTCGCGCGCACGACGCGCGGCAGCGGCGAAGTCCGCCTTCACGCGCTCGATTTCTTCCAGCGTCATTGCCTTGGGCACTTTCGGCAAGCCGCCGCCGAACGCGACGGCCGAAGGCGCGAGCGTGTCCCAGCCGCGATCGTCGTTCCCGGCGATGTGATCGTCGCCTTCCCACGGACGGTTCGCGCTCGCCTTGCGGCCCGCATGCGCGATCTGGATGCCGGGCACCGCGCCCGCCGCCTTGATCGTCGCCGCGACGCGCTTCATGCCTTCGATTTGCGCGTCGTCCCAGAGGCCGGTGCAGCCCGGCGTGATGCGCCCTTCCGGCGATACGCCCGTCGCCTCGACGATCACGAGGCCCGCGCCGCCGCGCGCGAGACCGGCGTAATGGCTGAGGTGCCAGTCGTTGACGAAGCCGTCGATGGCGCTGTACTGGCACATCGGCGGAATGGCGATGCGGTTGCGCAGCGTGACGTCTTTCAGTGTGAAGGGAGTGAAGAGTGCTGACATCTGTGGTTCTCGGTTTGACTTGAGGGGACGAGATTAACCGGTCAGTGTCATAATGAAAACTATCTACGGGTTATCGATTCGATAAAATTTTGTGATGCTCAATCCGCAATGGCTGCGCACTTTTCTCGCGCTCGTCGATCTCGGCAATTTCACGCGTGCGGCGGAACGTCTCGATCTGACGCAGGCCGCCGTGAGCCAGCATCTTCGTCATCTCGAAGATCAACTCGGCCTGCTCGTGGTTCGTCGCACGCGCGGTATCGAACTGACGCCTGCGGGCCGTGCGCTGCTCGACTATTGCAGTGAGATGGAGCTTGCCGGCAAACGTCTCGCTTCGCGTTTGTCCGACAGCGAGGACGAAGCCGGCGAGATCGGGTGGATCACGCCGGGCAGCATCGGGCTCGTGCTGTTTCCGCTATTGCTGGATTTGCAGCAGCAACGTCCCGAATGGAAGATGCGTCATCGCTTCGCGCCGGATTCGGAAGTGCTCGAAGCGGTGCTGGAGAGCCGCTACGATCTCGGCATCGTTGCGTTGAAGCCGGACGATGCGCGTCTTGCCGCGAGCAAGTTCATCGAGGAACCGCTGGAGCTCGTCGTGCCCGCGAACGCGGACGTGCATGAGTGGAGCGATCTGGAACGGCTCGGTTTCATCGACTATCCGGAAGCGCACATGACCGCGAGCCGATTGCTGAGCCGGCGCTTTCCGGGCAATCCGGGCGTTGGCAGTTTGCGACGGCAGGGGTTCAGCAACCAGATCAGTCTCATTCTGGAATTCGTCGCGCGCGGGCTTGGATTTACGGTGATACCGCGTTATGCGCGAATTGCATTCGGTAAGCCGGAGGCGATCGGTGTCGTGGAATGTGGCGCGCCGGTGGTCGATACGCTTTGGCTCATTCGGCGCGCGGAGTGGCCGCTGCCGGTGCGGTGTGTACGGACTGTGGAGTATTTGAGGGAGCGGGTCAGGATGAAGGGGTAGTGATTTGTTGGGGCCCGTAGGCGTGTTGGCTTGTTGGCGTTGCCCCTGTGCGGGGCGGCCGTCACTCTCTTTGCTGCTGCAAGCGAGAGATCGGGCGCAAAGCGTTATGGGGCGGGGTTTTAAAAGAAAATAGCCGACGCCCGTTCTCTCTCGTAGCAGCATCAAACTAGCGGATCAACGATTAGCAGGAGACGCCTGATCGCATGGGTTCGGACAATCTCCGGGCAAACAGCGGGGCAGAAACTCGACTTCAATCTGATTCCTTGCCGTCGCTGGAGTCGCCGCGGTGTTTCTCCAAACCTCGGTCGCCGTTGCAATCCTGCTCGCCACGACTCCGAGACTCTGCAGATAACTGCTCACCGCTTTCGCCCGCAAATCGGCGATACGTTGGGCATCAGGTTGATGTTCATCAGCAAATCCATACACGGAAACGGGCCCCCTGTCCGCTACGCTGTCACGTACTGAAACTACTAACTCCGCAAGACGAATTCGATCCTCATTGGATAGGGCCGTCGTTGATCCGTAAAGCCTTATCCCGTACTGCATTGCAAAACTACACGCTATCGCTTCGCTGGACCCGCACGTCAAAAGAGAAAGAATCAGAAGCGAGCACGTAAAAAGCGATGTTATCCGCATTCTTGATCGCCATGTCTGGCTCACTTTGTGCGAGTTGTAAGCCGAGGCGTGGTCCGTAAGTGTTTTTGTAGTCGAGTGCTGCAAAAGTATCATAGAAATGAGTGCATTCGTGCAAGATGGTGAGTTGCATAGAAGACAACGTGCCCACAGTCGTCTCTGGTAGGACGCAGAAGTTTCGCGTGATCGCGATGGTGTGCGTCGCTGTATCGGGTCCGCAAACATGTGCTACTTCTCCCCGTGTGTCCGGATTCGGCACGCATCCGAGAATGCGCTCATTCTCCGGATCGGGGCGGATAAAGTTCTTCGGCTCAAGGCCCTTCATGACGACTAGAAGCGCACGCAATCTCTGAATCAGTTCTGCGCGAGTCCGGTCGTCAGTGTTGCCGATCCACAGTTTCATTCTGGCTTGCGCCGACTGGCTCCATGCTGTTAATTCTCGAATGCGTTGTTCAACGATGACGACCGCATCATCGCGCAACTTAAGAACCTTTTTCCTAAACGCAGCATTCGACATGTTTTCGCAAATCGGGTTTACGTCCACGAGGAACTCGTGCGTCGAATTTTCAATCGTATTAGTGACGATCGTTCCGAGATAGAAAAATTCCTGCTCTGCCATGTGCTCAGTGCTCGATTTCGAAGCGAAGGTTTTCCGCAGTGTTCGTTTTGATTCGTTCGGTCCGGCCCGATGAATCGGTCATGCCTTCAAAGGTGCGCCCGGACGCGCCACGCGCCCTATAACGCACCCCTGCGAGCGGTTCGCCAGTAGAGCGGGATCGAAGAACCACTTGCTGGTCGAAGACCGAAGCGAGAGACGGAGACCCAGCAAACGACGCCGCGCCCCTGCTTTGCGGCTCATTACTTCCGCTGTCGACTTCCAGAAAGATGCCCGGATTGCTTCCGACGATGACCCGATTCTTCCCACAAGGACAAAGAACCCTGTCGCCCTCAACGACAACGCTGCGCGTCTTTTCGGTCATGCCGTCGCCGGTGCCGAATATCTTGTAGGCTCCCTTGCAGTTTCCGCATGTGGCTTCGTCGCCGCTGAGGGCGACTTGCCGTCCATCGTCGAAGATGGTTGACGAATACGCGATCACGAATCCGCGCGTAGTGGTCGGATCGCCATGGCGTATCGCAGCTTTACGCATGCTTCGCCCCGGACTCTGACGCATAAGGCGGCACATACCCCGGTTCGAACAGTCCCGGAATCGCCTCGCCTTCTTTCACGGATATGCCGAACACTGATTGGGGCGTGGTTGCAATTCGGTCGCCGTTGCTCAAGCGCGAGCCTATTAGCGCGAATGGCTTGTTGGCACATGTTGCGCCAAAACCTGAGCCGTCGAGAATGGTGGCTTCGCTTCTTTTGTCCATGTCGTTATCCCGATTATTGTTATGGATAACGAACATATCGGATCAGAAAGCCGATTGGAACAAAGCCGGGTAATTTTGTGTCGACGAGCTTGGACAAACTTGATGCTTGACCACCCGAGCGGGTGCGCGATGAAAAATCGGGACGTGAAAAGAGGCGAAAGCATTGCTGCTTTTCAGCAGCAATGCTTTCGCCGTGATTCCGCCGCCCCGCCTATGGTCTTATCTCGAGGCAGCACGGTCACTTGGGAACGAACACGAAACCCGAAAGCCCCTCAAACCCCCGCCCGCATCCCCTCATCGTGAAGCCGGAACGTCTCCACCGCCGTTCGCAGCGCGCCCGCCTGATCTTCCAGCGATTGCGCCGCCGCCGCAGCTTCCTCGACCAGCGCCGCGTTCTGTTGCGTCACTTCGTCCATCTGCGTGACGGCGCGCGCCACCTGATCGATGCCGCTGCTTTGCTCTTCCGATGCCGCCGCGATCTCGCCCATGATGTCGGTCACGCGCTGCACTGCCGTGCTGATTTCCGTCATCGTGCGGCCCGCTTCGTCGACGAGCGCAGTGCCCGATTGCACGCGTTCCACCGAGTTGTCGATCAGCTCCTTGATCTCCTTCGCCGCCGCCGACGAACGTTGCGCGAGCGAGCGCACTTCGCCCGCCACGACCGCGAAGCCGCGTCCTTCCTCGCCCGCACGCGCCGCTTCCACCGCTGCGTTCAACGCGAGAATGTTCGTCTGGAACGCTATGCCTTCGATGATCGTGATGATGTCCGCGATCTTCGACGAGCTGTGGTTGATCTCGCCCATCGTCGTCACGACCTGCGAAACCACATGGCTGCCCTTGCCCGCGATCTCCGATGCATTCGCGGCCAGCACGCTCGCCTGACGCGCGTTGTCGGCGTTCTGTTTGACGGTGCCCGTCAGTTCATCCATGCTCGACGCGGTTTGCTGCAAGGCGGAGGCCTGCTCTTCGGTGCGCGACGAAAGATCCACGTTGCCCGCGGCGATCTGCTTGGTCGCGGATGCAATCGATTCGCTGCCGCTGCGAACCGTGCGCACCGTGTCGATGAGGCTCGCCTGCATCGTCGAAAGACCGCGCAGCAACTGGCCCATTTCGTCGTTCGACGTCACCTTCACGGTGCTGCGCAGATCGCCGGCCGCGATGGCGTCGAACTGGGCGAGCGCTGCATCGAGCGGACGCGCGATACGGCCGCGCAGCGAAATCCACGTATAGAACGCTGCGGCCACGCCCACCAGAATCGCGGCGATGCTGCCGATCCGGAACATGCCGAACGTCGCCTGTCCATCATCGTACGCAGCCTGAGCCGATTCGAACTGCAGCTTGCGCACCGCGGAGCCCGATTTCGCGAACTCGTTGAACGCCGCCTGCATTGCGCTTGCGTCGGCGATGATCTTCGCGTGATCCTGCGCGCGCACATCGGCATAGCCTTGATCGATGAGCTTTTGCACCGTGAGACGTTGCGCGTTGAACTTGTCCGCGAGTTCCTTTTCGCCGGCGCCTTGCGGCAGGCTGGCGTATTTGGTCCAGGCGTCGTCGGAAGTCTTGCGCATCAGCGCGCCGCGGCCGATCGCATCTTCCGCGGCGGGCGTGCCCACGTTGAGCGCCGCGCGGTCGAAGCTCAGACGCTCGCGCGCCATGAACATCTCAGCATTGCCGATCGACACCGCGCTCGGCATTTCATTCGTGAACAGGTCATAGGTGACCGAGTTGGACCGGCTCATGCCGATCAGACCGACCAGGCCGATTGCGATCAGAAGCGCGCTCAGCAGCGTCATGGCCAAGGCCAGCCGGCCTTTGATTGTCGAAAACATAGCTCTCTCAAGTGGCTGCATCGCAGGTGCGCGTGCGCGAGGGCGACGATGCGACGCCAGCTTGCGCGCCCGATGAAAACCATCGAGCAGCCTGTATAACGACAGCACGACGATCGCCTTTAGGGGACGCTTAAAACGCTACGAAACGCTTACACCGTAGACTTGGCCCTGATTCAGGAAATCGCGATGCAAAAACCGGCCTAAACTTCATCGTCTCAGGGAAAGAGATCCGCGCATGCCTGCCGACGCGCCGCAGCAATTCCGTCTCGCCAGCGAGATCAAGGTCTGGCCGCTTCTGCGGGCGGTCGTCGCGCTGTTGCCGTTCGTCGCGCTCGCGCTCGTGACTGGCAATACGCTGTGGATGAAGGCATCGCTGCTCGCGATCTCCGCGGTCATCGCGGAAGACCGGCTCGCGCTCAGGCCGGTGGCTGTCGTGGCGCACGGGCTCGCGATCATCGCGGGAACGTATCTGCTGCTGCTTGCCGAGCTGGTGCCGGCGTTCTTCATCGTTGCGTGCATGCTGCTCGCGGCGTGCGTGATCTTGCTTGCGTCGCGCGGCGAGAGGTTGCGCACGCTTGGCAACTGGACCTTCGTCCCGGTGCTCATTCTGGCGAACGAACTGCATGGCGGGCGCACCGTCGATGCATTGGTGCGCGCAGCGCCTGCTTATTTGCCTTATCTGCTCGTGGCGCTGATGCCGGCGGTGTTATCGGCTTATATACGTTCGCGAGGCAAGCCTGCGGCGCGCTGGTCCAATCTCGACGATTTCGGCGCGCGCACGCCTTTGGGCGAAGATCTTGCCGCGATGCTTGCGAGCGTCGGCATTGCGGCGGTGATGGTCGTCTACGGGCGGATGGAGCATGCGCAATGGGTGATTTGGGGCGCGGCGAGCATCGTGACTGGCGCGGTGGATACGGCGCGAGCGAAGTTGCAGAACCGCGCGATCGGCGTGATTGCGGGTGTGCCGATCGGCATTGTGCTCGGGCGCTATGTCTTGCCGCATTCGGGCATGGCCGTCACGCTCGCGACGCTCGCGGGCTTTCTCACGCTGGTCGCGTTCCAGCGCTACATCGTGGGATATTTCTTCCGTTGCCTGTTCGTGGCCCTGGCGATCATGCTGGCGAATCAGTCGGTGGCTGAAGCGTTCGAGCGGCTAACGCATGTGCTTGCGGGCGGCGTGATCGGCATTGTGTGCGTGTTTGGCATGCATGCGGCAGCGAGCCGTTTGTCGCGATGAGGTGAGGGCGAGGAAGCGAACGCGCGAACCCGCGTGACCGGTCGGCCGCGAAGCGGGCCGGAGCTTGCAAGGGCTGCGCCAGCGAGCTAAGCGGTGCGAGGTGACAGACCGTGCGCGATCCAAGCCCGGTGAGACTTATGAGGGCACTTGCTACTCCGGGGGCCATCAGGTCGATCGCCTGTGCCGCGGCCGGCGTGAAGTGCTTAGGCTGGGGATAGCTGCTTTCTTTGGTGACTTTCTTTGCAGCAGTGTATAGACCGGGGACATAGTTGACAGATTTGGCGGGGACATGGTTGACACTTTTGGGCATCGAAATGCCTGGACTGACCATGCCTTGGAACCCGCAAAACACCATGCAACTTCGCCTCGAATTCGTCA
>NZ_FCOM02000061.1 GCF_001544695.2 Caballeronia arvi
ATCGGCGGCGACACGCAGTTCGTGCTCGGTGCGAGCGGTCATATCGCGGGCGTGATCAATCCGGCGTCGAAGAACAAACGCAGCTACTGGATCGACGGCACGCTGGGCAGCGATGCGCAAGCCTGGCTGGAGTCGGCGAAGTCGCAGCCGGGAAGCTGGTGGACGCACTGGATCGCGTGGCTGCAATCGCACGCGGGCAAGCAGATATCGGCGCCGAAAAAGCCGGGCAACGCAACCTATAAGTCGATCGAACCGGCGCCGGGGCGCTACGTTGCGAAACATCCTCCCGAGGTCATGGGCGCCTGAGTGGTCGCGACTAGAATCGGCAGGTCGCGAGACTCGGCGTGCAACCGATTCGAAGGCATCAATTTGCGTAAGAATTTCATCCTTCCCGTGGGACGCTACGCAAGCTGGCTCCTTCCACGCTCATCCACGCTGATGCGGTCGTCGTTGCTCCTGGCTCTTACACAACGAATTTCCCTTCTGGCCTCGTGAACGACTAACTAATTGTGCGTACGACTATGCAACCGCTCAATACCAATCCTTCCCGAAAGATCAAATCTGTCTTGATCGCCAACCGCTCTGAGATCGCGATCCGTGTGATGCGCGCCGCTTCGGAGATGGACATTCGCACCGTAGCGATTTACTCGCGAGAGGACCGCCTAGCGCTGCACCGCTTCAAGTCCGACGAAAGCTACCTGGTCGGCGAAGGCAAGAAGCCGCTACAGGCTTATCTGGATATCGATGACATCTTGCGTATCGCCCGCGCTGCCAAAGTGGATGCGATCCACCCAGGCTATGGATTTCTCTCGGAGAATCCTGACTTCGCGGAGGCCGTGATTGCTGCGGGTATCGAATGGATTGGCCCGTGTCCCGAGGTCATGCGTACCTTAGGCAATAAGGTTGCGGCGCGAAACGCCGCCGTGGCCGCCGGAGTGCCGGTGATGCCGGCTACGCCACCTTTGCCGCAGAGCTTGGACGAGTGCAAAACACTGGCAATTAGAATCGGGTATCCCCTGATGCTCAAGGCCAGCTGGGGTGGCGGCGGCCGTGGTATGCGCATCATCCGCACCGAAGCCGAAATGCCCGAGGCGCTAGCGGCGGCTCGACGCGAGGCGCTGGCGGCCTTTGGTAACGACGAGGTCTATTTCGAGAAGCTGGTCGAGCGCGCGCGCCACGTCGAGGTGCAGATACTCGGCGACCGTCACAACAACGTCGTGCACCTATTCGAGCGTGACTGCACTGTACAGCGCCGTAACCAGAAGGTAGTAGAGCGAGCGCCCGCGCCTTATCTCGATGAAACCCAGCGTCAGGCTCTGTGCGATAGCGCCGTGCGCCTGATGCAGTCTGTGAACTACACTCACGCGGGCACGGTGGAGTTTCTGATGAACGCCGACAGCGGCCATTTCTACTTCATCGAGGTCAATCCACGAATACAGGTAGAGCACACCGTCACTGAGCTGATCACCGGCGTAGACATCGTTAAGGCGCAGTTGCGGATCAGCGAAGGTGGGCATATCGGCGTCACAATGGACGAGGGGCAGAGTGTTCCTGCGAGTGGCGTCCCCGCGCAAGCGGAAATCCGCATCAATGGCACTGCTGTGCAATGCCGAATCACCACAGAGGACCCTGAAAACGGCTTCCTGCCCGACTACGGGCGCTGTTGGTTTACCGCAGCGCGTCCGGTTTTGGTGTACGGCTCGACGCTGGAACTGCCTACAGCGGCGCCGTCATTACGCCCTACTACGACTCCCTGCTGGTCAAAGTCACGGTTTGGGCTCCCATGGCCAAGGAATCGGTGCAGCGCATGACCCGCGCGCTTCGCGAGTTCCGTATCCGAGGCGTGGCCTCAAACCTGCTCTTCTTGGAGAACGTGATTAATCACGCGGACTTCACCGCAGGCACGGTAACCACGCGCTTCATCGACACGACGCCCGAACTGCTCGAATTCGCCAAGCGACGTGACAGGGGCAGCAAACTGCTGGGCTTCGTGGCCGATGTCACGGTGAATGGAAATCCCGAGATGGCAGGCCGCAAGATGCCGGATCTACCGTTTCCCAAGCCCGTGCTGCCACGTGTAGACCTGAGCACCCCGATACCGCGTGGCACGCGCGACAGCCTGAAGGAGCTTGGCGCCAAGAAGTTTGCACAGTGGATGCTGGACAGCAAGCCCGTGCTCATGACCGACACCACCTTGCGTGACGCTCACCAGTCGTTGTTCGCCACACGCATGCGCACAGCCGACATGCTGCCCATTGCGCCGTTTTATGCGCGCCAGTTGTCGCAGCTTTTCTCGTTGGAATGCTGGGGCGGTGCGACGTTCGACGTGGCCATGCGGTTCCTAAAGGAAGACCCATGGCAGCGTCTGTCCCAACTGCGCGAACGCGTGCCCAACATCGCGCTACAGATGCTGCTGCGAGGCGCCAATGGGGTGGGCTACACCAGCTACCCCGACAACGTGGTGCAGTTCTTCGTCAAGCAGGCGGCGGTCGCCGGCGTGGACCTGTTCCGAGTGTTTGATGCGTTGAATTGGGTGCGCAATATGCGCGTGTCGATCGACGCCGTCCTGGAGTCGGGCGCGCTGTGCGAGGGCGCCATCTGCTACACCGGCGACTTGTTCGACCCCGCTCGCAGTAAGTACGACCTGAAGTACTACGTCGGTATTGCCAAGGAACTGCAGCAAGCCGGCGTGCATATCCTGGCTATCAAGGACATGGCGGGCATCTGCCGCCCGCGCGCGGTGGCTGCGCTGGTCAAGGCGCTGAAGGAGGAAACTGGCCTGCCGGTGCACTTTCACACGCACGACACTAGCGGCATTGCCGCCGCTTCGGTGTTGGCAGCCGTCGAGGCCGGCTGCGATGCGGTGGACGGTGCGCTGGACGCCATGAGCGGTCTAACTGCCCAGCCCAACCTCTCGGCCATGGCCGCAGCTCTGGAAGGGACCGAGCGCGACCCCGGTCTGTCACAGCATGCGTTGCATCAAGCGTCGACCTATTTCGAGGGAGTGCGCCGGTTCTATGCACCGTTCGAAAGCGACATTCGCGCTGGCACGGCCGACGTCTATCGCCATGAGATGCCCGGTGGCCAGTACACCAACTTACGTGAGCAGGCACGTGGCTTGGGGCTAGAGCACCGCTGGACTGAGGTCTCGCAAGCCTATGCCGACGTGAATCAACTGTTCGGCGACATCGTCAAGGTTACGCCCACCTCAAAGGTGGTGGGCGACATGGCCTTAATGATGGTGGCCAACGACCTCACGCCGGCCCAAGTAGCCAATCCAGCGCATGAAGTGGCGTTTCCCGAATCGGTGGTGGCGTTGTTCAAGGGCGAGTTAGGATTTCCGCCGGACGGCTTTCCCCAAGATCTGTCGCGCAAAGTGCTCAAGGGTGAGCCCCCAGCGGCCTATCGCCCCGGCGACCACCTACCGTCCGTAGACCTCGAAGCGACTCGCAGGACCGCCGCGCAAGCGGGTGGCATGCCCATTGATGAAATGGACGACCGACAACTGGCGAGCGCGCTGATGTACCCGAAAGTGGCCAGCGAGTTCCATCAGCACCGGCAAAAGCATGGCGATGTGTCCGTCCTGCCCACTCCGACCTTCTTCTACGGCATGAAGTCGGGCGATGAGGTGGCGCTGGAAATTGAGGCGGGCAAGACTTTGCTGGTAAGCCTTCAGACCATACAGGAGACCGAGGGCGTCGCGAAGGTGCAATTCGAGATGAACGGTCAGTCGCGCATGACAAGCGTCGCGCGTGCCGGCGTGACCGCCTCTGCACAGCGCGAGACGGCAGAACCTGGCAACCCGTTGCATGTTGGCGCGCCCATGCCGGGCGCAATCGTCACGGTACCGGTGGTTGCTGGCCAACAAGTGCAGGCGGGAGCGACACTGCTATCGCTGGAGGCCATGAAGATGGAAACCCACATGACGGCTGAACGCGAGGGGATAATCGAACGCGTGTTGGTCAAGCCTGGAGACCGAGTCCAGGCTAAGGAGCTGCTGATCGTATGGCGAGCATGAGGGTGGCACCGATGAACTGAATGAACACCGTAGCCAGCGGAGTTGATGCAGATGATGCGCAAAACGGGGTGATCTTGATTCTCGCGCAATTTCCGGGTTAGGGCGCGCTAGATCATAAGCGCGAATTTCTCCGCACGTAGCGCGATGGATTGAAAGACGTCACGCTTGCGTCCGCAACCTACACTTGCGGACGCGACCATGACGACGCCTGACACGTCGCACGAATATGTCGACGGCGGCGACCTCGCGCGCCATCGCCACATTAGAAGCGCATCTGAACGCGCGGCTCCTGCATCGCGGCACGCGGCGCGTGACGCTCACCGAAGCCGGCAAGCGGTATTTGCAGCGTTGCAAACAGATTCTCGAATGTGTCGATGTGGCCGAAGCTGAAGCCGCCGATGCGCAGTTACGCCCTTCCGGGCATTTGCGCATCCATGCATCGACGGGCCTCGGCCAGTCGTATCTCGTGCCTGCCATCTTGTGTTATCAGCCGCAGCATTCTGCCGTATCCGTGGATCTGACGCCCTCGCAGCACGTGCCCAACATCATCGACGAGGGCTTCGATCTCACCGTGCAGGGGAGCATTGCCGAATTGCCTGCTTCGAGCCTCGTCGCGCAACGGCTCGGTACCGTGCATAGCGTGCTGTGCGTGTCGCCGTCCTATCTGCGCAAGCATGGCGCGCTGCGCACGTTCGCGGAGTTGTCGCGTAATCCGTGCCATCAGCTCGCCTCGACGATCTTTCCGCGCGATGTCTGGATCTTCGACTGTCCGAACGGCACGGAGACATTTCCGCTTTCGAAGACCAGGTTCAGCGTGAATGTGGCGGGCGCGTTGGCGGTGGCGCTATGCGAAGGCACGGGCATTGGCGCATTGCCGATCTCGACTGCGAGCCGTCTCTTGCGAAGCGGCGCGCTCTGCGCGTGCTGGCCGATTATCGGGCCTCAGGCGCTCTTTCCGTCGCGTCAGTATCTTAATGCGAAGGTCAAGACGTTCGTCGAGTTCATCATGGAGTTCGTCCCTCGAATCGAAAGCAAGCGATGCGACGCATATCACGTAAATGCACAGATCGAGTCTATGGCCATTCGCATCTCGATCAACTTATGAACGTCTCACCGACGCACCTTATTTTACATAAAGGAATTTATCGTTCCAACGTAGGATTACTATCTATTCGTCGCCTTGCGATAGATCTGCGAGAAACGAGTCACTGATGATTCGCGGTGGCTCGTGGATGAATCTAATCCCCACCCGGCGGACCGACCTGATCGAGTTCGAACCGCAAGGCGACGTCGAAGCCTACTCGCGACCGGGCACACGACGAGGGAGCGGTTCGCCGCTCTGCATACGAGATTGAGCGCGTTCGCACGTATGCTTAGGTGCCCAGTCGTCGGCTGGAAATCCGCGCGGCATCGAGGCGTCCATCAAAATGAGCACGAGCCAGTGACCTTGTTCTTTGCCGATGCCGGTCAGAAGCATGGGCTCGCCGGGAGGGACGATGACCGGAGGCGCGCCCGGCCGGCCGATCTGCTTGCCGTGCGGCGTCTCCAGACACTGTGCGCCGGACAGAACGAGCCAGGCTTCGGTGCCGGGATGACGATGTACCGTCGACTGCATTCCGGGTTTGAAATTGCCCTCCATGTAGGTTGCCATGAATGCCTTGGCGACAGGCAGCTTCAAGGGGCCCACGTTGCCGACAGGCTCGCCGGAGGATGCTTGCCAAGATTTTCTCGCAATGGTGAAAAGCCAGACTTGACCGAGGATCTCGACAACCGTTCCGTTTCTCTCCTTAGCTGCCTCGGCAGCGGGACGGCTCGCGAAGCGATCGATATGCCAGTAGAGCGGACCGCGCGGCAGGCCTTGAAGATGTTCTTCCGCATGCACGAAGCATCCGAATTCGGTCTTCCGTTCGGCTACGGGTATGCAAGTGCCACCCGTTTGGGCGGAGGAAGCGATCGGTGTCACAAGACACATCAGCGCGATGATGAGGTTTGCGGCCGCATTGCATGCTGCGATCCCGGGCAACGACAATGCGCTCATCGGCGGCTCCGTTGAAGTGACGTGACCGGCTGTCCTGTCAATGATAGAGATGCGTCCCGTTTTAGCAAGTTAAATAATTCGTATGACTGAACGGTTGCTAGAGCATTCACGGAGGCGAGAGAATGGTTCAGGATTCGAAGCTGCTAGTGCGTACTGTTGGGGGACGGTTGCTGGCGCTGCCCTTCAAGGTCTTTCACGGCCGGATGAACACGATTTTCCGGCGTGAAACATCCTCCCGACGCGGCACACAGCAAGACGATGATTAATTTCTTCATGTTTGCTCTCGCTCGTGACGCATACTCGCGCCATTCGTTGATCCGGTCAGCGGCGCACTGACGGCCATTACAATTTGGAGCCACGTCGCGGATGTGGGCCATTGCATTTTGCGACAGTGGTCGCTTCACCGTGCCACCGGCGAGACCTTTGATTTGACCTGGTTGCGTGGCGCGACACGCCAGACAGCGTTACCGACGTCATCAGCCACGAGCAAGGCGCCATCCGCGTCCAATGCCACGCCCACGGGCCGGCCCACAGCGTGGCCGTCTTGTAACAGGAAGCCGCTCAGGAAATCCTCCGGCGCGCCGGCGGGCTTTCCACTGGCAAACGGAACAAACACCACCTTGTAACCGGTGCGCGGCTTGCGGTTCCATGATCCGTGCTGGCCAACAAACGCGCCTCCGCGATAGTGAGCCGGAAACAGCGTCCGGTCGTAGAAAGCGAGACCCAGTGAAGCCGTATGATTGCCAAGGGCATATTCGGGAACGACAGCCTTTCCAACCATATCGGGGCGTTGAGGTTTGACGCGGGCGTCGATATGCCGCCCGTAGTAGCTGTAAGGAAAGCCATAGAAGGCTCCCTCTTTCACGGCGGTCATGTAGTCGGGAACAAGGTTGTTGCCGAGATCATCACGCTCGTTCACGGCCGTCCACAATGCGCCGCTGTCCGGTTGCCAGGAGAGTCCGTTCGGATTGCGCAAACCTGTTGCGTAGGGCTGTAGCCGGCCGGTGTCCACGTCGAATAGGAGGATTCTCGCTCGCCCTTCTTCCGCGTCGATTCCATTTTCCCCAGCGTTGCTGTTCGATCCTACCGTGATGTATAGATGTTTTCCTGAATGATCGGCGAGGACATTCTTAGTCCAGTGGTGGTTGATCGGCCCCGCCGGCAGGTCCGCAACCTTGACCGCGGCGCTTGCAATTGAGGTGGCACCAGGTACATAGTCAAACCGCAGCAACGCGTCTGTATCAGCAACGTAGAGGTGGTTGCCAACGAGCGCCATTCCGAACGGCGAGTGCAGGCCGCTGATAAAAACGGTTTGCATTGTCGCGACGCCGTCGTCATTCGTGTCGCGCAAGAGTACGATGCGATCCGGACTCGGCACGCCGGCGCCCGCGCGCTTCATAACCTGTCGTCTGATCCATCCAAATAGGCCACTTCCTTCGTCGTGCTCTTGCGGCGCGTCGCTTTCCGCGACCAGTACGTCGCCATTGGGCAAAGTGTAAAGCCAGCGCGGGTGCGCAAGGCCACTGGCAAACTGCGTGACAGCAAAGCCAGCGGGTGCGGTAGGCAGGAAACCGGCAGGGCGCGTCTCGACGGGCGCGATGTTGACCATTGAAACCAGCTTCGGTTCTGGAGCGGGAATCAAAGGGGACGCGCCGAACCCCGGATCGCTCGGACTTGACGGTCCGACTGCGCACGACGCGAGCGGCAATACCATTGAGACAGCCAGGCGATTAAGCAGGCGCATTTTTCTTCAGCGATGAGCGTCAGTCGACAATGATCGAAATCACCGCAAGAATCCTGCCTCATCTCGAAGCGCTGTTTGTTGACGGTAATGCGCGCTTGTCATGCTCTTCCGATATGTTGACGCCCGTCGCGAAAACGATCAGCAGGGGGCGAGGCGCTTGGTCGCCGGGGCGCAGTAGAACGCGGGCCGCTCCCGGCCAGGACGCGCAGACGCTCGCCCTGTTAAGCGGCGAGCGCGCGCCAGCGCAATGACGCGTTCCAACTCTGGCAGCGCTACCAGCTTCGTCAAGTGCGCGTCGAACCCTGCCGACTTGGTGCGCTGCCTGTCCTCCTTGAGGCCGAACCCGGTCATCCCCGCCACCACGAAGGCTTCATTGCGAACGGCCTCCCGAATTCGGGGCAGCGCGTCATATCCGCTCATGAGAGGCATTGATAGGTCGAGCAATACAAGGTCCGGGCCGAATTCGGATGCGACCGAGATGCCTTGGGCCGCCCCGTAGGTCTTCCGTACCAGATGTCCGTCGATTTCCACGAGCATTGCCATGCTGTCGGCCGAATCTTCGTTGTCGTCGACCACCAGCACTTTGAGCGCGCCTTCGGCGGCGAATGTTAGCGGGCTGGAACTCCTTGTAGGCAGCGTCGCGCGCTCCAACGCGGGAAGCCAAATCGTGAAGAGCGCGCCGCGGCCTCTTCCGGCGCTTTGGACCTCAATTCTGCCGCCATGCAGCTCTATCAGGGAACGGGTAAGCATCAGACCTATGCCTAAGCCGCCTTCGTCTCTTGCCGCTCCGGGATCCTTTTTTTGCCCGAACAGATCAAGGATCCGGTCGATTGTGTTTGGCTCGATAGCTCGACCAGATGTCTTTGGCACGCAGCGCCACCAGGCGCTCAACAAGCGAAGCTCGACACGAACGACGTCATCGACGGGCGTAAACTTCGACGCGTTGTCGAGCAGGTTCTGGAGCACCTGGACAAGCCGGGTCATGTCTCCATGCACGACCAGCGGTTGCGGCGGCAACTGCACATGCAGCGTCTGAGACTTGCCGTCCATTCTAGGCGCTGCACCCCTTCAATTGCTCTCTGAACCACCTCCTGAACGACGACTGGCGAGGTCGACACGCGCACCTTTCCGGTCGTTATCCGTCCCGCGTCTAGCAGATCATCAACGAGCCGAGTCATGTGAGAGAGCTGCCGGTCGAATCCTAAAAGTTGGTATTGCCTCGCGCGAGGAATACAAGGCCCGGACCATCGCTATTCTACAAGCCCGCGCCCGATGAGGCGAAAGTCTGGTTCCAGTCGCTCGAAACGCTGGCCAAGGTACTGTCCGAAAACGATCGGGAACTGCACGCGACGATCGCTGACACAAACCCGGGCTCCCTGGACGAGCTGGCCGCGAAGACCCGTCGCGCGGTGTGTCCAATCTCTCGCGTACCCTCCGGACCATGGAGTTACGGCGTGGTGCACTTCGAGCAGGGTCCGCATCGCAGACTTGCGCCCGGCGTCGACTATTCAGCGGTCGAACTGGCTGTCTCGTTTTAGTGATCAGGGAAATTGGGCGTCAGGATATTTTTTCGCGCAACCACGACGTCAGCCCGGCATCGAACATCATTCTAGCCAGCCGGACCAATGCAGAGTAATCCATGCGGCGATGTAGTCGTGATTGCCCTTGAATTGACTTAAACGAATTTAGCATCACCAATTATAATGTTCCATGAGAAGGTAAGCTTTTTGCTGCTGCATTGTGACTTCGTTACCTTGGATGGGAAATTTTTATGGATGCGATCGGGAAGAAACGATGGGCTATCGCTGAGGGATATCTGCCGCCTTCCAGCACCGGCGATACACCAGACCTTGTCAGCCATGAAGCGGCGTGCATCCTCAACGCCGGCGAGCAAGACGCGCATATAGAATTGACAGTCTTCTTCAAGGATCGTGCGCCAGCCGGTCCTTATCACATCACTGTCCCGGCGATGCGAACTTTGCACATGCGCTTCAACGACCTTGCCGATCCGGAGCGAATCCCCACGGGCACCGAGTATGCCAGTTTGTTCGCGTCGGACGTACCGGTCGTCATACAGCATACGCGCCTGGACTCGCGCCAGTCTGAGTTGGCGATACTGACTACAGTCGCCTACAGCGCCGATTAGGAGTTTGCTGCTGAAACACGCACCTGCTCGACCGTCGGGTTCGCTAGCCACCCGCCACCAGGCTCCCGTCCCGCCGGTTCAAAGTATGCATTGTTCGTCCTCGAAAAAGTAAGCGAAACAGGGTTTGCTTGATGTAGGAAGCGTCATAACATGTTGCGCGCGAACCCGATAAGGGTCGCAACCGACGGCAATGGCAGCCTGCCTTCTGGCCGGTGAACCAGAAGCCTATCCGCCGCCTCTTTGTAAGGTCGGTCCGCTTAGTCCCAAGGCTGTGTTGATGACGGCGAGATGGCTGAGCGCTTGCGGGAAGTTCCCTGCGAGTTCGCCGCGTTGTGTGTTGTATTGTTCGGAGAGCAGCCCGACGTCGTTGGCGACGGCCAGCACGCGCTCGAACTGTTTTTGCGCTTCTTCCTTGCGTCCTTGAAGGTTCAGGCAATCCGCCATCCAACAGGAGCAGGCGAGAAATGTTCCTTCGTCGGGACCGCATGGATCCTTCGGATGGCGCCTGATGAGTCCGTTTTCGCTTAGATCGCGAGCGATCCGGTCGATCGTCGAGGACATGCGCGGATCGTCGACGGCGATGAAACCGACGAGCGGCATCAATAGAAGGCTGGCATCCACTTCTTCTCCGCCGTAGTACTGCGTGAAAGTGCCGCGCCCTTGATTCCAGCTTTCACGGAGGATTTCTTTGCGAAGTCGCTCGCGAAGTGACTCAAGCCGTTCGACGAGTGGCGCATGGCCGTCATCGCACGCATGACCGTTGATGAAACGGTCCAGCGCCACCCAGGCCATCACCCGCGAATAAGTGTAGTGCTTCGGGCTCGAGCGCGACTCCCAAATACCTGCGCCAGGCAGGCGCCAGACCTTCTCGATATGCTCGACGATGTGTCGCTCCACAAGGTATTCATCGCCAGCAGGAGCCAGACCGCCGCGGCGGGCGACGTCCAGGCAATCGACAACCTCCCCGAGGACATCTAGCTGATGTTGATTGGCCGCCGCGTTGCCGATACGAACGGGCTTTGCATAGCGATGACCCTGAAGCCAGTCGGCCGTCCACTCCGGGAGATGTCGCCCGCCGTCCACACGGTACATGATCCGACTGCGCTCGGACTCCGCAGCGATGGTGCGCAAGAGCCAGTCGCGCCAAGCCTGTGCTTCCTCGTGATAACCGGCGTTCAGCAGCGAGACCATCGCAAAACTCGTATCCCGCAGCCACGCGTATCGGTAGTCCCAGTTGAGCTGACCGTCGGGCGCCTCGGGCAGTGAGGTCGTTGGAGCGGCGACGATGGCGCCGGTGGGACGGTAGATGAGGGCCTTAAGTGTCAATAGGGAACGCTTGACGGCCTGCGGCCACGCGGTGCGGGAAACATCGAACTTCGCGATCCAGTCTCGCCAATAGCGTTGTGTGATGCGCAACGCGGCTTGGGCGTCAACCGGTTCAGGGACGGGTTCGTGTGTCCGCCCGTAAGCCATCACGAAAGTGACGGTCTCTCCCGCCTTGATGTCGAAAGTGCCGTGTATTACGCCGTCCTTGACATGCATTTCGATATCACTGCGCAGCGTCACACGATCCGGGCCGATGTACGACAGAACGGCGTCGTCGACTCGTTTGATCAACGGCGTAAGCTGGCCATAATTGAAGCGCAGGATGAGTTCGGAACCCATTTTGACGATACCGTGGAGGCCGGTGACGATTCGCACGATGGAGCGCGAACCGGTCCCGATAGGCATGAAATCGACGATGCGCACGGCACCCTCGGCGACTTCAAAGTCAGTCTCAATTACGAGCGTGTCCTCCTGATAGCGCCGCACGTTGCGCCCGATCGCGTCGGCGGGCGAGAGCGACCAGCTTCCATTTTCGGACCTACCCAGAAGCGCCGCAAAGCATGCATCGTCGTCGAAGCGCGGCCAGCATAGCCAGTCAATGCAACCGTCACGGCTTACGAGGGCAGCGGTTTCGCCGTCCGAAAGGAGCGCGTAATCAGCAATGGGGCAGCTCATCTCGCTCAGCTCCTTCGATTGGCGAGGGCGCGAAACAAGCCTATCGCGCCGATGCCGGCTAGACCCCAAAAGAGGACGCGGTGACGATCGGTGAACATCTCCCAGCTATGCTCGCGTGCCTGGTCATCGAAGCGACCGTGCGCGCCATAGCCACCGGGCACCGGGTCAAACAGATTCCCAGTTGCATCGCGTTGTAGCGGTTCGTCGGTGAGTTGCCCTGAGTAGCCGGCTTTCGCCAGATAGCGGTCGATCAATGCGGGGGCGATCCGGTTCGCGAGGATTGCCTTCACAGTCGAGAACCCGAGCCATACTTCGCGGCGACGGTGCGTAGCCGCAAAGAATATCGCGCGAGCGGCAACCTCCGGCTGGAAAATCGGTGCGACGGGGCGCGCTTTCTTGCCCATCTTGTTCATCGCCCAGTCGAACTGCGGTGTATTGATGGCGGGAAGTTCGACCATCGTCAGATGGACCTTCAGTCCGTCGTGGAGGATTTCGGAGCGCAGCGAATCGGTAAACCCACGAATGGCGAACTTAGCGCCGCAGTAGACCGACTGCAGCGGCACTGACCGATAAGCCAAGGCCGAGCCGACATTCACAATGGTGCCGCAATTTCGCGTTCGCATATGCGAGAGGGCGGCCATCATCCCGTGAACCTGACCCAGGTAGGTGACACGCGTACCGCGCTCGATTTCTTCAGCCGTGAGCGAGGAGACGGGCGCAAACGCTGTCGCCATCGCGACGTTGACCCAGACATCGATCGGACCCAGGGTGTCCTCCACGCGTGATGCCGCCGCATCGACGGCTTTTGAGTCGGCGACATCGGTCGGGATGGCGAGTGCCGGGACGCCGTATCGCCCTTTTATCTGAGAAGCCGCTCTCTTGAGGCGTTCTTCGTCGCGAGAAATCAGTGCGACCGCATACCCCTGGCGGGCGAATTCCTCGGCGGCAGCGCGCCCAACGCCTGCGCCAGCGCCAGTGATGACGGCTATCTTATGCATGGTTCAGGTCCTTTTCCACTAGAGCTCTCCGCGAGCGGCTAACGCCTCGATTCTGTCCGCGGTGCGCAGCGCGATGGCCTGTATGGTCAGGGACGGATTCACCCCACCGACCGTTGGAAAGACAGAGCCATCGCAGATCCAAAGATTGTCAATGTCCCAACTTCTACAGTCAGCGTTCACAACGCTCGTAGCGGGATCGTCTCCCATCCGAGCGGTGCCATTGAGGTGGCAGGTGTCATCGGTTTCCCGCCAGACGTCGCGTGCGCCGGCCGCTTCCAGTGCGAGGCTCATGAAGTCGAGCGAATGAGCGACAAGGCGTTTGTCGTTTTCACACAGTGAGTACGTCACGCGGGCGACGGGCAGTCCATATTGATCTTTTTCGACGTCGAGCGTCACACGGTTGCGCTCTTGCGGCATCGCCTCCCCAACGATCTTGAGCCCCGCCTGGTGGTTGTACTTCTGCATCTCATCGACGAGTTGCTGTCCCCACAGACCTCGGCCGGTTTGCGTCGACGCCCATGCGACGGGCAGCGGCCCCTGGCTCATGTAGCAATAGCCCCCGAAGAAGTCCTTGCCCTTGTCCTCGTAGTTCCAGTGTTCGGTGAGGGCGAGCGACGGCGGACCCTTGTACCAGCGAATCTCTTCGTCCATCGTGCCCCATGCGGCCTGATTCATTTGCACCATCAAATTCTTGCCTACCAGACCGGTGCTGTTGGCGAGGCCATCGGGGAAGCGGTCTGTCGCCGAGTTCAGCAACAGGCGCGGCGTTTCGATCGCGTATCCCGCGACCACGACGTTGCGTGCGCGCTGAAACTGCCAGCGTCCCTCGCGGAAATACTCGACGCCGGTGGCGCGTCCGTCGTCGCCCATAACGATCCGGCCCACCATCGCCAAATCTCGGATCTCAGCGCCGGCGCGCACGGCGCGCGGTATCCAGGTGACGAGCGCGCTCTGCTTGGCGTTGGTGGCGCAGCCTGACACGCAGAATCCGCGATAGACGCACGGATGCGCTTCTCCGCGCGGCGCGGAGACGGTCGCGAGTGGCGTCGGGGCCCAGTCGATGCCGAGCGCTTCGCAGCCGCGCGCGAGCACCAGCGCCGCGGCGTTCAACTCATGCGCGCGATACGGGTATCGCGGACGCTTGGGTCCCCAAGGATAGTTCACCGGCCCAGATATCTTCAGTGCCTCTTCGACTTCTCCGTAATAGCGCCACATCTCGCGCCAGTCGATCGGCCAGTCCGCACCATAGCCGAGAAGCAACCGTGATTTGAACCATTCCGGGCGAAAGCGCAGGGAGACCATAGCGAAGTGAACGGTGCTGCCGCCGACCGCCTTGCCGCTATTGTTGTTGCCGAGCTTGAGCGGATTCTCGCCGTCGCAGACGCGCTCGTCGGTCCAGAAGAGCTTGCCCTGATGCGTCTCATCGGATGCGAATTCTTCGAGCGGACGCCACCACGCGCCGGCATCGAACGCGACGACCTTGAAGCCTTTCTCTGCGAGACGACAGGCAAGCGTGCCGCCACCCGCGCCGGTGCCGACAATCGCAAAGTCCACTGCTTCGTCCTGCGGATACTCGCGCATCGGAATCCATGCGCCGGGATGGAACACGTCGGGCGCGCGGCCATTCTTGCCGCGCGGGACGTGCTGCGCATCATGTGGCAATTCAGCGGACACGGCGGTTCTCACTCTGCGCAGCATCCTCGTGACCGGGTGTCGCTTCAGCGGCTTCCCACGGGTCGCGGCGGTTGGCGACCATACGGACATAGCCGCGCGGATTAGCCGGGCCGCCGAAGCCGATCTCGCTCCACACCTGTGGGTGCGCGTAGTACATCCCGCAGATATCATGCAGCACGCGTTCCGCAAAGAAGACGGCGCTCGGCATCCCTTCCCATTCGGTGCGGTCGAGCTTGCCTTGCTGCATGTCGATCAAAAGTGCATGGCGCGCGTCATCATCGATGCTTGCGAACGGCAGTTCGTGACGCGCACGGCTTTCGGCGTCCAGCGCGCGAAGGCCGATGCGCCACGCATCGCGCATCGGTGGCAAGCGAGCGTCGCGATAGCCGTCGCCTGTGTTCTTCTCAAGGCGCGCGTCGACGAGCGCGGCGACGGGCACGGTGGGCCGTTGTTGATTACGCGACACGATGCACGCGCACAGCGCGCAGAGTGCGCGCCACTGGACAACATCGAAGAAGTGCGGGTCGTCGGGGGTCGTAAGCCGTTCGTCGATGACATTTCGCGTGACCTCGTCCCATGACGGCGTGTCGCGCTTGGTCATCACGTCATAGCCGGGATAGCGGGGCAGGTGTTTCATTTCTTCTCCGTCTCGCGAAGACGCAGCGCCGCGAGTCCCGCGAGAGCGAGCGCCGAAAAGCTGGGTGGTGCAGGCAATGGCGGACCGTTGAACAGATTCTGGCTCCAGTTATGCCAGCCGCCCCGCGCGCGGGCGACGCCGCGTGCATGAAAGCCGACACCGATAAAGCCGAGCGCCGTCGTCAGGCGCAGCCACAGCCGCGTGAACCAGTGCTCACGCGGACGGCTAAGCGCGGTGTTGATGAGCAGGGCCGATGCAACGGGCGGAACGACGATCGGCGAGTACATCGCCGGGTTCTGGAACGCGCCGCGAAAATGCAGCAGCGCGACTTCGCCGAGCGTGCCGAGCAGTCCGGCACTGGTGACGAGCGCGAGTGCCTGTCCTGCGGGCATGCCGAAAAGACGCGGCTCGTGGGCCGGTTCGTCGAGCAGCCGTTCGGAGACCGCCCCCAGCGCACCGGAGAGGAGCAACGCCATCGGCGCGCCGATCGGCGCAGCATAGAAGAGGTTGTGCCAGCTCCAGCCGCCGGGGCGCTTCGTGATGTTGTACAGATGAAACCCGGTACCGGCGACACCGGCAAGCGCAGCACTGACATAGATCCCATCCCGCACGCGGTGGCGTGCCGGCTCGTGATCGGAGCCACCATGAAGGCCGGCGAATAATGAGAGTGTCGAGACGACGAGCGGCGTGTACATCGCGGGATTATCGAAGGAGCCCCGATAGTGCTCCATCGCGCTGTCCGTCAGTACAGACAACGCGAGCAGCGCCGAGCTGCGGTGGAACGTGCGCGCCGTATCGATGTGCGTCTGCGCCAGCGAGCGCTGCGCCTTCTGTCCGCCAAGCCGCACGAGCGCGAGTCCCGTCGCAGCGATCCCGCAGCCGATGGCAATGTCGATTGTTCTGGTTTGCGTCATGTTCTTCGATTCGTTTTGTTCAATCGTTCGCCGCGGTTTTTAAACGGCATACCGGTGCGCATCCGCATGCTTGAAGTCGAGGCCGCAACCGGGCCTTGACCAATCCGGCGAGATGGCGCCGTCGCGCGCGCACGGTGCGCCATCGAAAAGCATCGACTCGATGCGCACGTGATCGTGGAACCATTCCTGATGCCGAAGACGCGGCGCGGCGCAGGCCACGTGTAAATGCAGCGCGGGCGCACAGTGCGCTGAGAGCGGTATATGGAACGCGTCGCAAAGCGTCGCCGCCCGTAGGAAGCCGGTGATGCCACCGCATCGCGTGGCATCGGCCTGAACGACGTCCACGGCATTGTTCGCAAGCAATCGGAGCGAGTCGTCGAGCGAGTAGCTGTATTCACCCGCAGCTAGCTCCATATGCGCGGGCAACGCGTTACGCAACGATGCGAGCCCGCCAATATTGTCCGATGACACCGGTTCTTCGAACCACTCGACGCCGTTTCGCGCGAACTGCTCGGCATAGAAAAGCGCTTGCTTTCGATCCAACGCCCCGTTTGCGTCGACGAAGAGCCCGGCGCCGTCCCCAATGGCTTCGCGCGCGACCGATACGCGGTGCGGATCACGCGATGGCTGCGTGCCGACCTTGATTTTGACCCAGCGGCAGCCCTCTTCATGCACCCAGCCAGCGAGCTGATCGCGAATCTGGTCGTCCGTATAGGTCGTGAAGCCGCCGCTACCGTAAAGTGGAACTTCGCTGCGAACGGCGCCTAATAGACGCGCGAGGGGCATGTCGAGCAGCCGTGCCTTCACGTCCCACAGTGCGCAGTCGAGGGCCGAAATCGCGCATGCCGCGATACCTGAGCGGCCGATGTTGCGCACGCGCTGCTGCATGCGTATCCACAGCGCGTCGACGTTCCACGCGTCTTCGCCGACGAGCGTTGGGGTGAGCGTCGACTCGATGAAGGCGGCCGTAGTCGCGTCGGTATACGTATAGCCGATGCCCGTCTTGCCCGCCGCAGTGACTTCCACAACGACAAGCGTCGTGGATTGCCAGGCGAAAGTACCATCGGCTTCTGGCCGGTCTGTCGGGATGGTGTAGGCGCGGGCCCGAATCGCTTCGACCGGCGCCTCCCGTTTTGTGAGGTGCATGGCGAAGACCCCGGTTAGTTGTCCTTATGCCCAGGCAGCACCGCACCCAGCACCTGTTTCGCGGTATCAACGATGATGTTGCCTTCGTCCGGATCTCCTTCGAAGAGCGTCGTGGCGAACGCTTTCGCCTGTTGCAGGGTAATGTGCGGCGGCAGCGGTGGAATGTTGGGATCGGCTTTCACCTCGATGACAACGGGGCGGTCTGAGCCCAGCGCGTCCTCCCACGCTGCGCCCATGCGCTCGGCCTGGTCGACATAGAGACCCCGCAGCCCAATCAATTCGGCAAAGCGGTGGTATGGCACCGACGGAATGTCTTGCGACGCCTCAAACTTCGGGTCGCCGTTCATCACGCGCTGTTCCCACGTAACCTGATTCAGGTCGTCATTGTGCAGCACCATGCATATCCAGCGCGGATCGGACCATTGCTTCCAGTACTTCGCGACCGTGATCAATTCCGCCATGTTGTTCATCTGCATCGCGCCATCACCGACCAGTGCGATAACTGGCCGCTCGGGATGCGCGAATTTCGCCGAGATCGCATAGGGGACGGCCGCGCCCATGGACGCGAGTCCCCCGGAGAGCGAGCACATCATGCCACGCTTGACTTTGAGGTCGCGCGCGTACCAGTTTGCGCATGATCCAGAGTCACTGGTTACGATGGCGTTCGGCGGCACGCGCGGCGATAGCTCCCATACCGTGCGCTGCGGGTTGACGCCGGTTGTTCCCGACGCTAGCGCACGCTTCTCAAGTTTCTTCCACCAGTCAGTCATCCAGCCTTCGATACCCTCCTGCCATGCGCGATCCGCCTTGTGTTCGAGCAGTGGCAAAAGCGCGCGCAATGTCTCCGCGCTGTCGCCAACGAGATTAACTTCCATCGGATACCGGATAGACAGCATGTCGGGCTTGATGTCGATCTGTACCCCGCGCGCCGCACCTTCCTTCGGGAGGAACTCCGAGTAAGGAAAGCCCGAGCCGATCATCAGCAACGTGTCACATTCGGTCATCAGCTTATAGCTTGGCTCCGTGCCGAGCAGACCAATTGAGCCGGTCACGTAAGGCAGATCGTCGGGCAGCGCGGCTTTGCCCAGGAGTGCTTTTGCGACGCCTGCGCCAAGTTTCTCCGCCACCGCGATCACTTCATCGGTCGCCTGCAATGCGCCCGCGCCGACCAGGATTGCCACCTTCTTGCCCGCGTTGAGGACTTCGGCGGCGCGTTGAAGATCATCAGCATAGGGGATCGTCTTGGGCGCGCGATAACCTACCCCCGAATGCAGGGTTCCGTGCTTGCGCGGCGGCGGCTCGTATTTGAGTTCCTGCAAATCATTTGGAAACACGAGTGCCGCGACCTTTCGCTCGCCTAGCGCAGTGCGGATGGCCCGATCAACAAGATGACGAACCTGCGCGGGCACACTTGCTTGTTGGATGAAAGCGCCCGCGACGTCCTTGAACATCGACTGAAGGTCGACTTCCTGTTGATAATGGCCACCGAGCGACGCGCGGGCTTGTTGACCGGCGATGGCAAGAACGGGCATGTGATCCAGTCGCGCGTCGTAAAGACCTGCAAGGAGGTGGGCTGCACCGGGTCCGGATGTCGCCAGACACACGCCGAGCTCGCCAGTGAACTTCGCGTGCGCTGAAGCCATGAAGGCGGCCATTTCCTCATGCCGCGTCTGAATGAATTCGATCTTGCCTTCTGCGCGGTTCAACGCCCCAAGGATGCCGTTGATGCCATCTCCCGGATACCCAAAGATGCGGCGCACGCCCCATGCGTGCAAGCGGCCGACCAGGAAGTCGCCGACAGTAGTGGACATAGTTTGCTCCCAGGTTGCAGCGAGGAGGGTAGTGACTATGGTTATAGTCGATATATCACAACGTGATGCAATGACTGTGCCGCGCTGTGGGACTGGCTAACGGTTCGTCTACATGAGGGTAACGGTTAGGTCTCTGCGAGTAGCCGCTCGAACTCGCTGACGTGGTCCAGATGTAGGGCGGCGAGCTTATACAGGCACCGCTCGCCCTTACGGGTGACATGCACCTGCGCATGCCGGCGATCTTTGTCGCCGACCTTACGCGCGACGAGTTGCGCGCGCTCGCCGCGAGAGACCCATGCACCGGTGCCATTAGAGGCGGCCTGCAGACGCTCGGCGAGCGCCCGACCGTCGCCCGGGAGCGTCCCGACATGCCGTGCACGTGACGTAGCAGGGAATATTGAAACGGGGTGATCCCGGCTAACTGCGTTATCTATTCCGGGTGAGTAGCGCAGGAACGTTCTGAAGACATACCGAAAGTGCGAGACGCGCTCCAGATCCTTTTTTCGTGGGCATGACTCGCCGTACACCTCCCTGTCAATCATTCATCACCGGGGCCTATCGTGCTCGTTCAGGATTTGTCCATACCGCCGCCGGTTCCAGTCCGGCGATCAGCTCGAGCAGACCGCAGAAAACTTTTCAAGCGTTTGAAGAAATATCACACTGTGATACATATCCTTGCAAATGAACTCGTGAAGGCGCGCGGTGGTTTGTTGCGGTCATCGAGGACTGGAATAAGCGTTGCTCTAGGCAGCGCACGCCGAAGCAACGTCATTGAAGCATCAGCGGGCGCAGCAAGAGCGCTCAATGCATTTCGGTGTTTTTTGGTCCGGGCGTTCTTAGGAGATAGCGTGGTGTTAGTGCGCCGTGTTTTCGCGCCGGTTGTGCAGGTTGGAGCCTTGCTCGCCATGGCGCTCTTTCATCTAGGTGCCCTAGCCGCCGGAGCGTCGCCACGTGAGGCTGACTCGCTGACGGCTGCGTCGACGCCGCTCGCGTATTTTCTGCGCAGCAAGGGGCCCGCCGCACAGCCAGTCGTTTATCTCGGATGGACGCTTACGATCATATGCCTGCTCGTGTGCGTCATCATCGCCGGAATGCTTCTCATCGGCATGTTTCGACGTAGGAAGCCGCAGGACGCGCGAGCGCTCGTCTCCGAAGGAGGATTGCGTTTGGTGTACGTCGGCTCGGTGCTCTCGACCATCGCGCTTTTCGGCATCGCCGTCTATATGCTCTCCGTGCTCGCGGAGGTTGCCGACCCTTCAGAGACGCCGCGTTCGACCGTGACGGTCACCGCCTACGACTGGTGGTGGAAAGTCGACTATGGGGACGGCGAACGCCACTTCTCAACCGCCAACGAGTTGCACATCCCGTCCGGCGTGCCCGTGCTCGTCTTGCTGAAAAGCGCCGACGTGATTCACGCGTTCTGGGTGCCCGAACTGGCGGGTAAAACGCAGACGATTCCTGGTACCACGAACCGGCAGTGGATCCAGGCGGACCACCCCGGCATTTTTCGAGGCCAATGCACGCAATACTGCGGCGTGCAGCACGCCCACATGGCGTTCGAGGTGTACGCGCAGCCGCAGACTGACTATGACCGCTGGTACGCCGCGCAGATGGGGGCAGCACCCGCACCGTCGACAGCGCAAGCGATCCGAGGAAGGAAGCTCTTCGAAGAACGCTGCGCGGGATGCCATACGGTTCGCGGAAGCAAGGCGAACGGGGTTCAGGCGCCGGATCTCACCCACGTATTGTCGCGTCGGCTGCTTGCGGCAGGAAGCGTCGTCAATACACCAGAGAACCTGATCGACTGGATTCAGCACGCCCAGGAAATCAAGCCCGGCACGCTAATGCCTGACATGAAGCTCTCGGCCGCTGAAGCGGGCGATTTGTCGGCCTACCTCGCCACTCTTAAGTAAGGAATAGACGATGGCCGCCATCGGTGATCGAAGCGCTGCGCAGGCCCATCGGGTCGCGTTCCGACGTGAGCCTGAATTTGGCAGCGTGCCCGAGGGGTCGGAGGCCGAGAAGCGCCTGCGTGAAATCTGGGAAGGCGATTCGGGCTGGCGCGGTTTCATTACTACCGTCGATCACAAAAAGATCGGCTTGCGCTATATCGTGACTGCATTTCTGTTCCTTCTGCTGGGCGGACTTGAAGCGCTTGTTATGCGTCTGCAGCTTGCGCAGCCGAACCAATCACTGGTGACGCCTGGCCAGTTCGCCGAGCTTTTCACGATGCACGGCATCACGATGATTTTCCTGTATGCGCTTCCGGTGCTCAGCGGCTTCTCGAATTTCCTTTGGCCGCTCATGTTGGGCTCTCGCGATATGGCGTTTCCCCGTCTGAACGCGCTTTCGTACTGGGTCTTTCTCTTTGCCGGCATCTTCCTTTACGGCAGCTTTCCGTTCGGGCAGGCGCCCAACGCCGGCTGGTTCAACTATGTGCCACTTTCATCGCTGGAGTACAGCCGTGGAATAAATATCGACGTCTATTCCCTCGGTATGGTGCTGCTCGGCATCTCGACGACCGTTGGGGCAGTGAATTTTGTGGTCACGCTTTTTCGCATGCGTGCGGTCGGCATGTCGGTGGACCGGCTGCCGATTATCGTCTGGGGCACGCTGACTATTTCGTTCGCGAACCTTTTTGCCGTGCCGTCGGTGAGTCTGGCGTTCCTGCTGCTGTGGATGGACCGCAATATTGGTACGCATTTCTTCGACGTGGCGAGCGACGGCCGGCCGCTGCTCTGGCAACACTTGTTCTGGATGTTCGCGCATCCGTGGGTCTACGTCGTGGTCCTGCCGGCTATGGGCATCGTCTCGGATGCCCTGCCGACCTTCTGCCGTCGTCCCCTCGTCGCTTATGCGGCGGTGGCAATGGCGACCGTCGGTACGATGATCGTTGGCTTCGAAGTGTGGATCCATCACATGTTCGCAACCGGGATCACGCCCCTGGCACTGGCCTTCTTTGGCGCGGCAAGCATGCTCATTTCGATTCCAAGCGCGGTCGCCGTGTTTGCATGGGTCGCGACGATCTGGACTGGACGACCCGTCTTCGCCGTACCGTTCCTCTATTTCGCGAGTTTTGTGCTGATGTTCGTCATCGGCGGCGTCTCCGGCGTGATGACGGCCGCAGTGCCGCTCGACTGGCAGCTTACCGATACCTACTTCGTCGTCGCGCATCTGCATTATGTGCTGCTAGGGATCAACGTTTTTCCCGTCTTCGGCGGAATCACCTACTGGTTTCCAAAATTCACCGGACGGATGATGAATGAACGATGGGGCAAGATCGCGTTCTGGATCATCCTCGTGGGGTTCAATCTTGGCTTTTTCCCGATGCACATCTCGGGTTTGCTCGGCATGCCTCGGCGCATCTACACCTATCCTGAAGGCATGGGATGGGATACGTCGAACCTGATCACGACGATCGGTTCGTTCATTTTTGCGTTAGGCGTTCTGCTCTTTGTGGCAAACGCGCTCGTCTCTGCACGCCGCGGACGCGAAGCGCCGAAGAACCCGTGGGACGCGCCAGGGCTCGAATGGTCGACCGAGTCGCCTCCGGCGCCGTACAACTTTGCGGTTTTGCCGGTGATCGAATCGCGGCATCCGATGTGGGAGAATCGCCTGCAGCCGAAGGGGCGGCAGTCGAGTCTTTCATCAGGATACTTGCTTCACCGAGGGCGCGAGGCGCTTGGAGTACACCCTTTCAGCGGCAGCCCCGATGTCATTCTCAAGATGCCCGAGGATGCCTGGTCGCCATTCTTTCTCGGATTCTTTGGCGCGCTTGTTTTCGTCGGCGTGTTGCTGCGCTCGCCGTCTTTTACCTTGGTGGCCCTCGCGGCGGCAGGCGCAACGCTCATCGCGTGGATGTGGCCGCGGCGCGCGCTCGCGCAGCGCGAGCCTCCCGGACCAGCGCAGACCGTTCCCGCGAACACTGGCAGAAGCAAGGACGCCCTGCCGGTCGGAAGTGCAGGCGAGCACTCGGGGGGATGGTGGGGCGTGCTGGCACTCGTCGCAACGGAAGCGAGTCTTTTCGGTTATTTGATCTTCTGCTACTTCTACTCACAGTCGCAGACGACTCTCCCGTGGCCGCCGGAGGGCATGCCGAAAATCGGCACAGGTGCGCTGAGCACCGGCACACTCATCTTGAGCAGCGTGTTCGCGTGGCTCTCCGAGCGAACGCTTAAAAGAAGTAAGCGATGGCCGGCTTTCGGCTGGATGTTGGTCGCTATTGCGCTGGGCGTGACGTTCGCTGGCATGCAGTGGAAGGAGTGGCACGACCATCCCTACGGCATTACCGCTCATCTCTACGGCTCCCTCTACTTCACTATCACGGGCTTTCATATGGCCCACGTCGCCGTTGGACTGGTCATTCTTGTTCTACTCGCGGTCTGGATCGCGTTAGGGTATTTCGACGCGGAACGCAACGCACCGATGCGCATCGGCGGCCTCTATTGGCACTTCGTCGACGTCGTCTGGCTATTCATCTTTACGTCGTTGTATGTGACGCCGTTCTGGATGCGAGGCCACTGATGCAAACGCCCGTCTCCGCGGAGAAGTCTGCGCTCACCCAAAGCGAGAAGCGCCGGCTTGGGCTATGTGCGAGTGCTGGCTTTTTCTTCGCGCCCGGCGCATGGCTGCTTCAAGTGATGGTCTCTGAGACGATCTCCGCCCAAGCCTGCTCGGCTGGATCGATCCCGCGTGTCAAACCTGTCTTTCCGAATCTCGATGGATGGTTGTATGGAACGTCGATCGCTGCCTTCGCCGTCACGGCGATATGCGCCGCACTGGCCGTGTACGGCTTCGTGTTCTTAAGGCGCAAGGAAAAGCAGGTCAAAGAACAGCGTTCGGATGCAGAGTCGTCCGAGGAGCCGTCGCGCGCTGAGGAGGAGGTGAGTCGTAAGCGCTTCATTGCACTGTGCAGCGCGCTGATCGGCTGCGGATTTGTCGTCGGGCTGGTGTTCACGGTCCTTGCCGAAGTGTTTTTCCAATCTTGTAGCCAGTGGCATTGACATGAACGCGATCAGAACTCGAAACTGGCTTGTCAGTGCGCTCATGATTGTGGCGTTGAGCGCATGTGGCGAACGGTCGACGGATCGCTTATCGGATAGCATCAGGGGCCAGTCACCGTTGACGACCGACCCGAAGCTGATTGCTCGGGGTGAATATCTTGCAAAAGCCGGCGACTGTAGTGCATGCCACGACGCCGCGGATCACACGCCGTTGGGCGGTGGCATGCCGGTCAACTCGCCGTTTGGTCCGATCTATGCAAGCAACATCACACCGGACCCGGTGTTCGGTATTGGCCACTATAGCTTGCGAGATTTCGCCGACGCCCTGCGCGTGGGTAAGCGCCGTGACGGCAAGCGGCTTTATCCGGCAATGCCATATCCGTCGCTCGCGAACATGACGGACGATGACGTGAGCGCGCTATACGCTTATCTGATGCACGGCGTCGCACCGGCCGCCAAGCGTGCGCCCGAAACGCACTTGCCGTTTCCGTTCAATCAACGTTGGGGCATGCTGTTCTGGAGTCTCGCGTTCGGCAATCACGACCGGTACCAAAAAAATACCAAACAAACCGCGCAGTGGAACCGAGGCGCGTATCTAGTACAAGGGCTTGGACACTGCGGTGCATGTCACACGCCGAGAGGCCCCGCTTACAACGAACTCGGCTATAGCGAAGCGTCACCCTGGTATCTGACAGGTGGGGTCAACGATCACTGGCTCGCGCCAAACTTGACCGGCGACCCAGGAAGCGGGCTTGGGCGCTGGTCTGCCGACGACATCGTCAAATTCCTGCAAACCGGCCACGGCGCGGGTGCCATCGCGTTTGGCGCAATGGCCCCCGTTGTTGAGGAGAGCACGCAGCATCTGTCCGACGCGGATCTTCAGGCGATCGCGGTATATTTGAAATCACTTCCCGCACAACAGACTTACGGCAGTTTCGCGAACAACGCGCACGCCCAAGTGCAAACCGCGCTAAGCATCCGGACCGGTGAAGTTGAGCGCCCTGGCGCCGGTGTGTATCTATCCTTCTGCGCGCGGTGCCACCAGGCGGACGGACGAGGTCAGCCCGGAAAAGTCGCGGCACTAGCGGCCAATCCGCTGGTGCTGGCCGAAGACCCGACCTCAGTAATGCGCATCGTGATCGAAGGCAGCAAAAGCCCAAAAACGGATACGGGACCCGCGCCTCAGAAGATGCCCGGTTTTCACGGCAAGCTGACGTCCGCGGAGATCGCTCAGGTAGTGAGCTTCATCCGCGGCGCATGGGGCAATCATGCTGCGCCTGTCTCAGATCAGGAAGTTGAGCGACTGCGATCGGCCATCCATCAGTAACCCGGCGAGCAGGAAGCGCGACGAGCCGAGCCCCGATCAGAAAAGCAAGGTGTGCGCCTTCCTTTGTGTAACGGAGGGACGCGGACCGGTGAAGGCGGGCGATGTGCCACACGGAGGGTCACACCAATGGTCGTAGCAATCTTTGTCGCCACGTGTGGGCTCATCATCGTCCACTTGTTTGGAGCGCGACTCAGGTTTCTCGAGGGCACGCCACGGAGTATTTGGCTATCTGCGGCTGGTGGCATATCCGTCTCTTACGTCTTTGTCCACTTGCTTCCGGAGCTGGCTGCGGGCCAAGAAATCATTCGCAAGTCGGTCAGCGGTATCTTCAAAGCGTTGGACCAGCATGTCTATCTAATGGCCCTGTCTGGGCTCGTGGTCTTCTACGGTTTGGAGCGAGCGGCAAAACAATCCCACGTTGAGCACGATGCGGCTTCCACTGAAACCACGTCAGACACCGGGATCTTTTGGTTTCATATGACCTCGTTCGCGATCTACAACGTCCTCATCGGATACCTGCTGGCGAACAACTTCCGCTCGATCAGGCCGCTCATAATTTTCTTCGTTGCCATGGCACTCCATTTCCTCGTCACGGATTTCGGGCTGAGCAAGGAATTCAAGCGAACCTACATTTCGGTAGGTCGCTGGCTTGTTTCGGCGGCGATCGTCGTCGGCGTTGTCATCGGCATCTTTATCAGAATACCTGATGTCGCAACAAGCGCCCTCGTTGCGATCCTGGCTGGCGGCGTCATTCTGAACGTGCTGAAAGAGGAGCTGCCCGAAGACCGCCGAAGCCGGTTCACTCCGTTCTTGTTCGGTGCGGCTGCGTATGCGGCGCTCTTACTCAGCTTCTAGAAACTGAGGGTGGACTGCTGTCGCGACACATCAAGGCGAGACGACGGTGGTGGCGGAATAGGTTTTGCTAAATGTCACGTCATGATATTTCTCCGGAGCCCGCGGTCATGAGCAATAACAGTAAGAGTTCATCCTATCCTTTTGCCTCCGGCGGCTGGGGTTCGCTGAAATCCGTGGCCACGATCCTGATGCAGGAAAAAGTCCCACTCAAGGACAGCGCAATATTGCTGAAACAGAACAAGCCGGACGGCTTCATGTGCGTGAGCTGTTCGTGGGCCAAGCCGGCGGACCCTCATACATTCGAGTTCTGCGAAAGCGGGGCAAAAGCCACTGCGTGGGACACCACGTCCAAGCGCATGACGCCGGCGTTCTTCGAGTTGAACACTGTCACGTCGCTTTTGAACTGGCACGACCACGATCTGGAAGAGGCGGGCCGTCTGACCGCGCCCATGCGGTACGACGCGGCCTCGGATAGTTATGTGGAAGTGAGCTGGGAGGATGCCTTCGCGGAAATCGGCCGGGAACTGAATGCGATGGATCCCGAGCAGGTCGTCTTCTACACATCGGGGCGCGCTTCGCTCGAGACGGCTTACATGTATCAGTTGTTCGCGCGGATGTACGGCTGCAATAACCTGCCCGACAGCTCGAACATGTGCCATGAAAGTTCGAGCGTTGGACTGAAGGAAGCGATCGGTGTCGGCGTGGGCACCATCACACTCGACGACTTCGAAAAGACCGACCTGATGTTCTTCTTCGGTCAGAATGTGGGCACGAACAGCCCGCGCATGCTTCACCACCTTCAGGACGCGCGCAAACGAGGCGTGCCCATCATCACCTTCAACCCGCTGCGCGAACCGGGACTCGTTTCCTTCGCCAACCCGCAGTCGCCGGTGCAAATGCTGACGCCTGCCGAGACGCAGATCAGCACGCAGTATCACCAGGTCAAGACGGGGGGCGACACGGCCGCCATCCTCGGCATCTGCAAGGCCGTGATCGAGGCCGACGATCAGGCGAAGGGGCAAGGCCTGCCGCGCGTGATCGACGTAGCGTTCATCGAAGAACATACGAGCGGCTTCGATGCATTTGCCGCATGCGCCCGCGAAACCGAGTGGAGCGAAATAGAACGCATCAGCGGTCTCGGACGCGCCGCGCTGGGCGATGCCGCCGCCGAGTACATGCGCGCGAATGCCGTGATGGCTCACTACGGCATGGGACTGACGCAGCATCGCCTTGGCGTGCAAAACGTACGCATGCTTTGCAATCTGCTCTTGTTGCGCGGCAACGTCGGCAAGCCGGGCGCAGGTCCTTCGCCAATCCGCGGACACTCCAATGTGCAGGGCCAACGCACCGTGGGCATCACGGAGAAGCCGGAACTCGCGCCGCTCGATCAACTCGCAAAACAGTTTTCATTTGAGCCGCCGAGGAAAAAAGGCATGAACACGATCGAGGCGTTCGAAGGCATCGTCAAGGGAGAAGTCAAAGCCGTGGTCAACCTGGGCGGCAATCTCGTGCGTTCCGTACCAGATCGATTGCAGACGGAGCCGGCGTGGGGTCGCCTGCGTCTGACGGTCAACGTGGCAACCAAACTCAATCGGAGTCATCTGGTGCACGGCGAAGTGTCGTACGTTTTGCCGTGTCTGAGTCGCATCGAGTTCCACCGCACGCCGATGGGCGAGCAGGCCGTATCCATGGAAGACAGCACCGGCTGCATGCACGGTTCGAAGGGCGTCACGGAGCCTGCGAGCGAGAAGGCGCGCTCCGAGCAGTTCATCGTCGCAGGCATTGCGAAGGCCACGCTCGGGTCGCGCTCCACCGTCGATTGGGATGCGTGGCGAAACGACTTCGCGCTCGTGCGTAACGAAATCGCAAAGACCTATCCCGAGATTTTTCACGACTTCAACGCACGCATGTGGGAACCCGGCGGCTTTCACCGGCCGCTTCCGGCGCGGCGTCGGCAATGGAAAACGAAATCGGGAAAAGCGGAGTTCATGGCGCCGGAGTCGCTGGGAGAAGACCCGGACATGCCCCAGAAGACGCCCGATGCGCTGCGCCTCATGACCTTGCGCAGCGACAGCCAGTTCAATACGACCATCTATAACATTGACGACCGTTTCCGGGGCGTAAAGGGCACGCGCATGGTCATCCTGATGAACAAGGCTGACATGCAGAAGCGTCAACTTCAGGAAGGGCAGAAGGTGACCTTGCAGACGATCGCTGACGACGGCATCGACCGGCGTCTCGAGGGTCTCGAGATCAAAGCTTATGAAGTGCCCGAAGGCTGCATCGGCGGCTACTATCCTGAGTGCAACGTGCTTCTGCCGCTTTGGCACTATGCGAAGGAAAGCAAGGTGCCGGGCGCGAAGTCGATTCCGGTGCGGATCGTTTGACTGTCGACGCGGATGGGGTCCGCCTTTGCCGGCACGACGCACCGGAGCGCCTTCTTAGGTACGCGCGTAGTGCTGCACAGCCCCTTCACTGAGCTATGGGCTCGCCGCCCGGCCGACGTCGAAGTGAGCGGCGGTCCGCTGCCCGAGACCGGCTGGGAGGTACGTTGAATTGCTGAACTGTCCTCTACGGCTTCTCAGACTGCGTCAGACCTGTGCATGCGATCGCCATGGCGAGCAAGACGTTTGCGCAAAGCGTCGATCTGTTCGAGTAGATCGAGCGCGAGCGCCACGCCTGGTGCGTTCACTTCCAGATCTTTCGTCAGTCTTTGCGCGGTAATGGCGCGGCGCAGGCAAGTTCCGCTAAATCGCCATTCTTCCATGCGCGCGCCTCGCGGCTCAAAGGCGCCTTCTTCGACCCATCGGACGAAATCATCGCTCGACGCGCCCGTGATACGGCAAAGTTCAATCAGCGTGAACTCGATGTGTTCCTCGACGATTTCGCCTCGAAGGCAAGAAGGATCGTTTTCGTTCATGGCGGATCACCCGTAATAATGCGCGCGCGGATCGAAATTGAACGCCTCGCGCATCGCAACGTAGGCGGCTTTCTTGGCGTCGGTGTCTGCGGCAGGCAGCAAGATGTTCAGCATCACGTAGAAATCGCCGGAGGGATTGCCGGGAATTCCGCGGCCCCGGAGCCTGAGACGCCGGCCGGCTGACGACCCCGCCGGGACGGTCACGGTGACCTGCCCGGAAGGCGTGGGAACGACGACTTCGGCGCCGAGCGCGGCTTCCCACGGTGCGAGAGGAAGATCCGTGGTCACGTCGCGCCCCTCGACGCGATACCGTTTGTGCTCGTCCAGCGTAATCTCGAGATACAGGTCGCCGCGCGGTGCGTTGCCGACGCCCATGCCGCCCTGGCCCGCGAGCCGCAGCCGCTGGCCATCCAGCATGCCTTTGGGTATCGCGACATCGAGCGTGCGCGTTTGATATGTCACGTGTCCTTGGTCGTCGATCACGGGCATCTCCACCGAGAAGGTACGCTGCGCGCCGTTGTACAGGTCTTCGAGACTGACGGACACCTTCGCGTGGAGATCTTCGCCGGGCCACTTGGGCGCATCGGAGCGAGATGCATGTCGCGCGCGCGGGCCGAACAAGTCGCTGAAAAAGTCATTGACGTCCTGCGAGTCGTGGCCGCCGCTGTATGCAAAATCTTCGCCGACATCCGGACGCGTGCGGAGCTCGTCGCCGTCCTTGTAACCGGTGCCGAGCGCGTCGAATGCCGCGCGCTTCTCCGGATCCTTGAGAACCTGCCAGGCCTCGCCGACCTCCTTGAAGCGCGCTTCGGCATCGGCGTCCTTGTTGAGGTCCGGATGAAACTTGCGTGCGAGCTTGCGATGAGCGGTCTTGATCTCCGCTTCGTTAGCCGTTCGCGGAACGCCCATGACGGCGTAATAGTCCTTGTATTTCATCGTTTCCCGTTTTGTCCGATCATCGACTCAGGGCAGACGTGCGGTGCTCCGGGGCGCCCCGATCACTTACTACTATACAACGGGCGAGCACGCGATCAGGTAACGTTCCTCATGTTGCTGTCTCAAGTTGCTTAACAATCGCGCGCCGGTTTTTCATGGGCCACCTCGTGTTCTTTCGGAAGCGAAACTGCGCGCTGAGCCATCTATACAAGACGTCCGTTCGCCTCGCTGACGTTCCTCTGTGGAACAAACTCTGAACTGTGCGCCGCCGGACCCATCCGCCTGCCGCGGGCCGCTTCAGGTCCGCCCGATTTCTGGTGATCGGAGCAAGCGACGACCCAACAATTCGACGCTGCACACTGCATCTTCGTCGAAGCCTGGAACGCGCAACAGTATTTCCGACGGAAGCGGCGGCTACGCTCTACGGTCAGGCCTGCCACGAGACCTTGAAGATGCCGATCGCAAAGGGGACGCCCGATCCACACAGATGTACTTACGGCTTTAAAGCGACTTTGGCTTTACGATCGGATTGGTTCGATCTCAAACGCGTCATCAGGCGGGATATCGGCGTTCTGTGTCCCGGTTCCACGCCATGCGCAACGCGGCAAGCAGCGCGCTCTGAACGGTGGCGCCTTCGTAGCCGCTCGGGTAGCCTCTAGATTTTCGCTTCGTCGTCTCTCGATGACGCGAAGAGCGGCGAAAGCAAAATCGCCGCTGCCGATCGCGATTGTCCTATGCCCACGTTAAAACATGCTTACATGTGCCTATCGGGATCAAACTTGGCGTGACAGATACGCAAACTCCGCAGTGACATTCGCGACCGTCGGCGCGAATCGTGCTGATCAACGTGCAGCAGTAACAAACATGATGGCGTGCGCCCCTCTTTGATTCAGCTAGCGCGGAGAAACAAGCATGTTCTGGGAGAAGAAACTGACGCGGTGGGTTGAGCACGTGCGCGCTGGGGCAGATCTCCCCGCGCGGCTTGTGCTGTGGGATGGACAGCAGCACGATTTCGGAAAGTTCGCCGCCCCTCACGTGACGCTGCATGTGAAGAGCGCGACCGCGCTGCCATACCTACTTGAACCGAGCCTCGACAATCTCGGCGAAGCCTACGTGAAGGGCAAGATCGATATCGAAGGCGAGCTCACCGACATCATCAACGCCACCAGCTCGCGAAGAGCACCGTGACGAGTGCGGGCAAGCTCGCCCGCTTGCGACGCTACGCTTTCGGCTGTGGCTCGACAAGAACATGGTGTACTCCTGCGCGTACTTCGAGAACGGCGACGAAGACATCGACACCGCGCAGCTTAAAAAAATCGATCACATCCTCACCAAGATTCAGGTGCAGCCGGGCCACACGCTGCTGGATATCGGCTGTGGCTGGGGCGCGCTCGTGATCCGCGCGGCGCAAAAATTCGGCGGGAAGTGCGTGGGCGTCACGCTTTCGGAGAACCAGTTCGAACTCGCCACCGAGCGCGTGAAGACGGCGGGTCTTAAAGACAAGATCGAGATCCGGCTGCAGGACTATCGCGACATTCCCGGGCAGTTCGACCGCATCACGAGCGTCGGAATGTGCGAGCGCGTCGGGTGCAAGAATCTGCCGGCCTATTTCGGGAAAATTCACGAGTTGCTCGTCGATGACGGCATCGCGATGAATCACGGCATAACGTCGTCGGATGCGGACAGCGGCGAGACCTCGTTCGGCGGCGGCGAGTTCATCGACAAGTACGTGTTCCCCGATGGCGAACTGCCGCACATCAGGGTCGCGCTCGAATCGATGCAGCGCGACGGGCTGGAAGCGATCGACGTTGAGAGCCTGCGCCGGCATTACGCACATACGCTGAGCATCTGGGCTGAAAGGTTCGAGGCGAACGCGGAGCAAGCGAAATAACTCGTCGATGATGAGCACTTCCGCATATGGCGCGTCTATCTCGCGGGATGCTCGTACGCATTCGAGAACGACGACGTGTCCATCTATCAGGTGATCTGCCACAAGGCGGGGCGCAGCTCGAAGACCCTGCCGTGGTCGCGCCGGTATATCTATGAGAATGCGCTCTGAACGAAACGCGTAGGAGGAGATCGAGGCGTCCGACGCAGGCACATTTTCTCCCTGCTCAAATCGCATCTTGTTATCCCGCGCGTCGACGTCAGGGACGCATGGTTTCTTCCCCGGCCCCGATGGCAGCATGACGCACCTCACTGCCGCGCGTTTTCCGCTCACGGCGCAAGTACGTTCCACATGGCGGGGGGTTCCGGCTGCGTGTAGCGCGCCTGAACCAGTCTTGTGATCGCTGTCAGGCTGTCTTTGGCCGACAACTGCTCACCGCGCTCGATGGCGAATGTTTCGTCGCAAGCTCCACATCGCCAATAACGTCGCGGAACTAGGTCGAGTCATCGCCTCGGCGCAGATGAAACTGCCACGTTTTCTCATCCACGCCTTGCGCGAGTTCGTGTGCGCAAGGCGAGCTGGTTCTCCGGGCCGCGGAAATAGAGCTGCGTTCAGGGATCAGCATGCCTTCCACGTATTTGCGAACATGGTGCCGTCGTTGGGTCCGAGCCGGCTCGACACGGACGATGCGCGGTTCGTGCTGCTTTCGCGCCGCCACACGAGCGCTTGGCCCTTTGTCAGCTGGAAGGTCGCGGCTCTCTCAAAGATGTGGCGCAACCCGAGCAATCCTGGCTGGGGGATTTCATTCCGCCTGAAGATCAGCAATTTGTGAGCAAGGCCGTTCACCACGCGATTCAGAGAAAGACCATCTTCCAGCTCGAGCATCGGGTGCGGCGACTGGACGGCGGTTGTGGCTGGGTTCTCTCGAGGTCCGTCCCCATGCTGGAGGCAGCCGGCGACATCTATGGATGGGTCGGGGCGACGAGTGACAACACGGAAAGCAAAGAAGCCGAGGAAAGGCTGAAGGACGCCGACAGGCGTAAGGACAAGTTCCTCGCAATGCTGGCGCATGAGCTGCGAAACCCGGGCCCCGATCGGGGCGGCAGCGGAGCTCCTGCAGGTGCCGAATGTACCCGCTGGGCGAGTGCGCCAGACGAGTCAAATCGTCGGCCGTCAGGTCGCACATATGAGCCAACTGGTCGATGATCTGTTCGATGTATCCCGGGTGGCGAGAGGTCTCGCCACGCTTGACAAGGCCTCTCAGGACATCGGACGCGTCCTCATGGACGCCGTCGAGCAGGCCGCGCCCATTATCAGGACCAGACGGCATCACCTCGAATTGCACCTGCCGCCGGACACGACCATTGTTCGGCACGGCGCTTCACACTTGACAAGATGCATGAGGAGACAAAGCTTTGATTGGGAGGCAGCGCACATCGTCGTGGCTGGATCGGCATCGATCTGGTGCTGGGGTTCCGGTAAAAAACGGTTCGATAGAAACGAACGATCGCTTTAAGCGATTGCGATTCAACGTTAACCCCGATTACTGGTACTTACAGTGCATGTTTTAATCATTTCCTGAAAGGGCGGAGAGACGCTCAGTTCTTAAAAATACTAATTCTCCGCCGTCAGCTACAAAATAGCTTTCAACCCCAAGCGCAAAATTATTATGGGATGCATCGTCGCCGGTGTTGCAACGTTCATTGCAATACCTGGCCTATACAGAAATTACGCTCGCGACGGTCGTCGCGCGTTTCCGACGCGGCTGGAGAGAGCGTGCGGCTGGTCATGAGAAGGCTCACGGCACAGATGTATCTGGTAATCGATAGGACACGATCGGTGTCGAGGTCGTGGCGCAGACATAAAATCTACCAGTATCAAACCACCGGGCTGCATGCAGCTGGACAAGTCGTCGCCACGCTTCATCAATCGCATGTCGAAAAGGAAACGCTTCGAGATTTTAAGTTAAAGGCGAAAGCGGACGTTTAACGGGCCATCTTGAAAACGGCTCGAGTGTTCGCGTTGTCGAGACGATACAGGATCATCGTAACGATGACTCTGGAGAATCTCTTTAGTCAATGTCGCCACTCCATGCAGCTCAGTCGCGGCGTCGAGCGCGCGGCGGCTTCGACATGGACAAAATACCGGAGAAGCAAATGGCAACTGGCACCGTGAAATGGTTCAACGACGCAAAAGGCTTCGGTTTCATCACACTGGACGACGGTGGTGAAGATTCGTTCGCGCACTTCTCTGAGGTGAAGATCGACGGCTTCAAGACGCTGCAAGAAAACCAGAAGGTCGGCTTCGATGTGAAGCAGGGTGCGAAGGGCAAACAAGCCGCTAATATCCAGCCTTTGTAATGCAGTCGCCCCGACGGCGCACCAGGCAACCTGTTGGGCGATTGACCAACGGCGATAACGGGCGAGGGGGCGTCACGATTTGAAGGTCGACCGTCTGTGAACGAACAAAGAGTGAGGCGTGATCCGGAAGGAACGCGCCGAAGAATCGTCGACGCCGCGACTGAGCAGTTCGCGAAGTTAGGGCTCGCTGGCGCACGTGTCGACGCGATTGCCAATGAGGCAGGCACGAATGAGCGGATGCTCTACTATTACTTCGGAAGCAAGGAGGGAATGTACATCGCCGTGCTCGAAGCAATGTACGCGCAGTTCGCCGAGCGAGAAGGGCGTCTCGACTTGTCCGGCATGGAGCCGGCAAACGCTATTCGAAAACTGGCCAAGTCGATCTGGGCACACCTTCGAGAGAACCCACAATGGCTGAGTCTCGTCAACAACGAGAATCTGCATGAAGGGCGATACCTCGATCGGTCGAGCAGCTTGCGTGCGACGATCTCCCCGGTGATCGAGGTACTCCGCTCAACGTTGTAGCGCGGTGTAGCAATAGGGCACTTTCGTCGAGGCATCGATCCACTGGATTTCTACGTGACGTTGGTCGGTCTCGGGTATTACATCATCTCGAACCGTTTCACCATCGAAGCGTTCACAGGCCGGAATTACGCGGAGCCAAGTTATCAGAGGTCGATAGCCATGATGCATCTCGAAATGGTGCTTTCGTATTTGCGCCCCGGCTCGTCTGAAACGAATGAGCGCTCGCCCGATACTGAGCAATAGAGTGTCTGATAGCTCCCGCGAGCCTTTCTTAACAACAGCAATCTTCCTATGAGCAGGCCAGCCACGCAGACAACGGAGATTGTCGACTGACAATGCGTAGGCTGGGCGCCAAGCCGAACTACCCCCATATACTGTTCATGACGTATCGTTTCCCTGACACGAGACGGGTCCTCGATGCCCGCGATTCGGACTCAGTGTTGTCCCACAGCAGCGTACCGGAAAAGACCGAGTCGATCGTTGACCCACAAGCACACCTCACGCTGAGTAGCCTCGCCGGGCGGTTGGCTGGGTCACGGCGCGCGCTGTTGCGTCGCGTGGTGGCTATGCCCTCGACGCAGTGCGGGTCGATCGAGTGGGCAGGCAAACGCAGGCTGATGCGGTATTTTTCCTATATGGTCTCGGAGGTATGCGAAGCGCTGCTACGCGCTGACCGCTCTGATGTGCCGACGGACAACGAGCGTGGCGCATTCCCCGGAGGACTGCTGCCGAGAGAGTGTCGGGTGACGGATCTGTTTCGCAACATTGAACAAGTGCAGCGTTGCCTGAAGGAGGAGATCCGCGCGTACTTTGCTCCCGTTTCCGCGACGGTCGATGTTCACATGCTGGCTCACGAGATCGTCGAGCGCACGTTCCGGGCGATCATCGAAGCTGCGATCGAGGCTCAGTTGCAACGACAGGCTGTGGAGGTGTCAACCGCCCAAGACGGTTTGCAAAAGGCGCTGGGCGCGCTTCAGCACACCGAGGAGCGGTTGCGCGTCGCCACAAGTGCTGCTGGCATCGGCATCTTCGAATGGCGTGGCGCGTCGCGTTCAGGTGTGTGGGAGAACCGCCAGATGTACAGGATCACCGGGCAGCCGGAGGAGCAAGGTCCGCTGACCGCGGAACAGTTCATGGCGCTTGTGCATCCGGACGACGTCGATTTGCTGCTATCTCATTTCAGGTCTCGACTGGTCTCGGCGCATCCCGTCCATGTAGCGTTCCGCCTGAGCCGGGTGGCGGACGGTGCGCTTAGGACCGTAGAGATGTTCGGCCACTTCCGTCCGCTCGTTGAACAGGACGATTACATATTCATTGGGAGCCTCTGCGACGTAACTGAGAGGGCTGATGCGGAAGCGAAGTTAAAGGACGGGGAACGCCGTAAGGACATCTTCTTGGCAACGCTCGCGCATGAACTGCGCAACCCACTGGCGCCTGTACGCAACGCGGCGCACCTCTTGGGTCACGGAGCCGGGGACGATCCGGCGAAGCGGGAATGGTTGCGCAACGTGATCGAACGTCAGACTGGACACCTGGCGCATCTGATCGATGACTTGCTGGATGTATCGCGGATCACAACGGGTAAGATCGAATTGCGGCGCGAGGTATTCGACATCCGGCGAGCGCTGGACCATGCACTCGAAATGACCGCCCAGACTGCGCTGCAGCGTCATCAGGACGTCGTGCGGCTGTCGCTGGAAGAGCCTGCCTACATCGACGGCGATCCGTCTCGAATCATCCAGATCTTTTCGAATCTTCTGGATAACGCCATCAAATATACGGACCAAGGAGGTCGAGTCACGGTTCGCGCGGCGATTGTCGAGTGCGAAGTGCGCGTTACCATATCGGATACCGGCACAGGCATCACGGGCGATGCGCTTCCCCATGTATTCGATCTGTTCGTGCAAGGATCAGGCCACGGTGAACACTCGAGGGGCGGTCTCGGTATTGGGTTGTCGGTATGCAAGACGCTGACGGAAATGCACGGCGGGACGATTGTCGCCAGGAGCGAGGGCCGGGGCAGGGGAAGTGAGTTCGAAATACGTCTACCGATCTGCGACGCCAACACGCAAGAGGCGATGCCCGGACTTGAGGGAGAGGCTCGCTCCTCCCTTCGATTGCCGATCCTCATTGTCGACGACAATGTGGATGTCGCAGTGTCGCTTGCGATGATTCTGGACGAGCATGATGTGCGCACCGCGCACAGCGGGGAAGAGGCTCTTCAGATTACGGCAGCCTTTGAACCACGGTTAGTCTTCCTTGACCTCGGTCTACCGGACATTAGCGGCTACGAGGTCGCGCGCCGTCTGAGACAGCAACAAAGTGTCGATCAGCATCTTGAGATCGTCGCCGTATCTGGTTACGGCCAGCCGGAGGACAAGGCGCGCTCTGCGAGCGCGGGATGCGACAGCCATTTGATTAAACCTGTCGATGTTGAAGCCTTGCTTGCGATCGTGACGCGAATCGCAACTCTTTCGAAGGTCGATCCTAAGCACGTTTCATCGCACGGCGGTCGCCGAGCGTAACCCTTACGAATGCAACTAATGGTCGGGCCTTTACAAAGCCCTAAAACGACCGTCTGCGCTGCTTTCATGTGACCCGATTTTTAGTTTTGCCGAGTCGCGGCAGTCCATGTCGAAGCATCCGGCTTGTGAGCGCATATTTTTCGAACAGTTGCCAAGTGCTTGGAGGTGTTCTTCTGGCTCCCGCCCGATGCGGACGAAGCCCGAATGGTGAGAGCGTTCGGGGACGGGTTCCCTCGCATTGAAGCGGTCGCGCAACGTGCGGCAAGGCGCATGGGACGTTCTTCCCGTGCCACTCGAGGACGAAGCTGAGCGTCTGTTTATCTGCAGAGATCTGCGCTTCTGGCACAAGTACTTTCATGAACGGTATTGCGATGACTGGATGAAGAGCAAAGGGCACTGCGTGGCGAGGGGTCGGGCGCGACGCTATTAATGTTCACCAGTCTACCTTTGCTTCGGTTTCTTGATGACGTCGATCATCGTCGACGTGCAGGTAGATACTCGTGGTGCTCAGCGATGCGTGCCCCAGATTATCGCGAACTATGCGTAGATCTACCTTGCTGTCGGCCATGTGGGAACCGGCGCTGTGTCTGTTAGATCGCTGGGTAGATAAAGCAGAGATTTTTTTGGTTGGCGATCGCGGCTACTGACGCGTGAACAGGCCGATCGGGCCCAGTCCGCGATCGGTAATCAAAAAAATGTTTGTGCTAAACCGCACCGCAGGCGTCTGCTTTTATGGGCATTGAATGGACGGCGCGGTAATTCGCGACACCCGGCGCGGGGACATCGCAGGCCGGAAGCGGGCAGTCTGGCAGAGTCGGTCGCGCGAAATCAGCGAGAATGTGTGGCGCGACAATCTGGATGAGAGACGCGCAACAAACAAGATGAGAATGTCGCGGCGAGATTCATGATGCCGATCTTGATTGACCTTCAGCACTGTACTGCTGTCCATTTGAGCAATCGATATGCCTCGATAACCGTGCGCGTAAAGCTTTGTCGCGGACCGGCCGGGGTGCTTACGCCATTGCCTGACGGCACTGAGCGTTGCGCGCTTGCATGGCCTCGGTCACCTCGCGAAAATGCTGCACCGTGCGCGTGAGCCCGTCATCGAGCGCCGTCGTAGGCATCCACCCCAACACCTCACGCGCCATCGAAATATCCGGCTGACGATGCCACGGATCATCCATCGGCAGAGGCTTGAACACGATCTCCGACGACGACCCCGTCAGCTCGATGATGCGCCGCGCGATATCGAGCATCGACAGCTCGTGCGGGTTCCCCAGATTCACCGGCCCGATAACTTCCTCGGGCGTGTTCATCAGGCGGATGAACGCATCGATCATGTCGTCGACATAGCAGAACGAGCGCGTCTGCCTGCCCTCGCCATACACGGTGATCGGCTCGCCGGAAAGCGCCTGCATCACGAAGTTGGACACCACGCGCCCATCCGACGGATGCATGCGCGGCCCATACGTGTTGAAGATACGGGCGATTTTGATCGACAGGCCATGCTGCCGCCGATAATCCATGAAGAGCGTTTCCGCGCAGCGCTTGCCTTCGTCATAACACGATCGAGGACCGATCGGATTCACGTTGCCCCAATACGCTTCCTGCTGCGGATGCACGTGCGCATCGCCGTACACTTCGCTCGTCGATGCCTGAAAGATGCGCGCCTGAACGCGCTTCGCAAGCCCGAGCATGTTGATCGCGCCGTGCACGCTCGTCTTCGTCGTCTGCACGGGATCGTGCTGGTAATGAATCGGCGAAGCAGGGCACGCGAGGTTATAAATCTCGTCGACTTCCACATAAAGCGGAAACGTCACGTCGTGACGCATCAGTTCGAAGTTCGGGCTATCGAGGAGATGCGCGATGTTATCCTTCGTGCCGGTGTAAAAGTTATCGACGCACAGCACGTCATGACCCAGCGCGAGCAGCCGCTCGCACAGATGCGAGCCGAGAAACCCCGCTCCGCCCGTCACCAGAATCCGCTTTCTATACGCTTCTCTCATGTCGTGATGTCCTGTCGGTTTGGTCCGCTAGCTGCACACATAGCGCAACGCCTCGTCCCAGTCGCGCGCAAAGCGGTCGATATGAAAGCGTTCGAGCGCGGTCCGCCGCGCGCCTTCGCCGAGGCGCCGCGCTTCGGCGGGATCGCGCAGCAGGTGCTGCATCGCGCCGATGAGCGCCTGCGTATCCGTATGGATGAAGCCGCTTTCGCCGTTGCGAATCACGGTCGATAGCTCGGTCGTCGCA
>NZ_FCOM02000280.1 GCF_001544695.2 Caballeronia arvi
CTCGGAGCGACCGGGAGGAGCGCGTCGGCGTCACTTACGGTCCATCTGCCTCGAGTCTCAGCGCTACGAACGTGCGCCGGCGTGATGCGGCACTGCCGCTAGTTAATAGACGCTTCGCGGATGGAAGCGCGGTTGGCTTTCAGTGAGCAACGCTTATGCCACTTAGCCGTCGCTCACTTCTTCGCCTCAACGCCCGAGGTGGAACGCAGGAGATAGGCCACCGACATCGCTGGAACTTGCTCGAGCAGCCATCTGGCCATCGCTTGTTCCGGCGGCAAAATACGCTCACACGCTGCTTTGGTCAGCGCGTGGCCGCAGCGGTCGGCCGCCGCAATGAGCGACATGCAGGGGACGCGATCTCGAGTTTTCGAAGACATAGTTGAGGCGACTTCGCGTCAGCATCAACCGTGTTGTCGGTCGACTCCATGCCCGCGTTGCCTATCCCAATGATCTGCCGGCCTGCACCGACTGAGTCCGTCGATCCATTTCCGTTCGCACGGCGCTCGATCATCGGCAGCACATCGGGGCCGCCTTTTGCATCGGGCTCGGGAGAACCGGCATTGCTGGCGCTTCCGAACTTCGGGCTTGTTTGCGCATTCGACGCGACGCTGCCCGCAGCCGGTGTCTTACCCGGGGCTTTTTGCGGCCATCTCGTTTTGCTTGCTTTGTGTGGGAGGTCCCGAAGTCACATCGGCGCTCGGAGAGGTCGGCCACGCGCCGTTCACGCCGGATTTCGCTGTGACATTCGTGCGTGCCATATTCGCGGGGTGGCTCATAGCGCTTATGGTGTGGCTCCTGCCGAGCGCACGTTTCGCCCGCCTGCTGACCAATTCTATTGGTGACATACACGGTCGCTGTAAGCAAGCTCACGCACGTCATCGCAAGTCCTGCCGAGGCGCCCTATTC
>NZ_FCOM02000028.1 GCF_001544695.2 Caballeronia arvi
GAAGACAGCCGCGACAAGGTCGAGGCGATGACCAAGGCGCTGCTCGAATGGGAAACCATCGATGCGGACCAGATCAGTGACATCATGGCGGATCGTCCGCCGCGTCCGCCGAAGAACATGCCGCCGCCGTCCGGCGATACGCCTCCGGGCGGCAGCAGCGGCACCGAGGTCAAGCCGGGCAACGCGCCGGAACGGCCTGATGTCCACCGCGGCTAGCGTTATCTGGGGTTCGTACCTCTCGTGCAAATTCTGGCGTTGAGTTAGCGCAGACCATTATCCAGTAGGGCTTTGCCGCGCACTGGCATTTATCGAAGCTTAAACTTGCGTGCCATTGGTCAGGAAGGCATTTTCGAAACAAACCGCGAGAATATGCGCGAAAAGGTACGACTATCCCAAGATGATGCGTACTCGCAAGTTCATCGATGACCGTTGAACAACCTCAAGAGTGGTTCGCGAAGGTCGGAAATATCGAGCACGTGCTGTGCTCGCGTCACCGCGACATAGAGGAGTCGCATCTCGTCTTCGTCCAACGTGAGTCGACCATCAGCGATCATGAAGCGAAAATCGTTCACGACTTTGACGCGCTTCCATTCAAGCCCCTTGGCGCGGTGCACCGTCGAGATGACGTAATCGGCCTCGCGTTCGGGCGTTATGCGCCGCGCGAGGGTGCGAAGATAATCGGTGCCACGTTCGTCGACAATCTGGACGATCGGCAGTAAGTCTTGGCCGGCCGCGCAGCGCGCGAATGACTGGACGTCGTTCCAGCTTTCGAACAACGCAAAGGCCAGTGGGCGAAACGCACGCCGACCTGCGAGCAGTTGATCGGCGCCGTCCGCGAACGCGACGATCTCGCCGGCACTCATGCGAATGGCGGGTCGATGACCCATCTCGAGGCCTGCAGCCAATTGCCAGATGGCCGTCGCGTTCTTTCGGCACAGGATGGCATCGACCGGTGGCGAAAGCGCCGGATCTTCAACCATGATCGAGCCAATGCCTGGCTGGCCCCGGATGGGCGTGGGTTCACCCAGCAGCGCGAGCACGCGACTCGCGAGCGCCGCGAGCGTCGGTCCAAAGCGGAATGATTCAGTGAGGGGGCGCTCCGGTGCGTCGATCTGCGCCATCGCATTGATCGCACCGCGCCACTCATAAATCTGCTGATAGGGATCGCCGACGTAGATGATCTGGGCGTGGCGCTGCCGGCCGAGCACCGACAGCATGACGCCATCACTGTCCTGCGCTTCGTCGAAGAGGATGAAATCGGCGTTGATGCGGGGTTTTTGCTGCGCCCAGACTTTCAGATAAACGTCCGGCAGAATCGCGCTGCGCCCACGTGGATCGATGCTCTCGTGCCACAAGCGCACCACGCTTTGCAGCAGGTTATCGCGCAGCCAGTCGGCAGCCTCTTGTTGCACCTTCTCGTCGACCGGAATGTGCGAAGGGCGCGGAGTCGTATCCGGCGAGCGGCAAAACCGGCCCAAGCCGTCGACGATCATCCTTCCGATCTCGAAAGGCGCGATCTCGACGTCTTTGCCGGCAATGGTCGGAACTTCGATCGCACCCACTCCGTAGCGTGCGGATAACTCGTGGAGCGGCTCGGCGGTTAGGTTCACACGAGCCGTCAATGACCGGGCTACGCCCGCGTACGCAAGCGAATGCACGGTGCGCGAGCTGACGTTGGGCGGAAATCCGCGGCGCGCCGAATCTGCGATCTCCTTGTTGAACGCGAGGTACGCTCCCCGCTTGCCCGTCAGTTGATGGGCGACCAGTCGCAACGTCGAGGTCTTGCCGGCGCCGGCGTAGGCTTTGACTTTGAGATCACCGCCGCCGATGACCGCTTCCACGACTGCGCGTTGCTCAGTTGTTGGTTTGAAGGAGGTGGACATGGAGGTTGAGGCTTACGGTGCGCGCATAGTCTACAAGAGATTCTGCCCTCAAGAATTCATCACGGACGACGCAAACGAACAGGGCATCGCGCCGGGGCGAACGGCAAAACTGCCCCTTCATCTCGTCTTAATAGAAGCGGCCCAGTCGTTGGGACCGGTGCGGCAAGTGAAACGCCCGCAACTACAGTTCAATCGGCGATGTTTCAGAGAATCATTGCGTGCTGCGTGTCACGTCTTCCCCTGCGCTTTGCGGGACATCAAAACGCGGCAGCCCCATTGATTTTGCGGCGCGAGGTGCGAAAGCAGCCTAGCGCTTGCGAACTCGAGATTGGCGCAGCGGGTCGGACGAAGGCATGCCGCATCCAGGCGATCGACGCCGCGCGAATCCACATCCGCTTTTCGCGGTCGCTCAATCTCAATTCACGCTGCATGAGTCGTCTGCCGGAGCAGAAGGTGCGGTAGCTCATTGATCGGCTCTTCAACGTTGGGGAAGCGCCTCGCTTCATTGCATTGCACGGCTTTGAGCGGCGCGAGGCGAAACAAGCACGGCCGCTTCACATGATTATTCACGCGTGGGGGACGGCGGTCTCGTTGATAGCTTCGCGTTTGACCAGCGCAAGATATAGTTGATGGCGAGGAATTTATCCCGGTCCGAACGCTAACCGACGTGCATCACGGGATTGAATCAACGCCTCGAAACACCCACAACAGGAGCATCGCAATGACGATCAATAAAAAGATTGCTGACGACTACGAGACCTATGTCCCACGAGGCGAAAGCCGGCTGGCGACACATCCGGAAGGCGCCTTTGGCGGAATCGACAACGCGGCCTGGCGTGAGATGAATATCAAGTTGACGGATGTGCGGAAGGAAACATATGAGGCGTGGGTTGCTGGCTTGGTCAAACGATTCAAATCGGGCGAGTTCGATTTTGACGACATAAATACGCCGGCAGCCTTCGAAGACTTCCACGCTTCGCTGGTCGAAGACATTGTGGCGTATTGGGCGTCGCGTGGCTTGGAGGCACAGTCGCAGCACGTCGTCCTGCTCATGGTTGACTCGGCGATCAAATTCTTTCGGCATACAGAAAACAATCGCTGGCCGGTGCTGCATCAGGCCGTTCGGATGTACGGCCACGCCGTGCTGAACCAGTCGTGTCAAGGTCTGCTCAAGGAACTCTTCCCCGACGAGAAGCGCTACACGTCAGTCGGCACACTCGACGAGATTGATAAGTCTTACAGAGCACAGCAAGCCCGCATCAGCGACTTCTGCGGTCAGTATGGCGGCAGCCCGCTCGTCGTCAACGCGTATGCCCGTGATCGCCAGTCCAAATGAGATGCTGTCACCGAGGTGACGGGGTCTATCGCGAAGCCTGAATGCGGCGTTGACACCGCGAATCATCGCCCCCGCGTCGGTACATCTGTATCGCCCTTTGGCGATCTGGCCGGACGTCGGCAGACGATGAGCCCCAGACGCCTTCCCAGAAAAGGCCCAAGTTGTGGGCGGATGCCTTGTGGCCAAGATCGACGGCTCGTTCGTAGAGTGAGCGGGCGTGGTCTGCATCAGCTTCCATTCCTCGTCCCAGGCGAGCGCTATCTGCGAGGGCCGCGGCCGCGATGCCGCGGAGGGGACCCTCCGCGGTGTCATCCTTCATGACGTCGTCAAGGATCGCGTTTCCCGTTGCAAAGTCGGCGTCACCGCCCGTTGGTGTGACGAGCGAAATGGCGAGCGCAACACGCAACGTAGGACGGCGGTTTGCGCCGACGCGATCGAGCAGGCGGCGACCGAGGTGAGGCGCCCCGGGAATGGCGCTGGTCAAAAGCGCATTCGAGATAGCGGCCAGTGACTCCGCCGACAGAAATCCTGTTTTGTTCGCAGCGATCACATGTCTGAAGAATTTCTCCACATCAAGCGTGTTGTCGGCGCTGCGAAGCTGTCGCCATTCGCGCTCAATCTGTCCAACCCAGCTTTTCACCTGCATGGTGAGCGATCCTCCGGTGAAGACTGCACCTTATTCTAACTCACCTGTCGTCGCGGGAGGGATGACGGACCACGGCCGGCAGCTGGCTAAACCTGTGCGCCACCGCCAATTACTGGGGTGGCGAGACGGACGTCCGTGGTGCTGGCTCTATCGAACATCGTCCGCCACGAACTCAGCAAGCGTGTTACGGAATCCGATGCGGGCAGTCGGTACGTCCAGCGATGTCGTTCAACGCCCGGCTCAACGGAGCGCGCCCTAAGCATGTTGATGAACGCCCGCGGCCCATTGCTGCTAGGGGATGGAAAAGTCCAAAACTTTTATCCGTTCCCCCCGTCGCGGCCATACTGTTCACTACGAGATCGTATTTTCCTGTACGCAGATCATCAACGAAATTCGCCAATGTATCGGCGACAAACTGCACCTTGCCGATTCCGATCCTGAGTGCGATCTCGCGTGCCACATCAACATCGTAACCGGCCGGCTGATTATTATCGTCCAGCTGATTCCATGGCGGGTTCGATTGCGTGTTCGCAATCGGGACGACGCCCGAACCCTTTAGTATGTGAAACGAGTTGACCTGAGCGATCGCAGAATGGCCGGATAACAGGAAGGCAGCGCAAGCGGCAGCGCCGGCGAGATAACTCTGGAGAACGAAACGCATATAGCAGCCTGGGATCCTTCGCAGAGGGACGACTGACAGTCGCAGCACACTGAATGAATTAATGGGCCGAAAGCCCGGCGTGCCCGAAGCCGAAGCAGTCGACGCGTTCGCGCGATACCTGGATCCCGTCAGCGACTAGATCGAGTGCAGACGCGCCCCGAACTAAATCAACGGAAAAGATCGCGATCGGTTTCTGGTGGATCGGAACGCCACCGCGCGTGCGATGGTTCAGGCAGCGCTCTTCCCCGAAGATCGATAATCGCCGCCATCACGCTGCAACGACTTAAATCCACGCCTGCCAATGCGAGCAGGCGATTTCGTCACGCGTTCAGCGCGGAATGACGCTGCGACGACGCATCACCGCGTCTTGCAGCTCCACATCCGGACCAGCTCGTCGAAGCTCACCGTCACCAATTCGGGCTTGCCGAGCGCCCACGCGACCACCGCGCCGCCTTCGATCGCATTGAGCAGGATAGTCGCCGCCTTCCGCGCGGTAGGCGCGCCGTCCAGTTCGCCTACTTTCTTCCCTTGCTGCACGACGCGTTCGAGCCAATCCAGATGAATCTGGAAGAACGTCTTCGTCTGATCCTGCATTCGCTCGGGCAGGGCGGCCAGTTCGGCCGCGAGCGCAGTGCATAGCGGAAATGTGCCGTCGAACAGCGACGCGCTGAACAGTTCCGCATACGCGCCCAGTCGTCGCGGCGCGCTCTGGTGATGCGCAATAATTGCTTCAAGCTCTTCGCCAAAGCGCGCGAGATAGTCCGCGACCACCTCCACGCCTAACTGTTCCTTCGTCGGAAAGTGATGGTGGATGCTCGCTTTGCGAACGCCCACTTCATCGACGAGATCCGCATAGCTGAAGTCAGCGTATCCGCGAGTGCGAAGCAGCCGCTCGGCGAGCGAAAGAATTTTGGTGCGCGTGGTGATTTCCATATTCGCAGGTAGACGAGTTTTCGCGCACTGTACCATCCAGGTGGTAGGTTTGCAATTCGCGCTTTCATTCATCGACCTACCAACTAGAAGGTTTAGAATTCGCTTCACGCTACTTCAACAGGGGCTCACATGTTTGACTGGAACAAGTACCGGGGTGATCTGAACGAACGACTCGCTCAGCTCGGCAAGCTCACGCCTTCGACGATGCAAGGCGTCGCGTCGCTCGCGCAGGCCGGTGAAAAAACGAATCATCTCGATGCGAAAACGCGAGAGCTGATTTCTCTCGCGGTTGCCGTCACCACGCGCTGCGATGGATGCATCGCATTCCACGCAGCCGAAGCCAAGAAGGCGGGCGCGACCAAGGACGAACTGGCCGAAGCCCTGGGCGTCGCGATCAATCTCAACGCGGGCGCTGCGCTGGTCTATTCCGCGCGCACGCTGGACGCGTTCGACAAGGCCTGAGTGCTGCACGACAACCCTATTTTCAGGAGCGAATCATGAACATGAACGGCATTGACGTCGACGCATTGGGCGCATTCGCGAACGATGTCAAACAACGAGCCGAGACCGGAACGGCAGGCTTCAAGGTCACGACCAAGTGGGCGAACCAGACGAAGACCTCGGCCACGGTTTCGAGTTATCAGCTCGGCGGCAAGACCATCGAACGTAGTTTCGATATCGCCGCCGACGAACCGGTCGAACTGCTCGGCACCAACTCGGCGCCGAATCCGCAGGAGCTTCTGCTCGCGGCGCTGAACGCGTGCATGTCGGTGGGCTACGCGGCCAATGCGGCCGTGATGGGCATCAAGCTGGAGAAGCTCGAAATCGAGAGCTTCGGCCAACTCGATCTGCGCGGCTTTCTGGGACTCGATGCATCGGTGAAGCCGGGATACAAAGAGGTTAGCTACACAGTGCGCATCAAGTCGAATGCGCCGCGCGAGAAGCTGGAAGAGCTTCACGCCATCGTGATGAAAACATCGCCGAACTATTCGAACTTCGCGACGGCGATCCGCATGGTTCCCCGGCTCGTGGTCGAGGGTTCCTGAAAATATCCGCAACCGTTGCTCACAGGAGATGCGTCATGCAGGAAGATGCAAACGAAGTCATACGCTGTGACGTGCGAGAGGGTATCGCATGGCTCGCCATCAATCGCCCGGACAAGCTCAATGCCTTGTCGTCCACGGTGGTCATCACGATGCGGCAGTGGATTCAAAAGCTGAACGAGGACGACGCCGTTCGCGTGATCGTCATCAAGGGCACGGGCAAGGCGTTTTCGGTCGGCTACGACATCGCCGAGGAGGTCGCGGCGGGCATCGAGCGGCCGGAGGACTGGCACAACGCGCTCACGCGCAACGTGGATCTGTCGATGTCCGTCTGGGCCTCGCACAAGCCGACGATCGCCGCAGTCGACGGGTGGTGTCTCGCTGGCGCATGCGAACTCGCGATGGCCTGCGACATGATCATCGCGACCGAGCGATCCCAGTTCGGCGAGCCGGAAATCCGCTTTGGTTCGGGGCCAGTGACGATCCTGATGCCGTTTCTCATCGGCCAGAAAAAGACCAACGAACTGCTGCTAACCGGCGACGTGATCTCCGCAGCGGAGGCGGAAAAAATCGGGCTGATCAACCGCGTCGTTTCCACGGATGAACTGATCGAGACAGTCGAGAAGCTCGCGCGGAAGATCGCCGTGACACCGAACATCACGTTGAAGCTCACGAAGATCGCACTGACGCGCGCGTATGAGGCGATGGGTTTGCGTCAGGCCGTCAATGCAAACCTCGACGTCGCCGCGACGCTCAATGCAGCCTATTCGCCGGAGAAGCTCGGCTTCGCTCAGCGCGTGAAGGAAGAGGGTCTGCGCAAGGCGCTCGACTGGCGCGACTCGCGCTACGGCAAGCTTTGATCATTCGATACCCGATGTGCGGGGGGCGATCATCCGACGCCGTCCGCGTTCGATCGCGTCAAAAATAGTACGTAGTACAAATCAGCGGAGACAACGATGAAAAGTACGATGCAGGCGAATCAGCTCGGCCTTGCGCTGCTGCTGCGTCATGCGTGCCGCGTGAATGGACGGTCGCGGATCGTATCCGTCACGGCCGATGGCCTTCGCGTCGAACAGACTTTCGCCGACCTGGCGCAGCGTGCGGGACGGCTCGCGCACGCGCTCGATCAGCGTGGCTTTCCGACGGGAACGGTCGTCGGCACGTTGGCCGGGGCATCGCGCGAACATCTGGAGGCGTATCTCGGCGTGCCCGCGAGCGGCCGCATCCTGCACACGATCAACGTGAGGCTGCACGCGGATCAGCAGGCCTACATCGCGGAGCATGCAAACGACGAAGTCATCATGCTCGATAGCCAGAACCTCGAAACGTTCGCATCGTTCGCGCATCGGCTGCCGAAGTTGCGGCTCGTGGTCACAGTGGGACCACGAACGCCGAGCGCCGCGCCGCTCATGCCATGCGAAACCATCGACTACGAAACGCTCATTGCCGATGGCGTGCCGCGCATCGACTGGCCCGACATCGACGAAAACGAGGCGGCCATTATCTGCTTTACCGGCGGCACGACAGGATTGCCGAAAGGTGTCGCCTATAGCCATCGCTCGATCTGGCTTCAGGCGATGAGCATCTGCACCGCGAACTCCGTGGGCCTCAGCAGCAACGACTGTCTGCTGCCCGCCGTGCCGCTTTATCACGTGAACGGCTGGGGCCTTCCGTTCGCCGCGTTGATGGCCGGTTGCGATCTGATTCTTCCCGGCGCGTCGATGCAGCCATCGGCATTGATCGCGCTCATCAAAGCCGAAGCGCCGACGATCGCGGCCGGCGTGCCGACGATCTGGTCCGATGTCCTCGCCGAGATGCGCACGCGCGGCATGAGCGGTCTCGGCCGCCTCAAATCGGTGAGTTGCGGTGGCGCGCAAGTGCCGCAACGGCTCGTCGACGACTACGCGGCGCTCGGCATCCGAATGGTTCAGGCGTGGGGCATGACCGAGACCTCGTCCATGTCCGCGATCGCGCAAACGCCGGCGTGGGCCAGCAGCGCGGACGATCGGCGGCGTTGCGCATCGGCGCAGGGGCGAGTGGTCTGCGGGCTCGAAGTGCGCGTGTCCGATCTCGACGGCGCCACGCTGCCGGCCGACGGCGTCGCGGTCGGCGAGATCCAGATTCGCGGGCCGTGGGTCACGCAGTCATATCTGGATGTCGAAGAACGGAATCATCTGCAGGATGGCTGGCTGCGCACCGGCGACCTCGGCACCGTGGATGCCGATGGCTTCATCTGCCTCACCGACAGACTGAAGGACGCCATTAAATCGGGCGGCGAATGGATTCCGTCGCTGGCGCTGGAGAACGCCATTCGCACGCATCCATCGGTGCTGGATGCCGCCGTGATCGCGGTCGCGGACGAGCGCTGGCAGGAGCGGCCCGCCGCCATTGTCGTATTGAAGCCGGACGAGACGGCGAATGCATCGGAGCTTCGCGCGCATCTGCTCGGCCGCGTCGCGAAATGGTGGATTCCCGAGCGCTGGGCCTTCATCGATGCGATTCCCCGAACATCGGTCGGCAAGATCGACAAGAAGCGCATTCGGCAGATCGCGGGCGCGTCGATGGCGTGGACGCTCGACGCACCGGCGGCTTGCGCCGCGCGTTGATCTTTCGCGAGAACGGGCCTGATGCCTCAGGTCTGCTTCAACGGCATGGTGTAAGTCGTCGCGGTGCCGCTCAAACAAACCTCACCCTTCTGATTCGTGACGGAGACTTCCACGTTGCCGATGGGCTTGTCTTCGCGCACGGATTTCACTTCGACGCGGCCAGTGACTGTATCGCCGACGAGCACGCCCTTCGAAAACTTCAGCTCCATTCCGAGGAACACGGTGCCGGGACGGGGCAACGCCTCCGCGACGATGGCGTTCAACATGCCCGACGTGACACCGCCTTGCACGATCAGACCGCCGAGAGGGGACTGCTTCGCGAGCGCTTCGTCGTAGTTCAGCGGATTGCGATCGCCCGTGATTTCCGTGAACAGTTCGATGCTGATCATAGGCGCCGCATTCGCTGACGCGAAGCATCCAACGGCAGGAAACGCAACAGGAGCCGCCTCACGACGAGTAACGCCTGAGCGTCGCCATGACCGAGGCTACAGCAATCATCGTGAGCTAGGGCTTGGCGAGGAACAGCCTTCAGGACTTTCTCGGCAAAAAGCCCGATCGTGAAGCAGCCACGTTGTTCGTCAAACGTACTGCGTTGCCACTAAGCGCGATACCAACGATCCGAATAGAACAAGCCTGAGTGATTCAACCATACCCTCTGGAGTGAGGAGGCCGCTCGCCGGCGGTGAAACGGCCTGACCGGCAGCATGCCGCCAACGTCCTCAGGCGTTGGCGCCGCCGTCGACCGTGAGCGTTGCACCGGTGATATAGCTCGCGTTGGCGCTCGCAAGAAAGACCACCGCTTGCGCAATGTCTTCGCCTGTTCCGTAGTCGCCGGTGGCCGTCAGCGCTTTCAACGTCGCCCCGAACGGGCCTTCCACGGGGTTCATTTCCGTATTGATGGAGCCGGGCTGTACCAGGTTCGCCGTAATACCTTGCGGGCCGAGCTCTCTCGCCAGACCCTGAGTGAATGCAACGAGCGCGGACTTGGAGGCCGAATAGACACCGAGCATCGAAGCGGGAACCCGGTCGGCAAAATAGCTGCCGATCGAAATGATGCGTCCGCCCGCAGCGAGATGGGGAATCGCGGATTTCGCGGCCAGAATCGGTGCGCGTACATTGACGTCGAGCGTCGCGTCGATGTCTTCTATGGAGATGTCCTTCACATCGCCCATCCGGAGAATGCCGGCGTTGTTGACCAGAATATCGAGTCCGCCCAACGCCTCGACCGTCTTCTGCACGGACGCCTGAACCGCCGTGGCATCGGCGCTATCGGCCTGGATCGCGATACCGCGGCGGCCCTCGGCTTCGATCGCGTTCACGACGTGCGTCGCCTGTTCTGACGACTTTTCATACGTGATCGCTACATCCGCGCCGGCAGCCGCCAAACCCTTTGCGATTGAAGCTCCGATCCCGCGACTCGCTCCGGTGACCAAAGCGCGTTTTCCTTGAAGCATCATGACACTCTCCATTGTGTGTTCGTTGATACAGAATTCAGGCGAAAAGTTGCTGAATCTCGGAGTACGGCAACGGCCCGTCATCGAGTGCTTCAGAACGACCATGCGCCAGGAAGTGCTTTGCCATTGCCTTCGCCCTGCCGAGCACGACCTGCGCGATGCCGCTGCCTGCGCTGAGTCGGCGCACTCCGAGTTCTCCGAGGGCCTCCGCATCGGCCAGGCCCGGGAGCGCCATGACGTTCAGAGGCAGACGGGTTGCGCCGACAATTGCCTCGATATCGGAAGGCCGCACGAGCGCGGGAAGAAAAAGACCATCCGCGCCCGCCGATGCATACAGCTTCGCGCGCGCAATCGCTTCTTGCGGCTGCCTCGCCTTCGCGACGAGGCTGGCAAGAAATACGTCGCTGCGCGCGTTGACGAAGAGGTCGAGGCCGGCTTTCGCGAGGGCATCCTTGATCGCCTCGATCTTCGCTGCCAGAAGCGACGGGGCGTCCCGGCCATCCTCGATATTGATGCCGGCGATGCCCCGATCCACCAGTTGCATCACCTGATGTGCGACGACCTTCGGATCGTCGGAGTAGCCGTTTTCCACGTCGACCGACAAGGGCACTTCAAGGACCCGAACGATACGTCGAACCGAAGCGACGACTTCATCGAACGGAAGCATGCGCCCGTCGGGATAACCCAGCGCCCACGCAAAGCCTGCACTCGTCGTCGCAATTGCGGATGCACCTTGCGCCTCGATGAGACGCGCGCTGCCTGCATCCCAGGCATTCGGTAAGCGCAGAGGTGTCGATCGATCGTGCAAATGACGGAAGATGTTTGCTTTGGACATCACGGTTTCCTTAAAGCTCGAATGAACGGTAAATTGGACTCTGTTTTCATTGCATTGCGTGACGAAACTATAGGGGAGCCAACCGGATCGCACTACCGACCGAAACCGGGAAGCTGTTCCCCGCAAAGTGGTTAAGTTGCATGAAGCAACTTAAGTTAGGATGCGTCCGTCATGTACAGAAAACGATTCGACGCAATGGATCGCTCGATCGCTCGCGCCCTCGACGAGGTGGGCGAGCGGTTGATCGAACTGGAGATTCTCGAACGCTTCCCGATTGCGGAACGCGCGAATACATGCGGTTACCGCCTGTCGAACTCGTCGAACATGCGAGCGGAAGCCCCGTGGAGGCGATGGAGGTTCGCGGACAGGGCGGACAAGCGCTGGCCTATCGGGACGTTCGCTTCGCTGCCGGCCCTGGCGCGACGAAGAGAACGCGCGCTGTCATCGAGAACCGCAATGATCGGGTGCTCAGCGAAGAGCGCGAGGACTCATGAGCGTTATCGCCCGCGCGTTAGTGCCGTTTCTGCTTGCCGAATCGGGACAAGGATTCCCTTAGTTTCGGCGCCGCGAAATCGATGAAGTGCCGCAATTTGATCGCCATGAGGTTTCTGGACACATGAACCAGATGGACCGGCACTGGTTCGATCTCGAACTGTGGTAGAAGTACTTCGAGTCGTCCATTGCTGAGCGCTTCGTCGGCGTCGTGCTCGAACACATAGGTGATGCCTGCGTCGTCCGCTGCGGCACTCACGGCGGCGTCGGGTGACGTGACTTCGAGCCGGGGCTTCACTTCCAGCAGGTAGACCCTTTGCGTCGACGGAAGCCGAAATCGCCAGGGCGACAGGTACGGGCTATTGAAGACAACGCACGCGTGCTTCACAAGGTCGTCGGGTTCGTGCGGCGGCGTGATTCTGGCGAGGAAGGCCGGACTCGCGCACACGATCGGGCGCAATGAACCGATGCGCGTGGCGATCATATTGCTGTCCGGCAGTTCACCGATTCGCACGGCGAGATCCGCGTGCGAATCGATGAGGTCGATATTCCGGTCGGAGAGAAGGAGCCGAACCGTGATGTCCGGATACTGTGCGAGGAACTGGTTGATGACCGGTAATACATGGAGGCGGCCAAGCTGCACGGGTGCGGTGACTACCAGCTCGCCTCGCGCGGTCGCAAACTCACCTGTGGCTTCGTGTTCCTGTTCGCGCACGAGTTCGAGGATGCGGCGCGCCGCCGCGACGTAAGCCATGCCCGCGTCTGTCAACGTTAGTTTGCGCGTGGTTCGTATGAGCAGCCGGGTCCCGAGCAGCTCTTCGAGATCGGCGACCTTGCGAGTGAGCGTGCTGACAGGAATCTTCAGTTCGCGCGCTGCCGCCGACAGGCTTCCCCCGTCCGCCGCGGTCACGAGCATTTCCATGGCTTCTAGTCGGTCCACCGCGTTTGCTCACGTGGAATCAGGTTGCATATTGTAGGGGAAGTAAATTGCGAAGGTTCGCTCTCTCTCTGGAGATTCACAATGTATGCACGGGCTATCGCGCAATGCACGGAAGCAGTCAGAACGATGGAGACGTATCTCGACAAGGCGGACCGCTTCGCGCATGCGAAGAAGTTCGATGTCGCCGTCCTGCTGTCGACGCGCCTCGCTCCGGACATGGGCGGTCTGCTCTATCAGATCCAGAGCGCTTGCGACTATCTCAAGGGTGGCGCCGCGTGGCTGTCGGGACAGCAGCCTCCGCGACACGAAGATAACGAGCAAACGCTCGAAGACGCGCGTGCGCGCATCCGCAAGACGATAGAGTTTGTTGAAAGCGTTGCGGCCGATCGATACGACGGCGCGGCCAATCAGGTCGTGAAAGTATCGTGGGTGCCTGGAAAGCTCTCCGGCGAAAACTATCTGCTGCAAATCGTGATTCCGAATGTCTACTTCCATGTCGCCATGGCTTATGCGATCTTGCGCACCAATGGCGTCGACGTCGGAAAGAGAGACTTCATTGGTCCGATCGATGCCTTCGACGTTTGATGGTCATCAGCCTTGATCGAAATATTTCTTTATCGCGCCTGTGAAATTCATGCGCCCATGACTGGCGCGCTCAAGCAAACCTACATGCCGCCGAACGTCCACGCCCTCCAGCGGGAAGAGTTCGAGTGCGTCGTCCTTGTCCCATGCGACGTTCGCCAGTTTGGGAACGATCGAGATGCCGAAGCCTTGACGTACGAGGGCGATGATCGCTTCTATCGAATTCAATTCCATGGCTTCGTTCACTTGCACAGCACAACGCTTGAGCACATCCTGGACGAGGATGCCAGTCCAGGTGCTTCGCTCGAACCTCATGAAAGGCGCTGCCTCGAGCATCTGTTGCGGGTTCCCTGGGAGCTCGAAATGAGGAGACCTAGGCACGATCAGGACCATCGGCTCGGAATAAAGCGGGCACCAGTTGAGACTCGATGGAAGCGGTCTGGGTGACTGCGTGACGACGGCGGCGTCCAGTTCGCCACTCTCTACCTTGAGCGCAAAGTCGCTCGACATCCCTGCCAGCAAATGTACGTCGAGGCTCGGGTATCGGCGCCTGATGGACCATAGAGCGTCCGCGAACGCGCCCATGAGTGCGGAGACCAACGCACCAATGACGACGGTGCCGGACATCTCGCCACCGCTGACAGACGCCTCTAGCAGTTCATACTGACTCACGACCTGCTCGGCCCGGCGCACCAGCGAGCGACCAACCGGATTCAACACGACGGCCCGTGCGCTTCGGTCGAACAGTTGAACGCCCAGTTCGTCTTCGAGCGAGCGAATCTGCAATCCAACGGCGGCCGGCGTCAGCCCTACCTGGTCTCCCGCAGACGCGAAGGTGCCGCTGCGGGCGACGGTGAGAAAAATCTTCAGCGTTCTGATCGACGGCATCCCGCACCTCGCAGCGAGTTGAGCGATGCTAAAGCAAGGCTTTTGCTAAGGCCAATAATTACTCGGTTTTTCTTTATTGGCGTCCCGATCATAATCCTTCCAACACAAGAGCAAAAGCCCTACGACACTCGGAGACACCGACATGAATACACATTCCGCCTGCGCCGCCCAGCGCTCGGCACGGCCGTGATCAGCGCGCTCTTCAACACGGTCGACTCGCTCGTGTCTGCATGGCCGGGGTTCACATCAGGTCAACTGCTAATCGCGGGCTTGAGCGTCTCTGTCGGCTATTTCGTCTACGGATTGACTGGTTTCGGTTCTTCAATCGTTGCAATCCCAGTGCTCACGCAAGTCATAGCGCTCCGAACCGCGACGCCTGTGATGTTGATACTGGACCTGGCCGCTGGAGTACTCGTTGGGATGCGAGGCATTCGGCTCGTCTCAACGTCGGAACTCCGTCGATTGATGCCGTGGTTGGTGATCGGCTTGTTGTCGGGCGTGTTCGTCCTCGTCGCGGCGCCTGAGGGACCGCTGAAGTTACTGCTGGGAGGGACGCTCCTCATTTATTCGACGTGGCGTTTGGTGTCGCGCCAGAGCTTCGGCACGATCCGACCGGCGTGGTCGGTGCCGTTAGGCCTCGCCGGCGGCTGTCTGACAGCTATCTTCGGAACAGGCGGGCCGTTGTACACAATTTACCTGGCCGGTCGGCTGAGCAACGCAGACCAACGCCGGGCAACCATCAGCACGCTCATCACGATCACGGCGTTGCTCAGACTGCTCTTGTTCAGCGCATCAGGTCTGTATCAAAACCCGGAAGTGCCGGTGTTGGTGCTCTGTCTGCTTCCTTGTGGTGCGATTGGCCTGGGTCTGGGCACGTGGTTTCGTGGAAGAGTCTCGCCGACACGACTGCTCAAGACGCTGTGGTTGGTATTGCTCGTATCCGGCATAACCCTCTTCGCGAGAACCGCACTCAATCTTTTCCTTTGAGAGAAGACGCTGGAAGAAATTGAATTTGGCTAACATTTAATACGATTAGGAAAATGAAATGATTCACGCCGTTTTGCATGAAGCTAAAGATACGGTCGGTGTTGCTGTCGTCGAAGGCATCACCGCGGGGATGACGCTCAATGCCTGGATTATGGATGAGGACGAAGTCATCCGGGTAGTGGCGAAGCAGGATATTCCGATTGGCCACAAGGTCGCGCTCAAGGACATGGCCGTGGGCGACACCGTGTTCAAGTATGGCGTCGACATCGGCAAGGTGGTCGCTCCGATTACCGCTGGCGAGCATGCCCACGTGCACAACATCAAGACCAAGCGCTGGTAATCCAACCGACGCCGGATCGGATCTCACTCCCTCAATCAATTCGAGAAACACCATGAGCGTACTTCAACTGGACACTACCTTCCGTGGTTATCGTCGTGAGAACGGCCGCGTCGGCGTGCGTAATCACGTCATCATCCTTCCCGTGGACGACCTGTCCAACGCCGCCGCGATGGCCGTCGAAACCGCGATCAAAGGCACGATGGCGATTCCGCATCCGTACGGCCGCCTGCAGTTCGGCGCGGACCTCGACTTGCATTTCCGCACGCTGATCGGCGCGGGCTCCAATCCGAACGTCGCGGCGGTGATCGTGATCGGCATCGAGGAAGGCTGGACCAAGCGCGTGGTCGACGGCATCGCCAAGTCGGGCAAGCCGGTGATGGGCTTCGGCATCGAACTGCACGGCGATCACGACACGATCATGCGTGCCTCGAAGGCCGCGAAGGAGATGGTCCAGTACGCGACCGCGCTGGAGCGCGAGGAATGCCCGATCAGCGAGCTGTGGGTCTCGACGAAATGCGGCGAGTCGGACACGACTTCCGGTTGCGGCGCGAACCCGACCGTCGGCAATGCATTCGACAAGCTCTATGGTCTCGGCAACACGCTCGTGTTCGGCGAGACGTCGGAACTCACCGGCGGCGAGCAGATCGTCGCGGCGCGCTGCGCGAATGACAGCGTGCGCGAGCGCTTCCAGTTCATGTTCGACCGCTATCAGGACATGATCAACCTCTGGAAGACGGACGATCTCTCCGAATCGCAGCCGACCAAGGGCAACATTGCGGGCGGCCTCACGACCATCGAAGAAAAGGCGCTCGGCAACATCCAGAAGATCGGCAAGAAGTGCATGGTCGACGGCGTGCTCGACAAAGCGGAAGAACCGACGCATTCGGGCCTGTGGTTCATGGACTCGTCGTCGGCCGCGGCGGAAATGGTGACGCTGTGCGCGGCATCGGGCTTCGCGGTGCATTTCTTCCCGACGGGGCAGGGCAACGTGATCGGCAATGCGATCGTGCCGGTCATCAAGATCTGCGCGAATCCGCGCACGGTGCGCACGATGGGCGAACACATCGATGTGGATGTGTCCGGCATCCTGCAACGCGAGCAGAACCTCGATCAAACCGGCGACAAGCTGCTCGAATGCATGCTCGCCACGGCCAACGGCCGTTGGACCGCAGCCGAAACGCTCGGCCATCGCGAGTTCGTGCTCACGCGCCTGTTCGAAAGCGCGTAACGAAAGCGCATCAGCCCGCATTGTTCACGAGGAACATCCCAGCTAAGGTCGCGCGCCTGCGAACCGCACCGCCCTGGAAGAGGCGAAGGAGGCGCAGCACCCATGAACGCGCTCATCGCATCTCAGAGACATCGAGAGCGATGAGCCGAAGGAGACACAATGCTTCGCCGCAGCTTGAGACACATCTATGTGCAGGTGCTAATCGCGATCGTAATTGGTGTTTTGATCGGGCATTTCTTTCCGAACTTCGGCCAGTCGTTGAAGCCGATGTCCGATGCGTTCATCCGACTCGTGAAGATGATCACGCCACCGCTCATCTTCACGACGATCGTATGTGGGGCATCCCAGATCGGGGACCTCAAATCGTTGGGCAAAGTCGCGGGAAAGACTTTTATCTATTTCGAAGTGGTCACCACGCTGGCGTTGCTGGTCGGCATGCTCATGGTGAACCTGCTTGCTCCGGGTGAAGGATTGAACTTGCAGGTCGGCACGACCGACACGCATGTCCTGGCCCAGTATCAGAGTTCAGTGCAACACGGAAGCGGTGGTCTTGTCGATTTCCTGCTGCACATGATTCCCAGCAGCTTCCTGGGGCCGTTCGCTTCGGGTGACATGCTGCAGATAGTGGTAATCGCTTGTCTCTTTGCAATCGGCCTGTCGTATCTGGGCCCGAAGGGAAAGCCGCTACTTTCTTTTTTCGAGTCCGTCTCCGACGTCTTGTTTCGTATCGTCGCGTTGATCATGCGTCTCGCTCCCCTAGGGGCGCTCGGCGCGATGGGCTTCGCGGTCGGAAAATACGGTCTGTCAGCGTTGCATTCACTGGGCATGCTGCTGATCACGGTCTACGTTGCGACCATCTTCTTTCTGGTTGTTGTAATAGGAACCATCTGCCGGATGAGCGGCTTCAGTCTCTGGAGACTGATGGGCCATCTGAAGGGTGAAATCCTCCTGGTGCTCGCGACCACTTCGTCTGAATCCGTCTTTCCTCAACTCATCAAGAAGCTGGAGGCGCTGGGCTGTCCAAAGCAGGTGGTCGGCATCGTCATGCCGATGGGCTACTCGTTCAATCTGGATGGAACGTGCGTCGCTCAGGTGATCTGCGCCATGTTCATTGCGCAGGCGTATGGCGTGCCGATGTCCTGGGACCAGCAGATCGCGCTCATGGTGCTTTCCATGATCAGCTCGAAGGGCGCCGCCGGCGTATCCGGCGCGGGATTCGTCACCCTGCTCGCGACCTTGACGGCTTTCAAACACATCCCGATAGAAGGCGCGGCGTTGATTCTGGGCGTCGACCGCTTTATTTCGGAGATTCGCGCCGTGACCAACATGATCGGCAACGCCGTGGCGACGCTGGTCATTTCGGGGCTGGAGAAGGAGCGCGATGAAACAAAGATGGCGTTCGTGCAGAAGCGGCGGGCTGCGGAAACGTAAATAAAACCTTTATCTAACCCGCAGGATTATTCGCTTTTTCTTTGCAGTCCGTGCGCGCAGACTTCTTCTCAGGCGATGCACAACAATACCAGAGACGACATGAGCAACAAGACACTCCGTGTAAAGGTTTGGAGGGGGCGGACCTCCGGCGAGCTGATTGCCTACGATGTGCCACGGTTCGACAACCAGACCGTGCTGGACGTGGTGATGTACATCCAGCGCAATCTTCAACCGGACCTGGGCTTCCGATACGCCTGCCGGGTCGGCATGTGCGGATCGTGCGCGATGAACGTGAACGGCAAAGCACGGTGGACTTGCCGGACCCATGTATCGAAGGTGGCCGCCGACGGGGAGCTGGAAATCACGCCGCTCTCCAATTTGCCGGTCATCAAGGATCTGGCGACGAACATGGAGGCCTTCTTCGACAAATGGGCGGAAGCGAAGGGCCAGTTCAAAGGCGAACGAACGCGCAAAGATGACTTCAGCCGAGTCTCGCCGCAAAGCAGGAAGCGTGAGGCGGCCGATGCAGGTATCGAATGTATCGGTTGCGGAGTGTGTTATTCGTCTTGCGACGTCGTGACCTGGAGGCCCGACTATCTTGGACCTGCGGCGATGAACCGTGCGTGGACCTTGATGAATGACGAGCGAGACATCAAGGGAGCTGAGCGGCTACGCGCTGTCGCGGGAGACGCCGGGTGTCACTCCTGCCACACCCAGGGTTCCTGTACGGAGCGTTGCCCAAAACAGCTATCGCCGACCGCGAGCATTGCAGGACTGAAGCGGCTCGTGATGAAGGCTGCGATCGAGGGAGATCTTTGATGCAAACACTCACTTTGCGAACACAGGCTCGCCTGTGGTACTGGCAACGCATGAGCGCGATGGTGCTTGCCGGGTGCGTCGTTCTGCACATCGTCGTCATTATTTACGCCGTCCATAGCGGGCTTAGCGAACAGGCGATTCTCGGGCGCACTCACAGGAACTGGTTCTTCGCCGGCTTCTACTCACTTTTTGTTCTGGCGAGTGCAGTTCATGTGCCGATCGGCCTGCTAAGGATTGCAGAAGAGTGGCTCGGATGGCGCGGTCGTTCGGCTCACGTTGCCTGCCTCGTTGTCACACTTGGCTTGCTCGCGCTCGGCCTGCGAGCCGTGATGGGAGTCATCCTGTGATGAGAAAGAACGATTTCCGCGCCAAATCTCACCCTGCGTACTGGGCCTTTATCGTCCATCGCCTGTCCGGACTTGCGCTTGCCTTCTTCATTCCAGTGCATTTCTGGGCCCTCGGCAAAACGCTCTCGCATGACGGCTCGCTGGATGGCTTTCTGCACTTCACCGACAAACCGCTATTCAAGTTCGCCGAGTGGGGTCTGGTCATCCTCCTCTCACTTCATCTGATGGGCGGCTTGCGCTTGCTGGCTATCGAGTTTCTTCCGTGGAGCGGTCTGCGAAAGAACTGGCTCGCACTGGGCGCAGGAGCGAGTGCATGCACCGGGTTGGCTTTCCTCCTGGCACTCGTTCATTGATGTTCGCCTGAACCGGTACACCCCACAATCAAAGTAGGAGACGAGAACATGAGACTCGACCTGAAAGCTGTCGAGGAGACGGCCAAGGAACTCTACATTCGCGCGTTGAAGATCCTTCCGCCGGATGTCAAAGCAGGAATCGAAATGCTCGCATCGAGCGAGACGTCGCCGGTCGCGCAACGCGTGCTCGGGACGATGAAAACCAATATTCGCGTCGCGGAAGAAACGAACAATCTCCTTTGCCAGGACACGGGGATTCCAATCTATAACGTGAGCATCGGGCGCCATGTGAATTTCGACGGGGTCGAGTTGAAGGAAGCGATTCGCCGCGGTTGCGAGAGAGCGACGAAGGAACATCCGCTGCGCTCATCGGTGGTTCATCCGCTCTCGCGGAAAAACAACCATACGTCGTGCGGCATCGAGGTGCCGGTGATTCATATCGATTTCTCGGCCGAGCCGGATCATGTGTCGCTGGAAATGGTGCCGAAGGGAAGCGGCTCCGAGAACAACTCCTTCCTCAAGATGGCCGTTCCCGCCGAGGGCATCGACGCGATCAAAACGTTCGTGATCGACTGTGCCGTTTCTGCCGGTGGGAAGACCTGCCCGCCGACGATCGTCGGTGTGGGACTTGGCGGAACGTCCGACCTTTCGATTGCGTTGGCCAAGCGGGCCGCGACTCGCGAGTTGGGGACGCATTGCGAGGATCCGGAGGGCGCCGCGCTGGAAAAAGAGCTGTCTGCAGCTGTCAACAAACTCGGCATCGGGCCGCAGGGACTGGGCGGCGACAGCACGGCGTTCGCGGTGCATATCGAACTTGCGTCCACGCACATCACGATGAATCCGATCGCGGTGAACATGCAGTGCCACTCGGCTCGCCGCGCGAAGGCGGTGTTTTCAAACGAAGGCATCACTTACGGATTCTGAGGCCATGGCCCACTACGAACTCGCCACCCCGGTTGACGAAGCCACGATCCGCAAGCTGCGCGTCAACGACACGGTCACGCTGGAAACGACGCTCTACGGCATCCGCGATGCAACGCAGATTCACCTGTTCGACAAGGGACGAACGACGAACTTCGACCTGCGCGGACACGCGGTCATTCACACCGCTCCCAATGTTCGAAAGGTTCCGCCGAGCGCCGAGTATCCGGCAGGCTATCAGCCGGTCTGCATCGGAACGACTACTTCGGATCGCATGGAGCGCTTTACCCGACCGCTCATGAAACAGTACGGCGTCCGAATGATCGTGGGAAAAGGCGGCTTGCGCGACGGATCGAAAGCGGCCTTCAAAGAGCTCGGCGGTGTCTACCTTGCCATCATTGGCGGCACGGCGGCGCTGGAGACGACATGGATCGAGCGCATCGAGGCGGTGGATCTCGACGATCTGAATCCCGAGTCGCTGTGGCGATTCAAGATCAAAAGCTTCGGGCCTTTGCTCGTCGCGATGGATAGTCAAGGCACCAGTCTTTACGATGCCGTCAAGGACGAGACCGCCAGGCGTCGGGCGGCTGCCCTCGAAAGCCTCGGAGTGCATGCATCATGAACCTCAAACGAATCCAGACCGATATTCTCATTCTCGGCTCGGGCGGTGCGGGCCTCTTTGCCGCATTGCACGCACATCAGAACGCGCCGCAATTGTCGATCACGGTCGCCGTGAAGGGTCTTTTAGGCAAATGCGGCTGCACCCGGATGGTCCAGGGCGGCTATAACGTGGCGCTGGCGCCGGGAGACTCCGTCGAACGTCATTTCATGGACACGATCGAGGGCAGCAAGTGGCTATCGAATCAGGAACTGGCGTGGACGTTGGTGAGCACGGCGGTCGAGCGGGTCCGCGAGCTGGAAAACGAACTGGGCTGTTTCTTCGACCGAAATCCCGATGGGTCGATACATCAGAAGGCATTTGCCGGGCAGACCTTCGACCGGACCGTGCACAAGGGCGACTTGACCGGCATCGAGATCATCAATCGCCTTGCCGAACAAGTATGGAGCCGGGGGATCAACCGGCTGGAGGAGCATCGCGCGATCGAACTGATCAAGACGCCCGGCGGCGATGGCCTGGCCGGCGTGCTCATGATCGACATGCGAAGCGGCGAGTTCGTGTTCGTGCAGGCCAAGGCAGTATTGCTCGCGACCGGCGGCGGCCCGACCATGTACAAATATCACACGCCCTCGGGTGACAAGAGCTGCGATGGACTTGCGATGGCGCTGCGTGCGGGGCTGACGCTGCGGGACATGGAGATGGTGCAGTTTCACCCGACCGGGCTTCTTGCGGGCAGCCACACCCGGATGACCGGCACGGTCCTCGAAGAAGGACTCCGGGGCGCAGGCGGCCATCTTCTCAACGGTCGGCACGAGCGCTTCATGCATTCGTACGACGCGCGCGGTGAGCGGGCAACCCGCGATATCGTCTCGCGCGGGATCTATTCGGAGATGCGCGCCGGCCGCACCTCGCCCAATGGCGGCGTGTTCATCAAGATGAGCCATCTCGGTCCCGATAAGGTCCGCAAGCAGTTCAAAGGCATGGTCGAGCGCTGCGGCGACTGTGGATTCGATCTGGCCGGAGGCGAAGTCGAAGTCGTTCCCACGGCGCACTATATGATGGGCGGCATGGTGTTCAAGGCGGACTGCCAGACGGACCTGACCGGGCTTTTCGCCGCCGGCGAGGATACGGGCGGCGTGCATGGCGCGAACCGTCTCGGCGGCAACGGGGTTGCGAATTCGACCGTGTTCGGCGGCATCGCGGGCGACAGCATGGCCCGCTGGGTGCAGGCCAATAACAGCTATCGGGCACCCGATGAGCCGTCGATCCTCGCCGCGATCAGCGAGGCAGAGCGACCATTTGGCAAGAAGGGCAAAGATCTCGAGTTGATCCGCGAGTCGCTGTTCGAATGCATGTGGAAGGATGTCGGCATCATCAGAAGCGACGAGGGCCTCATCAAAGCCCGGGATAGCCTCTCTGGCATGCAGGCTAAGCTGATGGATACTGGCGTCGTCGATGGCGACCGCGCATTGAATGCTCAATGGCATGACTGGTTGAATCTGAGAAATCTTATCTCCGTCAGCCGCGTGATCACGGAAGCTGCGCTCGCCCGAGAGAACTCCCGCGGGGCGCATTTCCGTGAAGATTTTCCGGCCGCGGGGGATCTGGAATCGTCGACCTTCACGACCGTGAAGCTGTCGGGCGGACAAATAGAAATCGCAAAACAGCCCGTGCAGTTTGTGATCGTAAAGCCCGGCGAAACAGTGCTTGAGGACGAAGATGCCGCGGCTTCGACGCCGCCGGTCCCGGCAACCTGAGATTCGTGGGGCGGCCGTGACCGCCCCACGGCATGCAGCGCTGAGACATCATGCGTTTTCGCTGGCCTTTGTCGTATTCGCAATGTACTCGTAATGCTCCGTATTGATGCGTGTGAGCCGATACTCGACGGGTTTCTGATTGAGCGAATACGCGACCCGTTCGACTTCCAGCACCGGCGCGCCAACGTCGACTTCGAGCAGCTTGCTTTCGAGTTCGCTCGCATACGCCACGCGCAGGCGTTCATCCGTGCCCGTTACGTTGATGCCGAACGCATCCTGATAGAAGTTATAAAGAGTGTTGGAACGGCTGCGCAACATGCTCTCGGTCAGGCCGGGAAACTTCGTCTCAGGCAGCATCACCGTATCGACCACTACGACTTTTTCGTGCAGTGCAAGCGCGTTCGTGAAGACGAACAGCCGCGTGCCGTCGTCGATGTTCAGACGCGCCGCAACCGCCGGCGTGCACTTCGCGCGCTTGAAGTTGACGAGCGTGACGACCGGATAGGTCTGGTCGCCGTCGCGTCTCGCCACGCGGAAAAAGCGGAAGAAATGCCGGTCCCGCCGATGCTGGGCCACGAACGTCCCGAGCCCCTGATGGCGAATGAGGATGTTCTCCGCGCATAACTCGTCGATGGCTTTACGCAGCGTGCCGATCGACACGCCAAAGCGCTCCGCGAGCTTCTTCTCGGAAGGAATCACTTCGCCGCCTTTCCACTCCTGAGCGGTCAGCGCGGCCAGCATGGCTTCCTTCACTTCCTTGTACCGCGTTCCGCCCGGACCGACCGGCATGGCTGTGACTGTGCTCATCACGCCTCCCTCGACTTCTCTTTTTGGATGACGCCCATTGTACCCGTCCGCGACAAACATGTAACACATATAGATGAGTTAGTTGACATGGATGATATCGAAGCCTACTATTCATCTCAACGAACGGCGCCGGGCCGATCTGGCCGGTCCCTTCGGTTCATCACTAAAGGAGGAGCACATGAGTCACGCAGCGGCGGGAGCAAGCAGTGCAACGAAGGCGGAAGGCGGCGAGCGCAGAACGATCCATATCGTGCTGCATGAGGCAAAAGACACGGTGGGCGTCGCGGTCGTCGAAGGCATCAAGGCGGGATCGCAACTGAACGCGTGGATCATGGACGAGGACGAAATCGTCACGGTCCCGGCGAAGCAGGACATTCCCATCGGTCACAAGGTCGCGCTCAAGGACATGAAAGTGGGTGACACGGTGTTCAAGTACGGCGTGGATATCGGCAAGGTCGTGCAGTCGATCACGGCGGGCGAACACGCACACGTGCACAACATCAAGACGAAGCGCTGGTAATCAGCCTCGCGCAATCAGCGCTATGTCAGGCCCACTTCACCCCACATCGAGAGAAACACCATGAGCGTACTTCAACTGGACACTACCTTCCGTGGTTATCGTCGTGAAAACGGCCGCGTCGGCGTGCGTAATCACGTCATCATCCTTCCCGTGGACGATCTGTCCAACGCCGCCGCGATGGCCGTCGAAGCCGCGATCAAAGGCACGATGGCGATTCCGCATCCCTATGGCCGACTGCAGTTCGGCGCGGACCTCGACTTGCATTTCCGCACGCTGATCGGCGCGGGCTCCAATCCGAACGTCGCGGCGGTGATCGTGATCGGCATCGAAGAAGGCTGGACCAAGCGCGTGGTCGACGGCATCGCCAAGTCGGGCAAGCCGGTGATGGGCTTCGGCATCGAACTGCACGGCGATCACGACACGATCATGCGTGCATCGAAGGCTGCGAAGGAGATGGTCCAGTACGCGACCGCGCTGGAGCGCGAGGAATGCCCGATCAGCGAGCTGTGGGTATCGACCAAATGCGGCGAGTCGGACACGACTTCCGGCTGCGGCGCGAACCCGACCGTCGGCAACGCATTCGACAAGCTCTATGGTCTCGGCAACACGCTCGTGTTCGGCGAGACGTCGGAACTCACCGGCGGCGAGCAGATCGTCGCGGCACGCTGCGCGAATAACGGCGTGCGCGAGCGCTTCCAGTTCATGTTCGACCGCTATCAGGACATGATCAACCGCTGGAAGACGGACGACCTCTCCGAATCGCAGCCGACCAAGGGCAACATTGCGGGCGGCCTGACGACCATCGAAGAGAAGGCGCTCGGCAACATCCAGAAGATCGGCAAGAAGTGCATGGTCGACGGCGTGCTCGACAAAGCGGAAGAGCCGACGCATTCGGGCCTGTGGTTCATGGATTCGTCGTCGGCCGCGGCGGAAATGGTGACGCTGTGCGCGGCATCGGGCTTCGCGGTGCATTTCTTCCCGACGGGGCAGGGCAACGTGATCGGCAATGCGATCGTGCCGGTCATCAAGATCTGCGCGAATCCGCGCACGGTCCGCACGATGGGCGAGCACATCGATGTGGATGTGTCCGGCATCCTGCAACGCGAGCAGAACCTCGATCAAACCGGCGACAAGCTGCTCGACTGCATGCTCGCCACGGCCAACGGCCGCTGGACCGCCGCCGAAACGCTCGGCCATCGCGAGTTCGTGCTCACGCGTCTGTTCGAAAGCGCGTAACGAAAGCGCATAAGCGGCAAAAGCAATCCGCAGTCCCCGCCCGGTGCGCGCGCCGGTTCGCGAGCCGTCGCAGAGCGGCCCCGGACCGGGTCCGCGCGCCCGTCGTCATCTTGCAGCAGCGAGTGGAGGAGGCACCATCTTGCGCATGCTCAAGCATCTGTACGTCCAGGTTCTGATCGGCCTGGCCGCCGGCATTCTCGTCGGCTATCTCGCGCCCTCGCTCGGCGTTCAATTCAAGCCGCTCGGCGATACCTTCATCCGTCTGATCAAGATGCTCATCACGCTTCTGATCTTCTGCACGGTGTCGGTCGGTATCGCGCGCATGGAAAGCCTCAAGCAGGTCGGGCGCGTCGGCTTCAAGACGATTCTGTATTTCGAGGTCGTGACGACGATCGCGCTGATCATCGGTTTGATCGTCGCCAACGTCGTGCATCCGGGCGCAGGGCTCGATATCGATCCGAAGACGCTCGATGCCGGCGCGGTCTCGCATTTCGTCACGGAAGTGCATACGGCCGAGCACAGGAGCCTGCTCGAAGAACTCGTGCCGAATTCGGTCGTCGGCGCGTTCGCGCGTGGCGACCTGTTGCAGGTGCTACTGTTTTCCGTGCTGTTCGGCGTCGCGTTGTCGCTGATGTCCGAGCGCAGCAAGGTGCTGGCGCTTGGCATCGAGCAATTGGGCGACGCGCTGATGCGCATCGTCGAGATGATCATGCGGCTCGCGCCGCTGGGCGCATTCGGCGCGATCGCGTTCACGGTCGGCAAGTACGGCATCGGCGCGTTGCAGCAGCTCGGCTTGCTGATCCTGTGCTTCTATGTGACGAGCATTTTGTTCGTCGTGCTCGTGCTCGGCACCGCTTGCCGATGGGCGGGCGTGAGCCTGTGGCCCTTGCTGCGCTATCTGCGAGAAGAGCTTCTGATCGTGCTCGGCACCTCGACGACGGAATCCGTGCTGCCGCGTCTGATGGAAAAACTCGAACGGCTCGGCTGTCCGAAATCGGTCGTCGGTCTCGTGCTGCCAACCGGCTATTCGTTCAATCTCGACGGCGCCGCCATCTATCTGACGATGACCTCGCTCTTCATCGCGCAGGCGACCAATACGCATCTCACGCTCACGCAGCAACTCGGACTGCTCGCCATCCTGCTCGTCACGTCGAAGGGCGGGGCGGGCGTTGCGGGCGCGGCGCTGGTCGCACTGACGGCCACGCTGTCCTCGCACAACATCATTCCGGTGGCGGGCATCACGCTCATCATCGGTATCGACCGGGTGCTCAACGAGATACGCGCGCTTGTCAACATGATCGGCAATGCGGTCGCGACGCTCGTGGTCGCGCGCTGGGAAGGCGTGCTGGACGTCGACACGGCGCGTGCCATACTCGCCGATCCACGCGCCGCTCGCGAAGAGGAGGCGCGCATTCTGATCGAACCCGTGCAGGACATGCAGAAATGAACGCAACCGACGACATCATCCTCAAACCCACGGCACTGCACACGCTTGCGCGCAGGGCCTTGCTCGCAGCCGGTGCGACCGACGCCGGCGCCGAAGCCGCCGCGAAAGCGCTCGTCTATGCAGACGCACGCGGACTCTCGTCACACGGCGTCGCGCGTTTGCCGATGTACCTCGCGCAGTTGCGCAACGGCCGCGTGGATGGGGCGGCGAAGCCCGTCATCGTGCGCGACAAAGGCGCTGCGTTTCTCGTCGATGCCGCCGATGGCCTCGCGTTCGGCGCATGCGAACTGGCCGTCGCGACCGGCATCGAGCGTGCGCGCACCTTCGGCACGGCGGCGGCGAGCGTGACGCGCAGTCATCACTTCGGCGCGGGTGCGTACCACCTCGAAGCGGTCGGCGCGGCGGGACTGGTCGGCCTCGCGTTCAGCAACGCGCCCGGTTCGATGCCCGTGTGGGGCGGCACGCGTCCGTTGCTCGGCACCAATCCGATCGCCGCGGTGTTTCCCCGTGCCAACGCCGCGCCGCTGATGATCGACTTGTCCTTGTCGCAGGTCGCGCGCGGCAAGATCATGGTCGCTGCGCGCGACGGCAAGCCGATCCCCGAAGGCTGGGCCACGACCGCCGACGGCCAGCCGACCACCGATGCCCGCGCCGCGCTCAACGGCATGATGCTGCCCTTCGGCGGCGCGAAGGGCGCGGTGCTTGCCCTGATGGTCGAACTGCTCGCGGCGGCGCTGTCGGGCGCGCAATTCGGTTCGGAAGCGGGCTCGTTTCTGACCGAAGACGGTCCGCGCTCGGGCGTCGGGCATCTGTTCTGGCTGCTCGACCCGGACGCGCTCGCGGGATCACGCGTCTATCAGCAGCGCATCGAAACGCTGATCGAACTGATGCTCGTGGACGACGACGTCCGCTTGCCGGGCGATCGCCGCCATGAGATCGCGGCGGCGAGCGAACGCGACGGCATCGCGCTCGACCGCAAGCTGTTCGAACAACTTCAGGCGCTCGCCAGCAACAACGCCGACGCGATCTGAAAGCACGACGAGATTACGCACGACGCATTCATCTTCTTCCCCATAGCGACATCGATACAGGCGCCTTCAGGACGCCCGGAGACAAGCATGCGCAAGATCTTTCGTCAGATTTACGTGCAGGTCCTCATCGCAATCGTGGCGGGCGCGCTGCTCGGGCATTACTTTCCTCACGCGGGGCAGAGTGTCGCGCCTTTGAGCACGGCGTTCATCAAGCTGGTGAAGATGGTGACCGGGCCGTTGATCTTCGTGACTATCGTGCTCGGCGCGAAGGAAATGGGCGGCGCGGGCGCGCTGGGCCGCATCGGCGGAAAGTCGATCATTCTGTTCGAAGTCACGACGACCATCGCGCTGTTGATGGGCCTTTGGGCCGTGAACACCATTCAGCCGGGCGCGGGGCTCAATCTGACGCCGGCTTCCATCGACGCGAGCGTGCTGTCGGGCTATGAACGCTCGATGCACGACACGGGCGGCATCACCGGCTTCCTGCTGAACATCATTCCGGATAGCGCGGTGTCGGCGTTCGCGCATGCGGACATGCTCCAGGTCGTGCTGTTCTCCGCGCTGTTTGCGATCGGCCTCTCGCATGCGGGCAAGGCCGGCGAGACCGCGTACAAGTTCTTCGAAGGCATCGGCGCGGCGCTGTTCGGCATCGTGCGCATCGTCATGCGGCTCGCGCCCATCGGCGCGTTCGGCGCGATGGGCTACGCCGTCGGCAAGTTCGGTTTCGGCACCATGAACTCGCTGATGATGCTGCTTCTCACCGTCTATGCCGCGACGCTCGCCTATATCGTGCTGGTGCTCGGCGGCATCTGCATGATGTGCGATGTCAGCCTGTGGCGCCTGCTCAAGTACATTCGCGGCGAAATCCTGCTGGTGATCGCGACGGTGTCGTCCGAAGCCGCGTTTCCGCAGCTCGTCAGAAAGCTTGAAGCGCTTGGCTGCCCGAGCGGTGTCGTCGGTGTCGTGATGCCGATGGGCTATACGTTCAATCTCGCGGGCACGTGCGTGGCGCAGGTGATCTGCGCGGTGTTCATCGCGCAGGCGTTCGGCATTCAGTTGTCGGTTGCGGAGCAGGCCGTGCTGGTCGGCATTTCGATGCTGACGTCGAAGGGCATGGCGGGCGTCGCGGGCGCGAGCTTCATCACGCTGCTCGCTACGCTTGCGGCGTTCAAGCACATTCCGATCGAAGGCGCGGCCATCGTGCTGGGTGTCGATCGCTTCATCGCCGAAGTCCGGGCGACGACGAACATGATTGGCAACGCCGTCGCCACCGTGGCCGTCGCGCATTGGGAGCGTCAGCGCGACGACGTCTGCATGCGCGAAACGCTGGGCATGCCGCCCAAAGCGGTCACGCGATGAAGCGGAGTTCAGTTCGGCGCGGGTCCGCTCGTGCCGCGCACGACGAGTTCGATCGGCAGGCACGCATTGTCCGGCGCCTGTCCCGTTGCGAGCCATTCGAGCAAGGTGGACGCCGCGCGCTGTCCGAGTTCGTAGGTCGGCAAGAGCACGGTGGACAGGCCCGGCGTGATCTGCGAGGAAATCGGCAGATTGTCGCAACCGACGATGGACAACGCATGCGGCACGTCGATCTTCATCGATTGCGCTTCGAAGAGCGCGCCGAGCGCGAGCACGTCGTTGCCGCAGAACACGGCAGTCGGACGCGGCCGCAGTTGCATCAGATGCTTGAGCCCGGCACGGCCGCCGTCGAAGCCGAAAGGCTGTTCAATGAGGTTGGCCTCTGGCAAGCGCACGCCGGCTTCGGCCAGCGCGGTGCGAAAGCCATCGACCCGATGCCGGGCCCGATCGTTATGACGGGTCACGCCGGAAATCATGCCGAACGTCCGATGGCCGAGCGAAAGCAAATGCTCTGCCGCGAGCCTGCCGATCAACCGGTTATCGAAACCGATGAGCGGCGCCGTGGTGGTCAGTATCTCGCTCGCGGCAGCGGTGTTGGTCCAGGTGATCAGAACCGGAATCCGGCTCGCCCGCACCATGTCCCATGTTTCATGCGCGTGCTCGGCGCCGACGAGAACGAGCGCATCGACGGCGCGTTCGAGCAGCGCTCGCGCCGCTTCCGTCTCGGACGCGAGGCTGTACTCGTGCGCGGAAATCAGCAGCTGGTAGCCCGCGTTCGACAGCGTGCTCTGCAGCCCCTGAACGGCGCGCGCGAAGATGGCGTTGTCGAGCGTCGGCACGATGGCGCCGACCATGCGCGCGCGGCCCGAAGCCAGGGCGCGGGCCGCGCCGTCGGGCACGTAGCCGAGCCGCGCGATCGCCTGCAGGATGCGCTCGCGCGTGTTGCCCTTCACCATGTCGGGATTCGACAGCGCCCGGGAGACGGTCGCCGTGGACACGCCAGCGAGTGCGGCTACGTCCGAAAGTCTCGGGCGTTCGACGCTGTTCGTTTCCAGTGCATCGTTCATCGAAAGAGTCCTGCGGTCATACGGTAATTGCCAGCATCACATCGACGGGCGGGGAACGCTTCTAGGTATCAATACCGATTCAATGTTCCACCAGAGTTTTTATTATAGATGCAAGCGCTTGCATTTTCATCCGCAGGCGACATGAGCTGCCGGAACGAGACCGGCTTATTTTTCTCCCAAAAATGCAAGCGCTTGCATTTCGGTGCGACCCAGGCGATCCCAACTCAGGAGCAGACCATGACGGCGTTTTATCTGAAGAAGGCCACCAAGACCCCGGAGACCGAAACCGCGACCGCGCAGCGCGTCGTCACGGAGATGCTCGCGGAAATCGAGGCCAGCGGCGAAGCGGCCGTGCGCGCCTATGCCAGCAAGCTGGACCACTGGAACGGGGACATCATCGTGCCGCGCGAGGAGATCGAGCGGCGCGCGCGTGAAGTGCCGCAGCACATTCGCGATGACATCGATTTTGCGGTGAAACAGGTGCATGACTTCGCGGTGGCGCAGCGGCGTTCGATCGAAGATTTCTCCGTCGAGCTGCATCCCGGCGTGACGGCCGGTCAGCGCGTGATTCCGGTCAATGTGGTCGGCTGCTATGCGCCGGCCGGACGGTATGCGCATATCGCATCGGCGTATATGGGTGTGGCGACCGCCAAGGCAGCGGGAGTCAAGACCGTGATCGCGTGTTCGAGCCCGTTTCGTGGCGGCGGCATTCATCCCTACGTGCTCTACGGCTTCAAGGCGGCGGGCGCCGATGTGGTGATGACGCTCGGCGGCGTGCAGGCAATCGCGTCGATGGCGTTCGGTCTCTTCACGGGCAAGGCCGCCGATGTCGTCGTCGGGCCCGGCAACAAGTTCGTCGCGGAGGCCAAGCGCGCGTTGTTCGGCAAGGTCGGCATCGACGTGTTCGCGGGGCCTTCGGAAGTTGCCGTGATTGCGGATGACACGGCGGACCCGGCCATCGTCGCAAGCGATCTGGTCGGGCAGGCCGAACACGGCCATGAGTCGCCGGCATGGCTCTTCACCACGTCGAAAGCGCTTGCCGCCGAAGTCATGGCGCTAGTACCGCGCCTGATCGACGACCTCCCGCCGACCGCGCGCGATGCCGCGGCCGCAGCCTGGCGCGATTATGGCGAAGTGATCGTCTGCGACACCCGCGAGGAAGTGGTGGACGTGTCCGACCGTTACGCTTCAGAACATCTCGAAGTGCATGCCGCCGATCTCGACTGGTGGCCCGAAAACCTGACGTGTTACGGGTCGCTGTTCCTCGGCGAAGAAACCACCGTGGCTTTCGGAGACAAGACCAGCGGCCCCAATCACGTTCTGCCGACAAAGGGCGCGGCCCGCTACTCGGGCGGCCTTTCCGTCCATAAGTTCGTCAAGACGCTGACGTGGCAGCGCATGACGCGCGATGCGGCTCGTCGTATCGGCGAAGTGACCGCGCGGATCTCACGGCTCGAAGGCATGGAAGCCCACGCGCGCACGGCGGACGACCGGCTCCGGAAGTACTTCCCGAACGAACAGTTCGAAAAGGGCGATGCCGTACAAGTCTGAGCCGGATTCGAGGCCGAAATGCACTTACGATGGAGTGATCGATGGAACTCGCAGGCATGTTCAGTCTTGAAGGACGGGTTGCGCTCGTGACCGGAGGCAACGCGGGCATTGGCCTCGCGATTGCGAACGCTTTAGGGCGTGCCGGTGCGCGCGTCGTGCTGGCCGCCCGGCGTGAAGGCGCTTTACGCGACGCCGCGGCCACGCTCGCGACACGGGGCATCGACGCGGGTTTCATCACCGCCGACATAAGCTTGCCCGAAGCCGCGATGCGTTGCGCGGACGAGGCGCTCGCGCAACACGGCCCGGTCGATATTCTGGTGAATGCGGCCGGCGTGAACCTGCGCCAGTCCTTCGCCGATGTCACGCCCGAGACATGGCAGACGCAGCTCGCGCTCCATCTGGGCGCGCCGTTTTTTCTCACGCAGAAGCTCGCGCCGCTCATGAAAGCACGCGGCTGGGGACGCATCATCAATATCGCGTCGCTGCAGTCGTATCGGGCGTTCGCCAACAGCGCGCCGTATGGCGCGGGGAAGGGCGGCGTCGTTCAGCTCACACGGGCGATCGCGCAGGAGTGGGGGCGGCACGGCATCACCTGCAACGCCATCGGTCCGGGCTTTTTCCCGACTGCGCTCACCGCTTCCGTATTCGCGGATGAAGCGCTCGCGAACCGGCATGCCGAACAGACCTGCCTCGGCCGCAACGGAAGACTGGAGGATATCGACGGTCTCGCCGTATTCCTCGCAAGCGATGCGTCCGGCTTTATCAGCGGTCAGACAATCATGATCGACGGCGGCTACACCGCCCGTTGATCGACAGGTGGAGACAAGCATGTTGATACAGGACAGTCAGAGCCTTTCGGGTCAGGAAATGGCGCGCCGCGCGAGCCCGGGCTCGGAGAATCTTCGGGCCGTCACGCTTTCGAGCGTGCTCGGCGCGGTCATCGAGTGGTACGACTTTTTTCTCTATGGCGTGGTCGCGGGCGTCGTTTTGAACCGGCTGTACTTCCCGCAAGCGGACGCCGTGGTCTCGACCATGCTCGCTTATTCGACGTTCGCGCTCGGATTCGTGGCAAGGCCGATCGGTGGCGTGATTTTCGGGCACTTCGGCGACCGGCTCGGCCGAAAGAAAATGCTCATGCTGACGTTGCTGCTGATGGGCGGCGCAACGGTCATGATCGGGCTGGTGCCGACGTATTCATCCATCGGCATTGCGGCGCCGTTGCTGCTGCTGGCCTGCCGCATCGTTCAGGGCATCGGACTGGGCGGCGAGTGGGGCGGCGCGGTGCTGATGACCTACGAATCCGCTCCCGTGGACAAGCGCGGCTTCTACGCAAGCCTTCCGCAGATCGGCATGTCGCTCGGACTCGTGCTGGCGTCGGGCGTGGTTGCCGTGCTGTCCTACACGCTGGACGACGCCCAGTTTCTCGCCTGGGGCTGGCGTTCAGCCTTCATCGCGAGCGGCGTGCTGGTGATCGTCACCTTCTATATGCGCAAGCACGTGGCCGAAACCGACGATTTCAGCAAGGCGAAAAAGACGAAGCACGATGCGCTGCCGATCATCGATGTATTCCGCCGCTATCCGCGCACGGTGCTGGCCTGCATGGGCGCGCGTGTCATCGACGGCGTGTTTTTCAATGTGTTCGGTGTCTTCTCGATTCACTACCTCACCGAGACACTCCACTTCCCGCGCACGACCGCGCTGCTGGGCGTCGTGTTCGGCGCGGCGGTGATGTCGTTCTTCATTCCCTTCTGGGGCCGCGTCTCGGACAAGGTGGGTCAGCCCATCGTCTACGGTATCGGCGCGTTGCTGGCAGGGCTTTCTGCCTACCCCGCCTTCATGCTGATGCACGGCTCGAATGGGTCCGCATTGCCGGTCTGGATCGCGATCATCATCCCGTTCGGGGTGTTTCATGCGGCGGTGTTCGGCACGATGTCGTCGCTGTTCTCCGAGGCCTTCGAACCCGATGTGCGTTATAGCGGCATTTCCTTCGTGTATCAGTTTGCCGGCGTGTTCGCGGGCGGTCTGACGCCAGTGGCCGCGACTTATCTCACGGGCCTTCAGTCCGGCAAGCCGTGGTATCTGTGCGCGTACGTACTGGCAGCCGGAACGCTGAGCGCCCTGTGTTGTGCGTGGCTCGCACGGCACCGGAAGTCGCCGCATTGCGAGCGTGCTCGTGCACGCGACCTGACTGCAACCCGACAACACCGCATGGAGACGCTATGAAAGCGCTGGTCTATACGCAACCCAACGAGATGCAGTTGCTCGAACGGCCGGAACCCGTCGCAGAGGACGGCGAGGTCGTGTTGAAAATCGATGCTGTCGGTATTTGCGGGTCCGACATGCACGCCTATCATGGGCACGATCCTCGTCGCAAGCCGGGTCTGGTTCTGGGGCACGAATTCGCCGGCACGATTGCACAGAGCCGCGATGCGAAGTGGCAAGAAGGCACGCGAGTGACCGGCAACCCGCTAATTACATGCGGTACATGCGAGTATTGCGTGCAGGGCCGCGACAACTTGTGCGCAAACCGCACCATGGTCGGCATGACGCGCCCGGGCGCTTTTGCCGACTACATGTCGATTCCGGCGACGTGTCTCGTCGCAATTCCGTCCGGGATGCCGGCGCATGTCGCTGCGGCTACCGAACCGGCCGCCACCGCGCTGCATGCGGTGAACCTGACCATGCGCGCGTTGAGTCGACCTCTTCCCGAATGCCGGGCGCTGATCATCGGAGGCGGTGCCATCGGGCTGTTTTGCGCGTTGCTCCTGCGATCGTACGGTTGCCGTGACGTGACCGTCGCCGAAACCAATGCCACGCGACGAACATCAGCAGAGCACGAAGCCACGTGCACAACCTGCGATCCGCTCGTGCAAGAGGAACAGCCAAACCGCTTCGACTTTGTGATCGATGCCGTGGGCGCCAAGGTAACGCGGAACAGCGCTCTGGCTGCCGTCAAACCCGGGGGTGTCGTGATGCACATCGGCCTGCAGGACTGGGCCAGTGAAATCGACATGCGCAAACTGACGCTCGCCGAAATCACTTTGCTCGGCACCTACACATACACGATGGCCGACCTTCGGGCGACCGTAAACGCACTGCACGAAGGCGCCTTCGGTACTTTGACGTGGCTCGAGCATCGACCGCTCGCGGAGGGCGGGCAAGCCTTCGCTGATCTGCATGCCGGCTTGGCGAAGTCCAGCAAGGTGTTGCTCATTCCTGAAGCTGCCTGACGAACGTCACAGCGCTCGACTCTGCCTCAGGCCGCGTTCCTCACGTTGGGAGCGCAGGGAACCGGGACTGCAACGCAGTCTCGACTTTCCATGCGCGCACTCAGCCGTTTCGCGCCAAGGACGTCCAGCTCTCCGCGGAAAAAGCGCTTCGCGCGCAGCGACGTCTCAAAGCACCAGCGTCTTCTCGAATCGCGGATCGCCAAGATAAGCGACGTTGAAGCGAAACCAGGGCGACACACTGTTCGCATGCGCCGAAAAGATCGTTCCCGGCGCGAGGATCACATGCTTCTCCAGCATCTCCTTGGCGAATGCGATCGAATCGTCGCGCCCCGGCAGTCGCGCCCATAGATAAAGACTCTGATCGCTGACCTTGAAGATGGTCGCATTCAGTCGCGCCAGCGCTTCGACGCCTGTGGCCGTCGCGCGTTTGAGCCGGTCCTGCAGGCGATTCGTGTGACGCAGAAAGTGACCGTCGCTCACGATGGCATCGAGCGTGCGCTCGCAATACTCGCTGCTGCTCACGTGCGTAAGCATCTTCACATCGGCGAGATCGCTCGCGAGGTCGGCATCGCAGGCCAGAAAGCCCACACGCAGTGCCGCCGACACCGATTTCGAAAAGCTGCCGATATAAATCGTGCGGCGCAACTGATCCAGCGCACTGATGCGCGTGGCCGAGCGCGGCTTGAGATCGGCGAGCGCGTCGTTCTCGACCACGATCAGATCGTGCGCCTCTGCCAGCTGCAAAATGCGATGCGCCTTCGCCGCGCTGATGTCCGTCGCGGTCGGATTGTGCCCGACGGATTGCGTGAAAAAAAGCCGCGGCCGATGCGTCTTCAGCCGCTCTTCGAGCGCGGCGATATCCGGCCCGTCGACACCGCGCGGCACGCCGACGATATTCGCGCCCGAGAGCTTCAGCTTGCCGAACAGCGCGTAATAGCCGGGATCGTCGACGAGCACGGTGTCGCCCGCGCGCACGAAGTAGCGCACGACCATGTCCATCGCCTGATTCGCGCCGTGCGTGAGGACGATCTGCTGCGGCGCGGCTTCGATCTCGTAGCCCGCGAGCTTCTGCTGCAGATGCTGACGCAAAGGCAGATAACCGAAGCGGCTGCCGTAGCGGAACAGCGATGCGACACCGGTACGCACCACCCGCTGATGAAAGTGATCCAGCCGGGTCTCTTCGAGCCACGCGACGGGCGGAAAACCTTCGCCGAGATTGAGAAAGCCCGGCTTGCTCTGCAACTGTTCGCGCATGAGCCACACGGAATCCATCGCGCGGTCGAGCGTGGGCGCGTCTTCGTCGTGCTGCTGCGGCGTCGTCACACTCGCGACGTAGAAGCCCGCGCCGCGCCGCGGCTCGATGAGACCGTTCGACGTCAGCATGTCGAACGCGCTGATGACGGTGTTCTTCGAGCAGCCGTTCGCGTCAGCGTATTCCCTTATCGACGGAAGTTTGTCGCCTGCGCGCAGCACACCTTCGGTGATCTGTCTGGCGAGATTGTCCGCAAGTGTCGCCGACAGGCTCGGCTTCTCGTGCCGCATCGTATTGATCCATTTTGAAAGTGAACCCGCCGTATTGGGTACAGCCAGGCCACTGTTTGCCGGAATTGTACCTTTCCATTGGGTACAGTCGGCCTATTATTCGCCCATCCGATGCGTCGTTGCAAGCGGCGCGAAGAGACAGACGGAATACGCATCCATACAGCAGAGGAAGACACATGATCGATTCGAAGTTGCCGAATTTCCGCGCGATGTCGCCCGCGCAGCGCCTGACGCATGTCGCGCAGGCCGCGGGCCTCGACGACGCCGAGCACGCGCTGCTCGCAAAGCCCGGCGCGCTGCCGCTCGATACGGCGAACGGCATGATCGAAAACGTCGTCGGCACCTTCGAACTGCCGATGGCGGTCGCCGGGTACTTCCAGCTGAACGGCCGCGACGTGCTGGTGCCGATGGCGGTGGAGGAACCGTCGATCGTCGCGGCGGCGTCGTACATGGCGAAGCTCGCGCGTGAGGCAGGCGGCTTCCGCACGTCGAGCACGGGCCCGCTGATGCGCGCGCAGGTGCAGGTCGTCGGCGTGTCGGATCCGTATGGCGCGCGGCTCGCCATCCTCAAGCATCGCGACGAGCTGATCGAGATGGCCAACGCGCGCGACAAAGTGCTGATCGGACTTGGCGGCGGCTGCCGCGACATCGAAGTGCACGTGTTTCCGGACACGCCGCGCGGCGCGATGGTCGTCGCGCATCTGATCGTCGACGTGCGCGACGCGATGGGCGCGAACACGGTCAACACGATGGCCGAGACGGTCGCGGGCCGCATCGAGGAGATCACCGGCGGCAAGGTGCGCTTGCGCATCCTGTCGAACCTCGCCGATCTGCGCCTCGCGCGCGCGCAGGTGCGCTACAGCGCGGCCACTTTGCAGACCAAGGCGTATTCGGGCGAGGACGTGATCGCCGGCGTCGTCGATGCGTATCTCTTCGCGGCGATCGATCCATACCGCGCCGCGACGCACAACAAGGGCATCATGAACGGCATCGATCCGGTGATCGTCGCGACCGGCAACGACTGGCGCGCGGTCGAGGCGGGCGCGCATGCCTACGCGAGCCGCGGCGGGCGTTATACGTCGCTGACGACGTGGGAAGTCGCGAACAACGGCGATCTGGTCGGCACGATCGAAATGCCGATGCCGGTCGGTCTCGTAGGCGGCGCGACCAAGACGCATCCACTCGCGCGTCTCGCACTGAAGATCATGAACGTGAGTTCGGCGCAGGAACTCGGCGAGATCGCGGTCGCGGTTGGCCTTGCGCAGAACATGGGCGCGTTGCGCGCGCTCTCGACCGAAGGCATCCAGCGCGGCCATATGGCGCTGCACGCGCGCAACATCGCGCTGGCGGCGGGCGCGAGCGGCGCGGATATCGACTGGGTCGTCAAAAAGATGGTCGCGGCGCGCAACGTCAGCGTCGACTACGGCATGAGTCTTCTGCAAGGACCGCGCGATGAATGACATGCCGAAGCGCGTACGCATCGTCGAAGTCGGGCCGCGCGATGGCTTGCAGAACGAGCCATCGCCTGTGTCGGCGCAAGTGAAGGCGGATCTGATCGAGCGTCTGATCGATGCGGGCGTGCGCTATGTCGAGGCGGCCTCGTTCGTGTCGCCGAAATGGGTACCGCAGATGGCCGATGGCGCACAAGTGCTCGAACGCGTGCGCGACAAGGCGCGCGCCACGCGCACGACGCTCGCCGCGCTCGTGCCGAACATGAAGGGACTCGAAGCCGCGCTGGCATCGTGCGCCGATGAAATCGCGGTCTTCGCGGCGGCCTCCGAGTCGTTCTCGCAGAAGAACATCAACTGCTCGATCGACGAGAGCATCGCGCGCTTCGAACCGGTGATCGCCGCCGCGCGTGCCGCGAATGTGCGCGTTCGCGGCTATGTGTCGTGCGTGCTCGGCTGTCCGTTCGAAGGCGAGATCGCGCCGCAGGCCGTTGCGCGCGTGGCGAAGAAACTGTTCGACATGGGCTGCTACGAAATCAGTCTCGGCGATACCATCGGCGCGGGCACGCCATCGAAGACGCAAGCGATGCTCGACGCATGCAGCGCGCGCGTTCCCGTCGAGGCTTTGGCCGGCCATTTCCACGATACGTGGGGCATGGCCGCAGCCAACGTGCACGCGGCATTGCAACGCGGCGTCGCGGTGTTCGACAGCTCCGTGTCGGGTATCGGCGGGTGTCCGTATTCGCCGGGCGCGACGGGCAATGTCGCGACGGAGGATATCGTCTATCTGTGCGAGGGCATGGGCATCGAAACGGGCATCGATCTGAACAGGCTCGCAGAGGCGGGCGCGTTCATATCGCAGGCATTGAAGCGCGAGACGTCGTCGCGTGTGGCGCGCGCACTCGAAGCGAAGCGCCGCCGGCAAGCAACGCAGTGCATCTGATAACTCCAGCAAAAGGAGGGGACATGGAACAGCAACTCACCGCGCATGAACGCGGCCACGCGCCATCGCAGAGCGCGGATCGGGCGGACTACAGGCTCGTCGAGATCTGGGGCGATACCGTCGATACGCGGCATCTCGCGTGGTCGGTCGTGCTCGGCATCGCGATCAGCTATGGCGCGTTCGCGATCGCGAATCGCGTGCTCGCCGCCTACGTGCCCGACGTCGCGATGGCCCGCGCCTACGCGATGCTCGTCGGCCTCGGCGGCTGTCTCATCGCGGGCGCGGTGTGCGCGAAGCTCTTCAGGCCGAAGCGCGAAGTGATCGAGGAAGCGCACGGCGCGGCGGGCCGCGAGGAAGTGCTGAAGCAACTCGCGGGCGAAGCAGGCGGACTGGGCCGCGTCGCGGACTTGCCGCCCTCGGTCGTCGCCGAGATGAAGGAGCTCGGCTTGTACGAGCTGTTCGCAGAATACGAAAAGCGCGAAGGAGCACATTGATGGAACCGTTCGTCACTCAACTGCTGGTCGCGCTCGGCATGGCGCTCATCGGCGCGATCGTGTTCTCGGGCATCGGCCTCATTTCCGGCACCGACGAAACCACGACGCTCGCGCCGCTCACCTTGCTCGTCGTGCTGCTCGGCGTGCCGCCCGTCGGCGTGTTTTCGTTCTTCATGGCGGGCGCGGTATCGAAGCACATGACGCACGCGATTCCCACGGCCTTGCTCGGCATTCCCGGCGATACGCTCGCCACGCCTCTGCTGCAACAGGCGACGATGCTGCGCAATCTGGGCGTGCCGCACATCGCGCTGCGCAAGATGATTTCGGGCGCGATCGTCGCGGCGTTCGTCGCGGTGCCGCTCGCGGTGTTGTTCGCCGTGCTGCTCGCACCGTTCGGTCCGGCCATCACGAAGGCGGCGCCGTGGGTGTTTCTGGCGGCATCGATTCTCATCGCGTATTTTTCGTCGGGCCGATGGGCTTCCGTGTTCCTGCTCGTGCCGTTCGTGCTGGTGATCGTCGGCTTGCAGGCGCTGACGGGAAAATACGGCGTGAAGCTTTCCGTGAGCTACTTTCTCGGCATCGCGATCGGACCGCTCATCGCCGATCTGTTCTCGATTCTTTCGCCCGCCGATCGCGCCCGCATGCGCCGCGACCGCGTGCGCACGTTCTCGCTCGCGCCGGACATGAAGGGCTGGAGCGGCTATTTCCCGAATCCGATGAAAGTGCTCGACGGACAGCAACGCGGATGGGTCGCGGCCACTGCCGCCGTATCGAGCGCGACCTTCGTGTTCAGCCCGGTCGCGATGACGGTCGTGCTCGGCGAGCTCGTCGGCTCGCGCGTGAAGCATGCATATCATCGGTTGACGACCGTGATCTCCGCGCGCAACGGCGTGACGGAAGCGACATACATCGCCGAAGCGCTGATTCCGTTGATCGCATTCGGACTGCCGCTGAGTCCGGTTGCGGCGGGACCGGCCGCGCCGCTTTTCAACGCACCGCCGCGCTTTTTCGTCGATACGGCCACGGGCCACATCAACAACCTGCACACGATGATGACGACGTGGCAGTTCCTCGGCTTCGGTTTGCTTGCGGTCGTGCTGGCGGCGCTCGTCGCGTATCCGCTGTCGATGAACTACGCGCATCGCGCGGCGTCGTTCGTCGCGCGCAAGCTGAGTCACGAAGCGATCATCGCGACGTTCGTCGGCCTGATCGTCGTGATCAGCGTCTGGGAAGGGCAGTTGCTCGGGCTTCTGGTGATTCTGAGCGTGGGCTTGCTCGGCGGTCTGTTGTCGCGCAATTTCGGCTTCAATACCGGCGTGCAGTTCATGGGGTATTACACGGCGGTGTTGAGCGTGCCCGCGCTCACGAAGGCGTTCGGCGCGTGACGCAGCAATGTGGCGGGGCCGTCGACGCACGATTGCGCGCTCTCGCGAGCCTCGGCCGAGTCCGCCGCGGTGGCATTGGCTTTACATCCGCGAGCGGACATCAGAACCGGAAAGACACGTTGACGCTCGGCCCATTGAAACGCAGCGTCTGTACGAGCTGATCGCCGGAACCGTAGAAGGCGAGATACCGGTAAGTCAAACTGACTTCACCCCAACGGGCGCCGTAGCCGATGCCACCGGACGCCTGCCAGGTAAAGCGGGAAGTTCCGGTGCCGATGTCCAGATAGAACGGCACGTACCAACTGCCATCGCCGGTGAGGGACACGCGCCCGCGCACGCCGGCGAAGCCGTCGAATATGTTCTGGTTTTCGGATGCATGGATCTCCGGATTCAAACTGAGGCCGCTGTTCAGACTCGCAGAAGAAGACGCATCGAGGGCGGCGCTTACGCGGAGATAGCGGATGCCTATGATCGCGTCCACGCTCGCCCGTGTCAGAGACGCTATGGTGTATCCGCCACCCAGCTGAACCAGCGTTCCCCGCAGGCTGGTCTCGAAGTCTCGCTGCGTCGTCCCGGTGCCGAAGACGCCGTCCGTCGCGTTGACCGAGCTTTCGTGCCGTCCGAATTTCAGATAGATGGTGTCCGCGAACAGGCTCCAGGGACCCTTTCGCGCCTCACCTTGCAGCATCAATGCAAATTTCAGATGCTCCAGGTAGTTGTACGGTCCGGTCGAAGCGTCGGCTCCTCCTCCGGGGAGGGTGAATCGGAGGGAGCCGCCTACGCTCGGTAACCACAGATACGGAGTGACGGCGAACTGCCAATGATCGTTCGCATTGGCCGAGCCGGGCGGCTCATCGGCTAGCGCTCTGGTTGCTATCAGAGTGGCAAACAGAGCGGTAAGCAGAGCGGTGGCCATTTCCTTGCTGAATTTCATGGTAGGCGTCCTGCTGGCAGTCGTTTGTCAAAAGCCGCTCTGGCGAATCAGCGCGCCGATCAGATGCGTTCCGCCTTCGATCAGCAGGCTGCGCCGCGCGCCGTCGATCTGGAGTTGGCCGCGCGTTTCCCACAGACCCGGCGGCGGCCCGTCGAGTTGCACGAGCACATGAAAGAGCGCCGGATTGGGCGTCAGCGCGTCGCGCTCCGTGGACACGGTGAGCGGCCCTTTGTAACGCGACGCCAGCATCGGATGATCGAGTTGCCGCACGCGCGTGGTGTCGATGGCGAGCACGTGCCCGTGTATCGGCGCGATCTGCCCGATGGGATAGAAGCGCGCCGCGTCGCCCACCGCGATGCGCTGCACCGCATCCTGCCGCACGTAGGCGTCCGCCTGCCAGTTGCGCGGATCGATCAGCACGCCCACGGCGACCTTCGGATTGATCCATTGCCCGGCGCGCCATTGCGGATCGACATCCATCCAGCGGCCCGCAAACGGCGCACGCAATCCCAGCCGCGCGATCTCCGAATGCGCCGCCGCCGCCTCGCCGTACTCTACTCGCAGCCGCTCGCGCACGGAAGTCTCCTGGTCGAGGCCGTTCGCATCGGCGATCAGGCCCGCGAGGCGCGCCTCGTAACCGCGAATGCCCGCTTCGCTGCGGCGCATCTGCGCGGCGATGTCGGGTTCGTCCATCTCCATCAGGATGTCATCGGGCTGAACCGCGCCGGCTGGATGGATCGTCCGGATGCGCGCGGGAAACGGCACGAATACGCGCAGCGTGCGCTCGGCGCGCGCGACACCTTCCGCGTGTATCTGCATGCGCCATGGTAGCGCCAGCAGCAGCAACGCGAGCGCGACGAAGGCGCCGATCGCCAGCCGCCGTCCGCGCCGCACGCGCTTGCGGTTCGCCCACCAGTAGCCGAGTTCGCGCCACACCGGCAGCACGATGAACCAGCTCACCTCGACGACGAACAGCGCGATACCGAGCAGCTTGAAGAAGAATAGATACACGGTCACCGCGATGCCCAGAAAGAGCACGAGCCGATAGAGCCAGGTCACGAACTCGAAGGCGACGAGCAAGCGCCGCCGTGTCGCGCCGAAGGCCTCGGGCCACGGATCATCGAGGCCGAGCAGCGTACGCCGGAGCGCGACGCGCGCCAGCGCCGACGCCCGGAAGTGCAGATTCGGAAAGTCGAGCAGATCCGACAGGATGAAGTAGCCGTCGAAGCGCATGAACGGGCTGGCGTTCAGCGCGAGCGAGAGCACCCAGCTCGTCGTCGCGAGATAGAGCAGCGCGTTGCGCAGCGGCCCGGCGTCGCACAACGCCCAGGCGAGCGTCGCGAGACCCGCGAGCGACAGTTCGCACAGAATCCCCGCCGACGCGATGGCGAGCCGCTCGCGTGCGCGTCTGAGCTTCCAGCTTTCGCCCGTGTCGGTATAGAGCATCGGCCAGAGCACGACGAACGCCACGCCCATGTGCGCGACCTTCAGGCCGAGGCGCGTCGCGACGATCGCATGCGCGAGTTCATGCAGCGTCTTCGCGACGATGAGCGCGAGCGCGAAGCTCAGCAGACCGTCGAACGAAAACGATTCGACGACGGCCTTCGTGAACACATCCCATTGCTGCAGCACGAGCACGATGCCGGTGAGACTCGCGAGCGCGATGACGGCCGGTGTGACGGGTGTGAACAGCCAGTCGAGACGCTTCGCGACGAACGCGAGCGCGCGCTGCGGCCGCACGAGCGGAATGCGGAAGAACAGGTAATGATGCAGCCACCAGCGCCACGTGAGCCAGTGCGCGCGATGCGCGTGGCGCAGGCGGTCCAGTGATTCCGGACTCGGCTTCAGCAGTCCGTGCCGTTCGAGAAAGGCGCGAAACGCGACGATCTGCTCGATCACCGGCCTGAGCGCGGTTTCATCCGCGATCTCGCTGCAGATCTGCGCGGGCGGCTTGTCCCAGCGCAGCAGGCATTCGAATTCCAGCCAGCCGATGCGATAGAAGCGATTCACGACGATGTCCTGAATCACCCAGGCGGGCTCGCCGTCCCTGCCCGGCGACGCTTCGCAAAGCCGCAGATCGTCGCGCAGTGCGGGCGCGGGGTGGTCGGTGTCGGCTGGCATCACAGGCCCGTCCACGCGCGCAGCGCCGCGAGCGGTCGGCGCAGCAGATAGTACGCGAGGCTCACCGGCTTGCCATAGAGCTTCGCGGTGCCGTGCAGGCCGAGCCGCGCGTGCTCGCGTTCGCCGGCGGCATCGTCGACGCTCGCGAGCAGGCGGTACGCGACGATGTCGTCTTCGGTCGGCCGGGCTTCGTAGCTCGTCTCCACGATGCGCCCATGCAGCGGCGCGAGCGGCCACGCGGTCAGATAGAGCGTGACCTCATCGCCGGCGTCGAGCGCGATCGCGTCGGCGACGGCGAGATGCACCAGGATCGCGGGCTTGCCCGGATCGGCGAGTTGCAGGATGCGCTCGCCCGTGACGACCGGTTTGCCGATCCAGTCGTTCGGATCGCTGAACACGGCCACGCCGTTTTCCGGCGCGAAGACGCGCGTGCGCTGCAACTGTGCCGTCACCGCCGCCAGTTCGGCGCGGCGCTGTTCCGCGACGCCGTTGAGCACTGTCAGCTCGTTCTTGCTCTGCACGTTGTCGAAGGCGCGCTGGCTCGCGGCCGTCAGTTCCGCATCGGCGACGGCGACCTGTCGACGCAACACGTCGACGCGGCTTCGCAGCGAGGTTTCATCGAGCGAGAAGAGCAGCGCGCCCGCGTTCACGCGCTGATTCGGACTCACCGCGAGCGAAGCGATGACGCCATCGATCGGCGAGCTGACGATGCGCGCGTTGCTCGACACGATTTCGGCGGGCGCGAGCACCGTCTGGCGCACGGGCACGAACAGCAGCAGCGCGACGAGAGCGCACGCGATCAGCACCTGCCGCCGCGACGGGCGCCAGCCGAAGCGCCAGTTGCGCCGCGCCAGCGCCCACCAGCAATAGCCCCAAGTCTTGACCACGCCGCGCAGCACGGTCGCGAAGGCTTCGCCGGGCGGATCGTCGAGCAGCACGAGCAGGAGCGCGAGCCGCCTGCCGTCGGGCGCGTGAACCGGCACGCACCAGACGCCCGCGGGCCACCATTCGGCCCAGCCTTCGGCGATGTCGGCGGGCGGCTCGACGGCATCGCGTGCGAGCCAGCGCGGCGTCTGTGAATCGAGTTGCGCCGCGACCCAGGCGCTCGCGCGGTTCAGCCAGACGAGATAGGGCGAATCCTCGTCCGGCAGCGCGAGGCCGGAGACGCACAGCAGTTCGCGCCGCCGGCCGTGCTCGGCGAACACGAGCGCCTGACGAAAGGCCTGCACGGCGTGCAGGTCGTTGGCCATCGTGAACGCGAGCGCGTCGATCGACTCGGCGGCCATCGCGCGCTCGCGCAGCGCGTCGAGATACATCAGGAGCGGCGCGGGCGGAAAAGGCTCGTTCATCGCGGCGCGCTTAAGGGTTGCCCGCGATGCGCGCGACGCCGCTCATGCCCGGCACGAGATCCTGCGGCCCGCCGTCGAGCTGCGCTTCCAGTTCGACCGTCTGCGCGACGGCATCGACGCGCGCGTTGACCGCGCTCACATGCGCGGGATAGGTCTTGCCGGTTTCGTGAATCGTGATGTCGATACGGCTGCCCGCGCGCAGCTTGACGAGCATCGCCGAAGGCACGTTCAGACGCACCTTGAGCGCGCCGTCGCCGACCAGATCGACGATCGGCGTGCCCGCGCTCACGGTCTGATAGGGCTTCACGTACACCTTGGCGATGCGCCCGCTGAAGGGCGCGACGACCTGGCAGTAGCCGAGCTGCGCCTTCGCGAGCGAGAGCGCGCCTTTGGCTTTTTCGACATCGGTGGACGCCATCGCCACTTCTATGTCGCCTGCCGCTTTCAGCTCGCGCAGGCTGCGCTTGGCGACGAGATTCTGGTTCGCCATGCTGAGTTCCGCCTTCGCGACATTCGCGCGCGCCTGCACTTCGGCGCAATTCATCTGCGCGATCACGGCGCTCTTGGCGATCGGCTTGCCGAGCGACGCGCGCAGATCGACGACCGTGCCGTTCATCTCGCTCGACAGCGTCGTTTCGAGATTGGGCGCGAGCAGCACGCGGATCGCAGTGGGGTCGTCAGGGGCGCTGGCGCTGTTGTCGCCGCTGGCGGGCTTCGCGGCGTGCGCAGGCGCGAGCGCGAGCATCGACAGAAGGGCGGCGAGACGCGAACGGGCCTTAGCGCAACGAAGTGACATCGCTCGCTCCGGCAGGTCGTGCGACAGGTGCTTGCGGTGCGGCGGCGGGTGGGGCAGGCGTGGCAGGCGGGAGCGGCTGCCCTTGCCCGAACGGCGCGAGCGGCGCCGCCGAATCCGGGGCGGGCAGCCTCGGCAGATACGCCTCTTGCCGCGCCATCGTGCGCCTGATTTCGAGCGCGAGCGTATCGACGTCGTCCTTCGCGATTGCCTCGGGCATCACGTCGTAACCGAGCGAGTTGTAGAGCCGGCCCCAGGCCGCCTGGCAATCGGAATAGGCGGCCTCGCGCAGATAGCGCGACAGCAGGTAGCGTCCCTCCGCGCGTATGACTTCCAGTTCGGAGCCGAGTGTGACGGTGCGCGCGGCGTTGGCGTAATCGAGCAGATCGTGATCGACGCGCAGGCTGTTGTCGGCGAAATCGAGCTCCTGAAGCGCAAGCTGATAACGCAGCGAGCCGATTCGCACCTGCGTGAGAATCGCCATCGACAGCGCCATGCGCCGCGCGTTGTCGGTCTGTTCCTGCGAGCTTTGCTGCGCGTTCAGCGCGGGCAGTTGCAGCAGCCGGAACAGGTTCAGCGAGACCCGCACGCCGATCGCGGCCCAGTAGTTGTTGTAGAGATAGGCGTTGGAGTCGTAGTTCACGTTCATGTCGATGCCGATGTTCGGCCACAACTGCGCCTTGGCGATCTTGATGTCGTTCTCGTTGACGCGCTTGCGATACCACTCTTCCATGATTTCCGGCCGGTTCTGCAGCGCGATGAGTTCGAGCGTCGCTTGCGGCGCGGTCAGCGGTGGCAGCGCGCCTTCGCCCGTATCGGCGAGCACGAGCGGCAAGCCGGGCGGCAGCGACATCAGCGCGACCAGTTCGGCCTGCGCGAACTCCAGATCCTGCCTGCGCACGGTCAGCAGCGAAATGGCGTCGAGCAGCGCGCGCTGGTACGCGAGCACGTCCTGACGCGGCATGAGACCGCGGTCCTGCGCCTCGTGCGCGGTGCGCAGCGCGGCCTGTGTGCGCTCGATCAACTGATCGACTTCGGGCTTCAGCCGTTGCGCGGACAGCGCGCGCCAGTACGCGTTGCGCACGTCCTGCAGGACGTTCTGCGCGACCTTGCGGCGCCGTTCCTCGGCCATGAGCATCTGATCGGACAACTGCTGCGTGCGGTAATAGGCCATGCCGAAATCGATCAAATTCCACGTCATGCCCAGCTCCGCCACCTTGTGATAGCGCTGCTCCGAGGTCGAGGGCCGCAGGCTCACCTGGCCGTCCTCGATGCCGATCGACGTGCCGCCCGAGTCGTTGCTGCGATCCGAGTAGCCCGCCGACGCGACGAGCTGCGGCAGGAGCGCATTGGTCGAGACATCGCGCAGGTTGGAGGCGAGCGCGGCTTCCATCAGCTTGAGCCGGTAATCGAGGTTGTACTTCAGCGCGCGCGCCGCCGCCTGATAGAACGTGATCGGGCCATTGACGGGTTCCTGCGCTTCATACATCGAAAGTTGGTCGGTGACGACGCGGTCGCGAATCTGGTCGGTCGTCACAGGCTGCGGCTGGAGGGACGAGCAGCCCGCGAGGATGAACAGCGCGCAGGCTGCGGCGGCTCCGGGCAGATGCGCTTGATGTCGTGGCATGGCGCGAATCCTCGTTCGAGTGCTAACGGCCGGCGGGGTCGCCGCGCATGGCGGGCAGCTTGCGTGCCGCTTTATGCAATTGCGAAGTGAAGCCTTCGGCAGTCTTCGATGCCTCCTTCTCGACGGGCGGATGCATACCCTCGGTCAGATGGCGCGGGAGCGCGGCGAACACCGATGGATCGGCGAGCAGGCCGTCCGCATCGAGACTCACGCGGCCGTGCCGGCCGAAGATCCACGCGTGATCGAACGTGCTTGCGATCTGGCTGTCGCGGACCGCCCGGCCGACGAACTGCCCCGGCACGAGCGTGGGCGGCGTGCTCGACACGAACGCGGCGCCGGAACGTTCGAGCGGCCAGTCGACCTGACTGCCGTCCGCCTCGCGCGAAAGCTGGGTGGCCCGCAGCGCATCGGCTTCGACCACGGGCGTCACGAACACGACCGGAACGAACCGTTGCGCCGGCTGCGGGGCGGTGGTCCACGCGAGCGCCTCGCCCCAGTGCGGACCTTCGCCCGACGGCGGAATGTAGGGTGACGAAATGTCGAGGCGAACGTTCAGATTGGCTTGCGCGGTCGCGCCCGCCGTGTCGCGGACCGTGTAGGTGAACACATCCTGAAGCACCTGACCCAGGCCCGCGGCCGCGAGCACCTGCGGATTCGTCAGGTCGATCGAATAGCGGTAGCTGCCGTCCGCGTTCAGGTCGAGCGTGCCGTAGCGGCCCGCGAGCGCCTGCCCGGGCGTCGTCGCGGCGCCGCCTTGCGCCGCTACGCCGGTCACGCTGAGACGATCGTTCGCGTCGACGTCGCCATCGTTGGGAAGCACGTTGCCGCTCGTCTGCGGCGCGGGCGTCTGGTCGCTCGCAACGGCGTTGTCGTCATGCGCGACGGGTGCGTCGTCCGCGCCGTGAATCGTGATGCGCAGGCTCGCCTGCGAGGCCGCACCCGCGGTGTCGCGCATGCGATACGTGAACGTCTCGGCGAGCGTCTCGCCGTTCGTGCGCAGCGCCTGCACGGCGGCGTTGTCGTTGTCGACGACATAGCGGTAGCTGCCGTCCGCGTTCACCACGAGCGTGCCGTAACGTCCCGCGAGCGCCGTCGCCGCGCTTGCGCTCGCGCCCGTTTCGCTGGCGATCCCGACGACCTGCTTCGTTTCGCCGTTGGCGGCGCTGTCGATGTCGGTGTCGTTGGCGAGCACGTTGCCGTTCGCATCGCGCCCCGGCGTGCCGTTGGCGACGCCGCCCGCTTCGAGCCCGTCGGCGGCATCGTCATGCGCGACGGGCGTGTCGTTGCGGCCGTCGATGGTGACGCGCAATTGCGCCGTGCCTTGCGCGCCCAGAAAATCCTCGACGGCGTAGGTGAAGACATCCTGCAAGGTCTGGCCGCTCGCGCGCAGCGCCTGCACTTCAGCCGACGCGTTGTCGACGGTGTAGTGCCAGGCGCCGTCGGCATTCATCGTCAGGACGCCGTATAGACCCCGCAACGGCGCGCCGGCCGTGACGGGCGCACCGTCGCCGCTCTGCACGGTGCTGACGTGCATGGCGTCGCCGTCGGCGTCCGTGTCGTTGGCGAGCACGTTACCGGTCGGATCGACGCCGGGCGTCGCGTTGTTCAGGCCGCCCGCCTCGACGGCGGTCGCTGTGTCGTCGCGGGGAACGGGCGCATCGTTGCGTCCGCGCACGACGATCGTGAGTTGTCCCTGATCGGTGAGGTCGTTGCGGTCGCGCACCTGATACGTGAAGACATCGTTGACCGTCTGCAGCGGACCCAGTGCGATGACCACGGGATTCGTCGTGTCCACGCGATAGACGTACGTGCCGTTCGCGCCGATGAAGAGCGTGCCGTACTGCCCTTGCAGGACCGTGGCGTCGACCGTGCTGCTGCTGCCCGGCAGGAGCGTCGTGAGCGGTCCACCCGGTCCGCCTGGTCCATTCGGGCCGACGTGCACCGCGTCGCCGGTCAGCGTGTCGGTCTGATCGACGTCGGTATCGTTGGCGAGCACGTTGCCGGTCGCGTCGAAGGGACGGCCATTGCCGTTGTTCGCCGCGGCGATGGCGAAATCGTCGTGCGCGACGGGCGCGTCGAAGGCCCCGGCGATCTGCACCGTGATCTGCGCCGTGTCGCTGGCGCTCGCCGCATCGTGCATGCGGTAGGTGAAGGTTTCCTGCACGCTCTGGCCGAGGATCAGTCGCTGCACGGCGGGCAGGCTGTTGTCCACGGCGTAACTGTAGGTGCCGTCCGGATTGATCGTGAACGTGCCGTAGACGCCCGTAACAGAGGTCGCACCCGCGACGGCGATGAAGCTGCCCGGCGTGGCTTCGGCGCCTGCGCGCACGCCATCGACGGTCTTGGTGTCGCCGGCGTCGACATCGGTATCGTTCAGCAGCACGTTGCCCGCCGGATCGATGCCCGGCGTTTGATTGAGCGTGCCGCCCGCCTCGCGCGCGCCCGCGAGATCGTTCTGCGCGACCGGCGCGTCGTTTTGCCCGGTGATCACGATATCGAGTTCGGCCTGCGCGGTCGCGCCGTGCGTATCGGTGACGGTGTAGGTGAAGCGCTCGGTCAGCGTGTCGATCGTGCGGCGCAGCGCCTGCACCTGCGCGTTGGCGTTGTCGACGGTGTAATGCCACGCGCCGTCCGCGCCGAGCGTCAGGCTGCCGTATGCGCCCTGGAGCGCCTGGCCCGGTGTGCCCGCCGTCCCCGTGCCCGCCGCCGCGCCCGTGCGGATCGCGGTGACGGCGAGCGCGTCGCGGTCGGGGTCGCTGTCCGGGTCGCTGTCATTCGTGAGCACGTTGCCCGACGGATCGACGCCCGGCGTGCCGTTGCTCACGCCGCCGGCTTCCACCGCGCGGCCGATGTCCGTCTGCGGCGTCGGCGCGTCGTTCGCGCCGGTCACGGTGATGACGAGCTGCGCCTGATCCGTGAGGCCGCTCGTATCGGCGATCCGGTAGGTGAACGTCTCGGTGAGCGTCGCGCCCGCCGCGAGCGCGCGCACCGCCGCGTTGTTGCTGTCGACCGCGTAGTCGTACGAGCCGTCCGCGCCGATGCGCAGCGTCCCGTAACGCCCCGCGATGCTCGTTCCGCTCGCGGCGGTCGTGCCCGCCGCGACTGCCGTGAGCGTGCCGCCCGCCGCTTCGGCACCGCTGCGCGCGCCATCGACATGAAGCTGCGTGTTCGGGTTGTCCGTGTGATCGACATCCGTGTCGATGCCATTGCCGCCCGGCTGCGTCGGCAGGCCGGAACGGCTCGCCTGCGTGACGACGTTGCCGGTTGCATCGACGGGAATCACGCCGGTGCTCGCCGATCCCGCGCTCGCCGCGCCCGCGTCGTCGCTCGCGACGGGATTGTCGTTCGCGCCGTGAATCTGGATCCTGAGCTGCGCGAGGTCGGAGAGGCCGCCCGCGTCCGCGAGCGCGTATGTGAAGGTCTCGACGAGCGGGGCGTCGGCGGGGACGAGCGCCTGCACCTGCGCGTTGTTTTCGTCGATGACATAGCGGTACGAGCCGTCCGCGCCGATGGTCAGCGTGCCGTATGTGCCCGCGATGCGCGTGCCGCTTGCGCTCGTCGTGCCCGCCGCGACCGTCGCGAGCGGGCCGTTGACCGCGCTTTCCGGCAGATTCGTGATGCCGGTGACGCGATGCGTCTCGCCGTTGGCCGTGCTGTCGACGTCGGTGTCGTTGACGAGCACGTTGCCCGTCGCGTTGCTGCCGGGCGTCGCGTTGCGCACGCCGCCCGCTTCCGTCGCCGAGCCGGTGTCGTCGACGCCGACCGGCGTGTCGTTCGCGCCGTGGATCGTCACGGTGAGGGTCGTGCTCGCGCTCGCATTCGCGCTGTCGTCGATCGTGTAGGTGAAGCGCTCGCTCAACGTCTGGCCCGTGAGGCGCAGCGCCTGCACGGCGGCGTTGGCGTTATCGACGACATATTGATAGCCGCCGTTCGCGCCCACGTTCAACGTGCCGTATAGCCCCGCGATGAAGACGCGCCCCGCGTCCGGCACCGCGAGGCTCGTCCCGCTCTGGTTGCTGACCTGCACGACGCGCAGCGCGTCGCCGTTGGTCGCGATGTCCACATCGCTGTCGTTGGCGAGCAGGTTGCCGGTCGGATCGACGCCCGGCTGATCGTTGGCGTTGCCGCCCGCTTCGGTCGCGCTCGCGGCATCGGGCACGGCGACGGGCGGATCGTTCACCGCGATCACCGTGACGCGCAGCGTGCTGGTGGCGACGCGCGCATCGCTGGCTTCGCCGGGGATGCCGTCGCCGTCGAAATCGCCGAAGTTGCCGCGATCGTTGGTGGTGAGCGTGAGCGTGTCCGCGCCGTTGAAGTTCGCGTTGCCGAGATATTGCAGGTTGGCGAGCGCGCTGTTCAAAGCGGTGAGGGTGCCGGTCAGCGTGAGCGTCGCGGTGTGCTCGCCTGTTTCCGTCACGCCCGCGGGCAGGGCGCTCAGCGACAGCGTGCCGTGCAGCACGTTGAGCGCGACCTGAAGCGTGCCGCTGCCCGCGTCGACGTCGCTCACCGAGATGCCCGCGAGGCCGAAGGTCGTGTCTTCGAGGCCGATCGGCGCAATGGCCGGCAGCGTGTTCACGGGCGCATCGTTCTGTTCGACGTAACCCGCGTTGGCGCTCGCCGTGCCGCCATCCGCGAGCGAGATGCCGACGGTGCCGAGCGGCGTGGCTGCGTCGCTGTCGATGCGCACGGCGAGCGCGCCGACCGGCTGCGGATAGCTGATCGGGCCCGTGGGCGACACGATCCGGTACACGCCCACCGGCAGCACGCCGAAAGCGTAGTGTCCGGCCGCGTCGGTGGTGGCTGTGTAGGTGAGATTGTCGGCGGCGGTGGCGAGATCGCCGTCGACGCCCGCCCACGTCAGCGTGACGCTCTGGCCCGCGAGGCCGGGTCCGTCCGGCGTGGCGGACGCCGTCGCCGATGCCGTGTCGTCCCACAGCGTCCCGCCGATCACGCCAAGTCCCGCCGCGCTCGTGCGGATGTAGGTGTTCGGGCTTGCGCCCGCGCCGGTGCGCTCGCCTGCCGCGCTGCCCGCCGCGCCGACGCCCGATCCGCCCCAGTTCGTGAAGCTGTCGGGCAGGCTCGTCCACGTGAGGGTCGCATTGGTCGGCGCGACGGGCGCGCTGTTCGGCACGTCGGCGGAATAGAACACCTGCACCTGGCTGTTCGCGCCGAGTTCGGCGAAGGTGAGCCGCAGGCCGCCCGCCGTGTTCACGGCGGCGCCGATGCTCGCGAGCTGGGCCGCCGTGTAGGTCGTGCCGTTGAGCACGAGATGGTCGAACGCATAGCCCGTCGCGCCCGTGAAGCTGTCGGTCAGCACGACGTCGTAGGCGGGCGACGTGCCGCTTTGCGTGAAGCGCACGTCGACGTTCGCGGTGCCGCTGCTGCCGCCCACGCCCGGATCGAAGCCGTAGACCTGCTTCTGCACGCCGGTGAAGGTCGGTTCGACGACATCCTCGCGCACCGTGTCCGCGCTCGACAGCAGGTTCGCGCTGGAGCGATCGACGGCGCTCGTCGTGAGCGCGACGCCCGCGGCATTGGACGCCTGATTGGCCACGCGCGTATTGAATTCGAGCGAGATGCCTTCGAGGTCGGCATCGTTGTCCGGATTGACGATATTGCCGAGGCGGAAGGTGATGATCTGATTGCCGTTCGCGTCGGTGGTCACGGCGATGTTCGCGGCATTGAGCACGCCGGTCGGCGCTGCGCCGGAGAGGTCCGGGGTGATCGGCAGCGCTTCGGTGCTGGTTTCGTTACCGGTCTGGTTGAGTGTGCCGCCGGTGACGAGATTGGCGATATCCGTCTGGATGCCGTTGTTCGACAGGAACACGATGCGCGCCGTGCCGTCGTTGATGAATTGCAGGCCGTTTTGCAGCGTGATCTGCAGCGAGTAATCGTTGGTCGCGCCTTCGGCGAGCAGCGAGACCACGCGGTAACGAATCACTTCGCCGATGGTCACGCTTTCGTCCGCTGCGTCCGTGGGCGAGGGCGCGGGCGTGTCCGTCAGGCCGCCGACGCGCGAAATGGTCACCACCTGCGCGACCGGCACGGTCAGCGTGGCGCTCGAGCGGTAGTCGTTGAGCGTGCCGCCGTTGAGGAGACCGTCCGCGCCGGTGCGCTCGCCGGCCGGATCGGCGGCGCTCGAAGTCGCGCCGTCGAGACTCGTCCACTGCGCTGTCGCCGTGTTGTCGAAGGAGGGCACGCTCGCCGCCGACGCCAGCACCGTGCCCGACACGCGGATCGTGATGCTGCCGCCTTTCGCGATATCGACGTTCGCGCCCGCTGCCGTGCGCAACTGTCCGTTCACCAGCTCGAAATCCGGGCCGCCGTGATTGGTCGCGCCGTTCTGATACGTGACGCCCGCGATCGCGAGGCCGCCGAGCTGCGAAGGCAGCGCATCGAGAAAGCCGATGTCGAAGGCGTCGAAATCCGTCGCTGCCGTGCCGTTGCCGATCGTGATGTCGTATTCGACGGTGTCGCCCTCGTCGACGCCGAAACGTGGCAGCGCGGGCGTCGTCTGCGTCACCTGGAGCGTCGGCTCGCGGATCACGACGGTCGGCGACGCGCCGCTCTGCGCGACCGTGCGATCGAGCGCCGCCGCGCCGTTGGGCGTGTCGCCGTCCGGATCGCTGTAGACGAGCCGGCCCGGATTCGCGAGCGTCACGCCCGCCTGATTGCTTTGCGTATTGCTCGCGACCAGATGCACGCGGATCACGAACGAATCGTTGGCGGCATTGTTGTCGGCGGCCGCGCTCGAGGTCGTGAAGGTCCAGCGCGCGCCTGCGCCGTCGCCGCCGAGCTGGCCGTTGAGCGCCGCGAGGCTCGCCACGCTCACCGCACCGTTGAAGTCCGCGCCGAGCGCGGCGCTGCCCGCCGCCGTCGTGATGATCTGATAGCCCAGGCCGCCGTTGAAACTCGTGTCGAGGCGCAGGCCTGCCGGAATCAGATCGTCGATGCGCAGATTGCGCGTGCTGCCTTCGGGCAGGGTCACGACGATGTCGTAAGTCATCGATTCGCCGATCACGACATCGCTGCCCGCCGTGTGGCTCGCGCTCGAATCGGCGTCGCTGAGTGCGCCGCCGCCGTACTGCACGCTGACCGCTGGCGCGCGGATCTGCTCGTTTGCGGTGTCGGTGAGATCGGTCGGCGTGAAGTCCGTGCCGCCCTCGACGCTCGCGTAATGCGTGATCGCGGCGCTCGTTTGCAGTGTGCTGCCCGCCGCGATGTTGCCGACGACCGTTGCATCGTAGGTGATGACGACGACGTTCGAGCCCGCCTGATCCGCCGCCGTGCCCGCGCGTCCGGCGAGGAGCGTGGCGACGTTGCCCGCGTCGAGGAAGGTGATCGTGTTGCCGGCGACGCTGTAGTCCACGCCCGCGACGAGCTGCGTGCCGTCGCCGCGATAGATCGCGAGATTGGCCGCCGCGAGACTGCCGCCTGCGAACTGGAGTCCCGGCGGCAGCGTCACGCTGGTCGCGGCATCGAATGCGCCGCCGCCGCCCGAGTTTTCGATCGCGGTGGCGAGGCGCAGCGTATCGCCCGCATCGATGCCGCTCACGCTGCCATCGACCGCGGCGATATCCGTCACCGATCCGGCGAAGGGCACGCCCGTGGTGCCGGGCGCGCTCCATGTGCCGGTCGTGCCGGTGACCGTGCCCGCGCTGCCGGAGACGACGCCTTGCCGGATCGCGAGCACCGGCTCGGCGACGGAAGCGACCACGGCTGCGTCGGACGACACGAGCGGCGTATGTGCGATCGTCGTGACCTGGCTCGACTGCGCGAGCACGTCGAACGGGCGTTGATCGGCATAAGGCTGATCGCCGACACGCATCGTGAAAAGCACCTGAATGGTGCTGCCACCAATGGTGTTCGTCGCGAAGCCGCCGAAATTGAAGACGACCGAATTGCCGCTGCCTTCGCCGATGCTCACGAGCCCGCCGGGATTCGTGTTGGCCGCGCCGAACGACCACTGGCCGACGCCGCTTCCCTGCGTCCAGTTGATGCCCGACGCGCTCAGGAGCGGCAGCGGCAGATAAGCCGCGATCGAGAACTGCTCATAGTCGCCGGTCACGAGGTCATAGCGCAGGCTGAAGGTGACCACGTCGCCGGGATTGAGCTCGCCGCTCGCGGGCGGCGCGGCGCCGTTGACCGAGGTGAGTTCGATATCGACCTGATGCGTCGGCACCGTGCTCGTCGTCGACGAATCGTCGCTCACGGAACCGCCCGTCAGGTTGAGCCGGTCCAGCAGCAGCGTCGCGGCGAACGTCGCGTGATTGCCGAAGGTGTCGCCCTCGTTGATGTCGCTCTGCGCGTAGCTCGTCGCATAGCGCTGGCCGACGACCGCGCTGTAGCCGATGCGCGCCGTGGTCGCGCCCTGCCGGACGCCGTCGGAGACGATGTCGCCCGCGAGCGCGCCGGGCTGCAGTGCGCCCGCGGCGGCAAGCGACGCGCCGATGTCGAAGGTGAGCGTCGTCACGCCGTTCGCGCTGACCGTGCTCGACGAGACGAGCGCGATCGTGTGCGCGACGCCGTCCTGGTTGTAGGTGAGCGTCGGCGTGCCGGTGAGCGTCTGGCCGTCGCCGAGCTGGTCGGTGACGACGAACTGGCCCGCGCCGAGCTGCGTCTTGCCGAGCGCGAAGTAATCCGACAGATCGATGTCGAGCGCATAGCCGAGCGTGTCGCCGGGCGTGACGCCCCCCGTGCCGGTGTCGTTCTGCTCGCTCACCTGCTTTTCGAGCGTCGCGGCCTTCGCGACGAAGGTCGTGCCGGTGCCGTCCGCCGCGCCGGAGAACGCGACGCTGGTGTTCGGCGGCGTGAGATCGCGCGGATCGAGCGGCACCCACTGGCCGCTTCCCGACGCCGTGCCGAACGCGATCGTCACCGGCGCGCCCGAAGCCGGATCGATGACGCTGCGGCCCGAGGCATCGACCTGTGGCACGTGGAAGCTCACGACCGTATCGGCCGAACCCGTGATGCTCGCGTACGACACCGAGTACGAGCGGATGAACACGCTGTCGCTATTGATGGCGGCGCTGATGAGCGCCGCGTTCGTCAGGACGCTGCCGTCCTGCAGGGTCAGCGACGTGATCGTGCCGCCCGCGCCCGGCGTGATCGCCGTGACTTGAACGTTTGCGGGGATGTCCTGATTGATGATCACGTCGGTGAGCGTCTGGCCCGGCGCGGCGCTCGCCGTCACGGTTTCCGTGCGCACGAAGTTCGGGCCGGTGGCCGTTTCGCCTTCGGGCGTATTGACGGTCTGCGTGAGCGAAACGACCGTCGGATGCACGGTGAAATCCTGCAGCGCCGCTTCGACGATCGCCGGATCGGTCGTGGGATTGTCGAGCGAGTCGTTGCCGAACTGGAATCCGCCGCGCGCGCCGATCGTCAGATCGGGGCTGCCGTTGGAGAAGGCCGTGTCGGCGAGATTGCTCAGTTGCGCGTTGACCTGCACGCTGACCGCAGGCTGTCCCTGCGCGACGCTCGCATAGGGCAGTTGCAGGACGACCAGCGCGTCGCCGGCGCGCAAGCCGTAGTCGGCCGCATGGATCACGAGCGCGTTGCCGCTCGCGTCCTTCGCGAGTGGATGCACCGCGTTGCCGTTCGCATCGAAGGTGACGTTGAAGGCGGTGACCGCCTGACCGAGATAGGTCGCCGAGACGAAGCTCACGCCGTCGTTGCCGTCGCGGCCGGTAGCGGGCATCAGCAGATCGACGTACGGCCCGTAACCCACCTGGCTCGATGTGTTCGTGAACGAGACATTGAAGGTGAACTGATCGCCGAGCAGGACGTCCTGACGCGCGGTCGATAGCGTGACCGTCGGGCTGGCGTCGGCGAGCAGATGATCGTAGTGCGCGAGAGCGTAGCCGGAGAGCGCGATCGCATGGTCGAGCGTGCCGCTCGTCACTTCGAGCGTCCAGTCGCCGCCGAGCGCCGCGCTGCCCGTTGCGTCGTCCGATGCGCCGACGGCCGCGCCCGTCGCGCTCGCGAGCGTCTGCACGAGCGCCTTGCCCGACGCGCCCGCGCCGATGTCGCAGCCATACAGTTCAATATCGGCATCCGGCTTCAGATGGTCGCGCCACGCGCGCAGGGCGTCCGACATCTGGGACAGCGTCGTGCTCGTGAACACCTTGTCGCCGAGCGTGAATTGCCCCGCCGCGCCGTGCGAGAAGATCTGCACCGAATCCGCGCGGCCCATGTTGGCGAGCGCGACGTTGATGGCCGCGATCGCGTCCTGGCCCGGCTGGACGATCAGCACTTTGGTGCCGGCGGGCGCCTGCGCGAGCAGTTCGCCGCCGTTTTCGACGCGGGCATCGACCACGACAAGATTACGCGGCGTGACGGGCGCTGCGCTCGTGTGCTGCGCCGCGCTGCGCGTGTCGGATGCTTTGACGGCTTCGGATGTGTCGGCGGCGTGCGCGGGATCGGTGTGATGCTGCTGATGATCCGCTGCGACGGCGGCCGCGCCATCGAACAGAATCCGTTGCTCGAGCGCGAGCGCATGGCTTCGCGGGCGCAGGTGTTGACCGGAATGCGACGAATGCAAGAGATCGTTCATTTTCGTTCGCTCCGCAGAGCTTGACGAGTTCGAACCAGCACCCCGGATTTGATTGTTTTTTTGAAGCGGCGACCATTTCGATACGTTGAACGAAGCGGGTGCGCGTTTCGCTGTGGTGTTTTACTGATCGAATGCCTTTCGTAGAATCTACATACAAAATATATTACGATCGCCTGATCATGCAATCAGTTACGCTAATTATTCTTATTTCGGCCCCGTTTTACGATTAACGCGGCGGCATAGGACTGAAGAATATTGCTTCGAGCCTCTTCAGCCTCGGGAAAGCGTGCCAACGCGCGTCACTTTGCGCATTAATAACGCGAACCCTTAAAAAACACTTGCCACGCGGCGGCAGAACCTATATCGATTCGTATTTACGAATGCGGTGGGCTCTCGCGCGTCTGCGCGCGTGTCGGTTGATCTCTAGGGGAACGGGCATGAACCTCGGAACTTTCTTCACGACATTGGCGAGGCCCGTTGCACGGGCGCCATTCGCGCTGGTGGCCGCCGGCTTGCTGAGCGTGGCGATCAGCGGGCACGCGCAAGACAGTGCTCAACAGTCGACCAAGCCCAATATCGTATTGATCGTTGGAGATGACGTCGGCTGGGGCGATCTGGGCGTCTATGGCGGTGGCGAAGGCCGTGGAATTCCTACGCCGAATCTCGACCGAATGGCTGACGAAGGCATGACCTTCTTCGATTTCTATGGTCAGCCTAGCTGTACGCCGGGGCGAGCCGCACTCCAGACGGGCCGCAATCCGAATCGAAGCGGCATGACGACGGTTGCCTTTCAGGGTCAGGGCGGCGGGCTGCCACACGCCGAGTGGACGTTGGCGTCGGTCTTGAAACTCGCCAACTACAAGACCTATTTCACGGGCAAATGGCATCTCGGCGAGGCGGACTACGCTTTGCCAAACGCACAAGGCTATGACGACATGAAGTACGTCGGCCTGTACCACCTGAACGCTTATACCTACGCGGATCCAAAATGGTTTCCAGAAATGGATCAGCAGACACGGGACATGTTCACGAAGGTAACGACAGGCATGCTCTCAGGCAAGGCAGGCGAAAAGGCGCATGAACATTTCAAAATAAACGGGCAGTACCAGAATGAACCGGATAAGCGGATTGTTGGCATCCCGTTTGTCGATCGCTATATAGAAAAGGCTGCACTCGACGACATCGACGAGGCCGCACAAAGCGGCCAGCCGTTTTTTATCAACGTGAACTTCATGAAAGTTCACCAGCCGAATTTGCCCGATCCCGACTACATCGGAAAATCGCTGGCGAAATCCAAGTATGCGGACTCGCTCGTCGAACTCGACGCACGAGTCGGCCGCATACTCGACAAGCTGCGGGAGAAAGGACTCGACAAGAACACACTGGTACTCTTCACGACCGACAACGGCGCCTGGCAAGACGTCTATCCCGACGCTGGTTATACGCCATTTCGAGGTACGAAGGGTACGGACCGCGAAGGGGGCACGCGTGTGCCGGCGATCGCCTGGTGGCCGGGCAAAATCAAGCCTCATTCGCGAAACTATGACATTGTCGGCGGCCTCGACTGCATGGCGACATTCGCCGCAGTGGCAGGGATCAGCCTGCCAAAAAATGATCGCGAGGGTAAGCCTATTATCTTCGATAGCTATGACATGTCGCCCGTCCTGTTCGGAACAGGCAAGAGCAAACGGACTGCATGGTTCTACTTTACCGAGAACGAACTGACTCCGGGTGCGGTACGTGTCGGCCAGTTCAAAGCTGTATTCAACTTGCGTGGCGACGCTGGTGTGAAGACGGGTGGCCTCGCAGTAGATTCCAATCTGGGCTGGAAGGGGCCGGAGAGCTATGTCGCGACGGTACCCCAGGTATTCGATCTCTATCAGGATCCGCAGGAGCGCTACGACATCTTCATGAACAACTATACGGAGCATACCTGGACGCTCCCGACCTTGAGCGGCGCGGTAAAAGAAGAGATGCAGACGTACGTGAAATACCCGCCTCGTAAAGTTCAGAGCGAGTCGTACTCGGGCCTGATTACCCTCAGCCAATACGAGCGATTGAAGTACGTTCGCGACAATCTGGAGAAGAACGGCTTCAATATTCCGCTGCCGACTGGAAACTGACGCGCCAAAGGAATCGACATGCACGATCCCACCGGCATGGCATCGATACAGCCGATCTCATTCTATAAGGCGCAGCCATCACTAGAACCGGTGGCGCCCGACCAGAAAGGGCGATTTCATACGATGGCCAAGCCCATCGGTTCTACGTGCAATATCGATTGCACATACTGCTATTACCTTCACAAGGAACATCTCCTCAACCAGCAACGTGGCCGCCGCATGGAGGTTTCGATGCTGGAGCGCTACATACGTCAGTACATCGAAGCGCAAAACGGTGACGAGATCATATTTTCGTGGCAGGGTGGCGAGCCGACGATGCTCGGAATCGACTTCTTTCGAGAAATCATCGAAATTCAAAGAAAGTACGCGCCTGAAGGGCGGCGCATCTCGAATGATCTCCAGACAAACGGCACCATGCTCGACGACGACTGGTGCCTGTTCCTCAAAGAGCACGATTTTTTGGTGGGCGTCAGCATCGACGGGCCGCGTGAGCTGCACGACGCGTTTCGCCTCGATCGCAAAGGACAGCCGACGTTCGACAAAGTAATGCGTGGCATCGGCTATCTGAAAAAGCACGGCGTCAAGTTCAACACACTCACTGTCGTCAACCGCGTCAACGCGCGGCGGCCGCTCGACGTCTATCGCTTCCTGCGCAACGAACTGGATTCCCGCTATATCCAGTTCATTCCTTGCGTCGAGCCAAAGGATTTCCATAGCGTCGCGCCCCAGCACTGGCCGGCGGAATCCATGCCGATGCTCGGAAGCAGCGCGGCCAAACCGGGTAACGCAGACTCTGTCGTGACGGACTGGTCAGTCGATCCGGACGACTGGGGCTACTTTCTATCGAGAACTTTCGATGAATGGCTCAAACGGGATGTGGGCCGCGTGCTGGTCAACCTGTTCGAGACGGCCGTAGTTCAGACCAACGGTCGCGCGGCGCAGACTTGCGTAACAGCCGAGTTTTGCGGCAAAGCGCTGGCCATCGAACACGACGGCGAAGTCTACGCATGCGACCACTATGTATATCCTGACTGGTCGCTCGGTAACATCCGCGATGTGCATCTGGGAGAGATGGCCTTTTCCACGCGGCAGCAAACGTTCGGCTACGCCAAGCGCGACACGCTTCCAACATATTGCCGACAGTGCAAGCATTTGAAGCTGTGTTGGGGCGAGTGTCCAAAGAACCGTTTTGTACGGAGTCCGGAAGGCGAGCCAGGCTTGAACTATCTGTGTTCCGGCATCCGCCGCTTTCACGATCACGCAGGCCCAGAACTACGGAGGTTGGCAAAAATCGCTGTATAGCTCCGTGACCAACCGCGGAATCTGTCGAGGTTAGCCTGGCCCCGACACATATCAAATCGGATATACATCGTTAAGTTTTGACAAATGTTCGCAGGTCTCGAAGATCTGTAAAGTCACCATCGCGGCGAGAGTGAACGCGATAACACATGACTTTCAACGAGATCGGCGAATACCTATGCGAGTCATGAACAGCACGGATATCGAAACAGCGCGCGAGCGCTTTCTCGACAGCGGGGACGATCGAGACTTGCCGATCGTCGATGCTCACCATCATTTTTGGGATCTGACCGGCAATTACCATCCGTGGTTATGCGACCTGCCTCGTATTCCGTTTCGCTATGGTGATTACGAGGCGATTTGCAGAGATTTTCTGCCGCAGGATTATTTTGATCAGGCGCGCGGCCATCTCGTCGTGAAAACAGTGATGATGGAGGGCGAATGGAACCCTCTTGACCCTGTCGGTGAGGCGCGTTGGGCGACGGATCTGAATGAGCGCACCGGTTCACCCAATGCGATGGCCGGTCAGATCTGGCTCGATCGCGATGACGTGGGCGAGGTACTGTCTGCCTATCATGACCTGCCAATCGTGCGAAGCGTTCGCCATAAGCCGAAGACAGTGCCGCGCGACCAGCATCGGAACGACTTTGCCCCACCTGGATCGATGCGTTGCTCACGTTGGCGTCGCGGGTTCGAGATGCTCGCGCGAACAAGGCTCTCGTTCGAGTTGCAGGCACCGTGGTGGCACTTTGGTGAGGCTGCCGAACTGGCGAGGGATTTTCCGGGTACGAAGATCATCGTCAACCATGCGGGGTTGCCGGCAGATCGCAGCGCCGCAGCGATCGCTGCATGGGGAGACGCGCTGGAACTGCTCGCGGCTTTTCCGAATGTATGGCTGAAGATCTCCGGGATCGGAGAACCCGACGTGCGCTGGAGTGTTGAGCGCAATGGTCGGATTGTCCGTGATGCGATCGAGCGCTTCGGCGTCGAGCGTTGCGTTTTCGCAAGTAACTTCCCCGTCGATAGCCTTGTGGTTACGTTGGACGAACTCTTTACAGGCTTCAAAGAAATGGTTGCGCACCTTCCGCGCGAACAACGGCTGGCGCTCTTCCACGACAACGCGAGCAGGTTATATGGGCTATGACTGCCTTTGCATGCGGCAATTCGGTTGGAGAATCATCTGAGATCAGGTGCTGCGATAGAACTCCATGGTCGCGGCAATATCGGCATCGCCGAGACCACGCGACACCAGCCACCGGTTCAGATCCGTTGCAAGGCTTGTGAATGGCAATGGCAGTCCGACCGATCGCCCCAGATCTTGTGCGTTTTGCATATCCTTGAGCATGTTTGCGATTCGTCCCGTCGGCGTGTAGTCGCGGTTCGCAAACTTGACGAAAAACTCGCGAAGTATCACCGAGTCGGCGCGGCCGCCTGTCAGCGCGTCGACCACCCGTTGCGGGTCCAGGTTCGCAGCGCCGGCGAGCGACGCCGACTCGGACAAAGCGAAAAGCCCAATGCCGACCAGAACCTGATTGATGACCTTGACCGTCTGACCGGAGCCGGCCGGACCGAGATGCGTCATGCGGTTCGAAAGGCTCGACAAAATCGCCGTCGCTTTTTCGACATGCGACGGCTCTCCGCCGAGAAAGAGCGTAAGGCGGCCTTCCCGTGCGGCGGGCTCGCCGCCGGACAGCGGCGCATCGACCCAGCCCATGCCCAGTTCTGCCGCGCGTGCAGCGAAGGCGACGGTTTGATCCGGAGCGATCGTGGACATGTCGATGACGAGCAACCCGCGTCCGCCCGCGCTCGCCAGACCGTTTTCGCCAAACACGATGCTCTCGACTTGCGATGCATTGTTTGCGCTCACGATCACGGCGTCGCAGTTCGCCGCGATGCCGGCTGGCGATTCAGCCCACTGTGCGCCCGCTTCCAGCAACGCGGCCGCTGCCGCCGGACGGCGCGACGTGATCGTCACCGTGTGCCCGCATTGCAACAGACGCTGCGCGATCGCCGTCCCCATTACACCCAGTCCGCTTACACCAATACGTTGATTCGTCTGTCCGGTTTGTTCCATTTGAGTCTCTAAAGGATTGTTCGGTGTTTCGATTCAGCATGAGCTGCAATTGCCTTGCTCACGCAGGTGCTGCACGAGGCTCGCCACCGCGGCCGACATGGTACGCCCGCGCAGCGTCAACAGCCCCAGGTTGACCATCGGGACCGGCAATTCGACCGGCAGCATCGCCACCATCGCGTAGCGGGCATAGTATTGCGCAACGTCATCAGGGACGACGGAGACCATGTCGGATGCTTCGATCATCGCGGTCGTAGCGAGCAGGTTGGCCGTTTCGATGACGTCCAGCGTTTCCGTCATGCCGGCGAGCGCCAGAATGTTTTCCACTCTCAAGCGCATCGGACTGCCGACGGGATGAAGAATCCACGTCAGATTCACGAGTTCCTTGAGCGTCAGATTCTTGATCCGGATGGCAGGGTGCTGCGGGCGGCCGATGACGCGCATGTGCTCGGCCATGCCGAACAGTTCCACGTTGACTTCCGGATGACTGTTCCGGTCGGGCAGACGGCCGATCACCACATCGAGATCTCCGCGGATCAGCAATGGCAACAGCGTATCGCTAGTCCCCACGTCGATTGAAATTCTGACGCGCGGGTGGTTCGCCTTGAACGCCAGCAGGCTGCGCGTCACAAGCGACGGCACCGGACCGACCACGGTCCCGATGCGCGCCAGCCCCGCCGCCCCCGCCGCCAATTCCTTGATTTCGGATTCGGCATGGCCGAACTCGTGCACCACACCCTGTGCGTACCGGATGAGCACTTCGCCGAACGCAGTCGGCTCCATGCCGCGCGGCAGGCGCGTGAACAAGGGGACGCCCATGCGCTCTTCGAGTTGCTGAAGCAGAAGGCTCGCCGCCGGCTGGGTGGTATGCATTGCCGCCGCAGCCTTGCGAAGGTTGCGGAACTCATCCAGCGCATTGATCAACGTGATCTGACGACTGGAAATCTTCAGCGGCGCATGCGTCTGCGTCGCGGTGCCGGTCGGCGGGCGGAGATCCTCTGACATATCGAATTTAGTATCGATGGATATGAATCGGCAATTATTCATATATCGAGCAGAGATGTACAGTCGGTTCACTCCTTCTTCGAAACGACTTGTCTGAGTTCCTGCCATGACCACGCGAATTACCCGGATTTCGGTACACGATCTGCGCTTTCCCACGTCGAAGTCCCTCGACGGCTCCGACGCGATGAATTCCGCGCCCGACTACTCGGCGACCTACGTGGTGCTCCATACCGATTCCCCCGATGACCTGCAAGGGCACGGTCTGACGTTCACGATCGGGCGCGGCAATGAGATTTGCGTAAAGGCCGTGGAATCGCTTTCCGCGCTTCTCAAGGACCTCACGCTGGAAGAAATCACCTCCGATATGGGCGCTTTCTGGCGGCGGCTCACAGCCGGCGACAGTCAGTTGCGCTGGCTCGGCCCCGAGAAGGGCGTCATTCACCTCGCGACGGCGGCCATCGTCAACGCGGTCTGGGATCTGTGGGCCAAATCGGCAGGCAAGCCAATCTGGAAACTGCTCGTCGACATGACGCCGGAAGAGCTCGTGCGCTGCATCGATTTCAGCTACGTCACCGATGTGCTGACGCCGGAGGAAGCGATCGCGCTACTGCGAAAGCAGGTGCCCGGAAAGAGGCGGCGCGAAACCGAGATGCTGGAGCAGGGCTTTCCCGGCTATACGACTGCGCCGGGCTGGCTCGGCTACTCCGAAGAGAAGATGCGTCGGCTGGCCCGCGAAGCCGTTGCCGATGGCTGGCTGCATGTCAAGCAGAAGGTCGGCGGGAACCTAGAGGAAGACATGCGGCGTGCCGCAATCCTGCGTGAGGAGATCGGCTGGGACCGGTCCTTGATGATGGACGCCAACCAGGTTTGGGAAGTCGATCAGGCGATCGAGGCCATGCGTCGGCTGGCTGTTTTCGAACCGATGTGGATCGAGGAACCGACGAATCCCGACGATATCCTCGGGCATGCGCGTATCCGCGAGCGCATCGCGCCCGTGGGCGTTGCCACCGGCGAGCACTGCCACAACCGCGTGATGTTCAAGCAGATGTTCCAGGCGCGCGCACTCGATTTCTGCCAACTCGATGCCGCACGGCTCGGCGGCCTCAACGAAGTTCTGATCGTGTTGCTGATGGCCGCGAAGTACGGCATTCCGGTCTGTCCTCACGGCGGCGGTGTGGGCCTTTGCGAGTACACGCAGCATATCTCACTGTTCGACTATATCGCCGTAGCCGGCTCGCTCGAAAATCGCGTGCTCGAGTATGTCGATCATCTTCATGAAAACTTCATCGACCCCGTGACGATCCGCAATGGCCGTTATATGCCGCCAGGCCGCCCCGGCTACAGCATCGAGATGAAGCGCGAAACGCTCGCACGCTATCAGTATCCCGATGGACCGGTCTGGTCGGACATCGAAGCGGGCCGGGGATAACTGGATCGCGCCTTGATGCGACGACCAGATAAAACAGAAATGGACAGGAGACGAGATGACAACCCCAATCGCAGAGGCCGCTTCGGCAGCACCGGAACACGCGGCAGACGCCGCACCGACATCGGTGAGATGGCGGATCTTCGCCGTCATCTTTGTTCTGGTGATGATGAATCTGCTGGACCGCATTTCGCTGTCCATCGCCATGCCGACGATCGGCAAGGAGTTCATGCTGCAACCCGCGATGCAGGGGCTCATCCTCAGTAGCTTTTTCTGGGCATACGCAGCGCTGCAGATTCCGGGCGGATGGCTGATCGACAGATTCGGGCCGCGCAGGATTCTCACGGGATCGACGCTCCTGTGGGGGCTGTCGCAGACGATCGCGGGCTGCGCCACCGGCGCGGTGTCGTTGCTTGCTACCCGCTTCGCTTTGGGTGCCGCCGAGGCGCCGCTTTTTCCGTCGGGCGCCAAGTTGAACGCGCTCTGGCTCGCGCCGGGCGAGCGCAGCCGGGGTGCCGTGCTGGTCGATGCCGGCGGGCTGTTTGGCGCGGCGCTGGGCGGCATGGCCATTTCATGGCTGATCGTGTCGTTTCACTCGTGGCGGACGGCGTTCGTCATCGCCGGGCTCGTCACGACCGCGATGAGTTGGCTGGCCTGGCGCCAGGTGCGCGACGATCCGGCACGTCATCCCTCCGTCAACCAGGCCGAGATCGCACACATCCGTCAGGCCAGCGCGGTTTCCACGGCAAACGGGCAGGGCGACACTGCGGCCGTGCCGATGCGGGTCCGCTCCTGGTTCGGGCTGACTGTTGGACGCGCGAGCTGGGCCATGGTGAACTTTGGACTCCTGACATGGGGGCCGAGCTATCTGGCGCACGCCCGCGGCTTCGATCTGAAGCAACTCGGCATGGCCACCTTTTTCATCTTTATCGCCGGTGCGCTCGGTTGTCTGGCGAGCGGCTTTGGCGCCGATGCGCTCATCCAGCGAGGCTGGCCGAGAGCGCGCGTGCTCAAGTCCATATTGACTTTTTCGGGCCTGTGCATTTTCGCGGTTTTCATGTTGCTGCCGCACGTGGCGGATTCGGTGGAAGCGGTGATTCTGTTGTCCGCCGCGGCCTTCGTGGTCAGCTTCGGCAGTCTGTACTGGAGCATGCCCGCCATTCTCGCGGACCGCTCGCGCGTGGGCATCGTGGGCTCCATCATGAACTTCGCCGGAAGCCTCGGAGGCATGCTGATACCGATTATCGTCGGCCTGATTCTCCAGTATGTCGGCACCTACGACACCGTCCTTCAGTTCCTCGCCGGATGCGGCGTGGTGTACATGCTCTGCACGCAGTTGATCGACCTGAAGCATGCGAACGGTTAAATCTTCTTCTTGAATCCAACCTTTGATTTTCGGCGAACATGAATTCATCCACCACACGTCCGCGTATCGCGGTATTGCTCGGAGATCCCGCGGGGATCGGTCCTGAACTGATCGCCAGGCTGTTGTCGATCGACGAGAACAGGCAACGTGCCGATCTATTTCTGATCGGCGATAGAAGCGAAGTCGACGAAGGCATGCGCATTGCCGGCGTGCGCTTTCCATATGTCGAGTCTGCGACCTTCGAGGCGGCGCGGTTCGAGCCGGGCGTACCGGTTCTGATGCACTTTCGCGGCAGTGCGAAAGCCTCCTTTGACCGCGCGCTGGCAAGCGGGAACAACGGCGCTTATAGCCTCGATGCCTTTCGCGTAGCGCTGAAGCTCACGTCCAGCAACGATACCCAGGGCATGCTGTTTGCCCCGGTAAACAAGACGGCCTTGCACATGGCGGGCATGGAAACCGGCGACGAGATGGAATGGTTCGCCCGGCAACTCGACTACCGCGGCCCTTGCAGTGAATTCAATGTCATCGAGGAGCTCTGGACTTCGCGGGTGACCTCGCATGTCGCATTGAGGAGCGTGGGCGACCTCATCACCGAAGAAAAGATCATCGCAGCCATCGAACTGATCACGGAAGGCTTGCGTCACGCGGGAGTCGCCCGGCCACGCATCGGCGTGTGCGGCCTGAATCCGCACAACGGCGACAACGGCTCGTTCGGACGTGAAGAGCTCGACGTCATCGCGCCCGCCGTGGTTCGCGCGCAAAGCCGGGGGTTGCCGGTTGAAGGGCCCTTGCCGGCCGATACGATTTTCGTGCGCGCGCTCAGACGTGGCGAGTTCGACGGCGTGGTGACGATGTATCACGACCAGGGCCAAATTGCCATGAAGCTGATGGGTTTCGAGCGCGGCGTCACGGTGCATGGCGGCTTGCCGATCCCGGTGACTACGCCTGCGCACGGCACGGCCTTCGATATCTACGGCCAGGGCAAGGCGCATGTCGGCGCCACGCAGCATGCGTTCGACATCGTGTGCCGGATGGCTGCGAGCCGGATCGTTTGCACCGCTCCGTGACGCCGACGTCTCCGGATGGTCTCGGCGAGGCAGCGAATGGCGCAGTGTTCTTCGCGCATACTTAACACATCGCTTCACCTCGCCACCCGCCCGGACATTCCCCGAAACTGACGCGAAGAAGCGTGACAAGTCTCACGACCGCGCGGATGATAAACGTTGGACGGACTGCAGAGATCCAGCGATGACCGACGATCTGGCGACATGGCTGGCGCAGATTGGCCTCGGCGCGCATGCTGCGAAGTTCATCTCGCAAGGAATCGACTGGGACGTGCTCGGAGACCTGTCCGAGCACGATCTGGAAAGCCTCGGTCTTACGCTCGGCGATCGCAAGCGGCTCGCGAAAGGGCTTGTGGCGCTGACCGACACCCAGGCGTGTTCGCATCGGAAAGACTCCTCTCTGTCCTCGTCACCCGGAGCGCTCGAGGCCGAACGGCGGCAGGTCACCGTGATGTTCGTCGATCTCATCGGCTCGACAGCGCTGGCCGAGCGCTTCGATCCAGAGGATATGCGACGCCTTCTGGGCGGCTACCATCAAGCGTGCGCCCGCGCGATCGAAGCTCATGAAGGCCGTATCGCGCTATATCTCGGCGACGGCCTGCTCGTTTATTTCGGTTATCCCAACGCGCACGAAGACGATGCCACCCGTGCGGTCCTGGCCGCGCTCGCCGCCATAGCGGCGCTTCGCGAGGCGAACGATCACATCGAGAAAGAGTACGGCGTGCGCCTGCGCGTGCGGATCGGAATCGAAACAGGACTTGTCGTCGCCGGCGCGATTGGCGCTGGATCGTCGCTGGATCACCAGGCGATCGTCGGAGAAGCGCCGATCATCGCCGAAAGGCTGCAATCGCTGGCTCCGCCCGATGCGATCGTCGTGGGGCCGACGACGCAACGTCTGATCGAAGGAACGTTCAGGCTTGAAAATCTCGGCTGGCGAGAACTAAAAGGAATCACCGGTCCGGTCCGGGTCCAACGCGTTCTGGCGCAGATGGATGCGATCGATCGCTTCGAACTCAGGGCTGTCCACGGTATAACGCCGCTCGTCGGCCGGGCTGCGGAACTCGACATGATCTGCCAGCGCTGGAGGCAGAGCGTCGCGGGCGAAATGCGCTGCGTATTGCTGACCGGCGAGCCGGGTATCGGCAAATCCCGATTGCTGCGGGCGCTCTGCGACACCATCAGCGAGGAGTCGCACGCGATCGTTTCGCTGCACTGCTCCGCGTACTATCGCAACAGCCCTTTTTGGCCGGTACTGCGCTGGCTCCAGCGCGCTCTCGGGATCGGCCAGGATGTATCGGATGCGTCGGATGGCGAGCGGCTGAAAGTCGAAGTCGCAAGACTCGGGATCGATGTCGACGAGACGCTTCTGGTGATCACGAACTTGCTCGGAATCCCGGCAGGCACGCGGTTTCCGGCAGTCGACACCTCTTCCCCTTCCTTCAAGCGCCGGACGCTCGACGTGCTCGTCGCCATGCTCGAAGCGTCAACGCGCGCTCAGCCGGTGCTCGTCGTTGCCGAGGACGCGCACTGGATCGATCCGTCATCACTCGAGTTTGTCCGGCTCGTGGTCGAACGGCTGGTTTCGTCCAGGCTGCTTGTCCTGCTCACGGCGCGACCGGAGTTCGAAGCGGGATCGACTTTCCCGCATCTCGTACAACTCAATCTCGATCGGCTCTCGCGCCGCGACTGTGTGGCGATGATCGAGCGGCTGACCAGTGGCAAGCGGCTTCCCGAACTCGTGCTCGATCAGATCGTCTGCAAGACGGACGGCGTGCCACTCTTCGTCGAAGAGCTGACCAAAGCCGTTCTCCAGGGGGATTTTCTGCGCGACGCCGGCGTCGGTTACGAGTTGAAGGGCACGCCACAGACGATCGAGATTCCGGACACGCTGCAGGGCTCGCTACTGTCGCGGCTCGATCGCCTCGAGCCGAGGATCAAGGAAATTGCACAGGTCGCGTCCACAGTGGGGCGGGAGTTCGACAGAAAGCTGCTCGGCCTGATTGCATCGAAGCCGGAGAACGAACTGCAGGAAACGCTCGATCGACTGATTGCCGCGGAAATCATCGTTCCTGCGTCCGCAAAGCTCGATGACGGCGACGCCTATATGTTCCGACATGCATTGATTCAGGAGATTGCCTATCAATCGCTCCTGCTGGCGGCCCGGCGGCAATATCACGCGCGGATCGCCGCGGCCTTTGAAGAACATTATCCGGAGATCGTCGAGCGGCAGCCCGAATTGATCGCACAGAACTTCGCCGCGGCCGACCTGCCGGATCGCGCGATCGACTATTGGCAGCGTGCCGGCGAGCGGGCGCTTGCAGGTGCGGCCTACGACGAGGCTATCGCCCATGTGCAACGCGGACTCGAACTGGTCAGGCGATGCGCCCATGGTGAGCCTGACCGGACGAGCCGCCTGCTGCCGCTGCTGCTCACGAGAGGCAGGGCCGAACTTCGACTGGCACGGCGCGAGGCGATTGCGACATTCCGCGAGGCGGCTCGGATCGCCCGCGAGCAAAAATCCACGTCGTATCTCGTGAAGGCAGCGCTGGATTTCGACACTGCCGAGACGTTCCTCGAAGGCTCCGGCGATGCATCGCTTTCGTTGCTGAAAGAGGCGCTCGCCCTGACGGGCGCCGAGGAATCGGTCGACCGTTGCCGGCTGCTGAGCCGGTTCGTTCGCACCGTTCACATGACAGGCGCCCACGAACCAAGCAACGAGTTCGCCATGAAGGCCGTCGCCCTCGCGCGACGTCTCAACGATCCGCCGAGCCTGTTCGACGCATTAGCGTGCGAGTTGATGCATGTCGGCGCTCTGCCTTTGCCCGCGCAGGGGTTTGCGGAGCGCGAAAGCGTGCTGCTGGAGTTGAGGCAGATAGCGGAAGATCTCGGCGATGCGCATTCCATCGGTCATGCCTGCGCTCGATGTCTCGCAGGGTACCTGGAGATCGGCGAAGCAGACCGGTTCGAGGACGCGCTGGAGCGGTATCGGCAGATCGCCGCGAGCGGACAGCACTTCGTCGACAAGTGGTGTGTGACAGGAGCGCAGGCGATGCGGGCCATACTCGTCGGTGACTTCGCCGAGGCGGAGCACAAGACGCGCGACTCGCTGAAGATGGCTCAGAGCGCCGACGCAAATCTCGCAACCGGTGTCTACGGGATGCAGATGTTTTCGATCCGCCGCGAACAGGGCCGGCTAGCGGAGGTGGCGCCGATCTTCAAGCGTTTCGTCGATACGTATTCCGAGGATGCGACGTGGCGGCCAGGTTTCATGTTGATCTGCAGCGATCTCGGCTTCGAGGCGCAGGCCCGCGACAATCTCGACCGCCTTGCGGAATCGGAACACGGCGTCCCGATGGACAGCAAGCGGCTGGTCACGCTGACGTATCTGGCGGAGGTTGCTGCGCGCCTGCAGAATCTCAAGCATGCCGAACGAATTTACTCGCTTCTTCTGCCATTTCGGGATCAGGTCGTCACTGTTCCGGTCTTCACGCTTTGCTGCGGATCTGCCGCACGTTTTCTCGGCATGCTCGCCCATGCGCTCGGCGACTGGACAGCGGCCGAACAGCATTTCGAATACGCATTGCAGATGGACGAGCGCTTGCGAGCCTGGCCCTGGCTCGCCCATAGCCGACACGAATATGCGCTCATGCTGGCGGCGCGCAATCGAATCGAAGACAAAGCCCGAGCGCAAGATCTGCTCTCGATGGCGGCGGACGTTGCCAGGAAACTCAAGATGTTTGCGCTGGTCGAGCGCATCGGTGGTGGGCAGACCGGCGCACACACCAGAAACTAGCACGGACTATCGCACGGCTTCACGTACAGCGTGCCGTCACTATCGGAGGAGGATGCCATGCCACGTTTCATGATTGAACGTAATTTCGCAGAACAACTCGAGGTCACGGCCGACAGTGCGACGAACGTGAAGAGAATCAACGACGAGGAGGGCGTCGAGTGGCTTTTTTCGTTTCTCAGCGCGGACAAGAAGAAGACTTACTGCCTGTACGAGGCACCCAATGCCGACGCTATTCGCGCCGCCGCACGCCGGGCTAATTTGCCGGCCGATGTGATCATCGAGGTAAGCGATTTGCGGCCCGAGATGTTCAGCTAGATGACGCGGCACCGATTTCCTGAACGCAGTTGCACACCCCGCCGGGCAGGGTTGGCGAAAGCTTGATGCAATAGAATTCCAATCTCTCAAAAAACGCCGGGACCGGAATACCGGTCGCGTCACGACATGGCTGGCGCTGTCATGAGACGGCGCTTCTCCTATCGACCTTGCATCGCGGCGACGGCGACCGCCTGTAGCCGGAGCATGCATGCGCGCCGGGAAAACCAGCCCAAACCGAGAGTCATTCATGACCCATCTGGACATACAGTTGTTGCTGACCGCGCTGGTCAGCGTGTTGTTGTTGGTCGCGCTCATCGTGTCGCGCGTCAAGATGCACCCGCTGCTCGCGTTGCTCGTCGTTTCCGTTGGCGTCGGCTTTGCAACCGGCATGGAGCCGGGAAGCATCGTCAAGCATTTGATCGATGGCGCGGGCAAGACATTGGGCGCGGTGGGCGTCGTCATCGCATTAGGCGCCATGCTGGGCAAGATCCTGGCCGATGCTGGCATCACCGAGCAAATCGCCGAAGCCATTCTGCGACACGCTTCCGATCGGATGATCCCGTGGGCCATGACGCTGGTGGCCTTTATCGTGGGCATTCCGATGTTCTTCGAGGTGGGTCTGGTGGTCATGTTGCCTCTGATATTCAGCGTGGCGCGCAAGCTGGAAAGCCACGCTCGCTTCAAAGGCTCGGCTTACGTGTACGTCGGCGTTCCCGTGATCGCGGCGCTCGCCGCCATGCATGGCATGGTGCCGCCTCACCCCGGGCCTTTGACAGCCATCGCCACCCTCAAAACGTCGGTGGGCCCCACCATGCTGTATGGCTTCCTTGCAGCCATTCCGGCGATGATTCTGGGCGGCCCGCTCTATGGCGCGCTCATTTCGCCTCGCATGAGCACCAAACCCGATCAGGCTCTGCTGGACCAGTTCACCGTCACCGGGAGGGCCGACGGCGGCGAGCGGCCCGGCGTCGCGCTCGGCGTGCTGGCCGCCTTGCTACCCGCCATCCTGATGCTGGTTCATGCCGTCGCCGAAATGGTGCTGCCGAAGGGCACCGCGGCCATGCATGTGGCCAGCTTTCTGGGCAATCCTCTGATCGCCATGCTGCTGGGTGTGCTGTTCGCCATCGTGGCCCTGGTCATCGCGCGCGGAGGCGATGCCGACAAGCTGCGCGACGCGCTCGGCCAGAGTCTCAGGCCGATCGCTTCCATCATCATGATCATCGCCGGAGGCGGCGCCTTCCAGCAGATGCTGACCAGTGCCAAGGTGGGCGATGCCATCGTGCATCTGACGCAGCAGTTCGCCTTTCCCCCGCTGATCCTGGGCTGGCTGATCGCCATGCTGCTTTCCGTCTCCACCGGCTCGGCCACCGTGGGTATCGTGGGCGCAGCCGGCCTGCTCGCGCCGCTGGCCGGCGTCGACCCGAGCCTGAACCTGCCTTTGCTGGCGTTGTCCATTGGCTGCGGCTCGCTGTTTTTCAACTATGCCAACCACGCTGGCTTCTGGATGGTCAAGGAATCGTTCGGTATGACCATGGGCGAAGCCACCAAAACAATCTCGGTGGTTCAGTCCATCGTGGCTGTGGTGGGATTGATCATGGTGCTGGTTTTCAACGCGGCGCTTCCTGTTCATTGAATCGTCGGCGAGATCTAACTGGAGGAAAGGCTCATGTGGCAGGCTGATGGTTTCAGCACGACGCGCATCGGTGTTCTTACCCCGCACGCAGACGTGGTCCCCGAGTCGGAATTCAACGCGATGAGGCCAGAAGGCATTTCTATTCACGCTGCCCGAGTGCCTCTGGGGGTGTACAAGCCCGGAGGCGTTATGGACACCGAAATTGCCGATGATCCTGTTCGTGCCTTCGCTGAACCGCCGCTTGTTGACGATGCTGCAGAGATGCTCGCATCAGCGCCTCTGCATGCAATCGTCTATGCGTTCACCAGTAGCAGCTACGTGCGGGGCCGCCCCGATGACGCCAGACTGAAACAGCGGCTGGAAGCTCGCACGCGAGGGATTCCTGTTGTTATTTCCAGTGCGGCCGCGGTCGCCGCCCTCGAGAATCTCAACGTCACCAGGCTTGCGTTGATCAGTCCACCTTGGTTTTCGGCGGAAATGGACCGGCAGGGCGCCCGATACTTTCAAACATGCGGGTTCGACGTGGTAAGCAATGGACCCGCCGGATTACCATCCGACCAGCACGCGATTCAACCCGGCGAGCTATTCGAATGGGTCCGCACCCATACGGCCAAGAGCGCGCAGGCTGTGTTCATCGGTGGCAATGGCTTCCGTGCCGTTGGCGTCGTCAAGGCTCTTGAAGAAGCGCTCGGGATTCCAGTTCTCACCGCAAACCAGGTCTCGTTCTGGCAAGCCCTCATCCAATCGGGTTCGCAGGCGTCAATCACGAATTATGGGCACATATTCGGCCTTCGACCGCCCGCTCATTAGCCGAAATAGCTCGTTCTGAACGGCTCATCTGTCGATGTCGAATGTGAAACGCGCTGGACGGAGCGCGAGACGCGCGTCGCGCGCCCGCGCTTCTGGTTTTGAACTGCAGTGTTACTCAGCCTGCTCGCGACTGCCCGCGAGGTTATGCACGCGCGGGCTCATGGCGACCGGCACGGCGTTGCGCGCACGCTGTTGCTGTGCGCCGAAGAACCGGCGTCCTTGCGGGCCGTACACGGCGTCGGGTTCGGGAAAGCACCACAGCATCGCCAGATACAGCACGCCGCCGACGGCGAACGAGACCGGCACGCTCAGATCGCAGCCGCCCGCGAGCGCGCCGAGCGGCCCGACGAACTGCCCCGGCAGGTTCACGAACGCGAGGCCGACGAACGCCGCCGGCAGCCACGCGCCCATCGCGCGCCAGTTCCAGCCATGCGTGAACCAGTAATGGCCGCCGCGGCCGCCGCGGTTGAACACCTGCAGATCGTCGGCGAGATAGAAGCCGCGGCGCTGCAGGAAGCCGATCACCATGATCGCCATCCACGGGCAACTGAAGGTGCAGATGAGCGTCGAGAACGTCGCCACGCTTTCGACGAGATTGAACGCAAAGCGGCCGACGAAAATGAAGCCGATGGCGAGCGTGCCGATCAGCATCGTCGCGCGCACGCGGTTGAGGAAGCGCGGAAACATGCTCGACATGTCGAGGCCCGTGCCGTAGAGCGCGGTCGTGCCCGTCGACATCCCGCCGATGATCGCGATGAGGCACATCGGCAAGAGGAACCAGCGCGGCGATACGGCCAGCAGGCCGCCCACGTAGTCGTTCGCGCTGATGTAGCTCGGCGCCTTCGTCGCGATGATCGTCGCGGTGACGAGGCCGAAGAAGAACGGCACGAAGGTCGCGATCTGCGCGACGAACACGGCGCCCATCACGCGATGACGCGGCGTCGCTTGCGGAATGTAGCGCGCCCAGTCGCCGAGCGTCGAAGCGAACGAAACCGGATTGCTGAGCGCCACCAGCGCCGCGCCGATGAACGCGGCCCAGAAGCCCGCGCTGCCGTGCCGGAGCGTGCCCGCGTAGTGCATGTCGAAGGCGTTCGCAAAGGCGACCGCGCCGAGCACGAACATGAGGCTCGCCGCCCATACCGCGATTTTGTTCACCCACAGCATGAAGCGAAAGCCGTAGATGCACACGATCAGCACGAGCACGGCGAACACCATGTACGCCGTGCCGAGCGTCCACGGATTGACCGGCAGGCCCACCATGTCGTGCGCGCCGCCCACGAGCGCGTCGCCCGAGCTCCACACCGCGAGCGAGAAGAACGCGACCGAGGTCAGCACCGCGAGAAACGAGCCGACGATCCGCCCGTGAATGCCGAAGTGCGCGCCCGACGAAACCGGATCGCTCGTGCCGTTGCGCGGTCCGAACAGGCTCATCGGCGCGAGGATGCAGGTGCCCGCGAGCACGCCCAGAATGATCGCCCACATGCTCGCCTCGAACGACAGGCCGACGAGGATCGGAAAGCTGCCGAGCACCGAAGTAGAAAACGTGTTGCAGCCGCCGAACAGCAGCCGGAATAGATCGATGGGCCGCGCATATCGCGACGCGTCGGGAATGCGCTCGAAACCGAATGTCTCGATCTGCGTGATGCTCGTGTTGTCAGCCATCTTGTCTCGCTCCTTTAGGTGTCGTCCGGCGCGTCGTGCCTGCGTCACGTCTTGCCGGCTGCCGCACTGTCGTTATGTGGCGGTCACTCTAGTGCACTCGAATGCGCGCCATATTGCGTATTCGATACGTTCACATCGGGCATGGCCGATGTTTGGCGATGCTCATGCTTCCACTGCGTTGTCAGGCTGCTTCACGCGGACTTCGCGCTCGTGCGAGCGCGTGCCATAGACATCGAAAAGGTCTTCACAGAAGGCCCGGATGATCGGTTGGTCGGCCATGCCGCGCTTCATCGCGAGATGCAGCGGCACGTCGAAGCCGAACGCGGCGCGTCCGAGCACGCGGATCAGGCCGCGCTGCTCGAAGCTTTGCGCATGATGCGCGGGCAGATAGCCGATATGACTGCCCGACAGAATCAGCACGGTGGCCGCATCGATGCTGTCCGCGATGGCCGTCACCCTGCGCTCGCCGATGCTCGCGAGTTCTTCGGGCACGGGATAGCTGCGCCAGATCCAGTCGTGCGCGCGCAACGGGTCGATCGTCACATCCGGACCGCCATGAAAGAGCGGATGGCCGCGCCCGCAGCAGATCACCTGCCGTTCGCTGAAAAGGCGGGTGTACGACAGCCCCGCGACGCGATGCCAGAAGTACCCGATCGCGAGATCGAGTTGCGAATTGACGAGGCTCTCTTCGAGTTCCTGCGGCGGCGCGACGTGCATCGCGAAACGCACGGCCTGATCGCGCTTGCGGAACGCGCCGATCGCCTCGGCGAGCCGCGCGTTCTCGACGTGCGACGCCTGGCCGATCAGCCCGATCGACAAGGTGCCCACGAGCTTGCGGTCGATATCGCGCACCTGCGCGACGAACTGCGAGGTCGCGGCGATCAGCGCGCGCGCCGATGCGACGAAGCGCTCGCCCTTCGACGTGAGCCGGAAGCCGCCGCGCCCGCGCTCGCACAGCCTGAATCCCATGCGCGCCTCCAGCGCGGAAAGCTGCGAGCTGATAGTCGACTGGCGCACGCCGAGCGTCGCCTCGGCGGCGGTGATGCCGCGCGCATCGACCACGGCGAGAAAGACGCGCACGAGGCGCAAGTCGAGATCGGAAGTGTTGGAGAACATGCGGATGGCTCGCGTCAGATCGCCGCGCTCACATCGGGAAACCCATCGCCTTGATGCCCTTGATCCACGCGCGCTTCCAGCCGCCCTCGGCATCGGCGCCGTCGAACGCGTGGAAGGTCACCTTCGCGGCCAGCCAGCGCACCGGCTCGGGCGGAATGTACGTGGGGCTCTGATTGGCGATGTCGAGCGCGCGCTCGGGGCTGTCGCGATCGAACAGGATGTTCAGGCCCATGAACGCGCCGAAGCGGCTCGCGGCCACGCCGAAACCCGTGTACCCCGCGACGAACACCGCCTTGTCGCCGAGATAGCGCTTCGCGAACACCGAACCGCGCGAACAGTAGTCGATGGGGCCGCCCCATGCGTGCGAGAAGCGCACGTCGCTCAGTTGCGGGAAGGTCGTGTAGAACGCCTGCGCGAGCCGGTAGTAAGTGTCGCGGTTCTGGTCGCTAGGCGGATTGGGATCGCCATCGAAGTGATAGCTCACGAGGCCGCCGAAGATGATGTTGTTGTTCTTCGTGAGACGGAAATAGTTGAGCTGCGTGCGCGTGTCGTAAATACCCTGACGCTGCGCCCAGCCGATGCGCGACAGTTGTTCGTCGGTGAGCGGCTCGGTGGCGAGCACGTGGTCGCGCACCTGCAGCACGCGCCGGTTGATATCCGGAATGCCGACCTTCGCCGTGCCGCTGCCGAACAGCACGCGCGTCGCGCGCACCGTGCCCGCGGGCGTTTTGACGAAGACGCTCGCGCCTTCGTCGCTCACGCTCATCAGCGGCGTGTTTTCGTAGAGCCGCACGCCGAGCTGGAGCGCCGCGCGCTTGAGACCCCACGCGAGCTTGGCCGGATGCACGATGCCGCTGCGGTTGCGCGACCAGAGCGCGCCCGCGAACAGCGGCGAATCGAGCTGCGCGCGCGTGGCCGCGGCGTCGAGCAGCACGACATCGTGGCCGTATGACGTGTGCAGATCGTAATCGGCGCGCAGATGCTCGACGTGATCCGGGTCGACCGCCACCGTCATCTCGCCGTTCCATTCGATATCGGCGTCGATGCCGTAGCGCTCGAGCGTCGCCTCGAAGCCATCGAGATTGCGCTGGCCGAATTCCTCGAGCTCGGCGATATCGTTCGGAAACACGCGCACGGCGTTCGGCAGGCCATGCATCACCGATGTCGAAATGATGCCGCCTGCGCGCCCCGACGCGCCATGCGCGACCTGTCCCGCTTCGATCAGCACGACATCGAGTTCAGGCATCTGTTCCTTCGCCTGCACCGCGGCCCACAGACCGGTGAAGCCGCCGCCGACGATCAGCAGATCGGCGCGCGTCTCGCTCGTGAGCGCAGCTTCGGCGGGCGGCTCGGCGGGGTTGTCGAGCCAGTAGGGAAAGAGCTTCGTGTGGGCGAGCGCTTCTTCGACGCTCAGTCCGACGCTCGCGCGGTGTGCCTCACGCGATGCGCGGGCCGTGGGCGCGGTGACATCCGCTTCGAGAAATTGGGCGCGGTCATTCATGATGGGCTTCCTCTTCGGGCGCCGTGCGGATACCGGCGTTCGACGTATGGATGAGCGACGCCGGCGCAAAGCAGCGATGCGCGAAGATGCTCATGGTGGATTTCACTGCTGCTCGGAAAGACGCCGCATCGTGTGCCGACGACAGTGCGGCGCTTATTGCTGCGGTTCGAGCACGATGTAGAACTTCTTCGCGTCCTCGATCGTTTCCCAGCGGCCCGCGAAGCCAGCCGGCAGCAGATAGCCTTGCCCCGCTTCGAACTCCTTGCGGCAGCCGTTCACGTCGGTCAGCGCGATCCTGCCTTCGACGAGCCACACGGCTTCGTCGGCGGTCGTCGCGGGAAAATCGACGGCGCCGGCCTTGCCTTCCCACCAGCCGATCACGTAGTTGCCGTTCCGGCCTTGCGCCGCGCGCCAGTCGCTTTCGTCCATGCCGTAGTCCAGCTTCGTGAACTGGCCAATGCCTGCGCCCAACGGCGCGATGTCCTGAATCAGCTTGCTCATGTGCGTCCTTGATTGCGTCGGTTTTCAATTGAATCGGTGAAAGAAAGTTACAGATTCACGGCGCCCCGGTATGCCCCCCCTCAGGGGAGGCAAAACGTGTTTCCCGATTCGCGGGTAAACACTTAGCGCACGCGAAGCATTCGCTGGAAACCTCGTCTGGCGGGCGTTGCGGCGCATGGGCTAGAATCGGACAGTCTTTTTTCCGGGGCGCGCCATGCTGCACAACGTACCCCCGCTTAACCGCGATTCCGCCGACTTTCCGCTCTCGTTCAAGGCGCTCGGGCAAGTCATCGAAGCGGTCGGCACACCTGATTTCGTGCCGCGTCTCACGCTGTTTCTCAATGACATCGTGCCGCTCAATGTCGTGCACATCGAGCGCTCGCGCGTCGACCACAGCAGGCCCTCGGGCTTTCGCCGCGAATGGATCGGCAGCAGCGGCGTAGGCATGGACAGCGGCGTGATCTCCGAAGTCATGACGCTCTACTACGACCGCTTCTACGACAGCGATCCGCTCTTCGCCGGCATTCGCGGCAAGATCGGCACGCTGCTCGTGGTGCGTGACATCGGCGCGATACCGCCCGGCGAATTTCGTCAACGCCTGTTCGACGAAGCGCTGATCGCGCACGAATGCGTGCTCGCGCGCGGCACGCCGCACGCGCAGGATTCCATCGCGCTCGAACGCGCGCTCGATGCGCCGCCGTTCACGCTCGCCGAGATGAACCGCTTTCGCAACGTGAGCGAATTCCTGTTCCCGTTGCTGGAGTTGCACGCATCGACGAGCGCCGCGCGGCGCGTCGCGCATCCGACCTCGTTCCTGCATCCGCTCGCGCAATTCGATGCGCGCATCGCCGCCGATCAGGTGCGGCTGTCCAAGCGCGAGTACGAAATCTGCGCGCATCTCATCACGGGCCGCACGGTGCCCGAGGCCGCGGAGATCATCGGCGTGCGCATCGGCACGGCGGAGTCGTATGTGAAGCGCGCGTTCGCTAAGCTCGGCGTGCGCACCAAGCGCGACCTGATCGCGTGGGGCCAGACTTGCTCGCGTCTGCCGGCCCTCTGAAGACCCGTTCACATAGACCGGGTTCGATGTAAACATTCCCACTTCGTGATTCGCGCGGCAAAGCCGTCGCCTAAGATCGCCCCGTCCACATAACGATGACGGGAGACCCCCATGCAGCGCGAACTCAACCAGCCGCTCGGCGGCAACGACATGCCGCGCTTCGGCGGCATCGCGACGATGATGCGCCTGCCGCAAGCGGCGAGCACCGCGGGCCTCGATGCCTGTTTCGTCGGCGTGCCGCTCGATATCGGCACCTCGAACCGCTCGGGCGCGCGCTTCGGGCCGCGCCAGATCCGCTCGGAATCGGTGCTGCTGCGCCCCTACAACATGGCGACGCGCGCTGCGCCCTTCGATTCGCTGCAGGTGGCCGATATCGGCGACGTCGCGACGAATCCCTATGACCTGAAGGACTCGATCCGCCTGATCGAGTCGGCTTACGACGAGATCGTCGAGAACGGCTGCCGCCCGATCACGCTCGGCGGCGATCACACGATCGCGTGGCCGATCCTGCGCGCGCTGCACAGGAAGTACGGCGAGGTCGCCGTCGTGCACGTGGACGCGCATGCCGACGTCAACGACACGATGTTCGGTGAGAAGATCGCGCACGGCACGCCGTTTCGCCGCGCGGTCGAAGACGGCCTGCTCCAATGCGACAAGGTCACGCAGATCGGTTTGCGCGGCACCGGCTATCACGCCGACGACTTCGACTGGTGCCGCGAACAGGGCTTCACCGTGGTGCAGGCCGAAGCATGCTGGAACCGGTCGCTTGCGCCGCTGATGGAAGAAGTGCGCGCGCGCGTGGGCGACGCGCCCGTGTATCTGAGCTTCGATATCGACGGGCTCGATCCCGCGTTCGCGCCCGGCACCGGCACGCCCGAAGTGGGCGGCCTGACCGTGCAGCAAGGCCTCGAAATCGTGCGCGGCATGAAGGGGCTCAACGTCGTGGGCGCGGATCTCGTCGAGGTCTCGCCGCCTTACGATCAGGCCGGCACGACCGCGCTCGTCGGCGCCAATCTCGCGTTCGAGATGCTCTGCGTGATGCCGGGCGTCGCCTACCGTTAAAGCCCGCAAAAGGACGATCATGTTCAATCACACTTCATTCGTGCTGCCCGCCGCGACGATCGCGGGCATGCGTGTCGACGCGTCGAACCGGGAAGCGGGCAACGCGATTCACAATGCTTCCACGGGCGAGATCATCGGCTGGCAGGAACACGCCGATGCCGCGCAAGTCGATGCCGCCGTGCGTGCCGCGCACGGTGCGCTCGATGCATGGCGCAACCAGCCGCCTGAAGCGCGCGGCAAGGTGTTGCGCAGGATCGCCGAGCTGCTCGCGGCGAACCGCGCCCAGCTCGCGTCGATGCAGCAGCAGGTAAGCGGCAAGCCGCCGCTCGAAGCCGACACCGATGTGAGCGACGCCATCGCCACGTTCGATTACTACGCAGACCTGTGCGCCGACGCATCGCTCTTCGCCGCCGCTACGCTCGCCTTGCCCGACGACACCGTGACGGGCGAGCGCCATTACGAAGCGGTCGGCGTGGCCGCGCTGATCGTGCCGTGGAATTTCCCGATGGTCACGACCGCGTGGAAGCTCGCGCCCGCGCTCGCGGCCGGTTGCACGGCGGTGCTGAAGCCGTCCGAATTCACTTCGCCGGTCGAGCATCGGCTCGCTGCGATCATGACGGCGGCGGGCGTGCCCGACGGTGTCGTGAATCTCGTGAACGGCGGCGGCGAGGTGGGCGCGCTGCTCGCCGCGCATCCGCTCATCGACAAGATCTCGTTCACCGGCAGCACGGCGGTAGGCCGCAAGGTCATGCAGGCCGCCGCGCAGGACATGAAGCGGCTGACGCTCGAACTCGGCGGCAAGTCCGCGCTGATCGTGCGCGCTGACGCGGACATCGGGCATGCGGTCGCGCTCGCGGTGGGCGGCGCGTTCACGAACGCGGGGCAGATGTGCTCGGCCACGTCGCGCATCATCGTGCACGACGATGTCTATCGCAAGTTCGTCGCGGCTTTCGAAGCGGCCGTGCGCGCGCTCGTGGTCGCGCCGCCTCACATCGACCATGTCGCGATGGGGCCGCTCGTGTCGCGCGCGCAGCGTGACCGCGTTCAGGCGCTCGTCGAGCAAGGCATCGCGGGCGGCGCGGCCGTCGCGTTCAGCGGTGCGCTCGAAAACGCCTGCGCAGAAGGCTTTTTTATGGCGCCGGTGGTCATCGCGGAACCGGATACCGCGAACGTGCTATGGACCGAAGAGGTGTTCGGGCCGGTCGCGTGCGTGAAATCCTTCCGCACCGACGACGAGGCCATCGCGCTCGCCAACGACACGCGTTATGGACTCGTCGCAACCGTCGTGACGCGCGACGACGATGCCGCGCGCCGCTATCGCCACGCGCTGCGTGCGGGCCTCGTGTGGATCAACACGCCGCAACTGATCTTTCCGCACGTGTCCTGGGGAGGACTCGGCCTGAGCGGCATCGGCCGCGAACTCGGCGTCGCCGGATTGCGCAGCTATCAGGAATTGCGCCACGCCATCGTGTCGCGCGGATAGCATCGCGCGCATTCGCCTTCGACCCTCGACTGACGGAAGGTGATCGTCTTTAACATTAGTAAAAACTTATGAGTCGGTTATAAATGCTAAATAGCGCAAATATTTTCAAGACCTTATAGTTTTTCTCACGATGTCGTCAATAGCGCTCAGGCCTCTGGCGACACACGCATTCAACGACTCCGGGAGACGAACAAATGGCAATCGACGCGATCGTGGCGAACATGGACTCCGTGTGGACCGCCAGCGGCAAGGACACGAAGCGAGCGACGCAACGCACGAATGGCGCGGCGCTCAAACGTTTCCTGCAAACCCTGCGTGACGACGGCTATCCGCTTCTGCTCGTAAGCGACCTCGATGCCGCCCGCCTGAACGACGCCATCACCGACAAGCTCGGCGACGAAGGTATTACGTACTTCTCGTCGATTCTGTCATCGGGTGCGCGCGCGTCGCGCTATGCGGTGGCGCTTCATACGCTCGCGACGCCCGCGCATCGCGTCGTCGCGGTGAGTGCGGAGGAACACGGCTTCGAAGAGGCGCGCAGTTCGGGCATCACGCAATGCGTCGCGCTGAGCGATGCGCTGCGCCACACGTCGGCGCCCTTTAGTCGCGCGTATTCGTACGATAGTTAGCCGATACCGGGAGCCATGATGTTGAACTCATACGCGCAACACCAGGTTGATGCGCCGCATCGCATCCTCATCGTCGGTGGGGGCGCTGCCGGACTGGAACTCGCAACGCGGCTCGGCAACGGCGTGGGCAAGCGGCGGCGCGCCGAAGTCATCCTGATCGACCGCCATCCGACGCACTTCTGGAAGCCGCTCCTGCATGAAGTCGCGTCGGGCCAGATCGATGCGTCGAGCCATCAGATCGATTACGCGGCGCATGCGAAGTGGAACCACTTTCGTTTCGAGCAGGGTGCGCTCGCGGGCATCGATCGCGGCCGCCGCGAGATCGTCATCGACGAGACCACGGACATCGACGGCCGTCCGCTGCTGCCGCGCCGAACCCTCGCGTTCGATACGCTCGTGCTCGCGCTCGGCAGTGTCACCAACTTCTTCTCGATTCCGGGCGCGGGGCAACATGCGCTGACGCTGGAAACGGTCGAGCAGGCGGAAACGTTCAGACGGCGTCTGTTGTCGAGCCTGCTGCGTTCGAGTCACGCGCGGCAGGTGAGCCCCGACGCGGCGAAGACGCCAGTCTCGGTGACGGTGATCGGCGGCGGCGCGACGGGCGTCGAGCTGGCCGCCGCGCTGCGCGGATCGGCGGAAATGGTGCGCGACTATCATCTGGCGTCGCTTGACCCGGCCAGCGATATCTGCATCCGTCTGCTCGAAGGCGCGCCGCGCGTGCTGCCGGCGCTGCCGGAGCGCATCTCGACGCGCGCTCAGGACGTGCTGGCCGCGCTCGGCGTCGAGGTGAGGCTGGGTTGCCGCGTGGGTTCGGTCGGCGCGGATTCGGTTTGCACCGCCGACGGCGAAACGCTCGCTAGCGACATCACCATCTGGGCGGCCGGCGTGGAAGGACCGCCGGTCCTGCGCCGGATGGAAGGACTGCCTCTGAACCGCCTCGGGCAGGTCGTCGTCGATGCGACGCTGCAGGTCGAGGCCGGCTCGGGCATCTACGCGATGGGCGATTGCGCCGCGTGCGCGGCATCGAAGGGCGACGCGCTCGTGCCGCCGCGTGCGCAGGCGGCCTATCAGCAGGCCGTCTACCTCGCCGATGCGCTCATGCGGCGTCTCGACGGCCGCGCCGTGCAGGGCTTCTCCTATCGCGATCAGGGGACGCTGATTTCGTTCGGCCGTGCGGGCGCGGCGGGCGCGCTGATGAGCGAACTGCTGCGCGGGCCGGTTTTCATCGAAGGATGGTTGGCGGCTTCGTGCTACCGGCATCTGTATCGCCGGCACATCATGGGGCTGACGGGCGTCAAGCGGGCCGTGATGTATGCGGCGAGTCAGTGGCTTCGTGAGCGTGTGCGGCCGACCGTGAAGCTGAACTGAACTGAACGGCAGCGGAAGGGAAATGTCTGGCGTATGCCGACATCGAACGATCGGACTGTTGTTCGCGTCCAGCGCGTGAGGGCAAAGACATGCGCGGATTCGAGTTCGAAGCTACCCGTATCCGCTCATAAATTCGACGCAAACCGGTGATTGCCGTTTTTCACGTATTGGCACGGCCCATGCAGAAGACCGGGTGGCGACTTTCACGCCACTCACCTTACTTTTGCCAGGAGACCCGCCATGACTACGCTGACCATCACCGATCTGCCGCGCACCGACACCCTGCATCGCGACGCGATGTCCTCCATTCGCGGCGGCATCGCCACGATCACTTTGCCGCCGAACGGCAACCCCGGTCCATTGCCGCCGTCCATTCCGGCGTCGTGGTCCGGCGTCGCCGCCGCGATCCTGAAGGATCTCCACATTCCGGTGCCGTGGCCTGGGCAACCGGTTCCTCAGACGCAGGACCCGCGTCTGCTCTGAACGCGAAACGACAAACGGCGGGCGCGTGCGCCCGCCGTTCGCGCCTGCTTCGGATCAGAATCGGTGACGCAAGCCGACCGTCGCCGAGACCTGGCTGTTCGTCGACGATGCAGACAGGCCGTTGATCGCAGCCGTGATGCCCGAATCGCCCGTATCGCTCACGTGCTGATACACGCCCTGCAGATACACGTCGGTGCCCTTGGACAGCGCATACGCGGTTTTCAGGCTGAACTGATTCCACTTCGGATCGGTGCCGTCGAGATGGCCATCGGTGAAGATGTAGGCGCCGGACACCGTCCACGCTGGCGCACGGAATCGTACTGACGGCCGAACTCGCGCCCGCATGCAATTGACTCCGATGTCCACCACGGGTCTCAGGACTTACACGACATTCAACTAAACGAGCGCCCAGGGCGCTTCATACTCATAAGGTCTGTCACCTCATGCCGATCATCGGCGGACGTGATGGGAATAGTCAGCCATTTTCCGTCAGGGTATGCCCGGGCTTCATCGTAGAGTTTGACGAACTTTGGGCTCCAGGAATAACGCCGCGCCTCAAACTTCTCGCGCTCAGCACGCCCCAGGACCACCAGAACCGAAAACAGCCTGTATGCCGGCAGCAGGGTGCAGAAGGCCCTAGTTTTTTTGTAGCGCAGTGACCAACCGCGTTTCTCGCCACCATATAACCAGTCTGGCGCGAAAACATCGGGGTAGAACGCCTCGATCCAGTTCCGCAATCCGACCCAATGTTCAAACGCCTCTGGCCCCATCCAGTCGCGGACCGTCCGCTCATCGGGCTGTGACGATTTGTCGGTGATTCTGTCGCCGATTTGGGTGAACTGGTTCATGTCGTTTTCCTCTCTTAAAAGAACTTCACACGCTTATCTATCTCAGGTCACGACTTCCGGGCGTCAGGCCGCGAGGTCTGGACAGATGCCAGAAGGAGAGAAATCGATGCGGCAAGCAGAACGAGATCCTTGAGAAGGAACTGTCCAGGGATAGCCGAAATAGCCGGAAATCCACCCGCCGTCGCTTCGGCGACCCCTGGCGTGCTGAAGAAGAAGGTGAGCGTTATCAGATACGTCGCAGCTGACATCGCTGCTCCCAGTGCGGAGAAAACGGGCTGGACGGCTCCAATGATCAAAGCTGCTGCCGTCGACAATTCAAGCACGCCGATAACGTAGCTTGCCCCTTGAACTCCAAATAAGGAGTGCAACCAACTCATGATGGGGCTGTTGATGATGAACGGAGCAATACCGTTGGCTTCGTAGGCGGTGAATTTCATGGCACCGAACCAGAGAAACACAACGACCAACGCCCATCTGAGCAAGGCCAGACTAGAGAGCGATCCGACGTTCCTTTCGGCGATTTGAAAAGGGCGCTGATTTGCGTGAATTTTCATTTGGAGTATCCAGTTCAGATTGTTCGTCGGTCTTCGGGAGCCTCGAATTCAGGGCCGACCCGACCCCGGTACTGGACGAAACCCGAGCGATCACCGACGCTGTCGTATAGCCGCATGCCGGTATGGTTGGTTTCGCGTGTCAGCCAGTGCACACGGGACACCCCGCGACGGTTCGCATCGGCATAGACATGCTCGATCAGCTTGCGGCCGATACCGCCGCCACGCGCATCAGCCGCAACAAATAGGTCCTGAAGATAGCAATAGTCGCTTGTTGTCCAGGTGGATCGATGGTAGATCGAATGCACCAGCCCAAAGGCATGTTCGCCCACCAATGCAAGCGCTGCATGCATGGGCTCAGTCGGGTTCAAGAATCGCTCCCATGTTTCGAGCGTCACGGACTCCGGAATATCTACTTCGTAGAATCGCTGATAGCCTTTCCACAGAGAAAGCCAATTATCGAAATCGCTGTTTTCAACGGCTTTGATCTCAACCAATTGCATAGCCTGCTCCTGATAATCTATAAGTGAGCTTCTGTCTATTTGATCGGCGTGGTCAGCGCTTTGTCATTGGTGTCCAGGATGAACACGGCGAGCAGCTTTGCCGGCTCGGTTTTGCTCGCGTTGCGGCTGATCGAATGGATAGCGCCCGGCCGTTCCGACCAACTCTCGCCTGCCCGATAGGTGCGCATCTCGCCGCCATCCACTTTCGACTCGATTGCACCCTTGATCACGTACGCGTAAATGAAGGCCGACTTCGCGTGGGTGTGCGGCAATGAGGCCGCGCCCGGCGCGTAATCGACTTCCACCGCAATCAGCGATTTGCCGGGAACATTGGGGATAACCGCATCGAAGTTCTTCGTGACGGTTTGCCCTTCGCCGTCATGGGCCGAGGCGGCGCCCGCCGTCACGATGGCGAGTGTCGCGTAGCTGGCAGCGACGATGCTTCGGATCTTCATGGTCTTGTCCTTCTGAGTGTCGGCCAATCTTTGTTCATCTCTGTTTCGTACCAGCCTTGCGGATGCGCAGGGGAGGGCAGAACTGCTTGCCCCCGCTGCTTTCTCAAGGACGAACGCGAATAATCGTCTTCCCGTGGTGCCGCTTGGTTCCGTTGAAGGTGGCAACGGCGTCGTCGAGCATTGCGATGTTGCCGATGTGTGTGCGCAACCGTCCGTCCCGCACCCGCTGGACGATCTCTCTGAGCTGCGCGCGATCGGGCTCGACAACGAAGTCGACCGTCATGCCATTGGCAGGCCGCGCGTCGATCGGCCCGGCGATTGTCACCAGCGTTCCTCCGGCTCGAATCAAGCCTGCAGACCGCCTGGCGATGCCGCCGCCGAAGACATCGAAGACCAGGTCGACGCCACCAACGTCTTCGAGGGCGTCGCTCTCGAGATCGACGAATTCCTGCGCACCGAAGTCGAGCGCCATCTGACGGTGGGCAGCGCGTCCGGTACCGATGACGTAGGCACCGTGCTCACGTGCGAGCTGAGTTGCCATCGATCCGACTACGCCCGCCGCGCCATGCACGAGGACGCTCTGTCCCGCCCGAAGATGGCCGTGCTCGAACAGTCCCTGCCACGCAGTCAGGCCCGGCATCGGCAGGCTCGCGCCCACCGTGAAGTCGACATCGCCCGGCAGCGGCGCGAGATTGCGTGCCTCGACCGCCACATACTCTGTCAAGGTGCCGTTGCGATACCAGTCCGTGACGCCGAACACGCGCTGTCCCACCGATAGCCCCGTTGTGCCATAGCCGAGAGCGGTGACCACGCCGGCCAGCTCGTGCCCGGGTATCGATGGTGTTCGGTCGTTGCCTTGACGATCGGTCCAGGTCGAGGGCCACGTCAGTTCATCCCAGGTGAACCCTGACGCATGGACCTGAACGACGACGTCGTTTATTCCCGCCTCCGGCTCGGGCCGCTCTGTCAGTTGCATCCCGGCCGTTCCTGCGGCCTGGTCCGTCACAATGATCGCCTTCATCGTCCATCTCCTCGTGAGTGGTATGCCGTCCTGTCCAGACTCCTTCAAAGGATCGATGGTGTTCAGATCGAGCCGGCAGGCGGGACAGCGGGGAAGTCCTTCTCGGGATCGAACACGTTATTGAAGAAGTTCGTCAGCGAGTACATGGCCACCAGCGCGATGACTTCCGTCACGTTCGCATCCGTGTAGCCGGCATCGCGAACAGCCTGCAAATCGGCATCACTGACCCGGCCTCGGTTTTCGATGACTTTTCGCGCAAACTGGATGGCGGCGTCCCGCTTCGGATCGGTTGCATGCCCCTTCCGAGCGAGGATGATTTCATCGGCCGGCAACTTCGCCATGTGCTCCGCCGTAAAGCTGTGAACCGTCAGGCAGTAGTTGCACCCATTCACTTCGGAGACGACCAGGCCGATGCTGTCGCGCGTTTTCACGTCGAGTGCCTTGCTCAAGGATCCGAGCAGGGTCGCCCATGCGTTGAACGCGATCGGACTCTGGGCGAAGGCCGTCATCATGTTCGGGGTGAATCCGATGTTCTTGGTGAACGCATCGAGTGTCGGCTTCGATTCGGCCGGCAATTGATCCTGATTCAAGATAGTAGTCCTTGTCATCATAGTCTCTATAAGTTGCGGTATCACTGCTTGGAAATAGTGCCTGCCGCCTGTTTTCGCGGCCTTATGGTTATTCTGTACGACGCGCCTATACGAGCGCCAACACATCGTCCACGGGACGGCGCGGCTTCTGCGCCCAGTTTCCTGCTCGCTCCGGTCCTACGGACAACAGCAGGACGGGCACTTCGTCTGCGGCGAGTCGGAACTCGCGGTGAACTGCGTCGGCATCGAAACCAATCATCGGTGTCGAACCCAGACCCAGTGAGCGGGCCGCATAGATCATCGCCGACGCGCCGAACGAGGCCGTGCGTACGGCTTCGTCGCGCCGGCGCTGCGGATACGCCATGTACAGATCGCGTGCGGGGTTCTCCCACTCCGACACCATCGCGGCCGGCATGATGCCCGCCTTCACCAGCGGAGCCAGGCGCTCCGGTATGACGCTCGTATCGACCAGCTGTCCACACACGATGAAGGTAACAGCGGCATCGGTGATGGCGGGCTGGTTCCAGGCGATCGGACTCAGCCGTGCTTTGGCTTCAGGCGTGCGTACGGCGATGAAGCGCCAGTTCTGCAAGTGAAAGGATGTCGGCGCACTGGTGCCGATCCGCACGAGCTCGCGGATCTGGTCGTCGCTCAAGGTAGCAGCGGGATCGTAATACTTGGCGGCGCTGCGGCTCAGGATACATTCGATGACTGCATTGGTCATGCTTGCTCCATTGTTCATGGTGTTTCCTATCGGTGCGGATGCATCAGGTGGCTGGGAGTCTCTACTTTAGGGCTACGCAAAAGCAATTTCACGACCGCATTTGCTCAATAAAATGTCCAAAAGGATCAAGTCAACGGGAAGGGAGCATTCCGTCTCGTCGAGATCGAAGTGAAGATGACGCGGGTATCACACCGGAAGCGAAGCGAGGGTTCTCGGCTACTGCTGATCTTCGCGCGCAAGGCGGCGCCATTGACCCGCCGTCATGCCCATTCTGTCGGCGAACAGGCGCCGGAATGAAGAAACGGATTGATAGCCTACCGATTCCGCGACCGCTTCGACTGTCGTCGCAGGCTTCTTCAGCTCGTTTGCAGCCAGGCTCATGCGGATATCAATCAGCAAATCGATAGCCGAACGGCCGAGCGTGTCCTGGAAGTGACGCATGAAGGTAGCGCGTGACATGCTGCACAAGCCGGCCAGATCAGGCAGCGTCCATGCCCGAGCGGGATCGGAGAACATGGCTGAGAGGGCAGGCGCCAGCCGTGGATGACCGGCCAGTGCCAACAATCCAGCCGGCGCCTGATCAGACTTGCTCGCTTCGCGAAGTACGAGGGTGAACAGCGCCGAACTGAGCGCGTTCAGGATCGCGCATCCTCCCACTTTTTCGCCCGTGGCCTCTTCGCGCATCAGCCTGACAAAGCTGGCGAGATGGGTCGAAGCGGACTCGATACCCGTTTCGCCGCCGCCATCCATGGTCCGTATCACCATATTGGTGGGCAGGTAATTGCGAATCAGCCGATCATGAGGCGGTCCAATGTGAAATCGCCCGCACAACATATCCAGATGCTCGCCGTTGCCGTCATTCTCGCTGAACGTCAAGCCAGCAGAACTCTGGCGTTCATAGGTCGGCCCCGGGACACGTCCGCTGCCATCGTGCAGAATATGCGCCGCCCCGTCAGGGATCAGCAGGATATCGCCGCCCACCAGTTCCCTGGTCGTCCCTGTCTGCGGATCTTCGACGATGGCGCGTCCCTTGAGCACGACGTGATACGGGATCTCGCGCGCTTCGGCCTGCGGCCACGCCACACGCCACGGCGCACCGTAGGAGCAACGGACCTCCAGCCGTCCGGTGACGGAGACCATTTGCAGCAGCTGACTCAGCCAGTCGACTTGGGACATACGATTCCGTTAGACCTCGGCATGGGAAGGGTGTGTTGGGTGAAACGCTTTCCGATGTATATGCCTGCGTTGTTCACCCGCTTTGATCTGGTTCAAGGCGTTGGTGCATGGAGAAAGCCGGATACTGCAGAAGCCAGAATCATCCGGTGCCGGTTGATCGGAACCTGCGATCCATGTGCACGAGGACGAAATATCGAATCCCCGCGGCGAATCGGCTTACCGGAGAGGACACAAATGGCATCCGCACGCGCAGAACCGATACCCCAGATCTGATTCGCGTAGTGACCCAGACAAGGATCGCTCCAGCGAATGCTGATCGTCGTCGACGACAGCTTCTCCACAATCGAGACGTGCAAGGGTGAACGTTCGTTTTGCATGTTCGGGCATCGCTTTTCACAGAGACGGCCAGGCCGATGCTGTCTCGCGTCTAGAGCCAGGCAAGGGCGCGCTTGCGTTGAACGCAACAGGTTCCGAGCAAAGCCGCCATCATATTTGGCCTTACGTTTCGATCAATGATGATGCAAATATTCTGTACCATCGATGGTGCAAATAGAAGGACCAAGATCACCCAATTCTGTGTGTACTAAGAACATGGATTCAGACTTCCAGATTCAGCTCGACCGGACAGCGAAGCTTGCTTTGGCAGAACAGATTCGAGAGAGCATCAGCAAGGCCATAGAGTCGGGCGTGCTTGCACCTGGCACCCGGTTGCCCTCGTGGCAGGACCTCGCCGCACAGCTCGGCGTGGCGCGCGGCACAGTTCAAGCGGCATATGAACGGTTGTCCGACGCTCAGATGATCGAAACATTCGGGGCAGGGGGCACCCGTGTGGCCCCGCGGCCCTACGTGGCGGCGACTCAACCCGCAGCGCCGCGGCTTGGAACGTTCATGAGGGCCTATGAGGAAATGAACGCTGGGCCGGCGATCTTTCAGCTCGGCGTTCCTGCGTTTGAAGGATTACCGGATAAGCTTTTTTCGCGGGCGCGCTCATCCAATCTACTGAAGACCGGATGTTTATCGTCCTTGCTCTATCCCGATCCCAGAGGGGAGTTCGAATTACGCAGGGAGATCGCGGGCCATCTCTCCATTGCCAGAAACTTCCATTGCCACCCTGAGCAGGTGTTTATCACTTCGGGGTATAGCTCCGGCTTAGGCCTGGCACTGCGGGTGTTGAGTCTGGACGGTAAGAAAGTCTGGATGGAAGAGCCCGGTTTCATGGTCACCCGAAAAGGTCTGGAGCTCGCTCGCTTGAATATCGTGCCGGTGCCGGTTGATGCAGACGGCCTCAATGTCGACTACGGCCTGGAGATTGCCGAAGACGCTGCGTTAGCCGTCTTGACGCCCGGTCAACACGCTCCGCTGGGTCCGACCCTGTCGTTGAGGCGACGTCTTCAGCTACTTGAATGGGCCGCCTCGAGCGACGCATGGATCATTGAAGACGACTACCTCGGCGAGCTACAACTACAAGGTAGGCCGGCGCCTGCGATGGCATCGCTGGGGGAGGGCAAACGGGTCATCCATATCGGTTCGTTCAGCAAGACGGTTAGCCCGGCTCTGCGGCTTGGATTCATCGTGGCGCCGACCGAACTGGCTAACGCATTCTCCGAGGTGGCCGCAACACTTGCGCCTGCTCCGTCACCGGTAATTCAACTAGCCATGGCTCAATTCATGCGTGACGGCCACTACATCCGCCGGGTGCGTCGGCTCAAGCGTCTATATTCGGCCCAGCGTGACGCACTCTGCGAGCAGTTGCGAATGCGCGACGCGGAATGGGTTCATGCCGGCCTGGCCGTACTTCTCCGTCTCCCTGATGGAGCGCCCGACGTGCGGATCGTTCGCGAAGCGATGACCGTCGGCATGGCGCCATCGCCTTTGTCCGTGTGGTTTGCGAATCCGGCCTGGACTCGGTCCGGCCTCTTGCTCGGGGTTGCGACGGCGCCTCAACAGCACGTCGCCACGTCGTGTCAGCGACTGTTCGAGATCATCGATAAGTATCGCTAATTAAATCTGAAGGGCATCATGCGCGTGCTTCCGCACCACACGCCGCAGCACTGAAACACACCGCTTCCCGCTCGCGCAATGGCGTGACTCCGCTCTTGCGGATGAGTTCGTAGACATATGCGCCGGGCACCGTCTCGGTCTCGGTGAGCGCGCGCGTGACATCTTCCAGAATCGACCGATTCCGCCTGAGGAGGTCGAAGCAGCGCTCGTTCATTTCGTTCAATAGCGCGTTGGCCTGTTCGATCGCGCTGTCGAGTTGCCGTCCTGCAATCTCGCGAGGCAGCGCGGCGAGACTGAACAGATTGCCTTCGCTGCCGAATCCGAGCCGCGACACCATCTCCAGACTGATGCGCGATGCCTCCTGCAAGTCCTGCGCCGCGCCGCTCGACGCCTCGCCAAACACCAGCAACTCCGCATTGCGTCCGCCGAGCAGCACGATCAGTTCTTTTTCCAGCTCGCTGCGGCGATACAGATGCTTGTCCTGCGGCTTCGTGATGAGTGCCATGCCCAATGCGCCGCCGCGCGGCAATACCGTCAATTCCTCCAGCACGCCCGCGCCCAGCAGCGCCGCGATGATGCCATGGCCCGCTTCATGCACGCCGACGCGACGCACTTCGTCCGCATCGAGCGCCTTCTGCGCGCCGCTCACATCACCGATGCGCACCACCTTGACCGCCTCGCGCAGATGCCCGGCGCATACCATGCCCGCGCCTTGCCTGCGCGCGATCAGCCCGGCCTGATTGACGATCATCGACAGCGACGCGGGCGACAAACCGACCGTCAGCCGCGCGAGCTGATCGCAGTCGATGTCCGCCGAACGCGATGGCAGCTTGCCCAGGTAATACTCGAAAATCTTCACGCGATCCACTACGTCCGGCAGACGCACCGGCACGATGCGATCGAAGCGGCCCGGACGGCGCAGCGCCTCGTCGAGATGGTCGGGGAAGTTGGTCGCGGCGACGACAATCACGCCTTCGTTCTTCTCGAAGCCGTCCATTTCCGCGAGCAGCTGATTGATGATGCGGTTGCTTTCGCCATCGGCGGAACCGGACGCGCCGCTGGTGCGCGCGGCAAGCCCGTCGGCTTCGTCGATGAAGATCACCGCCGGGCCGTGCTTGCGCGCCGTCCTGAACAAATGCTTGACCTTCTGAATGCCGACGCCGTAATACTTTGCGCTGAAATAGCTTCCCGTGATGGCGATGAAATGCGCGCCGCATTCACCCGCCAGCGCCTGCGCGAGCCGTGTCTTACCGACGCCGGGACCGCCCGTCATCAGCACGCCGCAGGGCGGCCGGATGCCCATTTTCGTGAACGACTTCGGATCGCGCAGATAGGCCTTGATGTCGTCGAGCGCGGCCTTCGCTTCGACCGCGCCGATCACGTCGTCGAAGCACATGTCGGGCGGCGCGTCGATCAGCGTGGCTTCGCCCTTCATCTCACGGCGCATGTACCAGAGCATCAGAGCCAGCATCAGCACGTACACCAGCATGCTGGCCCAGTCGCGAAACATGCCGAGCAGCGGGCCGACACCCGCTTGCGTACCGACAGAAACGTTCGGCAACCACGCGATCTGATAGTCCGGCGCGCTGTCGCCCTTGGTCGGATTGAGCAGCAGCGACTGGGAGAACACCGCGAAGCGATCGGTGACGAAATAGCGCGCGCCGCTTTTCGTCGAAACGAGGATGGCATCGACCGTCACGCCGATCGCGGCCACGCGCTTTTCGCGGATATCCGCGAGCATGCGTGAGGCGTCCTCTTCGGTATGCGTCCATGGCGACGGGTCCTGCCGCATGTGATAGACGATGCTCGTCGCCTGCAGCGCACTGTCGTGCCGGTCCGCCTTGACATGTCGCAGCAAGCCCGAGCCGATCGCGATCAGCACGGCGACGAGCGCAGCGAGGGCGATGAAGAGCCGCCGCCGGCCACGCCGGGTCCATCGTCCGTTCTTTGCCGGTTTCATGCGGTTCTTCCCCGTATCGCGTAGAAATGCGTCCCTCTCGTGCGGGGACTTGTCTCTCATGCGCAGAGCCTTGCATCCTCCATGCATTGGCGGCGACGCACGAGCGCAGGCTACGGATGTTGCACGCGATGAAACTTCGCGTCCGTGCGCGCGACCGCCTTGGCGGGCGGTGCGCCCGGCGCGGGTGGGGCAGCAGATGCGAGGCCTTGCAAGCTCGCCAGCGTGATTTCAGGCAGGCCGGCGCGTGCGGTCTCCACAGCGATCCGCATGTCGCACGCAAGCGCCAGTTCCAGTTCCAGCCGCCGCCATGACCGGATAGCCAATCACAATTGACATAATACTTATTAACGCATTTTCGTATGTAGGTCCCAGATAGAAATGTCGTGTTTCTGCCAGATAGAAATGTCGTGTTTTGACGTAGGTTCGTGGCCAGACGA